>DATFGP010000025.1:0-399557 GCA_035249365.1 Pyrinomonadaceae bacterium | reverse complement strand
GTGAGAATCTTATACAGCGGGAAAACGACGGCTAGCCCTGCGGCGGCGGCGACTTCTAAGTCTACACGCTTCATATTTGTAGCCTCTGCAAGCGAAAACACCTAACACATATTCTACCGCAGGGCGCGGCACAACTGCGTTAATAGCGTGTGAAAAGCCGGACGGTGCGGCAGAACTCCGTTATAGGTCAGGCAAAAGCCGTAGCGCGCGGACTAACTACTTGTTGCTCCGGCTTTATGATCCGCAATTGAAGAATCCGCCCGCCTGCAAACGCTAAACCTGTGGGACGGCGACGATGGCGATGCGGCGTGCGTCGGCTAGTTGGATCATCTCGGCGCGGTCGAACATGAGCGTCTTGCCAGCCGTGATGCAGAGGCACGTTGCGCCCGCTTGCGTCATCGTCTCGATGGTTGGGACGCCTACGACCGGCACGTCGAAGCGCATGTCCTGATCGGGTTTGGCGACTTTGACGACCGTGAGCCGACCGCGCGCGAGTTGTCCGGCGCGTGTGACGCAAGCGTCCGTGCCCTCCATCGCTTCGACGGCGACGCAGGCGCGCGCGCGCACGACGATGGTTTGGCCGAGGTCGAGACGCGCGATCTCGCGTGCGACTTCGAGGCCGTATTCGATGTCGCCGCGTTCGCGTGCGTCGGGTGCGCGGCGCGTCAGTTTTCCTTCGGCGGGAAGATGGTCTTGGAGAAAGTAGGTCGAGTCTATGAGTTCGATGCCTTCGCTGGCGAGTTCGGAGGCGATGCCGCCGATGAGCGCGTCGGTGTTGCGGCGCGGGAGCGAGACGAGCATCTTGAGCATACGCACGTCCGGCAACGCGCCGCTGAAAATCTGCACGTGCTTGACCTGACCGGCCATGATCGCGCGCTCCACGCCTTCGCGCTTGAAGAAGCGAATCATACGCCCCAGTTGCCCGATGCCGATCCACTCGACGCGTGCCGCCACGCGCTCAATCGAAGGGTCTGTCTCCTCGCGTATCGCCGCCACAGACAACTCCACCCCCGCGCGCCGCGCGCCCTCGATGACGAGGAAGGGAAACTTACCGTTGCCTGCGATCAGTCCGTAACGCATAAGAGAACAGTGACGAGTGACAAGTGACAAGTGACGAGATAAAAGACAAGTTTAAGATAAGTTCTTGGTTTTAACTTGTCACTTGTCACTCGTCACTTGTCACTGTTTATTTGACTATTCCGCGTTTCGAGGTTTCGATGAAGCGCACGAGTTCTTCCGTCTCTGCGGAATCTTTGAGTTCGGCGCGGATCGCTTCGACCGCCTGCGTGGTGTTGAGCTTGGAGGCGAGCAGTAGATGAAAGGCGTGGTGAAGCGCGTCTATTGCAGCGCGCGTGTAGTTGCGTCGCCGCATGCCTTCTTTGTTCAGGCCGTAGCATTTCGCGTGGTTGCCGACCGTCAAGGCAAAAGGAAGCGCGTCTTTGACGACGACCGAGTAGCCACCGACATATGCCTCGCGCCCGATGCGGCAGAATTGATGCACGCCCGAATACGCGCCGATGTTCGCGCCGTCCGCAACCGAGACGTGACCGGCGAGCGTCGCAGCGTTCGCCATGATGACGCGGTTGCCTATGAGACAGTCGTGCGCGACGTGCGCCTGCGCCATGATGAGGCAGTCGTCGCCGATCGAGGTGAGCATCCCGCCGCCTTCCGTGCCGCGATGGATGGTGACGAACTCGCGTATCTGGTTGCGCGCGCCGATGCGCGTCTCGGCTGGCTCGCCCTTGTACTTCAAATCCTGCGGCGCGAGGCCGATGGAGACGAACGGGTAGATGTGCGTCTCGTCGCCAACGCGCGTGCGCCCGTCAATCACGCAATGCGACTCGACGCGCACGCCCGCGCCTAAGACCACCTCATCGCCGATTGTAGAATACGGCCCGATGAATGTGCCCGCGCCAACCTGCGCTCTGTCGCTGACGATGGCCGTCGGATGAATCATAAAAACGAAAGCAAGGGAAAAGGGGAAAGGGTAAGGGGGAAAGGAACAAACCTCGTTGCCCTTTCCCTTTAACCTTTACCCCTTCCCCTCTGAATTTATTGTACGCCGCTGCGTTCGGCGACGACGCTCATGATCTCCGCCTCGGCCACAACCTTGCCCTCGACCTTCGCCTCGCCGCGCATGCGTTGGACGCGCGAACCGATGCGTAAGGCCACGACTTCGAGCATGAGCGTGTCGCCGGGCACGACGGGCTGGCGGAAACGCGCGTTCTCGATGCCGGAGAAGAGCACGAGTTTTTGTTCGCGGTTCTCTATCTCGCGCAAGGCCAGGATCGCGCCGACCTGCGCCAGCGCCTCGACGATGAGCACGCCCGGCATGACGGGCGCACCCGGAAAATGGCCTTGAAAGAACTGCTCGCCGATGGTCACTTGCTTGATGCCGACGATGCGCTCTTTCGGGACGAGTTCGATGATGCGGTCAACGAGCAGGAAGGGATAACGGTGCGGCAGGAGTTCCTGTATGGCGCGCGTGTCGAGAAGAGTTTCCATGAGAGTAAGCAGTCAACAGTAAGCAGTAAGCCGTAAGCCAGTAATAACTGCTTACGGCTTACGGCTTACTGCTTACTTCTGAGAGTTACGGACGAGCCGCACCGCCCGCCGGAGCGGCTGAAGCGGTTGCGGGCTTCGCGCGGTTGTACTCGGTGATGAACTCTTTGGTGATGTCGATGCTGTCGGCGGCGTAGATGAGCGGCACGCGGCTGGCATCGATGATGATCGAGATGCCGCGCTGCTGCGCGAAGGCTTGCAGCGAATTGTAGACATCTTCCTGCAACGGCCCGAGCGCGTCCTGCATGCGTTTCTGGATCGCATTCTGCGCGTCTTCGGTCTTGCGCGTGATGTCGCGTTTCAGCGAGTCCGCCTGTTCAACTTTGGTGTTGATGGTCTTCGGGTCGGCCACGTCCTTGGTCTTCTGGATGTCTGCGACCAAAGCGTCGTAGCGCGTCTGCATGCCCTGCACTTCGGTGCGCACCGGCTGGAACTGCGCGTCAACAGCTTTCATCGCGTTGACGACGCGCGCGATGCCCTGCTTCTCGTCGCTGAACGCGCTGGAATCAATGACGGCGATACGACCGGCGGTGGCGCTCGTTCCGGCAGCGGGCGCTGCGGGTTGCGGGCGGGCAGGCGTCTGCGCGTTGACCGCAACAGAGAGAGAGGCCGCGACGAATAGGGCGGCGGCGATAGAGCGAAATAGTTTCATTGTCTTTCTTGTACTGCTCCTTACAGTTTGAAATGGGCGGCGTTTGTTTAGGTGCTGTTCGCCCCACATAGGTTGCGCCTTACCCGTAGTTTATCAAGAGACGGTTAAAAAGTCCGCCCGATGCTGAAACGATAGCCGATTTTATCCTCGCGGAAAATGAGCGGGACGCGGTCGCTCAGACCGCGCCGCGCGTTCGGATTATAGAAGCCGATCAATCTGAGCGGCACGTTGACGACCGGCAACTGCACGCGAAATTCGACGCCGACGCTCGAACGGAAATCGCCGATCTTGTCGAAGACCGACTGCGACAGACGCACAGCCGTGTTGGTCTGCGCGTCGCCGCGCACGAAGACGCGCTGGAAGCCGAAGGGCAACCCCGTGAGCGGATCGGTGGGGCCGAAGCGTTGCGCGTTCTCCAACTCTTCGCGCGTCGCCAAACGGTTGTCGCGTGCGACGAGGCCGATGTCGAAGGTGTTGGGATCAACGCTGAAGGCGAGCAACGGATTTTTCTCCAGCGTCAGCACGCTCAGGCTCCCGCGCAGGCCGAGCTGCGTGGCGAGGAACGGACTGTCGGGCTGGAAACTGGTGGAGAAAATCTGGTCTGCGCCCTTGCGCAAGTTGAAGGCCGAGCCGATGTCTGCGAAACCGGCCATGCTGACGGGGCCGAAGAGCGGAATGCGATACTCGAAGTTGCCGAGCAGTTGCGTGTCCGCGCCGATGGGCTGGAAGCCGCGCGTCGGGTTGGCGATGACGTTCGCGCCTTCGGGGCCTGTGAACGTGCCGAGTTGCTGCGCGAGCGCCTGCAAATTCTCGCTCGGAATAACTTGCGGAGTGTTGAACGGGTTCGTCGCCAGCACGACGTTTTGCGAAGTGACGTACTGGTCAATCGGAACAATCGGGCTGATCGAGCGCACGTTGTAGCCGCGAATCGTGAACTCGTCGCCGAGGAAGAAACGCTCGTAGACTGGGACGCCCTGTATGAACGAAAGCGAAGTCGTCTGCGCCTCCCTGATCTTGGCGCTCGTGGCGAACGATGCGACGTGGCCGACGAGCAGGCGGAAGCCGAAGACGTGCGGGTTATTTGAACGCTTGTTCCGCAAGGGGATGAACTGCTGGTACGTCAGCGTCGGCTGGTAAGTGCGAACGTCGCCGCCGAGACCTGCGAAGGCGAGTTGGAGCGCGATCTGTTTGCCGTTGATCGCGTCCACGCCGCGCACGTCGCGCGAGTCGTAAACGACGGAAGGCGTGATACGGCTCGTCAGGATGTTCGGCTGGCGGTAGATGACCGGAATGACGTTTTGCGGGTTGGCCGGATCGGCGTTGACTTCCGGATCGCGCACGCTCGTCTGCGAGATTGAATAGGACAGCCCGATGCGCGTCGAGAGCGTGAAGGGGCGTTTCTTGTAGAACTCGGAGAGCGGCGCGGTGGCGAAGAAACTCGCGCCCACTGTGCGCTGCGTGAACAAGTTTTCGTCGCCCGTGTTGAGGAAGTCCAACTGCGAGCCGGAGAGTCCTTGTATCGCGTCCAAGTTCTGCGACAGGAACGTGCCCTCGCCGAAGAACTTCAAAGACTGTACGAAGAGCGAGAAGCCCGCCGAGATCGGGCGATTGCGAATCTGCGGCTCTGTAAACGAAAAGACGAACGACTGCTGGCGATTGCCCGCAGCGAAGTTGAGCGACAAACTCTCGCCGCGACCCAAGAGATTGTTGGTCGAATAATCCAACCCAAAGAACGAGCCGCCGATGCCGGAGAGTCCGCCGTTGAAAGAGATTTGCTGACGCCCGCGCTCCTGCACTTTGACGCTCACGTCAACCAGACCCTCTTCCTCGTTCTGGCGGAAGTCCACGTCCCTGTCCTTTTCAATCGGGTCGAAGAAGCCGAGTTGGTTCAGGCGCAGGACAGAATATTCAACGTAAGATTGGTTGTAGATGTCGCCCTCGTTCAGGACGAACTCGCGGCGCAAAACGTTGTCGCGCGTAAACGTGTTGCCCGTGAACTCAAGGCGACGCAAGGTGAACTGCTTGCCTTCGTCAATCGTGATCGTGTAGTCGGCGATGCCTTCGTTCGGGTTGGCGGGGTTGTCCTTGTAGGTCGGCTCAGGCTCTGCCGTGTACTGTATGAAGCCGTTGTTGCCGTAGAGTTTTTTCAGGTCTTCGATGAGACCTTTGTAGATGCGCTCGCCGCTCGCCACGTCGCCTTGCTTGAGGCCGATGACGGCGCGAATAACCTTCTCGTCGAAAATGGAGTTGCCTTCGATCTTGAGTTCGCCGAGACGGTAGATTTTGCCTTCGATGATCGGGATCGTGATGCGCAGCGCTTCGTCGGTCGAGGATAGGAGCGGCAGCGGCAAAATGGGAAAACCCGTGCGCCTACGTCCCAAGCCTTCGACGCGCGGCTCGCCGGGTCGCGCCTGCAAGTAGCCTTTGCCCGCCATGTAGTTGCGTATGAGGCGAAGGTCAACGTCGAGTTTTTCGCGGTCGAGTATGTCCGAGCCTTTGAAGCGCGAGACGAGACCAGCCTCTTTGACGAGTTTCATCGCGCCGCGCAGTTCGCCGTCCTTGAAGTTCTTGTTGCCCTCAAACTCGATCTCTACGACGCGGACGCGGTCGCCTTCTTTGACCTTGAAAGTGACGGCGGACGACGTGGCGGAAACCACTTCCTGCTCAACTTCGACGACAGCGTTCGGGTGGCCTTTGGCGGCGAGCAGTTCCTTGATGACGCGCGTGGCAGTGTTGAGTTTGACGGGATCGAGCAGATTCTCTTTCTGGATGCCGACGCGCTTTTCGCGAAACGCCTTGAGCACTTCCGACTCGCTGAGGCTCGACAAGCCCTCAAACTGCAAGTCGCGTATGACCGGCAACTCTTCGACTTCAAAAATCACTTCGACGCCGCCGCGCGGCCCTTCGAGCGTCAAGACGCGCGATTTGGTTTTGTTGAAGAAGTTGAGATCGTTTAAGGCTTTGAGGTCGCGCGCTACCTGTGCCTCGCTGAATGGGTCGCCGGGTCGGGTCGAAACGTAGTAGAGCAAGTCTTCGTCGCGGTTGCGGCGATTGCCCTGTATGTCCACGCTTTCGACGAGTTTTTGCGTTTGCGCGGCTGTCGAGGGCGCGGTCGGTTCCTGCGCGCGCGCGCCTGTCGGAAGCGCGGCGACGAGCAGCGCCGTTTGGCCGGTAATCAGAGCGGCCAGAAGAAAGCGCCGCAGGGGCGCGTTAATTCGCATAATTGCTTTTTGCCTCAAAGCAGAAAAATACTTTGGGAAGTAGGAAAACGAGTCCTTTTTCGCGTCCCCGGCGGCGGCATGTATCAAGACACGAAACGGGGTACGATTAAGAATATTTCGGAGGCTTGGATTCCAGTCCGCCGCCCCCAGTTGCCAGCCGTCGGGTCATGCAAAGGCGCGCATTATACAGGGGGAAAAGGGGAAAGGGCAAAGGGCAAAGGGCACGAAGTCCCCTAAACAGGGAACTTACTTTTCCCTTTAACCTTTCCCCTTTCCCCTTTTCCCCTTACTTCAGTGAATTAAAAGTTCGTCGCCGACTTCCTCGACGCCCGCCGGACGATGGCCTAAGACACCGCCGTCTTCGTAAACTTCGATGAGCGTCTGGCCGCCGAGTTCGCCCTGTATGAGCGCCTCGGAGAGCGGGTCTTCCACGTATTTTTGGAGCGCGCGGCGCAGGGGGCGCGCGCCGTAGGTGCGGTCGGCGCAAGTTTTCTTGACGATCCAACTTTTCGCTTCTTCCGTCAGACGCACTTCGAGGCCGCGTCGGCGGAGCATACGGTTCATCAACTCGACTTGCAGCGTGACGATCTCCAACAACTCGTCGTCCTGCAACTCGTCGAAGATGATGATCTCGTCGAGGCGATTGATAAATTCAGGATTGAACGTCTGCTTGACGGCGGACATCACCATGTCTTCGAGTTTCTCGCGCGAGTCAATGGCGTTGGCCTGAAAACCGAGCGCGCCGCGTTTTTGTATGAAGCGCGCGCCGATGTTCGAGGTCATGATGATGATCGCGTTTTTGAAGTCGACGGTGTTGCCGAGCGCGTCGGTCAGGATGCCGTCCTCGAAAACTTGCAGCAGCACGTTGAAGATGTCCGGGTGCGCTTTCTCGATTTCGTCAAAGAGAAGAACGCTGTAGGGCGAACGGCGTATGCGCTCGGTCAACTGCCCGCCTTCTTCGTGGCCGACGTAACCGGGAGGCGAGCCGATCAACTTCGACACCGAATGCTTCTCCATGAACTCCGACATGTCGAAACGAATCATCGAACGCTCCGAGCCGAACAAAAACTCCGCGAGCGAACGCGCCACTTCCGTTTTGCCCACGCCCGTCGGGCCTAGAAACAGGAACGAGCCGACGGGACGCTGCGGGTTCTTCAACCCCGCGCGCGAACGACGTATGGAACGCGCGAGCGCGGAGATGGCCGGACGCTGCCCGACGACTCTCAAGTGCAACTCCGCTTCCGTGCGTAAAAGTTTCTGCGTCTCCGCTTCTTTCAGAGAGTTGACGGGGATGCCCGTCCAACGCGCGATGACATCTTCAACGTCGTCTTTCGTGACGGCGACGGAGACGAGCATGTCGTCCTCTTCGTGTATGCGTGCGCCCGTCAGATTGTCAACGATGTAGGACGAACGCAGACGCTCCTCCGTCAACGGCGTCAGAGGGCCGCGCGTGTTTTCGCCCGGCAGAGGCTCGCGCCGCACGCGCAATTTAACGCGTGCGCCCGCTTCGTCAATTACGTCAATCGCTTTGTCGGGCAAAAAGCGGTCGGGGATGTAGCGGTTCGATTGATAGACGGCGGCCTCGATGGCCTCTTCCGTGTAGCGCACCTGATGGAAAGCCTCGTAGCGTTCGCGCACGCCGTCGAGTATGCGCACGGCTTCCTCTTCGGAAGGCGGCGGAACTTTGACGGCCTGAAAGCGACGTTCGAGCGAACGATCTTTTTCGATGGACTTGCGAAACTCTGCGGGCGTCGTCGCGCCGATGCACTGAATCTCGCCGCGCGAAAGCGCAGGCTTCAAAATGTTCGCCGCGTCGAGCGAGCCTTCCGCGCTGCCTGCGCCGACGAGCGTGTGCAACTCGTCTATGAAGACGATGTACTGCGGGTTCTCTACGAGTTCGCGCATGATCTGTTTGAGGCGTTCCTCAAACTGACCGCGATACTTCGTGCCCGCGACGATAAGCGAGAGGTCGAGCGAAAGTATCCGTTTGTTTTCCAGAAACGAAGGCACATCGCCGCGCATGATCCTTTGCGCCAAGCCTTCTACGATGGCGGTCTTGCCGACGCCCGGTTCGCCTATGAGCACGGGATTATTTTTCGTGCGGCGGCAGAGAATCTGTATAACGCGGTCAATTTCGTTGTCGCGCCCGACGAGCGGGTCGAGTTTGTCGTTCGCGGCATCTTCGGTCAGGTCGCGCGAAAACTCCGCGAGGTGCGGCGTGTCCTTCTTCTGCGAGGCGCGCGGGTCTGCGCCCGTGGCACGCGCCACTTCTTCGCGCACTGCGGCGAGCCTCAAGCCCCGCTCGTAGAGAATCTCTGCGGCCATCGAACGCTCTTCGCGTAGGAGGCCGAGCAACAGGTGTTCCGTCCCGATGTGGCGATGTTGGAGGCGATCTGATTCTTCGTGTGCGTAAGCCAGCACGCGTTTGGTTTCGGGCGCGAGCGGGAGTTCGACGCTGGTGGAAATCTTTTCGCGCAGAGGGGCGCGTCCTTCGATCTCTTTGCGGATCGCTTCGAGCGAGGCTTGCGCACGCGCGAGGAAACGCGCCGTGAGCGTCTTGTCTTCGCGCATCAGACCGAGCAGGAGGTGTTCCGGCTCGATGGCGGGCGCGCCGAATTGCGAGGCTTCGTAGCGGGCGAAGAAGATCACGCGCCGCGCTTTCTCCGTGTAGCGTTCAAACATAAAAACGGTTGGCTGAAGTCGCGTATGAAAACTTTTTGGTGTGGCGCGTCGGGTCGCGAAGATTAAAAACTCCTCACGCACGCCCGCGCGCATTATAACCTAATGCGGCGAAAGGCAGAAGAGAAAGGAAAATCAGGGGCGTCTCATTTTCAACGCGCGACGAAAAGTAAGAGTCAACAAAAGTTCTCACCTGCTGTTTGATCTGACCTCTCCAAGAGACACTTCTTTAAGTTTACCTGCAACTAACATCTCCTTCAGGCGAAAAAGAGACTCGACGAGATCGCCATCGTGGCTGGCATGAGTATTGCCCTGCGTTACGGGCAAGATTCCTCGCTCCCTGCTAATAAAACCCTCCTTTATTAGCCTCACACACTACCTCAGGAGGTCAAAAATGAAACATCTCACACGGCTTTTCGCGGCCATGACAATGATGCTGTTCTTGAGTGGCCTGGCTTTCGCTCAATCCAGATACACTCAGTTCGGGAACATCAATAACGGTTCCGTCAACGTCGGCTCGGCGTGGACAAAACTCAACACCACTTCGACAACGCATACGTTCAACAAGGTCAGCAGCAGCACGAAAATCGAAGTGATCGTCAACTCCCGCTTTAGGGTCGGCACGATTTCCGCAGCCAACGGCGTCAAGTTTCAGGTGAGAATTGACAATACCGTCATGCCTACCTTCGGCAATCAAGGCTCGATCCTGACGAGCAACACCTCGGAGTTTCTTTCCATCTTCACGGTTTTCTCAACCATTTCCGCAGGCAACCACACCGTCAGCATCTGGGCGCAAGCGCCCTCAGGCTCCGCCACGTCGGTTTTGGCTGACCCCGGAGGTTGGGGAGGCATGATCGTCGTCAAAGAAACTCCGTAGCGCCTTGCCCTCAACACTCACTACTGCGCCAGCGCAAACGAGTCTAGAAACTTGTTGACGCGGTCGGGCGTCATCTCGCTTTTCGGGCCGAGTACGCTCAAGGCAAACAGCGAGCGTTCGATGATGAAGAGACGCGCGACGGCGCGATGGCCTTCGGCGTCGAACTCGTACTCGCGCCCTTCGTAGCCGTCGAGCGAGATGGTCTGCTCCGAGACGAGACGAAATTTTATCTGCTGGTTCTCATGTTGTAGCGCGGCGTTGATGCCTTGCCGCGCGCCCGCGAAAAATTTCTCCACGTATTCGGGCTGCGACACGAACTGCTGCGGCATCTGCCCCGTGCGCCCGATCTCGTACTTCAAGCCTCCGGCGGCGAGACGGTAGCTGCGAAACTGAGCGGCCAATTGCCCGCGCTCGCGCCCCGTTTGCGTCGCCTCTTCCGGCATGCCCGGCAGCGAGACGGAGAAGCCCGCACCCTCCGGCGCAAACGTCAACCACGTCGCCGCGCCAGTGCCCGTCGAGGCCGCCGCCACGCGCGCCGTCGTTGACGGCAGAGACAAATTATCGAGACCGCCGCGCCGCGAACGCGCCGCAGGTTGCTGCCCCGCCGCCGCAAACGACAGCGCACACACAGACACCAAAAGCGCCGCAGCGCGAAATATTTTATGATTCACGACTTCTAACTCCTGAAATTTACGTTTGGAAAAATCTATGAGGTGAGAACGGGGCGGGCAAGTGCGGCTTCTCAAAACCGCACTCCAATTTTTATAGCACGCGCGGCGGAGAAAAAGATAGACGAAAGTTTTTCTGCGCGTATTCGCAGCGTGGTGTCCTCAGAGGAAAGCTGAAACCGGGACACTGCTCCTTAAAGATTGTTCTTCTCTAACGGTTGTTCTTCGAGCCGCCCGTCTTTTAGCAACATCGTGCGGTCGCAGGCGCGTGCGAGTTGTTCGTTGTGCGTGGCGACGATGACGCCGACGCCGCGCGTGCGCGCAAGCGTGCTGAGAAGTGCGGCGACGCTTGCGCCTGTGTGCGCGTCGAGGTTGCCGGTAGGCTCATCGCAGAGTACGAGTCGCGGCGCGTGTACGAGAGCGCGTGCGATTGCTGCGCGTTGCTGCTCGCCGCCCGAAAGTTCGCCGGGACGGTGCGAGGCGCGCTCATCGAGACCGACCGCCGCAAGCATCTCACTCGCCGCACGGCGCGCCTCACGCGGCGAGCGCCGAGCGACGAGCAGCGGCAACGCGACGTTTTCAAGCGCGCTCAAGTCCGCCAACAGGTGATGAAATTGAAAGACGAAGCCGACCTGTTTGCCCCGCACGCGCGTCAGTTCCGCATCGGACGCGCGCGTCAACTCCGTCTCGCCGAGCCGCGCGCTCCCGCCGTCCGCCGTGTCCAACCCGCCGAGCAGGTGCAGCAGCGTTGACTTGCCCGCGCCCGACGCGCCCACAATTGCCAACATCTCACCCGACGCCAAACTGAACGACACGCCCCGCAACACTTCCAACGCCGCGCCCGCAGGCGACGCGTAAGCCTTGCGCAGTTCGCGCACTTCTAAAAGAGTCTCAAGTCTCAAGTCTCAAGTCCCAAGTCTCAAGTCTCAAGTCCCGAATCCCGAAGCCGCGTTTGACTTGAGACTTGGGACTTGAGACTTATTCGTACCGCAGAGCCTCCGCCGGTCTGAGCCGCGCCGCCGTGCGCGCCGGATAAATGGTTGCCAGAAGGCTGACGACGAAGGCGAGGAGCGCGGCCATCAGTACGTCGCTCGCGTGCGGGTGAAACGGGATCGAACTGAGCGAGTAAACGTCTGCGGGCAAGCTAACGAGTTTGAAGCGTTCGCCTAAATAACAGGCGGCGAGGCCGAGCGCGACGCCGAGCATCGCGCCCGTCGCGCCGATGATCGCGCCCTCGCAGATGAAGACGAGCATGATGCTCTGTGGACGCGCGCCCATCGCGCCGAGGATGGCGATGTCGGAGCGACGTTCGACGACGACGAGCGCGAGCGTCGTCGTGATGTTGAGCGCGGCGACGAGCATGATGAGCGCGATGATGAGCGCGACGGTGCGGCGTTCGAGTTGGAGCGCGGCGAAGAGCGGCGCGTTCGCTTCCTGCCAGTCAACGGTCTTGAAGTTCGCGCCGAGCGTGCGGCGTATGTTCGTAGAAGTCTCCGCCGTGCGATAGATGTCCGCCGTCTGTATGCTGATGAGCGTCGCGCTGCCGGATGTGCGCGCCGCGCCTTCGAGTTCCAGAGCGTTTGTGAGCGAGACGTAGACCCAGGAGGAATCATATTCGTAAAGGCCGGAATGAAACACACCCGCGACGCGCACGCGGCGCGAACGCGGCTGAAGACCGGGCGGTTCGGCCGTCCGTTCGCCCGTCACGATCCAGCCCTCATCGCCCACGCGCCTGAGTCCCGTTCGCGCGGCCAGTTCTGCGCCGACGACGATCTCCGCAGGCGGCGCGTCTTCCATTTCGGCGGGCACGCCAAAGAATGAACCGCCGTCCTCTTCCGATTTCGTCGCGCCTTCCGACTTCGTTGCGCCCGACGCCTCGCGCCGTTCAAACGCGCGGGCGCGTTTGTCTTCGACATCATCTTTCACTTCCGCGAACAGAGGTTCGAGCGCGCCTGCGACGAGCGTGCGGCGAATTTCAGAGATGCTCTGTGCGGACGACGGCTCGACGCCGCGCACGATGGTGTAGGCCGCGCCTTCTTGTCCGCTGAGGAGCGCGCCCGTGTAAGTCGTCGGCGCGGCGTCAACAATTCCGGCGATTCCTCGCAGCCGTGCCGTTACCGCGCGTGCGTCTTCTATAAACTTGCCGTCGGCGGGCATGAGCGTGATGTGCGCCGTGCCGCCGAGAATTTTGTCGCGCATCTCATCCTGAAAACCGTTCGAGAGCGCCAACGCGAAGATGAGCGCGCCGACGCCGCAACTGATTCCGGCCACGCCCGCCAGCGCCGTCACACGCGCGCCCGCACGACGGCGACCACGCACGCGCCGCTTCGTGCGCTGTAGATAACGCAGGGCGAGAAAGAGTTCGTAAGGCATAAGATTAAAAGCTGTCCGTGGTCAGTGGTCAGTTGTCCGTTGTTTTTTGTCTATTGCCAGTTGATCAACTCCGTCATCAGCAACTCGCTTATCAGTCACATGCAACGGACAACAGACAACGGACAGCTTTTCGTTTATCTAAATCTCGACTTGGGCTTGTTGAGCAGAATCCGCAGATTCGGGTCGTCGTGCGCCGTCTGGTCGTCGGGCGGGCGCAGTTCGTAGAACGTGCCCGCATGGTGTCGGAAACGGAAGCGTTCGGGCAAGCGTACGAGGGCGCGCGTCTCCTGCTCGTGCCAACTGTCCATTGACCAGAGGCGCGGATCAATGTCAACGAAGATGCGATGGCCTTGCTGCAAGTGCCATTCGATCTGGTACGTGAGCCGCTCGCCGGGCCAGCCGCCGCCCGTGCCGATGGTATCCCAACGGCCTAAGCCGAGTCCGCGATAATAGTTGACCGAAACAGTCTGCCCGCCCGCCATCACGACCGCGTCGGGCGGAAGCGAAGCGAGACGCGCGCGATACTCTTTCGTCAACGCATGGTTGGCGAGCGTCCGCGCCGCGAAGACGTAGACGATTGATCCGGTCAGGAGCGCGACCGTTGCGACGAGCGCGCAAGCGTAAGCCAACCCGCGCCGCATGTTCCGCGTGCGCGTCGTCGTGCGTCGCAGCAGGTAGGCGGCGGTGACGGGGACGAGCGCGGGCAGCCCCGACAGTTGATAGCGCCCGTTGATGACGACGCTGTAGTTCGCCAGAAGCATCAGGTTGACGAAGAGGCCGACGAGCGCGAGCACGAGGAGCGGCGTCCAACCGCGCTCGCGCCACTCGCGTCGCAGCGCGAAGGGAAGCAAGGCGACTGTGACGGGCGCGGCGACGAAGAAGAGTTGGAAGAACGGCACGAGGTTGCGTAGGCTGACCGGATGCACAGCCGATTCCGCGCGCATCGAGGCGACCCAACCGTACCAGTGCTGCCGGTAGTTGTTAACGTCCGCCAGCCACCACAGTGCGAAGGGCGCGAGCGCGCAAGTTAAAAAGAGCGCGCACGCCGCTGCGGTCAAAAATAGTTCGTGCCTTTTCCATGTCCACCCGTAGCAAGTGGGCGCGAGGACGAGCCACACGCCGAAGAAGCCGACCGGCTCGCGTATGTTCACGCACAAACCGAGCAGCGCCGCGCCCAACAAGACTTGCCAACCCTTGCGCCCTCGCATGCCGCGCAGGTGTATGACGAGCGCGACCGAGAGCAACAGGATCGAAGGCGTCTCCGTCATGGCCTGCCCGCTGTAGACGATGAAGAAGGGCGAGAGCGCGAGCATGAATGCGGCGACCGTCGCCGCTGCGTGCGACGCGGTCAGTTCGCGCGCGAGCGTCCAGCAGGCGACGACTGCGAAGGGCGTCTGGCAGACGACCATGTACTTGAAGAGCAAGTATGCCTCGTTGCTCTGCAAGCCGAAGAGCGCGTGAGCCACGCGATAGGCCGCATGGTTCATGAAGATGAACAGCATCCGCCCGAAGAGCATCGAAGACGGCTCGCCGCGCACGGCGCTGACGGTGTAGTCGAGCGCATCCCAGTCGCCTGCGAACGGGTCTAGGAAAAGAAGCGTGAAGAGGAGCGCGACGGCTGCGGGCGGAAGCCACCAGCGCCATGCTTGCCGGAGCGGCGTGTGTGCGTCGTCGTTGTGTGTCTGAGCGTCGGAGTGAACGGTAGTCGTGACAGCAGCAGCAGCGGCGTCAGACGCTATTGGAGCGGCGGCGCGTGCGGCGGCGGCGGTCTTGGTCTTCGGGAGTGAGCGAGTCAATCAGTTTATTGTCGAACGATTCTTCGGGACGTTTAACCATCGTCAGGCGATTGCCGCGCTCATTGTACGCGACCTCGTCCATAATGTTGTAAATCAACAGGACGCCGCGCCCCGAAGTCTTGAACAAGTTCGCAGGGTCGCGCGGGTCTGGAATCTGATTGATGTTGAAGCCCTCGCCCTCGTCTTCGATTGTGAAGCGCGCCTCTTTGGGCGAGAGGTCTGCGGTGATGCGTACGAGTTTCTGCTGGTCGTACTTGTTGCCATGCTTGACGGCGTTGACGAAAGCCTCGTCGAGCGCGATGAAGAGATTCGAGCGTTCGGGATTGATGAGGCCGAGTTTCGACGCGCGCTCGTGCAGGTAATGCAGCACGCCGTTCATCAGCGAGAGATCGCTCGGCAACTCGAACTCGATCCGCTCGCGCACGAACGGCATGACCTTCATGTCTTCGACGAAGCGCAGTTTGTAGCCGAGCGTTTTTTCGACGATGGCTTGCAACTCTTGTTTGTCGTAGGGACGGCGCAGGTAGTTAGCCGCGCCCATCTTGAAGGCTTTGACGATGCCCGGATGCTGCGCGTCTTCGGACGAAACGACGACGGGCACGACGAGGCGGCGTCGCTTGATCTCGCTCAAGACTTGCACGTTGCCTTCTGCGTCTTCCGTCAAATCGCTGATGATGAGGTCGAAGTCTTCGAGGTCTTCGCGTGCGAGCGCCTCATCGCGGTTGCCCGTGGCGACTACTTCGTGGCCGAACTCGCCGAGCACCTGCGAAAGGAGCGTGCGCAGTTCCTTATTGGCATCCACGATCAGGATTCGACGTTTATCCATCAATCAACGCTTCCGTTTAAGACCCTTCAAAGCGGGGAGAGGAGCACTGAAAAAGCGCGCCCGAGGGAGACACGCTTGACCGCTACGTTGTACGCCATAGCTCGGTACGAGGTTTCGTGAATATAGCACATGCGCCGACGCCTTCGGCAACGCCAAAAGCATCAAGACGCGGCTAATCGAAAACAAGGCGCGTTTCTGCTAGACTCGCGCGCGGTTCAAACGCGATGCAAGTTTCATTCGACAAGCGAGAACAAACAGAAGGCGACGCCGCGCCCGCGCGCCGCGCGCACGTCCAGCGCGCCGACGAGAAAACTCCTTTGCTCGGCGACGAGAAAACACCCGCGCGCGCAGACCGCTTCGCAGACCTCTCCGCTTACACCTTCAAGCAACGCCTCATCATACGCGCCGCAGACCTGGCTTTCTATGTGCTCATCAACCTCATTGGGCGCACCACGCGCTTCCGCGTCGAAGGTTGGGAGCATTGGGAGGCCGCGACGCGCGACGGCGGGCAACCGATCTACACCTTCTGGCACAACCGCGTCTTCCTCGCCACATACTTCTGGCGACGACGCGGCATCGTCGTGATGACCTCGCAGAGTTTCGACGGCGAATACATCGCGCGCTTCATTCAACGCTTCGGCTACGGCGCGTCGCGCGGCTCAAGTTCGCGCGGCGCGGTCGGCGCGCTCGTCGAGATGGTCAAACTCATGCGTCAGGGTCGCCCGACCGCGTTCACCATTGACGGGCCGCGCGGCCCACGCTACGTCGCCAAGATGGGCGCGGTGCTCTTAGCCAAAAAAACCGGCAAGCCCATCCTCCCCTTCTCGATCAATTCTGATCGCTACTACTCCGCGCCGAGTTGGGACGCCTTCCAAGTTCCCTATCCATTCACACGCGCGCGCGTCCTTATTGCCCCCCCGATCTATGTCCCCGCAGACGCCGACGAACCCGCCCTCGAAGCCAAGCGCGACGAACTCCAACGCGCGCTCGACGCATTGAACGAGAAAAGTTCTTAGCCAGCAACACGCGCTCGTTAATATGCCTGATGCCAACGGATAATTTTCAAATCGTCGGCAAGATCAACGATATCGAAACTATCGCAACGCACCATTCGATTCGCGTCCTCAGTTTTCTGCAAAAACTTACGGCTACGGTCGCTGGCGCAAGCTAAAAGGTGTTGCCACAGTGCTGCTCGGAGATGGTAGGATGCGTTTAGCAGAGGTACACTGGTATGAAGCACACGGCATCGGCAAACGCCAGATGAAGATCAAACATTATCTCGATTAAAGGCTATGAAACACGAAGAAGCGGGCTCTCTGATCGCCATCTGCATAGACAACACCGACTACGAAATGTCGCTCGAACGGCGCAAAGTTTATCCGGTGTTGCCCGACGCCGCTGCCGCACAGAGTAACTACGTGCGCGTGATTGACGAGACGGGCGAGGACTATCTCTTTCCCGCCAGCCGTTTCATTCTCGTCCCCGTCACGCGCGACGTAGAAGCAGCCGTGTTAGCCGAAACTCATATCTAGTTCTAACAAATTTTTGCTCATCCTTCGGAGGCTACATGATCAATCAAGAGCGCATAAAAAATCTTCTACTTGAACTCGTCCAAATTGACTCAGTCTCGCGCAAGGAACGCGACGTGGCCGAGCGCATCAAAAAGTATTGCGAGGAGATGGGCGCGACCGTCGAGATTGACGACGCCGGAAGTAAGGTCGGCGGCAACTCCGGCAACGTCATCGCGCGCTTCCCCGGCACGATCCCCGGCGCGGAATGGATCATGATGTCGGCGCACATGGACACGGTCGTTCCGGGCGAGGGCGTCAAGCCCATCGTCGAGGGCGACATCATACGCTCCGACGGCACGACCGTTCTCGGCGGCGACGACAAGAGCGGCTGCGCCGTCATCATCGAGACGATTCGTTGCCTGCAAGAACAGAACATCCCGCACGCGCCCATCGAAGCCGTCTTCTCGATCTGCGAAGAGGTCGGATTGCTCGGCGCGAAGCACGTCGACACGTCGAAGCTGAACTCGAAGTACGGACTCGTCTTCGACTCGGACGACCCCGGCTTCCTTTTCACCAAAGGCCCTTCGGCCGATCACATGGAGTGGAAAATCTACGGGCTGGAATCGCACGCGGGCGTCGCGCCCGAACAGGGCATCTCCGCCATACTCATCGCCGCCGAAGCCATCGCGGGGATGAAACTCGGTCGCATAGACCACGAGACGACCGCCAACATCGGCGTCATCGAAGGCGGCAAGGCCACGAACATCGTCACTAATCTCGTTACGCTGCGCGGCGAGGCGCGTTCGCTCGACGACAAGAAGTTGGAAGCGCAGACGGCGCACATGAACAAGTGTTTTGAAGACGCGGCGGCGAAGTATGAAGTCACGGTCGAGGGCGTGACGACCAAAGCGCGCGTAGAGGCGCACGTCACGCGTGAATACTCTGCGATGGACGTGCCCGACAGTTCGCGCGTCGTCCAACTCGTCTACAAGGCCGCCGCGCGGCTCGGCCAGAAGGTCGAAACGCTCGCGTCGGGCGGCGGCTGCGACGCCAACATCTTCAACAAGCGCGGCATCGAATGCGCCAACTTCGGCACGGGCATGCGCGCCATCCACACTGTCAAAGAATGGCTCGACGTGAAGGACATGTACGCCTCTGCCGAGATGACGCTCGAAGTCTTGAAGCTCAACGGCGAACTGGCGCAGCAGAAAGGATGAACCAGCCATGACCAGCGAAGAGATGGAGCGCGCCATGCAGTTCATCCTCGAACAGCAGGCGCAACTAACGGCCACCGTGGGGCGTCTGTCCGAGAACGTGGATAAGCTCTCCGGCACCGTGGATAAGCTCTCCGAAAAAGTTGATCGAACGGCGGACGGCGTCAATGCCCTTCTCGTGATTGCGGAAATTCACGAGCGCGAGATTACGGAATTGAAAGAGTCGGTGAACGCTATGAGAGATTCGGTGAGCGCCACAAGTGAATCGTTGAATGCCGTTGACGAACGCGGGCGGCAGACGGATGAGAGATTAAACGCGCTCATCAACACCGTCGAGCGTTACATCAGCGAACGACGCAACGGAAAGCCCTGAAAGAGCGCGCCGCTAAAGTTGTGCCCGCACAATCAATCGAACAACTGCTCGACCGCCTCGAAGAGTTGAAGCGTCCGACGGGCGCGCCGGAGCGTGTACGTCTGGAAAGTTCGCTCAGGCAAGTCACGCGGCGACGATTCACGGACGCGGAGACGTTGATTCGCTTTCACGAAATTCTGCTCTACCTGCGCGCTTATCCTCAAAGCGCGTCGCTCCTCGCGAACACGGAAAAGATTCTCAATTCATTCGCCGCGCGCGTCGAACGCCTGCGCGCGGACGGCGCAGACATGACGGCGTTCGAGTATTCGGACGTGTCGGGCATCGCGGCGACGGGTTTTTCCGCCGTCTTCGGCTACGACATCACGCGTTGGCTGGCGCGCGCGCACGCGCCTGAAGTCTCGCTCGTGTGGGATGACTATGAGGAGACCGCGCACTTGAATCTGGTGTGGCCGCGATTCTTGCCGCTGTTTGAAGAAGACGCTTACGTTGACGCGCACGTGCCTTTTCTCGTCTGGGTGCGCGCGGCCAAACGCAGGCGTGAAAGTGATCTCTCGTGGCTCATCAGGCAGTTCGAGCGTCTGCCCGTCGCCGGTAAGCAGAAGGCCGAACTGTTCGAGCCGCTCAAGCTGTGGGTGCGTTGGGAACTCGGCAGGTCGAAGGCCACGCGCACGCTCATGCGTCGTCGCACGCGCGAGATTTTTTATCACGAAGCGCCGCTGCTTGCTCGCCGCGACGTGTCTCTGGCGCGTGAGTTGAACACGCCGCCGCTGCCCGTCGAAAAGTTGTCGCGCGACGAAGGCGAACGACTGCTAGCAATGGGGCGCGACACGATGGCCGTGCGTTTTCGTGAACTTCACGGTTTCACACACGGCGACCCCGAACGCATCGTGCGCGCAGATGCGGGACGCGGCCTTGAGATTTTCGTGTGGGGCGTTCGGCCTGAACGCCGTCTGCCGCTTCTCGGTTATCACGCAGGGATTTTTTTCAAGAACGGCGTCCCCGTCGGCTACCACGAAGGGCTGTCTTTGTTCGAGCGCATAGAGATCGGACTCAACCTCTTTTACACTTTCCGCGACGGCGAATCGGCGTGGACTTACGCGCGCTTGATGCGTCTCTACAAGCAACTCCTCGGCGTCAACACTTTTTCGATTGACCCGTATCAACTCGGCGGTTCGGGCAACGAAGAGGGCATCGAATCGGGCGCGTTCTGGTTTTATCGCAAGCTCGGCTTTCGTCCCGTGCAAGATGATCTCGCCCGACTCGTCGCATCTGAGGAACGCAAAATCGCCACGCGCAAAAACTACCGCACATCCCCGCGCACGCTCCGTCGTCTCGCCTCCGGCCACGTCGTCTTTGAAGCGGGCGACGCCGCGACGCAGGGCGAATGGGATCGCTTTCAGGTGCGAAACATAGGGCTGGTCGTCGGCCGCAGGATGGCGACCGAATTTGACGGCGACGCGCAAAGCATACGCGCCGCATCCGTCGCACAGGTCAAACGCGCGCTTGGCGCTAGAGCGGGCGAGAAGTTTACGGAAGCGGAGGAACGCGCCTTCTCAAATTTCGCGCTCGTGCTCGCGCTCGTTCCAAGCCTCGCGCGCTGGTCGGCGGATGAAAAGCGCGACGCGCTCCGCGTCATACGCGCGAAAGCGGGCGCGGACGAGTTGCGTTACCTGCGCCTGCTTCGTCGTCACGCGCGGCTTCGTCGTGCGATAATCGCGCTCGGCACAAATAAAGCAGTGACAAGTGACAGGTGACAGGTGACGAGATAAAAGACACGTTTTAAGTTTTCAACTTGTCGCTCGTCACTCGCTTCTCGTCCAGAACTAAAGTAGGCGACGAATTCTTTAATGTCTGAACATGCAAACTACAGGAGCGGCTACGTTGCGCTCATCGGGCGGCCGAACGCGGGGAAGTCAACGCTTCTGAATCGCCTCGTCGGCGAAAAGATCGCGGCGGTGTCGAACAAGCCGCAGACGACGCGACACCAGATTCAAGGCATCATCACGCGTCCCGAAGGGCAGATCGTTCTGGTTGACACGCCCGGCGTGCATCAGCCCGGCTACCTGCTCAACCGGCGCATGATGGCCGCCGTCCACGACGCGCTCGAAGGCGTTGACCTCGTGCTGCTGATGCGCGACGCAAGTGTGCCGACCGGCAACGGCGACCGCTTCGTGCTCGAACTCGTCAAACAATCCGCTAAGCCCGCGCTGCTCCTTTTGAACAAGAGCGACCGCGTGGATGACAAGTCGAAACTCCTGCCGCTCATGGAGTGGTACGCGACCGAATACGATTGGCGAGGCATCGTGCCGCTCTCGGCGCGCACGGGCGACATGGTTGACACGCTGCTCGCGGAAGTCATCAAACATCTGCCCGAACAAGCTGCCCTTTTCGCCGAAGACGAGTTGACAGATCAATCCATGCGCGCGCTCTGCGCGGAGATCGTGCGCGAGAAAATTTTGCAGACGACGGGCGACGAGATTCCTTACGTGACGGCGGTCGTCACCGAACGCTTCGACGAGGAACGCGAAGATTTCACGCGCATCAACTGCATCATCTACGTCGAACGCGCCTCGCAAAAAGCGATCATCATCGGTCGCGCCGGAGAGCGCATCAGGGAAGTCGGCACGCAAGCACGCCGCGACATCGAACACCTCCTCGGCCACCGCGCACACCTCGAACTCTTCGTCAAAGTCCAGGAAGATTGGCGCAACAGCGAACGCGCTCTGAACGAAATGGGGATCGAAGAAAGGGGTAAAGGGGAAAGGGGAAGGGGAAAAGGTTAAGCGAGGAGCGCAGACGTGCGGCTTAAGCGAAACGTCTGAAATTAGTTTTTCCCTCACCCCTTCCCCTTTACCCCTTCCCCTCTAGTTTTATGTGGTATGCACTCGACGTAACGATAGAGCGCGCGGCGCAGGAGGCTGTGGAGTACGCGTTGATGGAGGCGGGGGCGTTGGGGACGGAAGCCGAGGAGTCGAATACAGAGATGATGCGCGTCGCCGCTTATTTCGACAATTCGCCGGAGCGCGAAGCGGTGCGCGCCGTGTTGCTCGACGCGCTCAGGATTTACGCTCTGCCGTCTTCGAGCGTGCGTGAGATGGAGGCGCGCGAGGTTGCGGCGCGCGATTGGCTCGGCGAGTGGAAGAAGAGTTGGCAGCCGGTCGAAGTCGGCGCACGGTTTGTCATCGCGCCGCCGTGGAGCGAAATTCAGGCCGCGCCGGATCGCATCGTCATACGTATCGAACCGGGCATGGCCTTCGGCACGGGCACGCACGAGACGACGCGCCTCTGTCTCGCCGCGCTCGAACAACACTTCGCGGGCGCGAGCCTACTCGATGTCGGCACGGGCACAGGCATACTCGCCATCGCCGCCGCTAAACTCGATGCGCGCGCACGCGTCGAAGCCTGCGACACGGACACGGAAGCCGTCGAGATCGCGCGCGAGAACGCGACGCTGAACGGCGTCGCCGCGCAAATAAACTTTCGCGCGGGCACGATTGAAGAGACGGGCGCGTCGTTCGATTGCGTCTGCGCCAACCTGACCGCAGACGTGATCCTCCCGCTCCTCCCCGCGCTCATCGGCGCAACGTGTGGCCGCCTGATTCTCTCCGGCATACTCGACACGCAAGCCGACAGCATCCGCGCGCGTCTCGCCGAACTAGGCATACGCAACACCGCCACCGTCGCCGACGGCGAATGGGTAGCAATTATTATTTAAGTCCCAAGTCTCAAGTCTCAAGTCCCAAGTCAAAAGACAATCATGGGATTTGAGACTTGAGACTTGGGACTTGAGACTTTTATGCGTCGTTTCTATGCCCCGCCCGATGCGTTTGCGCCCGATGGCGCGACGGTCGCGCTCGCGCGCGAGGAGACGCAGCACCTGCGCAACGTGCTCAGGCTCAAGGCGGGCGACGAGGCTTTCGTTTTTGACGGCGCGGGGCGCGAATACGCTTGCGTCGTCGCCGCAAGCGAGAGCGGCGGCGGTCGTGTGCATGCGGAGACGGCGACGCTCGAAGTGCGCGGGCGTGTCGAGCCGCAGCGTGCGGAGTCGCCGCTTGACCTGACGCTCGCTGTCGCGTTGTTGAAGGGCGAGAAGTTTGATCTCGTGGTGCAGAAGGCGACGGAGTTGGGCGCATGTCGCATCGTGCCGGTCGTGACGAAACGCGCGGACGTGCGCTTGAAGGAAGGGCGCGACGCGGCGGAACGCGTGGCGCGCTGGCGGCGGATCGCGCTTGAGGCCGCCAAGCAGTCGGGGCGTGCGCGTTTGCCGGAAATTTTTGCGCCCGTCGCGTTCGCGTCGTTGGTAGAAGAAGGAGCGGGCGTGACAGCGGAGACGGCGACGGGCGGCGTGCAACGCCTGTTTTTTACGGAGCGGGGCGGGCTCGGGCTGGCGGAGACGGCGCGCGCGTGGCGCGATGGCGCGCGACCCGCGAAGTTGATCGCGCTCGTCGGCCCGGAAGGTGGTTGGGAAGACGAAGAGATCGCGCGTGCGGTCGCCGCCGGATGGCTCGCCGTCACGTTCGGCGGGCGCGTGCTGCGCGCGGAGACGGCAGCCATCGTCGTCGCGTCGCTGCTGCAACACCTCTGCGGCGATCTGGTGTGAGCGAGAGTTTATTCGTCGCTTTCAGAGCGTCGGGCGACAGGCGAGAGGTAAGGTTAACCGCGAAGAAGCATGAAGTGAGAACGCGAAGGGCGCGAATGTGCGGACGCTAAAAACGCAAAGTTTTTCTCCGCGTCCTTCGTGATTGAATCCGACTTTTCAGATGCGCTCGTAAATTTTTTGACGAATCCGCCTGTGTGAGCGCAGAATATGAATCGTAGAAAGCGCGCGCGGGAGGGGCACAGGGCGTCTCCTGCGAAAGTCTTAAGTTCCGCCGTTGTCGGGAAACCTTGTAGGAGCGTCGAGCGTATGGCTATGAGTAAGGAGGACGCCGTGAGTAGGGCGAGAATTGATCTCGCCGGTCGGCTCGGCGTGGCGGAAGATGAGATTAAAGAAGATTCGGTTGAGGATGCGGAGTTTCCGGATGCGTCGTTTGGCGCTTCGGAGCCGGGCGAGATGAGCGCGCAGATGATCACGCCGGGCTGGCGCATACGCCTCACGGCGCACGGCGAAGTTTACGAATACCGCGCCAACCGCAATCGCCTGCGACTCTTCAACTTCAAAGGCGCGAACTACAGCGTCTGAAACTGCACCCTGAATTTTTGCAACAACAGCAATGAGGTAAGGCAATGAACCGGCAGAATTTTTACGGACATCTGGCGTTGGCTGTGGCGGTCGTCATCCTCGCGGCCTTCGTCGGGCAGATGCGGCGCATGGAGCGCAGGCACGATTCGTTCGAGCGGCGCGATACGGTCGTCGTCACGCACGACGCGGATCACGACTCGGAGGAAGCGGGCGACTTCGACGGCGAGGAAGCGGACGACGCGGAAGTGATCGTGCAATTCCGCACGGGCACTTCGCGCGAGACGATAGGCCGCATCACCGGAAGACTCAACGACCGCCTGCTTGATC
This sequence comes from Pyrinomonadaceae bacterium, assembly GCA_035249365.1. Classification (GTDB taxonomy): domain Bacteria; phylum Acidobacteriota; class Blastocatellia; order Pyrinomonadales; family Pyrinomonadaceae; genus JAIVJZ01. The sequence goes on along the minus strand of DATFGP010000025.1, from coordinate 375,296 downwards.
GCTTCGAGTTCATCAACAACCAGGCCGTCATCGCGGACGAAGACGGTCTTTCGCCCGAAACGGTCGCGGCTGAATATCGCCACCTCCCCGAAGTCGAATACGCCGAGCCGGTCTTCATGATCGATCTCGATCCGGCGGAAACCGAAGGCGCTTTCGACATGGAAGCGCGCGATGACGACGATGACGACCCGCCTGTCGTGCGCCAGAGCGTAGGCGACGGTCTGCAACCGAACGATCCCCTGTTCAAAGAGCAGTGGTCGCTTTTGAACACGGGGCAACGCGAGGGCAAGCAGGGCGCGGACGTGTGCGCCACGCGCGCCTGGGCGAAGACGAAGGGAAGTAAAAAGATCGTCGTCGCCGTCATAGACACGGGCGTTGATTACACGCATCAAGATTTGCACAACAACATCTGGACGCGTCCCGCAGGGCTTGCGCCTTACGAAGACTTAGACCTCGGCGAGTTTGACGACCTGCACGGCTTCGACGCCGCAGACAACGACGGCGACCCGATGGACGACAACGGGCACGGCACGCACTGCGCCGGAATCATCGGCGCGGAAGGCGACAACAACGACGGCATCGCGGGCGTCAACTGGAAGGTCGAGATCATGCCTTTGAAGTTCCTCGGCAGGAACGGCAGCGGCACGACCAAAGACGCCATCGAATGCATCAACTACGTCGTCGCGCGTAAAAAGGCGGGAGTCAACGTACGCATCATCAGCGCGAGTTGGGGTTCGACGGCGCGTTCGCGCGCGCTCGGCGACGCCATCAAACGCGCGGGCGACGAGGGCATCCTCTTCGTCGCGGCGGCGGGCAACTCTTCAACCAACAACGACCAGCGCCCGCACTATCCGTCGAACTACGATCTGCCGAACGTCCTGAGCGTCGCCGCGCTCACGCGTCAAGATGTGCTCGCGCGCTTCTCCAACTACGGCGCGAAGACCGTCCACATCGGCGCGCCCGGCGCGGAGATCATGAGCACATGGCCGAACAATTTATACGAGGAACATTCGGGCACTTCGATGGCAACGCCCGTCGTCTCCGGCGTGGCCGCGCTCATCCTCTCCGTCAATCCCGATCTCTCCGTGACGGACTTGCGCCGTCGGCTGCTCGACACGGTTGACAAACTCCCCGCGCTCGACGGCAAAGTCTCAAGCGGCGGTCGCGTCAACGCCGCACGCGCCGTAAAGGCCGAGTAAAACGGAGGCGCGCGCTTTTGTATAACAAACTCTCAAGCCCCTTCGACCTTTGCGGGTCGGAGGGGCTTTCGGGTTAAGCGGAAGACCATACTCACATGACAGACGACGCAAACGCGCTGTGCGAAGAGTTTCAAGCAAACATTGACGACATCACGCTCGAATGGGTGCGTCGCGTGAAAAGCGATCCGCTCATGCGCTCCGACGACCGCCTCACGACCGCGCAGATCGTCGATCACGTCCCGCAGATGCTCGAAGAACTTTGCACGCTTCTCGCGCAGGACGGCGTGCCCGACTTCGCCACCATCCGCGCCTCAAGCCAGCACGGCTACATGCGCTCGATGGAAGGCTACTCGCTCGTTGATCTCCTGCGCGAACTCGAACTCTTGCGCGATTGCGTCTTCGATTTCGTCGCCGACACCGAGACCAAACATCACGTCAACCGGCGCGAAACCATCCGCGCGCTCAAGACCGTCAACCACTACTTCGGCGAAGACATCATCTTCGTCGTCGAACACTTTCTGAAGAACCGTGACAAGTGACGGCCAGATCGAACCTGCTGCGGCGCGCGCGCCATACGTTGTCGCGCTCGACATCGGCACGTCGAGCGGGCGCGCTGCCGTGTTCGACGCGGAAGGGCGTGAGGTTGCGGAGACACAGGGGCGCGTCGAATGGAGTTTCACAACGACGCGCGAAGGCGGCGCTGAGACGGACGCCGACGAGTTGCTCGAACAACTGGCGCGCGTCGTTGATGAGACGCACGCGCGCGTCGCTTCTTTGAATCTGAAAATCGAAGCGGTGGCAATCTCTTGCTTCTGGCACAGCCTCGTCGGCGTAGACGCTGCGGGGCGCGCTCTCACGCCGCTCTACGGCTGGGCTGACACGCGCGCCGCTCTTGAAGTCGCGGAGTTGCGACGCCGTTTCGACGAGCGCGAGGTGCATGCGCGTACGGGCTGCCGTTTTCACGCGAGCTACTGGCCTGCGAAGTTGCTCTGGTTGAAGAGAGAAAAACCGGACGTGTGGCGCGAGTGTGCGCGCTGGTTATCGTTCGGCGAATTTCTCGCGCTTCGCATCTGCGGAGCAGAGGCGGCGAGCGTCTCGCAGGCGTCGGCGACGGGACTCTTTGATCAAAGGCGCTGCGTGTGGGACGCGGAACTCACGGGCGCGCTCGGCCTTCGCAGCAATCAACTGCCGCCGATCCTTCCCGGTGGCGAGACAACGCGCAACGCCTTTCATGTCGCGCCCCCGTACGCCGCGCGTTGGCCGCGACTTGGTGCGTGTCCCTGGTTCGCCGCTGTCGGCGACGGCGCGGCCAACAACATCGGCGCGGGCTGCGTGAACAAAACCAGCGTCGCGTTGATGATCGGAACATCCGGTGCGATGCGTGTGCTCTACGAGGGCGAGCCGCCCGACGAGTTGCCCGCGAGCCTGTGGTGCTACCGCGCCGACCGTCGCCGCGTCCTCATCGGCGGCGCGCTCTCCGACGGCGGCTGGCTCTACAACTGGATGCGCGAGAGTTTGAACTTAAACGCGCCCGAAGAAGTAGGCGACGGCGACGAAAAACTCGAACGCGAACTCGCCGCGCTCGCGCCCGACGCGCACGGCCTGACGCTCTTGCCCTTCTGGGCGGGCGAACGCAGCACGAACTGGAATCCGCAAGCGAGCGGTGCGATCACCGGACTCACGATGCACACGCGCCCCGTCGAAATCATGCGCGCCGCGCTCGAAGCCGTCGCCTATCGCTTCGCGCACATCGCACGCGCGCTCGACCGTTTCGCGCCCGCAGCAGAGATACGCGCTTCGGGCGGCGCGCTCGCGGCCTCGCCGCTCTGGTCGCAGATGCTCGCGGACGTGCTCGCGCGCCCCCTTCATCTCTCGACGGCGCGCGAAGCGTCGAGTCGCGGCGCGGCGCTGCTTGCGTTAGAATCTCTGGGCGCAATTGATCATCTCGCGGACGCGCCCGTCGGCCAGAGCCGCACGTTCGAGCCTGACATCGAGGCTCACGCGATTTACCGCGCGGGCGCAGAGCGTCAAGAGATCGTTTACCAAACGCTCCTGAAAGATTAAAAGTTCGACGGCACAGGTGCGCGTCAACAACGAAGGCAGACCACAGCCGCAATCATTCATAACTTAAAACCGGAAGGCAGAGAAAATTATCAGATGAGCGCGTCAACCCAATCGTCCGCCACTTCGCCCGACACCGAACTCGATCAACTTTGCATCAACACCATTCGCACGCTCTCGCTCGATGCCGTGCAGCGCGCAGAGTCAGGCCATCCCGGCCTCCCGCTCGGAGCCGCGCCGATGGCCTACGTTCTCTGGACGCGATTCCTGCGTCACAACCCGCAGAACCCGAAGTGGCAGAACCGCGACCGCTTTCTGCTCTCCGCCGGTCACGGCTCGATGCTCGTCTATTCGCTCCTGCACCTGACGGGCTACGACCTGCCGCTCGAAGAACTCAAAAACTTTCGCCAGTGGGAATCGAAAACTCCCGGCCATCCCGAATATGGTCTGACGCCCGGCGTAGAGATCACCACAGGGCCGCTCGGTCAAGGATTCGCTAACGGCGTCGGCATGGCGATGGGCGCGGCGCATCTCGCCGCGAAGTTCAACCGCGAAAATTTCCCCGTCATAGATCACTTCGTCTACGCAATCGTCTCCGACGGCGACTTGATGGAAGGCGTCGCTTCGGAAGCCGCCTCGCTCGCAGGTCATCTCAAACTCGGCAAACTCATCTATCTCTACGACGACAACCGCGTCACCATCGAAGGCTTCACATCGCTCGCCTTCACCGAAGACGTGCCGAAGCGTTTCGAGTCTTACGGCTGGCACACTTCAACTGTTGATGACGGAAACGATCTCGGCGCAATCGAGCGCGCCATACGCGAAGCGCAGGCCGAGACGGAGCGCCCTTCGCTCATCTCCGTCAAGACCGTCATCGGCTACGGCATGCCTGTGGCGGGCACGCGCAAGGCGCACTCGGACGCGCCCGGCGCAGACGCCGTCAAAGAAACCAAACGCGCGCTCGGCTGGCCGGAAGACAAAGAGTTTTATTTACCCGACGAGGCGCTCAAGCATTTCCGCACGGCGATAGAGCGCGGCGCACGCGCGGAAGACGAATGGAACGCGCTCGTCGCGCGCTACGCGGAGGCGCACGCGGAAGAGGGTCGCGCGTGGCATGATTTGATGAGCAATGATTTGCCCGCAGGCTGGGAAGAGAAGTTGCCCGCGTTCGCGGACGCGAAGCCAATCGCAACGCGCGTCGCTTCCGGCGAAGTCATCAACGCGCTCGCGGGTGTGTTGCCCGCGCTCATCGGCGGCTCGGCAGACCTCGGCGTCTCCAACAACACGGACATCAAAGAGGGCGGCAGTTTTCAGTCCGGCACATACGACGGTCGCATACTTCACTTCGGCGTGCGCGAACACGCGATGGGCGCGACCATGACGGGCATCAGTCTGAACGGCGGCCTCATTCCTTATGGCGGCACGTTCCTCACCTTCTCCGACTACATGAAGCCCGCCATACGGCTCGCCGCGCTGTCGGAAGTGCAGGTCGTCTACGTCTTCACGCACGACTCGGTGGGCTTGGGCGAAGACGGCCCCACGCATCAACCCATCGAACACCTCGCGGGCTTGCGCGCCATCCCGAATCTCTACGTCATACGCCCCGCCGATTCACACGAGACGCGCGAGGCCTGGCGCATCGCAATCCTTCGACGCCACGCGCCGACCGCCCTGATACTCACGCGCCAGAAAGTGCCTGTCATTGATCGTGCGATCTACAACTCAGCCGACGGCGCGCGGCGCGGCGCGTACGTTCTCGCCGAAGCAGTTGACGGAGACGGACAGAACACGTCGCCGCAACTGATCATCATCGCCACTGGCTCGGAAGTCTCGCTCGCGCTCGCCGCGCGCGAAGAGTTGCAACGGGGCGGCACGAGCGTGCGCGTCGTCTCGATGCCCTGCTGCGAGTTGTTCGACGAACAGGAGGCGAGCTATCGCGAAGAGGTTTTGCCGACGACGATCACCGCGCGCCTCGCCGTCGAAGCGGGCGCTGGGTTAGGTTGGGCGCGCTACACGGGACTCGCGGGCGACTGCGTGTGCCTCGACCGTTTCGGCGCGTCCGCGCCCGGCGATGTCGCGCTACGCAATCTCGGCTTCAACGTCGAGAACGTCGTCAAACGAGCGCGCGCCTTGCTCGGCAACAACGGCGAATAAATCTTCCTGGAACTTTTGCGCCGCGCCGACCGAATTGCAGTTATGCGTTTGCTCTTAATACTGCTCTTGCTTTCCGGCGCGGCGACGGGCGTTACGGCGCAATCCGCGCATCGCGACGCTGTTAAGGCTGTTGACGTTTACGCCGTCGTCGCCGAAGTTGATCGCATCGCAACGCGCGCGTCGCTCTGGCCGAACTTCGATCCGCGCCGCATCCCCGTCGAAATCTACGACGGGCAGACGACGTTCCTCTTCCGTCATCCAAACCCGCCCGCAGAATTTATTTCGCTCTCATCCCGTCAGGGCGTGTGGGCGTTCGCCGGTCGGCACGAAACGGTGACGGCCAACGCGCCCGTCAAACTAAACGGCGTCTTGACGGCGACGGCGATGATCGATCGTGCGTCCAAGCTGTCGCTTCAAAAGCGCGCCGCGCTCGTCCTACACGAGCAGTTCCACGTACACCAGCGCGAGCATCATCCGAAATGGTCGGGCAACGAACTCGAACTTTTCACCTATCCATTCGAGGACGCGGAACTGCTCGCGCTCCGCCGTCTTGAGTCGGAGAGTTTGAGACGCGCCGAACGCGCCACGCGCAAGACTGACGCCGCCTGCCACGCGCGCCTCGCGCTCGACACGCGCCGCGAACGTTTCGCGCGATTGACGACGGGCGCGCGAGATTATGAGCGCGCGCTCGAATTGAACGAAGGACTCGCGCGCTACGTCGAAGCGCGTTCGGCGGGCGTGCGCGTGTCCGACCTGACCGCGAACGAATACGCCGCCGAAGAACTTCGCACGCGTACTTACGCCACGGGGCACGCGCTCGCGCTCCTGCTCGAACGCTTTGCGCCCGGTTGGACGACGCGCCTCGAAGCAGGCGACACACGCTCGCTCGACGAACGGCTCGCCGCCGCGCTGCCAACAACCGCACCATCGCTTTCGGCGTCGTGCGCGCTGCCTGAATCGTTCAAGGCTGCGGCGCGTGCGCGTGCAAAAGTTGAGACAGACGCGCTGGTCGCGCAGCGTGAAACTTTGCGGCGCGAGTTTGCTGCGCAGGTGGGCTGGAAGATCGTCGTCCTTGCCGCCGCGAACGCCCCGCTCTGGCCGCAAGATTTCGATCCCTTGAACGTACGCAGGCTCGGCGCGGCGGACGTGCTCCACACGCGTCACCTCAAACTCGGCAACGACGCGGGCGCGATTGAGAGTTTCAAACACCATTTGCTCACCACAGGCGCGGGCGCGCATCCGCTCTTCAACGGCGTGCGCCAGTTGACCATCAGCGGACTCGCGCGCGAACCGTCGGTGCAAGAGACGCAAGGCAAACTCACGCTCGAAGCCGAAGGCGTCAAGGCAGAGTTTCGCGGCGCGCGTCTCGAACGCGCGGGACAAATCATCACGATCAACTTGCAGCCCGCGTTGAAGTGAAACGTCCGCCCGCTCTGTTCACTTCAAAGTGAAATCTCTGCGCATCCACGCTTCGTTCGCGCTACAATCTTCGCCAAAGGAGATAGAAGGAAATGAAGATCGCCATCGGCGCAGATCACGGCGGCTACCCGCTCAACGAAAGCGTGATCGAAATCCTGCGCACGGCAGGCCATGAGGTCGAGGACTTCGGCACGCACGACGGCACGCAAGCGGACGATTATCCCGACTACGCTTTGAAGGTGGGCGAAGCCGTGCGCGAAGGGCGCGCCGAGTGCGGCATCATCATCTGCGGGAGCGGCGTCGGCGCGTCCGTTGCGGCAAACAAACTGCGCGGCGTGCGCGCGGCCCTTTGCGGCGACACTTACTCAGCGCATCAATCGCGCGAGCACGACGACTGCAACGTCCTCTGTCTCGGCGCGCGCGTCGTCGGCGTCGAACTCGCGTTGGAGATCGTGCGCGCCTTCGTCAACGCACGCTTCACAGGCGAAGAACGCCACCGACGCCGTCTCAACAAAGTGCTCGACATCGAACGGCGCGAGACGCAAGCGCCCTGATGCGTCTCACCGGACAGAAGACCTCGCAACGCGCAATCGTGACCAACGCGCGATCAGCACGCGATTATTATGTGGCTCGACAAACTCTCTTACAAATCTGTGCAATGGCTTGTCTTCGCTTTTCTCGCGCTTCACAATCTGGAAGAGGGATTAACGATGCACTTGTACTTTCCGCGCATCAACGAACTGCTGCGTGAGATTGCGCCGCCCGCTCTCTTATCCGCCATGCCGACGCTCGCGCAATTTTACGCCGCGCTTGTCGGCGCGACGCTCATCCCGCTGCTACTCGTCGTCTTTGCCACTACCGGCAGACCCTCACAGTTCAAGTCTTATCTCGTCGCCGTCGTGCAAGCGCAGGTGTGTCTGAACGTGCTCGTCCCGCATGTGCCTGCCGCCGTCATGTTCGGCGGGTATGCGCCCGGCGTTGTGACCGCCGTGCTGTTGAATCTTCCATTCTCCGTCTATTTCTTCCGCCGCTCTCTACGCGAGTCGCACATCACGCGGCGCGGTCTGCTCATCATGCTGCTCGTCGCTTTGCCGCTCTTGCTGCTCTCGGTGCGGCTGCTCTACGCCTTCGGCGCATCTCTCGCACCATAAGTTGCAAGTTTCAGGTTTCAAGTTAAAACCGAAAGAACATTCAGACTTGAAACCTGAAACTTTCGTGTCGTCAGCAGACGACACGAAGCGCGCCCGCGAGGACGCGAAATTCGAGCGGCGTGTGGCCGCGCACGTCGCCGTCGGCTTCGACCGCGAGCGCATCCGTCGGCGTCAGGTGCTCGATGCGGACGCGCGCGCCGCGTCGTATCTCCACGCGCGGATTCTTGACGTGACCGCCGCTGTGTATGCGCGTCATCTCGCGCATGAGCGAGCGGCGCGTGAGTTGGCAGGCGGTGACGACATCGAGCAGTCCGTCGTCCGTGCGCGCGTCGGGCGAGAACATCATGCCGCCGCCCGCGTATGGGCTGTTGGCAATTGCCACCAGATTCGTCTCGCACTCGAACGCCTCCGCGTCGTCCACTTGAACTGACACGCGACGCGCACGCCAACGCGCGAGCGCTTGCGCCGCCGCGAACGCGAAACGCGCCTCGCCCGGAAGCCTGCGTACGAGCGCGCCCTGCGACGAGACGCGCGCGGCCACCTCCGCGCCGATGCCGAGCGTCGCGGCGTTCAGACAGAAGAACGTGCGCGCGTCCGTGCCGATTGTCCCGTGCAACACGTCAACAGCGCGCGTCGTCGCGTCGAGGGCTGCGTGCGTCGTCGCGTTATCGTCGCGTCGGCTGTGTTTAATGAGACGTTCGAGCCAACTGTCGAGCGAAGCGCGACTGCCTTCGAGGCCGCGCGCGAAATCGTTGCCTGTGCCTGCGGGCAAAACGGCGAGCGCGGCTTCCTTATTGATTGGCGCGGGAGTTGTCGTCGTCGCTGTCGAGTTGCGCGCGTTGTCTCGTTCAAAAAATCCCGTCACCACTTCGCCGAGCGTGCCGTCGCCGCCGACGACGGCGATTGTGCGATAGCCCGCAATGAGAGCCGTGCGCGCCGCGCTCTGCGCATCGCCCGCCTCCTTCGCCTCGTGTACCTCGAAGCGCACGCCGCGCGCGACGAGCACGTTTTGCGCGCGCACCCATGCCGCACGCGCACGCGCCGCGTTATAGTTGACGACAACGAATGTCTCTGCTTGACCACTCATGCGGGGCAAAACATTAACCCGTAAATCAACAGACGTAAATCGTGAGTCGTGAATCGTGAATAGAAGAAAACTGCTTTCTCTATTTACGATTCACGATTTACGATTTACTAATTTCGATTTACGATTGCTTCATGCGCGCAATCAAGATCGTTTCTCATGGCGGAGTTGAAGGCTTGGAGGTCGGCGAGGTTGAGCAACCGCAAGCGGCGGGCGAACGCGTGCGCGTGCGTGTGCGCGCGGCGGCGTTGAATCGCGCCGACTTGTTGCAGCGGCGCGGTCTGTATCCAGCACCGAAGGGCGCGCCCGCCAGTATTCCGGGGTTGGAGTTTGCGGGCGAGGTCGAGGCGTTGGGTGCGGACGCGCACGCCTGGCGCACGGGGCAGCGCGTGTTCGGCATCACGGGCGGCGGGGCGCAGGCCGAGTACGTAGTCGTGCCCGAAAACACGCTCGCGGAAATTCCAGACAAGCTCGGTTGGGAAGAGGCCGCCGCCGTCCCTGAAGCGTTCATCACGGCGCACGACGCGCTGTGTACGCAAGGTGGTTTGGCTTTGGGCGAGCGCCTCATCGTCCACGCAGCAGGTTCGGGCGTCGGTCTTGCCGCCATCCAACTCGCGCGCGCGACAGGAGCGCAAACCTTCGGCACGGCGCGCACCGCAGACAAACTCGAACGCGCACGCGACTACGGACTCGACGAAGCGTGCGTCGTTAGCGGCGACCCGCAAACGTTTGCCGACGCTGCAAAGGCTTGGACAGGCGGCGCGGGCGTCGAACTGATACTCGATCTCGTCGGCGCAAACTATCTCGCGGCGAACCTCGACGCGCTCGCCCCGCGCGGGCGTCTGCTGCTCGTCGGCACGATGGCCGGAACGAGCGCGCCGCTCGACTTCCGGCAAGTGATGGGCAAACGCCTGCGCATCACGGGCACGGTCTTGCGCGCGCGTTCGGCGGAAGAGAAGGCCCGCGCCACGCGTCTCTTCGCCGCACACGTCGCGCCGCTGCTCGCGCGCGGCACTGTGCGTCCCGTCATCGACAGCGTCTACGACATGCACGACATACGCGCCGCCCACCTACGCCTCGAATCAAACGAAACCTTCGGCAAGGTGGTCATAAAAGTGACAGGTGACAAGTGACGAGAAAAGCCGGAAAGCAAGCAGAGCATTTATCGTGAATAGATCAAACGATTTTCGTCTATTCACGATTTGCGATTCACGATTTACGTCTTTTCCTGCTCGTCACTCGTCACTCGTCACTTGTCACTGTCGTTAGGGTTGTGCGATGATTCGTGGTTGAGCGAAGCACCGGAGCGGAGCGTTAAGTTGTCAGATGTTTGGAGGGAACACCCGAAGTGAAAGCGGAGTTATCACAGTTGATTGCATTGCAGCACACAGACACAAATATCAGAAGGCTACAAGCCGAGTTGAACGCCATTCCACAGAGGCGCGCTGAGATCGAAAAAGAGTTCGAGCAGCGCGCCTTTGAATTTCGCGCCATCGAAAATCGCCGCGACGCGGCTCGCACGGAGCGCACGCGTCTCGAAACCGAGATCGCCGAAACGCGCTCGAAGGCCGGACACGCCGATAAGGCTTTGATGTCCTCCACGAACGAGAAAGAATACGCCGCCGCCATACGCGAGGCCGACGCCGCGCGCAAGCACATCTCCGAACTCGAAACGAAAGTGCTCGAACAGATGGAAGCCTTCGACGGCGCGGAGAAAGAGATCGGCGAACACGAACCGCAGATCGCGCAGATGCGCGCAGAGTTGGAAGCGAAGCTCAAGGCGTTCGAGGAACAGACGCGCACGCAGGCTGACGAACTCACACGCCTGCGCGCCGAACGCGAGCGTATGGCGGCGGAACTGCCAAAGCCTATGGCCGCGATGTACAACCGCATCAGTTCGCGCATACGCGACGGTGTCGCCGTAGCCGAAGCGCGCAACGGCTCTTGCTCGGCCTGTTTCATGTCCTTGCGCCCGCAGGTCATGTCGCAAGTTCGACTCGGCGAAGAGATCATTACCTGCGACAACTGCAACCGCATCCTCTACTACGTCCCCGCCGAGCAGCCGCAACAACAGACGACGGCAGGCACGGCGAATTAAAAGTTTCAAGTTTCAAGTTTCAAGTTTCAAGACTGAATGTTCTTCGGCCTTTAACTTGAAACTTGAAACTTTTGCATTTATCCCGCCGCCATATTTTCGTAACCGCTCGCCAGCTAACATGCCTGCGTAAAATTTAACGTGCAAGGGAAGGGCTTCCGCAATGGCGACCGCACAAGTTTTAGTTGAAGATAAACACGCGAAGGGTGCAAGCGAGAGTGTCACACGCGGCGCGCGTGTACGCTGGTGGCGGCGACGCGGCACGAAGCGCGGCGGCTTTCGTTATGAAGACGCGGCGGGGAAACCCGTCACGGACAAGGCCGCGCTTGAGCGCATACGCTCGCTAGTGATTCCTCCGGCGTGGACGGAGGTGCGCATCTGCCCTTCGGCGCGCGGTCGGCTGCAAGCCATCGGCCTCGACGCTAGTGGACGCGTGCAGCGCATCTATCATCCCGCCTTCGCCGCACGACAGGCGCGACGCAAGTACGCCAAGATCGAACGCTTCGGCCAACAACTCGAACGCTTGCGCCGCCGCACCAACGAAGACATCGCGCTCGAAGGCTTGCCGCGCGAACGCGTGCTCGCCGTCGTCGTACGCCTCATCAACGATCTATATTTCCGCGTCGGCTCCGAAGAGAGCGTCGCGCGTTACCGCACCTACGGCATCACGACCTTGCGCAATCGTCATCTCGAAATCAAACGCGGCGGGCGGCTCGTCTTCTCCTTCGTAGGCAAGCACCACATCAAACACCGCCGCATCCTCGTTGACGAAGAACTCGCCGCGCTCATGCGCGACATACAGAGTTTGCGCGGCGCGCGTCTCTTTCAATACTGGGACGCGGAGAACAAACGCGCCGTGCCCATCAGGCCGCGCGACGTGAACGAATACATCAAGGCTGCGACCGCGCCCGACTTCTCCGCCAAAGACTTTCGCACTTGGGGCGGCACGCTTCTCTGCGCAGTCGAACTCGCAGAACTCGGCAAGCCCGAAGACGAGAACGCGGCCAAGCGCAACATCATCCACGCCGTCAAACACGTCGCCGAACATCTCGGCAACACCCCGACCGTCTGCCGCAACTGCTACATACATCCGGCGGTCATCGAACGCTACTGTCAGGGCATCACGCTCGACGAGTTTCGCCCGCGCCGCGCACGCCGCATCCAACGCCAACTCCCCGAACACGACCCCGAAGAAATCGCCCTGTTGAAACTGCTCCGCGCGTAATCCGGTGCGAGTAAATCGTGAATCGTAAATCGTCAATAGATAAAACCCTTCTACTTCTATTCACGATTTACGATTCACGATTTACTAATCAGTAATGCTCCTTCGTCTTCTGCCCCTTCTTCGCGTTGCCTCTGCCTTGCTTACCGCGTCGCTTGCCTCTACGTTCGTCCGCGCCTTTGAGCGAGGCGAGCGGCCAGAGTTGATGTTCGACGCGCGCCAGCCCCGCGCCCGTGACGGCTTCGATCACCTGCGCGGATGATTTATAAGCGGGCGCGGCTTCGTCGAGCGGCACGCGCCCGTTCGTGTTGACCAAAATTCCTGCGGCCTTGTACTCGTCGTCAATCGCGCGTTGCGAGAGCGTGCGCATCGCCTCGCCGCGCGACAGGCGACGCCCCGCGCCATGATTGACCGAGTAGCCGCTGTTCACAGCCCCCGCCAGCGGTTGCAGTATGTAGCTCCAATCCTTGTTCGAGCCGGGTATCAGGACAGGATGCCCCGTCGCTTCCCAGTGCGTGCCTTTGAGCGCCGGATGCCCCGCAGGAAACGCGCGCGTCGCACCCTTGCGATGCACCCACACGTCGCCGAACTCAGGATGCCACTCGCGCTGCACGAGGTTGTGGCTGATCTCATAGATCAACTCAAGCTCACGCCCGAACACCGCGCGAAAGGCGTCCGCGACCTGCTCGAAGATGATCAGGCGATTCAGTATGGCGTAGTTGCCGCCTGCCGCGACAGCGTTCAGATAGTCTCGGTAGTGGCGCGAGTCGGGCGTGAAGTAGCCGAGGTCTATGTCCGTGATCTGGTCTGGACGTTCCTCGCGCGCCATCTCGAAGTAGTTCGTCGCCAGCCCATGCCCGAAGCCGCGACTGCCCGTGTGTACCTGCACGAAGATCGTGCCCGTCTGCTCCGACCTTTGCAGTTCGATGAAATGATTGCCGCCGCCGAGGCTACCCATCTGATTCAACCCGCGCTCCGGCCTGCCCTTCCCGCCCCACGGAATTTGCCAATCGTCGTCCACCGGAATGCGATGCCGCTCCGCACGACTCCGATCAAACGTCGCCCCATATCTTTCGACGTAATACTCCGCTCCACCGCGCACCAGATTATTAAACTCCGGCTTCGACAACTCGCCCAAGCGCACACTCTTCCCGCCCGCGCCCATATCCACGCGCTCCATCACCGCGCGATTAAACTCCAGACGCTTCTCCGCCGTCGCCGCCCCCGCCTCAACGTCCGAACGCGCCGACATCATCCCGCAACCAATATCGTAGCCCACAGGCCCCATGGCGACTGCGCCCGCGTCGGCGTCTGTGATGAGGACGCAGCCGACGGGGACGCCGTAGCCGTAGTGCGTGTCGGGCGTGATGACGACCATGCGGACGCCGGGGAAGCGCGTCGCGTTGACGATCTGGCGATAAAGAATATCTTCCGCGTCGTCGAGTAGTTGCTTGGTTAAAAAGAGACGGACGGGCGTGTCGCCAGTGTCTTCGGTGTGCAGTTCGTAGTAGCCGTCGCCGTGCCAGCGCGCGAGGTGTTTCCAGTTATCCGCGTTCGAGAGTTTTTTGGCAACTTTAAGCGCCTGCGCATTCCTCGCTTGTTCATTCATAGATTGACATTTAACGTCAGCCGACGAAACTTGAAATTAACGGTTGAGTAACTCAAGCATTAGTTTACACGAATATCGGCTGACATTTTAAGGAAGGCGGCGCGGTGTTTTTCGATGGACGGCCAATAATCGAATTTTTCTTCATGGGCATTTTTGGCTTCACGCAGGAGAGCCAGCTCATCTACGTCGTGCGTCGCGGGCACGATGTTGTGGATAATCCACTGCTGGAAATGTTGCTTATTTTCGAGCCAACCGGGAGCGAACTGTTGGATGGCAGCCAATGCGACAAGCGCAGATTCGGGCATGCTCTTTTGTGAGGAATCGCCACCGAGCATCGCCGCGTGCAGTTCGATTCCGAAGCGGCGCGCAATCTGCGCAACCGCGCGCTCCCAACGCGATTGGCTTTCCTGTTGCGGACGTTGCCGCATCGCCAGATAGCGCACGCGATTCATGAATCGTTTCAGCGAGCGCGGCGTTTTATGCCGGCTAAACACCAGCGGATGCCAGATGCGCAGCGCCGCCTCAAATTCTTCCGAGTCTTTCACCACGAGGTCGGGGCGACGCGTCAACAGCAATCCGGCAACAACGAGCAGCGCGAGCACGCCGAGGGGCAGCGGCCAGTAAGACACGAGAGGGCGGCGCGCGGGTGTGGCGGTAGTTAAGCTGGCGGCCTGCGTCTGTTTGCGCAACTCCGCTTCATCAGGCGTTGGTGATGAAGTGGAATTTTTATCCGGGCGGCGCACTTCGTTACCCTGAGTTTTAGCGAGGGAGGCATCGGGGGCAGCAGTAGTTGGCAAAGCGTTGCCGGGCGTTGTGGTAGTAGTAGTCGTGGTAACGTTCGGCTTCTCGCCGGAAGAATCGTGGAAGCGCTCATGCATTCTTGACCCTGTATAAACTCCGGCAGACAAGATCAGCGAGGCGACCGCAACAGGCCAGATACGCATGGCGATCGTCCGTGCTTGTTGGCAGCGTCTCAACAATTCCGGCAACGGCGACGCGTTCGACGCAATGAGCAACTCGCGCGATTGCTCGGCGGTCGGCACAGGCACGGGCACTTCGATGTTGATCAACTTGTCGAGATATTGGCGCGCGAACTCCGCACGCTTGCGCCTCGCTTCATTGCTCGCCGCGCCTCCCGACGGCTCTCCCGCGCCGACGGCGCTATCGAGCACCTCCTCGGCCACGTCCTTGAAGCTGAGGCCGACGCAACGCTCCACGCGCTCGCGCGCCATGCCGATGACCACGAAGCAATCCCCAGACGAGACGAGGAAGTTGACGGCTTCCAGTGTATCGAGCACGTTCTCCGGTCGGCAGCGGTCGAGATCGTCTATGAAGATGATCATGCTGCGCTGGCCGAGAGCGCGTGTGACATCGTTAAATTCATCTGCAAATTTCTTGCGAAAGCTGGTCTGCGCGTCGAGGTCGCGCAGGCGCATGCCGCGCGAAACGGTCGCGAGCAAACTGGCCGGGTTGACGCCGAAAGCCGTCACGCCTTTCCAGGTGGCGAGGATCACGCTGGCGAGGCTCGCCAGCAGAGCCAGACGCGGCGCGGACTGTGACAGGTCGCCGGGTTTGAAGTTGAAGAAATACGTAATGAAAGCGTCGGTGCTGCCCGTCGCGCTGATGCCTGCTTTGAAGCGCGCGAAGGCGTAGCCGGTAAGCAGTGCGGCGATGAACAGCAGTAGCAGGACGGGCAGCCAGTGCCGCCAGCCGCGAATCAACAGCAGGCGGGCGCGGAACATGAGGCCGACGGGTCGCCAGATGTGCGGAATGGCTTGCAGCCGAACGTTCTGCAACAGAGAAGCCAGCAGGTGCTCCTCTTTCTGGTGATGCCACGCGTTGAACCAGACGGGGCGATAGCCGTACTCGCGCAGGTCTGCGCGCAGCAAATTCATCAGGGAACTCTTGCCAGTGCCCCACTCGCCGGTGATGGCGATGGTCAGAGGCGGTACTGTCTTCTCGTTGCGAAGGAAACGCGACAGGCCGAGCGCGATTGTCTGAAACTCAAGCGGGTCGGGGTCGCCCGCCTCTAACGGTCTGTCCGAGACGAGTATGTCGGCGACGGATTCGTCCGGCGGCGTCACATCGCCGCGACGCCTGAGCGCGGGCAACAATAAAAGCCCGGCCAGCGGCCAACTGAGAAAGTACCAGCGCGGCAACGAAACACTGTACGCGCCTGTGGACGGCTCTTCATGCGGGCCGACCGCCGCGCGCACCCAATGCTCGCCGCCGTCGCCCGTAGCGAGAATGCCGTTATAACCGACCGCCCAACCGTGCCGCCCGTCGGGCAGAAAATACACGTCGTTGAGGCGTCCCTGCACGTGACTCGTCTGCGGCTTCCACGTCCTGCCGCCGTCCGAGCTATGAATAATCGTCCCGCCGTCGCCGACGACCCATCCCACGCCAGGCCATGAACCTATAAGCCGGGCAGCACGGAGGTTTTGGTTCGTGCCGCTGGATGCCGCTATCCAACCCGTTTGTGGAGTATCTAAGTAAATGATCCCGTCGCCGCCGACAATGCTCTGCCAGTTGTCCGCACTAGCTGTGGCTAAGACGCGTATCTTGTAGTCATCAATCTTGAGATCACCGTCATACGTAAATTCCACCGTGTGCTGGTAAAACTGAGCTGACTCGTTAATGTATGGGCTAGAGGTGAGCTGGAGATCACCACCGTCTGTCAGCTCATACCAACCCTTTTCAGTCCTGAAGGAGACTGCGCCGGACTCCGCAGGTGTGCTCCCCGAAGGCATCTTGATCGCGCGCGCGTACCAGTGTTGGCCGCCGTCTTCGGTTGAATAGAGTGTGCCGTTGCGACCGGCAATCCAGCCGTACTGTGCGTTGGCGAAGATGATGGCGGCGAGGTCTTCAGGCGAAGCTGATGCTTGGGGCGAAGGCGCGGGCGGCGGCGGACTATCCGTTGTAACGCGCTGCTGCGTCCAAGTGCGCCCGCCGTCTTCACTGTGCATAATGAGGCCGAGATTGCCAACCGCCCAGATGCGTTGCTCGTCGAGCGCATAGACGGCACTGAGATCAGTCTCGATGCGTTGCAGGGGCGGATTCTCTTCGACCGGATATAACAACCGGCCGAGCGTGTTGCCGGACGCTGCCGCTTGATCGGCGGGGCTGCGAGGTGATTGCCTGAAAGCAACTATCGAAGAGACGAGGAGCGTCGTTAAAGAGAGTCCTAACCAGACGGCGCGTGGCCACCCGTCGCCACTGATGGCAGTGGACTTTTTATCTAAAACTAAGGGCGAAGAGGCCGGATAAGATGCTGGCATGGGACGCTCAGTGAAGGATGTTGCTACAAGACTTGGCGCAGAGCATACGATGAGTGCCCGCGCCGGTCAATCATTCTTTTGAGTTTGCGGTGGCAACTGTTCCAGTGCGGAAATTATTGCCTGCGCGATGTCTGCTGCGCTGTCGTCGCCGCTGACAGTGACGTGGAAAGTCGCCTGTGAATAAAATACGCGCCGCCCCTCAAAAAGTTCTTGCGCCTTGCCGCAGTCGCGAGCCAGAGGGCGTGTCTCCTGCGAAGCCGTGATGCGCTGCCAGCATAACTCGAAGGGCGCGTCGAGCCAGACGGTCACGCAATTATGTGCAGCGACGAGCGCGCGATTTTCGTCTATTGTCCAAGCGCCGCCGCCAAGCGCTATGACGCGCGCGTCGTTCGACTCCAACGCATCGCGGAGCGCGTTCGATTCAATCTGGCGAAAGCGCGCTTCACCGTCCGCGTCAATGATCTGTGCGATGCTGCGGCCTTCGCGTTCGACGATTGCCGCGTCGAGGTCTAGCATCGCGCAATCAAGACGCGCGGCGAGCGCGCGTGCGACGGTGGTTTTGCCAGCGCACATGAAGCCTGTGAGCAGTATGCGCCCAAGCGGCGCGCGCGCGTTCATCTCTCCGTCACCGATTCGAGCAACGCGAAAAATTCTGGGAAGGAGACGGCGACAGCGTCTGCCCCCACAAGCTCCGATTCGCCTTCCGCCAGAAGCGCGGCGACGGCGCAGGCCATCGCGATGCGATGATCGCCGAAAGATTCGAGCCGCGCGCCGCTGAGACGCGTGCGCCCACCGACCCGCAGGCCGTCCGCGTATTCCTCGACCTCCGCGCCGAGCGCGCGCAAATTCCTGACCATCGCGCCGATGCGATCGGTCTCCTTCACGCGCAACTCCGAGGCGTCACGAATCTCCAAGCCGCCCTCAACCTGCGTGCCCACCACGCAGAGAATCGGCAACTCGTCGATCAGCCCCGCGATCAACTTGCCGCGCAAAATGTTTGCGCCCGACGCCGTCGGCTTAAGTCCGCCCGAACTACTGCGCACGTTGAGTTCGCCGATCTCTTCGCCCGAGTCCGTTCGCGCGTTCGTTATCTCGACATCCGCGCCGAGCCTTTGCAGCGTGTGTAGAATTTCGGTGCGCGTCGGGTTGAGGCCGACTTCGGAGAGCGTCAGACGGGAGTCGGGCAGGAGCGCGGCGGCAGCGATGAAGAAGGCTGCGGATGAGATGTCGCCCGCGATGTTGCAATCCTGCGCGCGCAAGCTCACAGGAGTTTGAATCGAAATGGACGGCACGGCAGCGCCCCCTTCATATTCAATTGTCTCCGTTCGCACGTCCGCGCCGTAGAGCGCGAGCAGGCGCTCCGTGTGGTCGCGCGTCGCGCCGCGCGCTTCGATGATCTCGCTTCGACCGTCCGCGTTCAAAGCGGCGAGCAGGAGGCACGACTTGACCTGTGCGCTGGCGACGGGCAGAGCGTAACGTATGGGCGCGAGCGGCGACGGTCGCCCTTCGATGCTGATCGGCGCGCGTCCTTCGGCGACGATGCGCGCGCCCATCAATCGCAGAGGTGCGATGATGCGCCGCATGGGTCGCGTACGGAGAGAAGCGTCGCCGTCAAGCACTGAGTCGAACGGTTGACCGGCGAGGAGACCGGCCAGGAGGCGCATCGTCGTGCCGCTGTTGCCGCAGTCGAGCGCGGCGCGCGGCGCGTGCGGCAGATGCAGCCCCGCGCCTTCGATCTCGACGCTCTCTCCGTCGCGTTCGATTCTCACGCCGAGCGCGCCGAGGCAAGCGAGCGTTGAGGCGCAATCCGCGCTCGTCGAATAATTCGTGAGGCGCGAACGCCCGCCCGTCGCGGCCAGCGCCGAAATGATCGCGGCACGGTGCGAGATTGACTTGTCGCCGGGCACGCGCACGCGTCCTCGCAATCTGCGCACCGGTTGAATCCTCATAGGCCAATCTTAAAAGAAGTGAGGGGAAGGGTAAAAGGGGAAGGGGTAAAGGGGAAAGATTAATCTGCCGGTTCGGATTCCCTTTACCCTTTACACTTTGCCCCTTCCCCTGTGCTCTTTCTTGACACGCGTGCGGCGCGCGGCTTAAATTGTGCAGGCTTCCGGTTTGCTTTCACACGTTTGACGAGCGGCAGCGCCCTACGCTTCCTGCCGGAGAGTTCTCTTTGGAGAGAGGTCTCGGTCTGCAACTGTGACTGAAGAGACTACTGAACTGATATTGCCGAGCAGCATCGAAGCAATCGCCGAAGCGGCGGCGAAAGCCGACGAGGTGGCCGAGCGTCTGCGTCTGAGCGAGGACGCCGCCTTTGGTCTCGACATGGCCGTGCGCGAGGCCGTCACGAACGCCGTCCTGCACGGCAACAAGCGGGACGAATCGAAGCCGGTCGAGATCGCTTTCACGGATGCGGGCGGCGAACTCGTCGTGACGGTGCGCGACCGCGGGACGGGTTTTGATCCGGCCAAAGTTGACGACCCGACCGCCGAACAGAATCTTTTGAAAGCATCGGGGCGCGGCATCCTTTTTATGCGCAACTTCATGGACACGGTCGAGTGGTCGCCCCACCCCGAAGGCGGGACGGTCGTGCGCATGACGAAAAAGAAGTAAAAATTTGTCCGTGGTCAGTTGTCCGTTGTCCGTTGCATGTGCTCGGCCAGCTTCAAGCCGGAGATGAAAGATTCAAGATCGAGCAGCACGAAACAACTGACAACTGACGACGGACGACTGACTATTCTTGAAGGAGAATTCCTGCAATGGCTGAATTAAACATCAATGAGCGTCAGGCCGGAGATGTGACCGTCCTCGACATGAGCGGCAAGATCACCATCGGCGAAGGCTCGGTCGCGCTCCGCAGCGCGATTCGCAAGTTGATCGAGGAGGGCAAGAAGAAGATTCTCTTGAACCTCGCGCAGGTCAGCTACGTGGATTCGAGCGGCATCGGCGAATTCGTCGCCAGCTTCACGGCCATCGGGCGCGAGGGCGGACAGTTGAAACTTCTCAACCTGACCCAGAAGATTCAAGACCTGCTCGCCATCACCAAGCTGCTCACCGTCTTCGACACCTACGACGACGAGTCGAGCGCGCTCAATAGCTTCAAATAACAGTGACGAGTGACAAGTGACGAGTGACGAGTTAAGACCTAAAACTTGTCTTTGCTCGTCACTCGTCACTTGTCACTCGTCACTTAAATTATGTTTCGCGCAGCTTTTCGCCGTCTGCTCGCGGTTGACGACCCGCCGGAGCGGACGGCGCTTGCTTTTTCCGTCGGCGTCTTCATAGCCTTCTCGCCCTTTCTCGGACTCCACACCATCATGGCGACCCTCATCGCCTTCCTTTTCCGCTTCAACAAGATCGCGATCTACACCGGCACTTTTCTCAACAACCCGTTTCTCACGCTCGTCCCCATCATCGCCGCCTCCTACGCCGTCGGCGCGCTCCTGATGGGAAGGCCAATGAGTTTGCCCGACGAAGGCTGGCGACTGCTGCAACACCCGCATCTTTTAACCGCCGTCTACTGGCGGCAACTGTTCACGCATCTCTGGGACATCGTCCTGCCCTTCTCCGTCGGCGGCATGGCGCTCTCCGTCGTTTGTTCCCTCGCCGCCTACCCTGTTACCTTAAAGCTGCTCCGCGCGCGGCAACGAATGAAAGCAAACGATGAAGTAGGAACGATGAACGACGAATGAAAGCAGCAACTCGATGGTCTGCGACTTTGATTCATCGTTCCTCATTTCGCGTTCATCATTGCTTTTGCTGGCATCCGTCGCGCGCGACTATGCATCTTTAAGTAGGTTGTAATTTCGTCTTTCCTTCTCGGTGAAAAATTCACATATAAGTATTTTTTAATCGCATGAAAAAGCAGCTATTCGTTATTACTGTCGTACTCGCTTTCAGCCAATCCGCGACATTAGCTCAAAACAACGCACAGCCGACTCGAACGCCCGCCGCTGCTACGGCGACGACGCAGCCGACGCCACAGCGCGCGCAGTCTCAGCGTTCGGGCGCGCTCGATTTGTCGGATTACGGCGTGCAGATTGCGCCGGAGACGCGACTCGTCGTGATGATGGCCGCGCTCGACGCCGCCGGTTTCGACCCGACGCCTGCGGGGCGACAGCCTTCCGAGTTTCGCGCGCTCGTCAGGCGCGATCAGGAAAATCTCGATCCGGACTTACGCGCACGCATGCGCCGCTTCTTCGAGTTGAACCGGCTCAAAGACCCCGCCGCGACGCCCGCGCAACAGGCCGCGCGCTACGTCTCGCTCGCCTACGCGCTCTCGCCTGCGCCCGACTTCAACGCGCCCGCGCGCTCCGGCGATCTCTTCGAGGGCGTGCTCGACGTGCTCGACTTCGCGCCGCTCGTGCGCGAGTTCTATCGCACGTCAGGCATCGCAGGGCGTTTGCCCGCCTACCTCGCCGCGTATCAAAAAGAGGGCGACCGCCTGCGCCCGCAGACCGCAGAGATGCTGCGCGCCGTGCTCTCCTATTTGCACACGCGCCCCGTCACCGTCGTGCTTGAACGCGTGCCCGTCAAGAACACTTCTGCGAAGCAGAAGAAGGACGCGCCGCCCGTCTTCATCACGCGCGAACGCGAACGACGCTTCGTGCTCGTGCCAGACTTGTTGGCCGTCCCCGGCTCTATTAACTTTCGCGTCATCGGCGACGACTATTTCGCCGTCGTCCCCGAAGGACTCGATCCGGCCTCGTCCGAAGTGCGTCGCGCTTACCTGCAATACGTCGTTGACCCGATCATACTGCGCTACAACAAAGAGATCGCTTTGAAGCGTGCAGACATACGCGCGCTCCTCGACGAGCGCGCCGCCGCCTCGCCCGCGCTTGTTATGCCCGAAGTTTTTCAGGCCATCGCGCGTTCGCTCGTCATCGCGGCTGATGCGCGCATGAATCTGAACGCGCGCCTGCGCACGCTCTCTGAACAGACGAGCGCGCGACTGCAACGCGCGAAAGAGCCGGAGCGCGCCGCCATCGTGAAAGAGTCGCAGGCAGACCGCGCGACGCTCGAAGACGAGTTGACCGCGCAACTCGCAGACGCCTACGAACGCGGCGCGGTGCTCGCCTTCTACTTCTCCGAACAACTACGCGATCAGGAGATCGCCGGATTCGACTTCTCCAACTTCTTCGCAGACATGATGACGCGCGTTGACGCCGCGCGCGAAAAACTTCGCCCGACGGAATACGCACAGGCGCGCGAGCGTGTCGCCGCTCTCAGGCGTGAGGCGGCGCGTGCGGCTGCCAACCGGACTGGTGCTGAGACGCGCGAAGACGAACGCCGCGCCGCGCTCGGCAAAAATCTCGCGGAGATCAACGACCTCCTGCGCCAGAGAAAATACTCGGACGCAGAGCCGCGCCTGCGCGCCCTCCTCTCGGAATACAACGGCGAGCCGCGCATCTTCTTCGCGCTCGCGCAAGTCGCGAGCATCTCTGCCAGCGACGCCTTCGACGACGCCACACGCGACGAACGCTTGGGGCGCGCGCTCGCCAACTATCGCTTCGCCATCCAGTCGGCCACGTCCGAAACAGACCGCCCGCTCATCTCGCGCGCCTACACAGCGATGGGGCGCATCCTCGCCTTCCTCGAACGCAAGGACGAAGCCATCAAAGCCTTCGAGGCCGCGATCAATCTCGGCGACATAAAGGACGGCGCATACAACGACGCGGTGGCAGAACTCAAGCAGTTGCGCCCTTAGAGCAAATTTCGAGTTGGTGTAGGACAAGTAACAGGATTCACCGCAGAGACGCAGAGGACGCAGAGGGGGCGCAGAGAGAAGAATAACTTCTTTCTCTGCGCCCCCTCTGCGTCCTCTGCGTCTCTGCGGTGAGTGCTTTACTTCCTTACGTTCAACTGAACGCCGCTCTAAATGCTTAAAGAATCCACACGCCTCCACGCAACGGCGCAATGGGAGCAACAGGCGCGAGGGGTGCGATACGCGGCGTGGCGTAGATGCGCGGGGCGACGGGCGCACGCGGCGCGACGAGCGGCGTGATGACTGGCCGGGCGGGCATCGCGGGTCGCGGCATGACGCTGACACGCGGCGCGATCAAGGCCATCGGCGCTGCGCTCCCGAAGCCGTCGGGCGTTATGAACATCGGACTGTTCTCGGTGCGATCCGGCGTCACTTTGATGGTGCGCGTCTTGCGGTCGCGCGAGATGGTGAGCGTCACGTCGCCTTCGTCTTTGCGGTTGAGTGCGCGCGAAAGTTCGCCCGCCGTCTTGAGCCGCGTGCCGTCAACTTCCGTCACAACGTCGCCCGCCTTGAGTCCGGCCTTCGACGCCGGACTGTTCTCGATCACGGAAGTGACGAGCAAACCACCGCCGCTCCCGACGCCGAAATAGTCCGCGAGTTGGTCGGTCAAAGTTTGCGTCGTGATGCCGATGCGACGCCCGCCTCCGCCATAGACGAGCGTGAAGTTTTCGCCGAAGCCTTTGGCGCGAAACTTCTCTTCCATATCCTTGCGCATCTGCTCGGAGTTGCGCTGCAACTCTTTCGAGTGTTTCTTCCATTCCTCCGAGTTGCGTTTCAACTCTTCGGCCTGACGTTTGAAGTCGTCTGTGTTGAAGCCGAACGCCTGGCCTTCGGGGAATTTGAAATTGCCGAACGAACGCGGCGTGAAAGCCTCGCTCTTGCCGAGCGTGACGGACACTTCCTGCTCCGAGCCGTTTCGACTGATCGTGAGACGCGCGGTGTGTTCGGGCGCAGACTCGTTGATGAGGCGTTGAAGTTTCTGCACGCTCGACACCTGCTCGCCGTCGAAGCGCAGGATCACGTCGTTCTTTTGCAGTCCGGCCTTCGCCGCAGGGCCGCCCTCCGCCACTTCGCGTACGGCAACGCCGCGCGGCTCGCCGCGCAAGTTGAAGCTGCTCATATTTTCGCGTGTCACGCTTTCGACGGAGACGCCGAGATGATTGCCGCCTCCGAAGGCGAACGCGTATGCGCCCTCGGTCTGCGAGCGGCGATTTTGCGCCTCCTGCGCCGGAGCGCCGAGAGCGAATAGCAGTGTGATTAACAGTGCGAGGGATGCAAGCGTTTTGGTTTTGAACATGAATACAATCCTCCGAGAGAGATTTCTGGCAATTTCACGACGCGGCGCGCGTGCAGTTCCGAAAAGTTTCCGAGCCGCCGCTTCCGCCCGAAACTTTTGCGCGACGAGTCGCACTTGGGGTAATTTCCCCTTGATGGAAACGTTGAAAATTCTCGACATCGGCTGCGGCATCAAGAAGACGCCCGGCAGCATCGGCCTCGACAGCAACCCGAAGACGCACGCCGACGTGATTCACGACTTAGACGTTGTGCCCTACCCGTTTCCCGATAACGAGTTCGATGTTGTCGTCGGCAATCAGGTGATCGAACACATTGACGACGTGCTCGCCGTCGTCGCAGAGCTTTATCGCATCACGAAACCCGGCGGCCTGATACGCCTCGACACGCCGCACTACTCCGACATCGCCTCCTACACAGACCCGACGCACAAGCATCACCTGACGACCGAATCCTTCGCCTACTTCACGGGCAAGCGCCCCGACTTCGCTTTCTACAGCGATGTAACTCTGCGACCGCGCACGGTGCGCGTCACGCTTTTGAAACTCTGGCGCGCGCTCGGAATAGAACTTCTCGTCAACAGTTGCAACCGCTATCCCGCGCTTCGTTTCATACGCCGTTTCTGGGAGACTTACCTCTGCTACGTGATTCGCGGCAAGACCATCTTCTTCGAGTTTGAAGTCATAAAAAAAGATTGACTTCGCGGCGCGAACTGGCATAAAAGCCACGCGTTCGTTGCTTCAATTTCCCGCCGCAGTACACAGTAAAGAAGAGTTTCATGGCGCAAAGTTCACTCCCTCAGAATACGCCGCCCGATGCCTCGTCCTCCCACGCTGCTCCCGTCATCGAAGACCCGGCTTCTGGTACGGTAGATGTTGACGCGGGCGGAAAAGTTTCAACTGTCGAAGCGGGCGCAGCGGCGACGCGGCTCGACGCGGTTGACCTGCTGCGCGGCCTCGTCATGGTCATCATGGCGCTCGACCACACGCGCGACTTCTTCCACGCGGACGCGCTCCTCTACCAGCCAACGGATTTAACCAAAGCGACGCCCTTGCTTTTCTTCACGCGCTGGATCACGCACTTCTGCGCGCCCACGTTCGTCTTCCTCGCGGGCACGGGCGCGTTCCTCTCCGTCTCGCGCGGGAAGACCAAACGACAACTCTCCTGGTTTCTCTTCACGCGCGGGCTGTGGCTCATCCTGTTGGAGTTGACCGTCGTGCGTTTGAGTTGGTCTCCGCTGGCGGGCTTGTCTTTCTACGTCCTTCAAGTGATCTGGGCGCTCGGCGTCTCGATGATCGTGCTGGCGGGTTTGATACACCTGCCCGTTCGCCTCATCGCCGCCGTCGGCCTGTTAATGATCGCGACGCACAATTTGCTGGATCGCTTTACGGCGGAGAGGTTCGGCTCGCTAGGCTCGCTCTGGCGTCTGTTGCACGAGCAGGGGCTGTGGCAACCAACTTCCGGCCTGTTCGTCTTCGTGGCCTACCCGCTCATCCCCTGGATCGGCGTGATGGCGGCGGGCTATGCCTTCGGCCAATTGCTGCTGCTCGAACGCGCGCGGCGTCGCAAAGTCCTGCTCGCGCTCGGCCTCTCTATGACGCTCGCCTTCATCGTCCTTCGCACAACGAATCTTTACGGCGACCCGCACGCTTGGGTATCGCAGCAGTCGGCTGTCTACACGCTGCTCTCTTTCCTCAACACGGAGAAGTATCCGCCGTCGCTCCTTTTTCTGTTGATGACGCTCGGCCCCGCGATTGCGCTGCTTACGCTCTTTGAACGTGTACGCGGCGCGCTCGCGCGTTTCTTCATCACCTTCGGGCGCGTGCCGCTGTTCTTCTACCTGCTGCACATCCCGCTGATACATCTCATCGCGCTCATCTCCGACTTCGCGCGCTACAGGCGACCCGTCGGCGACATCGCCTTCCTCACGCAGACGCCGCCGCCCGCCGGTTACGGCTATTCGCTCGCGGTCGTCTATCTCGTCTGGCTCGGCGTGGTCGTCGCGCTCTATCCGCTGTGCCGCTGGTTCGCGGGCGTCAAACGGCGTCGGCGCGCGGCTTGGTTGAGTTACCTCTGATTGCGCTCGCGGCGCTGAGAAATGATTTGACCGCGATTGCGAATCTGGCATATGCTCGGCGCTCCACATAAGAATTTGAATCTTTCCCCGATTCGGATAGATGTAAACGAACAGGCAAGCGTTTTGGATAACGCTCGATTGATTCCAAACCAAAGACGCTCAGACCGCGAACCGTCCGCTCGGCGGAGTCCGCCTTCAACGCCCGACTTCTCAGGAGAATATTTCTATGCAAAACCTTCGCACGCGCATTAAGTTCGGCGCTCGCTTCTTTGCCTCAGTCGGGATGCTTTTCATCTCAATGGTGATCGGCGGCGCGGCACACGCACAGACGACGATTGTTAATTATGATTTCAATGCGGCTGCCGCTTATCCGGTCGCCCCGACCACGACCGCGCCCGGCGTTACAAGTTCCGCCACCTCCACCGAAGCGTTCGTTACCTTCGGCGGAACTGCCACAACCGCCGGAGCCTTTACACAGAATCCCACCGCCGGAAACGCCCTCGCGATGAATAATTCCAGCGGCACAAACACACGCTATTTCCAGTTTCAACTCGGTGGCGCGTCGCTCGTCAATTACGCCTCATATAAGATTTACTTTCAGGCGCAGCGAAGCGGCACAGGGGCGACTACGATCACGCTCGCCTATAGTACCGACGGCACGACCTTCACGAATTTCCCAACCACAGGCGCACCGGGGAACGGTAGTTTCAACGCCATCCTGTTCGACTTGAGCACCGTCACGGCGCTGAACAACCGTAGCAGCATCACGTTTCGCCTGCTGGCAAGCGGCGCGAGCGGCACAGGCACTCTGCGAATTGATAATTTTCAGGTGCAGGCCGTGAACTCACCCGTTCCGCTCATCATCAGCGAGTTTCGCACCTTCGGGCCGACGGGCACGTGCGACGAGTTCGTAGAGATTTACAACAGGCGCGACACGGCCTACACCGTGCAGGCCGCAGACAACTCGCTCGGTTTCGCTGTGGCGCAGTCGAACGGAAACGTCCTCTTCATCATCGAGAACGGCAAGGTCATTCCGGCGCGCGGCCACTATCTCTCCGTCAACAACGGCGGCGGCGGTTGCACAGGCTCTTACAGCGGCGGCGACTACCCTGCGGGCAGCCCTGCGGCGACCGCAACGGGCGACGACACGATGAACGAGGACATCCCCTCCAACGCGGGCATCGCGCTCTTCAACACCTCGAATCAAGGAAGCTTCAACACAGACAACCGCCTCGACGCCGTCGGCACGAGCGCGGAGGCCAACCCGCTCTACGTGGAAGGCACAGGCTATCCGCCGATCAACCCCGCCGCACCCAACATCGGGAATCACAGCCTCTACCGCGACATGCGCACGACCGGCGTGCCGAAAGACACGAACAACAACGAGACGGACTTTTTCGTCGTTGACACAAATGGGGCAACTATCTGCACAGAGACGGTCAACTTCAAGTGCCAGCGGCTCGGCGCACCCGGCCCCGAAAACACCTCGTCGCCCGTCCAGCGCAACGACTTGATCAAGTCGCAGCTCGTAGACCTGCAATGCACCAGCATCATCGTCAACCCGACGCTGCCGAGCGCGTGCCGCTTTGAACGCAACACGACGGCGGGCGGCTCGCCCGCCACTCGCGGCACGATCAGCATCCGCCGTCGCTTCACCAATAGCACGCAGCAGACCATCACGCGCCTGCGTTTCCGCATCGTGGACATCACCACCCTCCCGGAGGGTGGAGTCAACGGCATGGCCGACCTGCGCGCGATCACTTCACCTACCGTCATGGTGTTCTGCCAGAGCGAGGCTGGCATCACACATACATGCACGGATACTGGCGGCCCGATTACCACGATTGAAGGCACGACGCTTGAACAGCAAGCGGCTCCGAACGATCAACCGAACGGCGGCGCATTCAACTCGACGCTCACGCTCGCGGTCTCGCTGGTGCCAAACGCGAGCATCAACGTGCAGTTCCGGCTCGGCGTGGAATCAAACGGATTCTTCCGCTTCTTCGTCAACGTCGAAGCGCTGCCCAGCCCCGCAGGCATAGCCGATCCTGGCGTGGCAAACACCAAGGCACGCGCGACGGGCAAAGCGGCACGCGCCGCCAAAGACGACAACTAACGCGGGAATTTTCCCGCACGCTCACGAACTACGCCGGAACAATTCTCCGGCCAAAGCAAACCGGCCAACGCGCGTCGCTTTTAAGTGACGCACGTTGGCCGATTCAATTTTCAGTTTGCAAATGAGGCTCAGTCAGAACCACCTGCGATAGCGGGCGAGTCTTGTCAACGATAAAACCCGCCCGCTATCGCAGGCGGTTCTGACCTAGATGTTGTTGCGTAGCACGCGCTTCGCTCCGTGCGCGCGTTCAGTCGCCCGCCAGTTTGCGATAGACCTCGCGCCCGTCGCTGCTCATCTCAAGCGCGAGGCTGTTCTCCGTGTGCGCCAGATCGAGATGCGCTACCGCCTCCGAGACGGCGAGAAAGCGATGCACGTCTTCGGCCTGCGGGAACATCTCGCGCGACACTTCCCACGCCGTCGCCCCCGCCTTCGGCACGAGACGCACGACCTCCGCCTGTCGCTCTCTGATAGCGCGCAGGTAGCGCGTGAACAACTCCTCGAAATCCTCTACCGCCTCGCCGTGCCCGCCGTGTACGAGCGTCGGCGCGAAACTACGAAGCCGCGCCAGGCTCACCAGATATTCCGCAAGCGACGGAAACCTGCGCGACGAATCAACCGGATCGGGCGAGAGCACCGGGTTCGGCGTGACGCGCTTCAACACGCAGTCGCCCGCAATCAGCGTCCGGTCGGCCTCTCTCAGAAACGAGCAAGACCCCGGCGTGTGCCCCGGCGTATGCACCACACGCAAAGCGCCATTCTCAAACTCCAACTCCGTGTCGTCCGTCAACTCCCTATGCTCTTCATCCTCCAGCGCATCCGCGTACTGTCGCACGCCCTCATACATACGCCGCATCCCCTCGACTTCCTCCGGCGGCACGCCCGCGCGCACAAGCAGCGCGCGATGTTCTTCATATTCAAGCCGACCCTTTCGATGCCCCGTCTCCCACCCATGCACGAGCACCTCCGCGTCCTTCGCCTCGTCGCGCAAGCGTTTCGCCAGCCCGCAATGATCCTCGTGCGCGTGCGTCAAGACGATGCGCTTGATGTCATGCACACGCACGCGCGCACGCCTCAAACCCTCGTGCAGAGCCTCCAACGCCTCGCGCGTCTTCGGCCCCGTGTCGATCAACGTCACAGGGTCTTCCGCGATCAAATAGACGTTAACGGGGCCGATGTAGAACGGCGTCGGCAGCGAGATGGGAATGATACGCATGGCGGGAATATAAAGGGTAAGGGGGAAAGGTTAAAGGGGAAAGGGAAGGCGATGCCTTAGCCCAAACTCGCGGCTCGATCCCTTTCCCCCTTCCCCTTTCCCCTCTTGTTTCAGTACGCGTACTTGTTCGCCTTAATCAACACGTCGGCGATGCGCTGGCGCGCGGCGACCGTGTTGATGGGCGTCTGTTTGGTGAAGCGGCGCAGGGCTGCGAGGAGCGTGCGGAGTTCGTCGCCTTCGCTCATCGCGGCGAGCGTGTTCTTGGCGCGCGCTTCGATGCGTTGGACGGCATCGTTGCAGAACACTTGCACCATATCAATGTAACGCGCCGCCGCAGTCTCGCCGCCCTTCGCTGCGAGTTTCTGCGCGCGCAGGATGGCCGACTCCATCGCGTACACGTCCATCGTGATGTCCGCCACGCCCATCAGAATCTCCTGCTCGTCGGCGAGTTTCGCCATGTACTTCTGTGCCGCCGTCCCCAACGTCATCAACGCGACCTTCTTCGCGTTCTGCACGAGTTTCATCTCGGCGGCGAGCAACGATTCGTCCTCATCAAATGAACCAAGCGACGGCGACAAAACTTCGTCCATCAACTTCTGCGCGGCGGGCAAGAGCGCGAGTCGTCCCGTCATCGCGCTCTTCATCATGCGACCCGGAATCAACATGCGATTGATCTCGTTCGTGCCCTCGAAGATGCGGTTGATGCGTGAGTCGCGGTAGGCGCGCTCCGCCGGATAGTCAGCCGAGTAGCCGTAGCCGCCGTAAATCTGCACCATCTCGTCGGCGACGAAATCGCAGTACTCCGACAGAGCAACTTTGATGATCGAACACTCCGCCGCGTACTCTTCGATGCCGCGCAGTTTCGCGTCCGCGTCCGTCTCGCCGCTGATGGCGTTCTCGATGAGGCCGAGCGTGCGGTAGACCATCGTCTCGCCCACCCAGGTCTTGATCGCCATCTCCGCGAGCTTCGACTTGATCGCGCCGAACGAAGAGATCGGGCGACCAAATTGATGACGCTCGTTCGCGTAGCGCACCGATTCGTGCAGCATCAACTTCATCCCGCCGTTGCACATCGCGCCGAGTTTGAAGCGGCCGATGTTCAGAATGTTAAAAGCGATCTTCGCGCCGCGGCCTTCCTCGCCCAAGAGATTTTCAACAGGCGTCTTCGCGTCGTTAAGTATCAGCGCGGTCGTGCTCGATCCCTTGATGCCCATTTTGTGCTCGTCCGCGCCGTTCGTCAGACCCTCTTGTCGCTCGACGATGAAGCCGCTGAACTTGTCGCCGTCAATTTTCGCGAAGACGATAAAGACATCTGCGAAGCCGCCGTTCGTGATCCACATCTTCTCGCCGTTGAGGACGTAGTGCGTGCCGTCGGCGCTGAGGCGCGCGGTGGCCTTCGCCGCCATCGCATCCGAACCCGATCCGGCTTCCGTCAAAGCGTAAGCCGACACCATCTCGCCCGAAGCGATCTTTGGTAGATACTTTTTCTTCGCCGCTTCCGTGCCGAAGTACAGGATCGGAGTCAGCCCGATGCCGCTTTGCGCGCCGAGCGTCGTCGCAAAACTGGCCGAGCGCCCGAGGAGTTCGCCGACGATCGCGCCGCTCGTCTGGTCGAGTCCGAGTCCGCCATACTCTTCCGGTATGTTGACGCCGACCATTCCCAGATCGGCGGACTTCTTGATCAACTCGCGCGCGAGTTGCCAGTTGTGCTTCTCAAGTTCGTCGGTCGCGGGGCGAACTTCGTTGTCCATAAACTCGCGCGTCGTCTCCGCGATCATGCGATGCTCATCCGTGAAATCCTCCGGCGTGAACACCTCCTCCGGCGTGCGCTCCTCGATCAGAAAACTCCCACCCACAATTATCTTTTTCTCTTCGGCTACGGCTGACATAAGTTTGATCCTTTCTTAACTGAGTCGTTCAAAAATTCCGGCTGCGCCCATGCCGCCGCCGACGCACATCGTCACCATCGCGTAACGACCATTCCGGCGTTCGAGTTCGCGCAACACGGTCGCCGTCAACTTCGCGCCCGTGCAGCCGAGCGGGTGGCCGAGCGCGATTGCGCCGCCGTTGACATTTACTTTTTCGGGGTCGAGCGAGAGTGTGCGAATCACTGCGAGAGATTGCGCGGCGAACGCTTCGTTGAGTTCAAACACGTCAATTTGATCCTGCGTCAGCCCCGCGATCCTGAGCGCCTTCGGGATCGCATAGACCGGCCCGATGCCCATTTCTTCGGGCGGGCATCCGGCAGTGGCGTAGGCTACGAAACGCGCCATCGGTCTGAGTCCCAAAGCGCGCGCACGCTCGTCCGACATCACGACCGCCGCCGCCGCGCCGTCGGACATCTGCGAAGCGTTGCCCGCAGTGATCGTGCCCTTCGCATGAAACGCCGGTCTGAGCTTCGCCAAGCCCTCTGCGGACGTGTCGCGACGCACGCCTTCATCTTTTTCAAACACCACTTCGCGCTGCTGTTTTCGCCCGCGCTCGTCCAACTCTTCAAAGACGACTGTGAGCGGCACGATCTCGTCCGTGAATTTGCCCGCGTCCTGCGCCGCCGCCGCGCGCTGGTGCGAACGGTACGAAAACTCATCCTGCGCCTCGCGCGAGACTTCATACTTGCGCGCAACGTTCTCTGTAGCGAGTCCCATGTTCAGATAAAAATCCGGGTAGTGCTCGACCAGATACGGGTTCGGTCGAATCGTGTGCCCGCCCATCGGGATCAGAGACATGGTCTCAAGGCCGCCCGCGACGATCACATCCGCCGCGCCCGTCCTGATACGGTCTGCCGCGATCGCGATTGATTGCAGCCCCGAGGAGCAGAAGCGATTGATCGTCATCGCCGAAGTGTCCACGGGCAGCCCCGCGCGAATCGCCGCCGCGCGCGCCACGTTCATGCCCTGCTCTGCCTCCGGCATCGCGCAGCCCATGATCACGTCTTCGACCTCACTTAACTCGACGCCTTCGGCGCGCCCCAGTGCTTCCTTGATGACGGTCGCGCCCATCTCGTCCGGTCGCGTGTCGCGCAAAGTCCCCTTCGGCGCTTTCCCCACCGCCGTCCGCACCGCCGATACGATCACTGCGTCTCTCATAATTCGTCCTTCCCGTAAAACTTCTTCAAACTAAAACTCGCGCCGTGCTCGCCGTGCGAGTTACGCTTTTTCAATCGCGACTTCTACTTCTTCCACAGGCAACAAAGCGCGCAAGTCCTGCGTGTTGATCGAAACCAGAAAACCGCGCTTGCCGCCGTTGATGTAAATTTTCGGCAACTCGAAGATCGTGCGCTCGACATAGACGGGAAGGCGCGCACGCGTCCCCATCGGACTCGTCCCGCCGACCATGTAGCCAGTGTGCCGCTGCGCCGTCTGCGGGTCGCACGGCTGCACGCTCTTCGTGCCAATCGCGCGCGCCAGATTCTTCGTAGAGACTTCGCGGTCGCCGTGCATCAACACGATCAAGGGTTTCCGCGCCTCCGTCTCCATCACGAGCGTCTTCACAATCGCATGTTCGTCAACGCCGAGCGATTCAGCGGAGTGGCGCGTCCCGCCGCGCTCCTCGTAATTATAAAGGTGCGGCTCGAACTCCACCTTCTTCTCGCGCAGCACGCGGACTGCGGGCGTGACGGGATAATCCATAATGCAAAGTTTAGAGAGTCTGGAGTCTGGAGT
The DNA here is from genome assembly GCA_035249365.1 of Pyrinomonadaceae bacterium. Classification (GTDB taxonomy): domain Bacteria; phylum Acidobacteriota; class Blastocatellia; order Pyrinomonadales; family Pyrinomonadaceae; genus JAIVJZ01. The sequence goes on along the minus strand of DATFGP010000025.1, from coordinate 341,899 downwards.
CTGAAGTCAAGAATTGTTTTTAGACTTTAGACTCCTGACTTCCGACTTCCGAGACTAATTCCTGAGCGGCTTTCCGGTCTTGAGCATCGCGGCCATGCGTTCCTGCGTTTTGCGCTGGCCGCAGAGCGAGAGGAAAGCCTCGCGTTCAAGGTCGAGCAAGTATTGTTCGCTGACGCGCGTCGGGTGATTGAGATCGCCGCCCGTCAGTATGCGCGCGAGTCGTTCGCCGATCTGTGCGTCGTAGTCGGAGATGAAACCGCCGCGCTTCATCTGATGAATGCCGAGTTTCAAAGTGGCGAGCGCAGAATTTCCGAGCGCGAGTATGTCCGTGCGTTGCTGCGGCTCTGTGTAGCCGCCGCGTGCGAGCGCGAGCACTTCCTGCTTGGCGTCCGCGATCAAGCGATCCTGATTCATCGAGACGGAATCCTCGTCGCGCAGGAAACCGTACTGCCGCGCCTCGTCCGCAGAAGTTGCGACCTTCGCGAGCGCGATCGTCTCAAACGCGCGTTTGACGAACGGGAACGGATCGGCGTCGTCCATCCCACGCGGTATCGAATCGAGCGCACGCAAGAGCATCTCTTTCGTCCCGCCGCCCGCCGGAATCACGCCGACGCCGACTTCGACAAGTCCGATATAAACTTCGGCTGCGGCGCGTATGCGGTCGCCGTGAATCGTCACCTCGCAGCCGCCGCCGGGCACGAGTCCGAACGGTGCGGTCACAACCGGCTTCGGCGAATAACGCAAACTCATCGTCGCCTTTTGAAACTCGCGCACCATCAGGTCAATATCTTCCCAGTTCTCCTCCTGCGCTTCGAGCAAAATGAGCATGAGGTTCGCGCCGACCGAAAAATACTGCGCCTGATTGCCGACGACTAATCCGACGAAATTCTTTTCCACTTCGGCAAGCGACTGCTTGATCATCTGAATCGTGTCGCCGCCGATGGCGTTCATCTTTGAATGAAATTCGAGACACGCCACGCCGTCGCCGATGTCTATGAGCGATGCGCCCGCGTTTCGTTTAACCACGCCCGTGCGATCCTTGATTGACTTCAGGAGCAGCACGCCCGCCGGTTCGTTCACCGGCTGGTATTCGAGTTTGTCGAAATCGAAAAAGAAGCGCTGCCCGTTCTCGGACTTATAAAAACTCTTCGCGCCCGACGCGAGCATACGCTCGACGTTATGAGGGATGCCTGCGCCTTCCTCACGCATCCGCGCGACAGATTTTTCGACGCCAATAGCATCCCACGTCTCGAACGCACCCAACTCCCAGTTGAAGCCCCAGCGCATCGCTCGATCCACGTCCACGACGTTCGTCGCGATCTCAGGAATGCGGTTCGCAGCGTAGCGCAGAGTGCGCGACATGGTCTTCCACAAGAACGCGCCGACGCGATCCTTCGACCACACGAGAGACTTGATGCGCTCGCCCGTCGCTTCGACGTTTTTAGCCATATCCAGCGCGGGCAGTTTCACTTTCTGCGCGGGACGGTATTCGAGCGATGCGTGATCGAGCGTCCAGATTTCCTGTTTCTCGCCTTCGCCCTTTTGCTTGCGGTAAAAACCGCCCTTCGTTTTGTTGCCGAGGATGCCGCGCCCGATCATCGCTTGCAAAAACTCCGGCGCGACGAACACCTCGCGCTCCTCGTCTTCGGGCACAGCCTCGTATAGATTCTTTGCGACGTGCGCAAACACGTCTAGGCCGACGATGTCGAACGTGCGGAAGGTCGCAGACTTCGGGCGACCGACAGCCTGCCCCGTCATCTTGTCAACTTCTTCGATGGTGTAGCCGTCTTCGAGCATCGTCTTGATCGAGACGAGCGCGCCGTATGTGCCGATGCGATTGGCGATGAAGTTCGGGCGATCCTTCGCGATGACGACGCCCTTGCCGAGCCGCCCATCTAGAAAGCCGAAGACGGAGCAGGCGACTTCCGGTTTCGTCCACTCGGTCGGGATGAGTTCGGCGAGATGCAGGTAGCGCGGCGGGTTGAAGAAGTGTATGCCGAGAAAGTGCGCGCGGAAGTCTTCTGAGAAGCCCTCGGCGATGGCGCGTATGGGGATGCCGCTAGTGTTCGACGCGACGATTGAACCGGCGCGCCTGTGCTGCTCAACTTGCGCGTAGAGTTTGCGCTTGATCTCCAAGTTCTCGACGACCGCTTCGATGATGAGGTCGCAGTCTTTGAGACGCGTCATGTCGTCTTCAAAATTCCCGACCGAGACGAGCGCTGTGCGATCTGCGCTAAAAAACGCGGCGGGCTTGGCTTTTTTGGCGGCGTCGAGTCCGCCCTGCGCGATGCGGTTTCGCACGGCGCGCGAGTCGAGCGTCAAGCCTTTGGCCTGTTCGTCCGGCGTGAGTTCGCGCGGCGCGATGTCGAGCAAGAGGACTGGGATTCCGGCGTTCGCCAGATGCGCGGCGATCTGCGCGCCCATCGTGCCCGCGCCGAGCACCGCCGCCTTTTCGATCCGAAGCATAGGGGAAGAACCTTTCCTGAAAAGTTCGTGCGAATGGAGTCCCCATCATACTGAATGAGTATTCATTCAGCAAGCCCGAAAGTCGTCCGAACCTCAAATGCGGCGGCCAATGCGGTTGGTGCAAATGCGGACTGAGCAGCCAGGTTGAACTGTGATTGAAGGAAAGATTCTGTTTCCAGACCCGCAATCTGCGCGGCCAAAAGTATTTCGCGGCTGTGCGTGCTAGCGTTCAGAGTCGGATTATCCGTACAAATAACGTATGGGATTCTTGGAACGCACTCGATCACAGGGTGCTTGTGTCTCTCCTTCAAGCTACCGATGAGCCAACCCGCGGTCGGGCACACCTCCAAAACCACCTTCCGTTTAATTAATTCTTCGACCAGGCTCGCGTCGGTTGGGGCAGACGTTCCGTGTCCGATCCTTGTTGCACCAAGTTCGTTGATGGCCGCCCATATCTCCTCCGGCCCTTCAGTCTCGCCAGCATGAATAGTAACCGGCAACTCCATGGAACGCGCCTCCGCGAAAAAGTCTTTGAATAGACGCGCTGGCCAGCCGCTCTCGATTCCGGTCAGATCAACGCCGACAACTAATTCGTCGCGGAATCTTGTCACAGCATCAAGAAATCGGGTCGCATATTTCTGGACTAAGACGGGCTCAGCGCGTCCCACTGCGTGACGTGTGACAGATGCAACTAGACGACACACCACGCCGGGCACATCGGAAAAGCCATCCGAGATTGCGTGGAGATACTCATTGACCGGAATGCGAGTCTGGGGCGCATCTCCATCCGTGATGGGCATCCCGGGCAGAGAACTTCGGAACTCCACATAGCGCACCCCATCAAGACGCGCATCCACGGCCGCCTCAAAAGCGATTCGTCGCACGTCGTCAGGGGTTTGGATAACTTCTCGAAACAGTTTCCAAGGCTGAATGTACTGCGACAGGTCGCGCGACGGCGCTTGATGGACAATAGCGCTTTGGAATTCATCCAGTGGCTTGCGCCCCGCGTCAAGATCGTACTTGCGAGCCAGTTCCCAAAGCGTTTCAAGACGGGCGGAGCCAAGGAGATGCCGGTGGAGATCAATTTTGGGAAAGTCCTGAATCTCAGGCAACGACAATTCGGAGGTTGTTCTCATTTATTCACGTACCTTGCAGTTCTTCAAAGCAGCCCGCGCTTATGGCTCCTATCCGTTGAGTCTATTTCAACGGGATTCATTCGGCTTATCGTTCTCTCCGGCCTTCCCCGTTAAAAGGTCTTTCATATACTTCTGCACTTTCTCCGAGACTTTATCTTCCCTGATGGCCTTTTCTTTCTTCAAGTACTCGAAGATATCTCCCTTGGAGTGTGGAATCTTATCCAGAAGCTGTTTGATGGTTTCTTTGTCTGAATCGGTGAACCACTCGTCAGCTTTGTTAGCTTCGTCATCTTCGTTAGCTTCCGCGACCAGATAGAGCAACAAAAAGAACTCCTCGAAAGGGAATGGCCCATTCCCTTTGAACCGGTTGCGATACGCGCTCAAGGCGACTGCCGCGTCGAGTCCTTTTCTGGCGTCCAAGAGGGCGAGGGCATAAGATTCGAGATTCATACCCTCTTTGACCTTCGTTCTTGATTCGACGAGATTCTTGAGATCACCCCACCCGAAAAGGACTGTCGCCGTAGGAATCTTATTAAGAGCGGCTTCAAAGGATTCCTTTTTGAATCCCTTGGAGACTTTCGCTATTTCGTCCGGGTAAGCCTCCACCAGAAGCGTCCGGTTGAGGCGCACAAGCTCTTCCCCCTTCAACGGTTGCTCAACCAATTTCCGAGTCCCCGGCTCTAGATCAACTCCTGCAAAGCGCTTCTCCTCAAAAAGGCTCGCCCCTTCGATCAGCTTATTAAGTTCGTCAACTAAGGTTCTTTGAAGCTCTTCGGACGGCGAACCGGAGCTGGCGTGTTGTGCCAGTAATTGCTTGGCTTCAGCAGAGAATTGATCAAGCAGATATTGTGACAAGGAATCCGCGCGTCCTAGCAGCTTGGCTGCCAGACCGGCAGGGTTTTTAATATCCTCCATACGCAAGAGCGAGAAACCTGAGATGACCTCAAAGAAATAACGTCGAGCTTCGTCGTCCTTTGACGCTTCCTTATACGTCGCTCGCGCCCCTTCTTCCTTGAGTTTCCGCTCGAAGAGGCTGAGCGTGAACCGTTCGAGTACTCTCAGCCTTTGCTGCTTGTCGGGGATACACAGCAAAAAGTGTTCGTCAATCCGCCCACGACGTTTGATGGCGCTGTCAATCCGTTCGTAATAGTTAGTGGCGACGACGAAAATGCAGTTTTCGGCGTCGCGCAAATTCTGCAATTTCGTCAGCATGCCCGGCGTCATGAATTTGAACACGTCATCCTGTTCTTGATAAAAGTCGCTGTTCCGGTCTAACAGGAATTGATCAATTTCATCGAACAGAATGACCACCTCTTCCTGAGCGCGTAGGACTTCAAAGACGCCCTTTGCCCTGTTTTCAATCTCGGCGGCACCTGCGGCGAGAAAATCACTTACCGTGACGATGATGAGCGGCTGCTTGAGTACCACTGCCAGCTGTTCCGCGACGGTCGTTTTGCCGGTTCCCGGCGGGCCGTAAAGAAGCATGGAGTAGAGAGGCGTGGTTTGACTAGTAGTGCGACCTTTGCCGGTCTTTTGCCGGGGTTCGATGTAATGTCTTTTAATGCGCTCAAGGACGGCATAGTGCTGCTCATGTGTGTCCTTGAGTGAAGGCAGCGGTTCGTCATCCCAGTAACCCTTGAACTCCTTGATCTCTTCCGGCCTGCGAACTTGAAGCCCCGCAGCCTCAACTCCATCGGCTGCGATTTTTCGCTTCAAAAGGCTTGCGTATTGAGCCATGAAGACCAGCACGTGACTGGTGTGCCAGAGCTGAATCGTATCCCGCTTTTCTTCGTATTCAGTCCGCCAGCCCACGAAGTTTGGTTCATCCGGATTGTGGTCGGAAATTTCCTCTACTTCCCCCAACATCCACGTCGCGTAGTCACGTAGTTGCGGCTCAAATTGTGAAAACCGGGTTGGGCGCGCGTCGCCCTCATCCAGTATTTCACACGCGCGGAGAATGGAATTTGCCACCTCGATGCTGATCAGGAACAGAACGTGCCCGCGCTCGTTCGCCAGAAAAGGTGTGATGGGACGCCAGTAGGGGTGGCGATTTCTCGACAGCTTGAGAGCTTCAAAGACCGTGTCAATCGTATAGTTGCCGACCCAGGTGGGATGTAAGAGCAGCGCGCCCTCGAAAGCGAACGCGAGTTCCGACGGGTCAAACTTCGGGTCTCCCATTTCCGAGTAGGACAGTTGGCGATGAATGGTCGCATCGAAGTTCTTCCAGAGTTCCGGCGATTTATCTTCAAGCCAATCTCTCACATCTTTAAGGTTGTTACCCGTGGCAAGACGTTCTATAGCTCTGGCGAGGTGCAGGCGTCGCACTTCCAGAAACGCACTGTCCACCTCTGTGAAAGTGTCCCCCGATCCTGTTGTCTTAAGAATGCTCGTACGTTTGAGAGCAGCCTGAACTGCCGCATCACATATCTTATTTCTGAATTCGTCAAGCTCCTCCTTTTCGACATCGGGTTGTTCTGTCCAACGGAAGGCAATCTCCGCTAACCAGGTCAGTGTAAACGGATCATCGTCTCCATACGTGCCGGATTTGACGAGATGCCCCTTCGCCGCGTTCTCATTCACTTTGGTCACTAAAGTCCTTTTCGCGGCGACGATTACTTCCTGCAACTTTTTCCTGTCGGTAATCCGACCTGATAATTTGCAGGGCCGGAAATCTTTCCCAAGCAATATGGAATACTTATTTTTGCCACGCGGACTGAGCGCGTCGAGCGCAAAGAGAATCATGCCGTGAGTGCTCGAACTTAATTTTTCGCCCCTCTGCTTCAATCCCTTCGAGACGGCATAAGGCCAGGTCGTCTCTCCCTTCTCCAAAAGCTTTTCGTGCTTCTGTTTGTAGAAGAGTGGGATCACTTCATCAATGGTGTTGAGCAGCCTGTTGAGGAATGCACCATCCTCTTTGTAAGTTCCACGCAGGTAAGACTCTAAAGATGTCATCCGTTTTTCCTCCGGTCGTGCGTATGCGCTGCGTCTGCTCAAAGGGAGCTATAAACGATACGGAGTTTTTAACCTTGTTGCAATAACACAAGGAAGTTCGGGTTAGAATTTTCCATTTAAATGCGCAAAAAGTGCTGGATTTTTGCACTCATCTTCTGTTTGCTCCACGCACTTCAAACTAACTGTTAGCAATCTTTCAGGAGAAATTCAAAGTCGTCCTTAATAGTTGGTCAGGATGGCTTCGGGCGGGAGACCCATCTCTTGCAAGCGGTCGCGCGTGTGCGAGATCATTTCGGGCGAGCCGCAGACGAAGGCGACGGGTTCGGTGAGACTGGGCAGGACGTGTTCGAGGAGCGACTGTACGTAGCCGGTCGAACCCGCCCACTCGTAGCCGTCGGGCTTCGAGATGACCTGACGCAGTTCGACGCCCGCAGCCTTCCACGTCTCTGTCTCGTCGCGGTAACAGAAATCGTCCGGCGTGCGCGCGCCGTAGAGGACGACGATCTGGCCGAAGTCATCGGGGCGTCGCAGGGCGTGGCGCAGGGTGGAACGCAAAGGGGCGACGCCCGTGCCCATCGCGACGAGGACGAGGTCTTTGCCCTTGTGCGCGTCGAGCGGGAAGCCGTGCCCGACGATGCCTGTGAGTTCCACGCCGTCGCCCGCGCGCAAGTCGTAGAGCATCTGGCCGCCGTCGCCGCCCGCGCGTTTAACTAAAAACTCCAACTCCTCGTCTTCCGGCGCGCTCGCAAAAGCGTAGTAGAAAGAACGCTCCGTGCCTGCTGCGCGCAAAGAGGCGACCTGTCCGGGCAGAAACTCTACGCGCGATGCTGCGCCTTCCGCTTCAGGCCGCATGTCGAACGAACGTATCTCGCGCCCTTCTTCGCGGACATCTGTAATGACGAGTCGGCGCGAGGTGGTGTCTTTCATAGAATTACGAAACAAGCTCTCAACGTTAAATTTGGGTTCGCGGCGCAGTGTAGATCAAGTTTAGGGGGAAAGGGAAAAGGGTAAGGGGGAAAGGCCAAAGACAGTGCGACACCTGACACGTCTCTTTGTTCTTCCCCTTGCCCTTTACACTTTTCCCTTTCCCCGCTTGCCTCTCCGGTGTGCGCGGCAAGCAAAGCTATGATAAAACTGTCGGCGTTGCACCAGCCAAGCAGGTTTTGAGCTAAGTCGGGGCGGGCGCGCGGGAAGACGCCACAAGAGGTTTGCCGACGACGGGAGACACACCAGCGGCGCTCATTAACGAGGCCGACCTTGCGTGCGTGCCCCGCGTCTGCGGGCGAAGCGCGAAACGACCCTGCGGCGGCGGCGCGGCCTGATTGAAAACGGAAAGGAATCTTTCGATGTTCCAAAGTTTGATTGCGACGGCGGCCACGTGGTTTACGCTGCCAGTGCGTCTCGCGCTCGGCCTCATCTTCGTCGCGCACGGCGCGCAGAAGGCTTTCGGCGTGTGGGGCGGGCCGGGGTGGACGAAATTCATGGCGTTCCCGCCGCCCTTCGGCTTCATGCGACCGGCTTGGTTTTGGATGGGCGCGGCGCTCTTCGCCGAACTCGTCGGCGGCCTGCTCATCCTCACCGGACTCTTAACGCGCGTCGGCGCGTTCCTCATCGCCTGCACGATGCTCACGGCGATGTTCGGCGTCCACTGGAAGGGCGGATTTTTCCTGAGCAACTCCGGCATCGAGTACACCGTCGCCCTGCTCGGCATGTCGCTCGCGCTGCTCATCGCGGGCGGCGGACGCCTCTCCGTAGACGAAGTGCTTCAAACGCCACGCCGCCGCCGTTGGTAGAAAAGCAGTGACGAGTGCCTAAAACAGTGACAAGTGACAAGTTAAAGCAGCAGAAACCCTGTCTTTAAACTTGCCTTTCATCCCGTCACCTGTCACCTGTTACCTGTCACTGCTTTAACTCGTCACTTGTCACTCGTCACTTGTCACTGTCTTTATGAAACGCTCGCCGCTTCTGGTCATCTTCGTCACGGTCTTCATAGACCTCATCGGGTTCGGCATCGTGATTCCGGTGCTGCCTTATTACGTTGAAGGGACGAAGTTCAACGCGACGCCGCGCACGGTCGGCATCCTCTTCGCTTCCTACTCCGTGATGCAGCTCGTCTTCTCGCCCATCTTAGGCCGTCTATCGGATAAGTACGGGCGACGACCGATCCTCTTTTTCAGTCTGCTCGGCACGAGCCTCGGCTTCTTCATTCTCGGTTTCGCGACGACGCTCTGGATGCTCTTTCTCGGTCGCATCATTGACGGCATCACAGGCGGCAACATCTCGACCGCGCAAGCCTACATCGCCGACGTGACGACGCCCGAAAATCGCGCCAAAGGAATGGGACTCATCGGCGCGGCCTTTGGCCTCGGCTTCATCTTCGGCCCCGCCATCGGCGGCATACTCAGCCGTTGGGGCATCGGCGTGCCGTTCTTCTTCGCGGGCGGACTCGCGCTGGCCAACGCCATTCTGCTCTATTTCACTCTGCCCGAAACCGTCACGCCGGATCATCCTGCGCGCGCGTCTGCCGCGACGGGTCGCTGGTCGCAACTCTTGGACGCGGTGCGCCAGCCGCATCTCGCCTACGTCCTCGCCATCTACTTCCTCTTCATCGTCGCCTTCTCGATCATGACGACTTCGTTCGCGCTCTTTACGATGTACCGCTTCGGCTACGATGCGTCGCACAACGGCTATCTCTTCATGTACGTCGGCATCATCGGCGCGCTCATTCAGGGAGGACTCATCGGGCGGCTGGTTAAGATGTTCGGCGAGTTGCCGCTGGTGCTCACGGGCGCGCTGCTGTTCGCCTTGAGCCTGTTTGCGATCCCGTTCGTCGGGCCGCAGACGGGCGTGTCCACGCTGCTTCTGGTCGGCGGAGTTTTCGCGGTCGGCAATTCTCTGGCGACGCCTTCGCTCCAGACGCTCGCCTCGAAAAGCGTGGGACGCGGCGAGCAGGGCGGCGTGCTCGGCGTCGTGCAATCGGTCGCAAGTCTCGCGCGCGCCGTCGGCCCGACGATTGCCGCGCTCCTCATCAACAGCGCAATCTCGACCTACGGCGCAGACGGGCGACTCCACGAGATGAGCGACCGCTCGCTCCGCGTCACCTTCTGGACAGCCGCCGCCATCATGCTCCTGGCCTTCCTGCTCGCCGCCTACTTCGCACGCGCCTACGCCGCACGCTACGCGCACACCGAACTTCCCACACCCGCCGAAGGATAGAACTACTGTCCGTAGTCAGTTGTCCGTAGTCAGTTGTTTGTGGCTTCGTAAGCGACTGGCTGAAGATGAAAGTTTGAGCTTGGGCAAGAGAAAAACAACGGACAACTGACTACGGACAACGGACAGCTTTTAGTCAGCCTGCCAGATGGAAGGCAGCGCGGCTTCGTCGAGTTCGAGCGTGTCGCCGTCGGGCAGGATGTGTATGAGGTGTGCGCCGCGTGCGCGAAGGGGCGGCGAGAGCAGGCCGACGCGGTGGCAGTTGGCGCGCGGTTGTTTGTGACGCGTCAAAGGGTAAGACTCCGAGCACATCAAAGCGATGCGCATCTCTGACGCCAACTCCAAAATTCGATCCAGCCCGCGCGCGAGTTCCGCAGGCGGCGCAACCACCTTGCCGCCGCACTCCGGTAACCACTCGTAACCGATCCGCGCCTCTCTCAAATTCGCCTCCAACACGCGCCCGTTGAACTGCGGCCAACGCGAACGCGCCGCGCTCCGCACGTCTGCGACGAGCGCGATCTCGTGCTCGCGTAGCAGCGCGAGAAAGTCTTGCCACGCGTGGCGTCCGTGGCCGATGGTGTAGATGATGGGCGAGGTGTTGTCGGGCATGAGAGTTAATCAGAAGAGGCGTCGGAGCATCAACGCTCCTCCCATTTCTCGACGCGCGCTTTGAGTTCCGCGCGCAGTTCGTCAATCGTTAAGTAGACGAGACGGCCGCCGGTGAACAGTTCGTCGTGCGTCACGTCGAGCGCGGCGAAGGGCGGCGGCGGGAACGCGTCCATCTCTTCGTCCGCGTCGAAATCCGTCTCCGCAAGTATCAAGCCATGCAGCGCGCCGAGGAAAACGTCTACGGAATACTTGCGCCCTTCGTACATGTAAGGATAACGATTCTTGCGCAACTCGTTCGCCTCGAAGACGGAGAACACTTCGTACTCGTACTCGTTCAAATAGATGCTCGTAATGAGCGTGCGCGAGAAGTCGGGCGGGTTGCCGGGCGCGTGCTTCTGCGTGAGTTTGAGCGTCCACTCGTTCGTCTGTGGCCAGCGAACTTTACGCAGGCGCAGGCGCGTGTTCGTGATGTAGTTGTCTGTGATTTGCGCGTGGCGGTCGTTGACTTTCAGGTCGGGTGGCAACGCGCGCAAGAGGTATCGCCGTTCGCGCTCGACGCGTTCATACTTCGGCGAGTGATCCGCGCTCAGACGCCCTTTGCCGATCCCCTTCACGCGCCGACCAACTCCTCTACGCGCTCACGCAAAAACTCTTCCGGCTCGACGATGCGCCCCGCAATCGCCGACGCCGCGACGACATACGGCGACGCTAGATAGACTTTGCCCGGCCCGCTCCTGCCCGGAAAGTTTCGGTTCTGCGCGCTCACCGTGACGGTCTCCGCAGTCTTCGACGCGCCCGGCCCCGCGTTGATGCACGCGCCGCAACTCGGGTCGATCAACTCCGCGCCCGCGCGCTCGAAGATTTCGATGTAGCCGCGCGAGCGCGCGTACTCTTTGATCTTCTGTGAGCCGAATTGCAGGTAGAGATGAACACCCGGCGCGACACGTCTGCCCTGTTCGACCGCGCGCCTCAAGACCGCCGCGTACATGTCCATGTCTGCCATCTTGCCGCCCGTGCATGAGCCGCCGTAGGCCGCATCAATCTTCACTTCTTCCGCGAGTTCGCTGATGTTGATGCCGTTGCGCGGGTCGCCGGGCGTCGCCACCATCGGACGAATCTCGTCCAAGTTGATCTCGAACGTCGCGGCATACTCGGCGTCCGCGTCGCTCTTGAGGAAACCTTTGCGTATCTCTTCCGCGTCGAGTCCGCGCGAGCGCACGAGATATTCGAGCGTCACTTCGTCGGGTTCGATGATGCCGGTTGTGCCTCCGGCTTCGACGGCCATGTTCGTCAAAGTCGCGCGCTCGTCAATGGACATGTCCGCGAGTCCTTCGCCCGCAAACTCCAAGACCTGACCAATGCCTTTGCCCTCTTTCATGTAATCGGTCGAGAGGATTTTGAGCATCACATCTTTGGCCGACACGTCGGCGCGCTTTTGCCCGCGAAGGACGAAGCGAACGGTTTCGGGAACTTTGATGCGTATGTCCTTCGTGTACCACGCGTTTGCCATGTCGGTCGAACCCACTCCGAAGGCGAAGCAGCCGAGCACGCCCGCCATGCAGGTGTGCGAGTCCGTCCCGATGACTAGTTGGCCGGGCAGCGCGATGTCTTCGACGACGGCGTTGTGGCAGATCGCTTCCGAACCTTTCTCCTCCGTGCCGCTGTAGAGTTTGATGCCCTGCTCGCGCGTGAAATCTGCTTGCGTCACGGCCAACCCGTCGGCGCGTTCCAACAAGCCCATCTTCTTTTTGTCGTCCGACATCACGCGCCCCAGGAACGTCAGGTGGTCGCGAAACGCGTAGACGGATTCTGCTTCGGTGACTTGCGCGTCACTTCCTAACGCGCCCTTGAACAGCGACTCGGCCATCGGCGTCACGTACTCGTGTGAGAAGCGAACATCCGCGACGGCGAACAGAGCATCGCCCGGCTTCACAGCTTCGACGCCAACCTCGCCAGCGCGCACGAACGCGTGGCGCGCGATGATCTTCTCGACAATGTTCATCGGGCGCTTCTTTGTTTCGATGGCGGGCGGAGTGGTTTCGCCCGCGAGCCGCGCCTTGTTGTAGTTGAAGAGGCCGCCATATTCGACAATCGCCTGCGAGATTGGATCGAGGCCGCGCGTGAACTCCGCCAGAGGAATTTCTTCGCCGCGTCGTATGCGTTCGATGAGGCCGAAGTCGGTCGAAGTCAGGAGGCCGATGTTTTGCGAGTTCTGACCGTAAATTTTTTCGATAGTCTTGGCGATGACGAGTTCGATTCCGGCGGCGCGCTCGGCGAAGGGCGCGGTCTCGCGCGACGAGCCGCAGCCTTTCGACAGTCCTGAGACGACCACGCGGAAGCCGCCTCGTTTAACTTCGTCCTTTTGCACCGCCGCCTCGCGCATCCCGACGTAGACGTACTGCCCCAGAGTTTCGTCGTAGTAGAAACAGACCCAGCCGGGCGTGATCTCGTCGGTCGAGATGTTGTTCATCAGCGGGCGTTCGGGATCGAAGGACAAATCCTCGCCGCCTTCGAGTTGGCGGCGTATGAGCGTTGTGTCGTCGGTCAGAAACAGTATGCGCCCGTCGAACTTGATGCGCGCGGGGCGCTTGGCGATCTTCTCAGCGGTCATGCTTACTCCTCGGAAATCAGTGCGAATGAAATGAGATGTTCCAGAAAGGAAGATTATAACCGATGGACGAAACAAGTCAGAACCGCCTGCTGCAAGCGGGCGGGTTCTAACGTTTGCAAGAACCGCCCGCTTGCAGCAGGCGGTTCTGACTTGGATGTTGAAATTGCGCGTGCGCGAAGGCCAACGCCCTTCGCGCACGCGCAATTTCGAGTGGCGTTCAGTACCTTTGGCGTCTCGTCGGGGAGTGTTTCGCGTCGATGTCGCTAAAGTCGCATCCCAGAGCTGTCAGAGACTGCCGCGCGGCTTCGGTCGCGGACTTGCAGGCTTGCGCCAGTCTCGCTTTGGTCTGCGGGTTGGCGGCCAGATCGCGCCAAGACTTGCGCGTCTGAGCCAGTGTGGTCTCGTACTGCGCACGCGCCGACACAGGCACTTTGCCGTTGACGCAGGATTCGTATTTAGCGAGATAGTTGTCGCATTCGGGAACGCCGACCTTGTCGCCCGCGCTGGCTGTGGAGGCAGCGGGTGTGGTTGCGGGTGCGGCGCTGTTGGTTGCGGCCTTACCGGCGTTGGCATTACCGGCAGTGGTCGCGGGGGCGTTGTTGGTGTTTGAAGCTCCGCCGCATGCGAGCAATAGGAGCGCGCAAGAGATACAGACGGTCAGTGTAACGAAGAGTCTTTTTTGCATCTGAGTTGTCCTCAGAGTCCAGACCGGCACGATCGGCTAAACTGCGTAACAAGGGATGGGAAAGTGCGTGCATCATACACGAAGAGCGCGAACTTGGATCAGAAATATACGCCGTCAGCGCAAACGTTTGACGACCCGCAGATGCAAGCGTGCATAAAGCGGCAACGCACCTGTTTCATCCGCGCCGACATGCGACTTACTTGTCCGCAGACCAATGCAAGAGACGGGTTGATTTCAAAGCGGCGAGTGCTAGAATTTACAACGCTCAAGGAGAACGAAAATGAAATTTAAACTCTCGCACGTCGTCCTGGCCGCCTTCGTTCTGCTGTCCGCGTCGCCCGCCGCTCACGCGCAAGAAAGCGTTACGACGACACCGCCGCCGCTCGAAATCTCCGACCCGCAGTGGCTATACCTGAGCGTCCGCGAATCCTCCAACTTTCCGAATACCGCTCCCTCCGGCGACGCGGACGGACTGATGACGAGCACGACGGCTGCGACCCACGCCGTCTCCGCGCTCTTTCACAACACCGGCACGAAGACCGTGAAGTCCGTCACTTGGGAGTACGTCTTCTTCAAAGACGAGCAGCGCACACGCGTCGAGAAGCGCCACACGTTTCGCGGCAAGCAGGAGATACGCCCCGGCGCGGCGGTGCGGCTCAAGAATTTTTCTTACAGGCCGCGCCCCACAGAGTACAGTGCGGCGCGCGTCCTTCGTGTTGACTACGCCGACGGGACGAGTTGGCGCGCGGACAAGTAGCGCAGCGACGGTCAGAATACAGAAGTCAGAAGGAAGACAAGTGGTTTTCCTTCTGACTTCTGTATTCTGTTTTCACTCATCCCTCATTCCTCGTCCCTTCCTTGTGCTAACATCGCCTCTCGACCTGCGGAACATGCCTTGTCGCGCTCGTCCTTCGTCCTTGAATAAAGTCGCTGCTGCTCCATGACGCAATTGATCATCGCCGGACTCGTTTTGTTGTGCCTGCTTTCGGTGGGCGTCGTCGCGTATCTCGCGCGTTCGCTCGCACGTCTCAGGCGCGAACAAGCGCTTCAGGAGTTGCAACCGCCGCCAGTGGAAGCCGTCGCGCGCGTCCACGCATTGCTTGAAACGCCAATTCAGGAAGGCGCGGCGGATCAACCGGAGACGTTTGAGACAGCCGCGAGCGATCCAACTCCCGAAGCCTCCGTCTTCGCGCCCGCTGACGACAACTCCGTCCAGTCTTCCGACGATGCACAGACCGGCGCGGAAGCGAACACGCTTGACGAGACGAACGTGTATGCGCTGGCGTGGGCGATGGACGCGCACTACCAGCAGACCTCGCGCCCCGAAGATTTGCGACATCACGAATATTTCCGCAAGGGCGTCGAGGCGCTCAAAGGCGAGAAATATTCTACGCACGATCTGATCGAGATCGCGCGCGGCACGAACGTCGTCGCCGCATGCATCGCGCTCGAAGCTCTGAGCGAACGCACAGACACGTCGGATGTCGTGACGCCGCTGCTGACGCACATCAACGAGTTTTACTACTGGCCGGGCTACTACGCTCTGCGCGCGCTCGATCGTCGCGCCGGAGCGCGCCCCGTCCTCGTCCCGCTCCTTCTGCACATCAAAGGCGCGTGGGGCGAATACACGCCGCTGCAATCGCTACGCGAGTTCGTCGCGCGCCGTCTGTCCATAGGCGAGAGCGAGGCGACTTTCGGCGACGCGCTCTACACGCTCGCGGCTGATCAAATCGAACTGCTCACGACCGTCTTCGACGCTCTCAAAGACGCGCTCCCCTCCAAGTTGCTGAATGAGTTCAACGCGTGGAAGGAAGCGCGTGTTGATCTGGACTTCTTGCAGTCGTTCGGTCGCGTGTGGAAGTCGGAGGTTGAAGGCGCGAACGCAAACGGCGACGAAGGCGCGGGCGCGGTGGTGATGCTGGACGAAGTGCGCGAGCGCGTCGCGGAGATGGAGACGGCGCTCAGGAAAGAGCCGCCGCGTTCGGTGATGCTGGTGGGCGATTCGGGCGTCGGCAAGACTGCGCTCGCGCGCGTGCTCGCGCGTCGCTTGCAACGCGAGCGTTGGATCATTCTGGAAGCGTCTGCGGCAGACGTGATGGCGGGGCAGCAATACATCGGCCAACTCGAAGGGCGCGTGCAGACGCTCGTGCGCGAGATCGGCGGCAAGCGCGTGCTGTGGGTCGTGCCGAACTTTCACGAACTCGTCTGGGCGGGGCGGCATCAATACAACCCGACGGGCTTGCTCGATTTGTTGCTGCCGCATATCGAAAGCGGCGTTGTAAAACTCGTCGGCGAGATGCCTTCGGCGGCCTACGAGAAGTTGATGCAGATGCGCCCGAAGCTGCGCACGTCTCTTGAGACGTGCCGCGTCGGCGCGCTCGGCGACGCGGAGACTCTGGAAGTCGCGCGTCGTTGGGCGGCGCAGCAACACGAGGCGACAGGTGCGCCGCAAGTCTCAAGCGTAACAACTCAAGCCGCGCCGCCGCGCATCGCCGAGCAGACTTTGCAGGAAGCCTTCCAACTCGCCAAGCAGTACCTCGCAGACAAGGCCGCGCCCGGCAATCTGCTTTTGTTGCTTGACTCAACGCATCGTCGCCTCTTGATCGAACGCGGCGCGACGACGCCTGACGGTGCAGCGGCGACGACGGGCGAAGTGACGCTCGACGATCTGCTCGTCACGCTCTCGCAGTTGACGGGTCTGCCCGTGAGCATACTCGATGAACGCGAGGGGCTTGACCTGGAAGACCTGCGCGCGTTCTTCGAGCAGCGCGTGCTCGGGCAGCCCGAAGCGGTCGAATGTCTCGTCGAACGCGTGGCGATGATCAAGGCTGGCTTGACCGACCCGACGCGCCCGCAAGGCGTCTTCCTCTTCGTCGGGCCGACGGGCACGGGCAAGACCGAGATCGCAAAGACGCTCGCGGAATTTCTCTTCGGCTCGCCCGAACGCATGATCCGGCTCGACATGAGCGAGTTTCAAACGCCCGAAACGCTCGACCGCATACTCGGCGAGCAGGGCGATACATCGGAGAGCACCGCGCTCGTCAACTCCATACGCAAGCAGCCCTTCTCCGTTGTTCTTCTCGACGAATTTGAGAAGGCGCACCCGCAAGTCTGGGACTTGTTCCTGCAAGTCTTCGACGACGGGCGGCTCACGGACAGGCGCGGCAACACGGCTGACTTCCGGCACTGCGTAGTGATCATGACATCGAACCTCGGCGCGACTTTGCCGCACGGCGCGAGCATAGGGTTTTCGCAGGAGCAGGCGCAGTTTGCTGCGGGCGCGGTCGAGCGCGCAGTCGTGCGCGCGTTCCGGCGCGAGTTTGTCAACCGCATTGATCGCGTCGTAGTGTTTCGTCCGCTCGGGCGCAGCATCATGCGCGATCTCTTGCGCAAGGAGTTGACGGACGTGCTGCGGCGTCGCGGTTTGCGTATGCGCCAGTGGGCTGTGGAGTGGGACGAGTCTGCGATTGATTTCCTGTTGGAGAAGGGTTTTACGGCAGACCTCGGCGCGCGGCCTTTGAAGCGCGCCATCGAGCGTTATCTTCTCTCGCCGCTCGCGCTCACAATCGTCAACCACCAGTTTCCCGAAGGCGATCAATTTCTCTTCGTGCGCGCGCACGGCGACGAGTCGCTCGACGTGGAGTTCATAGACCCCGACGCGCCCGAACCCGCCGCCGCAGCGCAAGCGACCGTCGCTGCGTTCACAGACGACAACGCGCTCGACGAAGACTTAAACGTGGGCGAGCGCGAACTGCGACTCGAATCAATCGTCTCGGACGCGCGCGGCACGCTCGCCGAAGTGCAATTCCTACAGGACAAATTCGACGCGCTCGAAGATCAAGTTGAGACGGAAGAATGGCAGGAGCGAAAAAACAGCGCGCTGCTCGAAACCGCCGCGCCCGGTTTCTGGTCTTCGCCCGCGCGCTTCAGCGTGCTCGGTCTCGCAGAGTACATGGATCGCATCGAGGCTGGACTCGACACGGCAGGCTCGCTTCTCAAACGTCTCACGGGATCGCAGAAGACGCGCGAGCGCGAACACTTCCCCGCAGACCTCGTCGCGCGCCTCGCGCACCAACTCTATTTGATAGACGCGGCCTGTCGCGGTCTCGCCGCCGGACACCCGCGCGATCTCTTCTTGCAGGTTCGCGCCAGTTGCGACGCGGGCGCGGACAATGCGGTCTGCAACGATTTCGCGCGCCGCATCGCGGAGATGTACCGGCGTTGGGCTGAGGCGCGGCGCATGCGATTCGAGATTCTGGAAGAGACGCGAGACGACGCTGCCGCCGCCGCTGTAGATGCCTCCGAGCCTTATCAAATGCTCGCCGCCGTCTCAGGCTTCGCGGCCTACTCGCTCTTGCACGCAGAGGCGGGCTTGCACGTCCTTGAGACGCCGCAGGACGAGAAATCTTTCAACCGCGCGCGCGTACACGTACGCGTCGTCGCGCAACCGGACGAACCCGCCGGACGCGAAGGCGTGCGTAAACAGGCCGCGCGCTCGCTTGCCGCCGACGCGAACGGCTCGCAACCGCAGATCGTACGCCGCTACCGCGAAGAACCCTCGCCGCTCGTGCGCGACAGCGTGCGCGGCTGGCGCACAGGCAAACTCGAACGCGTCCTTGAAGGCCACTTCGA
Organism: Pyrinomonadaceae bacterium; assembly: GCA_035249365.1. Taxonomy (GTDB): domain Bacteria; phylum Acidobacteriota; class Blastocatellia; order Pyrinomonadales; family Pyrinomonadaceae; genus JAIVJZ01. The sequence continues at coordinate 323,595 of DATFGP010000025.1, read as the reverse complement.
CCTGATGTTTTAATTTGCGCGCGTTTCGTGGTAGCCGCTGCTCTCGTTGGCGCGTCGCTCTCAGGTATAATATCCTCCGTTCACGAAACCAATTTTTCTCCCAGCAAATTTAGTCCTGACAAACGGAGTCGAACTATGAAAAGAGCCGTCGCGTTTTTACTGTCCTTGTCTTTTTTGCTGTCACTGCCCGCTACCTCGCGCGCCGACGAGGGGATGTGGACGTTCGACAACCCGCCGCTCAAACAATGGAAGGAGCGTTACAACTTCGAGCCGACCAAAGAGTGGCTCGATCATGTGCGCCTCGCCTCCGTGCGTTTGCAGGACGGCGGGAGCGGTGCGTTCGTCTCTCCGAACGGGCTGGTGATGACGAACCAGCACGTCGCTTCGGGACAACTCTCAAAGATGTCTACGAAAGAACACGATCTCGTCAAAGAAGGTTTCTACGCGCGCACGCAGGCGGAAGAAGTGAAGTGTCCAGACCTTGAGATCAACGTGCTCGTCTCCTACGAGGACGTGACGCGGCGCGTGCAGGGCGCGGCCAAAGCAGGCGCATCGGACAGGGAAGCCAACGAGCAGCGCAAGGCTGAGATGGCCGCGATTGAAAAAGAGTCAACCGACCAGACCAAGTTCAAGAGCGACGTGGTGACGCTCTACAGCGGCGGCGAATACTGGCTCTATCGCTACAAGAAATATACGGACGTGCGCCTCGTCTTCGCGCCCGAAGAACAGATCGCTTTCTTCGGCGGCGACTACGACAACTTCACTTACCCGCGCTACAACCTGGACGTGTCGTTCCTGCGCGTCTACGAAAACGACCAGCCCGCTAGAACAGAGCACTACTTCAAGTGGTCGGCCAAAGGCCCTGCCGACGGCGAGTTCGTCCTGCTCTCCGGCAACCCGGGTTCGACCAATCGCCTCTTGACCAACGCGCAACTACAGTTTCAACGCGACCTCGGCAACCCTTTGCAGATGCAGGTCTGGTCTTCGCGCCGCGACGCGCTCAACCGTTACGCTGCGCTCGGCGCAGAGCAAGCCCGCCGCTCAGGTGCGACGCGCCGCTCGCTCGAAAACTCGATCAAGCGTCTTGAGAGCCAGCAGGCCGGACTCTTGAACGCGCGCTTGTACGGAAAGAAAGAGGCCGAAGAGAAGGCTCTGCTCGCCGCGATTGCCGCCAACCCCGAATGGCAGAAGGCATACGCTCCCGCTTGGCAACAGGTGGCGACGGCCTACGGGGCGCTGCCCAAGATGGCGAAGCGCATCGCATTCTCCAACCTCTCGCCTTCGCGTCTCGGCTCGCTCGCCTCCGTCCTCGTGCGCTATGCAGAAGAGATACGCAAACCCAACTCAAGCCGCTTCGACGAGTTTCGCGATGCGCGCATCGAAGCTCTCAAAGTAAACTTGTTCTCGCCCGCGCCCATCTATCCGGACATGGAAGAGGCCGCGCTCGCCGCGTGGCTCGAAGAAGCGCAGAAGACTCTGGGCAACGACGACCCCTTTATACGCGCCGCGCTCAATGGTGCGACGCCCGCCGCAGTCGCCAAGCAAGTCATCACGGGAACGAAACTCGCGGACGTGGCGTTTCGCAAAAGTCTCTTTGAAGGCGGCGCGGACGCGATCACGAAGTCCGACGATCCGCTCATCGCGCTCGCGCGACGCATCGAACCCATCTATCGAGAACTGCGCGCTTGGAACGAGGAGAAAATTCAGAGCGTTGACGCGAGCGCGGGGCAGAAGATCGCTGCGGCGCGCTTCGCCGTCTACGGCAAGAACGTTGCGCCCGATGCAACGTTCACCCTTCGCCTCTCCTACGGGCGCGCGCTCGGCTACAGCGAAGACACCACGCTCGTCCCGTTCAAGACGACCTTCTACGGCCTCTACGACCGCGCCGAAGGCTTCAGCGAAAAGCCGCCTTACGATCTCCCTGCGCGCTACAAAGAAGGGCGCAACAAGATCGACCTCTCCACGCCCTTCAACTTCGTCTACACGGCGGATACCATCGGCGGCAACTCCGGCTCGCCCGTCATCAACCGCAACGCCGAACTCGTCGGGCTGAACTTCGACAGCAACATACAGAAACTCCCGAACCGCTACGTCTACGTTGACGAGGAAGAAGGAGGCCGCGCCGTCGCCGTCCACAGCATGGCGATCATCGAAGCCCTGCGCAAACTCTACGACGCCGGAAAACTCGCCGACGAGATCACGAGCGGGCGTTGATTTGTTCGCGGCGACGAAGCAAGGAAGCGAGACATGAAGATCAAAGTCATCGTGCATGAAGCTGAGGAAGGCGGCTACTGGGCGGAAGTTCCATCCATTCCGGGCTGCGCCACACAGGGCGAAACGTTCGAGGAGTTGCTGCAAAACCTCTACGAAGCGGTCGAAGGCTGCTTATCAGTGGACGTGTCGCCAACAGAAATACGGGAGCATGATCGTGTGTTGGAAATCGCAGTATGAAGTCGGTTTCCGGTAAAGAGTTTGCCAAGTTGCTCGAACGTCATGGCTGGTCTTTGCTCCGTGTGCAGGGCAGCCATCATGTCTATGGGAGAGCCGGAAGCAACGTCCGGCTTTCCGTTCCTATTCATGGAAATCAAACACTCAAAATAGGTCTGTTAAAACACTTGATGAAACTAGCTGGCCTCTCAGAGAACGATCTCTAAATTCCTCACTATTCTTTTACCCCAATTTTTTTAACGCGCCAGTTGCAGGCTGTTGATGATCTGTTGGAAGGCGGGTTGGTAGGATTCAAACTCGTCTTCGGGAGCCATCGTGATCAGGTAGAAGAGTCGCCCGTCGGCGGTGGCGGTCGTGTAGATTATGTCAACTTCGGTGACTCCGGTGACGACCGACGGCCCCGCGACCATCGTGGCGTAGCCTTCGCGCCCGCCGATGCTGATCCTTTGCGGTTGGCGGACGACGCGGAAGTCTGCGTTGATGTCGAGTTGTTGTTGGACGTATGCCTCGTTGGCGCGCGCGAGGTCGCTTGCGGCGGGCGCGACCGCGCCGATGAAGATGCCGTGTGTGACGACGAGCGCGTCGCCGAGTTTGCCGTACGCGCCTTTGGGGGCGAAGATCATATTTGCGTCGCCGTCGTCACCTGCGGAGAGCGCATCCCAGTTCGCCGGATACTGGAAAGCGAAAGAGTTGTCGCCAGTGCTAAAGGCGCGGAAGGAGGCGGCGGGCGGTTCGGGGCGTGCCGCGCCCGTCCGGTTATTTGTCGGATCGCTTGGGCCTGTGCGCGCGGGTTCTGCGGTTGAAGCGAGCGAGCCTGCGGCGCGGCGTCCTTCGAGACGCGCTTTGACTCCGTTGAAAGCCTCCGTGTCATGCACGGGCTTGTCGCTCACGCGCAGAGAGGGGAGCGCATTTGTGATCGCGGCGTAACGGTTGCCGGGGTCTGGATGATCGCTCAAAAATTCTGGCGTGCGCTGGCCGCTCTTGGATTGGAGCGTCTTGAAGAAGTTCGCCATGTCGCGCGGGTCGTAGCCGGACTCGGCCATGATGCGCGCGCCTTCGAGGTCGGCCTGCCGCTCTGCTGTGCGACCGAAGCGCAGAAAGAGCATGTTCGCGCCCGCGCCGCCGACCGCGCCGATCACTTGCCCAAGGTCGGAATCCTCACCCGTGATCGCGCCGATAACGCCCAAGCCCTTCTGCGCGATGTAGGCTTTCGACGCCTGATTCGTGCCGTGCCGAAGCGCGACGTGCGTAATCTCGTGCGCGATGACTCCGGCGAGTTCGCCTTCGTTCTTTGCCGCAGCAATCGCACCCGCGTTGACGAAGATGAAACCGCCCGGCAGCGCGAACGCGTTCAACTCTTTAGTCGCGACGACGTTGAACTGGTAAGGGAACTTGTGGCCGGGCGCGCGCGAGGCTAGTTTCGCGCCAAGCCCGCGCACATAGTTGACGATTGGCTCGTCGTTCAAGAGCGGCATCTGCTGCGCGATCTGCTGCGCCGAGCGTTTGCCGAGTTCGATGTCTTGTTCGGGGCTGAAGAGGTTGAAGCCCGGTTCAAAATGCGGCGCGGGCTTCCCCGACGCGCTGCCGCCGCCATCGCGCCCCGAAAACGGGTTGCTACAACTCAACTGACCAGACGCCAACAACAAGGCCAGCACGAAGGCCGCGCTCTTTCGCACACGCTTCAACATCCCCGTTTCACCTCCCTACAAGTTCAACGCGCCACGTATCAGACGCCGCGCACGTCTCCAACTTTGTGCGCTTCCAACTCGAATTGTATTTTACTTTTTCGCTGCCACTTATCTTAGACCAACTTCCGGCGAACTCGCCAACGCAACTCTCTGTTTCATTTGGCCTGTGCCCGGTCTATAATTCCGGCTTGCCCGCGCCGCCTCGCTTCTGTTCGCTTGAGTCAACGCCATGAAAATCTGCCCCACCTGCCAGCGCACATACGCAGATGAATCCGCGTTCTGCCTTCTCGACGGGATGCCTTTACAAGCGAGCGCCGCTGCGCCGCTGATCGGACAAGTATTCGATGGGAAGTACGAAATCGAGGCGTTGATCGCGCAGACGCGCACAGGCCAACTCTACCGCGCTCGCAATATTTTGTTCGACAGTCAGGTGGCGTTGAAGTTATTCAGACCAGAACTGCGCGGCGAGACCACTGAGCGGCAGCGCAGCTTCCAACGCGAATGGCAGGCCGCGCGCCGATTCAGCCATCCGAACGCCGTCACCATCTACGACCTGCGCGCCGAATACATGGTGTTGGAGTACGTCGAGGGGCAGACGCTCGACAAAGAGCTACGACAGCGCGGTCGCTTCACGCCCCTCGAGGTGTTGGACGTGCTCAGACCTGTCGCCAGTGCTCTTAAAGCGGCGCATGCGTCGGGCGTCAACTGTGATTTTCTGACCCCCGCCGACATCATGATCGGGCGCGTGGAAGACGCTCCCCCGCCCGTCAAGCTATTGCCTTTGATATTCAACCAACGATCTGTTGACGACAAGCCCGATGCTATTTCAACTGGCGTCGGGTTCAGCACGCAGGCCGACGCCGCGCCTTACGTCGCGCCGAAACTTTGGGACGACGAGACGCCGCCCGTCGGCGAGAGTGATGTTGTTTATAGTCTGGGTGTGATCTCCTATGAGTTGATGGCCGGACAGAAGCCTTACGATGGGGTGACGCCCTTAGAAATTGCACAAAAACAGTTAGAAGGCCAACTCACGCCGTTATCGGAACTTGCGCCCGGTATACCTTCAACCGTCGCCCGCGTCATCGAACGCGCGCTGGCGAAGGAGGGAAAGGATCGTCCGGCAACCGTCGGAGAGTTTGTGGCTGAATTGCGGGATGCGCTCGGAATGAACGTGGGAGCAATTTATGAAAGCTCGTTGGCAAGGACAATAGCCCCAGAATCGTCTTTGGAAGAAATCCGCATAGGGGTTGAGATCGCATCTAAATCACTCAATGAGGGTGCTCCGTCAACGGACGCTGCGGCCACGAATAAACCTCTCTACACGGACGAGAATGTGCAGTTCACGGTCTATCAACCGGAGGTGGTTGTGCCCGCGCGCTGGCACACGTTGCTGGCGTTCGCGCATTTGTCGAAGCGGCGACCGGACGCGCCGCCTGATGAACCTGAACCGCTGGCGGAGGTAGAGCGTATTGCCGCGCGCGTCCTCGCAGACGAGACGGCGGACTACGACTCTGTGAAGCAGAACAGCCTGCATGCCGTTCCGCACAAGGGCGAGATCACGTTCGTGCCGGACATTCGCGGGTGCGAATTCAATCCGCCGAGCCAGAGTTTTTCATGGCAGAAGAGCGTGCATAAGGTCGAGTTCGAGATGCGCGCGGCGGCGTCTCTGGACGGGCAGACGGTGCGCGGTCGGCTGACCGTCTTTCTCGGCAGTCTCATCCTCGCCGATGTGCCCTTAGTGATCCGCGTGGACAGCGCAGCAGCGAGCGCCAATTCGGCCAGAGAAGCTCCGAGCGTACATGTGTCCGTCGCGCCGTTTCGCAAAATCTTCCCCTCCTACTCGCACAAAGATCGCGCGGTCGTCGAGCAGATCGAACATCACGTACATTCCCTCGGCGACAAATACCTGCGCGACGTGACGGAACTGCGCGCGGGGCAAGACTGGCAACGTTGGATGCGAGACGCGATCAGAGAGGCGGACGTGTTTCAACTCTTCTGGTCGCACAACTCGATGCACTCAGTCTACGTGCGGCAGGAGTGGGAATACGCGCTGTCGCTCGGTCGTCCGAACTTCGTCCGCCCAACCTACTGGGAAGTGCCGCTCCCTGAAAGCCCCGCGGAGAATTTGCCGCCCGACGAATTGCGCCGACTCCATTTCCAACACCTGCGCGCGAACTCCGACACAGGCCACATGACGCAGACGGATAATTCGCAACACGCAGCGCGACGTGGACACCCGACGGAACGCGCGGGGCGCGGCACGGCACGAGACGACGCCCAAAGTGACGAGGCGGTTGTGTGCGCAATTTGCGGCGGGCGTAATCTGGTGGGGATGGCTTTCTGCCTGACTTGCGGCGGGATGTTGAGCGTTGAGGCGCAGCCAGCCGCTCAACCGGAGGTAAGGCAATCACTACATCAACCCGCGAAGATACCCACACAGGAAGTTGATGATACGCTGGACATATTTTGGGAGAAGCGAAAACGCGAGGTCAGCCCCAGCCAAAGTTTGCCGCCGCCGTCGCCACAATCTTATTCACAGAAACAATCAGACTATGCCGCAAGCGGAGGGTCGAAGGGTTGTAGTCTGCTGTTGTTCGTCCTGTTGTTTGTCGTTTACCTGCTGGTTCGTTTCCTGTAGAGTCGCCGGCACGCTCCTCGTTAAGATAACGCCAGCGCAGACGTTGACAGAAGTTTCCGTCGTTGCTACTTAACGCAAACATTTGCTGGCTGACCCGCGCGCCTGTTCAGTATTCAAGTACTGGCGCGCTCGCGCCAGTGGCGGGAGTTACAGCATGTCCTCTCAAACGCTCGCCGCCGCCGTTGACTGGCTCGACCGGCGCATCGAAGCCGACCCAAGTATCAATCCCGAACTCTTCGCGCAACTCGCTGCTGAACAGAGCGCGCGCGGACTTCTCCACGGCGCTCGTCCCGTCTGCCCCTTCCTGCGCCCGCTCCTCATCTCACGCGCACAGTACGACGCGGTGGCGCGCGCGGCGCAAACTTTAGCGGGCGCGTTCGAGCGTCTGATTGACGCCGCGCTCGCAGACGCGGCGTTGCTCGCCGAACTCGACCCGACCGAGAGCGAAGCGCGTATGGCGCGCATTGATCCCGGTTACAAGTACGTGTGCGTCACGAGCCGCCTCGACGCTTATTTGAACGGCGACGATTTCAAGTTTCTCGAATACAATGCGGAGAACCCCGCGGGCATAGCCGATCAGTCGCAACTGGAAAAAGTGCTCTTCGGGCTTCCGCACATGCGCGAATTTCTAGCGCGCTACGCGCACTGGTTGCCGCGCCCGCACGCGCGACTGCTCCGTGCGCTCGTCGAAGTCTATCGCGAATGGGGCGGCGAAGTTGAACGACCGCAGATCGCGATAGTTGATTGGGCGGGCGTCTCCACAGAGAGCGAGTTTCGCATCCTTGAAGACTATTTCAACGCGCAAGGCCACCCGACCGTCATCGCAGACCCGCGCGCACTCACCTTCGACGGCGAGCATTTGCGCGCAGGCGATTTCCGCATAGACATTCTCTACAAGCGCGTCGTGATCCACGAGTTTCTGGAACGATGCGACGAGACGCACCCGCTCGCGCGCGCCTACGCTGAACACAAGGTCTGCATGGTGAATCCCTTTCGCGCCAAACTCGCGCACAAGAAACTCGGCTTCGCAATCCTCAGCGATCCTACTTACGCGCACCTCTTCACGCCTGCCGAACTCGAAACAATCGCCAAGCACATCCCTTGGACGCGACGCGTGCGTTCGTGCGTTACGACGTTCGGTGGCCGTGAAGACGAACTGCTCGACGTACTGCGACGCGAGCGTGCGCGTCTGGTCTTGAAGCCGAACGATGATTACGGCGGAGCGGGCGTCGTGATCGGTTGGGAGACGAGCGCGGAGGATTGGGAGCGCGCGGTGGAGCACGCGCTTTCGGCTTCTTACGTTGTGCAGGAGCGCGCGCCTGTGCGCAAAGTGTGGATGCACGCCTCCGTCGAAGCGCGTCTCGAACGCGAGGAGTTGTTCGTAGACTTCAACCCGTACCTCTTTCGCGGGCAAGCGGAAGGCGCGCTCGTGCGTCTCTCTTCGTCATCGCTCTGCAACGTCTCATCCGGCGGCGGCGAGACGGCGCTCGCCGTGCTGGAAGATTAACCGGAGCGATCTTCATTCGTAAGCGAGCTAAGTCTCAAGTCCCAAGTCCCAAGTCCCGAAGCCGCATTTGACTTGGGACTTGGGACTTGGGACTTGAGACTTTTCAGTCGTTGAGCACATATAAACGGTTCTCGATGTCGTCGCCCGTCATCTCTTGGTACGCGCGCGCGAGACGCGCTTTGCGCGCCGGATCGGTCTCACTACCGTAAGCCCGTACCAGTTGATCGGTCTCGCGTGGAGCGAGCCAGCTTACGTGACGGAGTCTGCGCGCGGCGGCGGCAGCGTGTGCGTCGTCGCCGTCAAGAATTTCCGTGAGCGAACGCTCTACGAGACTGCCGACGCGCCAGTGTGCGAACGCGGGCACGCCGAGCGAGAGCGTCGCGCCGAGCAACAGCGTCACGAAGAGACCCGCACGCGGCATCTGCGTGCGCGCCACGATGAGCGCGCGGCGCGCGTTGCGCAGGTAGATGAAGGCCGTGAGAAACGGAGTGAAGCCGAAGACACCGAGGAGTGCGAATAACAACCCGATGATGCTGAAAGGCAAAAGTAAGATGCCGACAACCGCAGAGAAGAGAGCGCCCGCCAGCATGATCCCGAAGAGGACGCCGCACCATTCTCCTGCGCGCTTGCCTATCGCCAGCCACACGCCGAGCGCGACGATCTCGACGGCGATCACGCTGTAGGCAAACAACTGGAATCGCGCGGCCAGCGGCTGGCCGAAGACGCCTCCGCGAAACACTATCGGGTCAAACATGAGACAGAGAACCGGCACTACCATCCCGACAGTGATATCGAAGATGACTTGCGCCAGAGTCGCCTCGTCCAGAAACTGACGGCGCAAGAAGGCGCGCCTTGTCTCCCGCCTCGACCGTTGAGCAAAGGCGTCGCTCGTCGCGCCTGTGCGGCTGAAAATTTGTTCGTTCATAGAGTCTACACCTCAGAGAATTTCCGGCGTGAACAGTTTTTGCGCGGCGGACGACGCAAGCGACGACGGCGCAGGTACATCCGGGAACGAGCCGCGACCGAAGAAGACGTGCCGCGCGAGTTGTCGGAAAACGGGCAAGCGCAGCGCGGCGAACGAGAGTTCGAGCAGTGCGGGTTGGTGCGTCGCCGTGAACAGGCGACGCATCAGCAGGCGCGACGCGAAGCGCGCGCGAAACGTGTCGCCCGCGTATGCTTGAAGCAAAGCAGCCGGATCGTTCGTCTCAAAATAATCTGTGATGACGCGCGCGGCGAGATTCGACAGTCGCAGCGTCGGGTCTAAACCTCCCGCCGTGAGCGGCGAGACCGCGCCCGCCGCGTCGCCCACCAACAGGCCGCGCGCGCACGCGATGCGGCGTAGCACGCCGCCGACGGGGATGCGCCCGCCGCGCCGCTCTATGAGTTCGGCGCGACTCAGATCGAAAAGTTTATTGAGACTCGCGCGAAACGTTTCGAGCGCGCGCAGAGGGTCGAAACGCGCCGTGTAGCCGCCGACGCCGATGTGCGTCTCTTCGCCGTCCTCCACGACCCAGGCGATGTAGCGGGGCGCGAGTCGCGGCTCGACGAAACAATGAAAGCGCGGTTCGCACGCGAGCGGCACGCCCGTCAAAACCTCTTCGACGCCGACGATCCACTCGCGGTTCTCTTCGAGTCCGAGGTCGCGCGCGACGCGCGAGAGCGCGCCGTCAGCTCCGACGAGAAATTTGGTTTGCACGCGCCGCGCATGTCCCTTAGTTTCAAGCCGCACGATTGATTGGCCGCCCGTCGTCTCGACGCAACCGGCGTAGCGCGTCTCCGGCAGCCAGTGGACGCCCGCGCGCTCGCAGTCGGCCAAAAATCTCAGGTAGAGTTTGCCCATGCGACCGACGCGAAACTCGTCGTGCGTGCTGTCGAGGTTGAGCGCGCGGCGTGCGGGCGAGTAGAGCGTGACGGAGCGGACGGCGGGGCCGAGGCAATCCGCCGGAAGCGGGAAATCTTCGAGCGTGCGGCGCACGAAGATGCCCGTCGTGTGAACCCTCTCGTCGAGCGCGCGTTTGCGATCAACGAGCAACACACGAAGCCCCGCGCCGCCGACGAGACGCGCACACTGCAAACCGCCAAGCCCCGCGCCCACTACGACCACATCATACTTTTCAACGTTCGTCATCGCGTTCAACTTTCGCTAGAGCGACCGCATCAACGCGCTTTCGCTCGCCGTCCGCCGCGCGTCTGTTTCAGCCCTTTCGCTTTCACGCCGCGCACGGACTTCGAGCGCTTTGCTGCGGCGTCGGACTTCGCAATTTGAGTCGCGCCCGCCTTCGCAATTTGAGTCGCGTTGGAGTTAGCAACTTTGGTTTCGGTGATCATGCTCATCGTCGCGGCGTTGGTTGTTGACGCGTTGGACGTTGAAGCGTTTGTCGTCGCGGCATTAGTCGTTGCAGCGTTAGTTGTCGCGGCGGGCTGAGTCGCGGTCGTCGCGTTTGTGGGTGCAACGGTTGTCGTTGTTGTCGTCGTCGCAACTGCACCACCAGTTGCGGCGGTTGCGCTTGTCAGCGCGATCACGGGAACGCTGCTCGCGGGCGGCGGGCACGTCGCTTCGCTCAAATCTTCCACGTGCGCGGCGACCATGTGGCGCGCACGCGAGCGCGCGAGATTCCAAGAGCGCCAATCCTCTTCCGGCGCGGGATGCGACCAGTGATCTGAGAGTTCGCGAGCGACGAGACAACGTTCGTCGCGGCTGAGCGAGGGCAGCGCGGAGATGAGCGCGGGCACGGCGTCGGCACTGAGCGATGCGGCGTAAACGGCATCGAACGTACGCCCCGCCCGCGCGTGCGCGGTGTTGGCGCGCACAATGAATGCGTCGGGATTGAGTAGATGCAAAAGTCCGGTTGTGACGAAAGCGGCGACGAGCGCGCCGCAGGCGAAGCGTTGGCGGTTGGAGCGCACGAGCACCGTCCACGCGAACCACACGAAGACGAGGCCGAGCCACAGCATGAACGCGGTCGTGTAGAGACGCAGTTCGGTCAACCCGTACTCGCTTTGATAAAGCCGCATGCGCGCGACCGCCGAGGCCATGATGACGAAGAGGAGCGCGACTTGTACTGCGGCGAGCGGGCGGAAGATGCGTTCGGCGGCGCGTCGGTGTTTGCCTAAGAGCGCGTGTGTGACGAGCAGGAGCGGCAGCACCAAGCCCGCCACCCACGTCAACTCGAAGAAGCCGCGCCGCGCATATTCCGCGTAGGTCAGCTCCGTGATTGCCATGACGCGCGCCGCGCCGCCGAAGAAATAACGAAACTGCACGACGACGAAACATGCGAACAACACGTTCAGCAATCCGAGCACGACGCCCACTTCGACCGCGCCGAGCGAGAACCCGCGCGGCGACGCCCCTTGCGCCGTCGTATTAATCGTCGCGCCCGTCGCTGCCGCCGACTGAGCAGCATCACTCGTCTGCCCGCGTGCATTTTTCGTTTGATCACGCACGTCGTCTGCGCCGCGCGTCTTCGCATCGTCGCTTCTTCCAGCGTCGCCTTCAGCCGCCGTCGCCCCGCCTTCCACGACGACGCTCTCCGGCGGTTGTCTTCGCTCGTTCGACCCCGCACCGTTTCGTTCTTTGTCGTCAACCGTGATCGAAGTGTAAGCGATGGCGGCGGGCGCGGCGGGCATAGTTTCGCCCACAGTCTCTGCTGTCTGCTCGTTCAAGATCATGCCGCGCAGGAAACCGCCCGTCATCCAGGCGAACAGGAGCGCGAGGAAGAAGTGCGAGAACAACACGCCTGCGTCGAGTTGGAAGGTCTGCCGCATGATGCCGTCGAAGACCGCGTCGGCGGCCATGAACAGCGCGCCGAAGAGGAACAAAAGCGGCACGGCGATGAGCAGCCCACGCGCCACAGCCCACGCGTGACGCATCACACCGTTTCGCGGAATCCTCGCCCACTCCACGTCTTTGATGACGAGCGGCAAACTCGCAAACATCGCGTCGAACGCGGCGTGCCCGAGTCCGAGCATGTAGTCTGCGAGGCTCGCCAGCCGAATCCCCCGCCCGCGCACGCACCACGCCAGCAGCGCCAGCGCCGTGAACAACGCCAGCCCATCCAATAACTTCAACGTCTCAGAATCGCGCCAGGCGAACGCCGCCGCGAAGAACATGAGCGGCGCAAACAGCCACCCGCCGTCCGCGCGCAAACTCGCGCGCGCCCCGCCGTAGCGCATGTGCAGAGCCGACATCGCCGCCACGAGCGCGCCCGTCCACAAAAAGACGTTTAAGCCCCATGGCGTCTGGCGCAACAACGCGTCGCCGAGCACGCCCAACAACAACGCCGCTTCCAGCACGTTCAACCCCAACTTCGTACGCTTACACATACCGAGCCTCCCAAACGTTATCGCTTCCGCCTGCCGACGTTACACGCGTCCCACACGCACTTGTTCCAACATCCAACCCGTTCGCCACTTTCATTTTCGATAGCGCCATTCTCAAGTTCCCACCGGAGAGCCGCGTTCTCATCCCGTCGCCGCGACTAACGGCACGCAGCCGAAGCGTCGTTCGCGCGCATGAAACTCCGCGACCGCCTCCGCCAGATCGTCGCCCGTGAAATCAGGCCACATCCGACGCGTGAAATAGAGTTCGGCATACGCGCTCTCCCACAACAGGAAATCGCTCACGCGCTGCTCGCCGCCCGTGCGTATGAGCAAGTCAACATCGCGCGCGGGCGCGCAGTCGTGTGTCGCGCGACCGAGCAGAGACGCAAACTCCGCGCGCGTCACCATGCTTGTCGATCTACGCTCCGAGTTCAGCACTTTCGCCGCGCGCAAAATCGCCTCGCGCGAAGAGTAGTCAACCGCCAGTCGCAAGCAGAGCGTGCGCCCGCCAGCGGTGTTCGCTTCCGCCGTCTCGATGGCTGCGCGTAGCGGCGGCGACAGGCGATCGCGCCGCCCTACGACCGACAAGCGCACGCCTCGCTCTTGCAGCTTTTCCGCCTCCGCGACGAGGTAACGGCGCAAGAGTCGCATCAACAAAGACACCTCGCGCGGCGGTCGCCCCCAGTTGTCCGAAGAGAACGCGTAGAGCGTGAGCGTCGTGATCTGCAAATGCGGCGCGGCTTCAACCACGCGACGCACGGCTTCCGCGCCCGCCACGTGTCCCGCCGTGCGTACACGCCCGCGCGCCTGCGCCCAACGCCCGTTGCCGTCCATGATGATCGCGACGTGCAAGCCCCCGTCGCCGTCGCCCGTCGCAATTTGTAAAGCCCTTTGTTTCATAAAGTGAGTATGCAAAAAAATTTTGCGTTCAGCGTTCGCGCGCCGTGCGGATGATTGATTCCATGTGGTCGAGGTAGCGCGTGAGAGCGCGCCGCCCCTCGTTCGTCAGGCGAAAAGCGGTCTTCGGCGTGCGGCCTTCAAACGACTTTTCGCAGGTGATGTATTCGGCGTCTTCGAGTTTGCGCGCATGCACGCTCAGGTTGCCGTCCGTCGTCTTCAAAATCTCTTTGAGTTCGTTGAACGTCAGCGACTCGCTGCCCGCGAGCGCGCTCACGATCCCCAGACGCAGGCGTTCGTGGATCAAGCGATCCAACTCCGCCGCGCTTTTTTCCGACGCCGGAGGAGGAGCGTCGGCGACCGTCGCCGGTTCGCGCCCTACCTCGCGCAGTAGTTCGCTGCGACGCGAGGCGGCCTTGCGTTGATTGCTTTTGAGTGCGCTTCCTTTAGCCACCGTGTCTCCTTGCGATGAGCAGTCCGAAAATTACGTGCAGGCCGCCGAAGCCTGCGGCCATGTATGCGTCAGCCCACGCCGCCGGACTGAAGAGCGCGAGCGTCCCCGCCAGCATGAAGCACAAGCCCATGACCGGCACGATCCTGACGGAAAACGCGCCGCCCGTCACCACGCCCGCCCCGTAGAGCAACAACCACACGGGGCGAATCACGCTCACCGTGCCGTAACGCGAGAGCACGACGGTCAGGAGCGCGCCGACGAAGAGCGGAGGCGCGAGATTGAAGAGGAGTTTGCGCCCCGGTTTCGACAGCAGAGGTTGCCGCGCCGCGCGCGCCTTGCGGCTCATCGCCACGACCGAGATGATGAGCGACACGACGGCTTCGGCTATCCAGATTTTGATCCACGTCCCGCGCCCCGTCGAACGCACGGCAAGGTAACAGGCCGCAAACGCCGTCAAGCCCACAACGAACAGTCCCCAGCCGGAGACGGCTGTAAACGACGCCGCGTTCTCCATCGTCTCGCGTATGAAGCGCAGGTTGTCCATCGCGCGCGCGTGCAGGGCTGGCGGCTCTGCCTCTTCCGTCGGGCGCTCAAGGCGTGTGAGTTTAACGACAGTCATCAAGCGCAAGATACGCCTTCTCGCAAAATCCGTCAAGTACTTTATAATGCAAAGCCAAATAATATTTTCGATTCGCGAATGCGGCGGGAACGCTTCTACCCCTTTCCCGTTGCGTGCCGGTTTCGCTCTGCGTGCGCGGTTTGTTAGCATACGGGTCGCGTTAAATTCACTGTAAGGAGACCAGAGAACTTTTGCAGGACGAGAAACTCCCGCGCGGCATGAGCTTTGTCGCCGAAGCCGACGGCATACGCGAGTACCGGCTCGCCAACGACTTGAAGACACTGCTCGTCGAGAACCGCGTCGCGCCAGTGGCGACCGTGTGCGTGCTCTACCGCGTCGGCTCGCGCAACGAAGCCGTCGGCTACACAGGCTCGACGCACCTGCTCGAACACATGATGTTCAAGGGCACGCCCACCTTCAACAAGAACCGCAACACGCAGATCGCCGCCACGCTCCAAAAGATCGGCGCGGACTTCAACGCGACGACCTGGTACGATCGCACGAACTACTTCGAGACCGTGCCGAGCGACCAACTCGAACTCGCCGTCCGCCTCGAAGCCGACCGCATGCGCAACTCTTTCATCGCCGACGAGGATCGCCAGTCGGAGATGACCGTCGTGCGCAACGAACTCGAACGCGGGCAGAACGAGCCGACGATGGTGCTCGACGAAGCCGTCTATGCCACGGCCTTCCGCGAGCACCCTTATCATCATCCGACCATCGGCTGGCGCGCGGACGTGGAGAACGTGCCCACGGCGCGGCTCAAAGCCTTCTACGACACTTTCTATCACCCGAACAACGCGACGCTCATACTCGTCGGCGACTTCGAGCGCGACGCAACGCTTGAGTTGATCAACCAGCACTTCGGCGCGTTTCCCGCGACCGAAGAGGCCATCCCCGAAGTCTACACGGACGAACCCGCGCAACAGGGCGAGCGACGCCTGACGATCAAACGCGCGGGCGAACTCGCGCTCGTGCAGATCGCTTTCCACACGCCCGCCGTGCTCGGACAACTGAACGTCCTCTCGAACGCGGAGCTTGCCGAACGCGCCGCCAATCCGCCTGCCGCAAACGACATCTACCCGCTCGTCGTACTTTCAGCGGCGTTGTCGAACGGCGTCACGAGTCGCCTCTATCAAGCGCTCGTAGAGACGGAACTCGCCGTTACTGTTACGTCGAACTGCGATCAGTTTCGCGACCCCGGCCTCTTCAACGTCTACGCCACCGTCAACCCGGGCGTCGCACCTGCGGAAGTAGAAGCGGCGATCCTCGCGGAGTTGGCGCGCGTCGCAAGCGAGCGTTTGCCGGACGCCGAAGTGGAGAAGGCGAAGCAACAGATCATCGCGCAGGTGGCCTACAGCCGCGACGGCACTTCGGACATCGCCGCGCAGATGTCCGAAGCCGAAGCCGTCGCCGACTGGCGTTTCTACAAAGACTACGCGGCCAACATCGCGCGCGTCACCTCCGCCGAGGTGCAGCGCGTCGCGCAAGTCTACTTCGCGGAAGACAACCGCACTGTCGGCCACTTCATCCCGAAGATACCCAACGCAGAAAGCGACGCGGAGACGAACGAGTCGGGCGCGAACGGATCAAGCGGCGACTAAATCTTTTTAAGTTTGATTGCAGGACGGGAGTGTAAGAGATGGTGAAACGGGAAGGCACGGATAATGAAATAAGTGTGGGCGGGAGCACGACGCCGCAGGAGTTGGAGCAGCAGACGCTCGCCACGCGCGGCGAGAAATCTTCCGCCGCCGCCGCTGCCAACACGCCCGCACGCGGCGCAGCGCGCTCAAACTTCGCCGCGCGCGTCGCACGCACAGAGTTGCCTACGGGCGCGGTTCTGCTCGTCCTCGAAAATCGCGCGACGCCGACCATCTCTCTGCGCGGAAGTCTCCGCGCCGGTTCGTACTTCGAGCCGCGCGACAAACCCGGACTTGCGCGCATCACCGCCGACATGCTCGAACGCGGCACGCGCCGCCGCACGAAACTCCAACTCGCAAACGATCTCGAATCCGTCGGCGCACAAATAGGATTCGCCGCCGACCCGTTCGCAGTAGAGATCGCAGGTCGCGCGCTCGCCAAAGACTTATCGCTCCTTCTCTCTACGCTCGCCGAAGAACTGCGCGAACCCGCGTTCCCCGCCGAAGAACTTGAGAAGCTGCGCCAGCAAGCCATCGCCGCCATTCAAGAGCAGCAGGCGAACACGCGCCAGCGCGCCTACGAAAAGTTTTCCCAACTCACATACGATCCGGCCAACCCGTTCTACGTCCACGCCGGGGATGCGCTCGTCAAAAGTCTCAACTCGATCACGGTCGAAGACGTGCGCCGCTTCTACGAAGAACGCTATGGCGGTCGCTCGCTCATCCTCTCCGTCGTCGGCGACGTGCAAACGCGCGAAGTTCAACAATTGTTCGCGGAAGTGTTTGGCGAGTTCACAGGGCCGGAGAGCGTAGAGATCAACGTGGACGACCCTGAGCCGCCCGCGTCGTCGCGGCGCGAGATCGTTGTGCTTAAAGAGAAGGCGAACGTTGACGTGCTGCTCGGATCGGCTGCGCCGCTCAGGCGCGACGCGGGCGACTACTACGCGGCCACGCTCGCCAACGGCGCGCTCGGCGAATCAACACTCTCCTCTCGGCTCGGACTACAGGTGCGCGACCGCGAAGGTTTGACTTACGGCATCGGCTCGCGCTTCCGCGCGCCCTCGCTCGCCGCAGGCCCCTGGTACATCGCCGTCTCCGTCAATCCCTCGAACGTCGAGCGTGCAGTCGGCTCCGCGCTCACGGTCTTGCGCGACTACGTTGAGCATGGCATGACCGCCGACGAACTCGCGGACGAAAAATCATCCGCCATCGGCTCGTTCAAAGTCTCGCTCTCAACCAACGCCGGAATCGCCGACGCGCTCTGGAACGCGGAGTTCTTCCGTCTCGGCGTTGACTACCTAGACCGCTTCCCCGAACTCATACAGGCCGTCACGCTCGAACAAGCCAACACCGCGATCCGCAAATACTTCCGCCCCGATCATCTCACCGTCGTCATCGCAGGCGACTATGAAGCAACACACGCAGGCGCGTCTCCACTGACTTGAGATGTAAAAGTTTGATTTGGCTGCGACCGCGCACGAAGACTCACCGCAGAGACGCAGAGGACGCAAAGGGGGCGCAGAGAGTTGAATGGTTTTCTCCGCGTGATCTCTGCGTCCTCTGCGTCTCTGCGGTGAAGTTTTTTTATTCGACGACTAGGAAGTTAGAGCAGTTCACTTCGCACGAGTTTCTAAATCGTCAAGTGCGCGCGTGCGCTTTGTGTTAATCTCTGCGTTTGAGAAGGAGAGGCGAGTATGCGACGACGCAAAGGCGACGGTTGCCCGGTGGCGGGCGCGCTACAGGTGGTCGGAGACAAGTGGACGCTCCTCATCGTGCGCGATCTGGCGCGCGCGCCGCGCCGCACGACCGAACTGATCGCCGCGCTCCACCCCATCAGCAGCCGCACGCTCGTCGGGCGACTCCGCGACATGGAACGCGACTCGCTCGTAGAGCGACGCGACTACGGCGGCAGCCCCCCGCACGTCGAGTACGCGCTGACAGAACGCGGGCGACTCCTGCTCCCGCTCGTCGAAGCCCTGCGTCAACTCGGCCTCACGCTCGGCTGCAACGAATGCGAAGACCGGCGCGCGCACCTCGGCGACTACTGCGACACCTGCCCGCGCAAAACGACGCGAGAACACACGACGCCCGCACCCGCACGACAACGCGAACGCGACGATTCAATCGTGCTTCTCTGATTTTGAACAGCATTTACCACGAAGACACGAAGGCACTAAGGAAGATTCAACAATCCTTAGTGCCTTCGTGTCTTTGTGGTTATCTTTCTGCTCTCAATCTCCGGCGGACGCGCCTTCGGTTTCGCTGTCGGCGTTGTTCGAGATGACTTCGCCGTCGGGCATGATGATCAGTTCGTGGTCGGGAGTGACGATCTCGCCTTCGATGGTGACTTCTTCGCCCGTGAGCGTGGGGACGGGAAGATTGTCTAGGTAGCGTTCGGCGTCTATGGCGGCCATGCAGCCCGTTCCGGCGGCGGTGACGGCCTGACGGTAGAAGGAGTCCTGCGCGTCGCCGCAGGCGAAGACGCCGGGGATGTTCGTCGCCATCGAACGCCCGTTCGTTTTCAGATAACCGACCTCGTCCATCTCAAGCCAACCTTTGAACATGTCCGTGTTCGGCTTGTGGCCGATGGCGACGAAGACGCCCTCGCAGTCGAACACGCTCTCCTCGTGCGTCTGGTTGTTGTAGAGACGCACGCCTGTGACGCCCGATTCCGGCGTGCCGAGAATTTCTTTTACGTCCGTGTTCCAGATGAAATCAATCTTCTCGTTTTTGCGCGCCTTGTCCTGCATGATCTTCGAGGCGCGAAGGTGATCGCGGCGATGTATGACTGTGACTGACGAAGCGTAGCGCGTGAGGAAAGTCGCTTCCTCCATCGCTGTGTCGCCGCCGCCGACGACGACGAGTTTTTTGCCTTTGAAGAAGAAGCCGTCGCAGGTGGCGCAGGCCGAGACACCTAAGCCGCCGAGTCCGTGCGGCGCGGGCGCTTCGCCCGGAATGCCGAGCCACTTGGCGGACGCACCCGAAGCTACGATGAGCGTCTCGGCTTTGATCGTGTGGTCGGCTGTGTGGAGCGTGAAGGGGCGCGCGGAGAGATCAACTTTGTCAATCCACGCGACGAGAAACTCCGTACCGAAGCGTTCGGCCTGCGCGCGAAACTCGTCCATCAACTCCGGCCCTTGAATGCCTTTGGCGAAGCCCGGGTAGTTTTCCACTTCGGTCGTGATGGTCAACTGCCCGCCGGGCTGCGGCCCTTCGATGACGAGCGGTTTCAAATCGGCGCGCGCAGCGTAGATGGCCGCCGTCAGTCCGGCAGGCCCGGAGCCTATGATCACCACTTCTTTATGCAGCGTTTCTTGAGTCATCTCTTTTCTCGTCGCTCTCCTTAATGCGCGAGCGCGCATATGCTTAATGCATGTTTGCGCGCCGTCGCTCTCCCGAATTACTCGTTTCGCATGTAGCCTTTTCGCTTGCGCGTATAGTATAACTCTCTGCGCTGGATGTAGTCGAATCAGACCAGGTAAAGCGCGGCGCGGACGCTCGGTTTCCTCCTCGTCCGCGCTTGACACGGCAATTTTAGCGACTTTGGACTCACCGGGAAACACAAGCATAGCTAGTTCGACCATTGAAACCATCGCCGTCATAGGCGCAGGAACGATGGGGCACGGCATCGCGCAAGTGGCCGCGCTCGTCGGCTATCGCGTCGTGCTTCGCGACGTGGAGCGCGAATTTCTGATGCGCGGCCTGCGCGCCATCGAAGACAACTTGGAGAAAGGCATCCGGCGCGGCAAGACCACAGAAGCCGAACGCGACCTCGTCTTGCAACGCATACGCGGCGCGACGAGCCTCTCCGAAGCGTCGCACGCAGACCTCTACATCGAAGCCGTGCCCGAACGCATGGAGTTGAAGCAGGAGACGATCCGCGAAGTCGAACAAATCGCCGAAAAAGAATTTATCTTCGCGACGAACACCTCTTCGCTCTCGATCACGGAGATCGCGCGCGCCGCACGTCGCCCCGAACGCGTCGTCGGCATGCACTTCTTCAACCCCGTACACATCATGCGTCTCGTAGAGATCGTCGTCGGGCAGGAGACTAGCGAAGAGACGCTTCAGACCGTGCGCGCCGTCGGGCAACGGATGCGGAAAGAGCCGATCACCGTGCGCGATGTGCCGGGTTTCGCGTCGAGTCGTCTGGGCGTGGCGCTCGGATTAGAGGCGATGCGTATGTTGGAGCAGGAGGTGGCGAGCGCGAAAGATATAGATACCGCGATGGAACTCGGCTACAATCACCCTATGGGGCCGCTGCGTCTGACCGATCTGGTCGGCCTCGATGTACGCCTGAGCATCGCAGAGTATTTGCATCGCACGCTCGGCACGGAAACTTTTCGCCCGCCGGAAATTTTGCGCCGCATGGTCGCCGCAGGGCGTCTCGGCAAAAAGAGCGGCGAAGGTTTCTACAACTGGAACGAGGAAGAGGAAGTGAGCAGTAAGCGGTAAGCAGTGAGCAGTTAAAAACTCACAGCCGTTATCGCCGACGCTAATTTGTGCAGTCCAAAATTATTGACTGCTTACTGCTCACAGCTTACTGCTTACTCTTATGACCACGCCGATCAATGAAGAGAGACGTTTCGCGCTGCGCATGGCGCTGCGGCTGCCCATCGTCGTCTCCGGTCGCGCGGAGGACGGCGCGGCGTGGAGCGAGCCTACAGAGACGGACGACATTTCAACCACCGGCGCGCTCTTCCATCTCAACCAGAAAGTGACGCGCGGCGAACAACTCTATCTTCGCGCACATCGCCCGGACGGCGCACCCATCGAAGTCACCGCACGCGTCGTGCGTATCGCCTCCGCCATCTACGGCACGGCGCGCATCGGCGTCGCCATCCTCGAACCAACAGAGAACTGGCTCCGCCTCTTCGTCTCCTGGGTCGCAGACGATCACGGCACGCCGCCGGAAGATCAAGAGCAGTGACAAGTGACGAGTGACGAGTGACGAGTAAAGACAAGTTTGAAGCCAAGCGTTCTGCTTTAACTTGTCACCCGTCACTTGTCACTCGTCACTGTTTTATCTAACTTATCACTCGTCACTTGTCACTTTAAGGAGAGATATGTCGCAATCATACGAAACTTTGCTGGTCGAGCGGCGCGGGCGCGTCGCCATCATCACGATCAATCGTCCTGAGAAACGAAACGCCTTGAACATACAGACGCGTGCGGAGGGCGCGGCGGCGCTCGAAGAGTTGCGCGAGGACGAGGGAGTGCGAGTCGTCGTCTTCACGGGCGCGGGCGATAAGGCTTTTATCGCGGGCGCGGACATCGCGGAGTTTGCAGGACGCACCGCCAACGTCCAGCGCGACGTGATGACCGGACGCTCGCTGTTTACGGCGATTGACACTTTCCCGAAACCCGTCATCGCCATGATCAACGGCTACTGCCTCGGCGGCGGCTGCGAACTCGCACTCGCCTGCGACCTGCGCATCGCGAGCGAGCGCGCTTCCTTCGGCCAACCCGAAATCAACCTCGGCATCATCCCCGGCGGCGGCGGCACGCAGCGCCTCACGCACCTCGTCGGCGAAGGCAAGGCGATGGAGTTGATCCTGACGGGCGAGATCATAGACGCGCGCACGGCGCACAGCTACGGTCTCGTCAACATGGTCGTTCCGGCGGAAGAACTCGAAGCGAAGACTTTGGAGATTGCCAATCGCATCGCGGAGAAGAGTCCCATCGCGCTGCGTATGGCGAAGGAAGCTGTTAAGACCGCATCGCGCTCGACGCTCGACGAGGGCTTGCGCCGCGAGATCGATCTCTTCGCGCTCTGTTTCTCCAGCGAAGACAAGGACGAAGGCGTCCGTGCCTTCCTCGAAAAGCGCAAACCGGACTTCAAGGGACGATAGTTAGACGGCAGCGATAAACTCGCTCGCATCATTTCGTCAACGAATCGGCGGCGGCCTGCCTGTTGTGCAAGCCGCCGTTTTGCGTTTCGCCGTCCCGCCGCCGGAAATTCAGTCAATTCAGCCGTCGCCTTCACTATTGACTTCCCAGAGCAGTTGGAGTAGAAGCAAGTTGCTTCAATTGTCGTTTGCTCGGCCACATCCTCGGCAATCCTCGCGCCGCGGCGAGCAGACTTCCCGCACCACCGATTCTTGCGAGAGCCTACTGCTCCACACCTCTTGGCTCGTAGCTCCCGTGAGACATTCTTTGATAAGGAGAACCGCTATGCCGCGTAGCCACGCCCGAACCACCTACCTCTTCATCAGCGTCCTCACCTGTGTCGTCGTTGCTGCCTGTGTCGTCGTCGCCGTAACTGCCGCAGCCTCACAGTCGAACATCCCCGCCAAGCTCAGTGTCTTAAGCGGGCATCGAACGCTTGGCGTCAGAGAGCAGACGCAACTGCGTATCAAACTGCTCGACCAATCGGGAAACGAGATCGCCGCCCCCTCTGATACTTCTGTGACCATCATCGCCACACGGCAGAGAGACATAGACACCGCCAAACGAGACGGCAAAGGAGTCGGCTATGGCGGAAGTAACGGGACGCTCACGCTGCCGGGCAACGTCAACACCGTCCAAACCATCATCAAGATTAGCCGAGGACAGAGCGCGGCGGCGTTGCAGTTCAGTTCGCACCAAGCCGGAACGGTTCGCATCTACGCCGAAAACGAAAGGCTCGTGACCGGCGCGACGCTTATCGCCTTTGTCGTCAGAACCGGCAGGGCTGCGCCCGACACGCGCCGGATGACCGACGCCGCGATTTTCCAAAAGGCTTCGTTTCAGGAGAGGCGGCCTGCTACTCCTGCTGCTGCCCCTATCGCTCCTCCTGCGCCCGCCACCGCCGCCGCTACGGACTACCAACTCCAAATAGATGATCTGGGTCTGAAGAAATCCGACTTGCTCGGCAACAAAGTGCAACTGCGCAGGCTCATAGTGTCTCTGAAGCCATTGAAAGGGGATTGTCAGGGTGCCCCGCAGAAGATAGAGGTGAATCTGATCTCCGACAAAGATCATGCCAAATTTTCGGAAGACTACTTCGTCATTCCGAAAGGCGAGTGTGCCTACCCTATAGAAGGCGACAAGTTTATTGAACTACGCACGGATATAGGCGGGAACATCGAGGTAGTGGCGAAGGTCAGACCGCAACCGGGCATCTCGGTGAAGTCCTCTCCCGCCACCAAGCTTGAGTTCGAGACCACCATCCGCGCCACAAAGCTAGTGGTGACGGCGGCTAAACCGGGGGCGGCGGCGAACGGCATCGAACGAGTCGAGCTAACCATACAACCAATGGACGACGGCAACCGTATGATTAGCTGCGATGAAGAGGGGCTGAATGTAAGAGATATCAGACTCAGAGTAGATAACTGGGCGCCCGGCATCAAATTAGAGAGCGAGACAAAGCCCATCCAGATGAAGCGAGGAGAGAAGTTTATCGTAACAAGCGTCACCGGTTCCTGTCCGGTGGGCGCGAAGATCGTGGCCGAGGCGGTGAACGCCGACAGCAAACCGATATGGGGCGAGAAGGAGCTGGTGTTCTGCTTCCCCTGGACACAACTCGGCAGCGCGATGCTCGGCGGACTGATGTTTCCCCTGATGCTCATGATACCCGGCAAGCAACGCGAAGAGCGTTTAGAAGGCAGCAAGCTGAAGAATTTTTCACTCTACGTGGTGGCCGGATTATTCCTCGGGGGGGTGGCTTTTGTGGTCGTCTTCTTCGGCGCGTTCGGGCTGAGCGAGTTCAACTTTAACGGCCTGCCCGTCAAGATTGCGCAACTGCCTGCTCAGTTCTGGCCCGCAGCCATCGTCATAGGCTTCCTCGGCGCTACCATGCTGGTAAAGGGCATCCCGTTCAAGGAACGCGCGGCGAAGAGCGAACCCGCAGGCGGCGAATCTGACGGCAGCGAATCCGGTGGCGACCAATCCCCCGCGCAGGCTTAAAAGACCCGCGTGACTATTCGGACTCGCATACGGCGAGGGAGTCGGCTCGCGTGAAACTCTTTGCTACGCTCGCGGGCATCCTGCTCGCGGCTGTGGGCGGCGTGGTAGCTTACCGCGCCGCCTTCATCGCGCCGCGCGCGGCCATCGTCATCACCGAGACGGGCACGAGCGAGAGACCCGACATATGGCGCATCACGCTCGGCCTCACACTCCTCGTCGCCGGCGCAAGCCTCGCTTCCTTCGCCGCGCGCACGCGCCGCCATCCATAGCCCTCCGCTTGACGAGTTTTCTCACGCTAAGCTAATCTCTCCATTCGTCGTCCACACGATAGAATCAACCAAGGGGCCGTAGCTCAGCTGGGAGAGCGCATGACTGGCAGTCATGAGGTCAGGGGTTCGATCCCCCTCGGCTCCATCATTATCTACAACGACTTAGGGGCAGCCGTGTGGCTGCCCCTAAGTCGTTTGGGTCACTATGGTGTCACGCCCGCTTGAATAGCATCTTTTCGTGATCCTTAGTTGTAAATGGCTTGTAATATGTAAGTGTCTATGATTAGGCTGAACGAGAGACTTAAATTCTTTTATCTGGTTTCACGAAACATAAGAGTTACTCTCTTCATTTTCTTACTGTATTACTCGTTAGGCTGACTCATTTATCCATTTATATTTCCCCCATTGATCTACTCGCTTTTTCCCAATCAATTGAGTGACATCAGCTATCGAGATTCTGTTTACCAGTTCTAGTGCTCGAAAGGCGTGTACTGAGACCATGTCTTCGCTATGCTCTATCAGAAAGCGAAGGAATTTCTCACAGTCTAGACTACAGTGTTTTGTAGAACTAATAACTGCTTGAATGTACTCAACAAATCGAAATGTAAGCATTACAGGCAATCTACTTACTACCATTTGCCACTTATTGAATACTTCTGAACTTCCTAGTGCAGCATCTAATCTCGAAATATCAGTCGGCAATTCAATGTAAGATTTTCTAAGTAGAAATTTAAGAGAACTGTCAAGCAATCGTGTGTTCTCTAAGGGCACTTTAGTTAGGGTTATCCAATTATTAACCGTTGCCATTTCTGCTATGAAGGAAACGACCTCTGGACTAAACTTAATCCCTAAAGAATTAGTGTTAGGTGGCTCCTCACTCATCACCTCCAAGACTTTTTCTGCTACCAAAAATTCAGCGAAAGACTTATGTCCGAAAAAAAGAATATCAGGTGGTTTACGTTCAAGAAAGCATGCGTTAATTAGGTCTCTTTTTGCACTATCTAAGGTCTGCTTTTGAAATTTATACGGGCGAACTATTTCGTCTGGAATCTCCGAAAACCGTATAGATCGTGAATCTCCCAATTTAAACATCTGCACTGCTAAATCTGATGCAAACCTACGCCTAGCAGCAATGTCATAATGTTCTTTAAATTCTTGTTTTCTCTTTAGCATCTCACGAGCGATCACTTTGTCAATAAACAATTCATATAGTTTTGCTCGACTCAAATCTTTAATACGCAATCTCCACTGTGGGAGGATCGCTATTAGCATTGGCAGATGAACAGGCCGAGAAAGCAAGACTTCTAAATCAGCGTTTGACGGCAATTCTTTTTTGATCTCTTTAATGAGTCCTGATACATGGCTTTTATCATTAGGATATTTAACACTAGAATACTTGTCTAAGAATTCAAATATATCCTCATGAGAAAATGAAGTAATATTTATCTGGATATACTCAACAGAATGCGTAAAGTCAGTTTCAGAACTACCGCTAAGAATTGCTGTTTGCTCGCCCTCACTTGCAAATACAGTAGGCCGTCCGCATAAGATAATTTTACTTTGAGGCGTATAAAGTTTATTCAATTCGTTAAAATTAAAAAGTAAAACATCTTTGCTTAACCCTTGTTTCATCTCATCGAAGCCATCCAAAATCAGCAAAAACTTTCCTTGACGATTCATTAAGCTGAAATATTCGTATGAACCCAGCCTTAACCCGTGGCGGTTTACTAACTCGTGAGTAATAAGACCTCTAATATCCTGATGCGAGCCAAAATCTCTCAACTCAATTAGCAAAGGGATTCGATTTGTTAGTCCTTTTTCATATCTATCTGCCCATACATGAGCGATTCTTTTTGCGAAACTGGATTTACCTGTACCATAAGAACCAAGTAACGCCAGAGCTTGTGGGATTGATGTATTATTTACCCATTTAATAATAATAGGTTCTAAAGCACTGATTTTCTGGCTTTTTCTTATATTCCTAGCCTTATTAAAACTTGTTGAGTTGTATTGGTCGCTGAGAGATGCGGATTCTTCGTCTGGTGCATATTTCTTCCAATAGTAATTAGCGGTTGCGTAGTCATAAACTCCCTCAATAGCAAAATCAATAAACGAGTTGTATATCAAAGGAAAGTTTTGACTAATAAATAATAGATCAACGTCATAGCAGCTAGTCGGAACATAATATTTATCTAGATCATCCAAGCCAAACTGTTTATACATATTACTTATAAGAGGTCTAGGCGCGATAAGACGATCTAGCAGCTCCGAATATGTGAGATGTTGAGTAACTTTATCGTCAAAACATTTTTTGGCATTAGCAACCACTCCATTCCGAGTAACAAGGCAGAATCGATCTATCAAACTTTGATTCAGGAGGGGCTGGTAATCAGCTAAGACACTGGCAACATATTCACGCGTCAAAGGTCTTTCATAGTCCTTGCATTCAAAGGCCACGGTAGAATTCGCGCCAATTGAATCTGTAATATCACAAACAGCATCAATATTCTTGCCACCTATACTTACGTGCTCTTGAACAACAGCATTTGGTAATAGCCTTAGAACATCTATGACCTGCTGCTCGAAAGCATTCCCTTTGTCTAAGGTTGTGGTTCTTGGTTTAGATTTGGACATAGCGTCAAAACCTTTTTTGTGTGAGTGATGTTATGAGGTTAGTAAGATTTGCACTTTAACTTACTGTTTACTTGTTCTTGTCACGGAAACTGATACAGATTACTGTTCCACTTTGTAGGAAGTCAATATTTAGGTTTAGCAAAAAATTAGCTACAAATAGTGGCAGATAAGAAGACTATGGCTGTAATTTCTCTTAACATTTACCTGCTGAATAGCATCTTCTCTAGTTTCTCAGTAGCCGCTAATTGCATTGATGGCAAGACATGAGAATATGTATCGAGCGTGAGCACTACTGAGGCGTGACCTAATCGCTCAGATACTACCTTTGGATTCTCACCAGCCATCAAAAGAAGAGTCGCACAGCTATGGCGCAGGTCGTAAAGGCGAAACTTTTGGGGAAGATTGGCGCTTTTTAGAATCGCTTGAAAATGTCGTTGCGCTAGGTTGCGGGAATTATGTGGCGTGCCCTCGCCTGTGGCGAATACTAGATCATTATTTTGATATGCTGCTCCAGCCTTTAATCGTCCCTCCATTTGCTTGCGCCGATGGTCAGTTAGCATCTTTACAAGAGAAGTCGGTAAGGGAATGGTGCGGCGCGAACGTGATGTTTTAGTCTCGCCAAAATACCAACCGCCACCCTTACGGCGAACAAGTACGCGGCGAACAATCGCAGTGCCCTTCTCCATATCCAAATCAGACCATTTCAATCCAAGATACTCTTCCGGGCGCATACCTGTTGCAAGGGCAAAGGCGAATATCACACCATGCTCGTTCTCTTTTGCTGCTTTCAGAAATTCTTCAGCTTCCTTTGGCGAAAAAGCACTCATTTCGCGCCGCTCAGCACGCGGCAATTCAATAGCTTCACAGGGATTATGAATCAACATTTGCCATCTAATTGCTTGCTTGAAGGCTGAGGCTAGAATAGCGTGCGTGTAACGCACGGTGCGTGCCGACAATCCCCGCCTGGTCATATCAGCATAGAGATTTTGAATATCGAGCGGACGTACATCGCACAACCGTTTCTCCCCTAAGTCTGACCTCACATATCTTTTCAGCAACTCCGAATAATCGTCATAGGTGCGTTCGCGTAAACGTGGGCGCGCAGCAGTCTTGAGCCACTTATCGAGATAATCCTTAACGGCCAGAGCCGCCGGTTCGATAAATGTTCCCATATCTCTGTCTCGTACCACTTTGTTGCGGTAGGTTTTCGCATCTTTTTTCGTGCCGTGAATAGTCTTGCGGTGAAATAGCTGTTTGCCTTTAGCGTCACGCCCCAAGAAGATGCGTACAAGCCATGTCCGGTCTCCGCGCTTAATGATTTGTCCAGCCATGTCAGTTGCACCTCCTACATGTCCGAACATCACACTCTCTTTTTTGTGCTACTATTTTCATTACTCTGGCCTTTCTTTGGCGGAAGGAATGGAGTGAAGGGATAGGGAGCGTTGGCACGCTCACCTATCCCATTTCGCTTTAGTGCGAAGTCTGCATGTACCGCGCAACAAGTCTTGCCGCCGCGCGATGCCAGCACGGTTGATGCTTCGCGTATGCCCTACATTGGCATGAACCATTCGCGGTGTAGATTTCGCCAGAAGGCGAGAGGATCAACAGCGCGTTACCATCAAAGTACAAGTAGGGATTCTCTTCGATTTGCTGCTTGGCTTTGGCAATTGCGGTTTGCCATCTGCGAGAGTCTGCAACCTTGTTGAACGCCTCTTGAATCACTTCCAGCATCCTGTTTTGGTCTATGTTCATCATCTCCAGATTCCTCTTTTCTATACTGTTCAAGCTGTAAGAGGATATTACTCTACTGGATAATATATTGTCAAGTAAGATAATAGTTAGTAAGCTAATATTTGTCACTTGAGTATTACCCTGTACAGTGCTATTTTGGAGTTATGATAGTTATAGCGATTAGAGAGCAAGCCGAAAAACGCGGCATCACAACAGCCTATCAATTACAGAAGGCGACGGGGGTGCAACCGACAGTAGCAGCACGCTGGTTTCGTAATGATTTGAAAATGATCGGCATTGATTCGCTTAGTCGTCTTTGTGCCGTACTCAAATGCAAACCTAATGATTTGCTGAAATATGAACCCGATGCCGACGAGTAACACATCTCCTATTTGTCTGCTTTGACATTTACTTGCTGCCCGCCATCAGAAGCGACGTTTACCTGTTCGCCGATGTTGACTTGCTGCGGATTATTGATCGTCACTTGCGGCGAGTATCTGCGCCAATCTCTGAGTTGTCTCACCGCCCGGAAATACATTCTTTGCCACCGATCGGCCATTGATGCAGCATGTTGCACAGCATCTTGTTCTCTGACATAAGGGATGTCCCAATGCCCTTGCTTCCAACTTTCAGTTTTCGCTTCGCGCTGGTAATGCTTCCACCTCTGATATTCGTAGGCTTCCTCACGCGGTTCAGTTCGAGAACGCTTGACAGTTTGTTCCGTCCAATACTGTAGCTGTAAGAATGCCTGCGCCATCGCATCTATCATGCTCAGTTCAATGCCGCCGCGTGGCTGCCATTCAGTGGCAAAGGACTCACGTAAACCCAGGTAACGCGCTCGCGTCCAAGCATCTTTCAAATAATCAACCGGCTCAAATGCGTTCGCCGCTAAATGGCCGCTCTCAAACTCATCTTTCGCTTCGCGTTTTATTACCTCCCAAACATTTTCAGCCATCACTGTAGAAAAGCTATTTAGCTCTAATAAATCCTTAAAATCTATCCAATCAATCGGTATGCTCATCAACAGGTCAAACAATTCTTTAGCTTGTTCTTCATCTTTGCATTGTCGGTAAGCGTTCGCTCTCGCCTCATCAAGTGATAAAGAGCCGCCTTCTTTTGAGCGGTAGTAAGCGACTTGTTTTATGAAATGATGGCCGAGCAACCGAATCAAAGAATTGTAACCAACCGCAGATTCAATTGAATCTGCGTAAACCATTCGCTCCCGCTGTTTTGCGGTTAACTCCTCCAATTGATTTTGTGATTCAACGAACTGATCTGGTGGCAATTGAAAACGCTCATGAACTTCCGCCGGAAGTGGCTGATCAAACGCTCCGCCTTTTTCCTCTACTTGAAGTTCAGTAGAAGTGTTTTCCGGCGACTGTTCGCTTACTTGATCTTCGGCTTGATTCTTTAAGGCTTTCTTTACTTTCTTGTTTCGCGGCATGGCGTTACTCTCCTGCAAACTAACCTACTTGCTTTAATACCTCGCGCAGTTGCGCGGTGAGTTCTCTTAATCGTTGCCAAGTCTTGTGTGACATTGCGCGTTGCGCTTTTTCATCTTCGCGTCGAGCCAGACAAGCCTCACGCATCTGCTTGACTTCATGAGCTTTGAGATAGCGTTTAGTGAGCTTTCCGCCGATTCGTACAAAGTGATAGTAATAAGCCCCGTGCAGTTCTCCCCGCGCACATTTACACGTAGCTTTACCGCAGCGAACGTATTGAGCGTGAACGCTGCCGTGCAGCATCTTGGGTAACGGATTATCAGTTTTGTTTTTCATTCTTCTTCCCCTCGTACTTAGCATCACAACTATCTTTTTCTCAGAACGGCACAGGTGCGAACCATTCACGCGCACGGCGTTCGGCTTCGGCGCGTGGCAAATGTTCGTCATACTCCAACCGCGCGGCGAGTTCGGCTTCTTCTGCGCTTAAGTCATCGCTGCTAGAAAAGCCGTGTAAATCGTTGTCACACTCGTCACGCTCGTTATACATCCCAATTTCATTAGGTTCTGGATGTGACAATGCCTCGCCGCTGCCGTCATGGTCGCGGTCATCATTGTCACAATTTTCAGCCTGTGAAGATGCCGCTTGTGGCGGCTGTGACAAGTGTGACGCTTGTTTGCTGGTCTTTTCTAAAATGATGAGCCGCTTACCGCTGCCCGGCATACGCACGCCTGTTTTCACGTCCACGCCGGAGGCGCGCAAGTTTGGCGCGAGTCGTTTCAACGTGCCGCCAAGCGATTGCGCCGACTTCGCCCAACCTTCTGCCTGAGTAGTCTCGCCCGCGAGTTCGTTCAATTTCTTCAACAGTTCGCCCGCGGTGCCGCGCCACTTTTCAACTTCCGACACGAACGCGAGCAAAACGGTTGCGATTGGCGAGGCTTCCAAAGCAAGTTCGTTTGCCGCCGTGCGGTTGCGTGTGTAAGCAGAGAGGAACGAGCCGGGCACGCAGTCGAGCGCGGGTTCGGCGGCGACGGCGAAGCGGGCAAAGTCTGCCATGCGCGGCAAGCGGTCAAGTTTGACGTGTGGTAGGTTGCGCAGCGCGGTTGATAATGCTGACAGAAGCGCACCAAGTAAGCGCGGGCGTGCTTCGTCGAACTCACGCCACACGTCGGCCTCTTCGCGTCTGTTCTCTTCCGTGATCGTCGGTAGGGTGACGATAATTGCGCGGTCGAGCAAGTCGCTTCGTGTGGCAAGTTCGTCGATGCCGTTCAGAAGCACCGGGCGCATAGCATCAAACAACACTTCGTCATCATCCGAGTAGTTCTCGCGAGTAGCGAATCCTCCGCCCGTTGACAACCTGCAAAGCGCGTCAGACAGCCATGAGCGAATATTGGAAAGATTATCGAGAGCGACAATCCAGCCATTTGTGGCGGCAATCATCAACTCGCGTTCGTCGCGTTGGACGCTGCGGAGTGCGGCTTTGTTCGGATCAACTAAAGCGCGAAGAATGCGAGCCGTCGTGCTTTTCGCGCTGCCCTGCTCCCCGTTCAAAGTAAGGACGGGGAATGGTCTGCCGGGTCGCATCGCGGCGACGAGCCATGCGGCAACAAGCACCCAATCTTCCGCACGCACGTTGATGAAACGACGCAGATCAGAAAGATGGCCGCTCGCCTCGGGCGTCGGTAAGGCCAGCATCCCGCGTGTGCGCCGAAACCTAACTGGCAGGTCGCGCCCTTCGAGGACGCTCCATCCTTCGGTCGTGATCCGGACGACTTGCCAATCGGCGTTGCACAAATCCAGATAGATCACGCCGTTATTCTCAGCAAGTCGCGTGTGAGCATCTGCTTCGGGCGAATCAAAACGTGCAGTACCGGCGAGGTCGTTTAGCGCGTCTTGTACGCCTTGTGCGCCCGGCGATGCGCCTTCTGTGCGACGATACTCGCGTATCAACCAATCACGGAACGCACCTGACTTGATAGACACGTTCTCGACGTGATCGCCAACTGGCACACTCGCAAATCCTTTGCCTTCCGGCGTGTGAAAGAATTGGACAGGTGCGGCGAGAGAGACGAGCCTTGAGGCTTGGCTTTGCTTACGCTCGCTTTCGCCTGCTCTCTGCTTGCCATCGCCTGATTGCGAAGATTCGGAAAGTCCAAAAGCGCGAAGGATTGCATTGTAATCACATCCTTTGTTGCAATGCACCGCACCAGTGGCCGGGTTGAACATCAGTGCCGTCTCGCCGTGCCCATCGTGGCAGATGCCCCGCGCTTCATAAATGCCTTTACCGTTCTGCTTACCTGCGACCATGATCCGCCGCTTGAGTTCGGCGTTTAGCTCATCCCATGAAACAAACGTTACTGCCCCGTCATTCGGCGGTGTAGCGGGTGGTGAAGGGGCAGCGACGGGAAATGCGACCCGCATCTCGATAATCGTAAACCTACGCTCCGGCGTAAATTCTCCAAGCTCGACGCGCTTTGTCTCATAGCTTTTCGTTCCAGCGTCATAGTGAATATGATTGAGGAATGGAAGGCGCATCACGCGGGAAGGATTTTTGTTTGCCGTATCGCCATTGAAATAGGCGATAAGCCTTACTTGTATATCGCGCCAAGCGTCACTATCACACGTTCCCTTAATCAGCCAATAAGCGTGAATGCTCTTTCTCGTCTCTAACCTTATCGAAGGTTGAAGCGGCGCTGCGTCAAGACGCCGATGTTGTTCATCAATTGGCAGTTCGTCGTTTTCGACGAAGCAAGCATTGAAACGCGTAATTTCCGCATCAGCATTGCCGCCCGCGTTGACGACGAAATACCAGCCGCGTGTCTCATTTACGGCAACCATCCTACTTTGTAATTGCTCGTCAGTGGCTAATCTTCGTCGCGTCACGACCTCAACGACCGGGCGGTTGTCCGACGCATCCGGCGCACTTTTGGCTTTGAAGGCGCGAAAGTGGATGGGCTCGTCTTCGTCGGGAAAGAACGCCGCGAGAAAGTCATTCAATTTAGTCACAGCTAGCTCTCCGCTCATCTTTCTTTTGCCTTTATCGCGTCTTCTTCCATCTGGCTGCCGCCGCGAGTCATCCATTGCCGGATAGCTTCGGCATCAAATCGGTATTGACGCTCGCCGAGCCGAATCACGGGGATTGCATTTCTTCGCGCAAGTTCATAAACGCGCTGGCGGTCAACTCTCAATATCTCTGCCACTTCATCAGCAATTAGAATTTGTCGCTCCATCTCTTTTTCCCTTCCTATTTCCATACTCTTTTGTCCACAGCCAACCTCTTGCTACCTGATACCTAGCAAGCCTCTTTCTTCAAAATTAAAAGGCTGCCAGAGAACCTCTGACAGCCCGAATTAAACTCGATTTATGAAGGTGATTTGAATGGATGTGCAGAATTATTTTGTCCGAGTTTACATCATCAAAAACAGGACATATTGCTTCTGCAATATCAAGAAAATCTGCGGCTTGAGTCGGACAAATTTCGAGAAAATGTCCTACTGGGGCTTTTTAGGTTTCAAATTTGATGCTTGGCTGACCAGCTTTTTAATGTATTCGGCACCGTGACCATAAAAATTTGCCAGATGAAGGTGAGCTAATTCATGGGGCTGATAGTTATTTATCTCGTCCAGACAGCGATAATATAAGGTCGGGAACATACGATAACTTTGTGTCCTCCACTCTTCGACCCATTCATCTTCAGTTCTGTTGCGTTTGCCCGCGAAGAAAGCCTTTCGGCTATGGTTGTAATAGTCCTTTGCAGCCTGATATTCAGAGCGGAGTTGTTCATGCTCATCATCCAAGTTTGCCCGTCTTTCACTTGTAAGCCTCGCCCTCTTATTTCCTAGCAAACCTTGCCTTAAGGCATTAAATTGCTCGTCAACGCTTTGTAGATGATTATTAAGGTCATCACTGGGAGATACAGTAAAATCTTTGGGCAAGCCTAAAGATTGCCAGTGTTCTTTTAGCGTTGGCTCAACATAGGTCTTGATATGCGCTTGGATGGCATCACGAAAGGCTTGATTCAAGATTTGAAAACTAACTATAGGGATTTGATTAATCAGCGTGGTGAGAATCATTCGCACGTTTTCTCTCAACACATTGGAATATTCCTCTTTGGTAAAATCAAATAAACGGTTTGCGTCTGGCTGATTTAGTACATTTTCAACTTCTCGAAGAATCCATCTGGCAGTAACGATCAACTCAACATCCGCATGCATCGTGCCAAACATTCCATTAACGAACATTTTGAGAAGAATATTATTTTCAATCTCTTGATAAAATACGTGCCAACGAAGATGTAAGGGTTCTCCTTTATATTCCGACAACTCCTTTATTTCTGTATTGGCAATTGCCTCTTTAAGCACGGCGAGGGACAGTTCCCATTTCTCAAGTTCCAATTGTTGAGCTTCAGAGTTCGCATCACCAGCGGGGTCAGCATGTTCATCTTGCATATCGTTTGCTCGACTTTCTATCAGATATTTGCGCCTTGTGCTTGAAGTTTTGAGCAGATTACAATGTCGCCCGCACTCGCAACAACGTATCACACCTAAGACAAAATTAAAACACATGGATTCTTGAGAGATTGTGCAGTAGCCAATACAATAATCATGCTAGTTACATTCTTAATATCTACCAACTCATGACACCTAAAAACACAGACCTTCTCAAAAGCATTCTCTTTGACCGTATTCCAAAGCCGCGTAAATTTGAAGATCGTTTGTGGTCTGCCGCCGACAACTTACGCGCTAATGCACGGCTCAAATCCAGTGAGTATGCAGCGCCGTTGCTTGGATTATTCTTCCTACGGTATGCATCGAACCGTTTTAACGAGATAACAGAACAAGCCAAACGGGAATTTGAAGAAGGCGAAGGCAGCCGCAATAGCGAGACTATAGAAGAAGTGTACAAGCGTCTGTGCGGTTTTTATTTGCCCATAGAGGCGCGTTACGAAAGCCTGCTCGACCTGACTGATAAAGATAATGTCCAGCAGGCCGTTATTGATGCGATGGAGGCTTTTGAGAAGGAGAACGAAAACGCAGGCGTAAAGCTGCCTATTAATGATTATCTAAAGATACCTCACGAAACACTGCGCGAAATTCTCAATGTCCTATCAGAGATCAAAGTTGCGGAAGGCGATGTGTTCGGGAAAATTTACGAATACTTTTTGGGCAAGTTTGCTCTGAGCGAAGGACAAAAAGGCGGCGAGTTTTATACGCCGACATCAGTGGTTAAGCTGATTGTCGAAGTCATAGAGCCATTCAAACCGGATGCGCGAGTTTTCGATCCGGCCTGCGGTACTGGCGGAATGTTTGTGCAGTCTGCGAAGTTCGTCGAGCGTCACATGGGGATGCAGAGGCTTTCGATTTACGGGCAAGAGAAAGTTGACGAGACGGCAAACTTGGGGAAACTCAACCTGTTCGTCAACGGTTTAAAGGGCGACATACGCAACATCAATTCTTCGCTGACAGCGGCAGCTTATACCGAAGAGTACGCGGACACCTTCGGCAAGTTTGATTTCGTGATGGCGAATCCGCCGTTCAACGTGGATAGCGTAAAGATCGAAGACATTGGCAATCATCCGTTGTTTGCTACTTACGGGCTGCCTGTCAGCATGGCGAAGTCAGGCAAGAAAAGCGACACCTTTTCAAACGCGAACTATTTGTGGATTTCGCTGTTCGCTAATGCACTCAACGAGACGGGACGCGCAGGCTTCGTGATGGCGAACTCATCAAGCGATGCGCGGGGCGGCGAACTCGAAGTGCGCCGGAAGATGGTAGAGGCGGGGCTGGTGGACGTGATGATCACAATTGCGTCCAACTTCTTTTACACAGTCACGCTACCGGTCACGCTCTGGTTTTTCGATAGGGCGAAAACGAACGTCGAGCACCCGCGCCACGATCAAACGCTCTTTATTGACGCCCGGCGTATCTTCAATCAGGTCACGCGCGCCAACCGCGAGTTTACACAGGCGCAGCTTTTGAATATCGCGTCTATAGTCTGGCTTTATCGCGGCGAGACGGAGAAGTTTCAGGAATTGCGCGAGCTTTACGATCAGGCGCACGACACATGGCGCGATGGTGAAGTGAACAACGAGGACACGGGCAAGACGTACAAAGGCGTTGCCGCGCATCGTGAACAACTCGCCGTAGCTTTTCGCGCTCTAGGGGTAAAGTTGGGCGAGTGGCGAAAGATGATTGCACCGCAACTAACGGATGAAGCGAAGGGGGCGCTGGCTGACAATGCCAACTGGGAAAGCAATCTTGTATCGCTGGCAGCCGCAGCCTCAGAGCAATTAATGGACAAGGTGGCGATTAACGATCTATTCAAGCGCGCGGAAGAAGCGGTGACTTTCGCTGATAAGATTTTACGCCCGCCAAAGGATAAGACTTTCACGAAAGCCGACATACGCGGCGCGCTCAAACGTCTGGTTGACGAACGGGAAGATGCGCTCTTTGTGTTGGAGCGCATCGGTTATTTTGAGGCGCAGGCGGCATGGCTCAATACAAATTTTCCTGATGGCGTGTGGCGTGACGTGGAAGGCTTGTGCAAGATTGCGAGCCGCGCGGAGATTGCTCAACAGGGTTTCTCGCTCAATCCGGGAAGATTTGTCGGTGTAAGCGCGGAAGGCGACGAAATGACCAATGAAGAGTTCCGCGTCTTCTTAGAGACAAACACTAGGGCGCTCACCCGTCTCCACACTGAAGCCGATGAACTACAACGTCTAATCTTTGACGATCTTCAGATGTTGTTCACTGAAGTGAAAGCGGAGGCGGTGTAATGAATTGGGAAAAGATTGAGTTCGGGAAATTGTATTTAACCCCTTCGCAGAATGGCTTGAACAGACCAAGCAGTGTTCGTGGTGAAGGATATAAAATGATTAATATGGGCGAGCTATTTGCAAATGACAGGATAAAAGACATACCGATGGAACTTGTATCAATGAGTGATAGGGAGATTGAAAATTATTCTATTCATATAAACGACTTACTTTTTGCCCGCCAATCAATGGTACTTTCTGGAGCTGGTAAATGTTCTATTGTCATTGAAGTGCCAGAAATTACGACTTTTGAAAGTCACATAATAAGAGTGCGATTGAATCAGGAAAAGGCAGACCCCCTTTTCTACTACTATTACTTCAAATCGCCCTTATCGAGCATGAGTTTAATTGTCCAACAAGGAGTGCAAGCTGGAATAAGAGCTTCAGACTTAAAAGACCTGCAAGTTATTTTCCCGCCACTTCTGATCCAACGCCGCTTCGCGGAAATCTTGCGCCGTTACGATACTCTCATTGAAAATTACCAACGGCAAATAGGCATCTTAGAAGCGTCGGCGCAGATGCTCTATCGTGAATGGTTCATGCGTGGGCGTTGCCCGTATGCAAAATATGATGGGGATGAGAAGTTGCCCATCGGTTGGGAAAGAGTGAAATTTACAGATGTTATTTCTATACAATCGGGCGGAACACCAAAAACAGAT
Organism: Pyrinomonadaceae bacterium; assembly: GCA_035249365.1. Lineage (GTDB taxonomy): Bacteria > Acidobacteriota > Blastocatellia > Pyrinomonadales > Pyrinomonadaceae > JAIVJZ01. Next base: position 285,950 of record DATFGP010000025.1, on the reverse strand, counting down.
AATCCTCAATTCTGGGACGGCGACATTTTTTGGTTAAGCCCCGCCGATTTAGAAAATTCTTTCTATGTTCTCTCAACGGAAAAAACGATCACAGATTTGGGTTTAAGAAATTGCAACTCGAAATTGTACCCGCCAAACACGGTCATCATTACAGCACGCGGGACTGTAGGCAGATGTGTATTGTTAGGTACGCCGATGGCAATAAACCAGTCCAACTATGCTCTGATTGGTAAAACGGTTTCTCAGTATTTCGTCTTTTTTAAGTCATTAGAACTTGCCGACAAATGGAAGAAAGAGGCCATCGGCGCAGTATTTGAAACCATAACAGTCAATAACTTTGAGCGAACAGAAATAGTTTTACCAACCCCTGAAGTGTTAGAACTCTTTGATAAAATCATCAAGCCAATTCTTAACAAGATACGAAACTCTCTTCAGCAAATTGAATTGCTCCGGCAGATGCGCGATAAATTGTTGCCGCGTCTTATGAGTGGGAAGATTCCGTTGGCAGCAGCCGAGTAAATCCTCATGGCGAATTACATCTCGGAAAACGATATTGAGCAGGCTTGCGTTGAAGTCTTAATGCAAGAACTCAAATACGACGAACATCTCAACCTCTGGCAACTGCCCGATGATGGCAACCGCGCGTTTGGTCGCACGGATGCCCGCGAAGTCGTGCGTCTTGCCCAACTCCGCGACAGCCTGTGCAAGCTCAACCCAAACGCTACCGCCGATGGTATCAACCTCGCCATAGCTGAATTCACGCAGAATCGTGCCTACGTCTCGCCCTTTGAAGCTAACCGCGCCGTCACCGAACGTTTGCTCAAAGGCTTCGACCACCCCACATCCGATGCGGAGGGGAAACCCTACAACGAACTTATCCGTTACTTCGATTTCGACAATCCGGCAGAAAATCACTTTACAGTCATTCAGCAATTAACAATTCACGGCAAAGCAACGCGTCGCCCTGACCTTCTGATTTACGTCAATGGTCTGCCGCTCGTCTTTATCGAACTTAAAAACGCCATCGAATCCACGCGCCAAGCCTACGACAAAAACCTGATTGACTATCGCCGGGACATCCCGCAGCTTTTTCATTACAACCTCGTCGTCGTTCTCTCCAATACGCTCGAAACAAAAGTTGGCAGCATGACCGCCGACTGGGAACAGTTTTTCAACTGGGAGAAGATCAAAGACGAAAAGGAAACGCCCGTCGCCGCAAACGAAGTTGACCTCCTGCGCGTGATGCGCGCCCTCTTCCGCAAAGACACCTTGCTCGACCTGCTCGAAAACTTCGTCGTCTTCTACGCCGACCGCGCCAAGATCGTTGCCAAGAATCACCAGTTCTTAGGCGTTAACAACGCATTCGACTTATTCCAGAACCGCGCCGCGCAGGGCGGCAAACTTGGCGTCTTCTGGCACACTCAGGGCAGCGGCAAGAGTTTTTCGATGGCTTTCCTCGCGCAGAAAATCCGTCACAAAGTTCCCGGCAACTTCAAATTCGTTTTCGTCACTGACCGTGAAGACTTGGAAGATCAGCTTTATAAAACCTTCGTCCGCTCGAAATTGATTTCCGAAAGAGAGCGCGTCATTGCCAAAAGCTCAGAAGACCTGAAGCGGAAGATTCAAGACTCGTCAAAATACGTCTTCACGCTCATTCAGAAATTCAAGTCGAAAGGGAAAGGCATTACTTACGATAGATTGACCGACCGCGACGACATAATAGTTGTTGTTGATGAAGCGCACCGCAGCCAGTACAAAGACTTGGGCGAGAACATGAGAAAGGGGATGCCGAAGGCGAACTATATTGCTTTCACCGGCACGCCCCTGCTTGACGCATCTGAGACGACTAAAGAATGGTTCGGCGACTACGTCAGCCGCTACGACTTCGCAGACAGCGTCGCAGATGGCTCGACCGTGCCACTCTTCTATCAAAACCGCGTGCCAAAAGTGCAATTACAAAACGACACGCTCAATGATGAGTACGCAGAGATTTTAGAGGATGAGAATTTAACCGAAGAGCAGCAGGAGAAGCTCACGGAAAAATACACCAACGTTACGACGATCATAATTGACAACGACCGATTGCAATCCATCGCAGAAAACATCGTCGAGCATTTCCCCGAACGCGGCTACTTGGGTAAAGGGATGGTCATCTCAATTGATAAGACGACCGCCCTCAAGATGCACGACAAGGTAAAGCTTCTCTGGGAGTCAAAGATTAAAAAGTTGCGGGGGCAGATCAATGCTCTCCCCGCAGGTGATTCCAAACGCCTCGCGCTCGAAAACACTCGCAAATGGATGCGTGAAACTGAAATGAGCGTCGTTATCAGCTACGAGAGCGAAGAAGAAACGAAGTTTGACAAGTTGAAACTGAACATTCGCCCGCACCGCGAAATGATGAATAAGACTTGGGGCGATGAGCATGAAACAATCGAAGACCGATTCCGCAACCCGAAAGATAATTTCCGCCTTGTCTTCGTCTGCTCAAAATGGCTGACCGGCTTTGACGCGCCTACCGTCTCGACGCTCTACTTGGATAAGCCGATGCAGAATCACACCCTAATGCAGACTATCGCCCGTGCAAATCGCGTTGCGCCCGCGCTCGACAGTTTAGGGAAAGTCGTCACAGACGAATCAAGCGAACGCCACGAAAAGAAAAGCGGCTTGGTCGTGGATTACATCGGTGTCTTTAAGCGTCTGGAAAAAGCCCTCTCCAAATACGCCAGACCGCAGGGCAATAAAACCGCTTACGCCGCCGAAGACTTCGACGACCTTCTAAACTATCTGGAAGCCGCGATTGATGAAGGCATTAAATTTATGAACGGGCGGAGTCTGCCCATTCAAGAAATCATCGAGAGCCAAGAGACTTTCAAGAATCTTTCACAGTTCAACGCTTTTGCCGATGCGCTCTCTAAAACTGAAGAGTTGAAGAAAGAGTTCTCCGTCTATCAAACCGCGATTACTTCATTCTACGAAGCTTGTAAACCTGACATCCTAACGGAAGAACTCTTACCTGATCTTCCCTATCGCGGCAGATACAAACGCACTAAAGAAGTATTTGAATACCTGCGAAAAATCATTGACCGCAAGCGGGACGCCGAAGACAATTTTGATAAAGCTAAAGATAAAGCTGACACACTAATTGATGAGTCAATTATCTCGGCTGGCTACACGATTGACTCGCTTAAAGAAATTGATTTAAGCCAGATGGATTTCGAGAAACTGCAACAGCGTTTCAAAACTTTGCCATACAAACACCTTGCTATCTCTGACATGGTTGATTTCTTGAAAGAACGCTTGCGCCAGCTTCTCGAACGCAACGTAACGCGGGTTGATTTAGCGGCAAAACTGCAAGAGATCATTAATAACTACAACACTATCAGCAGCGACGTAGAAGCTTTCTTCAAAGCCTTGAAAGAATATGCAGAACGTCTCCGCGATGAAGAGAAACGCGCTGCCGCCGAAGGTTTGTCCGAGGAAGAACTGGAGATTTTCGATCTACTATTCGAGGAGCATTTAAGCGAGGCTGATACAAAAAAGGTAAAAGAAGCAGCCCAAGCACTACTACAAAAGCTCAAAGACAATGAAACTCAGAGAAGTATCCTAACGACGGATTGGCACAAAAATGTTCAGCTACAAGGCAATGTCAAAAAAATGATTGGCGATGTTTTGAATCTAAAATTGCCCCGCTCTTATAATGAGTCAACTTTTAAGCAGAAACGGAAGGCTATTTACAATCATGTTTTTAATGTGGCTTCTCGTGGCAAAGCTTATTGGACTTAAAAGGTACGGCTGAGCGGTCAATTGGCTACTCCTCGTAGTTTTTGTGTCAAACTTTGAAATGCGTATCAGGCGTTCTCTTTAAATAGGGAGATAGGTATTTGTTTATTCCATCAATGTTATTAGCCTTGCCCGAAGATTTAACCTGTCAATAGCTCCTGAAGTTGCAGGAGGCACCATTGATCTCCACGCACCGCTTCCCCCACGAATTAATTCTCGAACTTTTCGGCCAGTTATTAAGGGGTTACGATTTTCCCACAAGATAATAACCTCATAGCCAAGGTTTCTTAACACCTCAACTTTATGCTCATTCCACTCATCACAGATGGTAGTGAAACAAGGTATTGAAGTTGGGATAAAGTCACTCAACCTATCTGGTTGATCAATTGGAAATGGAACAAAACCAAATTCAGCCTCATTGACACCTGCTTCTACAAGCATCTCACTGACAATACCTGTCCTCTCAAAATAAGTAAGGGGATTAGATAATCTGTCCATTCGATGTTTTGCAATATCGCATGGTATTTGTTCTCGGATGTCAGGGCGAGCGATACCAATCCAGAGAAAATCGCAACGCTGCTTCGCAGCTAGGATATATTTCAAATGATCATTATGAGGAACTTGGAATCTACCATGAACAGATGCGTCCTTGAATTTCTCATGTTTATTAGTCGGGGTATTCACAAGGCTTCACCGCTCAGTTAGATATATGAGGAACTATATGATCGGGAACTTAAAGTCCCAAGGCTGCGCATTTTTCCAGAGATTATCAAAATACAGTCTAAACGGGTAGAAGTATGACTCCGTCGCTCTTTGATCTTCAAAATGCTTTAGAACAAGCTGTGGGGCATTCGAGCCATCATCCTCACCTAACACATAATAACTAACTAAACAAATGGAATTATTAATGAACATTAGTCTAAACAACGGAGTATCTGAGACATTAGCATTGGGATAAAACCGAACTTCAATATTAAGATGATTATTAAGTTTTAGCTGACTGATCTTTCTCAAAGAATTTTCCACTTTAGCTTTGTAATCATTTGGGTTAACCCCAAAGCGTTCGGCTGCTTCATCTAGTAATGGGTTACTAGGCTTGGAGAGCAAGAAGCGAACCGCTCTTTCTGGATCATTACAACGCCGAATTGCGCGTTCAAATTCGCTTGATGCGGTAAGCTTAGATGCGCCTATGCCCAAAAAATCCAAATGGTTCGTGCATAGCTCTAATGAACTATCAAAGCCCAGTCCTTGCGTTATACTTTTCTCATATCTAAGAATTCCCCCTGCCCAAAATTGAGTTAATTCTCTCCAAACATAGTACGCAAGCAATAACGAGGTTATTATTATTAACGTTAGTGCATATTTAGGAATATAAATATAGAAAGAGATATTGAGGGCTACCCACATTAAGAGTGCCAAAAATGGAAATACTTTGGATAGTTTTGACCGCCTGACAGTAGCTTTTTTGAAAATTTTTGCGGAGTGTCGTAAGAAAAAAAGTATTAAGCCATAGGCTATATTCGAAGATATGCCAATCCAAAATGAAGAATCTTTATAGAAAGTGAGCTTGTCTAACATTACATTGTTCTTCTCTAAGGATAACCAGCGACCAGTTCTCAAAATCTGAAGAGCGCTCTATTATTTCATCCAAGGATTCAAATTTAGCATCAATTAAGAAGCCCCTTTCTCCTATATCAAAGTCAGGAGCGGACAAGTTTACATCATAAACAATTCCTAGATGCTGCTTGCTTACTTCTCTTGCATCATCATAAAGCAAACCACGAAACTGAATTGTAGGTGTGACTTTTAAAATAAGTTCCTCGTAAAGCTCTCTAATGATAAATGGGATGCTCTCTTCAGGAGCATCTAAATGGAATAGCGAAGGTATATCGTCCGGGTTTAAGTGCCCACCAAAGCCAATTGAATAATAACCATGAAGTCGTGATTCTGGTAATCTTTTAGTTCTTTTATAGGTCAAATACTTGTCTTGATATTTGACAACATAAAACGATACAAGCTGGATTACGGATTTATTATCCTCTGCATCCAGCCTCCTCATGGGAAAGCAATTTCGCAATAAACTCTCTAAATCAACTTCCTTAATATTTAGGCCTTTTTTTTGTATGTATTGGTGGAGCAGTTTACATTCAAAAACGACAACATCTTCATCAAACAAAGCTTTCTTATATCGAGCTGCAATGTACTCCTTATGAACATTCATCCATTCTCGCAAAGCAAATGTCCCAGAAGCAGTTCTCATAAAAGGCGACCGATTTTTTTTCTTTAGAATATCTGTAGATATTCTCGCCCTCATTGAATGCCATGGAGTGTTGCCATGCGAATTCAACAATCCTTGTTCTAGTGCCACCTTCGTAATGTCCTCAGCCGACATAGGTTCTCCCGTTTGCGCGAGAATTTTGTAGGCAACATCTAAGAAAGTAGACACTCTATCTTCTCCATAAATATTAGATTGTTGGAGCGGCAGCTTTTATTAGCCACAATATCTCCTAAATCGTTTGCTACTGCATTAGATATTATTCCTAACATTCACTCTTTGTTAACCTTTTTGAAGAACCTTTGTCTGGTATCAGTAAAATTGTGATTATAATCACTAGAGGTAAGTCACGAGTAATAGGTTAGGTAGGATTCTAAGCACTCGCAGTTGACTGTATTTTTGTATGTGTGCCTAGAGGGTGCTGATGCTTGCGAAACGCAAATTTAAGACTATTAGGATACATCACTTAGAGGTAGTGTTTTTAGTCAATAAGCGCGTCACTGTCCCAGATAGTCGCCCAATGTCTTGCGGCTTCCGCAAAAAAGCATTGACGCCCACGCGCAACGCATCCCGCTCCATATCGCTCGCTGACAGCATGATGATCGGCGTTCGCCGCCGGTGTGGAAGTTGCCGCGCACGCCTCGCCAACTCTAAGCCATCCTTGCCGGGTAACTGATTATCGAAGATGAGCAGATGATAGCGCACTTTGCTTTCAATCTTGCGCATGGCCTCCGCCCCGTCGGCGCAGAGTTCCACCGTCCAGCCTAGTTCCTCTAAAGTTTCTTTCACGGCTTCGGCCATCGCCTGATAATCTTCGACGCAGAGAATATGAATGGCGCGTGCCTTAGCGCGCGGGCGGCGACTCTTGCGGTTGATGATGCTCTGCTTACGCGGTTCGGGCGGGGTGCGCAAGTATGAGAGGTCTTTATGCCTACCCTGTTCGGCGTCCAACATGTACGTAAGCGTGGCATGATGACGCAAACCGAGCAGCCGCGCGGCGCGCGTGACACTCCCCTCCCCGTCTATCAAAGCCCGCCGCACGTATCTGGCCTCGTAGGTGCGTACCCGCTCGTTGAGATCGAAGTTCGCCCAGAAATCTACAACGCTGCGGACTCGTCTTTGTGATAGGGACGCGCGACGATCAGACACAATCCTCATGGCACAAGCGCGCAGGCGTGTGATCGTTTCGGCATCCTGCGTCTCTTTTAGCAAATTATGTGCGCGCTCGTATGACTCTAATAGTTCATGCTCGTTGAGGCGGTTGGCGTGTTCCTCCATTAAGGAGAGCAAAGCGCGTCCGGCATCTTCGACTGCTCCGGCTTGCTCCGCGAGATCGGCGGCGCGTCTCAGCGTGTTGACCGATTCGATGAAGTTGCCGCGCTTCGAGAGGATGCGGCCTTGCGTCGTGAGGGCTTCAGCTAATAAGCCTTGCTCGCCGCCTTTGGAGAGAACGCGCACGGCCTCGCGGATCGCGCTCTCCGCTCCGCGCATCCTGCCTTGTGCCAGCAGGACGCGGGCGCTTGCTTCATCTACCTGTGCGATCCGCCCCTTGTTGCCCACGTCGGCGAATAAACGACGTGCGGAGTGAAGGTGTTCGTGTGCCTCTTCGTAACGCCCGATGGTGTAGAGTAGATAACCTAGGTTGTGCTCGGCACTGGCGCGGTAGCTGGTGTGTTCGGCTTGCTCAAAATGGTATGAAGCTGCGGTGTATTCGATGATGGCACGGTCGGTGTAATCTGGGCGATGTTCCGCAGTGCTTAAGTTTGTAAGTACACAACCGAGGTCATTATGAAACTTTCCTTTGAGGAAATTATCGGTGCTTTCTTCAAAGAACCGTGTCTCATCTGTCAATATGCGTAGCGCATCGTTATAGCGGCCACTAATTGATTCAACGATAGCGAGGCGCAGTAATATCTTAGCCCGCAACTCTTTCTCCCTGCTGTCGGCTAGTCCCTTGAGTGCTTCCTGATAAACCACCCGCGCATCATCGTATGCCCCAGCGCGGCGGTAGCAGAAACCGAGTTCACACTGTGCGGCGGCTACTCTCGTCGGCTTTCCTATTGCTTGAAAGCGCGTGATACTTTCGGTGATTAGGTCTTTGGCCTTTTCTTGCGCTTCCTCAATCTGCTGGACACTGCCAAGCCAACCGGAAAGCGAACCGACACGCAAAAGCACTTCCGCTGCTTCCAACTCGGATAGCCCTTCGAGGGCAGGACGTTTACCGACGCCCTGCCACAATTCGCCGAGCGCGTCCCGCGCTGACTCGTACTCGCCCCGATGCTCAAAGTCAGCCGCGATTTGGCATTGAAGCTGCGCCTGCTCGTCGCGGCTCAACGCAGGATTTTCCAACTGCTTCAATAAGGTTTCGGCTAAAGTCATGTGAGGACTCGCTTTCTTTGTGCTTGCTGGAAAATTTCAGGCAGGCTGAAGCCACGTCCTATCAACAGGATAGGCCGCAAATTAAAACCAGAAGAGACTGGTTTCACCAACTACCTCAGAGGAAAGAAGAGATGAAAAGCTATCGAAACGCTATTGCCGTGCTGGTCTTGGCATTTGTGTTCTCCACGTCCGTTTTCGCCGGTGACGGCGTAATTTACACGGATAGGACGCCGCCTCCACCGCCCCCGCCAGCGCAGGCAGAGGGCATAATTTATACGGATATAGCCGCTCCCGTACCCGAAGAAGATACTCTGACGGAGATTGCGCTCACCTTGCTGCAAACTCTGATACCGCTGCTCTAATCCGGCGGAACAGTTCAAGCTAATTGTATGCTGCCGTGAGGTTCACAGGCGGCGCAGTCTTCGTGTGTCCGGCGGGAATATACAACAATTGTGTCCCTTTGCGAGAAAATTTTGAGCAATGGAGCGATGATGAAATCGTTAGCATCCTCCTCGCCTTTTCTGGGCACTCTCTTGATTGCCAGCATCAGCCAGCAAATAACATCTTCTCCAACTTTTCCGAAGCCGACTTGCCGCATAGTCGGTAAACCATGGCTGTAGACCTCAAGTGTGAGCGTGATAGAGGCATGTCCAAGCCGGAACCTGTAAGTTCTAAAACTGCACAAATAGAGAAAGGCTTTCCCAAACTGATTACTAGTCAGTCCAAGAGAGCCTTTTCTTATTAACTATTTTGTTTCTTACTGACCCGGAACAAGAAACACGTCCCAAGCCCAACGGCCTAGTTGCGCGCCATTTACGTCCCAGACCTTAGCTCGATACCGGAATTGGTTGCCGTACTGGTCAGTCCGTTTCGATTCTTTATAGTTAAGGTCTAAGGCTGAAAGCCCAAGTTCTGGAAGAGTGTGCAACTCGTTCGGCTCCGAAATGCCGTTATGGTTTACGTCCTGCCACAAGCGCAAACTAGAGAAGATTGCATCTAGGCTATCAATCCCGCCATCTCCATTACCGCCGTTCTGTGGGCTGTCATAAATGGCGAGGGCGAGGAAGCCGTTCTTGCCTTTACCTACGGGCGGGGCGGGTTGCGGCGTGAAGTTACCGAACAACTCCTGCCCGCTGTCCACTATACCGTTACCGTTGCGGTCGAGTGCGAGCCACGCATCGTCCGAGTCTTGCGCCGTCCATGATAGTTTCTCTGTCACCCCGCCGCCGCTGATGTCAAAATGGACACCATCACTCGCCGCCGTCAAGCTGAATCCGTCCCCTTTAACATCAATCACTATAGGTGATTGATTCGTCAAGCAGAAGCATGAATAATCCTGCCATTGTCCGCCAATGATGTAACAATTCATTCTCTGCTGCGGGTCGCACGCGCCGGTGCAGCCGCCGCCACCGCCACCGCCCTGTTCTATTTGGGGGGTGATACGGTCGCCTTTCTTTGTTTTGCTCGCTTTATTTGAAGTCGTCTTCCTCGAACCGAGCGAGACAGTTGAAGTAGGCGAATCCTTCGCGCTGAATGTTCCGCTACAATCGCCGCCGCCTCCGGCATTACAGTAATAATTGTAGAAATGGTCTTTTGTGAAATTACTATACGTACATTGGTTAACCCCCTCGCCAACAAAGCTCGGGTCATGAGTTACTTGATTCCATGTTGCTTTATTAATGTCCGTCCAACTTGGGGTGTCGTATCCTGGATAGCATGCATAATTAACATCGTTCCGGGTAAAACATCTGCCCGATTCCGTAACATGTAAGTCACGCGTCTCATGCCCATCCGTAAAGAACAGATGCCAATGTGCAGTCTTATTGAAACTACTAGGGCAAGGCCCACCACTGAAGGTATCCGCACCATCAGGCTGGAAATAGGAGCCGCAAGCAGCCAATACTTCCAAGGTCACAAACGCACTTACGCCCATCAAGGCGAATAAAAGAAATATACGCCTCATTTGGGGGAACCTTTTCTTTCGGCCTTTTTAGCCTCGTGCATCGCCTTTGAGTCGCGCATATTCTTTAAAGAAGAAGCGCAACCTTCTTGAGTCCCGTCAGCGTACATAACGCTTCCGATTTGAAGAGGCACATGAGGAAATGCGTTGGAAACTTCCATCGTGAGGGTGGCAGTTGAATGAGGCTTAATAACAGCTAATTGTTCATCGCTCTCGAATGAGCTGGTAAGCACACCATAAGATTCTTTTCCCTTTATTGATTCCATTGAGATTGCGATAATGTCAACCTCGCTGGTATTTTCCACTTCTACTGTGATGGTCGCACTTGGGCTTCCCGCGTCCTTGAAACCCTTATTCAGCACCTTGATGTTTTTTACGCAGGAAACTACTTCTGGAACGGAAGTAACAACTTCCTTCTTCTGGGGAGAGTCTTGATTCGCATGCTGTATCTGGGCATAACTTATCGCATATAAAGCAAGGCCGATTGATACGCCCAAGGTAACAGCTAAGACATATTGTTTGTGGGTGTGCATAAGTTGCCTCCGGTGAGAGTTGCCAACTTTAAGGAGTAAGGCACTTAATCAGGTGAGTCCTAATCAAGTGGGTAATATCCTTTTATAGGAATTTTATACAAACTGCAAGGTTTTTTTGGGTCACTTATTTCATAATAAAAACACTCTGGCTGGAGGGTAAAGGCTGTGCCGCGAGGCCGTCATGCTTGAAGTGGTCAGGTTGGCGGCCACTAATTAAAAACACCCGTGAGCGGACGAATAGACCCCAACCAGAAGCCTCTCTGGCACCTTAGAATCTATCAGGATACGATAAAGCTCGTGCTGCGGCTGATTCCCTGCCAAGAGCAAAGCGTCCCAAAGTGGTGCTTCTCGAAGTTGCTTCCACCTATAGGGTCAGCGGTGAAGTCATACACGTCAATCAGCTCAAGCTTGGCTTTGATTTGTTAAGTACGCAATCCCAAATTTTGAGTCACTATTGGGTCACAACACAACGAAACTGCCCCAAAACTATCTTACTCATCTAAAATAGAAATGCACGAAACATCAATAAATATACTCTCTTCTATTCTTATCCAAACTCAACAAAACAAGCTTCTTCAGACTGGCAGTCATGAGGTCAGGGGTTCGATCCCCCTCGGCTCCACCAAATTTTAGAAAATAAAGGACTTAATACTTTTACCAAAATCTCTTGAGGAGGTTTTGAGCGTATGAGTCCTTTTTTTCTTGACCAACCCTTCAATCAATTCGGCCAAGAACGACAAGTACATAAAGAATTCGGCAGCAAATACAATTATCTTCTACCGACAATCTTACAAAGCATTTAAGCTTTATGTTGGAGAAGATACCCAAGAACTCAATAAATCTGTCCTCAATAGATTTGTTGTGACAATGCGAGAAAAGGGCATGAAACCTTCAACTTGCAATGTCTATATCAGGGGGTTGAATTCTTTTTTAAGTTGGTTGCATGAGTATGAATTCATCACAGAGCCATTAAAAATCAAGCTCTTAAAAACGATCCAGTACAAGTACAGAGGGCTGCTCAAATTAGCGGAGTCCGGCACAGAATTACGAATTCTACGAAATAACTCTTTTGTGGAATATGTAAAGCAAGTGGCCTTTCCTGTAACTTGATTCTGAAAAGTCAAAAAGCCCGGAGGATGTTTCTATATCATCTCTCGCGTCGTCGCTTGACGGAGATGATAAAAGCCTTCTGCCCCGAAGCGCTCACTTCGAAACGCTCTTCCAACTCGTAGCCGCGCTCGGCCAGCAGACGCAAAAGCGGATGCTCCGTGTTCCAGGATGTATCGCGGAAGGCCACCCAGAAGCGTTCCTCACGCATGGCTGCGGACGCGTCCGCGGCGGCCACTTCGTTGAACCCGCGCGGGAGGAAAAACGCCCGGTCTTCGCTCAGGCCGGGCAGGTTCTTGACGGCGGCGACGCGGAATCGCGCGTCGCCCGTTAAACTCATTCCGTACCACAAATGATAGGCGACTAGGTCTTCCGCGGCGTAGACGCGCACCTCTCCCTTTGCGTTGGCGTCCGCCTCGACCACCCTCTGCGCGAGCGTCTCCCAGGCACACCACACGGGCGGCGCGTTCGGTCGCATCAACCAGAGCATCGCGGCGAGCGTCAACCAGCAGGCGAGCAGGACTTTGAGTAGAACAGCGAGCCACACGGGTCGCCGCAGCGAGACGAATGCGACGGAGGCCAGCAGCAAGTAGACGGGAGCCACGATGATCAAGTGGCGCGTGCCCCAGATCGATTGCGGCAGCACGCGCGCCAGCACGAACGCGACGACGACAGGGGCGAACGAAAAAAACAGCAGGAAAGTTAGCCCCGGCCTCCTGCCCGCTCCGTCCCCGGCCGCTCGGCCGCCGCCCGCATCATTCCCCGCCGCTGCTTCTCGCGCCGTCTCGTCTCCCGGCAGTTGCGCCTCCACATGGCGTCGCCCCCTCACGGCGCGCCAGCAGAGCGCGACGAACGGCGGGGCGAACAGTGCGACGGCTAACCACACGTCCACGCGCAGCACCAGCGGCTCATAAGTGTTCCGGCGAAAGCGAAACGGTTCGTGCAGCAACAGGAAGGGGTGGAAGATGTCCGCCAGGCGCGGCCGCGCCTGCCAACCGATGTTCTGTGCCAGAAGCCCCTCCCCCGCCCCAGACGCCCGCATCACCAACCATACCCACGGGCTGAAACACACCCCCAGCGCGATCAGCGACACGGCGAACGGCTTCAACTTCTCCCTCCGCTGGATAGCTATAAAGAGACCTTCCAACCCGACCAACAGCCAGCCGAAATAATGCGTGTAAACCAACAGCAAATTCACGGCGAACAGCGCCGCGAGCGCACCCGTGCGCCGCCGCCCCGCCTCCGCATCGGTAAAGCGCGCAAAGAGCCACAACGAACAGAGCGCACACAGCAGGAGCAGGCTGTACATACGCAACCCCTGCGCGTGCTGAATCAAATAACCATTGACCGCCCACAGCAGGAGCGCGACTCGCATCGCGTCGCCACGCACGCCCAACTCGCGGCCGAGCAGCAGCAGAGGCACGACCGCCGCCGCCTGCGTCAACAATGGAAACAGCCGCAGCCACCACACCGACTCGCCGCCCCCCGCCAACGCCATCCACACCTTCAGCAGCAGGTAAAACAACGGCGGGTGAATCAGATCGAGCGCGACGAAATCCAACAGCCCGCCCCACCCATGCCGCGCCGCATGCACACTGAACACCTCGTCAAACCACAGACACGAAGCATCCAGCCGCCACCCCCGCACACACACCAACAACGCGACGAGCAACGCCCACACGACCATCTCGCGCGGGCCGAGCCGACCCTGCTCCCCCCTTCCTTCTCCCATCGATTCACGCTTCACAGGCATCATCTTCGCGGCACGCATCATAAACGCTGCCCCCCGCCGCGTCGAGCATCAACTTCCGCACACGCCCGGGAGCGGCGGCGTCTTTCTCAACCCGTTACCATTTGCTGCACTTTTAATGCCGTTCGCTGCATCGTCTCGTCGTTTGACTGAATAATCAAACGGGGACGGCAACCTCTCTCCTACAATAAGCGCGCGTCGAATACAGCGACTGCTGCTGTTGCTGTTGCTGCTGTCGTTCGCCGAGATTAAAGAGACGGAGGGAAGCGGCAAAGTCCGGCTTCAGAGGAGGATCGTCATTGATGTGCAAGACTTGCTTAATTTTCATTGCGCTCTTGTTGGCAGCGAACCCGGGTCTCATCAAGTTCAGGGGCGCGCCGGTGGGCGTTGCGGCTGGCATACAACGACCCAATGAATCCGTCATCCCTTTGGAAGGTCTCGATCCTGTCCTGCTGACCGGAGGGAAGGAAGTGCAGGGCGACGAACAGTTCTCTGTGAAGCGCGGGCGTTTCCGTTACCTGTTCGCGAACTCGGAGACAAAGGCCACTTTCGAGCGCGAGCCGACGCGATATGAAATTCAACTTGAGGGCACGTGTGCGCGGATGGGGCCGACCGTGCAGGGCAACCCAGACCTGTTCACGGTTCATGAAGGGCGAATTTACATCTTCGGCAGCGAAGCCTGCGTGACGACGTTCAAGGCCGCTCCCGCCAACTTCCTCGAACCCGTCGCTGCCGCTCCTCCTGCGCCCGCCGCGTCGTATTCGGAAGACGCGAAAAAGCGTGGACGCGCTCTGGTTGAGAAAGCTGTCGAAGCTATGGGCGGCGCTGCGCGCTTGGACGCGCTCGTGAGTTATCAGGAGAAGGGCACTGTCGGTTCGCGTACGCCGCAAGGCGTGACCGAGATCAAGACCTCTCTGGTAATGCTTTACCCCGACAAGATACGTTTTGAGCGGACGCTATCATTCGGCACGATAGCAACAGTCGTCACGCCTGCGGGCGGTTTCTTCGTCTTCCCGCGCGGCGGCGGCGAGATGCTGGACGTGCAGCGCGCTGCGTTCGTCAAGCAGTTGCAGAGCAACCCTCTGGCGCTCCTTCGCGCACGCCGTAGTTCGGGATTTAGCGCCGCCGCAATTGGCGCGGGCAAAGCTGGCGACATGTCCGTCGAGCAAGTGGAAGTCTCTTCCGGCGACGCGCGTGCGACGCTCGGCATTGATCCGGGCACGGGGCGCATACTGAGTTTCGCGTATCGCGGGCGCGGGAACAGCGGAGCCTTCGGCAAGATCGTGCAGACCTTTTCGGATTATCGCAACGTCGGCGGGTTGACGCTGCCTTTCAAGATCGCAGGCACTTTCAACGGCGAAGCCGAGCCGTCGCTCACCTCGAACATCGAAGCAATCGTCGTCAACGGTGAAGTCTCGCCCGCCCTTTTCGAGAAGCCGAAACCCGCGAGCGGACAATGAAGGAGAGTGTCGTTATGAGAACAAACTCTCTGAGGCGAGTGATCGCTTCATGCGTCATCAAAAGTCTCACGGCGTTGTTTGTCTTGTTCGCTTGTACCTTGACGGTCGCCGCGCAGGCGCTCGATTGGCCGCAGTGGGGCGGCGCGCATCGCAACTTCATGTCGGACGCGAAAGGGCTGGCGACAGTCTGGCCGGAAGGCGGGCCGCGACGCCTCTGGCAACGCGAACTCGGCGAGGGCTATTCGGCCATCGCGGCGGAAGGCGGCAGGCTCTACACGATGTCGCGTCGGGAGTCGCGCGAGATCGTTATCGCGCTCGACGCCGCGACGGGCAAGACCGTCTGGGAGTACGCCTACGAAGCTCCCTTCTCCGCCGACTACTCGATGGAGAACGGCACGGGGCCGCACGCCACGCCGACCATCGCGGGCGAACGCGTCTTCACTGCCGGAGCGACGGGCAAACTCCACGCGCTCGACAAGCGAACGGGAAAACTTCTCTGGTCGCACGATCTATTGAACGAGTACAAGGGCACGATCCGCGTCAACGGTTATGCGTGCAGTCCTCTGGCCTACCGCGACACTGTCATCATGCAGGTCGGCGGCGAAGGGAACGCGCTGATGGCCTTCCGGCAAAAGGACGGCAGCGTCGCGTGGAAGCGTCACGACTTTAAGAACTCGCCTTCGTCGCCGCTACTCATCAACGTGGACGGTCAGGATCAACTCGTCGCCTTCATGTACGACACGCTCGTCGGCGTTGACCCAGCGAGCGGCGAACTGCTGTGGAGTCGCCCGCACAAGTCGGAGTTCGGACTCAACGTGAGCACGCCCGTCTGGGGAAGCGACAACTTGCTCTTCATCTCGTCGTCGTATGGCGGCGGGAGTCGCGTGTTCAAAATATCGAGGGCGGCGGGGAAGACCGAACTTGAAGAGGTCTGGGCGCACGCGCTGGTGCGAATACACTACGGCAACGCCGTACGCCTCGGCGATTTCGTCTATGCTTCGAGCGGCGACTTCGGAACAGCGCCTTTCACTGCTGTCAACGTCAAGACCGGAAAGATCGCCTGGCGCGACCGCAGCATCGCACGCGCCTCGGTCATCACAGTTGAGGGTCGCCTGATCATCCTCGACGAAGACGGCAACCTCCTGCTCGCCACACCGACGCCGGAGGGCTTGAAAGTTCACTCCAAGATCGAACTGCTCAAGAACAACGCCTGGACTGTCCCCACGCTCGCGGGCACGCGCCTCTATGTGCGTGATCGCAAAACCATCATGGCGCTCGACCTGAAATAAACCGCCGTGCGGGTGAAGCTTCTTTATCGCTGTCACGAACCCGCTCTGTCTTCTTTGCGCCCCCTCTGCTACTTCTCTGCGTCTCTGCGGCGGTGAGTGTTTGATGCAGCAGCACTCATCGCCGCAGACGCAGAGAGACGCGGAGGGGGCGCAGAGAGTTGAATCTTCCAACCGCTACATTGAATAAAACCTCTCCCACTGAAAAACGTATTAACCTGCTGCCGGAATGCGTGTCGGATATGAAAGCATGAAGTCGTCTCTCTACATCAACCAACAGATCGCGGACGCTGCCGCCAACCCGCAAAGCGGCGTGCAGCGTCGGCGTCTGCTCAAGTGGGGCTTCGTCGTCGGCTTCTGGCTGTTCTTCGGCCTGCTCAACGCGAGCCAGACTTACCTCGGCTTTCGCATGGAGAATTTCCCGATCCCCTTCTGGCCGATGTTCTCTTGGCAGATGCTCGGTTGGGGCAGTTGGGCGTTTCTCACGCCGCTCGTTCTCTGGCTCGGTCGGCGTTTCCCGCTCGAACGCGCTTCGTTGGTGCGCGGTCTGCTCGTACACATTCCCGCCTGTGTACTCGTCTCCGCCGCACACATCGCTTTTTTCACGTATCTCACCATTCATCTCTCGCCCTTCGGAGCGGAAGGGCATCCGCGCTCGTTCGGGGAGATGTTCGCCGGACGCATGACAAGCCAGTTTCACATTGACTTGCTCATCTACGCGGCGACGCTCGGCACGAGCTACGCCGTCAGCTACTACGAACGCTACCGCGAGCGCGAGGTGCGCGCCACACAACTCGAAGCGCAACTCGCGCAGGCTCAACTTCAAGCCCTCAAGATGCAACTCCACCCGCACTTCCTCTTCAACACCTTGAACGGCATCGCCGGACTCGTCCGCGATCAAAAGAACAAAGCGGCGGTTGACATGCTCGTCGGCTTGAGCGACTTGCTGCGCTACACTTTGGAGAACGCCGGAAAACAGGAAGTTCCGCTGCGCGAAGAGTTGGACTTCCTCGAACTCTATCTCGACATACAGAAGATGCGCTTTCCCGACCGCCTCCAAGTCGAGATGCGCGTCGCCTCCAACACGCTCGACGCGCTCGTTCCCAATCTCATCCTGCAACCGCTCGTCGAAAACGCCATACGTCACGGCGTCTCGCTGCGCGCCGACCGAGGGATGATCCGCATCACCGCCGAGCGCGCGGACGGCGTGCTGCAAATTGTGGTTCACGACGACGGGCCGGGTTTGCGTCGCGGCACACCTCAAGGCACTGGCGACGGCATCGGCCTCTCCAACACACGCGCACGCCTCGCCCAACTCTACGGCGAAGGGCATCGCTTCACCGCCGCGAATCGTGCGAGCGGTGGTTTCGAGGCCGCGCTCGCCATTCCCTTCAAGCTGGAAGCAGCCGGAGGCTGAAACCGCGTTGGATGTCCCGAAGAAAAAGATCAAGACGCTACTCGTTGACGACGAGCCGCTCGCACGCCGCAACCTGCGCGTGTTGTTGAAGGATGACGCGGACGTGGAAATAGTCGGCGAGGCGCGCAACGGGACTGAGGCTCTCGACGCGATCAGGGAACACTCGCCCGATCTCGTCTTCCTCGACATACAGATGCCTGAGATGGACGGCTTCGACGTGCTGGAAAACATCGAAGCCGAACAGATGCCGGTCATAGTTTTCGTCACCGCCTTTGACCGCTACGCGCTGCGCGCCTTCGAGTTTCACGCGCTCGACTACCTGCTCAAACCTTTCGACGACGCGCGCTTCGAGAAAGCGCTCCGGCAGGCGAAGCAGCAGGTCGAACAGCGCGACATCAAAGACCTCAGCCATCGCCTGATCGCCCTGCTCGCCGGACGTGATGCGGCGACGACGGAACAGCCCGTTAAAACAGACTACCTGACGCGACTGCTCATCAAGTCTTCCGGTCGCGTCTCATTTTTGAAGACGGAGGATGTTGATTGGATCGGAGCGGAGGATTACTACATCAAACTCCACGTCGGGCGCAAAAATCACTTACTGCGCGAGACAATGAACGAGATGGAGGCCAAACTCGACCCGTCGAAATTCGTACGCGTACACCGTTCCTCCATCGTCAACATCGACCGCATACGCGAACTGCAACAACACTTCAACGGCGAGTACATCGTCGTTCTCCACGACGGCACTGAACTCAAACTCAGCCGCAGCCGCCGCGAGCAACTCCAAAACATGCTCAAGACGGGACGCCTCTAGCCGCATCCACTCACAACTCCCTGCCGAACGTAGCAGCGCCTCGCTGCAAAGTCGCATCCGCTTTGATTAAACTGTAGCGAGCCTCTCCAGTTCTGAGACGGTGCGTTCGAGTTCGTCTGTGACTACAATGCGAGAGCATGAATTTCGTGCGGGCGCGTTCGGGTTCGGTCACTTCGCGATCACTTCGCGTGGGCGGCGCAATCGTTGAAATATTTGGAGTTCTCTTAAGACGGTGCGAGTTTTTCCGTTTTTGGAATGGAGATTGCCCGAAGGTGTCTGATATAGTGCTCTCCTTAAAGGGTCGTTTGCGCCGCGCGTTGAATTGCGTAAAGCGCGCGTGAGCGCGGAGGATCGTTATATATCTGTTGTAATCTTTCCCAGCGCGGCGACCATTGACACGCCGCTTGCATCAGAGAAGCACGGCGTTTGTTCGATTGTTGAAAATCGCCGGAATAAAAATCCAAAAAAAAGTAATAGTCGTAGATAGTTTTGATGAAGATTGTAGCCAGCAAACAACCCCTCCCCGAAGACAGGCGCGGCGACGCCTCCGGCACAACTCCGCCGACGAAGTTGATTGATGCCAAGCAACTTCTCTTCAACCGCGAGTTCAGCCTCCTGGAATTTTTCCGCCGCGTGCTCGAAGAGGCGCAGGACGAGACGCAGCCGCTTCTCGAACGCCTGAAGTTTCTCGCCATCTTCTCATCGAACGTTGACGAGTTTTTCATGATCCGCGTGTCGGGACTCAAAGAAGAGTTAGAGCACGACCTGACGGAACTGTCACCAGACGGCATGACGCCCGGCGATCAACTCGCAGAGATCAGACAGCGCCTCCTGCCGATGCTCGCAGAGCAAAGCCGCTGCCTCGTCGAAGAATTGCTGCCGCAACTCGCGGAGCAGGGCATACGCCTCGCCGCTTACAATTCTTTGTCCGAAGAGGAACGCGAGGCGCTCCACGAATATTTCGAGGATCAAGTTTTTCCGGTGCTCACGCCGCAGGCCGTCGATCCGAGTCACCCGTTTCCTTACGTCTCGAATCTGAGTCTCAATCTCGGCCTGATGGTTGCGCCGCTGCCTGAGCACGGCATCACGAGTTCTTTGGTAGGCAAAATCGAGCCGCGTTTCGCGCGCATCAAAGTGCCGCCGCTCGTGCCGCGCCTCATACCTGTTGGTAAGGAAACATCGAAGTTCATATTGCTCGAAGATTTGATCGCGGCGAACGCGGGCGCGCTGTTTCCGCGTATGCGCGCGAGCGCGTGCCACGCCTTCCGCGTCACGCGCGACGCGGACATAGACATACGCGAAGACGAAGCCGACGATCTGTTGCGCATCATGCAACAGACGCTGCGCAAGCGTCGCTTCGGCACGGCGGTGCGCCTTGAAGTTGCAGCGAATATGCCCGCAGACATGGTTGAGTATTTGACCGAGTCAATCGGCGTCGAGACGGAAGACGTGTACCGCGTCGGCGGCTCGCTCGCCGTCACAGACTTGATGCGGCTCTACAAACTCGACCGGGCAGACTTGAAGGACGCACCGTTCAAGCCGCGTGTGCCAGCCGCGCTGCGCCGCCCGCGACTTTCAATCTTCGACGCCATACGCGAGCAGGACATTCTCCTGCATCATCCTTACAGTTCGTTTGCGCCCGTCACGGATTTCATCTCTGCTGCGGCGCACGACGAGAACGTCGCGGCCATCAAAATTTGTCTCTACCGCACGGGCGAAAATTCTCCCATCCCGCAGGCGCTAATCGAAGCGAGCGAGCAGGGCAAGCAAGTGACGGCCATCATCGAACTCAAGGCGCGCTTCGACGAGGAGAACAACATCGAATGGGCGCAGCGATTGGAAGAGGCTGGCGTCCACGTCGTCTACGGCTTGATGGGACTCAAGACGCACTGCAAGCTCGCGCTCGTCGTGCGCCGCGAAGATGACATGATGCGCCGCTACGTACACATCGCCACCGGCAACTACAACCCCGACACGTCGCGCGCCTACACAGACTTCGGGCTTTTCACCGCCGACGAGGAGACGGGCGCGGACGCTTCCGAACTCTTCAATTATTTGACCGGCTACTCGCGGCAGAAAGAGTATCGCCGTCTGTTCGTCGCGCCCGTCAACATGCGCGAACGCATGATCGAACTCATACGCCGCGAGGCCGAGCACGCGCGCGAAGGTCGTCCCGCGCGCATGATCATCAAGATCAACCGGCTGGCCGACATCGAAATCATCCACGCGCTTTATGAAGCGTCGCAGGCGGGCGTCGAGATAGACTTGATCGTGCGCGGCATCTGCATGTTGCGCCCGGGCGTCGAAGGTCTATCGGAGACGATCACCGTGCGCAGTGTCGTCGGTCGTTTCCTCGAACACAGCCGCGTCTTCTATTTTGCGAACGGCGGCGAGGAAGAGTTTTACACGGGCAGCGCCGACTGGATGCCGCGCAATTTGAACCGTCGCGTCGAAGTCGTCGCGCCCGTCGAAGACACGCGCTTGCGTCGTCACTTGAAGGATATTGTGTTGGCCGCATATCTTCGCGACAACGTGAAGGCGCGTCGCCTTCTGCCCGACGGCTCATACGAGCGCATCCAGCTAGCCGAGGGCGGCGAGCGATTCGATAGTCAACTCTATTTCATGGACGTTAAACTTTAATTTGTACGCGTCAAAGTTCATTTGCCGGAGGAGTGTTGTTGCATGTTTCGACAAAATAGATTTCGCGCGCTGGTGATCGCGTTCTTCATCATCGCGCTCGGACTTTCGCCGACGGCCTTTGCCGTCCAGAAAAAATCTAAGGATAAGAAAGCACCGAAGCCTATTCCTGCGGGCACGCCCGTCATGTGGCGCGAGCCTACGGACATCGCCACGCTCGACCTGTTTCACGGTACGGGCGGCGAGGCCGGAAAACCGGACTTGTCGCGCGTCACACTGATAGAGAAAGTTAAGGGCGGCTTCTCCGAGAAGTACCGCGTGCGTGATGCGTCGGGGCGCGAGTGGGTGGCGAAGGTCAGCCGCGAAGCGCAATCGGAAACCGCCGCCGTGCGCCTGCTCTCTGCGGTCGGCTACGTCACGGAACTTACGTATCTCGCGCCGAGCGTGACCATTCCCGGCACGCCGAAAGGCACATATGAAAACGTGAGGTTCGAGGGGCGTTCGAAAGACGTGAAGCGGCTCGACCCGTGGCTCTGGGATAAAAACCCTTTCTCAGGCAAGCGCGAACTGCAAGGCTTGAAAGTGATGATGCTCCTCTTGAACAATTGGGACATCAAAGACGACAACAATGCGATTCTCCACGTCAAGAATGAAGGCGGCGAGAGCGAACTCCACTACATCGTCAGCGATCTCGGCGCGACGTTCGGCAAGATCGGCAGCGGGCCGCTCTGGGCGCTCAAGCGCAGCCGCAACAACCCTGCGGACTACGCCGAGTCAAAGTTCGTCGATCACGTCTACAAGGATCGAGTCTTCTTCCACTACGGCGGCAAGAAGCAGGACACCTTCGAGGACATTTCGGTCGGCGACGTGCAGTGGATCGCCGCGCTGCTCTCGCGCCTGAGCGACCAGCAGATCAGCGACGCCTTCCGCGCGGCTAACTACAACACGGAGGAGATAGGTCTGCTGACGAGCGCGGTGCGCTCGCGCATCAACGAACTCGTCAACCTCCCGCCCGCCGAATCTTAAAAAGCGTTACATCTTTCGGCACGGTTCCCGACGCGCCCGTCGCTTTCGAGCGGCGGGCGTAGTAAAGTGAGGTGAAATGCGCAGAAGAAGCCAGCAGAAAACGTTGATCGTGGCCGCGCTCGCCGCGCTCGTCGGATTCGTGCTCGTCGCTATCTACATGTCCGGCGGCAGCAGGACGAACGACCCTGCGGCGGCGACACAAACGCAGACGACCAACCAAGCGCCCGCCCAAAATCCGGCGCAAGCTACGACAGCAGCGGACGACGACGGCGCAGCCCGAACCGCCGCGACGAACACGCAGAATCCGGCGAACACCTCTCAGGGCAACGGCAGCAACTCCGTCATCTCGATGCTCTTTGGAGGCGATGACCTCCATGCTAACAACGTTCCGCGACAGAGTTGGAAAATTGTTGTCCCGCGCATCATCATGCGCCTCGCGCTCGCGGCGCTTCTCGTGGCGGCGCTGGCCTTTCGCCCGCGCCGTGACAGGCCATCGCTCCCGCGTAACCCGTATGTCGCGCAGACGCAAATCCTGCTCGCCGTCGTCGCTTCCGCCCTGATGATGATCGTGGGCGACAGCGCCGCTCGCGCCTTCGGCATCTTCGCCGCCGCCTCGCTCGTTCGCTTCCGCACGAACATACGCGATCCGAAAGAGACCACAGTGCTCCTCATCAGTCTTGCCATCGGACTGGCGACGGGCGTCGGGCGTTGGGAACTCGCGCTCACGCTCGCACTCTTCGTCTTACCGCTGCTCTGGGTGCTCGAACACTATGAACTCGGACAGGTCGTGCGCCCGATGCAGGTGACGGTCAAGTCGCGCGACACGACGCGTACGCAGGAGACGCTCAAGCGTGTCTTTCAGCGGCACAGGTTCAACACGGAACTGCGCCAGATCGAGCCATCGGACGAGCAGGAACCCGTCGGCTGCATCGTCTATTTCCTGAACATGAACCTCAGCGTCAGCACGGACGAAATGAGCGAAGAGATCATGTCGTCCGACCCGGAGAACA
Source organism: Pyrinomonadaceae bacterium (assembly GCA_035249365.1). Taxonomy (GTDB): domain Bacteria; phylum Acidobacteriota; class Blastocatellia; order Pyrinomonadales; family Pyrinomonadaceae; genus JAIVJZ01. The sequence continues at coordinate 262,516 of DATFGP010000025.1, read as the reverse complement.
TAGAGGGCATCGAGTGGGAGCAGACGAAGGGCGCAGGCAGCCAGATTTATCAATAACGCCCGCGCGGCAAGGATGCGCCGTGTGATGTGTCGTAAAAAACCTAAAGGCCGCTTCCACACGGAAAGCGGCCTTTAGGTTTTTCGTTTAATGAAAGTCTAATTATTTCAAAGCGGGCGCGAGTGCGACCGTCGCCGTCGTCGTGTTGGACGGCGTGGTCTGGACGCGCTGCCAGTAGTCCTGCACGTACTTCTTCATGTCGCCGTGCCCGAAGCGCGTGTAGAAATCGTAATCCTTCATCTCTTTGTAAACCTGATCGTAATTCCACCCGTACTTCGTGAAGCGATAGACCGCGCCCACGACGCCCGTGCGGTGACGACCGCCCGCGCAGTGTACGTAGAACGCGCCCGTCTCCGGGTCGTTGGCGATTTTCAAGAACGCCGCAATCTGATCTTCGCGCGGGTAGTCCTTGTCGCTCATCGGGATGTTGACGTAGTGCATGCCGAGGGCTTCCACTGCGGGTCGCTCGTAGCTGGTCGCGTCGTCGCGCAAATCAATCACGGTCTTGATGCCGAGCGCGGCGAGGCTCTTGTAGTCGTCTTCCTTCGGCTGCGCGCCGCGATAAAAGCGCGCATCCATCTGACCGAAATTTTTGATTTTAACGTTGGGGAAGGATGTTTGCGCTTCCTGCGCAAAGGAGACAAACGAAAGAGCCAGAATCGCCAGCAGAGCGCCCACACCGCGCTGAGAGAAATTACGCTTCATACGCATCAAAGAAATCTCCTGAGTTTGAAAAAACAAAAACTAACGAGTTAGATGGGCTAATCTCTTGTGGGGGCTTTCAACGCTTTCGGTCTGAACGACCGCCGCCGAACTTTACCAATTCAAGGCCGCGCAGGTTGCCGTTTCTACGAAGTTTTCGTTAAACGATTGCGACCGGAAATTAGATGGACGAGACGCCGTTCGCGTTGCCAATTCTGTGTCAAAATCGTGAACAAAACCACATTCACGCGACGCCTAAAATTACCACATTACGCGCCGTTTCGAGAAGGGCGTGCGGAGGCTTTTCTTCCTCGCGCGCGCCTTGCAAAGCAACTAGCCGCGCCGCGCCCGCTGCCAGCGCTGGCTGACGTTGATGCGCTTTTCCGTGCGGTAGAGACACGACCAGCAGATGTGTCGGACGCGATTGTCCGGCGCTTTCAATTCGGTCATGTGTACGCTCTCGTTGTCGCAGCGTTCGCAAATCACAGGCGGCTTCTCGTCAACTTTAGACATCGCTTTCGCTCCCGTCCGCTTCCCACGCAGTTTAGCCGACAGTTTAACCAAAAATCGCCCGCGTGTTCAGTCGCGCGAACGGCGCACGCTTAAAATGCCGCAACGATTTGCTAGAATCATTTGGCATCAGTCGGGCAAACATAAAGGCGTCGGCTGAATCCGAACTACGCGGGCGATTTTCGGCCTGCCGTCGGGCGCGTCCTCCCTACACGCGCTCTGTAAATTATCCCGAACTCTCCCACAGTCGTTTTGCACAAAGCGAAAGTCTGAAACGGAGCGCGAACGAAAAATGGTTCTGAAAAAGTTTGGCACGGCGTTGATGCTCGCGTCGCTCGCTTTCAGCACGGCGAGCGCGTGTGCCGCGCGACCCACGACGGAGGGCGCGAGCGGCGTAGATGAACAATCTAAAAAGAAGTCTCGAACGACGCCGACGCCAACGCCTTTGCCTTCGCCGGACGCGGAGAAGAATTTGGAGACGAACATGTCGGGCGAGATAAAAGAGCTGGCAGCGGGCGGCTACAGTTCCGTCAAAGAGCCGTTCATCATCGTCGCACGCGACGCAGAGACTTACGCGAACGTGCGTAAGTTGAACGACAAACTGCCGGAGTTCGGCGCGGACTTTTTCAAGTCGAACGCCGTCGTCGCGGCCTTCCTCGGCCAGCGGCGCAGCGGCGGCTACAGCGTACGCATCACGCGCAACGCGACGGGCGTAGCAACCGTGTTGCACGTCTCCGAGCAGCCGCCGCCGAAAGACGCGATAGTGACGATGGCTCTGACCAGCGCGTTCCAGATTGTCTCCGTCTCGGTCGGCGAAGAACGCCCGCTCGCGCTCGAACTCGACGCGACGTGGCAGGAGGCTGCGCGCCCGTACAAAGTTGACGCGGGCGAGTTCATGCGTATGGGCGGCTTCGCAGGTCGCATCGAAAAATCTACGCTCAAAGGCGACTTGCGCGTCATGCGCCACGCGCGACTCGCAACCATCTTCTTCGCCTTGCAGGGCACGGGCGCGGAGGGCGTGTACGCGCTGCAAGACGTGGCTTCCGGCACGGTCGCGCCCGACGGCACGCTCACGCTCACACGTCTCGACCCAGGAACGTTCGTCCCCCCGCCGCGCAACCCCTTACGCGCGCGTGGAAGTTTCAGCGACAACGAGAATCAATTATCACTCACGTTTGAAGCGATGCAGGCGAAGGTCAACGACGGCTACGGCGGGCAAGGGAAACTCGAAGCGACCGCCACCGCGCCGCCGCCCAAGAAGCGCGCCGTTGACGACGATCCGATGTAAAGAGATTCCGAAATCCGCAATTCAGAGTCTCGTGTTACACTTGCGGCGAAAACTTTCCCCGTGCGAATTAAAGTTTGAAATTCTCGGCCTGAGACTTTTTAACTGACCAGTGGATTCCAACACCTTTCTCGTAATCGCCGTTATCGCTATCGTCGCGCAGAGTTTGCTGCTGTTTCTCGCGCTGTTCGAGCCGGGTCTCAACTACAAGATCGAGCAGCCCGCCTCCTGCCCGCCCGACTCCGAGGAGTTCATGCGCATCATCGAGGCGCTCACCGATGCGCACGTCACACACCACAGTTCGATTGAAGTCTTCCCCAACGGCGAAAACTATTACGAAGCAGAACTCGAAGCCCTCCGACGCGCCGAGCGCAACATCAACCTAGAGGCTTACATCTTCCAGAAAGGAAAAGTTGCTGACGAGTTCATCAAAGTTTTGACGGAACGCGCACGCGCCGGAGTGCAAGTCAATCTCGTGCTCGACGCCATCGGTAGTTTCGCTTCGTGGAACAGCTACTTCGCGGAGTTGCGCGCGGCGGGCGGGCGCGTCTGCTGGTATCACCCGTTCAAATGGTACACGCTGCCGCGCCTCAACAATCGCACGCACCGCGAGCTCATCATCATTGACGGGCGCGTCGGCTTCATAGGCGGCGCGGGCTTCGCAGACCACTGGCGCTATCCCGTCAAAGATCATCCGCGCTGGCGCGACACGATGTTTCGCGTCGAAGGCACGGCGGTGGCGAACCTACAGGCGACGTTTGCGGAGAACTGGCTCGAAGCGTCGGGCGAGATTCTCGCGCACAAGGACTACTTTCCCGACCCCGAGCCGCACGGGCAGACGCCCTCGCTCGTCGTCAACAGTTCGCCTTCGGCTGGGCGCTCGACGCGTGCGCGCATACTCTTCCAGATGCTTCTCGCTTCCGCCAGCGAAAGCGTCCTCATCACGACGCCCTATTTTCTCCCCGACCGCAGCGCGCGCGCAGAGATGGTGCGCGCTATCCGTGAACGCGGCGTCAAAATGCAGATCATCGTGCCCGGCCAGAAAAGCGACCACGCGCTGACACGTAACTCAAGCCGCCGCCTCTACGGCGACCTGCTCGCGGCGGGCGCGAAGATTTACGAATACCAGACGACCATGATCCACGCCAAAACGCTCGTCGTTGACGGCATGTGGAGCGTCGTCGGCTCGACCAACTTCGACAACCGCTCGTTCGGCCTCAACGACGAAGTCAACCTCGCAGCCTTCGACGCCGCGCTGGCCGCGCGCATCACAGAAGACTTCGAGCGCGACCGCGCCGAAAGCCAAGCCGTCTCCTACGAAGAATGGCAACGCCGCTCCATCTTCGAGCGCATACACGAACTGTTCGGGATGCTATTGGAGAGGCAACAATGATTGTCCGTTGTCAGTAGTCAGTTGTCCGTTGCATGTGACTGATGCGCGCGTTGCTAGAAATTGTATCGAGCGATTAACAACGGACAGCTTTCCCATGCTTCGCATCGTCACTTACAACGTACACAAGTGTCGCGGCCTCGACAGGCGCGTGCGACCGGCGCGCATCGCGTCTGTGTTGCGCGAACTGGACGCGGACATCATCGCGCTGCAAGAGGTGTTGAGCGTGGGCGGCGCGGCGCGCGAGATGGATCAGGCGCGCTTCATCGCAGAAGAACTCGGCTATGATTACTGCATCGGCGAAAATCGTCGTCTCGCGGGCGGCGCATACGGCAACGTCATCCTCAGTCGCCTCCCCTGGCAACACGTACACAACTACGACATCACCTGGCGCGGGCGCGAGCGGCGCGGTTGCCTGCGCGTGGACATCGAAACGGGGCGTAGCGGCGGCGGCGCGCAACGCCTCCTTCATCTCTTCAACGTGCATCTCGGCACGGCCTACATCGAGCGTCGCCATCAGGCGCGCCAACTCGTCGGCGACAGGATACTAGGCAGCGCGGAACTGACAGGCGCGCGCGTCGTGCTCGGCGATTTCAACGAATGGACGAAGGGGCTGGCGACGCGCCTCTTGACCGAGCACCTTGAGAGCGCAGACGTGCGCACGCACCTGCGCAGCCCGCGCACCTATCCGGGCGCGCTCCCGCTCGTACACCTCGATCACATCTACTACGACCCCACGCTCGAACTCACACAACTCACGCTGCACAAGAGCCTCACCGCGCTCGTCGCATCCGATCACCTACCGCTCGTCGCGGACTTCCGCGTGCGAGCGTAAGAAAGTTTTTGAGCTTTTGAATTGAGTTAGGAAAGTTTCGCGCTCTTCTGGCGGCGCGGGGCGCGACGTTTGGCGGGCGGTGCAACGGGTTCTGCTTTCGTCTCTGCCGCCGCTGTTGTCGCGCCGTTGTTTGAGTTGTAGCGGCGCGCGGCTTCGTCGCTGATGATGCAGAGGCCGTGAATTTTTTCTGCGCGCAGGCGGCGCACGAGTTCCGACGCCTCGTAGTAGTTTATGCCCGACGCTTCGCAGCCGCGTTCGCTCACGACCGACCAGCGTTGTTCTCTCAGTTCACTCATCAAAACTCTTGGCGACGGAAGTTGTTTAATTTAATCGAGGCTGTCTTGGAGTTTAATGGAGGCGGCGCGGAAAGCCAAACAGGGCAACGCCGCGCCCGCGCGCTCGATAGATTCCCGTTGACTTTGCCCGTTAAATACAATAGAAACCACGCCGCTCGACCAATCTCTCCCGTCCGCCCGGCGCGCGCACCTTCGGGAAATTTCGGAGCTACAAAAATGTTCAGAGAGTTCACAGAGTTTATCAAACGCGGCAACGTCATGGACTTGGCCGTCGCGGTGATCATGGCCGCCGCCTTCGGCAAGATCGTCACGACTCTGGTTGATGCTGTCATCATGCCGCCCATCGGCCTGTTGCTCGGCGGCGTGGACTTCGCGGGTCTCTTCATCAACCTCTCGGACAAGCCGCGCCCTGCGAGCCTCGCCGCCGCAAAGGCCGACGGCATCCCCGTCATCGCCTACGGCCAACTGATCAACGACATCGTCACCTTCCTTATCGTCGCCTTCGTCGTCTTCCTCATCGTCCGCGCAGTCAATCGCCTCAAGAGCAAACAGGCAACCGACGCCGCGCCCACAACCAAAGACTGCCCGCACTGTCTCACGACCATTCCGCTCAAAGCGACGCGCTGCGCCGCTTGCTGCACGGACTTGCAGATAGTTTAAGCGTCCGAGGCGAGGCGGATTCCTGCGAAGGCGATGCGAAAGTGGCGTCGAAAGAAGTTGCGGAATGAGGTACGCAGGACTGATGGATGTGTCGCCCACGAGCCGCCTTTCAGGACGCGGTGGTCGCCGTCGAACCACACTTCGGAGTATTCGGGATAAGGGTAGGCCGTGAAGCCTTCGTAACCTGCGAACGCGTCGCTCGTCCATTCCCAGACGTTGCCCGTCATGTCGAGACAACCGTATGCGCTCGCGCCCGACGGAAAACTGCCGACCGGCGTCGTATCCCAATAGCGCAAGTCGAAATTGCCGTGCGCGTTCGTGGGCGCATCGTCGCCCCACGCGTAGATGCGTTTGCGCTTGTGTGCAGCGTCCCAAGACGCTGCCTTCTCCCACTCGGCCTCCGTCGGCAAACGTTTTCCCATGAAGCGCGCATAGGCTTCCGCCTCGTACCAACTCACGCCCGCCACCGGATGCTGCGGACGCTGTAGCAGCGCACCCTCTTCAAACATCGTGCGCACGTTCCAACGCTCGCCGCCGTCGCCGTTCGGATTCTCTGACCAGTAGAACGGGTGCTTCCAGTCTTCGCGCTCGCGCTGCTGCCAACCCTCTTCGCTCCACCACTCGCGACGCTCGTAGCCGCCTTCGGCGATGAAGTGCGCGTACTCTTCGTTGGTCGTGAGCAGACGATCAATTTTGAAAGCGGGCAGCGCGACGGTGTGCGCGGGAAGTTCGTTGTCGTAGACGAACACATCCCACGTTGCGCCCATTTGAAACTCGCCCGCCGGAATCGTGATCATGTCGCGCACGGCGGGCGGCGCGGTTTGCGTAGCAGGCGCGGCGACTTCCGCTGTCGGCGCGGTCGCATCATGCGAGCCGTCAAGTGTCGCGCGCCGTTTCTTCGCGGGGTCGAGCATGTGCAACAGGTAGGCGAGCGTCTCCTGATGCTGCCGCTCGTGTTCGAGTACGAGTTGGAAGACGTAACCGTTGCGCAGGAGCGGCGACGACGAAGCCGCACTATCGTCGTCAAATTGTGCGGCTTCGAGATATTGAAGCGTCGCGCTTCTGACGCGCGCGAGGTAATCCTCCATCTCGCGACGCGAAGGGAGATTTTTCGAGTTCTCGCGCGGCGTGGCGATGGGGTCGAAGATGCGTTCGTAGCGCTCGTCGGGCGCGGCGTCGCCCTTCGTCTTTTGCAGAATCCAGTAAGCCTCGAAGACGCCTATGTGCGCGAGATGCCAGATGACCGGACGAAAGCCGCCGCCCGGACTCTCGTGCAAGTCCGCTTCGCGCGCAACCGTGTCGAACAGGCGAAGCGTCACGGCGCGCGTCGCCTCAAACATCTTCGCGATCTGTTCGGTCATAAGCAAAGGTCTCAGGTTTCAAGTTTCAGGAAAGAGGTTCTTCGTTCTTTAACTTGAAACCTGAAACTTGCTCTGCGCTATCGGTTGACAGTGAACTTTGACGCGTTATGATAGCATGCGAAATATAGGAACAAGGGCGGCAGCGTATCAACCGGCAGCTTTACGACACTAACGCAGCCGCGACCCGAAAACGTTAAGCGAAAAGATCATCCGACGACGATGCCCCCCACTGCCGACGACCCACACGCCGCGCGCCTGCGCCTCCACCGGCTCGACACGGAAGACGCACGCGCCGCCTTCGCACGCGATACGGCCACAGGCTTGCGCTCCACCCCGAAACAACTCTTCCCCAAATATTTTTACGACGAACTCGGAAGCCTACTCTTCGATGCCATCTGCCTGCTGCCAGAGTATTACCTGACGCGCGCCGAAAACGAAATCCTCGCGCGCCACGCCGACGAGATCATTAACGCGACGGCGACAAGCGATGCGCCGCTCACGCTTCTCGAACTCGGCAGCGGCAGCGCCACGAAGACGCGCCGCATCATCGAAGCCCTCTTGAGACGCCAGCCCGCGCTCCGTTACATGCCGGTTGACATCTCCGCATCAGCCCTCAACGCCTCCGCGCATGCGCTGCTTCAATCTTATCCTGCGCTTAGCATAGAGGCTTACGCCAGCGATTACGAAACCGCGCTCGCGCGTCTCGGCGACGAGCGAGAGGCGCGCGTCGAACGCCTGCTCGCGCTCTTTCTCGGCTCGAACATCGGTAACTTCGACCGCGACGGCGCGGAACAATTTTTACGACGCTTGCGCGGCGTCCTCAGCGCGGGCGACGCGCTTCTGCTCGGCGCGGACTTGAAGAAAGATCGCGCCACGCTGGAAGCCGCCTACGACGACGCGCTCGGCCTGACCGCCGCCTTCAATCTCAACCAACTCGTGCGCCTCAATCGCGAGTTCGACGCAGATTTCAAAGTGCGCGCTTTTCGTCACGTCGCCCTCTACGACGAAGCGGCGGGTCGCATCGAAATTTACATCGAGAGCCGGTTCGCGCAAGTTGTTCAAATCCCGAAGCTCGACATGGAGATCACATTCACGGAAGGCGAGCGCATCCACACGGAAAACTCTTACAAGTACGACGCCTCCGAACTCGACGCCTTGGCCGAACGCACAGGCTTCGCGTGTACCCGACGTTGGACGGACGAGGCGGGGCGTTTCAGCAGCAACCTCTTCGTCGCGCGCTCTTGAGGTTCACGATCCCGGGACATCAACCGCAAATGACTCACGACCAACTCATCGAAGACGCGACCCACGATAGCAGCAGCGACGACAGTCGCGCGACGAACGACGCGCACACCAAGCCGAACGCACACGCGCGCGGCGGCTTTCCGCTGCTGACCGACGCGGTCGGCGCATCGTCTGCGCCGCTCTTCGAGGAAAACTTGCGACGCGGCGCGAAGCCCGCCGCCGAGTGGATGTGCGGCGTCGAGTTTGAACTCTTCGGCTACGACGCGCGGCGCGAGATGGCGCGTCTCAGTCCCGCGCAGGTGCAGCGCGTGCTCGCGGGCTTCGCGCCGTCCTCCGACGATCTGGTCTACGAAGTGCGCACCGTCGTCGAAGCGAACGCCGGGCAGATGAATCGCCTGACGGTCGAACCGGGCGGGCAGATCGAGTTCTCCGGCGCGCCGCAACGAAAGTTGTCCGATGTTCAACGCGAAGTCACACGTTATCTGGCGCGTCTCGCCGAGATCGCCGAAGCGGAAAATTTAATCTTCCTCGCCGTCGGCTTCGACCCTTTGCGCACGATTGACGAGCAGCAGTGGTTTCCCAAGATGCGCTACGACGTGATGCGCCCGTACCTTGCGACGCGAGGCGCGCGCGCGTGGGACATGATGACGCGCACCTGCGCCGTGCAAACCAATCTCGACTACGGCGACGACGCCGACCTCGCCAAAAAGTTTCTCGTCGGCAATCGCCTCGCTCCTGTCGCAACGGCCATCTTTGCCAACTCGCCTTTTGAACAGGGTCGTCCTTCCGGTTACAAATCAACACGCGCCGCCGCGTGGCTCTCGACCGACGACGACCGCACAGGCATCTCGCCGCCCGCGCTGTGCGAAAATTCTTTCTCGCCCGCAGACTTCATCGCCTATGCGCTCGACGTGCCCATGCTCTTCGTGCAGCGCGACGGGCATTACATAGACGCGCCGACGGGCATGAAGTTCACAGACTTCCTCGCGGGCGGATGCCCCGCGCTCGCGCCCGTCTTCGGCGACTGGGCGGATCACCTCACGACCATCTTCACCGACGCGCGCCTCAAACAACATCTCGAACTGCGCAGCGCAGACTGCGGCTCGCTCGCTCACGCGCTCGCCTTCCAAGCCTACTGGAAGGGCTTGCTCTACGACCGCGAAGCGCTCGACTGTGCCCTTCGCCTCGCCCCGAATCTGAACCGTGCGGACGCGCACGCTCTGCGCGCGGCGGTCGCACGCGATGCGCTCGACGCACGCGCGGCTGGCATTGACGTGCTCGCGCTCGCCAAAGAATCAATCGCGCTCGCGCTCGAAGGCTTGCGCCGCATCGCCCCCGAAGAGTTGCCTTACCTCGACGTGCTCTGCGAGCAGGCCATCGCCGACGAACACTCGCCCGCAGACATCCTGCTACGCAACTGGCACGGCTCCTGGCACGCGTCGCCGTCCCGCCTCATCGAACACCTGCGCATCGCCTGAAAAATTATGGAGTGCCGATAACATGCCGAAGTATGTAGCGTTCCTGCGAGGTATCAATGTCGGGGGACACATCGTTAAGATGGACAACTTGCGCCGCATGTTCGAGGCGCTGGGGTTCGCTAATGTCGAGACGTTCATCGCCAGCGGGAACGTCATCTTCGATTCGCCTTCAAGGAGCGCGAAGACGCTCGAACAAAAGATCGAGCGTCACCTGCGCGAAGCGCTGGGCTATGAAGTAGCGACGTTCATTAGATCAACAAACGAAGTGGCGGCGGTCGTAGCTTACGAGCCTTTTCCCGACGCTGAACCGGACGGCAAAGACAACGCACTCTACATCGCCTTCCTAGCGGACGAACCCGACGACGAGGCCAAGCGGAGAGTGCTCGCGCTCGCCACGCCGTTCAATGATTTCCACATCGCGGGGCGCGAACTCTACTGGCTGTGCCGCAAGAAGATCAGCGACTCGGAAGTCTCATGGGCGGCGCTGGCAAAGGCGCTCGGCGCACAGTCAACCATGCGGAACTCGACTACGGTTAGAAAACTCGCGGCGAAATATTCTTGAACTGTGCGGCGAGCGGCTTAAGCGTTCGCACGAAAAAGAGAAGGAGCGCGCGGCGAAGTTCAGGACTTCGCCGCGCGCTCCCCTCTCAGGCGTTCGATAAACTTTCCCGCGTGTGCGTGCGGTCTATTTTTTCTTGACGAGCGTGACGCGGACGGGTTCGTCGAGGCTGTCGGTGGGCACGTTGATCTTTTGCGTCTCGTAGCCTTTGGCTTTGACGATCAACTTGAGGCTGCCCATGTGCAGCGGCGGCAACACGGAGACGCCGCGCTCGTCCGAAGAGTTCCAGGACTCGCAGAAGTAGCCGTCCGAGCGTTCGGATTCGAGTTTGAGGTAAGCGCCGCGCACGGGGTTTCCGGCTTCGTCGAAGACGCGCGCATCGAGACGCCCGATGCCGTTCGGCTGCGTCGGGGCTTTGCCCATGTTGGGAATGTCGCTTGAGGGCTGTTGCGCCGCAGCTAGGCTACAGGCGGCGGCGATGACGAGTGTGGCGAGAAACAATTTGCGCATCTCTGGTAAAATCTCCTGAACTTTAGGTGCAAAATTTATTGAGGGTCGAGGGCGTCGGGCGAGAGCAACAATTTCTGTGCGGGTGTGTGGCCCTGTCAATTCTCCCGGCCACGAAAGATTATATTGATAAACGCCGGAATTGGAAAGAAGAAACTGCGCGGCGCGCTCTGCGTAAAACATCAGAACGAAAGGTTCAGGTTATGACATTAATTGATTTGCTGATTTTGCTGCTGGTCGCGGGCGTGTGCGGCGCGCTGGGGCAGACGATTAGTGGTTTTTCGCGCGGCGGCTGTCTCGTCTCGATCGCGCTCGGTTTCATCGGCGCGATTTTGGGGATGTGGCTGGCGCGGCAGTTGGGGCTGCCGGAGTTGCTGATAGTGCCTGTGGGCGGGCGGAGTTTTCCGGTCGTCTGGTCAATCATCGGCTCTGCGCTTTTTGTCGCCGTCATCAGCCTGCTCACGCGGCGCGGTCGCGGATGACGACGGGCGAGCGATTCGTTCTTCATTCGTTCGACGGGGCAGCGAACGAGTGAATCAATTTTTTCATCTTCGTTTAGTGATTGATTTGTAACCGGCACGCGCTAAAGTCTCTCCTGGAAAACTCCACGCTCAAGGATTTTCCGTTTTTTCGTATGGCTTCCGCTCCAACCAAAACAGACGCGGCGACTACTGATGCCGGGCGCGCGCCCGACCTCAAATATTTTCGCGACCGCTACCCGCTGACGGTGGCGAACTTCGGCTCGCTCGGCGAACGCGAGGCGTACCTGCGTCGCATCTGGCAGACGGAGGTGCGCTGGCGCGAGGCTTTGGAGAGCGGAGAGCGGCACGCCGGGCGCGAGGCGGTCGTTAGCAGCGCGCCGCCTGCGGGTCTTGCGGTCGAAGGCGAGTTCGAGATCATCTACGCGGGCGGCGTCGCAGGGCTATTGCACGCGGCGGTGTTGGCCGCGCGCTTCAAACGCCGCGTGATGGTCTTCGACGAAAGTGCTATCGGGCGCGATGGTGGCGGCGGTGGCGGCAGCAGCAGAGGCGGCGGTCGCGTGTGGAATATTTCCGGCGAGGAGCTTGGCGAGTTCGAGCGCGCAGGGCTGTTTACGAAAGAGGAAATTGAAGCGGCAATCGTCAACCGTTACCGTTCGGGCTTCGTAAAGTTTCACGATGCGGCGTCACGCGTGAAGACACCGCCGCTCTGGATGGAGAACGTGTTAGACGTTGCGGTTGACGCGGACAAATTGCTGACGCTGGCCGCCGCGAAAATCCGCGCACGCGGCGCGGAAGGCTGCGCGATTGTAGAGCATGCGCGTTTCGTGCGCGCTTATGTGGAACGGGATCGCGTGTGCGTCGAGGTGGAAGAAGCGCGGAGCGGCGTTGGTAATAGCGGAGGCGGGCGCAGGCGTTTGTTTGCGGCGCGGCTTTTCGTTGACGCGCAGGGGATTCATTCGCCCGTCGCGCGACAGTTCAACGAAGGGCGCACGCCTACGCACGTTGCGCCGTCGGTCGGGACGGTGGCGCGTGGTTTTGCACGCGGCGAGGGAGCGGACAAAGTTGATTTCAACGTCGGCGAGATTTTGGTGAGCACGGAGGACGCGCGCGATCACCGTCAACTCATCTGGGAAGGCTTCGCGGGCAGCCGCGCTCGCGACGAATATGCGACGCGCCTCTTTTTTTACGACGCGGTGGATTCGCCCGCAGACAAGTCTCTGCTCGCGCTCTTCGAGCGTTACTTCGAGGAGTTGCCGCGCTACAAACGCGCGGGCGCGCAGTGGCGCGTCGAACGACCGTTGTTCGGCTATGCGCCGGGCGTACATCGCAGGGGTTGGAAGACGCGCACGCGCACGGCGGAGAATCGAGTGATGATAGTCGGCGACGCGGCTTGCGTCGGCGGCAGCGGCGCGCTCAGTTTCTCCGGCTTCGGTTCGTGCGCGCGCCACCTGCGGCGTCTGACGCACCTAACCGATCTCGCGCTCGCCGCAGACCTCCTCGACGCACGCGCTCTCTCGGAGATCAACGCGCCAGCGCCGCGCGTTGCGCAGATGTCGGGCTTCGTGGAATTTTTGCGCCCCGCGCCGCAGGGCGAACCCTCTCATGTTAACGAGACTTTGAACGCCGTGATGGCCGCGCTGCACGATCTGGACGTGCGCGTAAGGCGCGAACTTTTTCAAGACCGCATGTCGTTCGGCGCGCTCAAGAGCCTCCTCAGTCGCACGGCCAAACACTACCCGCGTATCTTCCAGCGCGTGCGCGAACATCTCGGCGCGCGCGGTACGTTCTGGTGGCTCGCAGGCGTAGCCGAAGCCGCATTCAGCGAACGACGCGCACGCGCCTCTGCCGGCGGTGAAACTCCCGAAGGCGGGACGGCGCAAGAACCCGCAGAGGAATTTGCGCGCTACCTAGCCCTCTACAAAAAAGAGAACGGCCGCGCAGGCGATTAAACTGCGCCGCGTAAGTATCGAGCGCGTCTCTTGCGAAAGCGGAAGGGGCTTGGACGTGACTGACGTTGATAATGTCAGTCACGTCCAAGCCCCTTCCGTTCAAACGAGACGGATGTTTGTTATCCGTCTCAGCTGCCCTGAACTACGCCGGGGTATCGCCTTCCGGAGACGAGGCTTCTGCCTCCTCTGCCTCGCCCTCTTGACCATGCACGATGATCGGGGGATCGCCTTCCGCAGGGGCGGCTCCCTGCGCTCCGCCTGCACCGGTGTCTTGCTCTTTATCGCTGCTCATGATCGTTTTCCTTTCACGTCAATTGAGTTTAGAAACGAATTTATCGCGCGCCGCCGGATAAGTCCGCGAGTTGCTTGCGGCAAACGAGGATATCCGGCCTCGCCTGATAAATGTTGAATACTTCCGTTCCCCATTTTTGCTGGAGGTCTGCCAGCAAATTCGTCGCGCGGGTTGCGCTCTCGCCCGCCGCCTGCGTATTCCCCATGCTCTTTGCCGCGCGCGCGGCCACAAGCCACGCGCGCCACTCCGAACATTGTTGCTCGCCGCGTGCGAAGTGAGCCTGCGCCTCCTGCGCGTTAGACAACGCTCCCGCAGCGTCACCGCTTTGAAGTAAAACTTCCGCCAGCGCCAGTTGCGTAGTGGAGATGAGCCACGGGTCGCCTATGTTCTTCGCCGCGGCGACGGCTTCGCCGCAGGTCGTCTTCGCTGCGGCATGCGCGCCTGAGAAGCCTAGCGACAATCCGAGAGCGCGTCTGGCATCGGCGATGATCGTCTTGTTTTCCTCGTCTACAGTTGCGAGCGACTGGCTGCTCTTCGCTTTGGCTTCGGGGAAACGACGCTGGCTCAAGGCCATATTCGCCTGCGCGAGATAGACGTATGCCTGTAGTTCGCGATTCATCACGTCGGGGCGTCCGGCGATAGCGAGAGCTTGTTCGAGCAGATTGTTCGCCTCTTCATAGCGACCGAGCGGCCAGAGCGCGTCGCCGCGATTGTAGAGATCGTAAGCGGTTCTCAGTTTGTTGCCGAGACTGTTGTCAATCCTGTAGCTCTCCTCGAAATGGCCGTGCGCTTCCAGATACTTGTCTTGTTGGAGCAAGACATTGCCCATCTCGGAATGAGCCATTGCGATGAGAGACTGATCAGCCGACTGTTCGCCGCGTTGCATCGTCTGCGCGAAATCGGCGAGGGCTTCCGCGTATTTGCCCTTCTGACGTTTGGCACGTCCGAGTATGGCGAAGGCTTGCGCCTCCTCTTTGCGGTAGCCGCCCGCCTGATAAAAGGAGCGCGCCTGTTCGACGTAACCGACGCCCTCTTCGGTCGCGCCCTGATGAATGCGTAGACTTCCCAAGTTAATGAGCGCTTTGGCGGCGTGGCGCGAGGCATTACTGCGCTGAGCGAAATCAAGCCCCTGCTTCAAATATTTCTCGGCATCTGCGTAGTCGCCTTCTCCCCTGAACGAGTTGCCGAGATCAATCAGACCGAGCGCGACCAGACTCTCCATCCCCTTCGCCTGCGCCAGTTCGACCGCCTCGCGCGCGTAACGCTGCGCCAGCGTCACATCGTTTTCGTTCGTGGCGATGATGCTCAACTGCAACAGCGTGTTGATGCGCTGCGAATCGTTGCCGACGCTCTTAGACATTTCGAGCGCGCGTTGCAACAGCGGTCGCGCCTCTTCAAATCTGTTGAGCGTGCGCAGGAGGTAGCCGCGCCGGTAGACCACTTCGGTCTGGCCTTCGCCGCTGACAAACTCCTTGTAAATCTGTTCAGCCTTGTCGTAGGCGGCCATGGCGCTGGCAGAGTTCTGCTGGCGCGCGTAGAGATTGCCGATGCGCAGGTAGGCCGTCGCGTTCTTCGGATCGCGGTTGGTCGCCTCGACGTAACTGGCAATCGCCTCCTGAATCTGTTCCGTCTTCTCGTAAGCGCGACCTAGATCAACGTAGCTCTCGGCTTTGTCGGGCAACTGGCGCGCGATCTCTTGATAGTCGCCTAGCGCGCGCGTGAAATCGCGCGTGATGGTTGCGCGGATCGCGTCCAGATAAAGCGCATCCACTTTCGAGAGGGCGTCGCGTTCTGCGGCATACGAATCAACGCGCAGCATAGAGTCTTTCGCGCTGGTGGCGTTGTCGAGTTCCGTCCAAGCCTCGGCCAGACGCGCGTGCGCCAGCACGTACTTGTCGTCGAGTTCGGTGGCGCGCAACAGTCTTCGGCTGGCTTGATAGTAAGAGCCTTCGCGCAGCAGATTCGTGCCCAGTTCGTATGCTTGTCTCGCTATGGGTGGCGGTTCGTGCGGCGTCGGGCGCATCAGACGGCTGACGCCCCACGCGGCTCCGGCGAGCACGACGACGGCGATGATGACGGTGGCGATTGACAGGCGCGGGCGGCGCAGGTTGTCCGAGAGCGTCGTGAGCGCAGTCGAGCGCAGCGCGTTGGTGCGATACGCGCCCGACGAGAAAGAGGCCATGCTCGGCGTGCGCGTGTCGTCCAACTCGGAGAAGTGAAAACTGAGCGCGCGCAAGTCCGCGATCATCTCTTCGGCGTTCTGGTAGCGCTCTTCGGGTCGCTTGGCGAGCGCCTTCATGGTGATGCGGTCGAGTTCGGGCGGCACGAGACGGTTGAACTTCGAGGGCGGCGGCGGGTCAACGTGTATGACCTCCGCAGCGATCTCTACAACGGTTGCGCCGGAGAAGGCCGGACGACCGGCGATTGATTCGTAGAGCAACGCGCCGAGGCTGAACAGATCGCTGCGCCCATCGACGGGGATGGCGCGCGCCTGTTCGGGCGACAGGTAGAGCGGCGTGCCGAGCATCACGTCGCTGCGCGTTTTCACTCCGGCGAGCGTCGGGGCGTTCTGGTCAAGTTCCTGACCCTCGCCCGTGAGTTTCGCCAACCCGAAGTCGAGCACTTTGACGATGCCGCGCTCGTTGACGATGACGTTCGACGGTTTCACGTCGCGGTGGATGATGCCGTGACGGTGCGCCTCGCAGAGCGCCTCGGCCACGTCGGCCATGATCTCTATGGCGCGCGCGATGGACAACTCGCCTGCGCGCATCAAGTCGCCGAGTTCGCGCCCGTTGACGAGCTCCATCACGATGTAAGGCCGACCGTCTGGCAGTTCGCCGTAGTCGAACAGCGTGGCGATGTGCGCGTGGCTGAGCGCGGAGATGGAACGCGCCTCGCGCAGGAAGCGCGCGTGATGGTTATGGCTGTCGGGCGCAGCCGATGGGATTTTGATGGCGACTCGCCGCCCCAAACGCGTGTCTTCAGCTTCGTAGACCACACCCATCCCGCCCTCGCCGATTTGTTCGAGAATACGGTAATGGGAAATGGTCTGCCCGATCATAAAAAGGAATCCTTATAGCCCCGATAAGTGTGCAGGGATGGCGCGGAAAACAACGACCCGCTTGTCCAATGCGGCAGTTGGCGTGCGTTAGAAGAACTCGTCAATTCGTCTGCCGCGTATTCTGCGACAAAGCATCAAGCATTTCAAGAGCAAAATCGCGCGGGCGTTTTTTCGTCGCCCCAAACTTTCTCTACGAGACAACGCTTGACGAGGTTCGCGCGTGTGCTCGTTTGTTTTGCCCTTCCGCCCCGGAATTTTACGCGCCGCGCGTGCAAACTTATCTCTTGCGCTCGGCGTTAATTGGAGGCATACTTTTGCCCGTTCAAGGTTCCTGCTCTCGCGCATCTACGGTGATGTGCCTGCCCGCAACTTATGTTAGGCGACGGTGTTCGGCTGAGGAGAGAGTGAGGTCAGGTTATCAATTTGTTAGAAGCCGCTCTCGAAAGTGTCAGAGCAGCGGGCGTGTCGCCGCCGAGCCGTTTGCCGGAGCATCACAAAACTCTTGCCAGCTTGATCTGATAGACGCCCGCGCTTCCTTCGACTTTTAAGGAAAAAAAGATATGCCTACGAAACTTTACGTGGGGAACCTCTCCTTCCGCACCACGAGCGACGAACTGCGCGAACTGTTCTCGCAAGCGGGCGAAGTAGAGTCGGCATCCGTGATTGAGGATCGCGAGACTGGACGTTCGCGCGGCTTCGGCTTCGTCGAAATGGCGACGGCGGAAGGCGGGGCGGCAGCCATCACGCAGTTCAACGGCTACGAACTCGGTGGCCGCGCTCTTACGGTCAACGAAGCGCGTCCCAAAGCTGATCGCGGAGGTGGCGGCGGCGGTCGCGGCGGCTATGGCGGCGGCGGTGGTCGTGGTGGTTACGGTGGTGGCGGAGGCGGTGGCTACGGCGGTGGCGGCGGCTCGCGCGACCGTGGCAATCGCGGCGGCAGCGGCGACCGCGAACCGCGCTGGTAACTTAAAAACAGTGACAAGTGACGAGTGACAGGTGACAAGTCAAAGCAATACTGTTTTGATCTTGCTACTTGTCACTCTTTGCTTTTCTTGTCACCTGTCATCTGTCACCTGTCACTTTCTTGCAGTGGGCGTCAGCTTTAATTTCAGGCGCTCGCCCCCGCGCACGACCTCCACGTCGTACTCCACTCCGGCCTTCATTTCGCCGAGCGCGTAAGTGTAATCGTAGACGTTGCGCACGTCGCGTCCGGCCAGTCGCACGATCACATCACCGGCACGCAAGCCCGCCTTCGCCGCAGGCGAATCCTCGCGCACGCCGTCGAGTTTCAAACCCTCGCTGCCTTCTGCGTAGTTCGGGATCGTGCCGAGGTAGACGCGAAAGCCCGTCGAGCGACCCGCAGCCGCGTCCGACTTGGCGAGCATGTAGGTCGGGCGCGCTTCGCTTCCGTCAACCGCGCGCACGATGTCGCGCACGAAAGAGACGATACGAAGTTCGCCCTCGTAGTTGATGCGGTCGGCGGTGTCGGTCGGCTTGTGATAATCCTCGTGCGTGCCCGTCCAGAAGAACAGAACCGGCGTCTGCTTGGCGTAGAAAGACGCGTGATCGCTCGGCCCGAAACCGTCCTCCGTCATCGTCAGAGCAAAACGCTCGCCCGGATTCGCGCGCATAATCGTCTCACCATTCGCCGCGACCACGACGGGAACGCCGTGCGCCGCGCCCTGCTGCTGCGACGAAGACGAAGCCGCGCCCGTCGCCGTCACACGCATATTGAGCTCTTGGTTCACTTCCGCGATCCACTTCTTCCACTCGGCTGACGTGCCTACGCCGCCGACGAGCAACTTGTTCTCCTTCATACGCCCGATCATGTCGAGATTGATCATCGCCACCGTCTGCGCAAGCGGCACGGCGGGGTTGCGCACGTAGTAGCTCGAACCGAGCAAGCCTTCCTCTTCGCCGCCGAACGCGATGAAGACGATTGTGCGACGCACCTGTCTGCGCTCCGCCGCGAACGTGCGCGCGAGTTCGAGCAAGCCCGCCACGCCCGAAGCGTTGTCGTCCGCGCCGTGATGAATTTCGCCCTCGCGCGCGGCAAGGCTGCCCTGCCCGCCGCGTCCCAGATGATCGTAGTGCGCGCCGATTACGATAGCTTCATGCTTCAACTTCGGATCAGCACCTTCGAGTATGCCGACGACGTTCGCCGCAGGAGCTTCGCGCCGCACGATCTGCGTGCTCAAACCGAACGCGATATTTTTAAGAGGCGCGGAAAAATTACGTCGCGCCGCGTCCGTCGTCGCGCGTTGCGTGCTCTCTGCTGCGCCCGTTTGCGGCGCGGCCATAGCATTCTCTAACTCTTCAAACTTCAACGCAGGCGTTGCCGCCGCTTCGAGCGCGCGACGCGCCACCTGTCTCGAGATGACTGCGACGGGAACGCCAGCGTCGCCCGAAGCGACGCTCTCGTCAACGTGCAGGCGCGCGAGGCGTTCGTCCTTGAAATTCTCTTCGCGCGCGATGAGCAGGAGCGCACGCGCGCCATGATCGCGCGCCGCCGCAGCCTTGAAACGCAAATCTGCGAAGCGCGCAAAACTGCCGTGCGGGTTGTCGCCGTCGGGCGTGCCTGCGAAAGCGAGCGCGATGCGTCCTTTCAAGTCAACGCCCGCGTAGTCGTCGTGCTGCAACTCCGCCGCCGTGATTCCGTAGCCGACATAAGTGACGGGCGCACTCTCCACACGTGCGTTTGCGCTCCACGCGAGCGGCATCCAATCTTCGCCCACGCGCAGGTCGAGCGCCGCCGTCTCGTTCGTGCGCGGCGTAAGCGTCATCGCATTGCCCTTGCCGATTTCGACGCCTGCGACGTACGGGAACTTCTGCATGTACGCGTTCATGCGTTCCTTCGTGCCTTTCGGCCAGACGCCGCCCCCGCGTAAGCCGTAGCGTTCGAACTCCTGCGCGACGTACTCAGCCGCAGCAAACGCGCCCGCCGTCCCCGTGCGCCTGCCGTCCAGTTTCTCCGAAGCCAGATACGCGACGTGCGTGCGCAAACGCTCCGCGCTCACCTTCGCACGACCCGCGCCGCTCTGCTGCGCAAATGCACTCGCCGCCAGCAAGGCGACGAGCATCAGTTGAAAAATTTTACGTCTCATAAGTTTGAAACCTGTCCGTTGTCCGTAGTCAGTTGTCCGTTGCATGTGGCAACCACGCACGTTGCTAAAGATCAAAATCTACTTAAGCGAGAAGCAAAACAACGGACTACTGACTACGGACAACGGACGAATCTTTACTCCACCCAATCCGCGATGAAGATGTTCGTGTCGCCGCGCGTCTTGGCGTTGCGGTTCGAGGCGAAGACAAGTTGTTTGCCGTCGGGCGTGAACATCGGGAAGCCGTCAAAGGTCTCTTCGTAGGTGATGCGTTCCAGCCCCGTGCCGTCCACGTTGATCGAGTAGAGATCGAAGTTGCGTCGTTTGGGATCGTTGACGTTCGAGGCGAAGATGATGCGTTTGGCGTCGGGGAAAAAATAGGGCGCGAAACTGGCCGCGCCGAGTTTCGTCACCTGCCGCTTGTTCGTGCCGTCGGCGTTCATCACCCAGACTTCAAAGACGGTCGGCTCGATCAGGTTCTCCGCGAGCTTCTGCTTGTAGCGCGCCACTTGTTCGGGCGTCTTCGGATGAAAGGAGCGATAGACGATCTGCTTGCTGTCTGCGGAGAAGAACGCGCCGCCGTCGTAGCCGAGTTCGGTCGTCAAACGACGAACATTGCGCCCGTCTGTGTCCATCGTGTAGATGTCCAGGTCGCCGCTGCGCATCGTGGTGAAGACGATCTTCTTGCCGTTCGGAGAGATGGTCGCTTCGGCGTCGTAGCCTGCGGTGTCGGTCAACTGCTTGACGTTCGAGCCGTCGGCGTTCGCAGTGAAGATGTCATACGAAGGATAGATCGCCCAGACGTAGCCTTTCGAGAAATCGGGACTTGGCGGGCACTCGCGCGAGCCTAGATGCGTCGAGGCGTAAAGTATGCGCTTCGGGTTTTTCGGGAAGATGTAGGAACAGGTCGTGCGCCCCTCTCCTGTCGAGACCATGCGCACGTCCGAGCCGTCGGCGCGCATCGTGTAAATCTGATCGCACGCGCGCCCGTCGCGCTTCGACTGGAAGATGAGTTGACGGCCATCGCCGCTGAAATACGCCTCGGCATTCTCGCCGCCGAAGGTCAACTGGCGCACGTTGCGCAAATGTTTTTCACTGGCGAGCGTGACGCCGTTCGTGGCCGGTGCGGTTTGCTGCGGGCTTTGTGCGAAGGAAAAACTCGCGACGAGCGCCGCGCAAGTTGAGATCAAGGCAAAGAGCAAGGGAAGTTTTTTCATACCTGTTATTCGTAACGATTAAGCGTAAGGTTCTGTGTTCAAAGGTGAGCTACCAGATTTCTCGCAGTTGCAGACGGAAGTTAGGCAGCACCGGATCGCCCGCGATTTCGTCGGGCGCGTCGAGCGTTTCCGTCTCATGGTCGGGGCGATAGACGTAGACACGCCGCGCCGCCGGATCGATCAGCCAGCCGAGCCGCGCGCCGTTTGCGATGTACTCGGACATTTTCGACTGCAAGCGCGACAGCCGATCCGTCTTGCTTCTCAACTCGATCACGAAATCAGGACAGAGCGGCGCAAACCGCTCGCGCTCATCTTCGGTTAATGCCTCGTAGCGATCACGTCTTACCCAGGAAGCATCAGGCGACAACTTCGCGCCGTTCGGGAAAGTAAAGCACGCCGATGAATCGAAACATATTCCTGTGCCGTCTTGTTCTGCCCATTGGCAAAGTCGAAAAGTAAGTCCCGCGTTGCGGCGTCCGGTCTCACTGCTTGCTGGCCCAATAACGATGAGTTCTCCTTTGGCGGTCATCTCAAGGCGTAGGTTGGGGTTGTCCAGACAGAGTTCCAGAAATTTCTCGTCGGTCAGGCCGAGCGCGCCCGCCCTGACTACCAGCGCCGAGTCCGCCTCAAAAACTTTCTCAGCTACACTCATCGCTACTTACCTCTCACTTCCACAGACATTAACCGTTCTTGCGTTCAAACTCCTTCATAAATTCGACCAATGCTTCGACGCCTTCGCGCGGGAAAGCGTTGTAGATCGAGGCGCGCAGTCCGCCGACCGAGCGGTGGCCTTTGAGGCCGTCGAGTTTCGCGGCAGTCGCCTCTTTGACAAACTGCTTCTCCAAGTCCTCCGACGGCAGGCGAAACGTGACGTTCATCAGCGAGCGCGCTTCGCGTGCGGCGTGGCCGCGATAGAAGTCTGTCGCGTCAATCGCGTCGTAGAGCAACTTGGCCTTCGCCTCGTTGTCGCGCTGCATGCCTTCGAGGCCGCCTTTGCCCTTGAGCCACTTGCAGACGAGATTGAGGATGTATATGCCCCAGGTGTTCGGCGTGTTGTAGAGCGACCCGTTCTCGACGTGCGTGCGATAATCGAGCATCGTGTGGAGACCTGCGGGCGCGCGCTCAAGCAGGTCTTCGCGGATGATGACGATGGTGAGACCCGATGGCCCCATGTTCTTCTGCGCGCCCGCGTAGATAAGCGCGTATTGCTCGACGGGTTCGACGCGCGAAAGAATGTTCGACGAAGCATCGGAGATGAGCGGCACTTGCCCCACGTCGGGCAGGTGTTTCCATTCGACGCCCTCAATCGTTTCGTTCGACGTGAGATGGACGTAAGCCGCGTCGGGCGAAAGTTTCAGTTCGTGATGTTCGGGCGTGCGCGAGTAGCGGCTGTCCTGCGTGTCGGCGGCGACGTTTGTAGTGCCGACACGTTTGGCTTCTTTGAGAGCCTTCTTGCCCCAACTGCCTGTGATGATGTAATCGGCTGTCTGGCCTTCGGGCAGAAGGTTGATCGGGATCATAGAGAACTGCAAACTCGCGCCGCCCTGCAAGAACAGCACCTTGTAGTTTTCGGGTATGCCCATCAACTCGCGCAAGCCCTGTTCTGCGCCGCCGATGATCTCGTCGAAAGTTTTCGAGCGGTGGCTGATCTCCATCACGGACATGCCGACGCCGGGCAAAGCGATCATGTCGCGTTGCGCTTCTTCGAGGACGGGCAGGGGCAAGACGGCTGGCCCTGCGCTGAAATTGTAGATTCTCTCTGTCATTGTTCTCTTCCTGAAATGGATTTAAGTCTCACTTGATGTTCAGCCCCGAACGCATTCCCTTGCCCGCGATGCGCGTGACGACGGAGCGCGGCACGAAGCGTTCGGCCTGCGTCTGCACGTAGTTGAGCCAACCGGAGATGATATGGCCTTTGCCCCTGTCGAGTCCACGCAGGGCAGTACCGACGACATCTTCCGGCGTCTCGGCGATGCGAAAGGGCGGTTTACGAACGCCCGCCGCGTCGAAGAAATTTGTCTCCGTCGCGCCCGGGCACAACGCCATGACGCGTATATTGTACACGCGGTTCTCATCCCACAGAGCCTCTGTGAAAGAGAGCACGAAGGCTTTCGTCGCCGCGTAGGTCGCCATGTATGGCACGGGCTGGAAGGCTGCGGTCGAGGCGACGTTGATGATCGCACCGCGCTTGCGCTCGCGCATCGGCGCGAGATAGAGATAAGTGAGTTCGACGAGCGACTTCACATTCAAATCGATCATGTTCAACTCGCGCGCCAGATCGAGCGAGAGGAAATCGCCCATCGAACCGAAGCCCGCGTTGTTGATGAGCGTGTCAACTTCCAACCCGCGCCGCTCCGTCTCGTCGAACAGACGCCGCGCCGCTCCCGCCTCCGACAAATCGAGCACGACCGTCTGACAATTGATCCCGTGCGCGCGCCCCAACTCGTTGCACAACGCGTTCAACTTATCCTCCGAGCGCGCCACGAGCACGACGTTCTCTTTGCGCTCCGCCAAACGCCGCGCAAACACCTCGCCGATCCCGCTCGACGCGCCCGTGATGAGAGTTGTTTTCATAACAGTGACAAGTGACAAGTGACGAGTGACAAGATGGAAGACAAGTTCTTTTGTTTTAACTCGTCACTCGTCACTCGTCACTCGTCACTGTTTTACCAATTCCAGCAGACCGAGTTCGATGATGTCGGCGTTCTCTGCGCGCAAGCGTTCGAGCGTTGCGGCGGGCGGCGCGGCTTCGAGGTTGATGCGTGCGACGGCGGCCTCCGCGCCCTCGAAGACGATGTTCTCCATCTCCTGCACGTTGATCTGTGCGGCGCGTATGGCGTCGAGCACTTGCGCGAGGACGCCGGGGCGGTCGCGGTGGCGCACGACAAGCAAATGCGTCGCGGGCGTGCGCGCGGCTAGGTTGACGACGTTCGGGACTTTGCCCGTCTCTTTGAACGTGCGGATGATGCGCACGGTTTCGGCGGCGATGGCTTCCTGCGCTTGATCGGTCGAAGCGCCGATGTGGTGCGTGCCGTAGAGGTTCGGCTCGCGCGCGATCTCATCCGTGAACTCGCCAGCGGCACTCGTCGGCTCGGCGGCGAACACGTCGAGTCCAGCGCGAATGCCTCGCGCGCGCATCGCCGCGACGAGCGCCGCTTGATCAACGACCTCGCCGCGCGCGGTGTTGATGAAGTACGCGCCTTCGCGCATGGCGTTGAAGAAGTCCGCGCCGATAAACGCGCGCGTGTCGGGTTTCAGAGCGACGTGTACGCTCACAATGTCCGACGCGCGTGCAACTTCGAGCGGGCTGTCTTTGCGTTCGACGCCGAGTTCCGCCGCGCGCTCGTCCGTTAGACTCCTGCTCCAAGCCACGACGGGCATCCCGAAGGCTTGCGCGCGGCGTATCACTTCCTGCCCGATCTGCCCCGTGCCTACGAGTCCGAGCGTGCGCCCGTAGAGGCCGCGCGCTTTGGAAAACTCCTTCTTGTTCCATTGACCTTGCCGGAGCGCGGAGACGTTGTCGGCGATGCGACGGTCGAGCGCGAGTATGAGCGCGAAGGCCAACTCTGCGACGGCGACGGAATTTTTGCCCGGACAGTTCGAGACGTAGATGCCGCGCCGCGAGGCGGCCGCCACGTCAATCGTGTTGTAGCCCGCGCCCGCGCGCACGACCAACTTCAAAGCGCCCGCGTCGAGCGCGCTTTCCGTCACCTTCGTCGAACGCACGACGAGCGCGTCGGGCGCGTAGCCGCGTATGGCTTCGACGAGTGATTCGTCACGCGCGTCGGGCTGGTAAGAATAATCGCAACCGGCGGACTCTAACCCGTCGCGCCCCGACTGCTCGAATTTGTCCGCGATTAAAACCTTCATACGTCTCTCGCCTCTCGTCCGTTAAGAATTTTCGAGCAAACGGAACGCGCCGCGCGGCACGAACTCTCCGCGCGTGATCGCGTAGCAGACGCACACGCTTCCGTAATGCTCTTCGGTCGTTACATATTTCATGCCGAGCTTTTCCATCACGCGCCAGGAGCTTTTATTTTCCGGCGACGCGACGGCGACGATGCGCGGAAGTTTCGCGTACACGAAGCCGTAACGCAGCCACGCGGCCGCGACTTCCGTTGCGTAGCCCTTGCCCCAGTGCGGCGAGTCGAAGCCGTAGCCGACTTCTATCTCGACAGTTTCGCCTTGCGCCGGATACCAGCCCTTCCAGCCGAACTCCAAAGGCTGTAGCCCGCTCCAACCGACGAGCGCGCCGCTTCGTTTATCCTCCGCCGCCGCCACGCCGTAGCCGTAGCGGCGGTAACATTCCAGATAAGCGTCGAGACGCTCCGCGATGAACTCCGGCGTCTGTATCGCTGACGTGCCGAGATAGCGCGCGACCTCTTCTTTGACGCGCATCGCACGAAGCGCTTGCAGGTCTGCGTGTGTGAACGGGCGAAGCCTGAGCCTTTCGGTCTCGATAATAAAGTTCATACGGGCGCGCTCGCGCGTCTCGTTTTTCTAAATCCGGTGAATCAACGACAGTCTAAATCCGGTGAATCAACAACCCGTCGCGCAGTTTCGGCTCGAACCACGTTGACTTCGGCGGCATGATGCCTTTGGCGTCGGAGACCGTGAGCAAATCTTCGATGGTCGTCGGCGAGAGCGAAAAGGCGACCTGTGCGCGTCCTTCGTTGACGAGTTTTTCCAGCTCCGCAGTGCCGCGTATGCCGCCGACGAAGTCTATGCGCTTGTCCGTGCGCACGTCCTTGATGCCGAGGATGGGATCGAGCAGGCGGTCTTGCAGCACGCTCACGTCGAGCGCGACGGTCGGATCGTCCGTCTGCGTTTGCGTCTGTTCGAGCGGCGTCAGGTTGTGCCAACGCTGCCGGAAGTACATGCCGAACTGCCCGCGCTTCGGGACAGCCGCCGTGCCATCTTCGACGCGAAACTTCTCCCCGACCGCCGCGAGAAATTCTTCCGGCGACAGTCCGTGCAGATCACGCACGACGCGATTGTATGGAAGTATCTGCATCTGGTCGGACGGGAAGATGACTGTGAGGAAGCGGTTGTATTCTTCTTCGCCCGTGTGCTGCGCGTTCTTGTCGCGCAAGGCGGCGCGTGCGCGACTCGCGCTGGCGGCGCGATGATGACCGTCTGCGATGTAGAGCAGCGGCACTTCGAGGAAGGCGCGCACGATTGCGTCATGCGAGGGCGCACGCCAGACGGTGTGGCGTATGCCGTCCGGCGCGGTGAAATCGTAGAGCGGATCGCTTGACGTGACGGCGGCGACGAGCGCGTCTATGCGACGGTCGGCGCGATAAGTTAAGAAGACGACGCCGGTTTGCGCGCGCAGTTCGAGCATGTGGCGCGTGCGGTCGTCCTCCTTGTCGGGGCGCGTGCGCTCGTGCTTGCGTATCAAGTCCTCGTCATACTCGTCAACCGCGCAGCACGCGGCTATACCGACCTGTTCGTGCTCGCCCATCACGAGGCGATAGAGATAGAGGCTCGGCTCGCTCTCCGTCTCAAGCGGGCACGTCTCGATGAGCCTTTGAAAATTCTCTGCGCCGCGCGCGTAGACTTCGTCGCTGTAAATGTTCGTGCCATCGGGCAGATCAATTTCGGGGCGCGTGACGTGCAAGAGACTCAAAGGATTGTCGGCGGCAAGCGCACGCGCCTCTTCGGTGTTGACCACATCATAAGGCACGCTCGCCACCTGTTCGACCCGTTCGACGGGCGGGCGCAAAGCGCGGAAAGGATAAATGACAGCCACAGGCTTACGTTCTCCTCACGACAGAAGATGAAAATGCGGGATTTCTAACCCCTAAGACTATCCGCACCCGCCCCCCTTTGCCAAGCCGCGAGCGCACCCCGACGCCACAACGCGCTTAGATTGTTTTCCGCGCGATAGATTATTCCAGAGGTGTATATTCAATGGCAGGAGGCAGTTGCGCTATGGCAAACGAGGAACATCTTGAAATTCTCAGGCGAGGAGTGAGAACGTGGAATCGGTGGAGAATAATAAATTTTAAAGGTGAGCCCTTTAACCCAAACCTCCATCTGGCAGATTTGCGGGGGAAAACTCTTAAATACGCAGATTTCAATGCCACTAATCTCCAAGGAGCGAATTTCTCTAAGGCTATTTTAAACAATGCAAACTTTAGCCTTGCAGATTTGGTTAATGCGAATCTAACGGGCGCAAGTCTCAGAGCCACCCTCTTCATTGGAACAAATTTATCAGGGGCTAATCTTGTTGGTGCAAATCTCAGTGATTCCAATTTGGCCTACGCTAACTTACAAGAAGCTAACCTTGAGGGGGCAGATCTGTCCAACGCACTTCTAAGTAACACAATAATAGGTGCTACCAATCTTAGTGGTGCGAAAGGGTTGGAGTCATGCAGATATGCTGGCCCCAGTATTATTGACCATCAAACTATTGTTAAATCAGGTAATTTACCACCGAAGTTTTTGCGAGGATGCGGCCTGCCTGATAGCCTAATTGAATATATGCCCTCGTTGCTTAACGAGCCAATTCAGTTCTATTCCTGTTTCATCAGCTACAGTCACGCGGACAAGTCGTTTGCGCGGCGGTTGCATGATGCGTTGCAGGGGCGGGGGATTCGGTGTTGGCTGGATGAGCATGAGTTGTTGCCGGGGCAGAAGATTTTTACGGAGGTGGATCGGGGCATACGTTTGTGGGATAAGGTGCTGTTGTGCTGCTCGAAAGATTCGTTGAAGAGTTGGTGGGTGGAGAATGAGATTCAGATCGCGTTTGACAAGGAGCAGCAGTTGCGTAAGCAGCGGGACGGCGCGGAGGTGCTGGCGTTGATTCCGTTGAATCTCGACGGCTATCTGTTCAGCGATGAGTGGAAAAGCGGTTTGAGGACGGAGATCAAGTCGCGGCTGGCGGCGGATTTTACGGGGTGGGAGACGGACAACAGCAAGTTTGAGGCGGAGTTTGAACGGCTCATACGCGCGTTGCGCGCGGACGCGGGCGGGCGCGAGTCGCCGCCGGAGTCGAGGTTGTGAGTTGAGGGGCGCGTCGTGAGCGACCCGGCAGTCGCCGTAAATGTTGCGCCCAAACGTGCAAAAGTTGCCGTTTTTGCTGAAAACTCGCCGCCGCAGGGGTGAAAGTCTCAAGCGACAGCGGCAAACTTGCCGCTGAGCGCGCGATAGATGCCGCTGAGCGCGTGCGAGCATCGGCTGAGCGCTTCATACCTCTCGCTGAGCGTGTCAAACCTCTCGCTGAGCACGTTAAACTTCCCGCTGAGCACTGCACACATCTCGCTGAGCACTGCATAGCTCTCGCTGAGCACGTTATACATGCCGCTGAGCGTGTCACACTTCCCGCTGAGCGTGTCAAACATGCGGATGCGCGTGTCAAACATGCCGCTGAGCACGTTATACATGCCGCTGAGCGCGTCAAAACGGCGATGGCGCACACGGCTTGCGCCCGCGCCGCTTTCGGTGTCACAATTGCCCGTCCCAGATTCCTACTTACGAGTTGCAGAGGTTTTTCGGTGCAACCCTCACGGCATAAAGTACAGGCAACATTCGCCCGCGCGGCGCGAGTCGTCGCGGCGTTGGCGCTCGTGCTCGCGCTGTTGTCAGGGATAGCACCGGCGGGTTCGCTCGCATCTGCGTCTTCTGCGTCCGAGTGCTCAATGTCTTGCTGCATCGGCTTGCCGCCGCACAAGGCGGGCGAGTGCGCGGGCGTCTCCTGCCACGTCGCGCTGGCACAAAACGCATCGCACGACAAGCACGGCAAAGTACACGACACACACGACGACCGACACAACACGGCAGCGGCGCACGAAACCGCCGCACATCATCAACACGAGTCGCAGGCTCAACCGACGGCGACGCACAACGAAGCCTCGCACCACGCTCACGCAGAAGAGGCGCACCACGCGGAAGCTCGTCAAGCGTCGGAGTCGTCCGCGACGACGGACGCGGAGCACGCGTCGTCGAAGTCGAAGCGGGAGCGTCGTCCGAACGTTGCGCCCGCGTCGCTTGCCAACCCGTGCCCGTCCGATTGCGGGATGGCGGCGGGCAATGCCAGAAACAACGTGCGCCCGCGCGACGCGGCCACGCTCACCGCCGCGCACAGGCCGCGACCGCACGCGCGCCTCGCCGACTCGAAGCACTCTTCCAACCTCCCTCTCGCCTCCGCAGGCAAACGCCGCCTCGCGCCGCCCCGCGCGCCGCCGCTCGCTCTCTAACCTTACAACCCGACTTACACAGAAAATCACTCGCCGCCGTCGCGCGGGCTGAACGCATACGCGCGCAGCCTGCGACTTCGCGATTCTTAGCGCGTAGCCAATTTCCGGCGCGCGGCGTGTGCGGAGTGAACAGCATGCCGCTGTCTCGCGCCGCCCGAAAATTGTTCGGGGCGGCAAGGCTCGCGTGCAGGCTGCGGGCACTAGAGCGATGTGCAATTGCATGTAACGGCTGTTTTCTCTGCGCCCCCTCTGCGTCCTCTGCGTCTCTGCGGTGAATGCTTCTTTAAGACACTCACCGCCGCAGACGCAGAGGACGCAGAGGGGGCGCAGAGAGAAATTCGATAGAGGGAAGTTTTATGTTTTACGTCAACACCGATCTACTTGGCGGCGCTCGCTGCCGTCTGTGCGTGCGTCTCGTTCGCGCTTCATTTTTTCTCGCGCTCGTCATCTGCGTCGCCGGTTTGCCGAACGCACGAGCGCAACAGTCCGTGACTTCGGCGACGCTCGGCGGGCGCGTGGAAGATGAACGCGGCGCAGGCTTGAGCGGCGCAAACGTCGTCGCCACGAACCTCGACACACGACAGCAACGCACGACGACGAGCGACGAGCATGGACGCTATCGTTTCCTCTCGTTGCCCGTCGGCCATTACCAACTGACGGCGGAGCGCGCGGGCTTCACGCCCGCCAAGCGAAACCTCACGCTCACCATCGGGCAAGCGTTAGACGCGCCGCTGCAACTCTCGGTCGCAGGCGTCGCCGAAACCGTCTCCGTGATGGAGAGCGACGTGCCTGTGGTCGAGATCGCGCGCACGCAGGTCGCCGAAACCATCCTGCCGCGCGACACGGACACGCTGCCATTAAACGGTCGCAACTATCTAGACCTCGCGCTCCTCGTGCCCGGCGTCTCGCGCACCAACACAGGCAGCAACCAACGCTTCGCAGAAACTTCCGCCGTCCCCGGTACAGGGCTGTCCGTCGCAGGCCAACGCAACCTCAACAACTCTTTCGTGCTCGACGGACTTTCCGCCAACGACGACGCAGCCGATCTCGCGGGCACGTTCTACAGTCAGGAAGTCATACGCGAGTTTCAGGTCATCACCTCCGGCGGCATCACGGAGTTCGGTCGCTCGTCGGGCGGCATCGTCAACATCATCACGCAATCGGGCACGAACCAACTGGCGGGTCGCCTCTACGGCTTCGCGCGCAACCAACGCTTCGACGCGCGCAACCCGCTCTCGCCGCAACGCGACCCGCTCACGCAAGCGCAGTACGGCGCGACGCTCGGCGGCCCCATCAAACGCAACCGCACATTCTTCTTCACGAACTTCGAGCAGACGCGACGCAACGACGCGGGCGTCATCACCATCACGCCCGCAAACGTCGCCGCTATCAACGCGCGTCTCGACGCGACATCTTATGCGGGCGCGCGCGTCCAGACAGGAATCTTCCCCTCCGGCTTCGACTCCACAAACCTCTTCGGACGACTCGACCACGACTTAACCGCCACGCAACACCTCACGGCGCGCTACAGTTTCTACGACATCGAGAGCACGAACGCGCGCTCGGTCGGCGGTTTGAACGCCGTCAGTCGCGGCAGCGCGCTCGACAACCGCGATCAGACGCTCGCCGTCTCGCACGTCGCCACGCTCTCGGCGGGCGCTTTGAACGAAGCGCGTTTCCAGTTCACTCGCAGCCGCCTCGATGCGCCCACGAACGACGAGGCAGGAGCACCTGCCGTCAACATCGCGGGCGTCGCAAACTTCGGCACGGCCACCTTCTCGCCGCTCGCACGCGCGCTCGACGTGTTCGAGGCGAACGACGCTCTCACCACCGAGCGCGGCGCGCACACCTTCAAAGCGGGCGCGCAATTCCTGCTCAACCGCACGGACGTTCTGTTCCCCGGCGCGCTCGAAGGCGTCTACACATTCTCTTCGCTCGCAAACTTCCAGGCGGGTCGCTACATCACTTTCCAGCAAGCCTTCGGCGCGCCCTCGCAGTTTCAGTCGAACCCGAACCTCGGCCTCTTCGTGCAGGACGAATGGCGCGTCCGCCCGCGCCTCACCGTCAACGCAGGGCTGCGCTACGACGCGCAGTTTCTCCCCTCGCCCATCGAGACTGACACGAACAACTTCGCGCCGCGACTCGGGCTTGCCTACGCGCCCGGCGACGACCGCCGCACAGTCATACGCGCGAGCGTCGGCCTCTACTACGACCGCCTGCCTCTGCGCGCCACCTCGAACGCGCTGCAACGCGACGGCGTCAAGTACAAAGTCGCCGTGCTCTCATTCGGGCAGACGGGCGCGCCCACGTTTCCCCAGACGCTCGACGCGTTCCCGTCGGGACTCGTGACCGCCATCACCACGATTGACCCTGAGATCGAAAACAGCTACAGCACGCAGGCGAGTCTTCAACTCGAACGCGAGTTGCCGCTCGGCGACGCTTCCCTCTCCGTCGGCTACCTGCACCTGCGCGGGCGACACCTGATCCTCTCGCGCAACGTGAACGTGCCGACGCTCACGGCTGCCGAAGCCCAAGCGCGCGGCGACAGCAATCTCGGTCGCCCCGATCCGCGTTTCGCCAACGTCTCGCGCTTCGAGAGTTCCGGCGAGTCGCAATACGACGCTCTGACCGTCTCGCTGAACAAACGCGCCGCGCGCGGCGTCGCCTTCCGCTTCTCCTACACGCTCTCGAAAGCGATTGACACGGCGGGCAATTTCTTCTTCTCGACGCCGCAGGACAACTTCAACCTGCGCGACGAGCGCGGCTTCTCCGATAACGATCAACGTCATCGTCTTACTCTTAGCGGCTCGTTCGAAGCCACGCCGAAAGCAACAAGTAATAGTTCGATATGGCGACGCGCGGCTCAGGGTTTTCAGTTGAGTTATATTTTCACTTACGCATCCGCCCTGCCCTTCAACATACAGACCGGCACGGATCGCAACAACGACACGAACGCCAACGACCGCCCCTTCGGCGTCGGTCGAAACACAGGGCGCGGCTTCGACTTCGCCTCGCTCGATCTGCGTCTGAGCCGCAAATTCAAACTCTCAGAACGCGTGCGCCTCGAAGCTCTCGCCGAAGGCTTCAACGTCTTCAACCGCGCCAACCTCCAACTGCCGAACAACATCTTCGGCACGGGACTCACGCCGCGCGCGGGCTTCGGCCAGCCGACCGCCGCAGCCGATCCGCGCCAACTACAGTTCGGCATGCGGCTCGATTTTTGACCTGTAAAAATTTTCGTGCGCGGGGCTTGACCTTGTAGTCGAATACGGGGCTTACAATGTGCGCGAGGGAGGAAATTTAAGATGACTACAACAACAGTGCGTCAAACTGTGGGTCAAACAATCCGTCGAACAATAAGCCACACAATGCGTCAAACAATTTGCCTGTTGATATTTTCGCTCGCGCTCGGAGTCGCCGCTTCGGCGCAGGAGATGAAGCACGGCGGTTATGCCGGGGAAGAAGGCCGCGCGATCAAGTCTCTATCGGCGGAGGAAGTCGAGCAGTTGCTCAATGGGCACGGGATGGGGCTGGCGAAGGCCGCCGAGTTGAACCATTATCCCGGCCCGCGTCATGTGCTGGAGTTGGGCGAGCAGTTGCAACTCACGCCCGCGCAGCGCGCGTCGGCGCAAGCGGCGTTTGAACGCATGCGAGACGAGGCCGTGCGGCTGGGGCGGCAGATCGTCGAGCGCGAACGCGAACTTGACGCGATGTTTGCGCGGGCTGATATTGACGCGGGGCGCTTGCGCGCGACCACCAATGGCATCGCCGTGTTGCAGGGCGAGTTGCGCGCCGCACACCTCGCGGCGCACCTTGAAATGCGCCGCCTGCTCTCGCCCGTACAGATCAAGCGTTATGATGAACTGCGCGGCTACTCAGGAGGGGCAGCGAAGCAGACGAGTACGCAACCCGCCGCGCACGGCAATCATAAACACTGAGAAGAAAGTGTTGGAAAAACTATGAGCGAAGATTCGGAGACGAGTGATCTGGCGAGCCGCAGTTGCGTGCCGTGTCATGGCGGCGTGCCCAGATTCGGCGCGGCGGAGATCGAGAAGTTCGCGCGCGAGTTGCGCGAATGGGAAGTTGTAGGCGAGCACCACTTGAAGAAGACTTACGCCTTCCCGAACTTCAGCCAGTCGCTCGCGCTCGTCAATCGCATCGGCGAGGTGGCCGAAGCGGAAGGCCATCACCCGGACATCTGCTTCGGCTGGGGGCGCGTCGAAGTCACCATCTACACGCACGCCATAGACGGCCTCAGCGAAAGCGACTTCATCCTCGCCGCCAAGATTGATGCTTTGTAAAAGCGTCCGTTGTCAGTTGTCAGTTGTTTTGTGTCCGGGTAGCTGAGTGCTGCCAGACAAGATTCAGGATCGCTTAGCACTGAACAACTGACAACTGGCTACGGACAACTGACAAATCATTTGACGCGGCTCTTCTTTCGTTTCAAGAAATCTATCAGGACGAACTGTGAGAGATTGCCGGGCGTGGCGAAGTAGGCTTTGCCGTTCGTCATCTGCGACATCTGTTTGACGAACTCGACGAGGTAGTAGTCAGAGGCGAGCATGAAGGTGTTGATCATGATTCCGGCCTTGCGACACGCCTGCACTTCGTTGAAAGTCGCCTCCATCACAATCGGGTCAAGCCCCATCGAATTTTTGTAGAGCCGCCGCGCGCTGTCAGGCGTTGCGTTCTCCAAACGACGCCGCGCCGACGCGCCGATGCCCCGACCCGACGTTGCGCCCATGCCTTCGAGGAAACAGGCCGTAGGCTTCCCGTCCGTCACCATTACGATCTGCTTCATCTCTTTGCGCTGCGCTTGCAGCAGACGACGCGCGAGTTTCAACCCTTCGGCGGTGTTCGTGTGATAAGGGCCGACCTGTGTGGTGGCGAGGCGAGCGAGCGGCAACTCCTCCGCGTCGTCGTGAAAGAGCACGACCTTCAAAGAGTCGCCCGCATACTGCGTGCGTATTAAATGCGCGAGCGCGAGCGCAACCTTCTTGGCGGGCGTGAAGCGATCCTCGCCGTAGAGGATCATCGAGTGCGAACAATCAAGCATCACGACCGTCGCGCACGAAGATTGATAGTCACATTGATGCACGTACAAGTCTCTGTATTCGAGATTGAGCGGCACGCCCAAACCCTCGCGCTTGATGGCGGACAAAAGCGTCGCGTTCACGTCCAGATTCACGGTATCGCCGAACTCGTACAGCTTCGACGCCTGCGCCGCCTCAACGCCCGTCGAAAGATGCTGCGTGTCATGCCGCCCGACGCTGCTCTTGCCGAGGCTGCCCAACAGATTCCTCAGCGTCTTGTAGCCGAGAAAATCCAAGCCCTTCTCCGTCACCTCAAACTTCACATTGCGCGGCACGGGTTCGTCAACGCGCCCACGCCCCCCGCCCTGCCCTCGCATCTGCTGTTGCTGCTGCTGTGGCTCCTCGCGCAAATTCAAAAATCCCTCTTCCACCAAACGCTCGATCAACTGATTCAACAACTCTTCGAGTTGCGACCCCTTGAAACGCCCCTCGTTCTCCGCCAGCATCTCCGCGATCTGCTGCTCGTCGACCTCGCCCGTCTCAAGTAGCGCACGCAACAACGCCTGCCTGAGCGCATCGAGCGACGTGTCCTGCGGCCTGCGCTGCCGCGTCCAATAGTAATCGTCGTCAAAACCCGATTGCAGCAAACTATCCTGCAACGCCTCCATCAGATCGCCGAGATTGACGCCCGACACGTCGAAGCCTTTGAATTTTGAATAGCGTATGAACTTCATTATTTCTTCCCTGTCGGCTCTGGAACTTGCAAGTCACGACAAATTTTTCGCGCCAAATAATCGTTAATTTCACGATGACGCGGAATAGCCGTCGCTTTCTGCGTGGCACGATTCACATAAACAGTATGATTGCCACCCTCGCGCATGAACTCGCAGCCGTTTTGCTCCAAGTGGCGGATTAGCTTGATACGCTTCATGCCTAGCTATTAGCACAAAACGAGTCCACTATGTATCGCTATTCTGCTGAGTGGACGCTAGTGAAACCTGTGGAAACCTCAGGAAACCTTGAGCCAGAAAATTTTACCTTTTTGACACAACTAACTCTTCGCGAATAACCTTTTGTCCCCTCAATGATTCTTTAGCTAACTCACGATTAGCTTCCATCACTAACTCAATTGCCTCCTCTAAATTCGCGCGTGCCTCTTCCAGAGTTGCGCCTTGCGAGTTAGCTCCGGGTAATTCTTCAACAAAGGCGATGTACCCTTCAGGTACTTCTTGATAGACAGCCGTTAAAGTTATATCCATGTCTCACACTCCTTAGCTGAATCATCAACCTTAAACTTGATCGGTGCAAGCGCGTTTCTACTATTCGCGCGTCGAGACGGAGATCGGTTCGCGTATGACCTCTTCGCCATCGGTTGCTATCAGCGTCAGCGCGCGGTTGGCTTCGAGCACTGTCTCGACGGCGTCGCTTAGATTGCGCCGCGCTTCGTCCAGACTCGCGCCCTGTGTGCTGACGCCGGGCAGTTCTTCGACGAAGCCGACGAAGCCTTCGGGCACTTTGAGATAGACGGCGTTGAATGTTCTGTCCATCGCGGACTCCTTAGCTGAAGCGTCCTGTCTCGGTCAGGTCGTCGTAGATCATGCCGCGACGATCTTTCTTGGCTTTCGTGGCGGCGGTGTAGCCGCCTTCCTCGTTGCGGCTGATCTTGTTCTGCGCGTAGAGACCTTCGAGAGCGAACTCGCAGGCCGAGATGAGTTGCGCTTCGTCCGTGCGGCGAAACTCGAAGGGAATGGTGACGGTGTCAATGAGTTCTGGCACAGCTTCGAGAAGGCCGACGCATTCTTCGGCTGATGCAGTGTCGGCGAGGCGCAGGTTGTTGCCCTCGTCGAACCAGCGGACGGCGGCAGTGAAGTCTATGCCGACGAAGTAGCCTTCGTAGATTTCCCCTGCGGCGCGTTTGATCAGGTCTTTGGCGATCTTGGATGCGCCGACTTGTTCGCCTTCGTATTCGAGTTCCATCTTGCCGGTCATGGAGGGGACTGCGGCGTAGATGTCCGAGATGCGCGGGACGATCTCGTCTTCGCCCGTCAAGAGCGCACGGCGCTCGGCGTTTGAGACGACGGATTCCATGACGGTGATCGGGAGTCTTTGCGAGACGCCGGAGCGTTTGTCTATGCGCTGGTCGTCGCGCGCTTCAAACGCGATCTGTTCGACGAGTTCGCGTATGAAATCAGGCACGCGCAGGAGTCCTGCGAAGCCTTCGCGTTTCGTCCAGGCCTCTTGTCGCGTGATCTCTACGCCGAGTTGAAGGTCTGCCGGATAGTGCGTCGTGACTTCCGCGCCGATGCGATCTTTCAAGGGCGTGATGATCTTGCCGCGCGCGGTGTAGTCTTCGGGGTTGGCGGAGAAGACGAGCATCACGTCGAGCGCGAGGCGCACGGGGTAGCCTTTGATCTGCACGTCGCCCTCCTGCATGATGTTGAAGAGGCCGACTTGAATTTTTCCTGCGAGGTCGGGCAGTTCGTTGATAGCGAAGATGCCGCGATTGGCGCGCGGCAAAAGTCCGTAGTGAATGGTGAGTTCATCGCTCAGGAGATGCCCCCCCTTCGCGGCTTTGATCGGGTCAACGTCGCCGATGATGTCTGCGATGGTCACATCGGGCGTGGCGAGTTTTTCGACGAAGCGCGCGTCGCGCCCGACCCACACGATGGGAGTCTCGTCGCCCATCTCTTCGATTAGCTGGCGACCGTAGGCGCTGATGGGACGAAACGGATCGTCGTTGACTTCCGAACCGGCGATGGCTGGAATCTGCTCGTCGAGCAGGTTCGTGAGTTGTCGAATGATGCGGCTCTTGGCCTGACCGCGAAGCCCCAGGAGGATGAGGTTGTGGCGCGCGAGGATGGCGTTCGTGATCTGCGGCACGACCGTCTCGTCGTAGCCGACGATGCCGGGGAACAGTCGCTCGCCCGCGCGCAGTTTCGCGATGAGGTTCGCGCGCAGTTCGTCTTTGACTGTGCGCACGTTGTAGTTCTGCCGCTTCAACTCGCCTAAAGTTTTTGCCTGTGCCATCGTGTGAAAACCCGTTCCTTGTCGTTAATTTGGTTTCAAGTTTCAAGTTAAAGAACGGAGTGCTTTTGAAACTTGAAACTTGAAACCTTTCCGTTAGAATTTCAAAGGCGACTCCGCCCATTCCTCTTTCGTCATCCCGTACCAGAGTTGATCGAAGTACATGCCCTTCGTGTAGATCATGCGGCGCAGCGTGCCCTCGTGGCGGAAGCCGAGCCGTTCGTGCAGCGCGACGCTCGCCGCGTTGTAGCCGTGAATCGAGACAGACACCTTTTGATACCTGCGCTCCTCGAAATAATACTTGAGCACGATCGCAATGGCGTCCGAGGCGTAACCGCTCCGCGTGTGCTCGCGCGCGATGTGTATGCCGTACATAAATGTGCCGTGCTGCGGGTCGCAGTGGTGCGTCGTGATCGTGCCGACGGCGCGCCCCTTCGCGTCTTCGACGACCCACATGAAAGCGTCCTGCTCAAGCACCTTGAGCGACTGCTGCCGCACGAAATCCCGCACGCGCTCCTCAGACACGGGAGGCCAGACGAACTCAAGCGCACGCGCCGTTTCGCTATCGAGATTCCAACGAAAGAACGTCTCCGCGTCCGAAGGCTCGACGCCGCGCAAGCGCACTTTTTTTCCCTGCCAAAAATTCATACGCTTCCGTGTCCGAAGTTGGCGACGATCAAACTTTGAGTTTTCGCTAAACGACTCAAATCGCCGCCGCGTTTACATCGCTTGCGACAAAGTTGCCGTCGTCGTTTCGCGCGACGAGATTGTCGGCTTCGAGTTTTTCCAGATGCGCTAGAACAGCGCGCCCGGCCATCGCGTGTACTTTCGGATTCACGTCCGTGTAGACGCGCGCGACGATCTCTTGCGGCGTCTGCGCGCCCGCGCGTACGGCCTGCAAAATGTTCGCTTCGCGTTCGAGCCGGTGCGCGATGTACTCCTCGATCTTCGCGCGTGGCGCAGCGACCGCCGCGCCGTGCCCGCCGAAGAGAACTTTGATGTTCGGCAAGAGAGCGCGGTAGCGTTCGAGCGACGCGAGATAATCGCGCATGTTGCCTTCGGGCGGATCAATGAGAACCGAGCCGAGACCGACGATGTTGTCGCCTGTGATGAGCGCGTGCGTCGTCGCTTCGTAAAAGCTGAGATGTCCGCGCGTGTGCCCGGGCGTGTGCATCGCACGAAGCGTGAGAGAAGGCTCGCCCGCGAGTTCGATGCGCTCGCCGTCTTCGATGAACCGATCCACTCGAACCTGACCGCGCAAACTCTCAGCCGTCTGGCGGTGCGCGGCGACGGAGACGCGCCCGCCGAGATGTTCAAGGAGCGCGCCGACGCCCGCGACGTGATCTGGATGATGGTGCGTCAAGATGATCTCGCGCACCCTTCTGCCTTCCGCCGTGAGTTCGTCTATGCACGCGGCGAGCGCGGCCTGTTCTTCTTCGTAGGGCGATCCGGGGTCGAGTATGACGATATCTTGGTGGCCGACGATGTAGGCATTGGTGTGCGTGGCGGGCGGCTTCGTCGGCGTGCGCACGGGGAAACAGATGAAGCCCGGCATGAACTCTATGCGCCGCACGGGCTGGCCTTGCGCCTGCGGCACGCTCAGGAAACGCTCGACCGTGTCGCCTGTCAAACCGCCGCGCAAAACTTTCAGCGCGTGCAGCACGGGCGGCGCGACGAGCGCGTCGCAATTCTTCCAACGACGGACGGCGGCGGTCGCTCCCGTCCATTCACCCGACTCGAACTCCGCAGTGTGTACGCGCGGCTCTTGCTTGCGCGGGCAGCGTGCGAGGAAGAACCATGTGTCGAAGCGGCGCGGGCTGAACGGCGGCGTCACCCAGCGTCCGGCGAAAGTGAAATCGCGCGCGTCGAGTTTGAGGCCATAGTGCGCGAGCAGTTGCGCGAAGGTCATGCGTTGTGAGGTGAGATCGTCGAGGACGGAGGCGAGTTGGCCTCGCGTCAAATGTTCCGCGCCGCGCGCGACGAGCACGCCGAGTTCTTCAAACAACTCGCGCGCCGCACACGCGATCATCGAAGCAGTTTCGGCGTTCGCAGAGTTTTCGACGGGTACATCCGCATCTTCCGCGTCGCGCTGCCCGCCGGGGAAGGCGTAGAAGCCACCGAGAAAAGCCAGCGACGCGCTGCGCCGCGCCCAGAAGATTTGCGGCTCGCTGTCTCCTCCCTCCGCGTCGCGCAGGAGTATGACGGCGGCGGCGTCCTTCGGCACGGCGTCAACTTTTCGCGGCGTGTCCGCCGTCTTGATTTGCGATTTATCTACGGACATTCTCTTATGAAAACTCGCCTTCGCGGGAGGCGCAAAAAGCGCGCTCCAAAATTTTGCAACCGTCGTTTACGGGAGTGAGAGAGTATAACATCAACCGATAAGCCAACGCCTGCCCGACACAAAAAGACCCAAAAACAGTGACGAGTGACAAGTGACAGGTGACGAGCAAGAATCAAGAACTTGTCATAAACTTGTCTTGATTCTTGCTCGTCACCTGTCACTTGTCACTCGTTACTGCTCTTTAAACGCCGCTTTACTGGCGCGGCCTCACTGTGAGGAAGACGGTCGTGCCGCGACGGTTGACGAGCAGGAGCGCGGGGCGCGTGCCCGTTCGCGCGAGAGCTTCGTTCAGCCCCGCAGCCGTGCGGACGGGTTGACGGTTGACCTGCACGATCAAGTCGCCGCGTTGAATTTGTGCATCGGCGGCGGGGCCGTTCGGGTCAACGTCGGCCACGACCACACCCTGCGCGCCCGCGCCCAACCCCAACTCGGTTGCGAGTTCGGGCGTTAGAGGCTGAACGCGTATGCCGAGTCGCCCCGTCGCTTCGCCCGCGCTTGCTGCGCCGTCGCCCGAACCGGAACCGCCCTGTTCGTCGTCGCCGCGCGCCGTCTGCGTAAACTCGCCGAGCGTGGCGCGCACCTGTTGTTCGCGCCCGTCGCGGACGATTGTGAGCGTCACGTCAGTGCCCGGCGCGGTGCTCGCGATGCGATTGCGCAGGCCATTCACGTCGTTGACCGCCGAGCCGTTGACGGCTGTGATCACGTCGCCCTGTTTGAGTCCGGCGCGCTCGCCCGCGCTTCCCGTAGTGACCGCGCCGATGATGACGCCGCGCACCTCTTTCAAATCGAGGCTCGCGGCGATGTCCGATGTGACTTCCTGAATCTGCACGCCGAGTTGGCCGCGACGCACCTTGCCGCCCTTGATCAACTGATCCATTACGCCCTTCGCCATGTTCGAGGGGATGGCGAAGCCGATGCCAATGCTGCCGCCTGTGGGCGAGAGTATCTGCGAGTTGATGCCGATGAGTTCGCCGCTCGTGTTGACGAGCGCGCCGCCGGAGTTGCCGCGATTGATGGCGGCGTCTGTCTGTATGAAGTTGGCGAAGCTGCCGTCGCCGACGCCGGAGGTCGTGCGCTCTTTGGCGGAGATGATGCCGGAAGTGACGGTC
Organism: Pyrinomonadaceae bacterium; assembly: GCA_035249365.1. Lineage (GTDB taxonomy): Bacteria > Acidobacteriota > Blastocatellia > Pyrinomonadales > Pyrinomonadaceae > JAIVJZ01. Next base: position 221,821 of record DATFGP010000025.1, on the reverse strand, counting down.
TGACCGATGCCGAGCGGGTTGCCGACGGCGAGCGCCACGTCGCCCACACGCACCTTGTCGGAATCGCCGAGCGGCAGGACGGGCAGATTCGACGCCTCGATCTTCAAGACCGCGAGGTCGGACGGCGGATCGGAGCCTACGACCTTCGCGACGAGGACGCGCCGGTCGTTCAGTTCGACGCGAATTTCGTCCGCGCCGTCAACTACGTGATGATTCGTCAGGATGTAGCCGTCGCCCGTGACGACGACGCCGGAGCCTAAGCCCTCTTCGCGGCGGGGTGTCTGCGGCAGTTGCGGCGAGCGCTGCCCGAAGAACTCGCGAAACATCGGGTCGTCCAAGAACGGGTGTTGCTGCGCCGCGCGTGCGCGACGCTCGGAGCGAACTGTGACGACCGCAGGGGCGACGCGCGCCACCACGTCGGCGTAAGAATTTTGCGCCTCGGCCAGCGGGGCGGTCGCCGCGCTCGGCGCGAAGTTGGCTTGCGGTTGGTTGATCTCGGTCGCCTTCGACCTGACCGAATTGCACCCGACGAAGGCGAATGACATGACGAGCGCGCAGGCCAGCCTCGCCAGACGCGACGCACGGCGCGTCGCGCCCCGTTCGTTAAGAATTTCGTTGTTCATATTTTGCACCTCTACTGGTAAAAATGCCCGTAATTTTCCGTATAAAATGCTTACGGGTCAACTGTCTCGAATCTTTAGTATTTAGATACGATCAGGGGCGCGTGCGGTTGCGTTAAGAATGTAAAATTACTGTGGCGGAAGCGGCCAGGAGTCGTCGCTCTCGTCGGCGGCGGGCGCGGTCGGCGCGGTGGGACGGGCGACGGGCGCGGCGACCTGATCGTCCACCAGTTCCGGCCGCGCGTAGGTGTTGTTGACGACGACTTCGGTGATCAGTTTGGTGTTCGGGATGACGATGAGCCGCCCGTCGCGTGCGCGCACGAGCGTGTCGCGCATGCGTATGGTCTCGATCACGCCTTCATACTCGCCCATCCTGATGCGGTCGCCGATGTTGAACGGGCGATAGAGGAGCAGCATGATGCCCGACAACAGATTCGAGAGCACATCTTTCAAGGCGAAGCCGAGCGCGAAACCCGTCAGCCCCAAGCCTGTGACGAGCGCAGTCACGTTCAAGCCCGCCGCGCCGAGCGCAGTGACGATGCCGAAGATGAGTATGCCGTAGTAATAAATTCTCGACAGCAAGAGCACGACGCCCGTATCCGCACGCACGCGCGGCGCGGCAAGCGCGATGGCACGCCGCCCCAACGACGCCACGAGCCAGAAAACTAGAAACACCAGCGCGCCCCTGAACATGCCCGGCAACGCGCGCAGCAGACTGTTCTGCAACTCCACGAAAACTTCCGTCAGCGTTGGCGGAGGCTGAGGCGTCGGCGCGGGAGTAGGCTGTTGAATAAACATTAGAAGGCAGTGACGAGTGACAAGTGACGAGTGACAAGTTAAAGACAGGTAACGAGTGGCAAGATGACGGCAAACGATGCGACAGCAGACAAACTTAAAGACAAGTTTTCTGCTTTAACTTGTCACTTGTCACTTGTCACTCGTCACTGTTCTCGAAAACGTTCGCCGTCGCGCCCGTTCCAGGGGACGCCGCGCATGTGGTAGCCGCCTTCTTCCCAGAAGCCCGCGCGGTCTTCGGCGAGAAAGCGCAAGCCCTTGATCCACTTGGCCGACTTCCAGGCGTAGAGTTGCGGGATGATGAGGCGCGCGGGGCCGCCGTGTTCCGGCGGGATCGGCTGTCCGTCGTGCGACCACGCGACGAGCGAATCTTCGGCGAGGAAATACTCGATAGGCACGTTCGTCGTCCAGCCGTAATCGTAGGCGAGGGCGAGCACGTACTTCGCTTCCGGTTTGATGCCGACAATCTTTGCGAGTTCGCGCGTCGCCACACCGCTCCACACGTTGTCGAGCCGCGACCAGCGCGTCACGCAATGAAAGTCCGCATAGACTTTGATTGACGGTAGCTGCAAGAACTCGTCGAGCGACCACCCCATCGGCCTTTCGACCAGACCTTCGATTTCAAACTTCCAACTCGCGAGATCAATATCGGGCGTGCCGTGCGCGTCGAGGACAGGCCACTTGCGCGTGCGCGTCTGGCCGGGCGGCATACGATTCTCGCGCCGCGTGTCGGGACTGATGACCGTCTCGCCGTCATCAAACGCCTCCGCCGGTCGCGGGTCTTCGCGCTGGTAGTTCGGGTCTTTAATAATTCCGCTCAGGAAACTCATAACTTAAAACAGTGACAAGTGATGAGTGACAAGTTAAAGCAATAAACTTTTCTTGGTTCTTGCTCGTCACTTGTCACCTGTCACTTGTCACTTCTTCGTTGCCCTCTCCGCCAGATTCATCAACTCTTCGGGCATCCATTTGCCGACGCCTTTGGTGAGCGGTTCGCGTATGCCGACGCTGCGGTCGTGCCAGTCGTCTGAAGCGCCCGTGTTGCCGTGCTCGCTCTCGTAGCGGTCGGTCAGTTCGAGGCTGAGCGCGATGCCGTCCGCGATGTCGTCCCAATCCTCGCGCTGTATGCCGCGCATGACGAGCGACAAGCCCGCCGACCAATCCTCTTCGGGCGCGCGCGCGTCCTGCTCAGGGATAGTCAAATTATAGACGGGCGGAAACTGTTGTCCCTTGTACTCGCGCACGAGTTGCGCCTTCAAATCCTTGAGCGGCATGTCGGGGCGCTCGCGCTTGATAGCTTGCGCGCGCCGGAAGATGTCTGCGACGCTCGTCTGCTGCGTTTGTTGTGCCATAAGTGTTTTTAAGCCTCTCGGTTTGACCCTAAATTACACGCCCGCCGCGAGAATCACAACCGTCGAATTGCGGCCAACCGAGCGCCACGCCCGCGCCACAGTTTCGCCATTCAAAGATGAGGCTTTGACGCTCCACCCGGACGCGCGGCTTGTGTTATGGTTTCGCGGTTCATAAGTTAAGGATTGCGAGGTTTGGACTGACGTGTCAGAGACGATTCCGGTTGATGGGACGGTTGCTCCGCATGATAGGCCGATGGGTTTCCCGACCTGTCCGGTCTGCGGGCGCGAATCGAAAGACGAGTTGACTCCGCTCGAAGCGCTCGACGAATGGCTGCGCGCTTTGATCGCGGCAAACGCTCCGGCGGGGCAGTTCGTCAACGTGGTGTGCAAGCGTTGCGTGGAGATGTTCGAGCGTGCGCGCGTGCAACTGCAAACTGACGCGGTTGTCTTCGAGCAGGGCGGACTTGTCTTGCCGACGCCCTTGCGTCTCGATGCAGACGACCGCTTCACGGGGCGCGGCGTCACCATCGCCTTCCTTGATTCGGGTTTCTACAAACATCCCGATCTCACCACGCCCGACAATCGCATACTCGCCTATCACAGCATCGTCCCCGATCATAAGACATCTCTGGAGACGAGCGATCCGGCGAGCTGGCACGGGATGATGACTTCCGTTGTGGCGGCGGGCAACGGCTCGCTCTCAAAAGGTTTCTATCGCAGCATCGCGCCCGAAGCGAACGTGGTGCTCGTCAAACTCGCTACGACGGGTCGCATCTCCGAGCGCAACATTCAGGACGGGCTCGAATGGGTGCTCGCGCATCGCAAGGAATACAACATACGCATCGTCAACATCTCTGCGGGCGGCGACGAAGACGAGTCTTATTTGAACAACTCGCTCTCGCAGACGGTCGAGCGCGCCGTCAAAGAAGGCTTGATCGTCGTCTGTGCTGCGGGCAACGCTGGTCACATGCCCGGCCATCCGGTGCTGCCTCCGGCGAGTTCGCCAGCAAGCATCACCGTCGGCGGCCTGGACGATCAGAACTCGCTCGATCGCGCGCGTCGCGGCATGTATCGCTCGTCTTACGGCCCGACGATTGACGGTCTGCAAAAGCCCGAGATCATCGCGCCGGGCATCTGGGTTCCCGCGCCGATACTGCCCGACACGGCCACAGCCGATCAAGCCGAACTCTACTCCACGCTCGACAAAGCCACCGACGAAGAACTTCTCGGCATCATCGAAGCACATTCGGAAGTGGACGCAGACCTCTACAATTCGCGCGACCTGCGCACGTCGCTCCTGCGCCACCTCATCACGATCAAACTGCGCGAGGGCGACGTTATAAGCGAGCACTACAAGTACGTTGACGGCACATCGTTCGCCGCGCCGATCGTTTCCTCGATCATCGCGTGCATGCTCGAAGCAAACCCGCGCCTCAAGCCGCAACAGGTCAAACGCATCCTGATCGAGACGGCGGAGCGACTCCCCGGCATCGAAATAGACCGGCAGGGCTGGGGCGGCGTCGCCCCACGCCGCGCCGTCGAAATCGCGCTCCTCGTAAAATCACTCTAAGACTTTCACCGCAGAGACGCAGAGGACGCAGAGGATGCGCAGAGAGTTAAGATTCAATTCTCTGCGCCCCCTCTGCGCTCTCTGCGTCTCTGCGGTGAAGGTTTTAATTCTCGTCTTAAACTAATATCACGCGCTAAAATGGCCGCCACTGTCTTCGACCGCGAACGGGCGGCGCGGCGTTAGTCGCAGCAGCTAAGGAAAAATTTTTGCGCGATTGTCGTTTACACGATCATTCGACGGTCGTAATCATCGGCGGCGGGCCGGGCGGGGCGGCGTGCGCCATCAAGTTGTTGCAGGGCGCGGGCGCGCGCGGGCTTCGCCTGCGCGTGCTCATCTTCGAGGGCAAAGATTTCAACGTCCATGCCAACCAGTGCGTCGGCGTGCTCTCGCCGCCCATCGAAGAAGTTCTCGCGCGCGACCTCGACGTACACTTGCCGCGCACGCTCATCAAGCGACAGATTTTCGGCTACCGCTTGCACGGCGCACGCGAAAACGTTCTCTTGATGGGACACGGTGCGCACGCTTCCGAAGCGGGACACGGGCAGGCCACTTACGCCGTCGAGCGCGCAGAGTTCGACCGCTTCCTGCTGGATCACGCGCGCGAACTCGGCGCGGAAGTGGTCGAGTCGCGCGTCACGGGCGTCGAGTTTGTGCGCGAAGGCGAACTGGATGAGGTACGCGTCTACAGCGAGTCGCGTTACGAGCGCGCGGATGCGGTCATCGGTGCGTTCGGGTTGGACGAGGCGATGCTGTCGGTCTTTGAAGAGGTGACGGGACGACGAGGCGGCGACGGGTTTGTGCGCCCGTCGAAGTGGTTGAAGAGTTATTTGACGACCATCGAAGCGGGACACGGCTTCCAGCGCGAAAAACTCGGCCACATCGTACACGCGTTTCTTTTGCCGCCGCGCTGCCCGCGCATAGAGTTCGGCGCGGTCACGCCGAAAGGCGATCACATACTTATCAACATCGCGGGCGAACGCGTCTCATCGTCCGACCTCGATCAGTTTCTCCAACTGCCGGAAGTGCAAGCCCTGCTTCCTCCGTTCGACGAACGCGCGATCAACTACTACGAGGGTCGCTTTCCTTCCGCGCCCGCGCGCGGCGCGTTCGGCCATCGCTATGCGCTCGTCGGCGACGCAACGGGTTGGCTGCGCCCCTTCAAAGGCAAGGGCATCTCGACGGCGATCATCACAGGTCTTCGCGCGGCGGAGACGATGCTTGAGCACGGCGTCTCGCGCGCGGCCTTCACGCATTATGCCTCGGCGTGCCGCGACATGTTCGGCGACTACGCTTACGGCGTCGCCGTGCGGCGTGCGATGCTCGCGGGCGCGCGTCTCTTTCTCGACCCGATGATCGACGTGGGGAAAGTCGATCCGCTGATGTACGATGCGCTGTTCGATGCCGTCTCCGGCCACGAGACGTATCGCAACATCATCCGTCGCTCGTTCAAACCGCGCCTCGTACGCAAGGTCGCCACGCGCGTCTTCGCGGGCGTCAGGCGACACAGGGCGCACAGGGCCAGACGTATGAAAGACATCAAAGTGCGCCGCATGACCGTGCGCGACATAGACGAACTGCTGCGCATCAACGAAAAGATCACGGGCAAGCCCCACGCGGCCTACTACGAAACCAAAGCCGCCGACTACATCGGTCGCTCGCCCACCACTTGCCTCGTCGCCGAACACGGCGGTCGCGTCGTCGGCTTCGTCATGGGCGACGTGCGAGGCTGGGAGTTCGGCGCGAAGCTCGCGGGCTGGCTCGAAGTCATAGGCGTTGATCCGGACTATCACAACCAGGGCGTGAGCGGCGCGCTGCTCGACGCGTTGTTTGATAGTTTCCGACGCGCGAATGTTTCGGTCGTCAACACCATCGTCAACTGGAACGACGGCGACCTCATAGACTACTACCGCGCCAACGGCTTCGACCGCGGCGACTACGTCAATCTCGTGCGCAATCTTGAAGAGTAAAAACGTCCGTTGTCAATAGTCAGTTGTCCGTTGTTTTTGTCTGAGGCAAGTTGTCGCTTTCATCTTTAGTAACTCGCTCGCGCTGGCACAAACAACGGACAACTGACTACTGACAACGGACAGCCTTTCTTATGAGTCTCAATCCCGAAACCGTCCTCAAACGCCGCCCCTATCTTCGCCTCACGCTCAATTCGGGCGACGAAGTGCAGGTGTCGGCGGACGGCAAATCTGTTAAGTGCGGGCTGCACGCGCTCTCGATCCTCGAACTATTTTCCGAGCCGCTTTCGGTTGCCGACGCGATCAAGCAACTCGCCGCGCGCGCAGGGGCGGGCAAGCGCGTCGCGGCGATTGCCACGCTCTTTCGTCTCTACGAAAACGGCATGCTCCGCGACGTTTCTGCGCCGCATGACGACATGGTGAGTGCGTCATACGACTCAGGCGCGACGACTACGAGTGGCGACAACAACGACTCCGGCGAAAATTTCGCTGCGGATGAAATCTATTTCGAGTGCTCGCTCGACGAACCGCCGTTAGACTTGATTCCTTACCGCGAGCGCGAGGCGCGCGAAGGCCGCGAAATGCCGTCGCTCGAATCGCTCACGCTCAACTCGAACGTCGCGCTGCAAACGGGCGGCGACGCGCCCGCGCATCTCGCAGCGCGCCTCCCGTTTCTTGATCGCTTCTCGCCGCGCCGCCCCGTCGTCTGGGTCGAAGATGCAGGCACGCACGCGCTCGCGCCCTACTGGCTCAAACCGGAGCGCGCGAGATTGATCGAGCAACTCAAGTCGGGCACGCTCACGCCCTCAGAATTAGACACGGAAGTCGCCGCGCGATTCGCGTCGGCGCAGATTTTGATCGCGCCGGATGCGGAAGCGGCGCGTGCAGAGAGTTGGGAACGCACGTGCGAAGATTTGCGACGCGATCTGCAAACCAAGCAACACGCGGTCTTGCGCAAGATCATACATCCGTTGCAACTGGCGGCCTTGCGCAGATACTTCCGCGCGCTCGACGAACGCGGCCAACTCAAGGCGAGCAGCAACAAACACTACGCGCACAACCGCCGCTCGATCTACGACGAGGAAACTTCTCGCTTCGTGCAACATCAAATCACTGCGCTCGTCAATCGCATCACGCACGCGCCCGTCAGCCCTTCGCACTGTCAGGTCTCCGTCTACAAGCCCGGCGCGTTTCTGCGTCGCCATAAGGATCAGCCGCAGTACGTCTGGAATCTCTCGCTCGTCGTGGACGCCGTGCCGGAAACGGACTTGGAGCGTGCGTGGCCGATCTGCATGGAAGTGGAAGGACGCACACAGGAGGTGAGGCTTGAGATCGGCGACGCCGTTCTCTATCGCGGCTCGGAGTTCACACACTGGCGCGATGTGCTGCCCGATGGTCAATCCGTCACGCTGCTGTTCTGTTTCTTCTCTCCGGCGAATGCTTAGCGGCATACGAGTGCGTGTAGCGGTGGACACGCCCGCACGCTTTGTGCCACAATTCCCGCACAACAAAAACGCGAATTAAAATCAAATTTTGAGAGGAACACTATGGCAGAAAACGAGAACGCATTAGCCGCGCCGGAAGCGACGCCGGAGGCAGAAACCGGCAGCGTCGATGCGACGGCAGCGACGACGCCGACCGAGGAAGCCCCCGCAAGTACGGAAGAGATCACCTATCACGCCGTCGAAAAAGACGGGCAGGTGACGGCGCTCTGGGAGATGCAGGGTCGCAAACACCTACGCACCATTGACCCGCGCTCGCGTCAAGGACAGGAAATCCTACGCCTCTACACAGCCGAACACCACGAGGAACAGTGACAAGTGGTGAGTGACAGGTGACAAGTTAGAAAAGCCCTGAATCGTCAATCGTGAATAGAGAAAGCTGGTCTGTGTCTATTTACGATTGACGATTTACTGTTTCCAACTCGTCACTTGTCACTCGTCACTGTTTTATAAACGCTTCGATGTTGTCTACGAGTTGGTCTGCGAGCGCCTGCATCGCTTGAAGGCTCGCCCACGCGACGTGGGGCGTGACGATCAGGTTCGGCAGGTCTAGTTCGAGTAGCGGGTTGCCTTCGCGCGGCGGCTCGCGGCTCAGTACATCGACGCCCGCGCCCGCAATCACGCCCGCCAGCAACGCTTCAACCAACGCAGTTTCATCCACCACGCCGCCTCGCGCGCAATTAATCAACAAAGCTGTCGGTTTCATCAAGGCGAGTTCCGCTGCGCCGATGAGGTGCCGCGTCTCCGCGTTCAAAGGCGTGTGCAGCGTGATGATGTCGCTCTCCTGCAAGACTTCGGCGAAGGGCGTGCGCCCGTCGCGCGCGAGTGCCGCGCCTTTGTGTTCGGCGACGAGCGTGTGCATGCCGACGGCGCGTGCGAGTCTCTCGACCGCACGGCCTAACGCGCCGTAGCCGACGATGCCGAGCGTCGTCGCGTGCAGATCGCGTATGGTGTGCGTGAGCAGGCAGAACTGTCCCGCGCGTTGCCATTCGCCGTTGCGCACGTCCTGCGCGTAGCTCGCGAGATTGCGGCGCAGCGCGAGCATGAGCATGAGTACGTGTTCGGGGAGCGTGTGCGTCGCGTAGCCGCGCACGTTCGAGACCGCAACATTGCGCTCGCGGCAACTCTTGAGGTCTATGTTGTCCGTGCCCGTCGCCGCGACCGCGATCAAACGAAGCGTGGGCAACTGCGCGAGTTGCGCGCCCGTGATCTTCACTTTGTTGACGACGGCGACGGTCGCCCCTTCGAGTCGTTCGACGACCTCTTCGTCGCGCGTCTCGCCGTACTCGCGCCACTCGTGCGCGAACGCGGGCGGTCTGATCTCCGCCCTGAGCGTGTTGCGATCCAGAAAGACGATTCGTTCCATAGTTGAATTTAACAGTGCGCGTTTTAAGCGTTCAGCGAACGAGCGGGACGAGCAGGCGTACGAGCGCGACGATGACGATGACGCCGACCACGTCGAGCAGCAGGCCGTAGCGAATCATGCGCGAGAGCGGGACATAGCCCGAACCGTAGACGATGGCATTGCAGGGCGTGGAAACTGGAAGCATGAAGCCGAGGCTTGCGCCCATCGTCGCGCCGAGCGCGGGCTCTAGAGGGTCTGCGCCCGCCGCGCGTGCAATGGCGATCACGACGGGCACGACCATGTTGGCCGAAGCCGTGTTCGATGTCGCTTCGGACGTGAGCGTCGCCACGAGCGTCGAGACGAAGAGCAAAGAGAGGCCGCCGCTGATTGGCAGGTGCTTCGTCAAACCGTAGCCGATTGACTCGGCCAGCCCCGTCTGAAACGACAACACGCCGAGCGCGAAGCCGCCGCCGTAGAGCAGCACCACGCCCCAGTCAATCTTCACCGCCTCGTCCCAAGTGATCGCGCGCTCGCCACGCGCGTCGCCCGGCAAAAGAAACAAAAGCGACGCGCCCACGACCGCCGCCACCGCTTCGGGCACGCGACGATTCACCGACTGATAGATCGCGCTTTGGTCTCCCGCAAAGAGCGCGATGAGTCCGGGCACGACCCAGAGCGCGACGGTCACAAGAAAAGCGACGAGCGTTGATTTCTGCCCGCGCGTCCAAGCGCCGAGCCGCGCGCGTTCGCGCGTGAGCATCTCGCGGCTGCCCTCGATCTCGCGGACGCCCGCGCGGCAGAGCGCGTTCAAATAAAAACTGAGATAGAGGAACAGGATGATGACGACGGGCGTGCCTATCATCGCCCACTTGAAGAAGGGAAACTCTATGCCGACGAGTTGGCGTATGAAGCCGAGGCCGATGACGTTTGGCGGCGTGCCGATGGGCGTGGCGAGTCCTCCGATGGAGGCTGCAAACGATGTCATCAACATCAATCCGGTCGCGTAGCGTCGGTTGATTTTGCTTCCGCCCTCCTGTTCGTTGTCGAAGAGGAAGGCGAGTATCGCCATGCCGATGGCGAACATCATGGCGGTCGTCGCCGTGTTGGAAATCCAGGCGGAGATGAATGCCGTCACCGCGCCGAAGGCGACGAGTATCCTGCCCGGTCTCGCGCCGACCCACTTGATCGAGAGCACGCCGAAGGCTAGACGACGATCCAGACGATGCAGAAAGATCGCACGCGCGATGATGAACGAGCCGATGAAGAGGAACATTAGAGGGTCTGCGAACGGCGCGAACACGTCACGCGCAGAAGCTACGCGCATCAAGACGCACGCCGCCGCGCCGAGCAGCGCCGTCGCGGGCAGCGGCAACGCCTCCGTCACCCACAAGACCACGACCGCCGCCATCACCGCTGCGAGACGGTGCGCCTCCGGCTTCAGAGCGGGCAGCGGCAGCAGCAACAGCATGATGAAGACTGCGGGCGCGAGCACGAATCCCGCCATGCGTCGCACGCGCTCGAAACGCGCTTCGCCTTCCGTGATCTGTTCGACCACGTTGAGCTTTCTGTTCATAGGTTAGCTTTTCAGTTTGCGGCTCAACTCGAATTTATCGCCCGCGCGCCGCGCGCACAAATTTAGAATATAAATCTATTCTACAGCGTGTTACCCTTGTCTCGCTCTCAAAAATACAAAACGGCATTCGACCGTCTCCGCCGCAAGCGGAAATTGATAGCGAATCCATCTTAACTAGCGACAGGGCAATGGCGAATAAAAAAGTGACACCCGACGATGGCGCGCGCAGGAAGACACCTACCGCGCCCGAAAGATTGGCGACCGGCAACGACGGACTCGACAGCATTCTTGAAGGCGGCTTTCCGGCCAACCGCCTCTATCTGGTTGAAGGCGATCCGGGCACGGGCAAGACCACGCTCGCGCTCAAGTTTCTCTTAGAAGGCGCGGCGCGCGGCGAGCCTGTGCTCTACGTTACGCTCTCCGAGACCAAAGAAGAGATCGAAGACGTGGCCGCCTCGCACGGTTGGTCGCTCGACGGCATCAACATCTACGAACTGATCCCGCCGGAAGAGAGTCTCAAGAGCGAGATGCAGTACACGATCTTCCACCCTTCGGAAGTCGAGTTCGGCGAGACGACGACCGCCGTGCTCGACGAGGTTGAGCGCATACAGCCGCGCCGCGTCGTCTTCGATTCGCTCTCCGAGATGCGACTCCTCGCGCGCGACCCTTTGCGTTATCGTCGGCAGATTCTCGCGCTCAAACAATATTTCGCCGGACGACAATGTACGGTGCTTCTTCTGGACGACCGCACCTCGACGCACAGCGACTTGCAGGTGCAATCAATCGCGCACGGCGTTGTCGAACTCGAACACCTCGCGCTCGATTACGGCGCGGAGCGTCGTCGCCTGCGCGTCGTCAAACTACGCGGCAGTCGTTATCGCGGCGGCTTCCACGATTTCAGGATCGAGACGGGCGGCGTTGTCGTCTACCCGCGCCTCGTCGCGGCGGAACACAGGCACGAGTTCGAGCGCGAGATGGTGACGAGCGGCGTCGCGGAGTTGGACGCGTTGCTCGGCGGCGGGCTCGACCGTGGGACGAGCACGCTCATACTCGGCCCTGCGGGTTCGGGCAAATCTTCGATTGCGGCGCAGTTTGCCGCCGCCGCTGCCGAACGCGGCGAGCACACCGCCTCTTTCATCTTCGACGAAGGCGTGAACACCTACCTGTTGCGCGCCGCCGGACTCGGGCGCGAGATGAGAAAACAGGTGGAGGCCGGGCACATGACGCTCCAACAGGTCGATCCGGCTGAACTCTCGCCCGGCGAGTTCGCGCACTTCGTTCGTCGCTCAGTGGAGCGCGACAATGCGCGCGTGGTGGTCATTGACAGTCTGAACGGTTACTTGCAGGCGATGCCCGACGAGCGCTTCCTCACCGTGCAGATGCACGAGTTATTGACATCTCTTAACCAGCAGGGCGTCGTGACGATCCTCGTCATGGCGCAGCATGGCTTCATGGGCGGCCAGATGGGGACGCCGATTGATGTCAGTTATCTGGCCGACACGGTTCTGCTGCTGCGTTTCTTCGAGGCGCGCGGCGAGGTGCGACGCGCGATCTCTGTCGTCAAAAAACGCACAGGCCATCACGAGAACACGATCCGCGAGATGCGCATGTCGTCGGGCGGCATCGCCGTCGGCGAACCGCTCAAGGATTTTCAGGGCGTGCTGACGGGCGTGCCGAACTATCGTCGGCCAACGGGGGAAGAAGAACGTGACGCGTCGGAGGAGCGCCGTGGCAATGCCGACGCCTGAGGCGAGCGGGGCTGACGAACGCGTGCTGTTGCTCGCGCCGACGGGCAGGGACGCGCACATGATCGCCAAAGTGCTCGGCGAAGCGGGCGTCGCAGCCGAGGCGTGCGGCGACATCAATGATTTTTGCCGGAAGATGATTGACGGCGCGGGCGCGGCATTCATCACGGAAGAGGCTCTGGATGCTGTGGCCTTGAAGTGTCTGGTCGAGGCGCTCGGCGAACAGCCCGCTTGGTCTGACTTCCCGCTCGTCGTCTTGACGAGCGGCGGGGGCGACGCGCCGCCGAACATGCCTGTGCTGAAAATTCTCACCGACGCCGGAAACGTTACGCTCATCGAACGCCCAACGCGCATCATCACGCTCGTCAGCGCGCTCCACGCGGCCTTGCGCGCGCGCCGACGCCAGTACGAAGTGCGTGAGCACCTGCTCGCGCAGAAGCGCGTAGAGGAAGAGCGCGAGTTGCTCTTGACCGCAGCCGAAGCCGCCAACCGCACGAAGGATGAGTTTCTCGCCACCATGTCGCACGAGTTGCGAACTCCCATGACGGCCATACTCGGCTGGGCGCAACTGCTCCGCAGCCAGACGCTCGGCGAAGAAGACTTCGCGCGCGCACTGGAGATCGTCGAACGCAACGCGCAGGCGCAAAAAAAACTCATAGACGATCTGCTCGACATCTCGCGCATCATCACGGGCAAACTGCGTCTGGACTTGCAGCCCGTCGATCTCGCAAGCGTCGTGGCGGCGGCGATTGACGCGCTGCGCCCGACGGCGGAGGCCAAAGCGATTCGCCTCCAACCGCTCCTCGACCCGCAGGCTAGTCCCGTCTCCGGCGACACCGACCGCCTTCAACAAGTCGTCTGGAACCTCTTGTCGAACGCCATCAAGTTCACACCGCGCGGCGGGCGCGTGCAGGTCAGGCTTGAGCGCATCAACTCGCACGTCGAGATCGTCGTGAGCGATAGCGGCAGAGGCATCAGCCCGGAGTTTCTGCCGCACGTTTTCGACCGCTTCCGACAGGCCGACGGCACTAGCACACGCAGGCACGGCGGGCTTGGATTGGGACTTTCAATCGTACGCCAACTCGTCGAACTGCACGGCGGGACGGTCGGCGTCGAGAGCGAAGGCGAGGGACAGGGCGCGACTTTCATCGTGCAGTTGCCGCTGATGGTCACGCGCAAGCCTTCGGACGCAGCCGCTACGCCAACGCGCACGCGAAGGCATCCGACTGCGGGTGGCGACGAACTCTCGTTCGACTGCCCGCCGTCGCTCGAAGGCTTGCGCGTGCTCGTCGTGGACGACGAACCGGACACGCGACGGCTGCTGCGCACAGTGCTCGAACGTTGCGGCTCGGAAGTGACGACCGCAGGCAGCGCGGCGGAGGCGGTTGTTGCCTTCAACGCGTCGAAGCCCGACGTTCTCATCAGCGACATCGGGATGCCCGAAGAAGACGGCTACGAACTCATCGCTAAACTGCGCGCGTCGGAAGCGGCAGGAAGCAACGGTAGAATCCCCGCTATCGCGCTCACGGCCTACGCGCGCGTCGAAGACCGCGTCCGCGCGCTCAACGCGGGCTTTCAAGTCCACGTCCCCAAACCCATCGAACCCGTCGAACTGCTCGCCGTCGTCGCCAGCCTCACGGGGCGCACGGGTAACGCCTGAACGTCCACTAAACATCCACTTCGGCGCGTCAAAACATAGTTTTTCGACAGGCAACTTTGCGCGTCCTCACACATCTAATTTCCCGACGCCCCCCGCGAGCTAAACACTTATAAAATCAGGAGTTTATTGAACAAATGACGCGAAAATTGTTTCTCGCCTTAGCTATTTCCCTGTCATTTTTCGGCGCAACAACCGGCATGGCTCAGACGGGCGCTGGGATTCAGAATCGCGGGCACGCGCCGACGCGTCCCGACGGGATCGGTCGCCTCGATCTGCGCGTCAGCGATGCGCAGGGGCAACCTATCAAAGGCGCGCAAGCCAAACTCTCGTCCGAACGCTCCGGCGGTTTCTTCTGCGAGACGTGGAACAGTTCCGACGCGAACGGCGTGGCCGTCCTCCCGCCGCTGCACGTTGGCAAATTGAAGCTGGTCGTCAAGGCTTCCGGCTACCGCACACAAACTATCGAACTCGCGCCGAACGCTCTCGCCCAGCCTGTCCGCGTGACGCTTGCACGCGCCTGAACGCGCAACTAGCTAACTCAAACAAGACCGCGCCGCGAAGAAGTCATAGCTTCTTCGCGGCGCGGTCTTTGTGCTTTCAAGAAGTAGGCGTCGGTTAAGAACGCAGTTGGATGTTGTAAGTTTTGATCTTGGAGTTGAGCGTCGTCGCGTTCATGCCTAAGAGGCGCGCGGCGCGGGATTGGTGGCCGCCGGTTTGTTCGAGCGCGCGGCGGATGAGGTCAACTTCAAAGCGGCGCACTTCGTCGTAAAAATCTATGCCGCGCCCGACATCAACGCCCGCCGCGCTCGGGCTGACGCTCGCGCCGAGCGACTTCTGCGGCTCGCATATCTCGGTCGGCAGGCATTGGCAACTCACTTCGTCGGTCGGCGCGATGACGACGGCGCGCTCCATCACGTTCTCCAGTTCGCGTACGTTGCCCGGCCATGTGTAAGCCTCCATCAAGGCGAGCACGTCGGGCGCGAGTTGGTCGCTGATGTTGCGCGCGTTCTCCTCGTTGTACTTGCGTATGAAATGCTGCGCGAGCGGGAGTATGTCTTCGCGTCGTTCGCGAAGAGGTGGCAACTCAATCGGGACGACGGCGAGGCGATAATATAAATCTTCGCGGAACGTTCCCTGACGCACGGCCTCTTTGAGATCGATGTTGGTGGCGGCGATGATGCGTACGTCAACGCGTCTGGCGGTTGTGTCGCCGAGCGGCGTGAACTCGCGTTCCTGTATGACGCGCAAAAGTTTCGCCTGAGTTTCGGGCGGGATGTTTCCGATCTCGTCTAGGAAGACCGAGCCGCCGTCGGCCACTTCAAACAAGCCCTTCTTCGCGGCGACCGCGCCCGTGAACGCGCCGCGCGTGTGGCCGAAGAGTTCCGACTCTAAAAGTTCCGAAGGAATGTTCGACGAGTTGACGGGCATGAAGGCTTTCGTGGCGCGCGGGCTTTGATCGTGTATGGCGCGTGCGAGTATTTCCTTGCCCGTGCCCGATTCGCCCGTGATGAGGACGGTGGAACGCGCGGGCGCAACTTGATCCACGAGTTGAAAGATCGCCTGCATCTTCTCGGAGCGACCGATGACGCCGCGATTGACGCTGCGACCCATCACGCGCCGGAGCGTCTGTCGCTCCTCTTCCTTGCGACGCCGCTTGACGCCCGCCGCAATCGTCGCCGTCACCTGCTCGTTCTTGAAAGGCTTACGTATGCACCCGAACGCGCCGCGCTCCCACGCCGCAACCGCCGTGTCGAACGTCGCGTAAGCCGTGATCATCACGACGACCGCTTCCGCGTCCGCCTTCTGAATCTCTTCGAGCGCGCGCAGGCCGCCCATGCCCGGCATCGAAACGTCTAAGAGCACCACGTCGTAAGCGCGCCGCCCGTAGGCTTCCAAGCCCTCCTCGCCCGTCTTCGCCAGATCGACGCGATAGCCCTCCGCCGACAACAGCGTCTCCAACACATCGCGCATGATCTCCTCGTCGTCAACGACGAGCACCGAACCCTTCTTCGCCATAGGACAATTAAAACAGTGACGAGTGACAAGTGACAAGTGTCCGAAGCAGTGACGAGTGACAAGTGACGAGTGACGAGTCAGAAAAGCCGTGAGTTGTAACTTGTGAATAGATTCAAAAAACGTAAATCGTGAATCGTGCGTCGTGAATAGATAGAAGATGGCTTTCCTCTATTCACGATTCACGATTCACGATTTACGTGTTTTTAACTTGTCACTCGTCACTTGTCACTTGTCACTGCTTTTTCCTTCTCCTGCCTTTGAAGGTCATCAGGACGCGGCGGCCTGTGGGGCGCGGGGCGGGCAGCGCGGCGTTGCGGCGTTCGGCGGTGACGAGGAGGCGGAACTTGTCGGAGCGGACGCCTTCGGTGCGTGCGTAGGTCTGGCGGCGGTTGAGGTTTCGCGTGGGGAGGCTGCCCATGTAAATTGTGCTCATGTCTTCTGGAATCAAAGCCCACATCGCGTAGCGACGGCCACGCCCGTAGCGCGAGGCGGGAGGGACGCGCCGGAAGCGCACGCGCACGTATGCAGTGCCGTCCTGCGTGGCGACACGAGCCGTCCCCCGCGCACGCCGCGCGCCACGGTCGCCGACGAGTGTGAGCGTGCGCGCCGACGCGTCGTGCTCAACAGCCCTGTCAATCTCGTTGAAGAACGCGCCCGCCGACGCGTCGCCCGCGCGGCCTCTGGTTCGCAAGGCGGTTGTCGTGGTCGCCATCACTGTTGGCGTTGCGGCGCGCGGCGGCACATTCGTCTCGGCGGTCGCGGTTGACGCCGTGCTGCGGCGCGCTGTAGCAGCGGGCGCGTCGCTGCGTCGCGTTGTCGCGCGGCGTTCGCGGCTTGCGGTCTCGCGTGTGTCGTCTTTGATGGGGAAGAGCGCGGCCACTTCGTTCGCGCGCGTGGAGAAGACGGGCGCGCCAGTCGGGCGTTCGGCATTTGCGCTCTGTTCAGCCGTCACGATCAGGCTGTAGCGCGCAAACTCCGTCGGGTGCATGAAGACGAGCGAGCCTGTGCCGCGCGCGCCGCGCCGCAACTCGCCGAGACGAAGTATGCGCCCGCCGCTCGCCCACGCGACGAACGTGCGCGCGTTTGGCGCAAGGCTCTGCGGCGTCGGCAAATTCACAGCCGTCAGACGCACGCGCCCGCCTGCCGCCGTCGGCTCGACCTCCAAACGCCCGCTCGCACGCGGCGCAAACGAACGCAAGCGCACAATCACCGTTCTACCGTCGGCAGACATCTCGAACATGCCGACGCCACCAACGCCCGCGCCGCTTTCAACGCCTATCGCCGCGACGCCCGACGCCATGAGTATCAACGACGCGGCGCAGACCCATGCCGACGCACGCGCGCCTGCCACGAACGCCCGCGCCATGAGACTTCTCTTGTGTGCCATGAAGCAAAGACCTACGGCCTAAATTGTGGGATCGAACGGCTGCGAGATTACACCAAGAAAGACAAAGGGAAAAGGGTAAGGGGTAAAGGGGAAGGGAAAAGAAAAGCAACACGTTCATCGTGCGTTGCCTTCTTCAACCTTTACCCTTTACCCCTTACCCTTTACCCTGATCTTTAATCGCTCGCCGCTTGGAGGTGCGCGCGTCCCTGTGTGGTGGGGAGCGTGATGCGGAAGGACGTGCCGCGACCGGGCGCGCTCTGGACTGTGATGTGGCCGGAGTGTTCCTGCACGATGCCGTAAGAGACGGCGAGGCCGAGACCTGTGCCGCGCCCGACGCCTTTGGTCGTGAAGAAAGGATCGTAGATGCGCGCGACATTTTCGGGCGCGATGCCGATGCCTGTGTCGGCGACGAGGACGGAGACAGTATCGGCGTCTTCCGTCGAGGTCGAGAGCGTGATGCGACCGCCGTTGGGAATGGCGTCGCGCGCGTTCAGGATCAAGTTGGTGAAAACCTGTTGGAGTTTGCCGCCGTTGCCGTATGCGTGCGGGAGATGTGTGTCGTAGTCGCGCACGATCTCGATCTGGCTCTGGCGCAGTTGCGGCTCAAGGAGTTGCAGCGTGTCGTCGAGCACGCGGTTGACATCAACCTCGTCAAACTCCGTGACAAGGCCGGTGCGCGAGAAGTTCAGGAGGTTGTTGACGATGCCTGTGGCGCGTTCGGTCTGGCGGTGAATTTTCTCTAACAGCTTGTGCTTCGGGTCGCTGTCCGCAAGCATGCCGAGCAACATTTGCGTGTAGCTTGAGACGCCCGTGAGCGGCGTGTTGATCTCGTGCGCGACGCCCGCCGCCAGAAGTCCGATGCTCGATAGTTTCTCGCGCTGCTGCAACTGTTCTTCGAGGCGGACGCGCGCCGTCACGTCTTCGAGCACGACGAGCGCGCCCGTGTGGGCGGCGACTTCGGTGCGGCGCAAGGGGGCGAACGCGATGTTGAGAATAAGCGCATGCCCTTCGCGCGTTGCGGTGTGCAGTTTATAAATGTGTCTGAGGCTCGCCAGTTCCCAACGGTTTTCGCCGAGCGCCTGTTCGAGCGTCTCCGCGAAGTCTTCCGCAAACAAATCTTCGACGCGCGCGCCGACCGCTTCGTCGCGCCGCACGCCGAGCAATTCTTCGAGCGCCGTGTTGCAACCCGTGATGCGCCCACTGGAATCGACCGCGAGTAGCCCGACGTTGATTGACTCGACAATCGACTCGTTGAACTCTTTGAGCAGTTCGAGTTCGGCGGCGCGTTCGGTTTGCTCCTGATAGAGCAGGCTGTTCTCGATGGCGACGGCGACGTAACCGGAGATGGTGCGCAGGATTTCCAAGTCTTCCGAAGACAGAAGCGCGCCGCCCGTCGAACGCCCAAGCCCTATGACTGCGACCATACGCCCGCGCACGACGCACGGCACGTAGTAATGCAAAGCTCGACGAACGAAACCGCTTGTCTCCGGTTGCATATCAATGTCGTCGGCGCGCACGATCCCGGACTCCGCCGAACGCACACGTATCATCTCGCGGAAATCCTGCGGCACGATCACTTCCGAAGACAGACCGACCGAACGCGCCACTCGATAACCGGAAGGCGCGCGTTCGTCTTCGATGAAGATGGCGACGCGCGCAACGCCCAGCACCTGTTCGAGTCGGCTGACGAGCGCGTCGAGCAGAGGTTCGAGCGTGGTCGTCGCTGAAAGCGTACGACCGAAATCCAGCAGGCCGTTACGGAGGTCGTAGCGTTCGCCGTAGAAGAGGCGGTCGGTCTGCTCCTGCAAGAAGTTTTTGATGGGCGCGGCGGTCATCACGATGACGGTCATCGCCAGCACGGCGATGATCACGCGCAAGGTAATCACGCCCGGCGTCACCACCTCGCCGCCGAACGCGTAGAGACCCGCGACGTAGACGACGACGCCGATCATCAAGGCGATGGCGAGCGTCGTCAGCGCGTAGACGGCGGCACGGCGCACGACCACGTCAACGTCCATCAGGCGATAGCGCACGACTGAGTTGCCGAAGGTGAGCGGGATCAAGATGAGCGGCAAGATCGCCGCGTCGATCAACCAGCGCTCTGTGCCCGCGTCGGTCGTCGCCGCAGCCGCGTCGCCGAAGAGATAGCCGACAGCGTAGAGCAGGCTGAAAGGCGTCACCGCGAGAACCGATCCCCAGACGACCCACTTCAACTGCTGGCGGACGACCGCCACCTTGCTCTTCCAGAAACGGCGTACGAGTATGGCCGAGCCTGCGACGAGCGCGAGCCAGAAGTGGACGAGTTCGGCCTTGTAGAGATTGCCTATGAAGGCGTCGGAGAAGTTCAGGCGCGAGGGCGGCACGAAGTCTATGAGCGTGGTCAAGACGAGCAGCACGATGGCTGGCACATAGATCAGCGGGGCGAGCCAACGCCTGCGCTCGGAGATCGTGCGGCGCACGGGATAGACCGCGCAGAAATGTAGAAACAGCGGCGCGAAGAGAACGTAGGCCGCGTCGTCTAAGAAGGCGACGGCGAGGTCTAGGTCTTCGTAGAAGCCTACGGGCTTGTAGAAGTGCAGGACGAAGGCGGCGAGGCAGAGCGTCGTGAAATGGAGGACGAAGGGCGCGCGACCGCCTTGCTTGAAGAGTACGAAGAGGCCGACGAGCAAATAGACGATGCCGATGAAGTTGATGTAGTAGTTGCGCGTCGTGCGATTCGGGATCGGTTGCAGGTTGTCTAGATAGACGTGATAGCCGACGGTCTCGCCATTTGCCGCAGGGCGTTCGATAACGTAGTGCAGCGGTCGTCCGGAGTTGGCGGCGTCCTCCAGATACTTGGGGATGTCGGCGGTTGCGACGATGGGTTCGTTGTGAATTTCGTCGGTGCTGATGGCGATGAGGCGGTCGCCGGGGACGACGCCGAGTATGCCTGCGCGGCTGGCCGCAGAGTTCGGGGCGACACTGCGCGCGATGATGCCACGTTCAGTCTGCTCCCACGCGACGCCGTCGGTCGGGGGCGGCGTGCGCGTCAGGCGCTGCGCGAAATTGAGCGTACCGGCGGCGACAAGCAGCGATGCCGCAATCAGCAGCACCCATGCACGCGTTGTCAGCACCGATTTCATCTCGCGCCTTCGCTCCTTTCAACTCCCAAAACGACAAAACAAAGGCAATTGATGTTCCAGTCACGACAGCGAACGTCGCCCGTCGCCCGTCGCATATGCGACCCTGACGCTCTGCGTCCCGATCATCCACTCAATACGCCGCTTCGCAGCGACTGCAGACAAACTCTACAAATTTGGCTCGCAAGGTAAGCCGGACGAACTTAAATCCAACTTTTTGCATTTATCCGAAGTTTCGGAAAAATATGGTTTTTGTTGGCTTTTACCGCAGACTCCGACCGTCGCGCGTGGAGACGAAAGGCACAGGCGAGCGGGCGACGGAAACTTCACGCCTGTTCGCTTGTGCCTTCATCGCGTTCCGGCCTACTTTCGAATGTTTAGAAGCGGACTGAAATTCCGCCGCGCACGGAGCGGCGATTCGTGCTCAGGACTGTGAGAGTTTCGCCGTCGTCCGCAGTTGTTTGCGCGTCGAGGAGGTTGCGCGCGTCGAGCACGGCCTCGGCGCGCAGAGGTAGGCCGAAGGTCGGCAAGTCCTGCGTGACGAGAATGCTCAAACTCGGATCGAAGACGGCGACGCGCCCTGCGAAAGGATCGATTGCAAAGACGGCTGCGCGCGGCGAGAAACGAAGGACTGTGCGCACCTCCGTTCCCGTGTCGAAACTCGATTCCACTTGCGCGGCAACGGTCTGGAAAAATCCGTCGTGGAACAGTTCATTCGGCGACGAGTTGGCGGCGGAGAATCCGGCGGCGAGTTGCTGCCCGCGACCGAACGAGTAACCGGCGGAAGTTTTCAGGAAGCTGCCGATGCGGCGCGCATAGACGACTCGAAGCCCACGCGCCGCGCCCTGTTGATTGGCGACGCTCAAAAGTTGCTCGCCGCGCTCGTTAGTGAAAGCGTTCAAAGGCAAATTCATCAGCCCGACGCCGCGCCCGTCCGTCGTGTCGAAGAAGGCCGTCGCCTCGATGCTCGAATTGTTATCCAGCACGCGCTCGACGCCGAACTCCAGACGGCGGCTGCGCTCTATGAGCGCGCGACCGTCAACAAAGGCCACCTGCTGTTCGGACATTTCGGGGAACACGATCGCGCCGTCCTCGAAGCGCGCCACAGACTGCGGCTGCGAACTCGTGCCGCCCGGCGCGTAGCCGAGCCGGAAGCGCGTGCGTGCGTCCGCGTCCAACTGGAAGCCCAGACGCGGGCTGAACGCCCCCGCGCCGTGCGCGCCCGTGAAGCGCGAATAGTCCAGACCGAGCACGACCACCACGCCCTCGCGCATGACCCACTCGTCCGTCGCGCGCACCGAAACTTGCCTGAGCGCGCGCTGCGATTCATCAGCGGAGGACGCGGAGTTGATAGCGAGCGGCAGTGTCGCGCCGCCGATGGTCGCGCTGAACAGGTGACGCGCGCCTGCGCGGAAGCGACCTGTGGTTTCCAGACGCGCGAAGCCGTTCGTGGCGAGTTGACCGGCGAAGATTAAATTCAACCCCTCATTCGCAGGGACGGAGACGGCAAAGTTTGTGCCCGCGTAGACGGGCGCGTTCGGGTTGGCAGAGGCGGCGGTGTAGGTTTCGACGACGCCGTGCGGGCTGCGATCGTCGTTCGTCCAGTTGCCCGCTGTGTCATCAGCCGCAGCAGCTTCCGCGTCTTCGTCCGCTTCCATCGCGTCTTCGACCGCCGCGATTGTGCTGTCTTCGCCGTCGTTGTTCTGGAAGATCGAGCGGCGATTTTGCGCCGAGCGCAGACGCCATTTCGTGTCGTTGCGGTCGTTGCGCGTTTCGGGCATCGTGCGCCCCTGTCCCAAAGGTTCGAGGTTGAAGCGATAGACGAGTTCGTCGGACGGGTTGACTTGGACGGCGTTGAAGGTGGTGGCGTTGAAACCTTCTGCGAGCGCGGTGAGCAGATAACGACCGGGGACGATGCGTGCGCTGAAAGTGCCGTCAGCGGCGGTGCGCGTCTGTTTACTGATGTGATCTGCGCCGTCGCGCAAAAGCTGCACGAGCGCGCCTGCGAGCGGGTTGCCCTTGTTGTCGCGTACAGAGCCGCTGACGACTCCGAGTTTTCCGCCGCCAGCCGATGCCCGCGCCGCGTAAGTTTCGGCGGGCGCACCCGCCTCGCTAAACAAGAAGAGCGCGAACAACGTCAAACTCACACGCCAGTAAGTTTTTCTCATCGCACTAAAACCTCCAGACGCACCCTCCGCATCTGTCGCTGGATTTGGGCGCGCCCTCAAGCGTCTATTCTCTTGTCCACTGGACGGCGGCACGGGAGACTTCGGAAAAGTTTGATAAAATTGCACGTTAATGCAAGTCACTTGCTGCCGCACGAGCCTGTCTGGTTGACCGGCCTGAACCCGCTTGAGCGCGAAGGTGGCTATTTTCCGTCAACCGCCAAACCCTGTCAAGCAGGCGATTTGGAAGTGCCGCACGTCGCCGCACGTCTCTGGCGGCTCGTGTTTGCCCCGAATGTTTTCGCATGCTACGATGCTCCTTACTGCAAAAGTGATCACCAGCCCGTCAAATAATTTTCGCAATCTGTTTCAACCACGAATGACCGAAGCAATACTTTCAACCAGACTTCCCAACGGCGCGACCGTCCTGACCGAGCACATGCCCGGTTTGCGCTCCGCCACCGTCGGCATCTGGATCAGGCGCGGCTCGCGCCACGAAACGCCCGATTTCAACGGCATTTGCCACTTCATCGAACACGCTGTCTTCAAAGGCACGCATCGCCGCACAGTCCTCGACATAGCAGTCGAATCCGACCGTCTCGGCGGCAACTTCGACGCCTACACTTCGCACGAAATGACGGGTTTTGCCCTGAAAGTCGTGGATCATGCGCTGCCGCAAGCTTTCGATCTACTGTCCGACATGCTGCTCAGCCCGCGCTTTGACGACGCGGAACTCGAACGCGAACAAAAAGTCATCATCGAAGAGATGAAGATGGTCGAAGACTCGCCCGAAGAATTCTTGGGCGAACTCTTTCAAGCCGCCTATTATCCCGACCACGCGCTCGGTCGCCCCATCGAGGGCACGCCCGAAACCGTCTCCTCCTTCGACCACGCGCGCACAACGGAGTTTCACCGCGCGGCCTACCACCCGCGCAATTTCGTCATCGCCGCCGCAGGTAACGTCTCGCACACGCAACTCGTCCAACTCGCCGAACGCGCTTTCGCCGAACGCGACGCGGCGACGCCCGACGTGCAAATTTCTCAGGAAGACGGAAACGCGTCGCAGCCGCCGCGACCCGCCGCGCCCATCCTGATCCAGCGCAAGCGCGAACTCGAACAGGCGCATTTGATTCTCGCCACGCCCTGGCCTTCCGCGCGCGACGAGGATCGCTACGCGGCGAGCCTTCTCGGCTCAGTCATCGGCGGCGGCACTTCGAGTCGCCTATGGCAACGCGTGCGCGAGGAGCGCGGCCTCGCCTATTCGGTCGGCGCGGCAGCGCACGGCTTCACGGACACGGGCGTTTTTCAAATCTACGCCGGAACGTCGCCCGCGCAACTCGACGAAGTGCTCGATCTCTCGCTTGCGGAACTGCGCCGCGTCGTGCGCGAACCCGTCGCAGAGGAAGAACTGCAACTGGCGAAGGATCAGGCCGTCGCCTCGATCCTGCTCGGCCTTGAATCCACTAGCGCACGCGCGGGCGCGCTCGCGCGTCAAGAGATCACGCACGGTCGCCGCATCTCGCCCGACGAGATCATCGCGCGCCTCGAAGCCGTCACGCCCGTTGATATGCAGCGCGTCGCACGCACGCGCTTCACCTCCGACGGCCTCGCACTCGGCGCGCTCGGCAACCTCAACGGCTTCAAAGTTGAACGCTCGCGTCTCGAAATTTGAAAGTAGTGGCGAGTGACAAGTGACAAGTGACAAGTTAAAACTTGTCTTTAACTCGTCACTCGTCACTTGTCACTCGTCACTTATGAAATTCACCGTTCTAGGAAGTGGCTCGACCGGAAACGCCGTGCTGATCTGCGCGGGGGAGACGCGTGTGCTCGTGGATGCGGGGATGAGCGCGAAGGAGATCGTGCGGCGGCTTGCGCTCATGGGTTGCGACGCGGCGACGCTCGACGGCATCATCATCACGCACGAGCACGGCGATCACGCGGGCGGCCTGCGCGTGCTTTTGAAAACGCTCTCCTGCCCCGTCTACATCTCCGGCGAGACGCGCGACGCCTACATCGGCGACCGCGAAGGCACTTCGCGCGACGAGCCGCGCAAACGCGACGACGCACTGCGCGACCGCACCGAAGAGATTTCTTCGAGCAAAGATTTCCGCATCGGCGAGATTGATTTTCACCCGTTCACCATCCCGCACGACGCGGCGGACAACTTCGGCTTCACCGCGCGACACGACGGCGTCTGCGTCGCAACCCTCATGGACTTCGGCCACATCACAACTCTTATCAACGAACGCTTGCGCGGTTGCGCTGCGATCATCATCGAGTCGAATCATAGCCGCGACATGCTCAAGGCGTGCAGCGTCTACCCCTGGGAGTTGAAGCAGCGCATCCTGTCGCGCACCGGCCACCTCTCGAACGAGGACATCGCACTGTGGCTGCGCGACGACTACGACGGCGGCGCGGATCACATCGTGCTCGCGCATCTTTCGCAGCGCGCCAACAATCCATACGTCGCCAAGCTCTCGGCGGAAGTCGCTTTGCAGGAACGCGGCTCGCTCTTTTCAACCGACACCAAAATCACGCTCTCGTTTCCCAAAGAGCCGACCCCCTGGATCGAGTTATGAGCGCGCGTCGCTTCGCGCTCGGCGCGTTTATGTTTCTCTTCTGCGTGTTCGGAGCAGCGGCGTGCGGCGGCGTTGTCGAAGAGAGGCAGAGCGGGTTGCCGTCGGGAGCGCAGGCCGCGATTGACGACATCACAAGCGACATGGCGCGCGCCGACTACGACAAGATTTACACCGATGCCGCCGACGAATGGCGACAGACTACTAAGCCGGACGAGAGCCGCGCGAATCTCGAACGCATACGCAGCATACTAGGCAGCGTTCTCAGCCGCGCACAACTCAGCGCGCAACAACGCGAGAGCGGCGTCAACGCAACACAAGGCCGCACGCTCGTCGTCAACTACAACACCAAGTTCGAGCGCGCCGACGCCATCGAAACCTTCACGCTCGTCGAACGCTCCGGTCGCTGGCTGCTCGCGCGCTACGCTGTGAACTCGAATGCTTTAAGACAGTGACAAGTGACAGGTGACAAGTTAAAACCAAAAACTTGTCTTGATTCCTGCCCGTCACTCGTCACTCGTCACTCGTCACTGTTCTCTTATGATTGCACGCTACACATTGCCCGAAATGGGCGCGCTCTGGTCTGAGGGCTCGAAGTTTCAGAAGTGGCTCGACGTGGAGTTGGCCGTCTGCGAAGTGCATGCGGAGATGGGCACTATCCCTGCGAGCGCGCTCTCGGAGATCAAGGCGCGCGCCGCGTTCACAGTCGAGCGCATACACGAAATCGAAAAGACCACCGACCATGACGTGATCGCGTTTACGACTGCGCTCGCAGAGAATATTGGCGAGGCCGCGCGCTTCGTCCACTATGGCCTCACGTCTTCCGACGTGGTTGACACGGCGAACGCTCTGCTCCTGCGCGACGCGTGCGACCTGCTGCTCGCGAAAATTGACGCGCTGCTCGAAGTCCTGCGGCGTCGCGCCTACGAGTTCAAAGACACGCCGCAGATCGGGCGCACGCACGGCGTCCACGCCGAGCCGACATCCTTCGGCCTCACCTTCGCGCTCTGGTTCGACGAGATGCGCCGCAATCGCACGCGGCTCGAACGCGCGCGCGCGGCGGTCGCCGTCGGCAAGATCAGCGGCGCGGTCGGCGCGTTCGCGCATCTCGATCCCGTTGTCGAAGAGAAAGTCTGCGAGCGGCTCGGTCTCAAAGCAGCGCCCGTCTCAACACAAGTTATTCAACGCGACAACTACGCCGAATACCTCTCGACGCTCGCCATCATCGCCTCTTCGCTCGACAAGTTCGCCTTGCAAATTCGCCACTGGCAACGAACGGAAGTGCGCGAGGCTGAGGAGCGTTTCCGTGCAGGGCAGAAAGGATCGTCCGCGATGCCGCACAAGCGCAACCCGATCCTCTCGGAGCGCATCTGCGGCATGGCGCGACTCGTGCGCGGCTACGCAATCGCCGGACTCGAATCCGTCGCGCTCTGGCACGAGCGCGACATCTCGCATTCGTCCGCCGAGCGCGTCACGCTCCCCGACTCGTCAATCGCGCTCGACTACATGCTCGCCAAGTCCGCGTCGCTCATAGACACGCTCGTCGTCTACCCCGCGCGCATGCTCGAAAATTTGAATGCCACGCGCGGCCTCGTCTTCAGCGGCCAACTCCTGCTCGCCTTGACGCAGGCCGGAGTCTCGCGCGAACAGGCTTACGAGTGGACGCAGCGCAACGCCATGCGAACTTGGGACGAAGGCGGCGACTTCCGCACGCGCGTCCTCGAAGACACGGACATAGGCTCGCGTCTCTCACGCGACGAGATCGAACGCGCCTTCGCGCTCGAAACATACTTGCGCAACGTCGATAAAGTATTCTCGCGAGTGTTCGATTAACCGCACAAAAGCGTTAAATATTCTCTGCGCGCATTTCGCGAGCTTAGGTTAAAATCGGAGCATGGCGGCAGCACTGGACAGAGACGAGTTGAAGCGGTTTTACGACGCCTATCGCGACGCTTACATGAACGAGAAATACTATGCGCGGCGGCTGACGAGATTCAGGCGTTTAAACGACACCTATGAAGCCGCGCTTGCCATCGGCGCGTCGGGGACGATAGGCTCCTGGCAGATTTGGAACACGAGCGGACTCGGCGGAAAATTGTGGGCGGCGTTCGGCGGCGTGGTCGCACTTATGGTTGTGCTGAAACCATTCTTCCGGCTCGCGTCAAAGGCGGAACGCAGCAGCAAACTCTATATCGGTTATAAAGATTTACATTTCGATCTCGAAAGTCTGGTCGAAGAGGTCGAGCGCAACGATTTTGTGATCACGCCGGAGATGCAACTTCTGCTGACGACCGCCAAGAAACGCTACAAAACCCTCGCGCTCGAAGACGAGATTGAGCCGATACGGGAACTCGTCGAAGAGTGCCAGAAGCGTGTCAACGAAGAAGTTCCGGCTTTCAGCAAATGGTGTCCCGCGCCGCCGCTACAGGCGACGGAATAGGCGCTCAGGAGGTTTCGCATGAATCTCATCAGTGAGCAAGATTTTTATGTTGTGTACGGCGAGGCGATCAACATCTACGTCGCTCCCGCCGTGCTCGAAGCAGGTTCGCTCGCCATGACGCTCGACGGAGAGGCGCTGCTGCCTGTTAACGATGAGCTGCGCAGCAGGTATTCCTTCGTGGTGACGAAGGCAGCGGGGATGACGCACGTGTGCGCAGTAGCTGCCAATTTCGGCGCGGGGATGCCGGACGAGGTGGAGTATGAATTTATAATCGAAGGCTCGTACGGCGGGAGCGAAAAGTTTTACCGGCGAATGTCGGGGCAGGCGCACGACTTCGTGCTACGGTTTCACGTCGAGGAAGAAGTCAGCAGGGAAGAAGACTCACGCGAGGACGTGTCCGAAGGCGACCCTCCGATAATTGTTCAGGGCGGAGACGAGTACGGGCCCGACGGGATCAGCCCGACCAGACCCTGGGACTAAGATTTCCCACGCGCCTGCGAGACGCGCAACTCGCGAGCTTACGTTTTAATGCCGAACTTAACGGCGGAGCGATTGATTCTGTGAAAGCAAAAGTTTACGTCACGTTGAAATCTGGTGTGCTCGACCCGCAGGGCAAGGCGATTCAGAACTCGGTCGGCCTGATGGGTTACGGCGGCATCGCCGACGTGCGGCAGGGCAAGTATTTCGAGATCGCTTTGGACGCTTCGCTCGACACGGAGCGTGCGCGCGAGACAGCCGAGCGGATGGCGCGCGAGGTGCTCGCGAATCCCGTCATCGAAGATTATCGCGTGGAGATAGAAGGATGAAATTCGGCGTTATAGTTTTCCCCGGCTCGAACTGCGACCACGACGCGTATCACGTCATCTCGAAGCACGTCGGCCAGCCGGTCTCTTTCATCTGGCATCGCGAGACCGATCTTGCGGACTACGACGCGCTCATCATCCCCGGCGGTTTCTCCTACGGCGACTATCTGCGCGTGGGCGCGCTCGCGCGCTTCTCGCCCGTCATGTCGAGCGTGCAAGAATTTGCCGCGCGCGGCGGACTCGTCCTCGGCATCTGCAACGGCTTTCAAATTCTGTGCGAGTCTGGACTCTTGCCCGGCGCGCTCATACGCAACCGCGATCTGCATTTCGTCTGCCAGCATGTACGCGTACGCGTCGAGTGTGCCGACACGCCTTTCACGAACGAACTCCGGCGCGGCCAAATTCTCTCCATGCCCATCGCGCACGCCGACGGCAACTACACCTGCGACGACGAGACGCTCTCGGAGTTGCAACGCGAAGACCGCATTATCTTCCGCTACTGCGACGCCGAAGGACGCGCGACGCCGGACGCGAACCCGAACGGCGCACGCGACAACATCGCCGGAATCTGCAACCGCGAGCGCAACGTCCTGGGGCTGATGCCGCATCCCGAACGCGCCTGCGAAGATTTGCTCGGCTCGTCGGACGGGCGCGGCGTCTTCCACTCGCTCGCCGCGACGCTCGCCGCCATCTCATAAGCTAAAAGAGCCTAAGATTCACCGCAGAAGAAGTCCCAAGTCTCAAGTCCCAAGTCCCAAGTCAAATGTGGCTTTGGGACTTGGGACTTGAGACTTATGTGTCTGCGGTGGTGAAGTTTTAGAAACTTCCGCGCGCTTCCGTTAGTATTAAAATGTCATAACGGCAAGTCTCGTTTGGTCTCCCGCCAGACAATTCAGTTAAGGAGAAGTCTCATTTATGCGTAGCTCAAAATTCGCGTTCTGTCTCGGTCTGTTTATGGCGCTCGCGGCGGCGTGCGTCCCCGTTGCACACGGTCAAACGAAGGAGTTGACGGCCTCCGAAGCGTCGTATCGAGAGGCGCGTCGCGTGGTTGATGCAGGGATTGTCGCCTACGGCGGGCTCGACGCCCTGCGCACGATTGAAAATTTTACGATCCGGCATGAGGGCTTCACAGTCCATCGCAACCAGAGCCGCCGGACTGACGCGCCCTACGAGCGCACGCCCTTGAGCGGCACGCTCATCGTCGAACAAAGGCGCAATCGTCTCTATCACGACAACAAGGGCAGCTACCCGGGCGGCTTCAACTGGCACTGGGGCGTGATGACGAACGGCAAAGACGCTGCGCGCGTCACCTATCTCGAGCGACGCATCAACTCCACCGCCACGCTCCCGCCGCAAGTCATGCGCGGGCGTCTGCGCTGGCTGCCGCACAACCTCTTACTTAGTGCGCTCGAACGCGCAAACCAGATGCGCTCGCTCGGTCGCGCGAACTTCGACAACCGCCCGCACGATGTCATCACTTATGCCAACGAGGACGGCGCGCAGTTCACCATCTACCTGGACGCGCAGACGCACCTCGTCTCGAAGTTTGAAGGACTGGGAACTGACCCTTACTTTGGCGACTCGGTGCAGGAGATCATCTTTCCAGCCTACCGCGCCGTCGAGAAGTTTCAAGTGCCGACCACGCGCGTCACTAAGCTCATGGGCGAGGTGGTCGAAGAAATTCCTTACGTCGAAGTGAGTTTCAACAAGACTTACGGCGACGAGCAATTCAAAGTGCCCGAAGGCTTCACCCCGCCCGCCGCGCCCGTCCAAACTCCGCCCTACGTCAAACTCGCGGATAACGTCTATTCGATTAGCGGCGGCGGCTACAACGTGCTCGCCGTCGGCTTCAAAGATCACGTCATGGTCGTAGAGACTCCGGGCGGCGACAACACTTCGCGCGAAGTGATCGCGCGGATCAAAGAACTCATGCCGGGCAAACCAATCAAGTATGCTGCCGTCACACACCACCACGACGACCACGCGGGCGGCGTGCGCACTTACATAGCAGAGGGCGCGACCATCATCACGACGCCGGGCTTGCGCGCGTTCTTCGAGCGCGTCGCCGCCGCGCGCAACTTCACGCTCGAACCCGACGCGCTGACGCGTAACCCGCGCCCGCTCCAAATCGAAACTCTGCAAAACGGCAAACGCGTCTTCACCGACGGCACGCAATCGGTCGAGCTTTACGACATCGGCTCCGGCCCGCACATGGACGAGATGATCGTCGCCTATCTCCCGCAGCAAAAGATCATCTTTCAGGGCGATTTGTTGAACCGTCCCCAAGACGGCCACATCGCGCCGGGCAACGCGACGACCGTACACTTCGCCGACTGGCTCAAAAAATCCGGCCTCGCCGTCGAACGCATCGTCGCCGTCCACGGCCCCACGAGCACAATGGAAGAACTCAACAAAGCCGTCGCGCTCATGCAGCAAGCGCAGAACTGAAATCCTCAATGATGAAATAAAAACGTCCGTTGTCAGTTGTTCGTAGTCAGTTGTTCTTTGTCCGTGCTCAGTTGATCAATTCAATCGTTTAGCAACTCGTTTAGAAAGTCACATGCAACGGACAACTGACTACTGACGTTTTTATTTCATCGTTTCCTTCGTCCCTCTGTAGTTATTTTTGAGATGACTGACTACCATGTGCCGCCCGGTGAAATTCTCTCTTGGGCTGAAGTCCAGCGCACGCATCGCATACAGAGCGGCGTTTATCAACGCGGCGGGCGGCTCGTCTCGCTGCTCACAGACTTCGGGCGCATCAACCCCTGTTATCCCGACGCACACGCGGATGAGCGCGGCGAGACTATTCACTACACGGGCGCGGGGCGTCGCGGCGACCAACACCTGACGCCCGCCAACCGCGCGCTCCTCTCTGCTATTGAGTCCGGCCACGCCGTCCCGCTCTTCAACAAACTCTCGGTCGGGCGCTGGCGACACATGGGCTACTGGCGCGTCACCGCCGCCACACACGAGTACGACGCGCAGGAAGACCGCATGCTCTGGCGATTCACGCTTGAGAAAGTGACAAGAAAGCAGTGACAGGTGACGAGTGACAAGTGACAAGTTAAAACAAAAGCCCTGTCTTTAACCTGTCACTTGTCACCTGTCACTCGTCACTGCGTTAACTCGTCACTTGTCACTTGTCACTCGTCGCTGTCTTTTGGTCACTTGTCACTGCTCTTATGCCGCTGTTAATCTTGCCTCTCTTTTTCTAACCGACATGAAGATGAAGAAATTCGCTTTAGCTCTCATTCTGCTCGCGCTCTCGGCCGACGCGTTTGCTCCGCCCGCAGGCGCGACCACGCTCAACGCACGCGACTTTGCGGTTGACGGCGTTTATCGTCGCGCGCGTGCGGCGCGTCGCACGCGTTCGCGGGGAACTAGGAACAAAAGTTTCATTTCAAACAAACTCCCGCCCGCGCCTGTGACCGTAACGGAGGTTGACGCGGAGGGCTTGAAGAAACTTTTGCAGCGCGGCGAAGCAGGGGCGGCGCGGCCGCTGCTCATAAATTTTTGGGCGACGTGGTGCGTGCCCTGTCGCACGGAGTTTCCCGATCTCGTAAAAATTTACGCGGACTATCAGGGGCACGGCGTCGAGTTCGCCGTCGTCTCGGCTGACGACGTGGCGGACATCAAAACCGACGTGCCGAAGTTCCTGCGCGAGATGCGCGCTACCGCTATCCCTGCGTATCTCTTGAACGCAACCGACACGGAGGCGGCCATCGCGCAGGTTGACCCGACGTGGGGCGGCGAACTCCCCGCCACGTTTCTCTTCGACCGCCAAGGGAAACTCGTCTTCAAACACACAGGCATCATCAACGCCGCCCAACTTCGCGCAGAAATAGAGAAAGCAGTGACGAGTGACAAGTGACGAGTTAAAAACTAAAAACTTGTTTTGATTCTTGCTCGTCACTTGTCACTTGTCACTCGTCACTTGAATTTATGGAAAGCATCACGCCTGAAGTTATCTCCGCACACAATCTGACGGGGGAAGAGTATGCGCGCATCGTCGAGTTGATGGGGCGCGAGTTGACGTATGTGGAACTCGGCATCTTTTCTGTGATGTGGTCGGAGCACTGTTCTTATAAATCTTCGCGCGTACACTTGAAGCGTTTGCCGACGCGGAACGAACGCGTCGTCGTGCCGCCGGGCGAGAACGCGGGCGTCGTTGACGTGGGCGACGGCTGGTGCGCCGCCTTCAAAGTCGAGTCGCACAACCATCCTTCGTTCATAGAGCCTTTTCAGGGCGCGGCCACAGGCGTGGGCGGCATACTCCGCGACATCTTCACGATGGGCGCGCGCCCGATTGCGGCGATGAACTCTTTGCGCTTCGGTACGCTCGACAACGAGCAGAACGGGCGACGCAACCGCGCGCTCCTGGCCGGAGTCGTCGCCGGAATCGCGCATTACGGCAACGCGTTCGGCGTGCCGACCATCGGCGGCGAAGTTATGTTCGACGATGCTTACGCTTTGAATCCGCTCGTCAACGCTTTCGCGCTCGGTTTAGTTCGACACGATCAAATCTTCTACGGGCGCGCTGTCGGAGTGGGCAATCCGGTTTTGTACGTCGGCGCGAAGACGGGGCGCGACGGCATACACGGCGCGACGATGGCCTCCGCAGAGTTTGACGACGAGGCTTTGGAGAAACGCCCGACCGTGCAGGTGGGCGATCCGTTTCTCGAAAAGTTGCTGCTCGAAGCGTGCCTCGAAGCGATGCGCAGCGGCGCGGTCGCGGGGATTCAGGACATGGGCGCGGCTGGCCTCACCTCTTCGTCGTGCGAGATGGCTGCGCGCGCCGGAACGGGTTTGGAGATTGATCTCACGCTCGTGCCGCAACGCGAAGAGGGCATGTCGGCTTACGAGATTATGCTGTCGGAATCGCAGGAGCGCATGCTCATCGTCGCGCACAAGGGGCGCGAGCGGCAGGTCGTGGACATCTTCAAGCACTGGGAACTCGACGCCGTCGTCATCGGTCGCGTGACGGACACGGGGAACGTACAGTTGATGTATCACGAAGGCACGGTCGCGGACATCCCCGTCGGCTATCTCACGGACGAAGCGCCCGTCTACGAACGCCCGATGCGCGCGCCGGAAGCGACAGGTGGGCGCGCTGCGAAACACCGCTGGTCAACCTCCGTTGACATTGACGGCGACGACATCAAGACGCCCGCCGACGCTCCGACGCTCGACGAGACGGTAGCAAGCTCGGAGGAACTCGACTCGGTCGTCTCTGCGACGAAGTCGTCCGTCTCCGCGTTCGACGCGGATCACAACGAGTCGTTGTTGAAGTTGCTCGCCGCGCCGAACATCGCCTCGAAGGAGTGGGTCTATCGCCAGTACGATCACATGGTGCGTACGAACACGGCGGTGCTGCCCGGCGCGGACGCGGCCATCGTGCGCATCAAGGAGACGCGACGCGCGCTCGCCATGTGTCTCGACGGCAACGGTCGCTACTCGGCACGCGATCCGCGCGAAGGCGCACGCCAGATCGTCGCCGAAGCCGCGCGCAACGTCGTCTGCGTCGGCGCTCGCCCCCTAGCCGTCACGAACTGCCTCAACTTCCCTTCGCCCGAACGACCCGAAGTGATGTGGGCGTTCTCCGAGACGATTGACGGCATGGCCGAAGCGTGCCGCGCCTTCGACACGCCCGTCATCTCCGGCAACGTCTCCTTCTACAACGAAACCGAAGGGCGCGGCATTCTGCCCACGCCCGTCATCGGCATGGTCGGCCTCGTCGAAGACGTGCGCCGCATCATCCAGCCCGGCTTCAAACAGGAAGGCGACCTCATCGCGCTACTCGGCACGACCGGCGACGACCTTTCCATCAGCGAATACGCCGCGACTATCGAAGGCCGCAACGTTGAAGAGATGCTGCGAACCGGACGCCTTGCCAGCATCGATCTCAAACTCGAACAGACTGTGCAGGCCGCGTGCCTGCAAGCCGCAGACGAAGGCTTGCTACGCTCCGCGCACGACTGTTCGGACGGCGGCTTCTCCGTCGCCCTCGCCGAAAGCTGCTTCTCCACCTTGAACCGTCCCTCAATCGGCGCAAGCGTTGATCTTACAGGAGACGCGCCGCACGCCGCCGCCCAACTCTTCGCCGAGACGCCCTCGCGCATCGTCGTCAGCTTCGACGAATCCGCGCGCGCACGCCTCGAAGAGATCGCAAACAATCTTAATTGCCCGCTCGCGATCATCGGGCGCGTTGGCGGCGCAGACTTGCGCATCACGATTGACACTCAACCCGCCATCTCGCAAAACGTCCGGGAACTCGAAACACACTGGCGCACCGCGCTCGGCAACCGACTGCGCGCCGAAGCGTTGGCCGCAACGGCTGAATGAAGAAGCGAAAAATATTAGAGAAAGTTTTAGCCGGATCGAAGAATATTCGGTTCAATGAAATGATAACGCTAGTAGAAGCCTTTGGCTTCCGCCTGTCGCGCACGAGCGGTAGTCATCACATCTTTATCCATCCAGAGGTTCGAGAGATGGTCAACCTTCAAGAGGTGAATGGCAAAGCCAAGCCTTACCAGATTCAACAGTTCCTTCAACTCGTTGAAAGGTATAATCTAGAGTTGGGAGATGAGTCATGAAGGATTATCACATCAACATTTTTTACAGCGAAGAAGACGGCGGTTACATCGCCGACATTCCCGACCTCGAATATTGTTCGGCGTTCGGCGCAACTCCCGCAGAGGCGTTGGCCGAAGTTGAGAGCGCGAAGTCTCTCTGGCTTGAAGTAGCGCGCGCCGAAGGCAAGCCCATCCCGACACCGAAATATCGCCCGGCCATTTATCAACTCGCCTCCTAAGACGGCGGCAAATTTGCTGCCCCCGTCATAAAATTTGTGCGATGCCTAACGCGCGTGACACAACGATGCAGCCGACGGCAATCGTGCTGGAATTACCCTACACAGCGGACGAACTCTTATGCGCCTTGCTCGCGCTTGCGCCGGAGCGCCGCGTGCAGATTCTCGATAGCGGCGGGGCGCGTGGCGGCGACGAGGCGCGTTTTTTGATCGCCGGTTTCGATCCCTTTGAGACGATTGAGGCGCGCGGGCATGAGTTGTTGATCCAAAGGCGCGGAGACGCATCGGCGCGCGTCGAGCGCGGATCGCTTTTGTCGCTGCTTGACGAACGGCTCGCGCGATACCGCGTCGCACGCACGAACGCGTCTACCCTGCCCGTCGCGGGAGGGGCGTGCATCGCGAGTTTCTCTTATGATCTCGCGCGCTCGTTTCAACGCCTGCGAAGCGTCGCGCCGCCCGCACACAACGCGCGCGAACCCGACGCCGTGCTCGCCTTCTACGACACGCTCGTCATATACGACTACGCGCGCAGCCTCACTTACATCATGAGTGTCGCCGGAGAGGAACAACTCTCGCGCGCACGCGACGCGCTTCGCGAAGCACGCAGCGTTAGTGGCTTCGATGCAGAGACGCGCGTTGATGTAAAGCGGCGTCAAGTGGCGTCGAATTTTACGCGCGAGGAATATGTCGCTGCTGTGCGTCGCATCAAGGAGCACATCTACGCGGGCGACATCTATCAGGCTAATCTCACGCAACAGTTGACCTGCACGCTTGCCAAAGGCGACACAACGGAGCGCGTCTTCCTGCGTCTCAGGCGCGAGCATCCGGCCTCGTTCGCGGCCTTCCTGCGTCGCCGCGAAGACACGGTCGTCAGCGCATCGCCCGAACGCTTTCTGCGCGTCGCGTGGGACGATGGAGAAACGTCGCGGCGCGTTGAGGCTTGGCCGATTAAAGGAACGCGCGCACGCGGGGCAACTGCGGAAGAGGACGCGCGGTTCAAGCGGGAGTTAACGAGAAGCGCGAAGGACGCGGCGGAGAACGTGATGATCGTCGATCTGTTGCGGAACGACTTGGGGCGCGTGTGTCGCTACGGGTCGGTCGAAGTCGCGGCGCTGTGCGAAGTGCAGGTGTACCCGACGCTCTTTCATCTCGTCTCGAAAGTGCGCGGCACGCTCTGCGAAGATGTGACGGCGGGCGAATTGCTGCGCGCGACTTTCCCCTGCGGTTCGATCACGGGCGCACCGAAACTTCGCGCGATGGAGATCATAGACGAGACGGAGACCGTGCGGCGCGGGCTTTCAATGGGAGCTATCGGCTACTTCTCTTTCGACGGCCACATTGATCTGAGCGTGGCGATCCGCACGATGACAGTGCGTGACGGCGTGGCGCGCTTCAACGTGGGCGGCGGCATCGTGGCGGAGAGCGATCCGGTGTCGGAATACGAAGAGTCGCTCACAAAAGCACGCGCTCTGCTCAACGCGCTCGGCGCGCGGGTGGGCGAGCGCGAGTAGAAAATTTAGAACGCCACGCGCCCGTTTTCATGTATCCTCGCACCTCAATCCTCGACAGAGTTCTCTCCAAATCGAACGCGCGTTTTCGGTGAGCGAAACATGCACGCACGAATTATTCAAAACGAACATTTGCTCGAACTCTCAAAAGCGCGTCTGCCCGCGCTCTCCTCCGCGACGCTCTACGGGCGCGGCGTCTTCACGACGCTGGCCGTTTCGCGCGGGCGGCCTTTCCTCTGGCCTGAGCACTGGGCGCGGCTTGTCGAACACGCGGAGCGTTGCGGGGTGCGCCTGGGTCACTTCGATCAAGAGTCGGTCGGGCGCGCGCTTGATCATTTGATCAGAGAGAACGGGGTGGAGCATGGGCGTGCGCGCGTGACGCTGCTTGTGCGCGCGGTGCGCGGCGTGTGGAAGGAGAAGGGCGGCGGGGGCGGAATCGAGACAGACCTTTTGATCATGACGGGCGACGCGCGCCCCGTGCCCGAAGAGGGTCTGGCCGTGACGCTCTCGCCTTACCGGCTCAACACGCTCTCGCCACTCGCGGGCATCAAAAGCGTCAACTATCTCGAACACGTCATCGCCTGGGAAGAGGCGCACGCGCGCGACTTCCACGAAGCCATCGTCTTGAACGAACGCGGCGAGATTGTCTCGGCGACGATGGCGAACATATTTTGGGTCACACGCGGCACACTGCACACGCCCGCGCTCGCCACCGGCGCGCTCGCAGGCACAACACGCGCACGCGTCATCGCCCTCGCCGAAGAACTCGCCATCCCGCTCGTCGAAGGCACATACGACACTTCCGATTTGAGCGACGCGGACGAAATCTTCCTAACCTCCGCCACGCACGGCGTCGGCCTCGTCACCACCTACGACTTCCACCGCTACGCCGTCTCCGCCGGAAGCGTCGCGCTCCGACTGCACGAAGCGTTTCGACAGTTGCTACTTCACAATGATGAAAATATGTAGCGACAACGAGGCGTGCAATGATAAATGCGCGAGGGGCGTGTGATGCTTGAGCATCACACGCCCCTCGCGCATTTATCATTACCGACGTGGAACTTTGGAAGTTTATTACTTCTTAGCCAGCACGACGGGAGATTGTTCGGCGGCGCGGATGCGCTCGAAGAAGCCGCGCACCTTTGCGTAGTCGGCGGGCGGGATGGTTGTGGCGCGTTGGGTGAACGTGCGCTTGAATTGGAGTTGGCCGTCGTGGACTGTGTAGGAGGTTGAATAGCTGCCGAAGGCCGTGTCGAGTTTGACGGGGTCGGGTAGTTCGTCAACGTCGAATCCGGCGGGGAGTTTAACGTTGACCGACTCGGTGTAGGCGTGCGATTCGAGCACGACGGCGTGCTTGCGCAAGGGCGAAGTCAGGAAGACGGAGTCGCGGCGCGAAAGTATGGCTGGCTTGAAGACGAGCAGGCGATTCTGCATGAGTTGGCCGTAGCCGACGGCTGTGAAGTCTACGTCTAAGGCGAAGCGCCCGTCAGCGTGATCGTCTGCGGGTTCGACGCGGACAACTTTAGCGCCCGTCGCGCCGCGCGTGATCCAGTTTTCGATTGTCTTGGCATAGTCGGGGCGCGAGAGTTTGCGGAAGCCGCGCCGCTCCTCGACCGCCGCTTGCCCGACCGAACGCTCTTTGACGTTCGCAGTGATCGAACCGTCGGCGGCGAGACTGACTTCGGCCTCGCGTTCGAGTTGGTTGGCTTCGGGCGGCGTGGAGGGCATACGCACGAGCGAGCCGTCCGATCCGGCGGCGATGAGCGCGAAGCTGTTTTGTTCGTGGTCGGGCAGATCGCCGACGGGCGTGTCGTCGTCCGTCGCGTCGAAGATCAAGAGGCGACCGAGCGTGGCGTGTTGGATGACGGTCGGCGCTTTCGTCTCGTCGCTCACGCGAACGGCGACGATGCAGTGGTTGAACTGCGAGGGCGAAGCCCACTCTTCGCGCACGAAGGTCGCATCGCCCGAAAAGATCAGGACGGGATAAGCCTCTATCTTGAGCGCGCGAAGCATGGCGCGCATGAGGTTCGCTTTGTCTTTGCAGTCGCCGTAGCGTTTGGCGAAAACTTCCGTCGCAGAGTGCGGGCGGAAACGCCCGACGCCGATCTGGATCGAGATGTACTGTATGTCCTGCACGTAACGACCGATGGCGCGAATCTTATCGAGTTCGGTTTTGGAGTTGGCCGTGAGTTCGCGCGCTTTCGTGGCGATGGCGTCGTCGGGCGCGGATTGCGGGTCGCTCAGTTCGCTGTACCAGCGCGACACATCCGTCCAAGTGGAGAAACTGCGCGCGCCCATGATGGTCTGCGCCGCGCCTCCGGCGGGCGAGTAGCTGACGGCGAGGCGCGGGGCGAGGCTCGTCACTTCGGGGCTGGCGATCTCCGGTTCGATGGGCGCGAGGTTGCGCAACTCCCAGGTGTAGCTCGTGCCGCTCACCGCCGGTTCGATTTTGTCGTGATTGAACGTGACTCCGCTCGCGCTCCAACCTGCGGGAAGCGACAGCGTGTAGCGCGACATGAGGACGGGCAGGCGACTCTGGAAATACCACACGTCATGCGGGAAGAGAGCGCGCTCCTCCGAGATGATCTGGTAGCCGAAGACCGCGCCCGCGTCCGCCTCGTCCGTCGCGTTGATACGCTTGCTGCGGTATTCGTTGTACACGTCGTTGGTGTTGGCGGCGAGGTCTAAGGTTTCGTCCTTGCCGTAGCGCTTGGTCTGCCCGTTGGGGCGTATGAGCCACGCG
Source organism: Pyrinomonadaceae bacterium (assembly GCA_035249365.1). Classification (GTDB taxonomy): domain Bacteria; phylum Acidobacteriota; class Blastocatellia; order Pyrinomonadales; family Pyrinomonadaceae; genus JAIVJZ01. The sequence goes on along the minus strand of DATFGP010000025.1, from coordinate 182,127 downwards.
CGCATCTCGCGCACCTTGCCCGTGTCTGTGGCATAGCTGGCGGCGGCCTGCGCGTAGGCGCGTCCCTCGCGTGTGAGGATGCGTACGGCGTAGGTGGCGGTGGTCGTGATCTTGCCGTCGCCGCTGATCGTCGTCTGCCCTTCGTCGTGGAGGACGACTGCGGGCACGTCTTTCGCGTAAGCAGGAGCGGCGGCAGCGGCAGCCTGCGCGAGCCACGCCGGAGGCGCTTCATCGCCCGCTGCTGTTGTCGCGGCGAAGGCGGGGGCGCACATGAGCAAGATGACGAGCGCGCAGCCGAGTCGGAACATTCTGGTGGGCATTTCTTTCAAACCTCAATTTCACTGGCGAGCCTGTCGAAAGACTCAAGTTAGCTTTTTCAACTTTGTCGGGACAGGAACAAACTCTGCCCTGATAGTTTCGTCCGATGTTCTTAGTTCGACGGCGTACTGCTGGAGGCAGTCGTCGCGGCCTGTTTGAGCGTGATCGTGTGGTTGTCGCGCTTGTGCATCTCGTCGAAGAGAGCTTTGAGTGTGGCGTAAGACGTGACGGGGAAAAGCAGGCCGGTTTGGCCGCCGCCGAAGAAGAAGTTGCGCTTGTAGATGAGCGTGCGCCCGTCTTTGGTGACGGCGAGTTTCACGTCGTACTTGCTGACTTCGCCGCCGTTGATGCCTGCGGGCGAGTCCGCGTTGTCGAGCGCGAAACCGGCGGGCAGGTCAATCGTCACGTCGTCCTGCTCCGACCAGGGATAGTGGAAATAGACGCTGTTGTGCCGCTGGCTCGTGGGGAAGAGCGGGTTCGCGCCGTGCTGGAAGAAGGCGGGTTGCAGGAAGAGCCGCTTGCCCGTGCGTTGCGCATAGCCGGGCACGCGTACGTGATAGGCATAGACGAAGGGCTTGACGGGATCGGTGACGTTCTCGATGTGTATGTTGGAGAGTTCGGCTGTGCTCATCTTGGACTTCAAGAGCGCGCGCAGAGTCTCTTCGCGCTGCGCGGGCGAGTCGTCGTCGTTGTACTCCTTCTTGTCCTTGCCGAGATGCCCCGTGTATTCGATGCGCACCTCGCCTTCGAGCGTGCCTTCGTCGTCGAGTTTGAGTCTCGCCGTGCGCTTCTCCAGAGACTTGTCGGGCGCAGAGAGCGGCGTCTTGACGAAGGCCGGAGATTTCGGGTCGCTCACGAGCGCATCCTGCATCTCCGATTCCCACGCGAGCATGCCGAATGGCATGTACATCTCCGACGGATCGAAGAAGCGCCACGACTCGCCAACCTTGACGGCGATGACGACGTTTTCGATGAAGTACATGTCCGCGAATTCGGGATTGAAGAAGATGTCACTGCGGTCGGCCATGAGCGCGGGACGCGCCTCGAAGCCTGCGGCGGTGGCGAGCGCGGCGAAGAGTCCGCCGATATCGTTGCTGCGCCCTTCGCCCTTTTTAAGAGTGTTTGCGGGCGACTCGTCTTTGAGTTTGACGCGCAACTCGACGGGCAGATTCAGCGCGTCGTCGTCGAGGTTCTTGATGCGTGTGCGGCAAAATTCGTAGAGGCGTTCGAGTTTCTGTTCGTCCGACGTTGCGTCGCCGATGATCTCTACGGCCTTCTTGCGCACGTCGTCGTTGACCTTCATCTCTGACTTGTAGATGCTGTAGACGCCCCTGCCCACGTCGCCCCAGAATCTCTGCGGCACGATGTTCTTCTCCGCCGTGTAGTAGATGAGCATCCACTTGCGCACTTCGTCCTCGGGCGGCATGCGCGGTTCTTCGTGGTAAGCGGGCACGTTCAAAACGGTCGCGCTGAAGAAGCCGTTCTTCTCCTTGACGAGTTGCGGCGTGGGCATGTGGAAGGGCTGGTAGCGCATCGCTTCGACGCCGACGAGGTTCGACGCGGGTTTGATGTAATAGGTGACGCTCTGCACAGGAATGTCGCGCTGGAAGTAGAGCCGCGTGCGGTTGGCCGAGCGGTTCGGGTAAACTTCGCGCCAGCGATATTCGATGATCGCGCCCGGTTCAACGCTCGGCATGGCGAAGGTCTTGGCCTTTAGCTTCAAGTCGCCAGACTTGGCGATGGTCTTCTCGAAAACGTCTTCCTTCTTTAGTTCAACGATCTCGCCGTTCGGCTTGATGGTGCGTCCGGCCACGTCTTTGATCTTGACGTTCGGGCGAAAGGGCACGATGTCGATTTTGCTCTGCGCTTCGCGCCCGCGCTCTGTGAAGATTTTGATGCGTATGTAGTGGCTGAAGATGAGGTCTGCTTCGTCGCCGTCGTCAACGCGCACTTCCCAGAAGAGTGCTTCGGCGTCGGCATCGGGTTCGACCTTCGGCGCTTTCAGAGCGAGCTGCGCCGGATCAATCGGCTTCCAATCATCGCCGAAAGCAAAGGCGGGCGCTGTAGCAGCGGTGGCGGCGGGCAGAGAGGAAGACAACAGCAGGAGGACGAGACACGCGCAGGAGAGCACGCGCAGGAGCTTAGACATGACTTGCAGAACCTTTCGATTTTTTGGTTAAGGCCACAGCGGGAAGCGCCGGACGGTGAATCGGGAGTTAAATTATCTCTCAAGGTGAGAGGCTTATCGAGGGCCGTTCGGGACGGCGACGAACGCGCATATTAGCCTAAGTCGGTCGCCAACTACAAGCGCGCATACGGAATTTCGTACCACCCTTAAAGCGGCAGTTTAGAGTCACTTTCCGCCGTAGAAGTTGCACCGCCGCACGCAGCGCCGTAGTTTATTTGCGCGGGGCGTGCGTGTGTGAAATGCTGCACGCCGTCGCGTGAAGGCTCGCAAACGCGCCCCCGTCCTGTGCTATAATTCGCCTTTCTTTGCCCCGTCTCTATCCGGCAGAATTTAGCCCGGCAGAATTTAGCGCGTTTATAATCTTGACAGGAGGATTGGTGTTTATGGCAACCGAACTCAAACGCGGGAGTGCCTCCCCCGGCAACATCGAAGAACTGCTCGGCACTGACGCACGCACGCTGCTCGATTACACCTCGAAGACTATTCCCAAAGACCAACTGCAACTGCCCGGCCCCGATTTCGTAGATCGCGTCTGGGCGGCATCCGACCGCAGCCCGCGCGTCCTGCGCTCTCTGCAAACGCTCTTCGACAACGGGCGGCTCGCGGGCACGGGCTACGTCTCGATCCTCCCCGTCGATCAAGGCATCGAGCATTCAGCCGGAGCGAGTTTCGCGCCCAACCCCATTTACTTCGACCCGGAAAACATCGTGCGCCTCGCCATCGAAGGCGGCTGCAACGCCGTCGCCTCCACCTTCGGCGTGCTCGGCGTGGTCGCGCGCCGCTACGCGCACAAGATTCCCTTCGTCGTCAAGATCAACCACAACGAACTGTTGACCTACCCGAACCAATTCGATCAGGTCATGTTCGGCACGATTGATCAGGCGCACGACATGGGCGCGGTCGCCGTCGGCGCGACGATCTATTTCGGTTCGGAACAATCCACGCGCCAGTTGACAGAAGTGAGCGAAGCCTTCGCCTACGCGCACGAACTCGGCATGGCAACGATCCTGTGGTGCTACCTGCGCAACCCGCAGTTCAAAGGCAAGGACGGCGACATGCACACGGCTGCCGACCTCACGGGGCAGGCCAACCATCTCGGCGTCACGATTCAGGCCGACATCATCAAGCAGAAGTTGCCGGAGCGAAACGGCGGCTACAACATGCTCAACACCGAATCTGCCTACGGCAAAACCAATCCGAAGATTTACACGGAGCTAACGACCGACAACCCGATCGACCTCGTGCGTTATCAAGTCGCAAACTGCTTCATGGGTCGTTGCGGTTTGATCAATTCGGGCGGCGAGTCGAAGGGTCAGACCGACTTGCAAGAGGCCGTGCGCACCGCCGTCATCAACAAACGCGGCGGCGGCATGGGTCTCATCTCCGGTCGGAAAGCCTTCCAGCGCCCGATTGAAGAAGGCGCGGCGCTCCTGCGCACGATCCAGGACGTGTACCTCTCCGAAGAGATCACGGTCGCCTAAAACAATGATGGATAGAGAACCGTCAGTAGCCAGTTGTCCGTAGTTAGTTGTTTGTGTTAACTCAAAGAGTTGCTAAAGACTGTCTTGAACAACTGACAACGGACAACTGGCTACTGACTTTTTGTTCATCATTTCTTCCCCATGGCCGAAGCAGCCCGCCAAACGTCTTCCGACACGGAACTCCTGCACGCTATCGCGCGCGGCGACGAGTCCGCGCTGGCCGCGCTTTATGACCGGTACAATTCCATCCTCTTAGGACTCCTGCTCCGTATATTACACAGCCGCACGGAGGCGGAAGATGTTTTGCAGGAAGTCTTCCTCCAAATCTGGCAGCGCGCAGCCAATTTCGACGAGGCGCGCGGGCGCGGGTTTACGTGGATGGTGACGCTCGCCAGAAGCCGCGCCATTGATCGTCTGCGCTCGCTGCAATCGCGCCAGCGCGCCGACGACGCGGCCATGCAGAACGCGCCCGAACAGTTGGGCGACGCAAGCGACGACGCCTATCACGCAGAGCAACGCGAGATCGTGCGCGCCGCGCTCGCGGAGATTCCCGAAGAGCAACGACGCGCGCTCCTGCTGGCATACTTTGAAGGGTTAACGCAATCCGAGATCGCCGAGCGGCTCGGTCAACCGCTCGGCACGGTGAAGACGCGCATGCGCAGCGGCATGTTGAAGCTGCGCGACTTGTTAGGCGAGCGGATGGGACAGCAAGGGGCGAATTTGAATTTTTGAGGGCGGGCGCGAGCGGGATAATTTTCCGCAGCGCGCTCGAATTGAACTTTTGACGTTCGGCAAGTTTTCGATGAAGCACGAAGACTACAAAGAGTTGATCGCGCTCGACGCGCTCGGCCTCCTCGAAGGGGACGACGAGGCGCGCCGCGCGCTCGACACTCACCTCGCGGAGTGCGCGGATTGCCGCGCCGAGTCGAGCGCCCTGCGCGACGCGGCGGCCTCGCTCGCCTATGCCGCCCCTCCACTCGCAGTCGCCCCTGCGCCCGAACTGCGCGCGAAGATTCTCACGAGCATCAAATCACAGACGCAAGGCCAAGCGCGCTCTCTTGCGTCTCCCTCCAACGGCGGCGCGGCAACAACAACGACGCCTCCCGCAGTTTCAAACGTCTCCTCGCCCGACGAATTTGCGCGGCGTCGAGAGACGCGTGAAGTCAGAGTCAGCCGACGCCTCCTTGTGTTCGGCACGCTCGCCGCGTCCCTCGCAGTCGCCGCGCTCCTCGTTTCGCTCTTCATGCTCTGGCAGCGAAACGAACGCCAGCAAGCAGAGATCGCGCGACTCTCCGCTGCCGTCAATCGAACCGAACGGGACAACGCACGCCTGAGCGCCGACCGCGAACTGCTCGCCGCGCCCGCCGCGCAAACCGCCACGCTCGCCGGTACGAAGATGGCCGAACGCGCACGCGCGCGTCTCACCTTCGACGAGCGCACGGGACGCGCCATGCTCATGGCCGCAGACCTCCCGCCCGCGCCCGCAGGCAAAGCTTACCAACTCTGGTTCATCGCCTCGGGCAAGCCGCCGATGCCCGGCAGCGTCTTCCAGACGGACGCGAGCGGCCACGCCGAAATGCACGACATCGTCCCGCCCGAAGGACGCCACGCCGCCATCTACGCCGTCACGCTCGAACCCGCAGGCGGCGTCGCCGCGCCGACCGGCGAGATGTATCTGAAAAGTTCCGCCTCGTAACTGATCACGCCTCGCCTCATATAAACAATTCTCGCTGGACACGGAACGCGCACGGGCGGTCAAATCTCAACCTTCACTTTTCGAGAGAGGAGACTTTAAGATGCGTAATCAACATTTGCAGACGACCATAGCGAGCGTGCTGTTGGCTTTCTCGCTGCTCTTGAGCACGACGATAACAACGCACGCGCAGGACAAATCGCTCTACGAACGACTCGGCGGCTACAACGCCATCGCCGCCGTCGTTGACGATTTTCTGGGGCGGCTCATCGCCGATAAAGAGTTCTCGCGCTTTTTCGTCGGGCACAGCAACGACTCGAAGAAGCACATACGCCAGTTGATCGTGGATCAATTTTGCGAGGCGGCGGGCGGCCCCTGCATCTATCGCGGGCGTTCGATGAAAGCGACGCACGAAGGACTCGGCATCACGGACGCGGACTGGGACGCAGCCGCAAAACACCTCGCCGCCTCGCTCGACAAGTTCAAAGTGCCTGCGAAAGAGAAAGACGATCTGCTCAAGTTCGTCACAAGTTTGAAGAAAGACATTGTTGACAAGTTCGCTCCGCGCTAGCAGGGTCTCGCGCTGGATAAGCAAAAATTTCGCTCGCCTCGCGCGCGGCATTTCAACTCTCAACGCGAAAGTTGCTAAACTGTTCGTGGACATAAGCAAAAGCGAAGAAGACTTAGGAGAGCGCGAAGGGGTGAACAGGTGAGCGAGAAGAAGAGCAACGATAAACCACAGGTGACGAATGAAATCTCCGACGAGACAGGGCAGTTCGACATGCGCTTCATGCTCTGGCGAATGTTCTGCGCCGAAAACGGCGTGCCCGTCGAAACCCTCCCCAGCGACCTCACCGGAGAAGTCCGCGACAAGTGGAACGCGATGAAAGACAACAAGCTGAAGTGACAAGTGACAAGTGACAAGTTAAAACAAAATGCTTGTCTTCTTGTCTTCAACTTGTCACTTGTCACCTGTCACTTGTCACTGTTTTAAGAATGGATTGGTGAGTCGCTCGCGCCCGATGGTTGTGTCAGGGCCGTGACCTGAGTAGACCGCAACGTCGTCGCCGAGCGGGATGATCTTGTTCAAGAGCGAATCCATCAACTCGTCGTATGAGCCGCCCGGCAAATCCGTCCGCCCGATAGACCCCGCGAACAGGCAATCCCCCACAAAAACTTTGCGCTCGCGCGCCTCGAACAAGACGACGTGGCCGGGCGTGTGCCCCGGGCAGTGCAACGCTTGGAAGGCGAGCGTGCCGACACGGTAAATTTCACCGTCCGTCCAGTAACGATCTATTGCGGGCGGCGCATCGAAAGCAAACCCTAGAGCTTTCCACTGAGCGCGCGGGATGCCGACCCAGGCGGGCTGTTCGGGGAGTTGCATGTAGAGCGGTTCGTCCGCCTCGTGCAAAATGATCTCCGCTTTCGGGCGCAAATTTTTCAACGCCGCGACTCCACCGACGTGATCCAGATGCGCGTGCGTCAACGCGATTGCCTGCAAGTCGAGCCCGTGACGTTCAAGCGCAGCCACAATGCTTTCAGAGTCGTCGCCCGGATCAATGCAGACGGCGCGGCGCGTCTCTTCGCAGCCGAGTATGCGCGTCTGCTGTTGAAACGCCGTGACTGTGAGTGTTTCGATGATCATGCGCCAGAACCTTCCGAGACATAATTTGACGGTTAAATTGCATCTAAAGAAAGTATAAACTGACCCTCAAGAATCTACTAACAGACCAATTTTAAGCAGAGGTTTTTAATAAGCAATGCCGCTCGGTAAGAAATCAACTTCGCTCGCCGGAGTGCTCGACGAATTAACAAAGGTCGCCGCGCCCGAGTTGACCGAACATCTACAGAACAACGACCTACGCTGCTACGCCTGCGGCCATCGCTGCCTGATCAAAGAAGGCAAGCGCGGCATCTGCAAGGTGCGCTTCAACGAAGAGGGTCGCCTACTTGTCCCCACAAACTACGTCGCCGCGCTCGCCTGCGACCCGACCGAGAAGAAGCCCTTCTTCCACGCGCTCCCCGGCTCCGACACGCTCACCTTCGGCATGCTCGGTTGCGATCTACACTGTAGCTACTGTCAGAACTGGTTGACTTCGCAAGCCCTGCGTGATGATGCGGCGGGAACAGAGCCACAGGTCGTCTCGGCGGATAGGTTGGTGGCGCTAGCGAAGGCTTACGGGGCGTCGCTCGTCGGGTCGAGTTATAACGAGCCTCTGATTACGGCGGAGTGGGCGGTGGAGGTTTTCAAGAAGGCGAAGCCGGAAGGGTTCAAGACTGCGTTTATCTCGAACGGCAACGCGACGCCGCAGGTGTTGGATTACCTGCGCCCCTGGACTGACTGCTACAAGATTGATTTGAAGTCCATGAGCGACCGCAACTACAGGCAACTCGGCGGCGTGGTGGACAACATTCTGGAGACTGTCAGGATGGTACACGAGCGCGGCTTCTGGTCGGAGATCGTGACGCTCCTGATTCCGGGTTTCAACGATTCGGAGGACGAGGTTAAGCGCGCGGCGGATTTCATCGCGAGCGTGTCGCCCGACATCCCCTGGCACGTCACGGCGTTTCATCAGGACTACCGCATGCAGGACAAGGCCAACACGACGGCCGAACAACTCGTGCGCGCCTGCGAACTGGGGCGCGCGGCGGGCTTGCGCTACATCTACGCGGGAAACTTGCCCGGGCGCGTCGGGCGTTGGGAGAACACTTATTGCCCCGCGTGCGACGAACTTTTGATCGAACGCTACGGCTACATCATCCGGCGTATGAAAGTGACGCGCGACGGTAAATGCCCCGCGTGCGCGGCGACGATTCCGGGCGTGTGGGCTTAAAACCTTCACCGCAGAGACGCAGAGAGCGCAGAGGGGGCGCAGAGAGAAGAATAACTCTTTCTCTGCGCCCCCTCTGCGTCCTTTGCGTCTCTGCGGTGAGTCCTTTTTTTACTTCGCTGGCATTTTCATCACGGGAGTGCCGTGATGGAAAAACGCCAGCCACTTGCCGTCGCGTTCAACCCAGATCGTGCTGGCGCGGTGTTCGGAAGGCTTGCCGTCAGGCCCCGTACCTCTGACCATGTAGGTCACGAGCGTTGCATCGTCGTCCAACTTCGTGGCCTTGAAATCACTCACAGTGGTTTTTGAAAAATCAACTTCTTTGACCGAAGCCAGCGTCGCCGCCCGATCAGAGACTCCGCCCGGCTCGACCTCCACCTGCTCTGCGGCCAGATGAGCGGCAAAGGTGTCCCAGTCCTTCTGCTTGAGCGCTTCCCAGAGATGTTTTTCTATGGCGACCGGATCGTCGGAGGCAACCATCTCAGCGTGTTTCGCCGCGCTCGTTGAAGTGTTGGCGTTTGCGTTCGCCGCGCTGCTCGACGGTTTGGAGGTTTCCGCCGCCGGAGTGGCCGCCGCAGCCGCAGGCTCTTTGGTCGGGCAATCCTGATGATAGACGGCCAACCACTCCGCGCCGCGCTTCACCCAAGCGCTGCTCGCGCGCAACGCGCCGGACGGGATCGGCTGACCGCCGGAAGTGCCCTTCGCATCTACGGTGTAAGTGACGACCGCAGCGTCTTCGTCCAGCATCAAGGTCTTCCAATCGGAGAGGGTTATTTCGGTCGGCGCAAATTCCTTCAGGCCGTTAAGCGTCGCGGCCTTGTCGTAGACACCATCGCTTGAGACATAGATCATGTCGCTGGCCAGCATCTTGCCGAAGGCATCGTGGTCTTTATTTTTGAGCGCGTCCCAAATCTGTTTTTCTTTGGCCGTAATGGCGTCGGCAACCGCTCCGCCGCTCGCGGTTGACAAATTGGCGTTGCTGTTTGCGGCGGCGGCGTTTGCGTTCGTGTTGCCGTTCGTCGCCGCAGAGTTGTTGCCGTTAGGTGCGACCGTACAACTCGACGCGCCGAGAATGACCAGGGACAGGACGACGGACAACGCCGTCAGGGATCGTTTCATAAGCGGAGACTCCTTCACTGTGCGAATGTGTAAACTTGAACGAGGGATATAGCCGATTGCAGGGTGCTTCTATGCCAATTCGCGCACAGAGTCAAGAAAACAGTGTCAAGAACAGTGACAAGTGACAGGTGACAAGTGACGAGTTAAAGCAGGAGAAAACTTGTCTTTAACCTTGCCTTTCATCCTGTCACCTGTTACCTGTCACTTGCTTCTCTAGTCACTTGTCACCTGTCACTTGTCACTGTTCTTGACACTGTTCTTAAAAATTCGATGAGCGGCGTTCGCGGTCTTCGGGTGTGCCGTAGAGGGGCGCGTATTCTTCGTCGTTTTCGGCGGCGTGGAGTGCGCGTTTGAGTTCTGCAAACTGGCGCGAGACGGCGCGAAACTCTTCCTCGTCAAAGTGCTCGTAGTCGCCCGCGAGATCGAGCACGCGGTCTATGCGCCGGTTGGCCTTGTCCAGAACTTCAACCTTGATGCGCCCATCCGCGACCGACTGGCAGATCAGATCGCGCGCGGCTTTGAAGTTCGCTTCCTGCTCGCAGATGAGGATCATGTCCGATCCTGCTTCGATGGCGCGCAAGGATGCTTCGGCCACCGAGAGCGTCTGCACGACCGCGCCCATCTCCATGTCGTCTGTGATGACGAGGCCGTCGTACTTGAAGGCTGTGCGGAGCATACGCATGACGACGTTGTTGCTTATCGTCGCGGGCACTTGCGAGAAGTCTTCGAGCGAAGGGAGTTCCGCCGTGCGCCTAAACCACGCCTGCAAAAACTCCGACACTTCGGGGAAGGCCGCGTGGCTCACCATCAACGAATGAAGTTTCTCGCCGCGCCTGTGGAACATCAAGTCGAGGAACGGCACGAGGTCGTGTTCGAGTATCTCCTGCCACGAATGCGTGACGACGGGCAAGCGGCGATGCGAGTCAACCTGCGAACCGCCGAGTCCGGGAAAATGTTTGCCGCAGCCGACGATCCGCCCGTCCTGCAAGCCGTCCAGGTACGCGCCCGCGAGACGCGCAACTTCTTCCGGCGTCTCGCCGAACGTGCGACCGCGCAATCCGTTCTCCTCGTTGCCGCCCTTGAGGTCGAGTACGGGCGCGAAGTTCATGTTGAAGCCGAGCAGGCGCAGCGCGCGCGCAGAGAGTTCGCCGAACTTGCGCGCGAGTTCGCTGCGTCCGGCGAGGCGGACGGACTTGGCCGAAGGCATCGGCTCGCAGATGTCGCGGAAGCGATCCACTAGTCCGCCCTCTTGATCCACGCCGATGATGACGCGCCCGCCGAGCGCATCGCGTATCTGCGCGTTGAGCAGCGCGACCTGCTCCGCCGTCTCGATGTTGCGCCCGAACAAAATGACGCCGCCGGGGCGCACCTCGCGCAACATCTCGCGCAGTCGTTTGTCGAGACGCGTCCCCGGCAGGCCGACGAACAGGAGTCGTCCGGCCTTGCGCCTGATCTCTTCTTCAACGCTCAAAGGCGTCGCAATTTCGGGCATCGTTAAGTTAGAGTTTCCTTGTCACTCAGCTTAAAGGTTCAACGGGCGCACGCGCAAGAAGGCAGACGGCTTCGCCGCTTCTCATCATACACACCCATTTCCCACAGGCTTCCGATTAACTGCGCGATGAACCGGGCGCGTCGCTTTGTTATACTTAAGGCTTCATGGTCGCAGAACTATCACAACTTGCACCGTCGCAGTCGCGCGCCGAACTGACGGCGCGCATCAAGCGACGCGCGCTTGAGTTGGGCTTCGACAAGGTCGGCGTCGTCGCCGCCGCGCCGCTCGACGCGGAGCGTGCGCGTCTGGAAGAGTGGCTGCGGCGCGGCTATCACGGCGAGATGAGTTGGATGGCGCGCGATGCGGCGCGGCGCACAGACCCGCGCCAGGTCTTCCCCGAAGCACGCTCCGTCGTCGTCGTCGCGCTCAACTACTTCACGCCGCACGAGCACGCGGACGATGCTGCGACCGGCAAAATCTCGCGCTACGCGTGGGGCGACGACTATCACGATGTCGTCGGCGGCAAACTCAAAGAACTGCTCGCTTTCATCAAAGAGGAGTGTCCCGACGCGGAAGGCAAAACTTGCGTGGACATTCAGCCTTTGATGGACAAGGCTTGGGCGGTGCGTGCCGGACTCGGCTGGATCGGCAAGCACACGAATCTGATCACGCGCGAGTACGGCTCTTGGGTCTTCATCGGCGAACTACTTCTCAACCTCGAACTCGACTACGACCGAGACGTATCGGAAGATCACTGCGGTACCTGCACGCTCTGCATCGAAGCGTGCCCGACGGATGCGATCACCGAAGCATACGTCGTTGACTCGACGCGCTGCATCTCCTACGCCACCATCGAACTGCGCGCGCCTGCGGAAATCCCCACAGACGTTTCCGATCATCTCGAAGGCTGGCTCTACGGCTGCGACATCTGCCAGGACGTGTGCCCCTGGAATCGCTTCGAGCAACCGACCGCAGAGACGCGCTTCGAGCCGCGCGAAGGCCGCGTCTCCGCTGACCTCGCGAGCCTTCTCACGCTCACACAAGACGAGTACGCCGCGCGCTTTCGCCGCAGTGCAATCAAACGCGCCAAGCTCGCCGGACTCCAACGCAACGCACGCGCCCTGCAAAAAAATCGCGCCGACGATTGACCGTCAACATAACGCAAGCGGCGACTGACGATCCGAAAAAATATTTTTCGTCAGGACAACTCTCCACACGACAACTCTCTTCTCATATCCAGACCAACCGTTCGGGTAGTTCTTCGATGGGAACTTTTGGCGCGCGCCTCGTGTCTAAAAGTTCGTCGGCTTCATAAAATTTGTGTCGGGCTTCGGTAGGCAATTTTACCTCGCATGTAAATGCCGAAAGGGGTACGTCTATGCCAAGAAGTGTCCGCCTGTCTGTTCAAAAGTGCGCGCGCCTCGCGCTGCTTGTCTCAACAGTTGTCTTCGCGGTTGTCGCCGCGCTCGTCACGGTCGATCCGCCCGCGTCCTCGGCGTGCCCGATTCCGATGCCGAAGCCTTTGCGCGTGCTCTACATGGAGAGCAAGCTCGTCGCGGTGGGGCGTGTGGGCGATTCCGTCACAGTCGAACAGAAACAGGGCGGGGCGCTCGTGAGGACGCCGCTTCGCATCTCTTCGATTCTGAAAGGCGAGAGCAAAGAGAAGGTCGTCAATTTCGATCATTACGTCTGGAGCGTCGAGGATGTCAGTTCCCCGCACAGCTACTCGAAAGACGACGTGGTGCTCGTCTTCCTCATCGTACGCGATGAAGGCGACGGCTACGTGCCCGCCGATTACCAGAGGGGCGTGAAGAAGTTATCGCCCGACGATCTGAAAATTTACGTGCGGCGCATAGAAGAACTCGCAGCCATCACGCGCAGCGCGGAGCACTATGCGACGGCCGTCACCGAATGGCTCGTGCGCTGCGCCGAAGAACCCGCCACGCGCTGGGAGGGCGCGTTTGAACTCGCCCTCAACGCCACGATGTTTCAAGACCCGCCGGAGGATGAAACGCTCGAAGCCGTAACGGATGAGGACGAAGCGGAAGCCGTGCCTGACGATGAAGCGAGCGAAGAAGAAGTTGATGAGAGCGGCAGTTCCGTCGAACAGGTCGGAGCAGGAGCAACGGGCGCGGACAACGTTAATAGTGAAACGGCCAACGCGCCGGAAGCCAAAGGCGCAGACGTTCCCATACTTGGAGAATCAGTTCAATTCGTTCCCTACACCACGCCCGAACAGAATGAGCGCCTGTTGATGACGCTCTTGGGCGCGGAAGAGTTGGGCGAGGGCGAATTGATGCTCCTGCGTGCGGTCGGCAGTTTGAAGGATGCGCGCGTCGTGCCCTTCCTCCTCAAGCATCTCGCGCGCACGACCGATAAGCCCGACTATGCCGCCGAAGACATGATGCGCATCGTCGCCCACACGCTCGGCGACCAGACGCTCATCAAGTTCGTTGCCAACTACAGCAAGACCGTGTCGTACAACGACCTTTACAACGACGCCATCGGCATCGCGGAAATAGAAAGCAGCGCCATCTCCGACGAAGATCGCGCCGCGCTCAAGAAAACTCTTGAGGAAATGAAAGCCACCGCCGCCGAATCCCGCTTCCAACGCAGCGGCAAAGTCCAACACTTTCTCGCCCTCGCCGCCCAACCGCAAACGCCCTGACCCGCCGCCCAAACTCCCCCACCGGCGGGACGCGCTCTCACAGACTCTTCCCCGCGTCCCGCCGCTCACCAAACCCTCGACTTGGAACGCCCACGCCGCCAGCGTATGATAGTGTTTTCTAAGGGTGTCGCCGGAATGTCTCCTGGCGCGCGTTGCCCTGCGAAAGACCGTGAAAGTTAAAACGTGACTGCTGGTTTACTCAAAGATTCATACGGGCGTGCGATACGCGACCTGCGCGTGTCGCTGACCGACAGGTGCAACTTCCGCTGCTTCTACTGCCTGCCGCACGGCGAACCGCCGATTGCGCCCAAAGAGCAGATGCTCACCTACGAAGAGATCGAGTACGTCTGTCAAATTTTCGTCTCGCTCGGCATCGAAAAGATCAGGCTCACGGGCGGCGAGCCGATGATGCGACGCGACATCGAAGTCCTCATACGCAAACTCTCTGCGCTCAAACCGCGACTGCACGATCTCGCGCTCACAACGAACGGCTACTTCCTGCCCGGGCGCGCCGCCGCGCTCCGCGAGGCCGGACTCGACCGCATCACCATTAGCCTCGACTCCTTGCGCCGCGACACGTTTCGCCAAATGACCGGAGTTGACGTTTTGGAACGCGTGCTCGAAGGCATCGCCGCGGCACGCGACGCCGGACTCACTCCCATCAAGATCAACGCCGTCATCGTGCGCGGGCACAACGACTCGGAGGTCGCGGACTTTGCATGCTTCGCACGCGAGCACAACGTCTCGATGCGCTTCATAGAGTTCATGCCCTTGGATTCCGGCCACGAATGGTCGCGCGAAATGGTTGTTTCGGGCAAAGAAATCCGCGCCGCGATTGAGGAACTTTATCCGCTCGCGCCGCTGCCCGTGCGTCGCGGCGCAGAGACTTCTGCGCGCTATCGCTTCAGTGACGGCGCGCCCGGCGAGATCGGCATCATCGCGCCCGTCACAGAACCATTCTGCGGCGCGTGCTCGCGCATACGCCTCACCGCCGACGGCCAGATCAGGACGTGCCTCTTTTCAACAATCGAACACTCGCTGCGCGATGTTGTGCGCAGCAACGCTTCGCGCGCCGAGATCGTCGAGTACATCGAATCGGTCGTCCTGAAAAAAGAGCCGCGCCACTACATCAACGATCCCGATTTCCTACAGCCCGCGCGCACGATGAGTTTCATCGGCGGCTGAAGTTAATTTGGCGCGAAGAATTATTTGTTGAAAGAAGTGGGCTGAGTCATAATTCGCCGTCAGCTTTTTGAAAGTTGTGGAAAGTTTTCGGGGGAGCTTCGCTCAAGAAGTTGCGGGCGCGGCTGAGAGTCACAAACGTGTGAGACCCCTAGAACCTGATGCGGTTAGTACCGCCGAAGGGAGAAACGCCGGAAGACCGCTTGCGACCCTTCATGTCTCGCAAGCGTTTTTTCTTTTCAGGCCGGACTGCGGCTGAAGAGGTGATAAATCAGATGAGTACGACCAAAGAATCCGCTAAAGAATCCGACGCGCGGCTCGAAGATCGCCGAAGCGACGAAGTGCAACTGCCCAACTCCGAGCGCGTGTATGTCGAAGGCGCGAGCGCCGGAAGTGTGCGCGTGCCGTTCCGCGAAGTCGCGCTGAATGCGACGCGCAACCCTGATGGCACGCTCGAAGAGAATCCGCCCGTGCGCATCTACGACACGAGCGGCGCGTGGGGCGACCCCGCAATCAAGTGCGACGAACGCGCGGGACTCGCGCCGCTCAGGCGCGAATGGATCATCGCGCGCGGCGACGTGGAAGAGTACGCGGGGCGCGAAGTGAAACCGGAAGACGACGGCTACCTGACGGCGGGCGCGGCTGAATACGCGCAACAAAAGACGAAGGGACGACTCGAATATTTCCCCGGCCTGCGCCGCGCTCCCTTGCGCGCGCGTGCGGGCGCACGCGTTACGCAGATGCACTACGCGCGTCGCGGAATAATCACGCCGGAGATGGAGTTCATCGCGCTGCGCGAAAACATGGGGCGCGAGATGGCCTTGCACGCGATGCACGCGCACTCGCGCGACGACCGCAGTTCGCTCTTTCACGAGCACAAGGGCGAATCTTTCGGCGCGGCGATCCCCGAATTTGTCACGCCCGAATTTGTGCGCGACGAAGTGGCGCGCGGGCGCGCGATCATCCCTGCGAACGTCAACCATCCTGAGTCGGAGCCGATGATCATCGGGCGCAACTTCCTCGTCAAGATCAACGCCAACATCGGCAACTCTGCGGTCGCCTCTTCAATCGAGGAAGAGGTCGAGAAGATGCGCTGGTCAACGAAGTGGGGCGCGGACACGGTGATGGATTTGTCTACGGGCAAAAACATACACGCCACGCGCGAGTGGATTCTGCGCAACTCGCCTGTCCCCATCGGCACTGTCCCGATCTATCAAGCGTTAGAAAAAGTCGGTGGCCGTGCGGAAGAGTTAACGTGGGAGATTTACCGCGACACTCTGATCGAACAGGCCGAACAGGGCGTTGACTATTTCACGATCCACGCGGGCGTGCGCTTGCCTTACATTCCGCTCACGGCGAAACGCACGACAGGCATCGTCTCGCGCGGCGGCTCGATCATGGCGAAGTGGTGTCTCGCGCACCACGAGGAGAGTTTTCTCTACACGCGCTTTCGAGATATCTGCGAGATCATGTCGGCCTACGACGTGTCGTTCTCTCTGGGCGACGGCTTACGCCCCGGCTCAATCGCAGACGCCAACGACGAGGCGCAGTTTGCCGAACTCGACACGCTCGGCGAACTCACGCAGATCGCCTGGGAGTACGACTGCCAGACTATGATCGAAGGCCCCGGCCACGTTCCCATGCACCTCATCAAAGAGAACATGGACAGGCAACTCGAAACTTGCGGCGAAGCGCCTTTCTACACTCTGGGGCCGCTCACGACAGACATCGCGCCCGGCTATGACCACATCACGTCGGCCATCGGCGCGGCGATGATCGGCTGGTACGGCACGGCCATGCTCTGTTACGTCACGCCGAAAGAGCATCTCGGCTTGCCCGACAAGAAGGACGTGAAAGAGGGCGTCATCGCCTACAAGATCGCGGCGCACGCGGCTGACCTCGCCAAAGGTCATCCGGGTGCGCAGTTGCGCGACAACGCTTTGTCGAAAGCGCGCTTCGAGTTTCGCTGGGAGGATCAGTTCAACCTGTCGCTCGACCCCGAAGTGGCGCGCGAGTATCACGACGAGACGCTGCCGCAGGAGGGCGCAAAGCTCGCGCACTTCTGCTCGATGTGCGGGCCGCACTTCTGCTCCATGAAGATCACGCAGGAGGTGCGCGAGTTCGCGGCCAGGAAGGAACTCGAAGAGTCAGCCGCGCTCGCGGCGGGGATGCGTGAGAAGGCGGCGGAGTTCGTCGCAAGCGGCGCCGAGATTTATCAGGGGACGCTGCCCGAAGGCGCAACGCGCGAGCACTGAACGGCGTTGAAGAGAGCGGCTAAACGACGAAAGGGCGGCGGAGATAACTCCGCCGCCCTTTTGTGTTTTGTAGTTGAATGTGTTGCAAGTAAGACTCACCGCCGCAGACGCAGAGAGCGCAGAGGGGGCGCAGAGAAAGACATTGTTCTTCTCTGCGCCCCCTCTGCGTCCTTTGCGTCTCTGCGGTGAAAGTTTTTATTGTCCCTTCACTGCCGTCTGCTGCGGCTGCGCTTTGCGTTGGCGGTATTCGGCGAAGTCTTCCCAGACGCGTTGCACCATCTGTGGCGAGAGTATTTTCTTTGCCGGAAGGGTCGGGTTCTCTTCGGAGAAGACGTTGAGCGCGAGTTGCTTGCACTTGCCCGGCTCGAACGGCTCGACGGGGAAGGTATAGATGCCCGCGTAGGTGAAGCGGTTTTTGATCTTGTAGTAGCTCGGCATCGGGACGACGAGTTCGCTCTTGCCGCGCTGGATGGGCGTGATGGGCGCTCCGTCACAGACGAGCGACATCTCGTAGAAGTCTGCTTTGAACTTCATGTCGGGCGGCGTCATCATTCCTGCTCCGGCCACGAGGATCGCGCCCAGGAGGAGCGACTTGCCCGTCGCCTTCATCTCAGGGATGGCGAGTATCTGCACGACGGGCTTCAACTCGCCCGCGTACTCAGCCCAGTTGCGCAGGTTGCGATACTTGTCCATCGTGCCTTGCGCGCCTTCGTTCTTGTTGCGCTTCTCGCGCTCGCGCACGGCTTCGAGCCGATCTTTTTCCGACAGGTAAAACTTGTAGACGGGCGTGAGCATCATCACGTCGTAGTCGCCGAGTTCGGCCTTGTAGAACTTCTGCTCGAATTTTTTCACGTCGAGTCGCGTCTTGATCGTGTCGAGCGGGAAGGTGTCTTCGGGCACGGTGGGCATGAGTTCGGCGGAGGGCATGTCTTTCGCCTGCGCGCTCTCTTTGGCTTTAGCGAGAAGCGCCGAGGCTTCTTCGATGCGGACGATACCGGAGACGCCCGGGCCGAAGCCCGCGCTCTCGCCGAAGGTGGTGAGGCCGATAACTTCGCCGAGCGAGTTGAAGAGTGGGCCGCCGGAGTTGCCCGGGTTGATGTTCACGTCTGAGATGATGGCGCGCTTCTCGACCTTGCTGACGATGCCGGAAGTGAGAATCTTCTCCTGCGAGAGCGGGCTGCCGATGGCGAAGACGCGCTCGCCTTCGATGACCGCAGGCTCGTCGGCTTTCGGCTCGGCGATGCGGAGCGTTTTGCACGAAGCGCACTGCGAGAGGTTTGCCCAGAGCACGGCCACGTCGCGGTCGCGGTCTTCGGCGACGAGAATAGCTTTAACTTTGTGTGTGCGGTCGAACTGCACGCGCAACTCTTTGGAGTTGCTGACGACGTGCTGGTTGGTGAGGATCAGCCCGCGCTCGTCAACGATGAAGCCCGTGCCGTGTCCGAGTTCGCCCTCGACTGTGACCACGCCGTCGCGCAAGTTTTTGAAGAGTTCCGCTTCTTCCGTCACGCGGCGGCGACCCGACGCAGGCGCGCTCGCCAAAGTCGTCACCGTCGCGTTGTCGTTGCTCAACTCGACCGACGCGTCCTGCCCTTGTGTGATCTGAAACTTGGCTGACCACTGGTAGCTCTTGCCGTCAAACTCTACGGGCTTTTGCGCGCTGAGTTGATAGCTGCCCGCTGCGAGCGCGAGCGTGGCTTTGCCGTCGAACGAGGTGGTCAACTCCTGCGCGGGAACTGTCGCGTCGGGCTTGCCCTCAGTGTCGAGTTTTTGTACGAGCAAGACTTGCTTCGGCACGGGCTTGACGTTGAGGTCGCGGTCAACGAGCGCTACCTGCACGGAAAGTTTCGACTCCGTCTGTGCGCCCGCCAGCGTCGCCGTGTTGCCTTGCGCAACGACGGAGACAAAGAGCAACAGGCACACCACAACGGCGACGCGGGATTTAACGAGGTACGGCATAAAACGGACTCCTTACAGTTTTGTTAGTTGAATTGTCCGACGCGGCAAGAGAAAGTTGGGTAAAGCCGTGCGTTGGACTCGGAAAAACCGCGCGAGGGAACTGCTTCGGACGGGTCAGGCTAAAAATCCCCGCTCGCGGGAAACAGTGAAAATAGCACGCACCGTCTCCCGCTCACAAGTCGGCAGCAGGGGCGCGGCGGCGATAAAGTTTCTCGTTTCAAGAGGAGTCGGCTTAAGATGTGCGGGAAAAGTAGTTCATCGAAAGTGAGCGGTTCGGTTGCCGACCGCGCGGGAGTGAAATCTTCTAGATGCGTCTGCTGGTCGCCATCTTGAGTGTCGCCATCGTCGTCGCCGTCCTGTGGGATGCGTTCGAGACGATTGTGTTGCCGCGCCGCGTGACGCGTCGTTTGCGCATCACGACCTTCTACAACAAGGTGACGTGGAAGCCCTGGCTCATGCTCACGCGGCTCATACGCACACGCAAGCGACGCGAAATGCTTTTGAGTGTCTACGGGCCGCTCTCGCTGATCGTGCTCATCATGCTCTGGGCGATTGGACTCGTTTGCAGCTTCGGCATGTTGCACTGGGCGATCCAGACGCCCCTCAACATCGAACCGCAAACCTACGATTTCTCGACCTACATGTACATGAGCGGCGTCGTCTTCTTCACGCTCGGCTTCGGCGACGTGACGCCGGTTGCGGGCTTGGGGCGATTCCTCGACGTGTTGGAAGCAGGGATGGGTTTCGGCGTGCTTGCCATCGTCATAGGCTACCTGCCCGTGCTCTATCAAGCGTTCTCGCGACGCGAGACCAACATCTCGCTGCTCGATGCGCGCGCCGGAACGCCGCCAACCGCCGCAGAACTCTTGCGACGGCACGGTCGCGCCGGAAACATGGAGGCGCTCGATAAACTTTTGAGCGACTGGGAAATGTGGTCGGCTGATTTGATGGAGAGCCACCTCTCCTATCCGGTGCTCTGCTTCTTTCGTTCGCAGCACGACAATCAATCGTGGCTCTCGTCTCTGACGACTATCCTCGACTCGTGCGCGCTCGTCATGGTCGGCGTTGACGGCGCGCCCACTTGGCAAGCGCAACTCACCTTCGCGATGGCGCGGCACGCGGTCGTTGACATTTCGCAAGTGTTCAATTCAAGTCCGAGCAAGTGGAAGGACGGCAGGCTTCCGGCGGACGAACTTGCGCGCCTGCGCCGCAGCCTCGCGGTGGACAACGTGCCTCTGCGCGACGGCGCGGACGCAGACGAACGACTCGCCGAACTTCGTCGCATGTACGAGCCTTACGTCACGTCGCTCGCACGTCATCTGGCGATGCCGCTCCCGCCCTGGATTCACGAAAAAGACGTGGTTGACAACTGGCAGACGAGCGCTTGGGAGCGCAACCCGCGCAAGGTGGCCGAGACGGTCGCGCACACTTGCCAGCAAGCGCGCGCGGCGAAGCCAAAACCTCTTGCCAAGTGATGATTTGAAATGCGTGTTATCGAATGTCGCTGAAAGAAAAGCCGCGTCACCAGCTAGAGTCCGAACCGCCGCCACCGAAATCAGAACCGCCGCTATAACTCGATCCTGAATCGTCGCTGGATGATGAACTTGAATCGGAACTGCTCCAGGATGAGCCGGAACTCGACGACGCGGAATCGCTACTTCCCGTGTGATAAGTGCTACCCGCGCGGTGACCGCTTTTCTTAGGCGGAGACTTGGGAGTTGGCTTTTTGTAGCTTGAAGTTTTGTGCTTCTCCTCCGGCACGGTTGAAGGGTCTACCGTCGAAGCCCAATCGTGAAATCCGCTCGTAGACGTTTGCTGCCCCTTCTGCGCGTCATCTGTTTTCTGCTTTTTCCGGTAGTGCAAAATCCCGTAACCGAGACCAACGGGTAGCAGACCGATAGGTAACCACAACCAGCCCAGACCGGAGTTTGATTTGGGAAGCGGGGCGGCTACAGTTTGAGGTTCATAAACCTCTTTCATCCTTTCCAAAACCATGCCCATCCCCGCAGATAAACCGCCGCCAAAATCACCCTGCTTAAAATAGGGATTCATCTGCCGACTGATCTGACCCGTCACACCGTCCGTTATTTCCCCTTCAATATGGCGCGAAGTTCTGAACGCGGTTTTCCGATCTTTTATCGCCACCAGTATCAACAGGCCGCGAATGTCGTTATCTTTGGAACCAATGCCCCAGGAGCGAGCCATCCGCATCGAATAATCAAAACTATCTTCGCCCTGCAAAGAGTCGATCGTCACCACCGCGATTTCGGTCTTAAATTCATCCTTCAGACGTTGTGCTTGCGCCTGAATCTCAGCCTTCTTTTCATCTGTGATGACGCCTGCGAAGTCATGTACAAAGGTCTTCGGCATCGGCGTAGGTTGCGCCACTTCCGCATACGCAGACAAAGCGGTGAGCAGCAGAACCCATAGTGGAATTACTATCCGAATCAAAATGTTTCGCATAAGGTATCCTCACCCGCCCGGCGCATTCCAACTTAAACATGCCCTGAAAGGCATCATATAGTATGCCCGTTTACATATTCCAATAATTTGAGCCGGAAGCAGCACACGCACAAACGTGGCCGCTCCCGGCTCTTCAATTTTCCTTTCGGATTCTTCGCCTACTTATCCTTGTCCTTCGGCTTGGGCAGACGGACGTAGGCTTCGCCGCGCGGCGTGAGTTCGGCTTTGTGCGCGACCGCCGCGAGAATCGTTTCCAGTATCTCTTTGTTGTCCATCTTGAAACTGGTCACGCCCGACACTTGCGTATCGGGGTCTGCGAACTGCATCGTCAGGTAGCGATACTTCTTTCTGATGAGCAGCGCGGGCAGCGTGTAGATGCTCGCGCCGCCGAGCACGGAGGCCGCCGTCGGGCGGCGCGATTGCGTGTCGGCGTAGGCGGCGGCGATTGATTTGTATGGGATCGAGATGTATTCCTTCTGCGTCTTGTCGCGGAAGACCAGACGCCCGCTCTCGTCGTCGAAGTTGAGCGTGCCGGTCTGTTTTTTGTTGTAACCGAAAATGCCGCCCTCGTATTTGGCCTTCACGGTCTTAGGCGCGTTGACGGGAGGCGCGGGCGCATTTGCGACTGTTCCGGCCACAGGCGGCGGCGGCAATGTCGCCCTCCCCGTCCGGATCGAAGACGAATCGCCGACGGT
Organism: Pyrinomonadaceae bacterium; assembly: GCA_035249365.1. Taxonomy (GTDB): domain Bacteria; phylum Acidobacteriota; class Blastocatellia; order Pyrinomonadales; family Pyrinomonadaceae; genus JAIVJZ01. The sequence continues at coordinate 159,783 of DATFGP010000025.1, read as the reverse complement.
GCGTGAGCGCTGCGCGAACGTAGTGCCCGCCAGAGCAGTTAGTAGTAGCAAGGCTGCGATAGGCAATGCTCGATATGGTCTTTTCATAAAGTTATTTCCCTTCTCTCTCCCTGCGAAAAATTTCCGTTCCCTGTTTGTACACTCTAAAGACGCACGCCGCCGAGCGTTCGTTGCCAGGCGAGCGAGCGTTTAAGCACACAAAAACGCTGCCGCTCCTCCGGCGTGCAAATTGTTTCGAGTTGTTCGAGGATGGCTTCGACTAAGGGCACGGCAAACGCTCCGGCGTGCGCCACTACTTGCGAGTAGTAATGGAGCCCGATGCGCCCCTCGCCGCCCACTCGATGAAACTCACCCGTCTGCGACTCGTCCATACGGTAAACGTCCTGCCCGACGGGAATCACGCGGCGCGGCACGCTCATCTGCGCACGCTCGCCCGTGCCAGAGCGCCAGCCCAACAGCAGTATGCCGACGAGCACGCCCTGCTCGTTCAAATAGTCCGGACTCAAGATCGCGAGTTCCGACGCCGGAGACAGACGCGGCCCGAACTGCCCGTACTCTGGATTGACCAACTGCGTGTCGTAGACGACGCCGACGACTTCAAAATCATCCGCGACTGGAAGCGACACAAATTGCGCGAAACCGTAATCCTCTGACGTAGGCGGCGCGTCCGCGTCGAGACGATCAATCACGCGCCCGATGTAATCCACGTGCGAATTTGATTTAACGATTTTCGCGATCTTTATCATTCGAGATTGTCAGTTGGCCTTTGTCAGTTGTTCAATTGAAATCAACGGCGGTTTACTTATCGAATATCACGCGGAGGGCGACGAGTGCGTGGTAATAATCTTCTACATGTTGCCGATCAAAAAGAACAGCCACAGTAAAAATACTTGCGCGCCGAAGATTACGACGCCGAGCACCATGCTGTAGATCGCGCGTCGCTCTCCGCGCAGGTGCGCGTCGCGCCGCGCGCTGCGCAATCCGAGCGCGCCGAGCACGACGACGCACGGGCAAAACAGTATGCCGACAAAGGGCACGAGCGCGGCTACTGCGACGATGAACGCGCCGACGGTCATCATGTTGTGACGCGGGTCGTCCGACAACGCGTTTGTGATCCAGCGTTGTTCGTCGAAACTTGCGTCGTCCATCTCCTGCTCGATCAACATCGCCGGACGGCTGTGTTGTTGATGATAAGAGGCGAGGAGCGAATCGGCTGGCGCGTAAGTGCGTTCGCGCAAACCGCGCCCGCACGTCGCGCAGAAATGCGCGCTCGCACGCCGCGCCGCCGCGCCGCACGCGGGGCAGACCAGGGCGACGCCACGACCCTCCGGCTCTATACGCGTCTGCTCATGTGTACGGCTCATAAAAATCTCACAGGCTGGGACGTAAAACTTAAACGACTAATAACGACTAACGGCGGTGCGCTTTGCTGATGGGTTTGCGCGAGACGTGAAAGCCGAGATTTTGTTCGGCGGCAAACTCCTGCATCGCTCGCAAAAACTGTTCGCGGTCTTGCATCGTGATGACAGCAGCCGCGTCCGCCGTCTCCAAAGCGTAAGGATAACCGTTGCCGACGACGCACTCGGCGCGCACTGTATCCACCACTTCGTCAATCAGTCCCGCTTCGTAAACCCACGCGGGGATGTCGAGGCGTGCGGGCGCACCCTCGCCCGTCGTCTGTAAGTAGACGAAGCCGACGAGCGGGTTGCCCCTCTCGTCCTGAAAGTCCACAGTCAAACCTTCGCGCACGCAATAGCAGAAGACCGTGCGGTCGCCCCAAGCATTGAAGAGCGGTTCGATGCCGTCGGTTGCAGTTGACGCCGAGAGCAAACGTGCGTCGAAGACGGTTGCGGCGGGCGGCGCATCGGTCGAGAGCAGGTCGAGCAGGCGTACGAGGTCGCGCGCGTAAGATTGATCTATGTAACCGACGAGCGGGACTTCCGCATCGCGCGAGAGCCGCACGGCTTCGGCTATCGCCTTGATGTACGCGCCCTGAAAATCGAGCGTTGCCATGGACTCGGCGCGCATGCGCGTCGTCGAGAGCAGAAGCGTGCCGTCGAAGAAGGCGACGGGGAGGCGTTCGCCGCGTGTGCGCCAGCCGCGCTGTCGTTCTAAAAATTCCGAGAGCGCGCCGATTTCCAACTGGAAGCGGCGCAAGCCGACGAGGTCTGCGGCGGTCGCCGCGCCGCCTTCCGCACGCAACAACTCCTCCGGCGTGATGATCGAAAACCGAGACTCTTTGCGATAGCTGTCTTGCCCGTTTGCAGTGTGCGGGTTCTCGAACCAGGCGGCCTGCACCGCCGCGACCGGCAGACTGATTTCGCGTCCGGGCAAAATCTGGCTGCCGTCCGCCGCGCACGTCACGCGCCCCTTCAACACTTCCACAGACCAGCGCCGCGCCTCTTCATGCGAACGCCAACGCTCCGCAAAAGGCACTACGAACGCGCCCGCGCGCTCAAGCTCGTCTGCGGGAAGCGCGCCCGCCGCACGCGCCGCGCCCTCGGCAATCGCACGCTCCGCCTCGCCTTTGATCTCTACTGACGTGCGCCCGCCGAGTACACCGAGACGCCGCGCATACTCGCCCACAGCATCGTTCCACAAAGCCTCGAAGCGCACAAACTCCTCGCGCCGCTCCCTGAGCTGTGCATTCAAATGTGGGCGGTACAACATAAGTCATCGTAAATCGTGAATCGTAAATCGTGAATAGACTCAAAGCAGTTTTAGCTATTCACGATTTACGATTCACGATTTACGTTCTTCTCTCGTCAGCGTATTGATCTCAAACCCTGTGTGCCCGCGAGTTGCTCGACGGAGGGTGCGTAGCGTGTGGTCTTGAGCCGCCCGTTGAAGAAGGTGTAGGTGATGCCGTCCTTCTGGTTGGTATAGACGGCCATGACCCCTTTTTCTTCGCGCGTGAAGCCGCTCTTGTTCACCAGCCCGATAGACTCCGGCGTGTCCGACGAATTTTCATGCTGCAAGACGATGAGCAGCACCGTGCCCTCCGCGTCGGACGAGAGTTTTTTCGTCTGGGCAAACTTCGGAGTCACGAACGTAACCGTCACCATGCCGCCCGCGACTTTGAAGTTGAGCGCACCGTTTGCGCCTTCACCCTGTATCGGCTTGCCAAGTTCACGCTCCACGTCCGCACGGCGCGACTTCAAAGGCGTGAGATTGTGCCACTCTGCGGCCTTTGTCACATGCGCGCACGCGAGCAAGCAGGCGAAGACGGCGAAGGCGGCCAACGCGCGCGACGCGCCGGTTCTGCGAAAGCGAAAAATGTCTGGTTTGTTCATGGCTGGATGCTAACGAAAACAGTGACAAGTGACAAGTGACAAGTGACGAGTGACGAGTTAAAACAAAAGCCGTGAATCGTAAATCGTGAATAGATAAAACCTGCTTTCGTCTATTCACGATTCACGATTTACGATTCACGATTTTTCTCGTCACTCGTCACTTGTCACTCATCACTGTTATTTGGCGAACGGGCGGACGCGTTCGATGGACTGTTTGAAATCGTCGTCGTCGGGCGCGAGTTCCGCGCCTTTCTGGTAAGCCGAGAGGGCCTTGGCGTATTGCTTCGAGACTTCGTAGGCGTAGCCGAGTTCGCGGTAGATGTTCACGTCGTCTGCGGTCTTCGCGGCGGCGCGCTCGAAGGTGGCGATAGCTTTGGGGAAATTTTTGGAGCGCGAGTAGGCGACGCCGAGCAGGTAGAGCGTGCCGCCGCGCGCGTTCGGATTAGCGGCGGCGCGTTCGAGCACCGTGACGGCGCGTGGGAACTGCTTCGCGCCGATCAGGGCTTGACCGTTTAAGGCCGCCGCCGGTTCGTCGTTCAAGCGCACGCGCAGGAGCGCGTCCGACGAGCGCACGGCGTTCAAATAATCTGCGTCGGCCTGCGCGGGCGCGGCGGCAGAAGCGGCGCGGCGAAGGTACGCGTAAGTCAAAAGCGTCCATGCTTCAGCGAAGCGCGAATCGGCGAGCGTGGCGCGGTTGAGCGCTGCGATGGCGGCGTCCGTCTGGTTGCGCTCGTAAGCGATGCGACCGAGATAGAAAAGCGAGGCGGAATTTTTCGGGTCGGCTTTGACCGCCGCGTTGAACGAACGCTCGGCGTCAACGGGTTTGTTCATGCGATATTCGGCGAGGCCGCGATAGTAGAGGAGCGTCGCGTCGGGCTGAGCACCCGCGCGTGACGTGGCCGTGACGAGGAGCGGCAGCGCACGCTCGAAGTCGTCGGAGCGTACGAGCGACTGCGCGAGCGCGTCTACGGTCGGCGCGTCTTCCTCTTTCGCGGCGCGTTGGAGTTCGAGCGCGCGTTGCAGGTCGGTTGCGGCTTCTTTGAATTGGTTCTGGTAAAACTCCGCGAAGCCTGCGATCTTCCAGGCCTCGCTGTTCTTCGGATCGGCTGCTGCCGCCGCGTGCGCCTCGCGCGCCGCCTCAGCATACTGCTTCTGTTGCAACAGAGAATAGGCGCGCGCCGTGTCGCCGCTGGCGGAAGACGACGGCGCGGGAGCGGTTGCGCGCGTTTGCGTGGACGCGGGGGGCGGCGTCTGGTTGGTCGCAGGGTCAACGCGTCGCGGGCGTGTTGCGCCCGATTGCGCGAGAGCGGCTGTGGCGGAAGTTACAGAAAGCAACGCGACGAGCGCGACGCCGTACCGGAAAAATCTATTTTTCATCAATGTCTCCAAATTCGGGACTCGAAATAAATTTTGCACAGGGAAGAGTATGACGATGCGGGGGCGGAGCGGCAAGTTCCGCCGTGTGTGCGATGCGCGCGGGGGGCGTTCGGGTTCGCTTCGCTGTAGCCGTTTGCAATTGGGAGACATGTCAGAACCGCCTGCTGCAAGCGGACGGGTTCTTCTATCGTTGCTAAGAACCTGCCCGTTACCGCACGCGGTTCTGACATAACGTGCGAAGCGGCTGGCAGGACTCAAACCTGCCAGCCGCTTCTCTCGTTTCGGTTCGGCGTTTAGAACGAGAACTTGAAGCCGAACTGGAACTGGCGCGAGTCGTAGGCGGCGGTCGGGCGGCTGTAGTAGAGGCCGCCGCGACGCTCGCCGAACGAGTTGACCACGTCGAAGAACGGGTTGGCGGCGGCTTCGTTGAAACGGTTGAAGAGGTTGAACCCTTCCGCGATCAAGTCGAGCCGCATGCGTTCGCCGAAGCGTATGGCGCGCGAGACGCGCAGGTCGAGCGACGCGTAGCCGTGCGTGATTCCGGCGTTGCGGCGGAGGTTGCCGGTCGAGAGGAACGGCGGCACAAACAGCGTCCCGTCGGCGGCGACGCTCGGACGGTCGTTCGAGCTTTGGAGGTCGGCGTTGGCGTCCGTGCCGGTGATGATGTTGAAGGGGCGACCCGATGAAATCTCAAGGATCGGGGCGATGGTGAAGTCGGAGAAGAAACGACGCGCCGCGCTGTCGGAGCCGCGCCAAGTGGCGGGCGAAGTGGCGACGCCGCTGAAGACGAAGCGGTGGCGTTGATCGAAGAGCGAGTCGGAACGCTCTGCGCGGAAGTTGCGGTTGTCCTGCGGCTTGAGCAGCGTCTGCAAGTCCGAAGAGTCGTCTATCGAGTGCGACCAGGTGTAGGAGGCGAGGAACTGGAAGTTGTTCGAGAAGCGGCGCTTCGCTTCCAGAGTCATCGCGTTGTAGTTGGAGTTGCCGTCGGAGACTTGCGCGCTCACGTCGCCGAAGGGCGAGATGAGTCCGGGCGTGCGCACCGATCCGGCGATGGCCGCGTTGAAGACGGCGGGCGTGACCGCGCCGCCCGTCACCGATTGGACGAAGAAGTAGTTCGGCGCGTTCGGGCGGAAGAAGTTGGCCGCGAGCGGGCTGACGATTGTTTGGCCGGAGACGTTGTTGACGGCGACGAGGCCGGGAATGCGAACGGTGAAGAGCGCGTTCGAGGCGGTCGGAATGGGGAACAAGACGGCTTCGGCGAAACTCGAAGGCGCGCGACCGTTGGCGAGACATGCGGGACGCGCCGCGCCGAGTTCCGCAGGGCAGATGACGGGATTGCCGACGGCGAAGCGCCGGAAGTTTTCCACGAGCAGATCGTTTTGCGGTGCGTTCACGTCGCGCGGGTGCGGCAAGTGGTGCGCGCCGACGAAGATGTAGCTGGCGGAGACGGAAGTGTTTTTCGTCAACTGTCGCTCAAGCGTGATGTTGGCCTGATTGGCGTAGGCGTACTCGAAGTCCTGCCCGACGGCGAGCGTGAAGGGGAAGATGGGGCCGAAGCCGGGGAACGTCTGGTCGTTGAAACGCAACCGGCCGGGCAAATACTGCGCGCTCGCGGCGACGCCGGGCGTGATGCCGGGCGCGACCGTGCCCTGAAAGATTTGGAGCAGGTTGAGCGTCGCGGTCGGCGCGGGACTGCCCGGAAGAACAGTCGTGAACTGTTGTTGCTGCGCGGCGTCGGCGATGTCGGAGTTAAACGCGATGGCGAGCAGCGGGTGATCGTAGAAGAGTCCGTAGGCTGCGCGGAAGACGGTCTTGCCGTCGTTCGTCAAATCCCACGCGAGGCCGACGCGCGGCGCGAAGTTGTTGGTGTCGCGCGGGAAGCCCTGCTGGACGCCGAGGACGTTCTGCGCCGCGTTGAGGTCTGCGGCGGAGAGGTTGATGTGGCTCAAAGGGTCGGTGAAGCCGATGGTCGGGATGGTCTCTGTGAGTTCCACGTCGTAGCGCACGCCGTAGTTGAGCGTCAGGTTGGGTCTGGCCTTCCAGGAGTCCTGCGCGAAGAAAGCGAGCGGCTTGTTCTTCAAACTGCTGTTCGGATTGCCGAAGCCCTGAATGAAGACGCCGGGGATGCCCGCGCCGTAAGCCTGCACGGGAGTAAGTGCGGGCGCACTCGTCGGCAGGCCGGGGATGAAACCGGCTGCGAGCGTGCCGCCCGACACCTCGCCGAAATTGAAGAGGCCGGGGAAGTTCAACTCGAAGACGGCATCCACGTCAATGAAGTTGAAGTCTGCGCCGAACTTGAAGTTGTGAGTGCCGGGCAGCCAACTAACGTTGTCTGTGAGTTGGAAACGTCGCTCGGTGCGGTCAACGGGCGAGAAGGGATTCGAGCCGATGAAGGCCGTGCCGGAAATCTGTATGGCCGTCCCCGGCACTTGCGAGTCGAACTTCGCATCGCGGTTGCTGAAACTGAAGCGCGCTTCGTTGACGACGCGGCTGGTCAGAGTCGAAGTCAGAGAGGTGACGAAATTCGTGTCCCTGATCTCCTGTCGTCCGGTGCGTGAGAAGTCGTTTTGTCCCAAGACCTGGTTCTGCGATTCGTCCTGAACGCCGGTCAGGTCGCCGGGGTTGTAGCCGAAGCGCATCGTCAGTTGGTTCGACTGGTTGATCTGGTGATCCACGCGAGTGGAGAAGAAACTCGTTGCCTCCGAGATCGGGAAGATGCGCGCGAGGCTGTTGAGCGGGCGGAAGCCTATGGGCTGTCCGGCCTCGTTGATCGTGGTGAAGCCTGTGAAAGCGCCGTTGTTCGCGGCGGTCGGCACAGGCGCGCCGGAGATGAAGAAGCGACCGCCGATGGTCTGTCCCGCAGGGATCGCGCCGCCGATGCTTCGCAGAGTGCTCACGCCGTTCAGGCCGATCTGGCCGCCGGAGGATGCGAAGGTGGCGTAGGTCAACGCCGCGCCAATCAACGCAGAGTTACCTGTGGCCGCGCCGGTGTTGAGTTGGTTGGCGATGAAAGTGGCCTGCGCCGCCGTCAGGTTGGTGAAAGTGTTCGGCAGCGGTATGAACGGGAAGGACGTGCCCGGGCCGACCGAGAGGCTCGACGTTAATCCGCGCCCCACGTCGGAACTAAAGAAAGCGGATTCCTGCCTGCGGCGTTGCTCGAAGGCTGCGAAGAAGAATGTGCGGTCGCGTTTGATGGGGCCGCCGATAGTTGCGCCGTACTGCACGCGCGTGAAGGGCGGGTCTTCGATGGGCGCAAACGCATTGCGCGCTTGAAAACTCTTGTGGCGGATGAAGCCGAAGACGTTGCCGCGAAACTCGTTGCCGCCGCTCTTGGTGACGACGTTGACGATGCCGCCTGTGGCACGCCCGAACTCCGGCGCGTAAGAGTTGGTCGCCACTTGAAACTCCTGCACGGCTTCTTGCGAGACGGTGGTGCGAGAAGCATTGATCGAGTTGTCTGTGTTGTCCGCGCCGTCAACCTGTACGAGCGTGGAGCGACCGCGCTGGCCGCCGACGTTTAGGCCGGACGAGGGAGCGGGGCCGATCGGGCGGTCGTTGCCGCGATTGACGGTCGAGATCGTGGTGGCGATGCCGAGATAGTCTCTCTGGTTGACGGGCAAATTCTCGATGCGCTGCGACTCGATGGTGTTGGCGACGACGGTGCGAGAGGTTTCGACGATGTCTGTGGTCGCGCCTGAAATGGTGACGGTCTCGCTAACTTGCCCGGCGGCGAGCGGCACGTCGAGGTCTGCGCGCTGGCCGACTGTAAGCACGATTGAGGGGATGTTGGCGCGCGAGAAGTTGGCCGCTTCAACCGACACCTCGTATTCGCCGGGCGGCAAGTTGGTGATCTGGTAGAAGCCTTCGTCGTTGGTCTGCGAGGAGCGCGAGAGGCCGGTCGCTTTGTTGCGCGCCGTCACGTTGGCGTTTACGACGAGGCCGCCCTGCGCGTCGCGCACGTAGCCTTGCAGGTCGGAGGCGTTAGATTGCGCTTGCGCGAAGGCTGCGCCCGCGCCCACGAGCGCGAACAGGCAGACGAAGACGAAGCGGATGGCGGTCGGGCACAACCGCACGGGGAATGCACGCATGTTTATATTCTCCTCAAACGTAATATTGAGCTTCAGCGGGAGACGAAAGATCGTGCGCCGCCGGACGACGTGCGCAACGCGTTCGCTACACTGGCAAGAGCCGGGTCGGCAGAAAACTTCGTTAACAACGAAGCGCCCGCGAGGCTTGCGCCTTGAGCGAAACCAATACCGCGCCGACGTTGTACCCCAAAACACGTGCGCGTGGCAAGACTTTAATCAACTGCGCAGGCGGTTCACGCGCGGGGAAGTTCCTCGTCATACGGCGTTTGTCGTCGTCGCCCGTTCGCGCGTGAGTTTGACGGGCGGGACGAGACTTTCCTCGCCTCGTATGCGGACGCGTGATGTCCAATCGTCCATCAAGAGATTTTCGCGGCGCAGACGGCGAATCGTGTCGGGCGGGAGCGAAGGCATGGCGCGCAGTTCATCGAACGCCGGAGGCATCACCGGAGTGCTTGAGCGTTCAGGGCGGCGCAACACCAGCGCCGTTTTCGGGCGCGGGTAAAGATGGCGTACAGCTTCGGCGACGCCTTCGGAAGGATGCGTGATCGCGGTCGAGCCTTCCGTGTAACAACCGACGTGGCAGCGCGCGTCGCAGTAAGGGACGAGTCCGTGCTGACGCTCGCCATGCTCCATAGCCTTGTAGTAGTCGCCGATCTCCAAAAGATTTCCGGCCACAAGGTTGAGCGGCGCGCAAGGGTAGAACAGGTCGCCGTGCGGGTAGACGATCGGATGCGTGGTCGGGTAGCACTCGAAACGTTTGAAATCCCTGATGGTGCGCAGGGCTTCCATGTTGCCGTAGACACGCGCACCATTGCGCTTCGCACGCGCGACTTCGTCAATCAACTGTAGCCAGCGCGGGTTGTCCACCAGACCCGCGCACGGGTACTTGCCGACGATGTAAGGCATCGGCGTCCAGAAGAAATCGTTTTCGATGCAGAACTCGAACACGTCCCACGCATCGTCAATCGTCTCCGGGAAGATCACCGTGTTGATGATGAAGTTGAACTTTAGTTTGTGCTCGCGACGATATTCTTTCGCCAGTTGGATGTTGCGCTTGACGCGCGCCGTCTGCCCTGACTTGCTCAAATTGATCAACTCGTCGCCGCGCTCTTCGTGCGCGGAGTCGAGGCTGATGACGAGGTAATCAATGTGGTGCAGAGCCGTCAGGTGTTTGTCCAGGAGAAAGGCATTCGTGTTGAAGGTGACGGGGCAGAAGCCGAGCCGCCCGACGTTCTCGAAGAGTTCTTCGATGTCGGGGCGCACGGTCGGTTCGCCGCCCGTGATGTTGAGGCCGGGCGAAGCGCGACGCAAAATCTCCAACACCTCGATCGTCTTCGCGGTGCTCAGACGTTGCTCAGGAATGTCCGGGTACATCAGGCCGGAGCCGTCGTCGCAATACGTGCAACGGAAGTTGCATTTCATAGTGACGTAGAGACCCGCGATCATCGGTTTGACGAGTTTGCGATTCGGCCCGCGACCGAAGCGAGCGCGCAACACGTTGGCGGCGTAGCGCAGAAGAAATTGATAAGGTAACCGACGCATGAGGAGAACTCCTTTAGTGTATAGACGGCGCGCTTGTCTGGTTGATTAAGAGAACTAACGGCGCGAAGATTCAGCCTGCCAACATTCTAAACCTTGAAGCTGCCTTGCGCATACGATTAGTTTTCCGCGCGGCCTTTAATTTTCCGGCGCGACTTTGTTCCGTGTGATAGAGCGTGGTGCTGATGAGCCGCATCAAGTGCATGAGCAGGCGGCCTGCCAGTTTTTTCCTGCACATTTGAAAGTTCGCGCCTCGAAGTTCGCGCCTGTCGTTCGCTCCCGCCTCCGCGCGGTGCAAATCCTTGCTATCGCCGAGGGCTTGGCACTACAATCGGCAGCTTAGTAGTAGGTGACTGCACGCCTTACAAGTAGCGCCAACCCCTCGGCGCAGTCGAGCATACACGCAACGCGTTTGCGGAGTCCTTTAGCCGCTCTTAAACTTTTCTTAAAGAGTTCTTAAACTTCACATGAGCGTGCAATCAAAACTTTCCTATGCTTTTGCGGACTTTCTGCTTGATCCGGCGGAGCAACTCCTCCTGCGCCGCAACGGCGAGGCCGTGCCGCTCACGCCGAAAGCGTTTCTGACGCTCCGTGCGCTGCTGCAAAACTCCGGGCGCACGGTCGAAAAGGACGAACTGCTCAGAGAGGTTTGGCCGGGCACGTTCGTAGAAGAAGGCAATCTCACCGTCACGATCTTCATGCTGCGCAAGGCGCTCGGCGAGGGGAAGGTCGAGCCGAAGTTCATACAGACCGTGCCGCGTCGCGGTTATCGTTTCATCGCGCCGGTCACAGAAGTTCAAACTGAGGAACAGGCGCGCGTGTCGCACAGTAGTAATAACAGTAGCGGCGCGGCGCTAACGAACGTGGAGGAACGCGTGACGGTCGCCGTCCTCCCGCTGCTGAACGTGAGTGGCGACGCCAACGCAGAATATCTCGCCGACGGCATCACGGAAAGCATCATCAACATGCTCTCGCAGTTGCCCGCGCTGCGTGTGCTCGCGCGCGGCACGGTCTTTCGTTACAAAAATCTAGACGTTGACCCCGTCAGCGTCGGGCGCGAGATGAACGCGCGCGCCGTACTCACCGGACGCCTCATACAACTCGGCGACAGCCTCATCATCCGCACCGAACTCGTTGACACAAATAACGGCTGCCAGATGTGGGGCGAGCAGTACGACCGCAAAACGTCCGACCTGTTGAGCGTGCAGGAGGAGATTTCGCGTCAGATTTCCGAGAAGTTGCGTACGAAGTTGAGCGGCGCGGAAGAGGCGCGTCTGGCGAAGCGTCACACGACGAGCACAGAAGCCTACCAGACATATCTCAAAGGTCGTTTCCACTGGAACAAGCGCACGCAGGAAGGCATCGAGAAGGGCATCGAATATTTCAAACAAGCCATCGCGCTCGACCCCGCTTACGCGCTCGCCTACGCCGGACTCGCAGACTCCTACGCGCTGCTCGGCGCAGTAGAATACGCCGCGCTCTCACCCAATGAGGCGATGCGCGAGGCGCGCGAGGCCACGCTCAAGGCTCTTGAACTCGACGACACGCTCGCAGAAGCGCACGCCTCCCTAGCCTACGTACGCATCTTCGACTGGAACTGGACGGAAGCCGAGCGCGAATATCGCCGCTCAATAGAACTCAACCCCTCTTACGCCACCGCGCACCACTGGTACGCGCACTACCTCACGGCGATGGGGCGACAGACCGAAGCCATCATCGAAATGCGACGCGCACGCGAACTCGACCCGCTCTCCTTGCCCGTCAACTCCGGCATGGGCTGGCACTATTACCTCACGCGCCAGTACGACGAAGCGATACACGAGTATCGCAAGACGCTTGAACTCAACGAAAACTTTTACATGGCGCATTTCCTGCTCGGCATGGCGCTCGAACAGATCGGCAACTACGACGAAGCCCTCGCCTCTTACCGACGCGCCATCGCGCTCTCCCGTTCAAGCCCCGCCATGCTCGCCGCACCCGGCCACGCCTACGCCGTGCTCGGCCAAACGGACGCAGCGCGCGAAGTGCTCGCCGAACTTCACACGCTCTCCGCGCGCCAGTTCGTCTCGCCCTACCACATCGCCGTCATACACGCCGCGCTCGGCGAACACGACGAAGCCTTCGACTGGCTCAGCCGCGCCTGCGACGTGCAATCCGAAGCCCTCATCTGGTTCGCCGTAGACCCCATGCTCGACACGCTCCGCCCAGACCCACGCTTCGCCCGCATCATGGCGCGCATCGGCCTCGACTTCTAAACGCGAAGACGTGAGTGTCTATAAAAAAGGCGAAGCCCGAAAGCCTCGCCCTTCTCTATCCTTCGGATACGAAAGCCGTATGGATGCGCCGCGAAAACGAAGAGGTGACGCTTTAACACGCGTCGCCTCTTTTTCATGCTGTCGCTAGCGTCGGCTGCAAACGGTTGTTAGGCACACAAAGAGGCGACCTCCGCCGTCATGGTGGGGATTCTTATATCAACAGCAACCGGCAGCATCAGGCGATGAATTATCCGCCCTCCCCGCAGACAATGCCCCATCTCTCCTGGTGGGCAGTCAAACAGCCTGTACGGTAGTGTGTACAGCTATTGTAGTACCCGCACTGAAAAGAGAAGTTGCTATCCGTGTAGTAGTAAACCTCATACCCCAGCGACCGCATATTTGCGGAGGATACTGTGCCACCGCCGATCGGCAGCACGGTCGTCAAAAGGAGCCAGGCTATAACGGCTGCAAACACCATAGCTCGACTTCGCCTGTTACTTAACCTGTTATTCTTGATTCGCATAAGTAACCTCCTTCTGGGCTGACTTGTGAGCGGTTTTGCGGCTAATACTACGCCGCTCAGATGGGGCGGTCAACATAGTCCGTGAGGTAGTAGCGACGCAGGCGTTATGCCGCCACAGGTGTAATCACAAACCGCACTTATGTTGAAAGAATCACTCGCTATGCTGGACTGGATTGATGCCTTTGCTGGCCTGAGTCGCGGCGGCGCGCTCACTATGCTGGACAGGATTGATGCCCTTACTCGCATTTGAACCGCCTGACGAAAGGGCAATTAACAACGCAACTAAAGTAACTATTGCAGACATAAACTCTCCTTTTCAGCTTACGGACGTGAGGCTAATGAAGCATCAGCGCGGGGAAGATATAGAGGTGTGGGTTGATTGTCAATAGTGACTCAAGATGTTTCGAGTGGGAATCCGCAGCCACGCAAAATGTTTTAAGTTAGGGATGAGTGCGGCGATTCGTATGAGTTGGTATATTGCGCTTATCATATTTTGCGCCACTGTCTTTTAAGACTTGAATCATGCCGCTCTCAGGACATGCCAGTGATGCTTCGGCTTTCTCTAAAACGCTTTCCCCCTTGTCAGTTAGAGCGTTTACGTTCGCGCCCGCTTCAATCAGTACTTTGAGAGCATGCACATCACATCCATTTTGCACAGCCTTCACTATGGCTGTTTCACCCTCATTATTTCTGACATTCACCCAAGCGCCCTTAGCAATGAGGGCCTTAATGCTTTCCGCATGACCATTTCTGGCAGCATACATTAAAGCAGTCTCACCGTATTTATCCTGTGTATTTACTTCCGCTCCACTTTCGAGAAGTATTTTAACAATTGCCTCGGCATTTAGCGGGTCGCAAGCCTCCGCACCAATTAGTGCAGTGGAGCCACTACTACTACTTTTCTCGTTTACGTTCGCACCTAATGCGATGAAAGACCTGACCTCATCGATCTTCCCTTCGCATGCGGCAAGTCGCAACTTTGCACTAGATAGTTTTTGTATATTTCTACATCCTGCAAACAGTGTAAGGACAGAAAGAAAGCTGATGATTAGGAATAGTCGTGTCACAGTTTCTTTCACCGCATAATACCTTTCAGGTGGGACGTGAGACCGACGAAAGTTTGTGAGAAACGGAGGGAAGATATAAGCGCGCGGGGAGAGTGTCAACAAAAAAGGTGAAGCCATAAAGCCTCGCCCTTCTCTATCTTGATACGAAAGCCATATGGGAGTGTGATTTTTAGTTTTCCGTCGCGCCTTTCACCGCTTATCGTCAGATTTCAAATCACGAAGCAACCTCTCAAACGCTTTCTCGAAAGCATCGTGGTCTTTCCAGTTGGAAAAGTCTGGAATGTAATACTCACGCACCTCTTTAGCTAAATCTCTGCCAGTGTCGGCATCGAAGCGATTCCAAGATTTAACCTTGTCGAAATTTACAATAGTAATCGGGAACAATTTGCGCCGCTTATCTTCAATCTCTGTTTGTCGCGCCTTCTGAATCTCAGTTATCACCCATTCGCTTTGCATACTATCTTCGGAGAGGACAATCAATAATCTGTCATGCAATTGAATAGCATACTCGATTTGCTCATGTAGCTTTTGACCTCCTTTTATATCTTCGGGGGCGAACCACACGCGCAAGTGCTCGTCTCGCATTCGGGAATGAAGCCGTCTCGCAAATTCTTCGTCTTTTGTGCTGTAGCTGATAAAGCAGGAGTAGAACTGGATTGCTTGTCGGATTCCGAAATGCGAGGGAATAAAAGGAATAAAATCATCAGGCACGCCGCAGCCGTGCAGGAACGGTTTGGGGATTTTGCCCTGTGATTTATAGAGGCTATCAATGCCGATGGTTGAGGGGAAATGATGCTTGACGGTTTCAAGTCCCTTAGCTTCGCTCAGGTCAATACTTGCTAACGTAGTATAGCCCATTATGCTGTTGGTGAAATCCGCGCCATTCACAGTTGAACCTTTGAGGTTTGCGCCGATGAGGTTTGTGCCGCTAAGGTTTGCGCCGATGAGGTCTGCGTAGCTGAAGTCT
This sequence comes from Pyrinomonadaceae bacterium, assembly GCA_035249365.1. Taxonomy (GTDB): domain Bacteria; phylum Acidobacteriota; class Blastocatellia; order Pyrinomonadales; family Pyrinomonadaceae; genus JAIVJZ01. The sequence goes on along the minus strand of DATFGP010000025.1, from coordinate 144,674 downwards.
GCGCCGATGAACTCTGCATAGCTGAAGTCTGCGCCAATGAGATCTGCGTAGCTGAAGTTTGCATCGCTGAGGTTTGCGTCGCTGAGGTTTGTGCCGGTGAGGTTTGTGCCGATGAGGTCTGCGTTGCTTAGATCAGCACCGCTGAGGTTTGCGTCACTGAGGTTTGCGATGCTGAGGTTTGGCTGAACATCTTCGTTCTCACTTCTCCACTTATTCCACACCTTCGCCCCTTGCTTCAATATCTTAAGATGTTCAGGGTCAGCCATTAGTGTAGTTCCAGTGAGGTGTGAGATGCTCGTTACTTCTTACTACTTTTCTTCCTCGCCTTTGAAATCTCAGCTTTAGCCTTCGACGGTCTGCCTGCCCTGCGTTCTCGCACAAGCTCAAGGTCTTTCTCCCGTATCACGTAAAACGCGCCGACTTTTTCTGCTGGCAAGCGTTTTGATTCAATTAACTGTTGAACTCTTTGCCGGTTTACACCGAGAGCGGCGGCAGCCTGTTTGACGCTTAGAAGTTTTGTTTCGTCTTTACTCATGCGCTGTAAACTCTAGCCAAGCTACTATCGTTTTATTTGACATACAATAGTCATCCTGCTAGAGTTTTCGCCGCAAGAGTGCATTAAAAGGGCGAGGACTTACCAAGACTGTGAATCTCGATAAGTCCTCTACACCAGTATCACTCGTGAAAGGAACTACTGATGCGTAAAGATGATAACACGCGCACGCTTGCCGTTCGTCAAAGACAAGAGCAGAGTTTTGATGAACCTATCCGGCATTGGTCTACCTTAACAATCACTCAAGAAAGAGCATGTCAGTTAGTTGACCTCATCACGAGGCGTGAGGATAGCGAGAGTTTGGACGCTCTGATCGAGTTGATCTGCGGACTCGCGCCACACACGCCGTCGGATGACAAGTATATTTTGGATGAGAGGTTTCTAGCGGGACAGGCGGCGCTAATGCATGCCTTCACCGACACACATCGGGCGGAGAATGATCTCGGTGCGTATGTTGTGGGGTTGCGGTGCGCCGTGTGGGAGTAAGCGCGTGGCTTCATCATGTGTGGGCGCGGCGCAGGTCGTTTCTAGAACATCGTGTTGTCGTGTGCCGCTCTGTCCGGTATGCGTTGCAGCACGTCCCAGTGCTCGACGATCTTGCCGTCGCGGTCGAGACGGAAAATATCTATCCCCGCCCAGTCGCTATCGCCCGGCCACTGCTGGTGGCAATGCAGGACGACGTAATCGCCCTCCGCGATCACGCGTTTGAAGTACACGCGCTTGCCCGGATACTCGCGCGCCATACGCGTGAAGTATTCGATGAAAGCCTCTTTGCCGTCTGCCACCTCCGGGTTGTGCTGTATGTACATGTCGCCCGCATATCGCTCGATGGCTTCGGCGGGCTGGCACTCGTTGAACATCAGATCGTAGAAGCCCGTCACGTTCTTTTTGTTTCGCTCAAGCTCATCTGTCATCAAACGCTCCTTCAAACTTTCAACTACGCGGCGGGACGCGTCGCACGCGCCAGAGCGCGACGCACGCGTTCGCTCGCACCAAGCGCGACGATGCCTGCTTCCGTCGCCAACTCCGGCGCGAAAGCCGCACGCCTCAACCACGAACAGACGCGCAGACGCGCCGCGAATCGTTCGCGGTAACGCGCTCGATAATCCTCCGCTAATTGTGTAAACGATCCGTTCGCGCGCAACTCCGGCAACGCGCGCGCTACGCACGCGCCCGCGAGTTCGCCGCTCTCCAAAGCCATCAACATGCCGCTCCCCGTGAACGGATCAATGAACGAGGCCGCGTCGCCCACCGTCAACAACCCTTCGCGCGGCACTAGCTCGCGCCGCCCGAAACTCTCCAAAGCCACCGCCAGCCACTCCGAATTAACGCGCGCACCTTTCAAAGTCTCCGCCGCGCGCGCGTTCGACATCACGATCTCGCGCATCACGCGCTCCGCGTCGCTCGCACGCGCGCGCACGTCGCGCGCCGCCACGATGAAACATAGATTGCTCAAGCCGCCTTCCACGCGGCTCAAACCGCCGTAGCCGCCGCGATAAAAATATATCTCGCACGCGCCATCCGCGCCCCGCGCGTCTTCCAGATGCGCCTTGAACGCAACCAGCGGCATACGCTTCGGCGATGCGCCGTGCGCCTTCGCTTCACGCGCCCCGTCGCTCTTAGCCGCCTGTTCAACTCGCCGCGCCAGTGTACGCGCGCGCCCCGTCGCATCAATCGTGACGGCGGCTCGCAGTTCCAACTCATCTCCGCGCCACTCGACGCGCACGCCCGCGACGCGCTGCCGCTCGTCGTCTCCAAACAACACTCCGATAACTTGCGCCTCTTCCAAAACCTCTACGCCCGCAGCGCGTGCGCGCAGCATCAACCTTTGATCCATCTCCGCGCGGCTCAAGCCGAGCGCGACGCCCGCCGATTCCCTGCTGCCCGTCGCCTGTGTGCCGAACCACGCGCTCGGCACGCCCACACGTCGCCCGCTCCGCGCGAAAAAAAGCGTCTCGCCCACACGCGCGCCGCCCGCACGCTCCATCTCCTCCAACACGCCGAGCCGCGCGAAATGCGCCAGACACTCCGGCGAAATAAATTCCCCGCACAACTTCGCGCGCGGAAACTTCTCTTTCTCAACCAGCAACACACGCGAGCCGCGCGTCGCCAGATGCACAGACGCGCTCGTCCCCGCAGGCCCGCCGCCCACGATGATCGCGTCATAATCTCTCTTCACACTTTCACTCAACGCTTAAACTCCGGCTACTCTACTTGCCCGCGCTCAACACCAGACGAAAAGGGAAACGGCGACTGACCGTGATGTCTTCGAGTTGCGCTTCACGTGCGAGTCTGCGCAGTTCTCCGGCGCGAAAACTGCGGCGTATGGAGAGCGCACCATCTTCGCGTATCAGACGGTTGTGCAGGAAGAGACGGCCAACAGTCGTGTAGAGAAAATAGGCGAGCGCGTGGCGATGCAAGTCTATGACGAACACGCGGCGTCGCGCGACGCGCCCGAACTCGCGCAAGACATGTACGACGCCTTCATCTCGAAAGTGATGCGTAAAGAGCGAACAGATGACGTAATCGAAAGCGCCGTCCGCAAACGGCAGATGAAACGCGTCGCCGCGCACCGCAGCTATCTCCGCGAACCCTCTTGACTCTTCCAGAATCGCACGCGCCGAACGCTCATTCAACTCAAGCCCCACTAAACGCACGCCCCACCCGCGCACGCGCGCCTCACGCGCCACCACACGCAACAACTCGCCCGACCCCGCGCCCACGTCCAAAAGCGAAAACCCGCGCAACCCCGCACGCTCCACTTCCGGCACAAGCGAGCGTCGCAACGCACGCGCATCCCCCAGCCACTCGTTGACGCGCCGCAGTTCGACCAGACACACCTCATACTCCTCCGGCGTGTAGTCGCCCTTGTCCAAATGCTCTAACTCATAACTGCGCTGGCTGAAGCGACTAAACATAGTGCGCTACTTAATATTTGCCTTGACGCGGGAGTGATGCCGCGTTCTTTAGTTCAGGCTTGTTTCTGATGCTCGTCCAGTATTCTTCTCTCACGTCTTCGTCAATCTCAATAGTAGTCGGGTAGAGCGCGTCTGAGCCGTCCCGCTTACAGCCGGAAATCCAGTAATATTCTCTAGTTTCGACGTTGATGTAGTTTGACTTAAACCCAGTTCCATCTAGCGTCGCAAACCTCTGTCCTCTGTAATACAAAGACTTGCCGGTCTTGGAGAAAGTGACCCGACCGATCCGCGCGTGGCCGACGATCCCGTCATCTCCTTTGTTTTCTATATACATAATTCGGGATCGGTGTCCCATGAAGTTATTACCTTCCTTAGGTTCTCATAATTTCTCAACTACAAGCGCGCTGTTCTTCGAGCCGAAGCCGATGCAGTTGCAGAGTGCGACGCGGACGTTTGCTTCGCGCGCAACGTTGGGCACGTAGTCGAGGTCGCAGGCGGGGTCTGGTTCATCGAGGTTGATGGTGGGCGGGATCAAGTTTGTGTGCATGGCCGAGAGCGCGGCGGCGAGTCCGGCTGCGCCCGACGCTCCTTGCGGGTGGCCGATCTGCGATTTCGTGGCGGACATGGGGATGCTGTGCGCGTCTGTGCCGAAGGCGAGTTTGAGGGCTTGCGTCTCGATGCGGTCGTTGAGTTGCGTGGAAGTGCCGTGCAGGTTGACGTAATCAACTTCCGAGGGCGCGCGTCCGGCGTCGGCGAGCGCGAGGCTCATGGCGCGTGCGGGTTCTTCGCCCGTGTCTTCGAGGCGCACGCGATGATACGCATCGCACGTCGCGCCGTAGCCTGTGATCTCCGCATAGATGCGTGCGCCGCGCGTGCGTGCGCGTTCGTAGTCTTCAAGAAAGTAAATCCACGCGCCTTCGCCGAGGACGATGCCGGAGCGGTCGCGCGAGAAGGGACGCGAGGCGCGCTCCGGCGCGTCGTTCCAATCCTTCGTCAGAACGGTCATCAAGTTGAAGCCCGCGAGGATGCCCGGCGCGATGGGCGCATCAACGCCGCCCGCGAGCATCGCATCCTGACGCCCGAGCGCGATGTGTTCGGCGGCGTAAGCGATGGCGTCTGTGGAACTCGTGCAGCCTGTCGAGATGATGTGCGAGAGGCCGCGCAGGCCGAAGGCCATAGAGAGTTCGGAGGAGAGGCCGCCGTGCGTCGAAGCCGGGATAGTGTAGACGCTTGCCTTCGACGTATCACCTGCGAAGTAATATTTGTATTGCTGTTCGGTGAAGGCGAGGCCGCCGCCGCCCGTGCCGAGCACGACGCCTATGGCGCGTCTCTCTTCCAAACTCAAATCCGAAAAATCAAGCGACGCGTCGTCCAGCGCCTCGCGCGCCGCCGCGAGCGCGAGCGGCACTGTGCGCGGCACGTGCTTGCGATCCTTCGCGTTGACCTGCGCCTCCCAATCGAACGCGCGCACCTCCGCCGCGATCTTCACGGGCGACGCGCTCACGTCGAAACTCTCTATGCGCCGCACGCCGCTCTCGCCCGCTGCGAGCGCGCGCCAAAACGCTTCGCGTCCCACGCCGAGCGGCGTCACACAACCCATTCCAGTGATCACGACACGACGCACTTGCCGCAGATTTCTCAACATGCCGGATTAAATCTTCGCCGCCAGATGTTTCGATAAAATAGGAGGAGACACGGCAAAGCATACCACCGCATGCCGGACTCCGCCCAACACGCGCTGGCGTTGCCCGCTTGAGAATAAACGCTCGGCGGCGCGGAGTCGTAACGCGTTTTCGTCATATAATCGGCGGTCAGGATTTTACAGTTAGCTTCTGCAAGGCGGGGTCTTTGAAAGCTGTCGGAGGCGGAATTAACTTCAGCCCTTAATTTGGAGTGAAAAATATGAGGCCATCGAAATCTACATCCTGGTTTACCCGCTTCGCAAAATGGACTGCGCGCATGACCGGCAGGCCAGCCGCGTTCGCCGTCGCGGTCACGGCGATCATCGTATGGGCGCTGACCGGCCCTCTGTTCCATTACAGCGACACGTGGCAGTTGGTCATCAACACGGGCACGACGATCATCACCTTCCTCATGGTGTTCCTCATACAGAACACGCAGAACCGCGACTCGGAGGCGATGCAGGTGAAGCTCGACGAGTTGATCCGCGCCATGAACGGCGCGCATAACGTGCTCTTAGACCTTGAGGAGTTGGAGGAGAAAGACCTCAACCGCATTCGCAACAACTACGAGCGACTCGCCGAACAGGCTAGAGAGGAACTACGACAGGGCAAACTCGACACGGATTGCCCGGACATCGAAGAGCGATGATTTGACGCGCGCCGCGCACACTCAAACAGCGACGAAAGACTCAATAGCGTCTCTCCTACTTCACCAATTTTTAGCCTTCAAAGTTTGTTTCACACTTGAAATAAAGTATTGTGCCTGAAACCAAGTTGTGATATAAGTTGTCGTCAACACGCCTCGCTGAACGACAAATTTTCCGGCTCAAAATGGAGGGACTTATGGCAACCGATACAAAATATCTACCGGAGGGCTATCACAACATAACGCCGTACCTGTACGTCAGGGACGCTGTGCGCGCCATAGAGTTTTACAAGGAAGTGTTCGGGGCGACGGAGCTTACCCGTTTTGACGCGCCGGACGGGAAGGTCGCGCACGCCGAGATCAAGATCGGCGATTCGCTCGTCATGCTGTCCGACGAGGCTCTAGAGATGGACGCGCGCAGCCCGCAGACAATCGGCGGAACTCCCGTCGGTCTGTTGCTCTACGTGGAGGACGTGGATGCGGTTGCCGCGAGCGCCGTCTCTGCGGGCGCGAAGTTGGTCGAACCGCTTGAGGATAAATTCTACGGCGACCGTATGGGCAAACTCGAAGACCCCTTCGGGCATAGCTGGGCGATTGCGACGCACAAGGAAGACGTGTCGCCCGAAGAGATGGAGAAACGCGTGGCGGCTTACACAGCTAAAGCACAAGAGGCGAGCGCTAACGCATAAGTTCCCTCAAACTTGACGTAGCGGGACGTTCTAACGTCCCGCTACGTCAAGAGCGCCTTGCTCTCGACGTGCGACGCTCCGGCGCTTTGGGCAGGCTCAGTAGATTGGCGAACAGGCGATACGCGCCGGGGACTCCGGCGGGCAGTTGACGAAACCACGCGTAGGACGTGTAGACGTAATGGCCGCGCCCGATGCGCGCGTAGACTTCGCCGCCCGTCTGTTCGCCTTCGCCCGCGTCGTGTGATTCGAGGAGCGGCGTGTAGGCGGCGTCGAAGGTGGTGAAGTTGTAGAGGCTGCGCTCCTGAACCCAGCCTTCCCAGTCGGCGGCGTTGATGCGGTTTGGGAAGTTGAACGCGGGATGCGCGGGCGCGAGCACGCGCACCGCAGCACGTTCGTCAACCACGCGCGCAATCGTCGGCGAATCATTCGCGCTCTTCGGGGGCACTTCCATCTTGGCGGCGAGCGGCGGCAAGTTCTTCGCTGCGTAGTCCGGGCGTTGATATTGCACGATGAGCGCGCCGCCGCGCCGTACAAATTCCAAGAGACGCGCGTGATGCGCGACGAAATCGGGGCGCGTCTGCGAGGCGCGCACGCCGACGACGATGGTGTCGAACCGCGAGAGGTCGCCCGTTGCGAGTTGCGTCTCGTCGAGCATCGTCACAGGGAGACCCATGCGCTTTATGGCGTCGGGCACTTCGTCGCCGCTGCCCATGATGTAGCCGACGCGCACCGGCGCGACCTGCAAATCAAAGACGCGCACCGTCGCCTCCGCGTCCGTGTAGTAGTAGTGCGTTTGAATGTGCGGGTAGCTGATCGCGTGCTGAGTGAGGCCGAAGGTGAGCGACTGCGGCAACTGCGGCTGTTGCAAACTTCGCTCGGGGAGAAAAGTGGCGGCGAAACTCCGCACGTAGTACGCGCCTTCTCGCGCCCCAAGCGGAACTGTGAACGTGTACGGCAACGTCGCGCGCTCGCCTTCGGAAGTGAAGTTGAAAGGCGTCGTCTCCGGCAGACGCCAGCCCCCGGGCAGATGGATGCCCGCCCCTCCCGTCGCCAGCAACTTGTCGGTCTGTCCCGCCGCAAGCTCGACGTTATTCAACAACTGCAACGTCACGCGCCGCGTGCGTTCGCGCGCACGAAGCGGCACGACGATGAGCGCAGGGTCGAGTTGCACGCTCAACTCCGGCACGACGTTCAATTCGCGCCGCACTTCGCCGCGCACCCCGTCCAGGTAGCGATACTCTACGGGCGCGCTCAAGACCTGCGGCGTTCCGCCCATGCCCATCACAACCTCGCCTGAGACGAGCGGCGGCGCGAACGGTTCGGTCTTCGGATCGTCTTTGTCCCAGACGTACATGTCGCCCTTCCGGCGCTCCGGCGTGAGCCAGTAGGGCTGCGTCGGTTCGGCATCCACAGGCACATGCACGCGAAAGTATGCGACGGCGAGCGGGGACTCGCGCGCGGCAAACGCCGTCTCGCTCTTCGACGGCGCTTCGAGCCGTTCGACTCGCCACGATTCCGGCGCACGCAGGCGCAACTCTTCGACGCGCCCCACGCGCGGGTCAGGAGCAAAGACACGCACTGCTACGACAAACGAATTGCCGCGCGCGACTGTCTCCGCGTCCGCGAGCGCATCCACGCGGACGCCGTAAGCGAGTCGCAACGCCTCGCGGAACTCGCGCTCTTTTTGCGCGAGCAGGAAGTCTGCTTCGGCGCGCGAGTCTGTAGAATCTTTGAGACGCGCGAGCGATGCACGCGCCTCCTGCGTGTGGGAGACTCCGGCGGTGAGCGCACTGATGACGGTGTGCGGGTCGAGCGCGTTGAAATGTTCGAGCGCGAGCGTGGCATCGCGTTGGACTTGCTCCAAGTCTTTCAAGAGCGCGGTGTCGTGCAAGCCCGCCGTGCGGATGATGCCGCGAAGCGTGGTGTCGAGTCCTTCGTAGATGCTCTGTTCTGAGGTCGCAGTTTGAAAAGGGATTCCGGCGCGTTCAACCAGACGCAAGCGCGACGTTTGCGCGCCGCGCAACTCAAGCGCGGCTTCGCCCTGCGACTTGTGCTGGCTGCGTCCCTCCATCGCGAGTTCGTAGAAACTGCGTCCGAGCAACGGATCGAAACGCCCCGTGTCAATCTCAACGATTGGCTCGCGCGTTCCCTTCTCCGTGTCGGCAGCAACGGGCTGTCCGAACTGGCTGACGTAAAGTTTCTTCGCCTGCCAGGGGCGCAAGCCTTCTGCGAGTTGTTCGGGAAACGCTTCGGGGTCGGCGGCGGCGCGGAAGGCGAGCGGCGTCAGGTATCCTGCGAATTGATGTTGGCCGTGCCCATCGCGCGGCGTGCCTTCCCAACGCGAGACGACGACGAGCGGGCGGAAGCGACGTATGACGCGCACCATGTCCTCTAAAAGTTCGCGCTCGTTCCAACGCCGCGCAGCCTCTTCGCGCGTCTTCGTAAAACCGAAATCGAACGAGCGCGCGAAGAACTGCTCGCCGCCGTCAAGTTTGCGCGCCTGCAAAAGTTCTTCGGTGCGTATGATGCCGAGCGCGTCGAAGAGTTCCGTGCCGATGCGATTCTGCCCGCCCTCGCCTCGATTCAAAGAGAGATAAGCGACGCGCGCGCCATCGCCGCGTGCGAGACGCGCGATGAGCGCCGAGTCTTCGTCGTCCGGGTGCGCGCCCGTGTGCAAGACGCTCGCGGTCGTCTGCAAGCGTCGCAAGAGCAAGCCCAACGCGACCGCGCCCTCGTTATAAGTTGAACGAACCTGCGCTGTCGCGGGGAGAGCGAGCGACGAAACGAGAAGGCAGAACGCGAGGCAGAGTTTCATGCTCACGCTTGCACTTAAAGTTAACTTTTGTCGCAACCGGAGTTCACCGCAGAGACGCAGAGAACGCAGAGATAGCGCAGAGAGTTGAATAGAATATGAAGGCGACGCTGTTTCAAATCTTTTCTCTGCGCCCCCTCTGCGTTCCTCTGCGTCTCTGCGGTGAGTCTTCGTCTTCATTCTTGTAACCCTGCCATGAAATAGTCGCCGTCAAACTTCTTCCACCCGCGCCGTTTCAACTGTCGCTTCACCGAAAGGCCATTCGCCGCGAAGCCTCGCGCGGACGAGGTAGATGATAAGTCCGAGCACGATGAGAACGGCGGCGTAGCGTATCTCCTTCAAAAAATTCTTGCGCATGAAGAGCACGTAGACGAAACCCAAGAAGGCTATGAGCGCGGGCAGCGGGTAGAGCCACATCCTGAACGGGCGCGGCAAGTCAGGCCGCCGCACGCGCAGGACGATGATGCCGATGGTCTGCGCGAGAAACTGTATGATGATGCGTATGACGACGAGCGCGGCAATCACGTCTGCGAGCCGCAGGAAGCAGAAGAGCGCGGCGATGCCGCCCATGATGAGCAGCGAGACATAGGGGAAGCGATGTTTCGGGTGGACGCGCGAGAAGATGCGAAAATAGTTTCCGTCGAGCGCGGCGGCGTAAGGCACGCGCGAATAACCGAGCAGCAGAGAGAAGACGGAAGCAAAGGCCGTCCACATGATAAGGACGGTCGCGATGAGTCCGGCGGTGTGCCCGTAGAGCCGCTCCATGAACGAAGAGATGACGAAGCGGCGCGCATCCGAGTTGGCCGTCTCCGCAAACTCGCGCCAGGGGATGACGCCGAGTATAGAGATGTTCATCACGATGTAGATCACCGCAACTAAAATGATCGAGAGCAAGACGGCGCGCGGGATCGTGCGCGCCGGATCGCGCACCTCGCCGCCGAAGTAGCAGACGTTGTAATAACCCCAGTAGTCGTAGACGGCGATGAGCAAGGCCGCGCCGAGCCCTGTGAAGAAACGCGCGTCGAGCGTGAAGGCGTCGGGCGGAAAGTCGAAGGCGAGCGCGGGATTGAAGAACCACAAGCCGCTCCCGATGATCCAGATGATCGTCAACATCACGCCGACCCAGAGCAGATTCGAGAAGCGTTCGATGATCGTGATCTTGCGATAGAGCAGGAAGACCGCGAACAGGCAGACGCCGATGGCGACGAACGTGCTGTAGCCGACGACGAGACTCAGATCGAGTTGGCCGAGCAGTGGGACGGGCAGATGAAAGTCGCGCGCGGCGATGGTGTGCGAGAGCGTGGGGAAGGCGTAAGTGGCATAGAGCGCGAAGCCGATGCAGCCGGAAGCCATCGAAAGCGGCGCGCTGAACGTGAGTTGCCAGATGAAGAGAAACGACATCAGGCGACCGAGTTTGCCCCGCCCGTAAATTTCGTTGAGATAACGATACGCGCCGCCCGAACCCGGAAACATCGCGCCGAGTTCCGCCCACACAAGGCCGTCGCAAATGACGAGCACCGCGCCGACGATCCAACCAAGCATCGCCTGCGGCCCGCCCATCGCCGCGATGATCAGAGGAATCGTGATGAAAGGGCCGACGCCGATCATGTCGATCATGTTGAGCGTCGTTGCGCCCATCACGCCGACGCCGCGAATCAACTTCGGCGAGCGTTCGTCCGCGTCGTCCTCAAAATTTTCCGTTGGCGGGGCTTCGTGTGTCGTCGTCATTTGCTCGTGATTGTAAAGTTTCTTTGGCGTATGCGATAGCTTATTTCAGTCGTTCGCGCCGCCGTCTGCGCATGCGCCATAAACTGAACACGACGAGCGCGATTGTGCCGCCTGAAACGTCAATCAGGCTGTCCCAGATCGTGCCGGTGCGCGCGACGTTGAACGATTGATTGTACTCGTCGAGCAACGCGACAAGGGCGACGAGCGCGAGCGCGGCGATGAACCAACGGCGATGTAAGAATTGGCGCGTCGAAGGAATAAACGCGCGCGCGGCGAGCAGGGCGAGGACGGCGTATTCCGTTAAGTGCGCGCCTTTTCGCACGGCGAAGTGTACGGAGAGAAGTTGCGCTTCGGTGATGTTGGGAAAGAGCCAGCGAAAAAGTGGCGCGATGATGCGCGACGTGTTCGAGGCAGACATCGCGCCCGTCGAAGCGAAGAAGATAAAACCGATCCAGCCGACCAGCGGCGCATAACGCCACAGGCGTCTGCGCCAACGTGTTGACGGCGCGGCTTGCTCGCCGCCCGCCCGTTCATCTATCTCGCTTTGTGTGACCAACGTGTGTTTCCTTAAATTATTTATCTGACTGTCATGATTCTAACATTCAAGTCGGCTGTGCCCGATCACAAATGGCTTGACTCGCGGCGTTTAATACAATAGTTACAGGGAGCAACAAGTTGTTCGGCTTCGTCATTAAATTCGTCAGCCTCGCCGAAGTAAGCCTAGCGCCCTCGCGTAATCTGAATCCATAGTTTCCCTTAAGGAGCTTGAATGAAAAAAAGCAATTGCTCGATGCTCTTGGTCGTGGCCTTGTTCGTGTTGGGATTGACGGCGGCTTGTCAGAACAGCACTGAAACCAGGAGCGCGAACGGCAACCAGCCAGCGGCTCAGACGGCCACGAATACTACATCGGCGGCGACCACTAGTACGCCAGCGGCGGCGACCACCGACGCGGCGAGTGATAAGTCATCTTCTGCCGGTTCGCTGGCAACGCCGACGGAAGCATACAAAACCGCTTACGCCGCACGGCAGAAGAAAGATGTGCAAGGCTTGAAGCGCGTCATGTCGCAAGACATTCTCGGCTTCTTCGCTATGATGGCCGAAGCCGAAAAGAAAACGGTTGATGATGAGTTGAAGGAAATGACTAGCAAGCCTCAGGGTGCGTCGGACGAAACCCGCAACGAGAAGATCACGGGCGACACCGCGACGCTCGAATACATAGACGAGAACGGGAAATGGAAGTCTATGGATTTCGTCAAAGAAACCGACGGCTGGAAACTGACCATCGCTAAACCAAAGCCCGGCGAAGTGCAAATAGAAAACGTGCCCAAGAAACCCAACTAAGTTTAGATTCGGTAGAAATGCAAACGCGCCGTGTCGCCTTTTTCAGAGGCGACACGGCGCGAGTTGTTTTAAGTTTCAATGGCGAAAAGTTTAGGACTGTGCCGCCGCCGCGCCGGAGACGACTTCGATGATCTCTTTCGTGATGGCGGCCTGGCGTATGCGGTTCATGTTGAGCGTGAGCGAGCCGATGAGGTCGCCCGCGTTCTTCGAGGCGGCGTCCATCGCCGTCATGCGCGCGCCCTGTTCCGACGCGATTGATTCGAGCAGCGCGCGGAACACTTGCGTCACGATGAGACGCGGCAGCAGTTGGCCGAAGATTTCTGCTGGCGGCTGCTCGTAAATGTACTCGACGAGCGTTTGCGCTTGCGCCGGATCAGCATCCGCCGCCGCGTCGCCTTCACCTTCTTCGACGCGCGAGACGGGCAGTAGTTGTTCGACGACGACGCGCTGTTGCAAGACGGAACGAAACTCGTTGTAGATGAGAAAAACTTTGTCTATCGCTTCGTCTTCGATGAAACGGCTCGTGATGTCGCTCGCCATCTCCGACGCTTCCTCATAACTCACGCGCCCCTTGCCCGTCAGCCCTATGTACTCCTGCACGATCTGTATGTCGCGGCGACGGAAGAAGTCGCGCCCCTTGCGACCGACGGCCATGAGTTCGACCGTCTTCCCTTCGTGCTCGCGTATGAAAGCCTGCGCCGCCTTGATCAAGTTGGCGTTGAACGCGCCCGCCAAACCCTTGTCGGCGGTGATGAGCACGAGCAGGTAACGCTCGTCGCCGCGACGGTCTAAGAGCGGGTGATGATAATTCTCGTCCGTGTGCGCGGCGAGTTCGGTGAGCACTTCCGTCATCTTGCGCGCGAAGGGACGAGCGTTCGTGACGCGCTCCTGCGCGCGACGCAAGTTGACCGCCGAAAGCATCTTCATCGCTTTCGTGATCTGCTGCGTGTTCTTCACCGACTTGATGCGGCGTCGAAGGTCTAGAAGATTTGCCATGACTGTCAGTTGCCAGTTTGTCAGTTGTCAGTTGTCAGTTGTTTAAGTCTCACAAACGCTCCGCGAAAAATGAGATTAACAACTGGCAAGGAACAACGGACAACTGACTAAGTGTTTTAAGCTCCGACGGCTGTGGTCTGCGCGGCGGGCGTCGTCGCCGTTGTCGAAGTTGTTGCGGGCGTCTGCGCGCCGGTCGTTGCCACCGCCATGTCGTTCACGTTCCAGGTGTCTTTGAAGTCCGTGAGCGCCTGTTTGAGATCGGCCTTGATGTCGTCTGTGAGCGCCTTCTTTTCGCGTATGCGTTGGAGGAGTCCCGCTTGCGCGTTCTCCATGAAGCGCACGAGTTCGGCTTCGAAGCGGCGCGCTTGATCAACGGGCACGTCGTCGAGGAAACCGTTCGAGGCCGCCCAGATGATGAGCACCTGTTTCTCCACGTCAATCGGTTGATACTGCGGCTGCTTCAAAATCTCCGTCAGGCGTTGGCCGCGCGCAAGCTGCGCCTGCGTTGCCTTGTCCAAGTCCGAACCGAACTGCGCGAAGGCCGCGAGTTCGCGATACTGCGCGAGGTCGAGACGAAGCGTTCCCGCAACGGCCTTCATCGCTTTGATCTGCGCCGAACCGCCGACGCGCGACACGCTGTTGCCGACGTTGATTGCCGGACGAATACCCGCGTTGAACAAGTCTGCTTCGAGGAAGATTTGACCGTCGGTGATCGAGATTACGTTCGTAGGGATGTATGCAGAGATGTCGCCCGCCTGCGTCTCGATGATCGGGAGCGAAGTGAGCGAACCGCCGCCTTTCAAGTCAGACAACTTTGCGGCGCGTTCGAGCAAGCGCGAGTGTAGATAAAACACGTCGCCCGGATACGCCTCGCGTCCCGGCGGACGACGTAGCAGCAGAGAGATTTCGCGATAGGCCGCCGCGTGCTTCGAGAGATCGTCGTAGATGGTGAGCACGTGTCGTCCTGTGTCGCGGAAGTATTCGCCGATGGCCGCGCCCGCGTAAGGCGCGAGATACTGCATCGCCGCAGGGTCGGACGCCGACGCGTTGACGACAATCGAATAGCTCATCGCGTCGTAAGTCTGCAAAGTTTTGATCACCTGCGCGACCGTCGAAGCCTTCTGGCCGATGGCGACGTAGATGCAGATCACGTCCTTGCCTTTTTGGTTGAGGATCGTGTCGAGCGCAACGGCGGTCTTGCCCGTCTGGCGGTCGCCGATGATCAACTCGCGCTGGCCGCGCCCGATGGGAACCATTGCGTCAATCGCCTTCAAGCCCGTCTGCAAAGGCTCTTTCACAGGCTGTCGATCAACCACGCCCGGCGCGATGCGCTCGATCGGGTTGAACTCCTCCGTGATGATCGGCCCGCGCTCATCAACCGGCTGGCCGAGCGCGTTGACGACGCGCCCGATGATCGCATCGCCCACAGGCACGTCCATGATGCGTCCAGTGCGGCGCACTGTGTCGCCTTCCTTAACCAACTGAAACTCGCCGAAGAGCACCGCGCCGACTTTGTCTTCTTCGAGGTTCAAGGCCAGCCCGCGCACTTCATGCGGAAAGTCTAAGAGTTCACCGGCCATTACCTTCTCCAGCCCGTGAATCTCCGCGATGCCGTCGCCCACTTTGATCACCGTGCCGACTTCCGTGACGGTGACGCCCGTGTCGAAGTTTTCGATCTGTTGGCGAATAATGTCGCTTATCTCGTTAGCTCTGATCGGTTCCATATAGTTTGATCCAGTCCGTCTCGTGTACTTCGTCTTGTTACTTGCCCGTGTGCGATTTCAACATCTCATCAACAATCGCAACTCGAAAATTTATTGCTCGCCCGCCATCTTCTGTTTGATCTGCTGCAACTGCGTGCGCACCGAGCCGTCATAGATGGTCGAGCCGATGCGCGTGACGATGCCGCCGATCAATTCTTCGTCAACCGCGAATTGAAGCCGCACCCTTTTGCCCGTCAGCGTCCCTAGCTGCGCGGTCAGAGTTTCCTTCGTTGATTCCGGCACTGTGCGCGCCGTCGTCACCTGCGCGGAGACGACGCCCGAACGCTCATCGAGTACGGCGGCGAACTTCCGGTTGATCTCATTCAACTCCGAGAGGCGATGATTTTGCAGAAGTACTTGTAGGAAATTTGCTGTGGTCGGGCGCACGCGCGTACGCTTGATGAGGGTGTTGAGAACGTTGCGTTTCTGATCGTAAGGGATGGTCGGGTTGCGAAAGACTTCGAGCAGAGCGGAATTGTCTTCCATCATCCGCGCCCAAGTGTTCAACTCGTCCTGCACTTCACGCGCTTCCCCTTGCGCGATCACGACATCCGCGAGTGCTGCCGCGTAACGCCGCGCCATCGTTTGCACGCTCAACCCTTGATCCCTCCCAAGTCTCCTATGTAATCCTGCATCAAGCGCGTATCGTCTTCCGAACGTATGTCGCGGCGAATCAAATCTTCCGCCAGACGGACGCTCTGCTCGGCTGCGTAGCGACGCAAATCCTGCCGCGCCACTTTGCCCGCGCTCTCGATCTCACGTTGCGCTTGCTCGCGCAAACGTCGCGTCTCTTCCACCGTCGCGCGCGCAATACTTTCACGTTCTTCGGCGGCTTCCCTTTTCGCATGCGCGCGAACCGTCTCAACCTCCGCGTCGAGTTTCGCCAGACGCGCTTCAACTTCTTCCAACTTAGCCAGCGCGGCTCTGCGCTCTTCCTGCGCACGCATCAACTCTTGCCTGATCGTGTCGCGTCGAGCTACAAGCGATGCCCCAATCGGACGACGCAACAGGAAAATGAGCGCGCCGATAAACAGTATCAAGTTAAAAAACTTCCAGACTTCCCAGCCCGGATAGTCGTACCAGTGCGCCTCGCCTTCCAGCAGCGCGAAAAGTAAAAAAATGTTGCCGAAGAGATAAGTCATAAGCATTTAACGCACGCCGGTCGTGGTCAAATCAGGAGAAGGGCGATTGAGAATTTGACGGCTGATGTCCGCCGCGATCCTTCGCGCGTCATCTTCCAACGAAGCGCGCGCTTGCTCGGATTGAGTCCACAGCAGATTTTTCTGCTCCTCGGTCGAAGACTCGATTTCGGCGCGCAGGGCATTCAGTTGCGTCTGCCGTTCTTGCAAGGCTGCGGCGCGCTCCTGCTCAAGCAGGCGGTATCCTTCCGTTCGTGCATCACGCAACGAGCGCTCATAGCGATTCATGCTGTTCGCCACACGCTGCAAAATATCGTGCGCCTCACCCGTGCCGCCGCGCGTGCGCCGTTCGCGCTCCGCCAAAATTTTATTGATCGGACGAAAAAGGGTCGAGTTCAAAATGTAGATCATCAAGACGATGATCGCGATGTGCAGGAAAATCGTGCCGTCCGGCACAAGTTGAATCGAATTTCCGGCAAAACCCAGAAGAATCATATACCCCTACCTAGTTCTGTACGAACAGGCGCAACAGTCTGTTGCTAAGATAGTAAAACTGTGTGTATCAAAAGGTTCGGAGTTTATCATGCGAAATTAAGCGTGGTCAAGACAGGGACAAACGGATCGGCCTGTCTATAACCAAATTATCTCCTACACCTTATACGTGCTTTGAAGTTTGAGTTACCTACAAAATGCGACTGGACGAGAGCAATCCTGAATTATGGTAGGGAAACTTTGTACTGTACTTTTTAAGGATTTTGAAAGTTGCTGCCAAATCATTCACCCGACGCCGATAAAATCATCCTAAAACTCGAAATTCAATTTCAACTTGTAAAACACAGCAACATTATCCGCATCAACACATTACACTTCTCCAACATTATTCTGAGACCCCATTATAAGTTCATAAACTCGTTGTAGGTCAGTGTCATTGTAATATTGCACTTCGATTTTGCCGCCAGTACCTGATTGGCTCGGCACGATGTGAACTTGCGTTCCCAGACGGCGACGCAACTTTGATTCGGCGGCTCGCGTGTTCGCGTCGCTGACTCTTTCCGTGGAAGTTGAAGCGGCGGGCGCGTTAGGTTCCCCGCCGGACACGACGCGTTTCACGGTTCGTTCCGTGTCTCTGACCGATAAGTTCCTGTCAATAATGTTGCGCGCGATTTGCCTCTGCTTATCTGCATCGTCAATGCCCAGCAAAGCTCTGGCATGTCCCATTGACAGCTTATTTTCCTCGACGAGAAGCTGTATATCTTCTGGTAAACGCAATAGCCTCAGATAGTTAGTGACAAAAGTGCGGTCGCGTCCGACGCGTTGGGCGACGGTTTCCTGCGTTAAATTGAAAGTTTCTATGAGCCGTTTGTAGGCGTATGCTTCTTCGATGGCGTTTAGTTCTTGCCGCTGGATATTCTCGATTAAAGCGAGTTCGAGCATCTTGTCGTCTGGAACATCGCGTATGACAGAGGGGATGCGCTGAAGCCCTGCGCGTTGGGCGGCACGCCAACGGCGCTCGCCCGCGACGATTTGATAACGCCCGCCGTTGGCCTTCCGCACCAGTATCGGCTGCACTACGCCGTTGGCTTTGATAGACTGCGCCAACTCCTCTAACTGCGTCTCGTCGAAACGCGTGCGCGGCTGCACGTTGTTCGGTTCGATGAGGTCTATATCAACTTCTCTTAATTCTTCATTGGCCGTCGTTACTGGCGATGTCTCCGACAGCAGCGCGCTCAAGCCCCGCCCCAGCACTTTTCTCGTCATGAGTGATTATCTCCTTCGCCAATTGAAGATAGCTTTCCGCCCCCCGCGAACGTATGTCGTACAAAATAATAGGTTTACCGTAACTTGGGGCTTCCGCCAAGCGCACATTACGAGGGATGACCGTTTCCAGCACCTGCCGCCCGTAAAAATCACGCAAATCCGCCGCGACCGCCGCCGAAAGGTTCGTGCGGTCGTCGTACATCGTCAACAGCAAACCCTCTATGCTCAAGCCGGGATTAAGCGAACGCCTTATTCGAGCCAAAGTATCGAACAACTCTGTGACGCCTTCGAGCGCGTAATATTCACATTGAATAGGGACTAGGAGAGAGTGGGCGCTGGTCAGAGCGTTGAGGGTCAGGAGACCGAGCGAGGGCGGGCAGTCAATGATGATGAAATCATATTCATCCTGGATTGCGCGGAGTACGCCCTGCAACTTGTACTCTCTACGCTCCATGTCCACCAACTCGACTTCCGCTCCGGTCAGATTTTTATCCGCCGGTAAGACTTTCAAAAGAGGTAGCTCTGTGTTTTGGAGGACGTTTGGAAGCGGTTCGTCGAGTATGAGGGCGTGATAGAGACTGCGTCGAAAACTGCCGCGTTGAACGCCGACGCCGGAGGTCGCATTGGCTTGCGGGTCTGTGTCAACAAGCAGGACGCGCATTTCGGAGGCCGCAAGCGCGGCGGCCAAGTTCACAGCCGTTGTGGTCTTCCCGACGCCGCCTTTTTGGTTCGCGACCGCGATAATTTTAACCATTTTGTCCACTCAGCGCAGGTTACGACAAGAAATTTCGCCTAAACTAACACAAACCGCCCCGACGTGCTACTTTTTTGTCGCCAGCAGTGTACCAAAACGCCGAGATTTGCGATGTTTCACGTGTCACATCTCCAAACTCGCGCGATGTGACACGTGAAACATACGCTCTAAGCTGCTTGTTGTAGTTTGAGTCGAACTAAAAGCGTGGACAAAGCGGCGGGGGTCATGCCGGGGATGCGTCGTGCTTGGCCGAAAGTTTGTGGGTTCGCGCGTTCAAGACGCTCCGTCATCTCGTGCGACAGACCGCTGATGCTGCGAAAGTCGAAGTTGACGGGCAGACGCAGCCCGTCGTTGTGAAAGAGGCGTTCAAAGCTATCGCGCTGCGATTCGACATAACCACAGTACAGAAGGTCTGCGAGCGAGGTTTCAAGGTCGGAGAAAGAGGTTTGCGCACGAACCGTGTGGGGAAGTAAGCCGCGTATCAATTCATGTGAAACATTCTGGCGTTGCGACAATTGGGCGAGAGATATTGAATCGCCCAAATCGCCCATAAATTGCGCGAGTTCTCGATATGTGGAGTCGGTTCGCTTGAAACGCGTGGTTTCGAGCGCGTTTCGTAACTGCGCCAGACGCTCGCGGCGTGCATTGAAAGCGTCCCAGAGCGTGTCGCCGACCAGACCGAGATTCTTGCCGTGCGGGGTGAGCCGCGCGTCGGCGGTGTCGTAACGCAGCGCCAGACGGTGCTCGGCGCGGGAGGTGAACATGCGATACGGTTCATCCACGCCATGAGTGATTAGATCATCCATCAGAACGCCGATGTAAGATTCTTCGCGGCTGAGACGGAAACCTTCGCGTTTCTGAACGTGGAGCGCGGCGTTGATACCTGCGAGAAGCCCCTGACAAGCGGCCTCTTCATAGCCGGTAGTGCCGTTAATCTGTCCGGCTAGAAACAGACCGCCGATCCGAGAGGTTTGGAGATATGGCGTAAGTTCGCGCGGGTCAACAAAATCATACTCGATAGCGTAACCCGGGCGAATAATGCGCGCCTCTTCCAGCCCGGGGATTTTATGCACGAGTTCTTGCTGAAACTCCGCAGGCATGGAGGTTGAAAAGCCATTCAGATAAACTTCGGACGTGTTGTGGCCTTCGGGTTCGAGAAAAAGCTGGTGGCGCGTCTTGTCCGGGAATTTGACGACCTTGTCTTCAATCGAAGGACAGTAGCGCGGGCCGATGCCTTTGATTTGGCCTGAATAGAGCGGCGATTGGTGAATATTGGCGCGAATGGACGCGTGAACGT
This sequence comes from Pyrinomonadaceae bacterium, assembly GCA_035249365.1. GTDB lineage: Bacteria > Acidobacteriota > Blastocatellia > Pyrinomonadales > Pyrinomonadaceae > JAIVJZ01. The sequence continues at coordinate 124,597 of DATFGP010000025.1, read as the reverse complement.
CCTCGTTGGTATATCCTATAAAACACGTAACTTGTGGCTGTTCAATAGTTTCCGTCGAAAAAGAGAAGGGGACAGGTTGCTCGTCAGCGAGTTGCGGCTGAAAGTTGTCCCAGTCTATCGTGCGCCCGTCGAGACGCGGCGGCGTGCCTGTTTTCAGACGCCCGACGGGAAAACCCAGACGCTTGAGACATTCGGCCAATTCGATAGATGCGGGTTCGCCTGCGCGTCCGGCGGTGTATGTGCGCCGCCCGGTATGCACAAGGCCGTTGAGAAAAGTTCCTGTGGCGACAACGACCGCGTCGGCGCGCAGACGCCGCGTGTCCTGCATTTCGACGCCGCGAATTTGCCCGTCCTCGACGATCAACTCGATGACGAGTCCCTGCCGCAGGTGCAGATTCGGCGTCTCTTCAAGGACTTGCCGCATCTCCGTGCGATAAAGCGCGCGATCCGCCTGCGCGCGCGGCGCTTGGACGGCGGGGCCGCGCGAACGATTCAAGAGTCGAAACTGGATGCCGGTGCGGTCAATCACGCGCCCCATGATGCCGCCGAGAGCGTCTATCTCGCGTACAATGTGACCTTTAGCGATTCCACCGATAGCCGGATTGCAAGACATTTGACCAATCAGATCGAGATTGAGCGTGACCAGAGCAGTCTGCGCATCGAGGCGTGCGGCTGCGGAAGCGGCCTCGCAGCCAGCGTGGCCTGCGCCGATGACGATCACGTCAAATTGTTCGTCGAAACTCATAGCTACTTTCCTATGCAGAATGTCGCAAATATCTGCGACAGAACATCTTCCGGCGTCGTCTCACCTGTAATCTCGCCGAGGTAACGCAGCGACTCGTAAAGACCTACAAGTATCAAATCTTCGCTCGCTCCTTGCGCGACGAGCGCCTTTGACGAGCGTAGCGCATCTGCCGAACGACGCAACAAGTCGAAATGCCGCGCGTTTGTGATCAAAAAGCCTTCTTGAGTCGCGCTTCCGTCCTCGAACGGCTCCATTATAGCAGCGCGAAGCAAGTCAAGCCCGTCGCCTGTCTTCGCCGAGATAGCGACGCGTTTAGAATTATCACCAAACGCATCTGAGAGCAAATTATCAAAGCCGTCCAAGTCGCTTTTATTCAACGCGATCAGATGCTTATCTTCAGCTATGTCGGCAAAGATTGCCTTATCTTCAAACGTCAAAGATTGCGAGCCGTCAATCACGAAGAGAACTAGGTCGGCGTCTGCGATGGCGCGGCGCGTCCGTTCGATGCCCAGATACTCCACAGGGTCGTTCGACTCACGCATTCCGGCGGTGTCCGTCAGCAAAACGGGGACGCCGTTTATATTTAATAATTCACTTAAACTGTCGCGCGTCGTACCCGGAATTTCGGTGACGATAGCCCTGTCCGAAGCAAGTAACTTATTGAAAACACTGGATTTACCGACATTAGGCCGCCCCACCAAAGCTACTTTGAGACCGTCTTTCAGGAGGCGTCCGGCGCGAAAAGTGGTGGCTAGCGCGTCGAGAGCTTGGATGAGATTTGCGAGTTGAAGGCTGATTCTTTCGAGCGTCAACTGCGGCAGATCGTCTTCGACAAATTCGAGCGAGGATTCGAGCGGGACGATGATTTCGAGCAACGCATCTTTGGTCGGCTGAAGACGCGCGGAGAGTTCGCCGCCGAGTTGTCGCGCGGCTTGGCGTACGGCGGCTTCGGTCTGCGCGTCTATGAGGTCGCGCACGGCTTCGGCCTGGCTGAGATTCAGACGCCCGTTGGCGAGTGCGCGCAGGGTAAATTCGCCCGCGTCCGCAGCGCGTGCGCCGAGCGCTAAGAGCGCGTCCACGATGTGCAACAACAGCACGGGCGAACCGTGACAACTCAGCTCAAGGATGTCTTCGCCAGTGAATGAATGCGGCGCTTTGAAGTAAGTGATGAGCGCGCGATCAAGTAGTTCGCCGTTGCGTGGATCGAAAAGTTTTTTGAGCGCGACGCGATTCGGTTCGGGTGAGAAGTGTTTGTCACGGAGGAGCGCGCGAACATAGTCGAGTGAGCGTTCGCCACTCAGACGTATGACGCCTATTCCGCTTCTGCCGGGCGGCGTTGAGAGTGCGACGATGGTGTCTTTTCTTGACACGGCAAAAAGAAAAAGATCGTGTCGCGTCTCGCGCGCAACGACACGATCTTAAGGAAACTAATATTAAGTCTTAGCCCGCGACCTTCAAACTAACTTTGAGGCGTCGCGCGTTGCCTTCGCCGATTGACTCTGTGTGCAAGTCAGGCTCGTCCGCAAGCGACGTGTGAATAACACGACGTTCGTTTGAGTTCATCGGCCCGAAGGTGAAGGTGGTGCGCGTGGTGCGAACACGCTCTGCGGCGTGGCGTGCCATCGCGCGTAGTTCGGCTTCGCGCGTCGCGCGGAAGTTCTCTACGTCGCAGACGAAACGCGAGCCATGCGGGAGCGCGCGACCGAATGCCTGATTGACGAGATGCTCAAGCGCGCTCAACAACTCGCCGCCTTCGCTACGCAAGAGAGACGCGTCCTCGCCCTCTAGCTCCAACAAACATCCTTCGTCTGACTCGGCGGCCTTCGCGTCAAGGTCGAGGTTGCACCCGCCGAATATATCATTCAAAAATGTCTGCGCCTGCTGGCAAGCTTCGTTCATAATTCGCACTCACTACGATCAAATTTATACGCGAGCGTTCGGCGTCAAAAACGCGTTGAGACGTTAAGAGACTCTGGCCTCGCGTAGTTTTTTCGGTTGACCCGACTCAGCTTTTTTTTTCTCCGGCGGCTCTTCGTCATCCTCAGATTTGACGAGACGATTGATCACCATCTGTTGCGTGAAGCCGACGATGTTTCCGACGATCCAGTAGACGAGCAAGCCCGCGGGCGCGCTCCACAAAATGTAGAGCATGAAGGCGGGCATGACGATAGCCATCATCTTGCGTTGCAGCGGGTCGGCTGACGGCGCAGGCGTGATGAACTGCAACACGACCATTGAACCGGCCATCAAGATCGGCAGCAGGCGATAAGGGTCTGCGGCTGAGAGATCGGGTAGCCAGAGAAAGGTCGCCTGCCGGAAGTCTATCGAGATCGTGATCGCGCTGTAGAGCGCGATGAGGAACGGCATCTGTATGAGCAGCGGGAGACAGCCGCCGAGGATGTTGCCCTCTTTCATCAGGCGCAGTTGCTCCATCTGCAAATCTTTCAGGCGCGGGTCGTTCGGCTTGAGCGACTTGATCTTTTCCTGCACCTCTTTCATGCGCGGCGCGAGCTTCTGCGCCTTCTTCATGGACTTGGAAGAACGCCATTTCAAAGGGAAAAACAGCGAATAAATGATGATCGTGAAAAGTATGATGGCGACGCCGTAGCTGCCCGTCAGCCTGTGCAGATGTTTGATTGACCAGAGAATCGGAGCGGCGAGCGGTCGCGTGACACGACCCAACCAACCGTAGTTGATCAAGCCTCCGAGGTCTATCTCACGATTAACCGTCTTGCCGATTTCGGCGCTCGCCTGATCGAGCAGGTCATGATCTTTAGGGCCGACGTAAAGGCGCGTGATCGAGCCATCGGCGGGAACGTTCACATAAGCCGTGAGCAGAAAACGATCTTCCTTGCTGCCGTTCGCCTCGTGCTGATACTTCGCGGTGCGAAACTCTAAACCGTCGCTTGGCTTGGGCGGGATGGCGACCATCGCAAAGTAAGTGTCGCAGACGCCAGCCCAATCAATCACGCCGTTCACGACCTGGCGATCCTGACTTCCTTCGTGCTCGTGTATTGACTTGCCGTAAAAAAGTTGTGCCTTACCACCGACGACCGCGACGCCTTCCGGCGCGACCGAATAGAAAGTGTAATGTGGGACGCCTTGATCGCCGATGCTCGGCCCGATGGCGAGTTTGGCGTTTTGAATCGGCTGACCGCCGCGCGCAAGTTTGACGCCGAGGTCAACGCTGTAGCTGTTCGCGTCGAAGCGAAGAGTCTTGACTACGTCGAGGCCGGTCACTTCGTCACGCATCGTGAAATCGAGTTGCTTCGTCTCGCTGTTCCTGATTTCGACGCGCGCCTCGCCGCTCTCGCCTTCGACGCCACTGACCTTGAAGTTTTTCGACGCGAGAAGATTGTCTATCGTCGCGTCGCTGGTCGAGACATTCAAAGCCGTCTGCCGCGCGATTTGCACGAGTTGAGTTTGATTCGCCGGAAGGTTCTTCTCCGATGGTATGAGTTCGAGAGGTTGACGATTATTTTTATCGCCCGCCACGGAGTAGAGCGGTCGTCCGGTGTCTTTGTTCTGCTTGACGATCCAGCTCGTCGCAACCGCGCCCTTGCTATCGAGTTTCACTTCGTAGAGCGGCGTCACAACCGTCACGCTTCTTTGCGGGACGTTATCCGGCACGGAGACCGCCGCCGCTGTAGAGTCGGACGGAGTAGGCTGTGCAACCGGCGCGGTAGCTTGAGGCGCAGGCGAAGCGTTCGCGTTGCTGTTGATGTTTTCTGTCTGAGGGTTAGCTTTGTTTGGTTTCGGAGTCGTGCGGTCGATGTAATATGTCCATCCGAAGAGTATCGCCGCAGATAATGCGAAAGCTATGAGTAGACGCTTTTGATCCATTTGTGTTTGCTGACGGAATAAATGCCCGGTATCAAAATAATCTGACCCGACGCTTAAAATTACTCGACCGGATCATAACCACCCGGATGAAAAGGATGACAACGCGCGATGCGACGTATGCCCATCCATCCGCCGCGCAACACACCGTAACGGTCTACAGCCTGATAAGCATATTCTGAACAGGTTGGAACAAAACGGCAAGCTGGCGGGAGCAGCGGCGAGACCACTGTCTTGTAGAGTTTCAACGGCCACAACAGAACGTTCTTCACAACTTTTACGGCTTATCCGAACTGCCCCTGTCTCGCCCGTCTTTTGCGACGGCGGCGACGAGCCTTTGAAAGTCCTCTAACGCGTCGGCCAGCTTCACCTTCAAGAGCGACCGCCGCGCGTTGAGCACCCAATCGTAATGCGGCTCAACGCCCTGAAGCGTCGCCTCGCTCAGCCGAAACATCTCGCGCAGCAGACGCTTCATACGATTGCGGTCAACGGCGAGGCGTGCGACGCGTTTGGATGCGGTGATGCCGAGCCGGTGCTGCCCTGAGTCGTTTCGACGTACGAACGCTGTCATCAAACGCCCGTCGAAACGCTTCCCGCCTTCGTAAACCACGCGAAATTCCGCAGACTTACGCAATTTTGGACGACCGGACGGCACGCCGTTTCGACTTAGTAATGCGACGGCGTCAGCCTCTTGCGACCCTTCGCGCGGCGTCTTTTCAAGACCAGACGACCGTTCTTGGTCGCCATCCTCGCGCGAAATCCGTGTGTCTTGGCGCGGCGTCGGTTGTTCGGTTGGAATGTGCGCTTTGGCATAGTGAATAATTTCCTCCTCCAGCGAAAACAGTAAGACTAACTTTCGCCGACGTTTATGTCAAGAAACGCGCGGCCATTTTCGGCCATAAACAACTACGCTGAAACGTCCCTTGCCGTTCGGCGACGAAAAACCTCTGAAAGAGGAATTTTCCGCAAAACGTTCTAAAATGATTCAAAGGCCAGTTTCCTCAGCCTTTCCGTCTCCGTAAAATTAAAGGTTTTTGGGCATTTCCGAGCATCTGGAAATTAATTTTTTTTGGCTGTGGAATTCTCTTGCATTTCAGATTTCGCTATGCTAGTCTCGCGCCCGTTTCGCAACGGGAAAATCCCCGTAACTACTTGATAAATAAATACTTAAAGCAACACTTTAAGTGCCAAAAGGTTTTCCACAGCCTGTGGAAAACCTGTGGAAAACCTTCAAGTAAAGAGTCAGAAAAGAAGTTGAAAAGGGTGCTATTGCAACATTTTCCGTTGCTTGGTTCAAAGCAGTGCTTGAGGAGGCCAAAAGCGGCGATTGCACGGTTTTGATTCAGTCAGATATGCGCTCGGTAGTCAAATTCAGAGTAGAACGGGCAAAGCGATGAGCACAGCTATCGAAAACAGAGTTTGGAACAACCTCCTACAGGCCGTCGAAAAACGGCTCAATCATCAAAGTTTCGAGACGTGGTTTCGTTCGATCCAGTTTGATGGTTGCGACGAGGCGGGGCACGTTCTACACCTTCGCGCGCCTAATCAGGTGGTGAAAGATTGGGTGAGCTCGAACTACTCGGATGTGATTGACGCCTCGCTGCAAGAATTGAATCTGGCGACCTACCACGTTGACTGGGCTGTGGACGATGCTGCGTCCGCTCCGTCTGGCTTGGACGCGAGTAAAGATAATGACGAAGATGCGGATTTCAGCGCGCCTTCGACGGGCAGCGAGAACGGCGGCAGTAAAACGTCCAGCCTCTTTTCGTTGTTGGAAGCGGCGGAATCCGACGGGCTTGCTCCGAGCGCGACGAATTTCGTAGACATCGAACCGCTCGAACTTTCGCTCAACCCGAAATGCTCCTTCCAAACCTTCGTCGTCGGCTCGTGCAACCAGTTTGCGCACGCCGCCGCGCTCGCCGTCGCGGAAGCGCCGGGTAAAACCTACAATCCGCTTTATATTTATGGTGGCGTGGGACTCGGCAAAACCCACTTGATGCACGCGGTCGGCCATTCCATCAAACAGCGTAACAAGTACCTGCGCCTGTCCTATATATCCGCCGAGAAGTTCATGAACGAACTGATCAACGCGATTCGCTATGACAAGACGCAGACGTTTCGTGAAAAATATCGTTCAATTGACGTGCTTTTGATGGACGACATACAGTTCATGGCTGGCAAAGAGCGCACGCAGGAGGAATTTTTTCACACTTTCAACGCGCTCTACGACGGCCAGAAGCAGATAGTCATCACCTCCGACTGCCCTCCGCGCGAGATTCCGACGCTCGAAGAACGCCTCCACTCGCGTTTCGAGTGGGGCTTGATCGCGGACATGGAGCCGCCCGACCTCGAAACGAAAGTCGCGATTCTCAAACGCAAAGCCGACTTGGACGGTGTGACGCTGCCGGACGACGTGGCTTTCTTCATCGCCGGAAAAGTCAAAAGCAACATACGCGAACTCGAAGGCTCGCTCGTGCGCCTCGTCGCCATAGCCTCCCTGCGCGGCCTGCCAATCTCCAAGATGCTCGCGCAGGACGCCATACGCAACATCGCCGACGACGACCAACCGGTCGGCGTCACCATCGAACAGATTCAGCGCACCGTCGCCTCGCACTACCGCCTGCGGGTCGAGGAATTGAAGTCGAAAAACAACGCGCGACAGATCGCCGTGCCGCGTCAGGTGGCGATGTATTTGTGCAAGCGTCTGACCAAACACAGCTTCCCCGAAATCGGTCGGGAGTTCGGCGGCAAGCATCACACGACCGTAATTCACTCTGTAGATAAGATAGAAGCGCTCGTTGCGGGCGATCAAAATTTCCACAGGGTCGTGAGCGACCTTATGGACAATCTTTACAAATAGTTAGGCCACTTTTGGGTCAAAAAGTTTTCCACAGTACGGATACACGATAAATCGTTTATATGTCTATATTTGACTCCGAGTTTTCCACATTTCCACAGGCATCGCAATAATAGGGGCTGTGGAAATGTGGAAAACTTTTGCTAAAATCGAGTTTTCCACAATTCGGCAAAGTTATCCACAGCGATTTCCACAGCCCCTGTGGAAAACAATTCCTTTGGCTACAACAATAAAGTGACTTTTCCACATTTCCACAGGCCCTACTACTACTACTAGATATATAAACAAGGTATTAAATTAGTATAAATAGTAAAAGGCGAATTTTTGGAAAGCATTCGAGACAAGCAAATTCAGACAGCTATTTCTTAGAGGAGACCGTAGATGGAATTCAGCATTAGCAAGAACGCTCTGCAAAAAGAACTCGGGTTCGTGCAGGGCATCGTCGAGAAGAAGAACACGATTCCCGTACTCTCAAACATCCTTATCGAGTCGGTCGGCGAAAACACGATTCGTCTCATCGGCACAGACCTCGACGCCACGCTGCGTTGCGAAGCCGAAGCCGACATCAAGACTTCCGGTTCGATGTGCGTCAGCGCGCGCAAACTGTTCGAGATTGCACGCGTGCTGCCGGAGTCAACGGTCAACTTTCGCAAGGACGAGAACAACTGGGCGAGCGTGAAGTGCGAGCGTTCAAACTTTCGCATCGCCGGAGTCGAGCGCGACACGTTTCCCGAAATCCCTAATTTCCGCGCCTCGTCAATCAAACTGCCCGCGAGTGTCTTCAAAACTTTCATCGACCGAACCATCTTCGCCATCACGCTCGAAGAATCTCGCTACACGCTTTCGGGCGCGAAGTTCATCCTCGACAAAACCGGCGGGCGCATGATCACGACCGACGGCCACCGCCTTGCCTACATCGAACGCAAAGATTTGGGCGAAAAAGCGCCGACCGAAACCCTCGACGCACTGATTCCGCGCAAAACTCTCGCCGAACTGACGAAACTGACCGCAGGCTACGAAGGCGAAATCGGTCTGGCAACCGACGAAAACCACATTTACTTCGAGGTCGGCCCCAGACTCCTGATCTCGCGCACGCTCACCGGCCAGTTTCCGAACTACGACATGGTCATCCCGAAAAACAACGACAAGTCGGCCACGTTCGACAGCGCCGCTCTCGGACAGGCCATACGCCGCGTCGCCCTGATGGCCGACGACCGCTCGCACGCCATCAAATTCCACCTTGCGGACAACAACCTGCAAATCAGTTCGCAGACGGCTGAAGAGGGCGAAGCGCGCGAAAGCGTCTCGACGGAATATGCGGGCGACGAGACCGAGATAGGTTTCAACGCGCAGTATCTACAAGATTTCCTCAACGTCGCCAGCGACGGCCAAGTCGCCTTCGAGTTCAAGGACGGAAATTCGCAGGCGCAACTCCGGCTCGCCTCCGACACCGACTACGATTACAAATACATCGTCATGCCGATGCGCCTATGATCGCCGGAGCTACAAACTCCGAACTTCATCATTCCAGTCCGCGTCGCTTAAGCGACGCCGTCGAGCAGCGTGTGTTAAAATTCGACACATGCTGCTCGAATCACTTGAGGCTCACTGTTTCAGAAATTTGAGCGGTAAAGTCTCCTGGGGCACGGGACTCAACATCATCTACGGCGACAACGGGCAGGGTAAAACAAACTGGCTGGAAGCCATTTATCTGCTCGCCACGTCCAAATCCTTCCGCACGCAGAAACCGCAAGAAGCCGTACGCTTCGACGAAGAACTGGCCGTCGTGCGCGGTCGCGTCGCGCGAAGCGAGGAAGTCCAACGCGATTTACAGGTCGCGATTCAAAACAACACCAAGACGCTCAGCATCAACGGCAAACGCGAATCCGTCGCGCGTTATCTGGGGCAACTCCACGTTGTCGCTTTCACGGCGGACGAGTTAGAGGTCGTGCGCGGCGCGCCCGAAGCAAGGCGTAAGTTTCTGGATCGCGGCGTCGTCTCGTTGCATCACGCCTACGTGCAGACGCTCTCCGATTACCAGCGCGTCATCAAACAGAAAAATCGCCTCCTGCAAGACGCCGCCGATGCCGAACTCAGCGCCGCCGAAACCGCCACACGTCTCGCGCCCTGGAACGAGCAACTCGTTACCTTGAGCGCGGCGATTCACCGCGCACGCACAGACTACGTCGAACGCGTCAACGCCGTGCTCGAACGCCGCCTTTTCGGGCGCGAGGAAGTGACCGTGCGCTACGTTTCGTCGCTCGAAGGCAAGGGCGATTTAAGCGACTATGAGACGCTGATTGCGGAGCGTTTGCAGTTTCGCATGCAGGCCGAAATGAGCGCCGGATACTCGCTCATAGGGCCTCACAGAGACGAGTTGGAAGTGCTGTTTGACGGACGAGACATACGCTCTTTCGGCAGTTCCGGCCAACAGCGTAGCGCATTGATAATACTTGACTTAGCCGCAATTTCCGTGTATCATTCGTGGCACAATGAGTATCCGGTTTTTTTGCTCGACGACGTGGACGCGGAACTGGATCGAAGGCGCATAAATCACCTGTTGGAGTATCTCGAAGGCCGCACGCAGACCTTCTTGACGACCTCCAAAGAAAACCTCGTCGAGCAGTACGCAACGCGCGCAGAAATTTTCGAGGTGAAAGACGGCGCGGCCACTTTGAACAGCACTCCCGAACAACGGATTTCGACATCCTCGAAAGGCGTTTCGAGCATCTAAATCAAGTACGATTTTAGTCTCTTCGGCAAAGGTTCTCACTAGAACAAAAGTCGTTATTAGGGGTTAGAAAGAGGAGTTTAGTTTGTCAACAGCAATCAACACAGCTAAGAAAAATATGAGCTACGATTCAACTTCGATCACGGTGCTTGAAGGCCGCGAAGCGGTGCGCAAGCGTCCCGCCATGTACATCGGCTCGACCGGCGACATCGGCCTGCATCACCTCGTTTACGAAGTTGTAGACAATTCGATTGACGAAGCTCTCGCCGGTTACTGCGACACCGTAGATGTCACGATCCATCTCGACAACTCGATCACGGTCGTTGACAACGGGCGCGGCATCCCCGTGGATTATCACAAGGGCGAGAAGAAGTCCGCCGCCGAAGTCGTGATGACGAAACTGCACGCGGGCGGAAAATTCGACTCGAACGCCTACAAGGTGTCCGGCGGCCTGCACGGCGTAGGCGTCTCTTGCGTAAATTTCCTCTCTGAGTGGCTTCGACTGGAAATCTGGAGGGATGGGGCGACTTACGAGCAAGAATACAAGCAGGGCATCGCTGTGGCGAAATTGGAAGCGACGGGCAAGACGCGCAAGCGCGGAACCAAGATCACTTTCAAACCCGACTCGTCCATCTTCGATGTCACCGAGTTCAGCTTCGACAAGCTCTCCGAGCGTCTGCGCGAAAAAGCCTTTTTGAACAAAGGCATACGCATCACCATCCGCGACGAGCGCGAAGAGCCGGAACGCTCGCACGAGTTTTATTACAAGGGCGGCATCGCCGAATTTGTCAAACACCTCAACAAGAACAAAAGCGTCCTGCACGACAAGCCGCTTTATTTTGAACGCGTCGGCGACGCACTCTCAGTCGAAGTGGCGATCCAGTACAACGACGCCTACGACGAAAAGGTCTATTCCTTCGCCAACAACATCAACACGGTTGACGGCGGCACGCACCTCTCCGGCTTCCGCTCGGCCTTCACGCGCACTATCAACGCCTACGCGCAGTCTTCCGGACTCGCCAAAAACTTCAAAACGTCGCTCACCGGCGACGACGTGCGCGAAGGACTCGTTGCGGTCATCTCCGTCAAACTACCGCAGCCGCAGTTTGAAGGTCAGACCAAAGGCAAACTCAACTCGGACGTGAAGGGCGCGGTCGAATCGTTCCTTAACGAGCGCCTGACGGAATTTTTCGAGCAGAATCCGACGGTTGCCAAACGTATTGTCGGCAAAGCCATTGACGCCGCACGCGCACGCGAGGCGGCACGCAAGGCGCGCGAGATTGTACGCAAGGGCGTCATCGGCTCGACGATGCTCCCCGGCAAACTCGCGGACTGCCAGGAACGCGACCCCACGCTCTGCGAATTGTACATTGTAGAAGGCGATTCTGCGGGCGGCAGCGCAAAACAGGGACGCGACCGGAAGAATCAAGCGGTTCTTCCGTTAAAAGGTAAAATCTTGAACGTCGAGAAGGCGCGTTTCGACAAAATGCTCAGCCACACCGAGATTAAAACGCTCATCACAGCGCTCGGAACAGGTATCGGCAAAGATGATTTCGACCTGAATCGCTTGCGCTACCACAAAATCATCTTTATGACTGACGCCGACGTGGACGGTTCGCACATACGCACGCTGCTGCTCACGTTCTTTTATCGTCAGATGCCGGAACTCGTTGAATCGGGACACGTTTACATCGCGCAGCCACCGTTGTTCAAAGTGAAACGAGGGAAGAGAGAGGAGTACATCAAAGACGAGCGTTCGATGGTTCGCTACTTGATGCGGCAGGCTACGAGCGAGGCGAAAGTCAAATCCGGCGATGGGACGACGATTGAGGGGAAGGATTTGGCACGTTCTCTGGAACAGATGGTCGAGTACAAGCGATATTGCGAGAAGCTCGTCCGCCGTCTGGGGAATGATGAACGTTTGCTCTCCACCTTGCTCGACGCGTTTGCGGGGCGAAAAGGCGTCTTGCGTCGTGAGAAAAACTCGAACCTTCGCAGCGTCTTTCAGAATGCGAGTAAAGAGCTTTTGGTCGCCGTCGAAGGGCGTCTGGCTAAGGCGGGCTATCGCACGGATTTGTTGACGGATGAAGAGCACGGGCTGTGGTCAATCGAAATCATGGCTTCGAGCGGCACTAAAGTGCTGATTGACTGGAATCTCGCCAGCCACGTCGAGTTTCAAAAGTCCGTCGAGTTGCATAAGATTCTGGACGAGAGTTTGGCTGCGCCGTTCGTCTTCGGCGAGAACGGCACGAGCGAGAATATAGAGACGCGCGAGGCGTTGCTGGACAGGGTTTTGGCGACGGCCAAGAAAGATTTGAGCATACAGCGCTACAAGGGTCTGGGCGAGATGAATCCCGAACAGCTCTGGGAGACGACGATGAATCCGGAAAAGCGCACGCTGTTGCAGGTTAAGATTGACGACGCGGTGGAGACGGATCAAATCTTCACGGTCTTGATGGGGGATGCGGTCGAACCGCGCCGCAAGTTCATCGAAGACAACGCGTTGGACGTGAAAAATTTGGACATTTAAGTCTTCAGGTCACATGAGCGGGTGCGCCGGGTTGAAAATTTGACACAGCGCGCATGCTCGCTTAAAATGCCTTCCTTTCCTCCTGTGGATCATTGCCCGCTGCATGCAACTCGCGCATGCAGCGGCTTTTTTATGGGATGACAAATTCGGTGTAGCTAAAAACCTTCACCGCAGAGGCGCAGAGAGAGTGTTGAATCTACTCTCTGCGCCCCTTCTTGCGAGTCCCTGCATTTCTTACGAACAGTCGGGTCTAATTCTTATCGTCGAGTGCGCTGCTGACTTGCTCGTCTAAGTCGATGCGGTCTGTTTTCGTCGCGTCCTGTTGATTGTAATAGCCGCCGGGCGCGTGCTGTCCCGATTCGCCGATGTCGAGCGAGCGTTGGCCTTCGTTCGTCATGTCCGATGTCGCGTCGGATGTTTCGGCCTTGCCGGAGGGCGTTTTGTTTCTGTCGTTATCTGCTATATCTGCCATTTTAATCTTGCTCCTTGTGCTTGGAATTTAGAACAGAGGCTTTATTCGCCGTAGCGGCGAACGCGGAAGCGATACAATTTAACGTCCGCGCCATGCGGGATTCCGGCCTTGCGTGCGGCGATTTGCAATTGTTGCTCTGCTGTCTCGACGCCTTCGAGGTCGGGCAAGAGCAATCCGCGCCGCTGCCCGCGCGCATCTTCCACGATGAGACCGTAAGTTTTGGGGTTCAGTTCTTCAAAACTTGCAGGCTCGGGCGGCGAGAGCACGTCAACCGAATAACGAAGGCGCGCGAGTTCGGAAACTGCGACGGGCGAAAAGCGCGGGTCACGTGTCGCCGCGCTGATGGCATTGTGGATGAGTTCTTCGGCGAGCGTGGCCTGCATGGGTTCGACCGTGCCGATGCAGCCGCGTAAATCTCCTTCGCGGGTTTTGATGGAGACGAAGCACGCCGCATGCTGGCCGAGCAGCGAATCGCCGGAGACGACGGGAACATCGAGCATGCGTCCTTCGCGCACAAAAGTTTCGACCGTGCGGCGCGCGAGTTCTGTCAGGCGTTCGTCCATGTCCGCCATCTCCTCGGCGTCGGCATGTGGCAACGATCCGGTGTCGGCCATTTTCCCGTCGTCGCTACGCCCGTTCATCTTCGTCTCGGTGTTCATAAATTGTTCACACGCGCCGTCCGCGCCAGTTGTGCGACCAGGTAGCCGACGCCGAAGGGCGCTTCGTAATGCAAAACTTCGCAATCGCGCGCAGAGCCGTCGTCCGTCCCGATGGCGACGAGCAGCGAGCGATAGCCGCATTCTCCGGCGAGGCGTCTCAGGTTCTGATCGATATTGACGATGCGGTCGGGGGCATTCTCGCTGATGGAGGCGACAACCTGTTCGTCGAAGAGGTGCGCCTCAGGGTTGTAACCTGCGGGCGCGTCGGGCGTCAGGCGGTGGCTCAAGTCGCCGCTCGCTACAAACGCGACGGCACGACCAGACGCAAAGACTGCGCGGCGGACGCACGCGCCGAAACGCACGTGATCTTCGTTTGACAGAAAACTGTAGCCGAGCGCGACGACGCGCCCGCGCCAGTTGTTACGCAAAAGAAAATAGAGCGGCACGGCTGTCCCGTGATCGAGTTCGTAGCCTTCGAGCGGGACGATCTGGTAGCCGTCTTCGGCGGCGGATGAAGTGATCGCTTCGAGGAGTTCGAGATCGAGCGGCGCACGTATGGTCGCCTGCGGGGCGCGAAAGTTGGCGAAGTCGCCGCGCAGTTCCCGTTCGCCGTAGGTAACGAAGGCGCGTGCGTCGAGCGGCGCATGTGGCGAGATGATGATGACGGTCTCCGCGCCGCACGCGATGATGCGTTCGGTCAATTCGCGCATCGCGTCAATCGAGCCGCGCACTTCGGCGACGGCTTCCCGCCCGACCTCTGGAACCATGATCGGCGGGTGCGGAGCGATGCCGACGAAAACGATAGAGCCAGCCATATTCTGTGCCTACCGCGACGGGAGTTTCTGAGCGTCCGTTCAGTTGAAACAAATGACAGACGCGAGCGGGGAATCGAAACGCCTCGCGCGCACGAAGCATTCGCGCGACTGCCGTAGAAAACTCTTTGAGGGATGCGCGGGATTTTATCACACCAACCGCACGACATGACAAGAAGACCAAGCGTGCGCGTGTTAACATCGCCCGCCGTGATGTAGGATACGCGCGACCGTCTGTGTCGGCGTAAGGAGTGCGCAAGAGCGAATGAAGGAGAGCGAGAAGTTTGACGCGTTGATTGTCGGCGCGGGGCCTGCGGGGTCGTTCGCGGCGGAGCGACTGGCACGCGGCGGCGCGCGCGTCGCGTTGTTCGACGGGCGGCCTGCGGGCGAGGCGAAGGCTTGCGGCGGCGGCGTCACTTCAAAGGCTCTGAAAGCTTGGCCGCACCTGCTCGAAGCGATGGGGCGCACGGTCGAAGAGGTAGAGATGTATTCGCCCGCAGGCACGCGCGTGCGTCTCAAACTCGACGCGCCTTTCGCCATCTACTCGCGTGCCGCGTTCGATTCCTATTTGCGTGACCGCGCAATCCAAGCCGGAGCGCACGTCATACCCGAACGCGTTTCCGTCGCGGCTGACGGCGACGCCGACAAGCGAGAGAGTTGGACGGTGCGTGCGCGAAGCGGCGGGAGTTGGCAGGGGCGCATGCTCGTCGCGGCTGACGGCGCGAACAGTCCCATCGCGCGTCGTCTGGCGGGCGCGCTGCCGAACGCGGAGATGGAAGTCGCCTTCGGCTATCGTGCGCCGTTGCCGAAACGCGGCGATGCGCCGACGGTCATCGCGTTTTTGCCGGGCTGGGTCGGCTACGCGTGGGCGTTCCCGCGCCTCGATCACATCTCGTTCGGCATCGCCACCTCGCAGGACGCCTTCAATCATCGCTCGCTCGACGCGCTGCTCTGGGAGTTCATGATCGGCTATTACCGCACTTGCGAAGACGAGCACGCGCCACTCTGGTCTTCGCAGTCGAAACAATCGGCGGACGACGAACTACGCGACGCAGAGATCGAGCGGAAACTTCGCGCCTCGGTTGACCGCTACGCCGCGCGCATTCCCGGCCTCGCGCCTGAGACCTGGAACACGCGACGCGTCGGCGCGGAGACGTGGGCGCTGCTTGGCGACGCAGCCGGTTTCGCAGACCCCGTGACGGGCGAAGGCATCTACTACGCGCTGCGTTCGGCTGAACTTTTCGCGGACGCTTTTCTTGAAGGCAAGGCAGCGGCTTACGAGGAACGTTGGCGCGCAGACTTCGGGCGCGAACTGCGCCGCGCCTCCGCGATGCGCCGACGCTTCTACGGCGAATTCTTCGGCGCGCCCTTCACCGACCGCATGATTGACTTCGCGCGCCTTCACCCGGGCATACGCCGCACGCTCCGCGAACTCGTCGCAGGCGATCAAGGCTACGTCAATCTCAAACGCACGCTCGCACGCAGCGTCCTCTGGCCGCTCTAGATCAGTCCGTAAAAATCTTCTCGTTAAATTAACTACGCGTCCTTCGCAGGTTGCGTGTATGGCGCGAGGCGGCGTTTGAGTTCTTCGGGGACAGGCACGGAGTCGAACGTGTTGCGACGAACGGCGACGAGGACGAAGTGCGCTTCGGCGACGATTGAAGATTCGCCGTTGCGCCGGACTTCAAAATTCAGGCGCAGCGATTTCGTGCCGATGCGCCCGACGTAGGCGGAGACTTCGAGCAAATCGTCCAACTGCGCGGCCTGCCGGAAGTTGCATTCGAGATGCGCGCGCGGCAACCACACGTCGAGTTCGTCGAACGCGCGGCCATAGGGCAAGCCGACGGCGCGAAAAAGTTCCGTCTCGGCGATCTCAAAAAAGCGTATGTACGCGCCATAAAAAATGATGCGCGCCGCGTCAACGTCGCCCCAACGAACACGCTCCTCGATGCGAAACTTCCAAGACTCCTGATCTGTTCGACTCATCGTTTCATTCAATCAACAACTCATCGCAAAAGTGATGCGCGTGTGCGAAAAGTTAAGACATAAATTCTTCACGCTTCCAACTCGCGCAAGAATTTCTCCAACGCGGAATTAAACTCCGACGGGCATTCGAGGTTTGAGACGTGACCCGCGCCTTCGATGATTTCAAGACGCGAGTTGTGTATCTCGCGCTTCAACAGTTCCGCATCCGCAGGCGGCGTGATCGCGTCGAGGCTTCCGACGATGACGAGCGCAGGGCAATCTATCTCGCGCAAGAGTTCCGTCTGATCTCTGCGCACGGCCATGCCGCGAAGAGCTGACGCCGCGCCACGCGGATCGGTGTTTAGGATCATGTCGCGGACGCGGGCGACAATCTCAGGACGTTCGTCGTGCGTCAGCGGCGCGAGAAGTTTCGGCAGCATCGCGTCGGCGATTGTTTGCATGCCTTCGTTGAGCGCGCGCGTAGCGGTCTCTTCGCGAATGCGACGCGCTTCGTCTGTGTCGGCTTGCGGGCGCGTGTCTGCGAGGATGAGTGCGCTGACGCGTGCGGGAAAGAGACGGTAGAAAGCGAGCGCGACGTAGCCGCCCATCGAGAGGCCGCCGAGCACGATGCGCGGGAGTTGTAATTCATCTAGCAGCGCGGCCACGTCTTCGGCCATCTCTTCCATCGTCGCCGGAGCATCAGTTGCGGTCGTCTCGCCGTGCCCGCGCAGGTCAACGGGGATAGCTTGATGACGCTCGCGCAGAGCCTCGACCTGTTCGCGCCAGAGCGTGCGGTTGAAAGGGAAGCCGTGCAGTAAGACGACCGGTAGCCCGTCGCCCGTCACATCGTAAGCCAACTTGATTCCGCGCACGCGTGCAGTAGTCATCGTTCACTCTCCTGCATTTCAAACAGGCCGGATAAAGTTACGTGATTCGCGGGCGTAAATAACACGCAGTTCGCGCGAGCGTCAAACTCGGAGCGGGATGTGTGCATCTAAATAGCGAACAAAATCAGTGTGATTTCCCGGTCACGCGCGCGCGCCGCAGGCGCAAGTTAAAATTCACAGAAGGAAGCAACGATGAGCAGCAAGAAACAGACTACGAAGGCGCAGATTTTTTCGGCAGCGGAACAACGCGCGGCGCGAAGCGAGCGGATCGAGGTGAGGGACGCAGAGCCTTACGGGTGGATCGCTTTTTCCGAGTCGGGCACGGAGCAGAACTATCACCTGTTTCGCGATCCCGAAACGAAGCGGCTGGCATGCACCTGCGCCGATTTCATCTATCGCGGCGATGCCGAACCGCGTTATGAATGCAAGCACGTCTCCGCGACACTCAAGTACATCGCGCGTCAATATCTCGAAAGAGATTACGACCCGCACCGTCAGTATGCGCGCAGCACCGTCGCCAACGCCGGATCGCAAAGCCGCACGCCGAGAGCAGCCTAAAATTTCTCACACTCATTTTATCGTGAGAGCTTCACGGTAAACTTTTTCCGTCGCATCAACCATTCGTTCGAGATCGAAACGCGCACGTGATTCTTCGCGTGCGCGTTCGCTTAAGCGCGCGCGTTCGTCTTCGTTTTGTAGGAGACGAAGGATCGCGCGTGCGAGCGCATCCGCATCATTGATGGGCACGAGTTTTCCCGTCGCGCCGTCTTCGATCATTTCGCGCGCGCCGTCCGTGTCGGTTGCGACGGTCGCGACGCCGCACATCAACGCTTCGAGCGTCGCCAGCCCGAAAGCCTCCGCGCGCGAAGCAGAGACGTAGATGTCGAGCGAACTAATGAGCGGCGTGAGTTCGGCGACGTGGCCGACGAGCGAGACGTGTTTTTGTAACGCGTGTTCGGCGATCAATTTTTCGATGAGCGTGCGCGTTTCTCCGCCGCGCGATCTGTCGTCGCCGACGATGAGAAAATGCGCGTTCGTAAAATTCTCTCGCTTGACGATTAACGCGGCGGCGCGCACGAACTCCTCCTGCCCCTTCACAGGACTCAACTCGCCAACTGTGCCGACGAGAAGTGCGTCGCGCGCATGAAGCGTGCGGCGAAACGCGGCGCGGTCGAAATTTTCGAGTGCGTGATTAAGTTCGGTGACGGAGATGCCGTTCGGGATGACTCGGATTTTTTCGTCGGGGAAAATTCGACTCGCGCGTAGGCCGCGCGCGACGCCTTCGGAGACGGCGATGACGCGCGCGACTTTTGAGAGCGTGAAGCGATGCAAGCCACTCAAGGGGAAGGGTACGTGGCGCGTGAGGATAAAGGGGACGCTTCCGGCGCTACGTGCGGCGTAGGCTGCGAGCGGGTAGTCGCGCGCGAGGTGCGCGTGGACGGTTTCGATTTCATGCTCGCGTATGAAGCGCGCGAGGCGTGTGGCGCTATTGATATCGAGGGCGTTGCGTAGCGGGAGCGTCGAGACGTTTGCGGCGGGCAGGGTTGTGAGTTTTTCGCGGAGCGGCGACGAGTGAGAGAGCGCGGCGTAAACATTGTGGCCGCGCGCGGAGAGTGCGTTCGAGAGATCGGCGAAGTGTCTCTCGCCGCCGCCGAACGTGCGCGCTGAACTGAGTTGGAGAATCTTCACTATTAGTCGCTGGCGTTGGCCGCAGACGAAGATGACGTTTGCGCGAGCGGCGACGTGTCGTAGCGCGCGAGCATGTCGGCGGGGTCGCTGTAGATGTGTGTGCAGCCTGCGGCGCGGAGTTCCGTTTCGGGGAAGCCGCCGCAGAGCACGCCGACGGTGCGCAGATTTATCTTGCCTGCCGCTTCCGCATCGTAGGGCGTGTCGCCGACGACGATTGCTTCGTGCGCCTCAACGTCGCCGAGCGCGGCGAGCGCGGCCTCGAAGATGTCGGGGTGCGGTTTCGATTTGTCGGCGTCGTCCGAAGATGTCTCTTCTTCGACGAGGTCTGTAATGCGCGCGATCTCTTTGTAGGTTTTGAGTTCGTCCTCTTTGGCGGACGAGGCGAGGGCGATGCGTAAGCCTTGGCTGCGGATGCGCTCGAAGAGTTCGCGCACTTGCGGGAAGGCGCGCACGCGCGACAGGTATTCGCGCTTGAAGAGATCGCCCCTGAACTTTTCCATCTCTTTGCCGAAGCGCGCGAGTTCCTCTTCGGAGAAGAAGACGGGCATCAACTGGTCGCCGCCCTTGCCGATTTGATGGCGCACTTTCTCAAACTCGACTTCGCGCCCGAACTTGCGAAACGCTTCCTGCCAGGCGCGCGCGTGCAGGTCAACAGAGTCAACGAGCGTGCCGTCAATGTCGAAAATAATAGCTTTGAGCATCGGTTAAATTCTCCCCTGTGAGATGTGTAATGAGGCTTTACATTACACCAGAGGCGTGCGATGTGTCGTGTTCCCCAACGTAATTTCGCGCCGGAGACGAATAGAGACAGCGTTTGGCGAGTCGGCATAAAGATTGCTGTCGAGACTGTTAACAAGCGGATTAACATTTCGAGTTGAGAGTGAAAATTTAAGGAGGATTTTATGGCGAAACTCGTAACGGGACTTTTCAAGACGCGTCTGGCGGCGGAGGCTGCTGTTGACGCGCTCATCAAACACGGCTACACGCGCGACGACATCAGCGTGCTCATGTCCGACGCGACGAAGAACAAGGAGTTTGCGATTGAGACGCGGACGCACGCGGCGGACGGCGCAGGCATCGGCGGCGCGGTCGGCGGCACGGTCGGCGCGGTGCTCGCGGCGATTGCGGCGGTGGGAACGAGCATCGCGTTGCCGGGGTTGGGACTCGTGATCGCGGGGCCGATTGCGGCGGCGCTGGCGGGTGCGGGCGCGGGCGGCGCGGCTGGCGGCGTGATCGGCGCGCTCGTCGGCGCGGGCATTCCGGAACATCGCGCGAAGGTTTACGACGCGGGCTTGCGCGGCGGCGGCATTCTCATAGGCGTCGAAGCCAAGTCGAACGAAGACGCAGAGACCATCGAAAAACTACTCTCAGACCTCGGCGCGGAACACGTCAGGCAAGAGTGAAGAAGGCAGTGACGAGTGACAAGTGACGAGTTAAGACAAGTAAATCGTGAATCGTAAATCGTAAATAGAAGAAAGCCGTTTTCTTTCTATTCACGATTTACGATTCACGATTTACGGTTTTTCTAACTCGTCACTCGTCACCTGTCACTTGTCACTGCTCTTAACGGCTGATCTTGTCGCCGATGTCTTCGATGGCTTCGCCGACTTTGCGCCGGGCTGTGCCGAAGCCTTCTTGAATGTTGCCGGAGGCGCGGTCGGCCTCGCCTTCGGCTTCGAGATCGCGGTCGCCTGTGGCTTCGCCCACCTTATCTTTCACCGCGCCTTTGGCTTGATCAAATTTTCCCTCGATCTCATCGCTGTTCGGTAAACCCATAATCAGTTGTGCCTCCTCAAAAAATGTTTGCCCGCTTGGTGTGTTGACGAGAAGCAGAAACGCTTGCTCGTGCTCGGTCGGCGTATGCAATCGGCAACGGCTGTGCCAGCGGCGCGCGTGCGGGTCGTAGGCGAGCGCGTGTGGGGTTGGAAAACTTTACGAGAGAAGGGATTGCGCGGGGCGTCGGCTCATGAGCCGACGGAGGGAGAGCGAGTCGGGTTCTTGTCCGTTTCCGTACAGTGGGAGGCGTGCGCGGTTGGTCTTCGGACAAAGAAAGAGGGCGCGCCCTTAATGAACGCGCCCTTGCTTTCAGGTTAAAGATGCCGTCGGTTGCGTTTCAGTTTAGAACTGGAAGCGCGCTCCGAGTTGCATCTGGAAGACTTGACTGCCGGGGTTGGTGGCAGACGTGATGATCGCGCCGTTGGCATCTCTCGTACGCAAGAAGGCCGGGTTGGCGACGCCGTTCAAGCCGCAGAGTTGGCTCGCCGTCGCGCAGAACTGCCCGCCGCCGCCGGGAACCGATGTCGCCGTCGCAGCCGACGGGAAGATTAGGTTCACACGGTTGAGGATGTTGAAGAACTCCGTCGAGAAGGTCAGGCGACGGTTCTCGCCGAAGCTGAATCCCTTTTGCAAGCGGAGGTCAACATCGTAAATCGGCATGTTGCGGAAATCGTTGCGCTGGTAGGTCAGGCCGGGAACGAGCAGCGGGCGATCATTGTTGACGCCGTCGCCGTTCAAATCCGCGCCCGAAGTGGCGTTGAGCGGGTTGCCGGAGCGTAGACGAATCGCGCTTGAGACTTCAAAGCCGTGCGGCAGGAAGACCAATGGATTCGCGACGAACTGATGCTCACGATCAAGACGGCTTCGACCGTACTCGCGTCGCAAGTCATACGGATCGGCATAGGCCACACCGCCCGCATCGCGTTCGTTGTCGTCGTCGCCGAGCGCTCTGGACAGAGTGTAATAGGCGTTGAGTTGCGTCCAACGATTATTGTAGCGAGCGCGGAAGGTCAGCGCGCGATACAGAGACTTCGCCGTTGATTCGCGAACTTGAACGCTGCCGAGCGCGAAGCCCTGCTGCGCCTGCGTCGGGCGCTGGCGAGTCAAAACCGCGCCGGTCGGAGCGGTCGGCAAGCCAGCCGGTGTGTTGATGGCAATGTAGGTGCGACCGGATTGCAAAATCTGTCCGACCGTGCCGTTGCTCACTAACGTGTTGAAATTCGCCACCGTGTTGTTGGCGCGCAAAAAGTCGACGTACTCCTGCGCCGTGAGCGGCGCGGGCAAGTTCAGATCGCGGTTGCGTTGGATGCGGTCGGTCTTGACGTGTGCATAGTCAATGCCGACGGTGAAGTTCTTGGCAACTTCGCGCTCGAACGCAAAGCCGAACTGGAACGAGCGCGGATTTTTGAAATCCTCTGCGTGTCCGGTCACGGTCGCTCCGACGAAAGGATTCGGGTTCAGACCAAGCCCGCTGGCGATAGTTGAAATCTGCTCCGGCGAGATAATCGGCAAGTTGCTCAGCGGCGAGTTGTTCAAGTTGACGCCGATGATCGCGAACTGGCGGAAGACCGAGTTCGGCGTGCAGCGCGCGCGTTGCTCGGCAGTGCCCGTCAGGTTGCAGCCCGTGATCTGGAGATACGGTTGACCGGCGGGAGTTCCGAGGAACGTGTTGAAGTTGTTCTGGTTGAATCCCGTGAACGGCAAAGTTGTGCTGACGTTGGCGGGTATGGCGCGATAGTTGTTGGTGCTGTCGGCCAAAACGATGAGCGGCGTGCGCGCATAGTAGTAACCGGCGAAGCCGCGAATGACCATCTTGCCCTGTCCTTCAGGGTCCCAGGCGAAACCGGCGCGCGGCCCGACTTGCCAGCCGCTATCGGGGATGCTGGGGTTGTAGCCCGTGCCGCGAATCGGGAAGCGCGTGTTCTGCACGACGGTGGCGATCTGCGTGTTGGTGACTTCGGGCGACGGGTTGTATTGCTGCTCCACACGGAGTCCGTAGTTGATGGAGAGCTTGGGCGAAAGTCTCCACGCATCCTGACCGAAGAAGGCCAGTTCGTGTCCGGTGAACTCGGCTTGCAAGTTTCCGATCTGGCGATTGTAACGAGCGCGCGTATCATCGAATCGTCCGATGATAACTGTCGGCGTCGTCGAGGGCGCAACGGCGGGAATGATGGTTGTGGTGTTCGCCAGTCTGAGCAACGTATCGTAGACGTTTTGCGCCGAGTTGCCGATGCTCAAGGCATAGCCGCCGAACTGGTTGAAACCGAACCTCTGGTTGGCAAACAGGCGGCTGTATTCGCCGCCGAATTTCAAGTTGTGGTTGCCCGTCAGATAGGTGAAGCTGTCTGCCGCTTGATAGCGTGTGTCGTACTGCGTGGTCGGCAGGAAGTTGGTTGCGCCGAAGGTGGCGAAGCCGGTCAGGATTTGCGGCAACTCGGAATTCGAGATACGCGGGCGGTCTTCGCGCGCGGCCTGCAAGCGCAGTTCGTTCACAGCCTTCGAGCCGAAGGCGCTGACGAGTTGAGCGACGCCGATCTTGGTCTTGTTCTTCTCCGTGCCGTTTGTGGAGAGAGCCTGGTTCGTCGTCGGGTCGAGCGACGTTTCGCCTCTGGAGACGGCGTTCTCCGCTTCGTTCTTGCTCGCGCTGAAGCGTATGTTGAAGCGGTGTTCGTTGTTGATAGCCCAGTCAATGCGTCCGAGTCCGGCGAAAGCATCGTTGGTCAGTTCATAGGCGGCCTGCTCGCCGCGATAGAAGTCGAGGACGGATTGGACAGCGGGTAGTTGAGACTGAACCACCGTCGCGCCGTTCGGAAAATCGCTGCCGATGTTGAAAACGATCTGGCGCGGCGCGTTGAACTTCTGCTGCTCGTAAGCGCCGAAGTAGAAAAGTTTGTTCTGCTTGATCGGGCCGCCGATTGAGCCGCCGAACTGGTGTTGCGTCGGCGCGAGCGTCGCGTCAACGCCCGAGACGCGCGCTGCGATCTGCGTCTGCAACGTCTCTGTGTATTCGTTGCCGCGTGCGAGCCGTTGCGGTCGGAGCAGGTAGAAGGCCGAGCCGTGAACGTCGTTGTCGCCGGATTTTGTCACGGCGTTGACGATGCCGCCGCTGGAACGACCGAACTCGGCAGAGTAGCCGGAGGCGACGACCTGAAACTCTTTGATCGCTTCTTGCGGAATGGTGAAGGCGAGATTGGAGCGTTCGCCGCCGCGTATGCCGCCGAAGAAGGGCTGGTTGTAGTCAACGCCGTCAACGTTGATGTTCGAGTTGATGCCCTTCTGGCCGGAGAGCGAAATCTGGCCGCGCTGCGGGTCAACCTGCGCGGTCGGCGTCAGCGTGATGAAGTCCTGAAAGCGACGACCGTTGATCGGCAGATTGCTGATCGCGCGCTCGTTGACGACGGCGTCGGATTCGTTGCGCGTCACCTGAATGGCTTCCGCCGAAACCGTGACGACCTCTTGCACGCCGCTCACGCCGAGCGTGATGTTGCCGTCGGCCACGCGCCCGACGTTGACGACCACGTTCTCCATTTTCGTCTCGGCGAAGTTACCCGCCTGCGCGGCTATCGTGTAGGTTCCGGTCGGCAGCAGCGGGATGGTGTAGAGACCGTCATCGCTGGTGGTCGCCGTGCGGGTCAGACCGGTTTCTTTGTTCGTCACCGTGACCGTCGCATTGGGGACGGCGGCTCCGGTGGAATCCGTAATGGCTCCGGCGATCTGCCCGGAACTGGCCTCCGATTGCGCAGAGGCTGTGCCGACCCCGAACGCAAAGCAGAGCAACATGACCATCAGCGCGCAGGCTGAGCGGTGCAAAGATAGTTTCGACATATTTCGTCCTTCTTTTCTATTTCGATTGTTTGGGCTGACTCGGACACAGCGCAGACCTTTGGGGGCAACTTCCGCGTCCGAAGATGTTTTGCGATTAAACCTTGTGTAGGTATTGAAAGACTGCGTGCTAGCGTGTAAAGCGAATTTATATCATAAGGCGGTACGATTAAGCGAGCCTTACGGTGATAAAAACGGGATGTTAAATACTACAAATCGCGCGCGGCGGCAAGAGTAAATTGCGCGCTCTCCGCCGCCCCGCGCACGCGCGCGCGATTATTACGCGCGGGATGCAGAGATAGTTCGCAACGCCTCGAAAACCGGCCAAAGATCAAACCCGCTCCGCACGCCTCTGGCAGACGCCTCAACAATTGTACGCGCGCTTCAACGCACTCACTCACGGCCTCATAAAACTCTTCGCATCCGCTACTTCATTCGCACACGTTACTACGTTCGCACTCACCGCGAAACGCGCTTGTTTGCAGGCGCTAATCAACTATCTCTCTGCGGCGCGCGAAAAAGTGCGTAGCAAGTATCGCGCGTCTATCACGCACAGGCGTTTTCACAGAGACATTACGGGAGAGGTCTACGCGCCTTGAAATTCACGCATTTAGCGTCGCTTCGGGCGCGCACGCGTTCGTGAACGCGTGTGGCACGACGATTGAAATGAGGAGCGTCGGGTAGTGGCGAGTCGGGTCGAAATTCGTCAGCCCTTTAATTCGTACAATTCATATTTGCGCCAGAGGGGGGAAAACTGTTGGCGCAAACGTCGAACGCCCCCGCAGGTTTTTTGAGGAGAGAGCCTGCGCGGGGCGTTCGCATGGATAAAGCAATGACAAGTGACGAGATAAGACAAGTAAATCGTGAATCGTGAATAGAAGAAGACAGTTCTTCTCTATTCACGATTTACGATTCACGGCTTTTTCTTGTCACTCGTCACTCGTCACTTGTCACTGTCTTACTGTCTTTCGACGATGATCGCTATGCCTTGACCGCCGCCGATGCAGGCGGTGGAGAGCGCGTAGCGACCGCCGCGACGGCGCAACTCAAGCAGCGAGGTGAGCACGAGGCGCGTGCCGGATGCGCCGAGCGGGTGGCCGAGCGCGATTGCGCCGCCGTTGACGTTCGTGCGCGAGCGGTCGAGTCCGAGTTCTTTCTCGACGGCGAGGTATTGGCCTGCGAACGCTTCGTTGACTTCGACCAGATCAATGTCCGAGAGTTTCAACCCGGCCTTCTCCAAAGCCTTGCGCACGGCGGGCACAGGGCCAATCCCCATCACCTCCGGCTCGACGCCCGCATAAGCCCACGCGACGATGCGACCGAGCGGCGCGACACTGCGCGACTTCACAAACTCTTCGCCCGCGATGACGAGAGCCGCCGCCCCGTCAACTATGCCCGAAGCGTTTCCGGCGGTGACGAATCCGTCTTTGCTGAACGCGGTCGGCAGCTTGGCGAGCACTTCGAGCGTCGTGTCCGGGCGCAAGTGATCATCCGTGTCAACGACTTTGACGCCTTTGCGCGTTTTGACTTCGACGGGCGTGATCTCTTCTTTGAATAGCCCCGCATCCTGCGCGCGCTTGGCTTCCTGCTGCGAGCGCAAGGCGTATTTGTCCTGATCTTCGCGCGAGATTTCGTAGCGGCGCGCGAGGTTTTCCGCCGTGCCCGCCATCGTCGTGTTGCAGTAGGTGTCCAGGAGCGCGACCATCAGTGTGTCTTCGAGTTTGCCCTGACCCAGCCCGAAGCCGGAGCGCGCGCCGTAGATTGCGTGCGGAGCCATAGACATTGACTCCATGCCGCCGACGAGCGCCGTCTGCGCTTCGCCGAGCAGGATCATGTGTGCGCCGGAGACGATTGATTGAATGCCGCTGCCGCACAGGCGGTTGACCGTCAGCGCAGGACGCTCCGCCGGAACGCCCGCCTTCAGTGCGACGTGGCGTGCGCCGTAGATGGCGTCGCCCGAAGTCTGCAAGGCGTTGCCGATGATGGTGTGGTCGATCTCTTCCGCCGCAACACCTGTCTCCGCGAGCGCGCCGCGCGCAGCCTGTGCGCCGAGGTCAATCGCTTTGACATCCTTCAACGCGCCGACATATTCGGTCATCGGCGTGCGCTTGCCGCCTAAAATAAAAACGTCTTGAGCCATTATTTTTCCACTTCCTCTTGATGGTTGAAAATCTTCACCGCAACGAAACAGACGAAAGTAACAGACGCGCAAACTTCGCGTCAAACACGCTTACACCGTCGCCCGTCCGTTCCTAAATTTAGATGAAAACCGGACGCGGCAAGGTGCCCCGCTTCCACACGCGCGTGCGTCCGTGCGTGCGGCTATGCTCTTCCACGCTTGCCATGATAATCTTTCGCGCGTTCTCCCCGCGAAAGCGTTGCCAAATAAAATGCGTCTGTGGCAATATGTCGGCCACGCAGCGTCATCCTCTGACGTTTTACCCGCGATTAAGTGTTCAGGATTTCCACTGTATTAGGAGTAAACCCTCATGAAGTATTGCAGACAGATAATCCCCGTCCTACTTGCGTTCGTCGTCGCCGCCGGACTCGTGCCGCAGTCTCTCCGCGCGCAATCGCTCGACCGCATCGAACGCGAGCGCGCGCAGACCATGCTCAGCGTGCTCAAGAACGAACTCAAGAAAAATTATTACGACCCAAACTTCCACGGCATGGATGTTGACGCGCGCTTCAAAGCCGCCGAAGAAAAGATCAAGCAGGCCACGTCGATCAATCAAGCCTTCGGCATCATCGCGCAAGCTTTCCTCGACCTCAACGATTCGCACACTACGTTTAGCCCGCCGTCGCGCGCCGTCAGAGTGGAGTACGGGTGGCAGATGCAGGCCATCGGCGATAAGTGTTACGTGGTGGCCGTCAAGCCGGGCAGCGACGCCGACGCCAAGGGCGTCAAGCCGGGCGATCTGATCGTCTCCGTTGACGGCTTCAAGCCGACGCGCAAAGAACTCTGGAAGATGGAGTACTACTACTACGGCCTCAGCCCGCGACCGGGGATGCGCCTCGTTTTGCAAAGTCCCGGCCAGCAGCCGCGCCAGCTCGACGTGGCGGCCAAAGTGCAGCAGGGCAAGCGCGTGCTGGATTTGTCCGGCAGGGGCAACTCGCACATGGACATCAACGATGTCATACGCAAAGGCGAAGACGCCGCGCGCCTGCGTCGCCATCGCTTTCAGAAGTTCGGCGGCGTGATCGTGTGGAAGATGGACAGCTTCGGCTTCGAGCCTGAGCAGGCCGATCAAATTATGAACGAGCAGGTCAAGGGAAACAGCGCCTTGATCCTCGACCTGCGCGGCAACCCGGGCGGCTACGTGATGACGCTCGAACGACTCGCCAGCCACTTCTTCGACCGCGAAATCAAGATCGCGGACTTGAAGGGGCGCAAAGAGATGAAGCCGATGGTCGCCAAGAAGCGCAATGGTAAGATGTTTGAAGGAAAAGTGGTCGTACTCATTGACAGCAAATCGAGTTCGGCGGCGGAACTGTTCGCGCGTCTGATGCAGTTGGAGAAGCGCGGCGTGGTCATCGGCGACCAGTCATCCGGTTTCGTGATGCAGTCAACTTATCACGGGCAGGAGATGGGAACGGAGACAGTCATCTGGTACGGCGCGAGCATCACGAACGCAGACGTGATCATGTCTGATGGCAAGAGCCTCGAACACTCCGGCGTAACGCCCGACGAGTTGCTCATCCCGACGGCGGAAGACCTTGCGGCCAACCGCGACCCCGTGCTCGCACGCGCCGCCGAACTGCTCGGCATCAAACTCGACCCCGCGCAAGCCGGAATGATGTTCCCCGTCGAGTGGGCGAACCTGTAGAGCAAGGTTAAGAGAATAAAACCTTCACCACCACAGACACAGAGAACACAAGGGGGCGCAGAGAGTTGAATATGCTCTGTGCCCCCTCTGTGTTCTCTGTGTCTGTGGTGGTGAGTGCTTTTGCTTGCCCTAGATTAATTTGAATTCAGTTGTTGAAACGATGCTCGGCGCGGAAGCGGTGGAGCAGTTCTTCGAGGAAGCCTTCGTAGGTGAAATTTGCGCGGTCGAAGTCGGGCTTGAGTTTGTAGAGGATGGGCGTCGCCACTCGCCAGGCCATCCACTGGCGCATCGCGTCCGTCAATTCCCAGCGCCGTCTGAGGAACGTCTCGACCACTTCGATCTCGCCCTCCGAAAGCGCGAGCGTGTCGCCCGTGAACACGACCGGCTTGAACGCACGCCGCAAGGCCACGTCGCTCGTCGGCGCGGCGAACACTTCGTCGAACGTCGGGGCTTGCGCCTCGCGTTCGCGCACGACGACCGTGCCCGCCACAAAATCGCCCGCGCGCTGGTCGCGGCTGCTCAAGAAAACCGACACCAGCCCGATTGAATAAAACGGAAACGGCATCATGTCGAACGTGCGCAGGAGATTTCTGGCCGCCGCCTCCCAGACTGTGACGGGTCGCCCGTCCTCGCGTATGACGCGCAATTTCAACATGCGCTTGCCCGGCGTCTGCCCGTTCCACAGCCACTCGAACAGCGCGAAATAACCCGACCACACGACGAACACCAAAATGATCAACGCCGCCAGCATCCACTTCGGCATCTGCGACACGCTACTCCCCAACTGCGCCCAGTAGCCCGTCCACAGAAACACCAGCGCCACGAGCAGCATCACGAACAACTGCAACCCGTGATCAACCGCGCACGCCAGAAACCGGTTCCCAATCGAAGCCAAAGCAAAGTGCAACGGCACGCGCTCCGGCGTCTCAATCACTAGCGTTTCTTCGTTGGCGATTGCTACAGACATTTTTAAGACAGTGACAAGTGACGAGTGACAGGTAACAAGATTAAAGCGTCGCTATTATCACTTATCAATATTTTCATGCTCCGCGCACGCGCAGGAAGCGACGCTTGCCGACTTGAATGAGGATCGTTTGCCCTGCCGCCATGTTGAGTTCATCTTCGGCACGGCGTTCTCCGTCAACGCGGACGCCGCCCTGCTCGATGAGCCTGCGCGCTTCGCCCATCGAAGGCGCGAGCGAGGTTTCGACCAGCAGGCGTGGCAGTTTCCAACTGCCTGCTGCGATGGCGCGCTCTTCGATCTCGTCGGGAATTTCCTTGCGTTTGAAGACGCGGTTAAATTCTTCTTCGGCGGCCTCCGCGTCGGACGACGAGTGAAAGTCCGTGATGATGCGTTTGGCGAGTTCGACTTTGAGGTCGCGCGGGTTGCGTTCGCCAGCGTCAGCCGAGGCGCGAAGACGTGCGATCTCGTCGGCGCGTAGGTCGGTCAGGAGTTCGTAGTAGCGCCACATCAGTTCGTCGGAGATGGACATGACTTTGCCGAACATCTCTTGCGGCGGCTCGTTGATGCCGATGTAGTTGCCGAGCGACTTGGACATCTTCTGCACGCCGTCCGTGCCTTCCAGCAGCGGCATGATGATGGCGACCTGCGCCTCCTGCCCGTACTCACGTTGTAGATTGCGCCCCATCAAAATGTTGAACTTCTGATCCGTGCCGCCGAGTTCTACATCCGCTTCGAGCGCGACCGAATCGTAGGCCATCACGAGCGGGTAGAGAACTTCGTGCAGTGCGAGCGGGCGATTTTCGTTGAGTCGCTTCTCGAAATCGTCGCGCTCCAAAATCTGCTTGACCGTGACGTGCGAGGCGAGGCGTACGAAGCCGTCGGAGCCGAGCGTGTCCATCCAGCGCGAGTTGAAATCAATGACCGTCTTGTCGGGGTCGAGCAGTTTGAAAATTTGCGTCTTGTAGGTTTCGGCGTTGGCGTTGATCTCTTCGCGCGTGAGTTGCGGGCGCGTGGCCGATTTGCCCGAAGGGTCGCCGATGAGTCCCGTAAAGTCGCCGATGAGGAAGATGACCGTGTGGCCGAGTTCCTGAAACGCGCGGAGTTTGCGTATGACGACCGTGTGGCCGAGATGTATGTCGGGCGCGGTCGGGTCGGCTCCGAGTTTGATGCGCAGGGGCACGCCGGTGCGCGCGCTCTTTTCCAACTTCGCGCGCAGGTTGTCTTCGCGGATGATCTCGACCGTGCCTTTGCGCAAAGTTTCGAGTTGTTCGTCAATCGTCATCGCTTAATCGTAAAACGTGGAGCGCGAATCGTAAATAGACGAAGGCGGTTTTGAGCGACGAGCAATTTACGAGCTTTGAATCTGTTCGCCCTTTGAGCTACTTTTCTACTTATGACTAACTCACCTGCGACCGATGAATCGAACGAAAATGGCAACGGCGAGAATCCGCTCGGCGGCGTGAAGCTCGTGTTCGTCGGCGTCGGCGTGATGGCCGAATCAATGATCGCGGGTCTGTTGAAACGCAGGCTCGTCGCGCCCGCGCAGATCGTCGGCAGCCACCCGCGCGCCGCGCGTCGCGACGAACTCGAAGCGCAGTACGGCATACGTGTCGTCGAAAGCAATCGAGAGGCTGTGTCGCACAAGAAGACGGGCGATGATACGTCGGCGGCGAGCCGCGCGGCGGAAGCGTCCGGTTCAATCGTCATCCTCGCGGTCAAACCGCAGAAGTTGAACGGCGTGCTGCACGAACTGAAAGACGCTCTCGATGCGGACGATCTCGTGCTCTCCATCGTCGCCGGAGCGCGCATCGAGACGATTGCAGGCGAGTTGCTGCATCCGGCAATCGTGCGCGCGATGCCGAACACGCCCGCGCAAGTTGGCGAAGGGATGACTGTTTGGACGGCGACGGCGCAGGTGGACGAGACGCGCGAGCGACAGGTGAGCGCGATGCTCGGCGCACTGGGGCGCGAGATGCGCGTCGCGGAGGAGCGACAGATTGACATGGCGACGGCCTTAAGCGCGACGGGGCCGACCTACATCTTTCTCGTCATGGAGTCGCTTGTGGACGCGGGCGTACACATGGGCTTCTCGCGCGAGGTGGCGCGTGAACTCGTCTTGCAGACGATGCTGGGGAGCGTGCGCTTCGCGATGGAATCGCACAAGCACCCCGCAGAACTACGCAACATGGTCACGTCGCCCGGCGGCACGTCCGCCGAAGCGATCTACCAGATGGAAAAGGGTGGATTGCGCACCGTTCTCTCAAAGGCCGTCTACGCTGCCTTCCAACGCGCCGTCGCGCTCGGACAGAAGAAGTGAACGAAGGCGTGAACTTGAAGGCAACACTTGCGCTCGTCACTTACGCTTATCACGCGAAGGAGAAAATTGTGAGATTCACTATCTGCCTCGCACTCGCTCTGGCCTTCGCAGTGCAGCCAATCTACGCGCAGCAAAGTTCTCAAAAGAGCGCAACGGCGCAAACGGCGGAGGCGGATCAACTGCCGCAAGTCGTGGTCGAGACGCAGCCCGGCGCGCCCGTCGAACTGAACGTGATCAAACTGCGCTGGGCGACCCCGACGCGCGAGATACTGGATATTTATATTGAGGTTAAAAATGTCGGCACGCGCCCCGTTCGCGCCTACGCCACACGCGCCGGAGAGCCTGCGCACGGCGGCTGTTTCATCTATAACGTGCCTGCGCCGGGGAAAGTCATTCGAGCGGGAGAGTCGGATGCGAAGAGCAGGTTTGTGGGCGTCAGCCGTAACTCACCGCCCAAAGTCATTCACGAAGCAATAGATTTCGTGGAGTTCACGGACGGTACGACGTGGGGTGCGGATAGCTGTGAGACTGCCGATCATCTGGCAGGAGAGCGCGCCGGAGGGCGTGCGGCCATTGAGATGCTTCAAGGCATACTCAAACGGGAAGGGCTGGAGGCGGTGTGGGAAAAGATCAAGAACTCGCCGCTCGAACTTGAGCCGTCTGAAGATCATTCTGACAGGTGGAAGTCTGCCTTTCGCGCCGCCGTCATAAATGTCGTTGACCGCGTCAGGCGCGCTTACTATGCCGAAGGGCTGCCGGAAGTCGAGACGACACTCAACAAACCTTACGACGCCGCCGGAAAATAGATTCAAGTCTCAAGTCTCAAGTCCCAAGTCAAGAGATGTTGTGAGATTTGGGACTTGAGACTTCTTAAACAACTCGCTAACTTTTTCTTATCACCCTGCGACCGACGATCTCATAGTTTCCACCCGCCACGAGCGCGACGGCTTCCGCGTAGGCTTGATGTTCTTCGACGAGAATGCGTGCGGCGAGCGTGTCGGGCGTGTCGTCTTCACGGACGGCGACGGCGCGTTGCGTGATGATAGGGCCGCCGTCCAAAGTCTCGTCAACGAAGTGTACGGTGCAGCCGCTCAGCTTGACGCCGTGCTCGATGGCCTGCCGTTGCGCGTCGAGGCCGGGGAAGGCGGGCAACAGCGAAGGGTGTATGTTGAGTATGCGCCCGCGATAAATCTCTATGAACTGCGGCGACAGCAGGCGCATGAAGCCTGCGAGGCAGATGAGATCAACTTCGTGCTTTTCGAGCGCCGCGACGATCTCGCGCTCGTGTTCGACGCGCGTGCGTCCCGCGCGTTCGACTGCGACGGTCTCGATGCCGCGTTCGGCAGCGCGCTCTAAGCCCTGCGCTTCTGCATGGTCGCTCAAGACGAGCGCGATGCGTGCTCCGTTGATGCGACCGCTCTCAACTGCATCTGCGAGCGCAAGCATGTTCGAGCCGCGACCGGAAATGAGGATGGCTAGATTCAAGTCCCAAGTCCCAAGTCTCAAGTCCCAGGTCTCAAGCCCGTATTGACTTGGGACTTGAGACTTTTTAGACAAATTCCACGTTGCGCGCGCCCGCGACGACGCGACCGATCTCGTAAATTTTCTCGCCGCGCGCTTCGACGTGCGCGCGAACGGTTGCGGCGTCCGGCGCGGCGCAGATGATGACCATGCCGACGCCCATGTTGAAGGTGCGGTGCATCTCCGTCTCCGAGACGTTGCCGAGCCGCTGCATAAGCGTGAAGACGGGAAGCACAGGCCACGCGCCGCGACGAATTTCAACGCTCGTGCCTTCCGGCAAGATGCGCGGAATGTTGTCAACGAGGCCGCCGCCCGTGATGTGCGCGAGACCTTTGATCGCGCCCGTTTCGAGCAACGCGTCGAGCGCGTGTAGATAACTCGGATGCGGTGCGAGCAACGCATCGCCTACGGTCATGTCGAGTTCTTCGACGTGAGTTGACGCATCGTAGCCCGCCACTTCAAAGAATAGTTTGCGCGCGAGCGAGTAGCCGTTCGTGTGCAAGCCGACCGAAGGGAGCGCGAGCACGCAATCGCCCACCTCGATCCTCTTCCCGTCAATCACCTTTTCCCGATCAACAATGCCGACGATGAAACCCGCCACGTCGTATTCGCCTGCGGCGTAGAAGCCGGGCATCTCCGCCGTCTCGCCGCCGAGCAGCACGCAGTTGTTCTCGCGACACCCGCGCGCCATGCCTTCGACTATCGCCGCGATCACTTCGGGCGAGAGCGCGCCCGTCGCCACATAGTCGAGGAAAAAGAGTGGACGCGCGCCCTGCACGAGTATGTCGTTGACGCAATGGTTGACGAGATCGCGCCCGATAGTGTTGTGCGTGTTCGTCTCAAAAGCGACTTTGAGTTTCGTCCCGACGCCGTCCGCCGAAGCGACGAGGACGGGCGCGCGCATCTGCGGAAACGCGGCGTCGAACATGCCGCCGAAACTTCCGATCTCGGAGAGCGTGCGCGCGTTGAAAGTGGCGCGCGCCATCTCCTTTATGCGGTCAACCGCCGCGTTCGCCGCCTCAATCGAGACGCCCGCGTCGCTGTATGTGATGGGTTTGGTCATTGGGTAAATGTCCGTTGTCAGTAGTCCGTTGTCAGTTGTTCAATCCTAATCTTTAGCAACTTGTGTGATTGTCACTAAACAACGGACAACTGACCACTGACAACGGACAGCTATAGCTTGAAATCTTTTTTGTCGTCCGCGCCGCTCATGCGTGCGAGGCGTTCTTGCATCTTTTTGATCCGGTCTTCGGCGGCGCGGCGTGCGGCGGGCGTGGCACGGACGGACTTGAGCTTGCGTTCGCCGCTCTTTGCATCAACGTCGAATTTCAGTATTAAGTGATCGCCGTCCGAGTTCGCATCTTCCGGCAATGCCCCGCGCGGCACGTCGAGTTGCGTGCGCGCTTCGTCGTCGAGCGTGAGCACGGCCGTATCATTGTCTTCGATGCGATCAACGACGGCGTGGACTTCGACGCTCGCGGAATCTTCCTTTGAATGATCTTTACGCGTCATCACTCTCACCTGCTGTTGCTGTTCGCCGCTTTAGCTTTCGGGGAAGACTTCGGCGCGGGGCCGAAATCGCCGTACTGTATGAAGCCAGACTTGGCCGAGTCGTCCTTTTGCGCCTTGCGCCCCGTAGCGATGGCGTCCGCAGGTGCTTCGCGTTCGGTCGTGATCTGGTAGTCGTCTTTGCCACGCGTCTTGATCGTGATCTCGCCCTGCAAGTCTGTACGATAAATTTTGATGCCGAGGGCTTTGAATCGATCTAACGCTTCCTGGCTAGGATGGCCGTAGCGATTGTCCGCGCCACAAGAGATGACCGCGTCTTTGAACTTCCCCGCGCGCAGGAAGTCTTCCGAACTCGCGTACTTCGACCCGTGATGGCCGACCTTCAACACACGCGCTTCGAGCCGCGCGCCCTGCTCCATCATCCTCTCTTCGGTCTGCGCTTCGGCGTCGCCCGTCAAAAGGATCGAAAACTCGCCGTAGTCTAGACGCGTGACGACCGAGTTGGCGTTCGGCTCGTTGCCGCCGGAGCGCAACTGATCTTTCGTGAAGAGCGGCTGGATGGGTGCGAGCACGGAGATGACAGCGCCGCTTCCCAGATCGAACGTCTGGCCGGGCGATGCCCCTATGAACTCGACCTTGTTGGCCTCAATCGCGTCCAGAAAATCTTCGTAGTTCTTCGTCGTGTTCGGCACTTTGCTGTCGAGCACCTTGTAAACTTTCGTCCCCTTGATCACCTCGTCCGCGCCGCCGATATGATCCGCGTGCGCATGCGTCGTGATCATCAAGTCAATGTGGTCAACGCCGTAATTCTTCATCGCGGCGAGAATCTTCTTGCCGCTGCCGGGCACGCTCGCGTCCACGAGCGCGGTCTTACCATTCGGCGCAACGATCAAGATGGCGTCGCCCTGTCCCACGTCGAGCACATGAACCGAAAGCTCATCGCCCGACGGCGTCGGCAGTTTCGGCCCCGGCGCGGGGCGGTAAAACTTGAAATACGCGAACAGCCCGACGACCACGATGATCGCCAGCACCACCAGCACGCAACCGCAGCCGCGTATGCTTCTACTTTGTGCCACCCTGATTCTCCTGCGAAAATTGTAAAACCGTGAGTTGTATCAGTCTTCTCTACAACTCAGGCCGAAAACATCTCTTTCAATTTTGTCAGCACTTTGGTCTGCGTGAGATCGTCAATCTTGCCCACTTTTTTTACCAGCCTGAATTTATCAACGGTGCGAATTTGATCCAGCACGATCTGGCCGTGCTTACCGCGAAACTTACACGCGATTCTGGTTGGGTAATCCCTGCCTTTCGTCGTCATCGGCGCGATGATGACGGTGGCGATATGACGATTCAACTCGTCGGGAGAGATAACGAGGCAGGGACGAGTCTTTTGAATCTCGCTGCCTACGGTCGGGTCGAGATTGATCAAGTAGACATCGAATCGCCTGACTACCACTGCCACTCTTTCTCGTCCCAACGGGTTGCGCCGTCAAGTTGCGCGTCGAGCAGTTGATCGTCGCCCTCTTCGGCCATCCGTCGAAAAGCCTCTTCCCACCCTTCGCGCGGACGCACAGCCGAGCGAATGATGATCTGGTCAGGCTGCGCTTCCAGTACGACCTCTTCGCCGAGGCTGCTCTGCTCCAGTAAAACTTTCGGGATGCGAACGCCCTGCGAATTTCCGATTTTGATGATGCGCGTTTTCATGCCTACAATGTAATTACAGGGCGCGGACTAGTCAAGATTCAAGAATGTAAGGACACGGCGCGGACGTTTCTTCCGGCGTTAATCCGACGGCACGGGTTCGTGTTCGCGCGCCCACTGGGTTTCGGCTTCGCGTGTGATGCGTGTGGGATAGCTGCCCGTCCAGCAGGCGACGCACGAGGCGGCGGGGCGTATGCCGGTTGCGGCGAGCATGCCTTCGAGCGAGAGGTAGCCGAGTGAGTCCGCGCCGATGAAGTCGCGTATCTGTTCGACCGTCATCTGCGCGGCGATGAGGTCGTCGCGGTTCGGCGTGTCAACGCCATAGAAGCAAGGGCTGACGGTGGGCGGGCAACTGATGCGCATGTGAACTTCCGTCGCGCCCGCTTCTCTGACCATGCGTACGATCTTCTTAGAGGTTGTGCCGCGCACGATGGAGTCGTCAATGAGTACGACGCGGCGGCCTTCGATGAGATGGCGCACGGGATTCAACTTGATGCGCACGCCGAACGAGCGGATTGATTGCTTCGGCTCGATGAACGTGCGGTGGACGTAGTGATTGCGCACCAAGCCTTGACGATAACTGATGCGGGACTCGGCTGCGTAGCCGATGGCGGCGGCGACGCCGGAGTCGGGCACGGGCACGACGATGTCGGCGTCGGTC
Organism: Pyrinomonadaceae bacterium; assembly: GCA_035249365.1. Lineage (GTDB taxonomy): Bacteria > Acidobacteriota > Blastocatellia > Pyrinomonadales > Pyrinomonadaceae > JAIVJZ01. The sequence continues at coordinate 87,312 of DATFGP010000025.1, read as the reverse complement.
GGTTGTTCGAGGGCGAGCCGCTTGCCCATCTTGTGACGCGACTCGTTGACCGAGTGGCCGTAGATCAGAGAATCGGGGCGCGCGAAATAGACGTGCTCGAAGATGCACATCGAATGCTCGCGCGGCGGAAGCGGGAAAGACGAATGAAGACCTTGCTCGTCAATAATGATCATCTCGCCGGGTTCAACGTCGCGCACGTAAGTGGCTTCGATGAGATCGAAGGCGCAGGTCTCGCTTGCTACGACCCAAGTGTTGTCGCCGAGTCGCCCGAGTGCGAGCGGGCGAAAGCCGCGCGCGTCGCGTATGGCGATGAGCGAGTCGGGCGTCAGAAAGAGCATCGAGAACGCGCCTTCCGTCTCGCGCAAGACTTCGGGGATCGCTTCGTTGATTCCAGCGGCCTGCGAGCGCGCGATGCCGTGAAGGATGACTTCGGTGTCGGAGGTTGAAGAGAATATCGCGCCCGCGCGCTCTAGGCGTCTGCGTTCTTCGCTCGCGAAGGGGAGATTGCCGTTATGGCAGATGGCGACTTGGCCGTGCTGGCAGGCGACGAGGAAGGGCTGCGCCTCGCGTATGGAAACTTCACCGGCGGTCGAGTAGCGTACGTGGCCGATTGCAGACGCGCCGGGCAGGCGATTGAGGCGTTCGGCGTCGAACACGTCGGAGACGAGTCCCATCGCGCGCTCGCTGCGCAACTCTCTGCCGTCGGACGAGACGATGCCGCACGATTCCTGCCCGCGATGTTGGAGCGCGTAGAGTCCTAGATAGGTGAGGCGCGCCGCCTCCGCGTGGCCGTAGATGCCGAAGACGCCACACTCGTCGCGGAATTTATCTGTCGCTTTCGTCGTCACAGGAAATTTTTGCAGTAGAGAAATTAAGTTGAAGCGGCATTGTAACACTGCACAGAGCAGTGACAAGTGACGAGTGACAAGTGACGAGAAAAAGCCGTGAATCGTGAATCGTAAATCGCGAATAGACGAAAGCAGGTTTTATCTATTCACGATTTACCATTTTCTAACTTGTCACCTGTCACTCGTCACTTGTCACTGTTTTATCGTCACTCGTCACTTGTCACTCGTCACTGCTCTGTTATCATTGCGTTAAATAATTCGGGGGACAGGTGAAAAATGGAAGTCAAAGTTTACGGGGCGGATTGGTGTCACGACACGCAGGATGTTTTGAAGCATTTGAAGGAACTCGGCGTCGCGCACACTTATATTGACGTGGAGCAGGACGCGACGGCTTCGGAATGGGTGAAGCAGCACAACGACGGCAAGGAGCGCAAGCCCACGCTCGACATCGCGGGGCAGGTGCTCTCGGTTCCGACCAACCGAGAACTAGAGAGCGCGTTGCGCGAAAAGGGATTCATGGCCTGAACGAACAACGAGTGAAGGAGCGGCTGCGATATGAAACAGATCACGCAACTCATCGCCGCAGGCGGCATCGCCGTCTCTCTGCTTTTGCTCAATTTGTCGAGCGCGCCCGCGTTCGTCGTGCGTGGGTACAGTGCGACGCAACACTCTAATAATAAGACGGCGCGCGCGGGGCGTGACGCGCGTGAGTTGTTCGAGGGCAAGTGCGCGACGTGTCACGGCAAGGACGGGCGCGCGAAGACCTTCAAGGCGAAGTTTAATAAGGCGCGCGATCTGACAGACGCCGCGTGGCAAGCGTCGGTGAGCGACGAACGCATCTACAATTCAATCGCCAACGGGCGCGGCAAGATGCCCGCCTTCGCGAAGAAGTTTTCCCGCGAAGAGATCGAAACGCTCGCAAGTTACGTTCGGAGTTTGAAGAAGTGAGACGCGGCGCGCGTTCAATCCGGCGGTCAATGTGTTAGCGAACGGCGAGCGCGTTTTCAGGACAAGCATTTTGATCTTAACGCGTCAGGGTTGATGACAGACATCCGTTTTTAAGTGAAGACTTCCAGCCCCGCACATCATTGGCTCGTAATCTGTTTGCGCCTCGCGCTCGTCTTTGCGCTCGTCGGCGCGGGCTGGCTCATATATCGCCGCCTGCCGCACGACGACGACACAGCGCCCACGAGCGGTCTCGGCGCGAGCCGTCAGACGCGCGACACGCTGTTGCGCATCGTCATCCCGCGCGACGACGGCACGCAGCCGAACCCCGACGCAGCCGCAACGCCCGTCCAACTCTACTCGATTGATGTCGCGGCGGCGCAGCGCGAGTTCTTCGACGAGCGGCGACCCGGCCAGCGTTTTGAAGATTTCATGGTGCGTCGCATGGGCGCGCGCCAGCCCATCACTACGCAACTCGACGCACAAGGCCAGACCATCGTCTACGTCCCGCCCGGCCGCTGGTGGATACACGCCACGCAGACGGGCGAGCAGGAAGTCAGTTGGCGACTCCCCATCAACGTCGCAGGCCGAGAGCAGACGGTCGAACTCAACCAAGCGAACGCTTACATGAGGACGAAGAAGTTTTGAGATTTGTCAGTAGTCCGTAGTCGGTTGTCAGTTGCATGTGTTCGCCACACGAGTTGCTAAAGATTAAATTGATCAACTGTCCACAGACAAATAACAACTGACAACTGACGACGGACTACTGACAGCTTTTTATGAAAGCTCTGCGATACGAGAACGGGCGGTTGGGGCTGGCGGAAGTGGACGCGCCGCGCGAAGGGGCGGGCGAGGCTGTGGTGCGCGTGACGCTCGCGGGAGTTTGCAACACCGATCTGGAGATCGTGCGCGGGTATGCGGGTTTTGCTGGAACGCTCGGCCACGAGTTCGTCGGCGTGGTGGAGCGTGCGCCGGAGGAGGCTGAAGGGCTTGTAGGGCGTCGCGTGGTTGGCGAGATCAACGCGGGCTGCGGGCGTTGCGAGTTGTGCGCGGGCGGAGATGCGCGCCACTGCCCGGCGCGCACGGTGCTCGGCATCGTCGGGCGTGACGGCGCGTTCGCGGAATACTTGCGCTTGCCTGTCGTGAACTTGTTGGCCGTGCCGGACGAGGTGGATGACAGGCGCGCAGTCTTCGCCGAACCGCTCGCCGCCGCCTGCGGCATCTTGGAGCGCGTCGAGATTACAGACAATATGCGCGTGGCCGTCACCGGCGACGGCAAACTCGGATTGCTCTGCGCGCAAGCCCTCAAGGCGCAGACCACAGCCTCCGTCACACTCGTCGGCAAGCACGAAAACAAACTCGCCATCGCGCGTCGGCGTGGCGTCGAGACGATCTTGCTCGAAGAGTTGCCGGAAGATTTGACGCGCGCGTTCGATGTGGTTGTCGAAGCGTCGGGCGCGGCGTCGGGCTTCGCGCTCGCCGTTCGACTCACGCGACCGCGCGGCACGCTCGTCTTGAAGTCAACTTTTCACGGCGCGACTGCGTTTGACGCTTCGCGCATCGTCGTTGACGAGCTAAGCATCGTCGGCTCGCGCTGCGGACGCTTCGCCCCCGCGCTCGAACTGCTGCGCCGCGACGCCGTTGACGTTCAGAGCCTCGTCACAGACGAGTTTGCGCTCGCGGACGGCCTCGACGCAATGCGCCGCGCTTCCGAGAGCGGCGTGCTGAAAGTTTTGCTCAAACCGTAAGAAGACAGTGACAAGTGACGAGTGACAAGTGACAAGTTAAATCAAAAGCCTTGTCTTCAACTTGTCACTTGTCACTCGTCACTTGTCACTGTTTTAAGGTATGCGACTGAAATCCAATCTGGCAGCCGACGGCGCGTTGATGTTGACGACGCTGATCTGGGGTTCGACCTTCTTCATAGCGAAGGACATCCTCAGCGTGTGGCCGCCGATGGCTTACATGTTCTTCCGTTTCGCGGCGGCAGCGCTCGTGCTCGCGATTTTGTTTCCGCGTCGAATCGTGCGTGCGCGCGGGGCGGAGTGGCGCGCGGGCGCGACGCTCGGCCTGCTGATGGGCTGCGGCTTCGGGTTGCAGGCGGCGGGACAGGTTTACACGACCGCCTCAAAGTCCGCTTTCGTGACGGGGCTGACGACGCCGCTCGTGCCGTTCGTCGCCTACATGATTTTGCGCGTGAGGCCGAGCGTAGAGAACCTCCTCGGCGTCGTGCTCGCCTCGCTCGGCGGCCTGCTCATACTCGCGCCGCAAGGAGCAGACACGAGCGTCAACTTCGGCGACCTGTTGACGCTCGCGGCGACCGCGCTCTTTGCGACGCACATCACTTTGATGAGCGTCTACGCGCGACGCCATGACGTGCGGCAGTTGACCGCCTTGCAGATCGCTTGCATCGCGTGTCTGTTCACAATCATGTGGGCGTGCTTGCAGGGATGGGGAATTTTTTTCGGCACGGATGCTTTGCCCGCCGCGCTCGCGCGCGAGACTTTGCCGCTCGCTTGGAGCGGGCGCGTCGTGTGGCAACTCGTCTATCTGGCGACGGTGGCGACGGTCGGCGCGTTCCTGCTCTGGACGTGGGGACAGGCGCGCGCCTCCGCCACGCACGCCGCAGTCATCTTCAGCCTCGAACCCGTCTTCGCCACAGCCTTCGCCGTCGCCGTCATCGGCGCGAGCGAATGGATGGGCGGGCGCGGTTGGTTGGGCGCAGGCTTAGTGTTCGCCGGAATCATCGTCTCCGAAATGAGATGGAGCGAGCGACGCGCACGCAAAGCCGACGAGAAGGCACATGGAGTGGGAGTTACTTAAACGTTCATTTCTTCGCCGTCTCGGCCAACTCAGCCGCGCGTGCTTGATAGATCGCGCTCATGGCGACGATGCGGCGCAGGCGATCCTTCAAAGCCTCCGCAGACTGTCTCACCCTCACATCGTTTCTCAAAGACAGCTTGCGAAACAGTTCCACGTCGAGTCCGGTGCGCCCCTGCTCGGTGTCCAGCGCGCTTGAGTTGGCGGCGGCGATTACTTCATCTAAGACTTCAAGCGCGAGTTGCTCGTCGAGCGGGGCGATGAGGCTCGCCAGTTTCGAGAGGCTGGAAAGAACTGGGTCGAACTCGCGGCTCGACGGGACGATGGACATGGGGATGCCTGCGGGCGGCGTGTGCGGCGCGAGGTCTGCGCGCTTGAGTTGGCTGACGGCTTTGTAGGTCAAGAGACTGACGCACGTTTGATTCTTGTCGGCGACGCAATGCTTGATGATGGCGGGGTAGGCTTCGAGCATGGAGACGGCGCGCGTTAATCGTTCGGCGAGCGCTTCCGCGCCCGCGATGTCGCCGCGATTGGCGAGGCTGATGGCTTCCTTCATGTTAACGGTGTCGGTCAATTGCGTCTTCTGCGCGCCGTCGGGGAGTTTCGCGAGCAGCTTACGCGCACGCTCGAAGTCACCGCGCGAAATGGCGAAGTTGACCGTCAACTCGTCGGCTACTCCTGAGTCAAGCGCGTCTTTGAGGCGTTTTTCGTAACGCTCTGTGGACTGTTCTTGAAGATTCTTTTGCGTAGGCAGGGGAGAGTTATCGCCCGGCATCCGGCTGCGTGCCTCCAGCTCCATAAATGTTTTACTCAACTCGGGGGCGTACTTCTTGAGCGGTTCCCAGATGCCCAAGAGCGATAATCTATTTCTTTGCAGAGCGTTTCCCTCCAACTTACTGATGACCTCTATTTTGTACATGACGTATGCCCGCATGACGGCAACTCCCGGCGACGGAATATGCTGCTGCGGGAACAACGAGTTTGGATAGACTAGCCGGTTTAGCATGAATGACGTTCTTAACGTGCCTTGATTTTCATAAGCGGGAGGGAATCTTCGTAGCTGATCTATATATTGCAGGATAAGACCATCAGCCGCGGCGCGGTCTTTCAATGCCAGTTCGTTGATTGCATCATAAGCCCCTGCTTGAGTATGGTCTGCTTCTAATGCTTTAAGGACATAATTACTCGTAGCCTCCTTGTCGCCATCTTTGGCCGATTGATAGGCGAGTTCAGAATATCGCTGATGTGTCTCGAAGCTACCTAACTTTTCCAATCCCGATTGAGCTAACTCATCAACAAAAGCCTTATCGCGGCTGGCTATGCTCAGGATACGACGACGCAAACCACCTCTCGTCCGATCATCACTCGTCGGCGGGGTCGGCGGCGCGCCCACCGGCTTTTCGCGCAGTTTGATCTGCTCCGCTTCGGGCGGAAGGGTAAGTTCGTATGCTTCCCGTAGTAGCTTCTTCGCCCACTCTTGATCGAGCGTCCACGCGGCATCTGCAATCTCCGCCTGCGCCAGCGCACGCGCCAGCGGCTTGTCCAACTTCAGCGAGTCCGATGCGAGTATTTGCAATTCGGAAAGCAGCGCGGATTTTCTCACTTCAACATCAGCCGCATTCGGCTTTGGTAACGCCTGCTGACCATAGACCGAGGTGATAAACAGAGCCATCAGCAATGAAAGCATCAATCGTTGCATCATAATCTCCCCGTAAAGAATGCTAGCTCCAAAGCCCTCATGGCTAATAATGTACTGCTAGTGGCAACAAGCCGACGCGATGCCTGGTGATGTAACGCAACCCGGGCAAAATATCTTTGCTGTTAGCTGAGGACTAAACATAACCTCTCTACCATACTTCGTCCGGGTTGCGCGCACTGAAATTCGTCCCAAATCTGAAAAAACCGACATGTGACCGCAAGTTAGTTTTGAGGCGGCTCTTGCATAGTTTGGGCGTGTCCGCGGTCGGAACACATCTGATTTGCTTCTTGTTGAGCAGCACCTTGATCGACCGTGCAAGCGCCGCCGCCCTCTGGGCACATGGCTATGTAATTCCCAGCAGAGCTTCCGCAACTGAGCCACATCGTACCGCCGCCGAAAGCAGGGCCTAGGTAGTAAGTTGAACTGGCGTAAGCGACGCTAGCCGTGACAGCTAACAGCACAGCCAAGACAGCCGTGAGAAATAGTCTCTTTACTGAATTTTTTCAGAGTATCTTGCATTATATTTGGCTCCTTAGTTTTTCATGGAAGGTTGAGGGTTTGCCACTGTGTAGTGAGTAGGGTGGCAAGAAGCATCACGGTTTGCCTCCTAGCTTGAGGCGGGCAAGCAGGAGTAAGGAGTTGAGATGGCGCGCATCATAGTCTCATCCCGTGAGACCGTCAACAAAAATGTTTGGCAAAAAATTGCCGACTACTTTTTCCGGCGTGACGGGTATTTGCCAATCCGTGCGCCTGTTGCTTTGCCGCGCGTCCGTCGATTCAGTTATACTCGACAAACTTCGCTTCGCGTGCGAGAGCGCGAATACGGGCTTCGGACAGATGAGGGCGTGGCCGTCTTAAGGACGACGACCATGCGAGCGCATGACGCTTGACGAGAGTTGTCATGTTTCCAGTGCGTTAAAAGGCGGTAGAAGGCGGTAAAAGTTTTATGTATCAACTTCCCCAAGGCCAAACGAATGAGGCGGAGCGCGCGATCTTGCGTCGCCTGCGTGTGTGGATCGCAGCGTTGGCGCTGGCGTGTCTGGTGGTCGGCGCGGGCGTCGGTGCGATGCTCGCGGGGCGACCCGCCGTAGCGCAGAATGAGTCGCAGCGCGCGGCGCAAAACGCGCGTGCGCCCGAAGCACTCTCGGCGTCCTTCGCGGAGATCGCGCAGAGGGTCGAGCCTGCGGTCGTCAACATTGACACGGTTTCCGCACCGACGGTGGCCGAGCGCGGCACGAACCCGCACGGCGGCGGAAGCGGCAACTCCAACAACGATGACGACGATGCCGACTCGAAAGACGGCGCGAACGAGAATCCTCTGATGGAGATGTTTCGACGCCAGATGCCGCAGCGCCCGTCGCGCGGCGTCGGCAGCGGCTTCATCGTCGATCCCAAAGGCTACATCCTGACGAACCAGCACGTCGTCGAAGGCGCAACGCGCATCACCGTGCGTTTGCAGTCGGGCGAACTCATGCGCGGGCGCGTCGTCGGCGAAGACGACGAAACCGACTTGGCGGTCATCAAAGTCGAACCGACGCGCGAACTGCCAACGGTGAAACTCGGCAACTCGGACGAAGCGCAAGTTGGCGATTGGGTCTTGGCCGTCGGTTCGCCCTTCGGCCTCGATCAAACTGTGACCGCCGGAATCATCTCGACGCGCGAACGCACCACACCCGTCTCTTCAAACTTCCAGAGATTTTTGCAAACCGACGCCGCCATCAATCGCGGCAACTCCGGCGGCCCGCTCGTCAACATGCGCGGCGAAGTCATAGGCATCAACTCGCAGATCGCCACTTCGACCGGCGACTACAACGGCATCGGTTTCGCCCTGCCGTCGAACGAAGCCAACTTCGTCTATCGTCAACTCATAGATGGCGGGCGCGTCAAACGCGGCTATCTCGGCGTCTACCTTGAGACGGTGAAGGCCGAGTTCGCGCGCGTCTACGGGATGAAGGAAGCGAAGGGCGCGATCATTACGGACGTGCGCGAAGGGCCTGCGCGCGACGCCGGTATACAGATCAACGACATCATCGTGGAGTTCAACGGCCAGCCAATCGGCAACTCGCAGGACTTGATCAACAAGGTGGCGAGCACGCCCGTCGGACAGACCGTGCAACTGACATACTTGCGCGACGTGAACGGCCAACTCGAACGCCGCACCGTCAGCGTCGCGGTGGGCGAGCGCCCGCCTGCGTCGGGAGCGACGCCGACGCCGACGCCTGCGGGCGAGGCAAAGATACTGCCCGCCAAGCCCGGCGAACGCCCGACGCTCGGACTGACCTTGAGCGAACTGACGCCGCAACTCGCCAACGAACGCAACTTGAAAGGCGTGCGCGGCCTGCTTGTGCGCGACGTGGATCAAAGCGGGCTGGCTTACGAGGCGCAGATCGGCGAGAACATGGTCATCCAGCGCGTCAACCGCATCCCTGTTAACACGCTGGCCGAGTTCGAGCAGGTCATCAACAATCTCAAAGTCGGCGATGCGGTCGTGATGAACGTCACGTACCTGAATCCCCGCAACGTGATCACGCAAACGGTCATCCAGTTTACATACCAGTGACAAGTGACGAGTGACGAGTGACAAGTTAAAACAAAAACTTGTTCTTGCTCGTCACTCGTCACTCGTCACTTGTCACTTAAAATATGGCACAGGCGAAAAAAGCGTTGAGCCGGACGGCGAAGAAGAGCGCGCGCGCGTCGTCGTCGGGCACTAATGGCAAGGGCGGCGCGCGTCCGTCCGTCAAAACTTACAGCAACTACATCGGCGGCGAATGGATTCCGGCAGCAGGCGGCGAGTACTTCGAGAACGTCAATCCGGCGGACACGCGCGACGTAATCGGTCGCTTTCCCGTGTCGAGTGCGGAGGATGTCGAGAGGGCGGTTGCGGCTGCGAAGAGTGCGGCTGAAGGGTGGCGCAGGATGCCCGCACCCAGACGCGCGGAGATACTCTTCCGGCTCGGCAACCTGCTCATACGCGACAAGGACGCCCACTCGGCGGACATGACGCGCGAGATGGGAAAGGTCTTGAAGGAGACCGGCGGCGACGTGCAGGAGGCGATCGATTGCACCTTCTACACGGCGGGCGAAGGCCGCCGCCTGCACGGATACACGACGCCCGCAGAGATGCCCGACAAGTTTGCGATGTGCGTGCGCCAGCCCGTCGGCATCTGCGGTTTGATCACGCCCTGGAATTTCCCGATGGCGATCCCTTCGTGGAAACTCATCCCCGCGCTCGTCTGCGGCAACACCGTCGTCATCAAACCCGCCGAAGACACGCCGCTCTCGACCTATAACTTGATCAAAGCGTGCGAAGAGGCGGGCGTTCCCAAAGGCGTCGTCAACCTCGTGACGGGCTACGGCGAGGCTGCGGGCAAACCTCTGACCGAACACCGCGACGTGCGCTTGATCTCGTTTACGGGTTCGACCGAAACCGGACGACTCATCGCCGGAGCGTGCGCAGACCGCAACGCCATCTGCTCGCTCGAACTCGGCGGCAAGAACGTCATCATCGTGATGGACGATGCGGACATAGACCTCGCCGTAGAGGGCGCGGTCTGGGGCGCGTTCGGCACATCGGGTCAACGCTGCACGGCTTCGTCGCGCATCGTCGTTCACAAAAAAGTCTACAAGAAGTTCACACAGAAGTTGGTCGAGCGCGCGGCGGGTTTGCGTGTCGGCAACGGCGCGGACGCGAACACGGACATGGGGCCGGTGATTAACGCCGACGCCGTGCATAAGATTATGGGCTACATCGAAGTCGGCGAAAAGGAAGACGGCGCACGACTCGCAACGGGCGGCAAGCGCCTGACGACGGGTACACACGCCAACGGCTATTTCATCGAGCCGACGGTCTTCGCAGATGTCGCGCCCGACATGCGAATCGCGCAGGAAGAGATTTTCGGCCCCGTCACCGCCGTTATCCCGACGAACAATCTGGAAGAGGCCGTCGAGATCGCAAACGGCGTGCGCTACGGACTGTCTGCGGCGATCTACACGCAGGACGTTAACCGTGCGTTCCACGCGATGAACGACATGTACACGGGCATCTTTTACGTCAACTCTTCGACCATCGGCGCGGAAGTTCACCTGCCCTTCGGCGGCACAAAGGCAACCGGAAACGGCCACCGCGAAGCGGGCACGCAAGTCCTTGACATCTTCACCGAATGGAAGTCCGTCTACGTTGACTACAGCGGCAAGCTGCAACGAGCGCAGATTGACGAAGTTAGTTTTGAGTAAGACGCGATTAGTAAATCGTAAGTCGTGAATCGTAAATAGAAAGAAGATCGGTCTTCATCTATTCACGATTGACGACGCACGATTGACGATTTTCATGTTACTGCAAGAGCCTTACGAGGCGCGTCCCATTCGCTTCCTCGAAGAGTGGCACGACGCGGGCTGGCGACTGAAAGTTTACGGCATCAGTTACAGGCGCGCGTCGCCGCGCGCGGAGTTAGTAGAGACGGCGAAGCGCCTTGCGCGCGAGTGTCTGCCGGAAGCGCGCGCGGGCGGAAATTACGGCGTCGGCTACGTCGGCGCGCACGACGGTCGCGCGGCGAATTTCATCTTCGTTGACTGGTGGGCTGATGAGAACGAATTGCATCATCACGTCTTCGCCGCGCCTTCGCATGAGTTGAACGATTTACCTGAAATCACTGCGACGGGTTTGTCCGTCTGCGTCTGGGATTTGCGCGTTCAATGTTTCGAACGCGAGGCATGGCTTGAAGCGGTCTTGCAGAATCCGTGCGAGTCGAGTCTTGAAGACTACCTGCGTCGTCAGTTGAACGAAGACGTTTAGCACGACGTGAAAATTTTACTGCGGCGGTCGTGCTCTTTCGTCAGCCGCTCGGTAGTGCCCGACATCTAAATCCAACGATTGGAGATCAACCAAAGTGCTAGTCGGACTCCCTAAAGAGATCAAAGATAACGAGTATCGCGTCGGGATGACGCCAGCGGGCGTGCGCGCCTTGACCGACGCCGGACACAAGGTCGTCGTCGAACGCAGCGCGGGCGAAGGCTCTGGCTTCGAGGATGCGCTCTATGAACGCGCGGGCGCGACGATGCTCGACACTGCGGATGAAGTGTGGGCGCAGGGTGAGATGATCGTGAAAGTGAAAGAGCCGATTGCGCCCGAATACCCGCGCATGCGCGAAGGCCAGGTGCTTTTCACCTACCTCCACCTCGCGCCCGATCACGAACTGACGAAGCAACTGCTCGAACGCAAAGTGACGGGCGTTGCCTACGAGACGATCACGGACAGGAAGGGAACGCTCCCGCTTTTGACGCCGATGTCGGAAGTCGCAGGACGCATGGCGATTCAAGTCGGCGCGCAGTATTTGGAAAAAATGTCGGGCGGGCGCGGCGTGCTTTTGGGTGGCGTGCCAGGCGTTCCGGCGGCGCGCGTCGTCATCATCGGCGGCGGCGTGGTCGGCACGAACTCTGCGAAGATGGCTGTGGGCCTCGGCGCTCACGTCACGATCATTGACAACAATCTGGATCGCCTGCGCGAACTCGACGACATCTTCCTGTCGCGCATCACAACGCTCGCTTCGTCGGCCTACGCGATTCAGGGCGCGATCTCGGAAGCGGATTTGATCGTCGGCGCGGTGCTCGTCCCCGGCGCGGCTGCCCCGAAACTCGTCACGCGCGAGATGTTGAAGAAAGTGCCGAACGGCGCGGTCATCGTTGACGTGGCGGTTGATCAGGGCGGCTGCATCGAGACGACGCACCCGACGACGCACAGCGACCCGACTTACTACGTCGAAGGCGTCTTACATTACTGCGTCGCCAACATGCCGGGCGCAGTGCCGCGCACCTCTACGTTCGCGCTGACGAACGCGACCTTGCCTTACACTTTGAAACTGGCGAACAAAGGTTTCCTCGCCGCCGTCACGAGCGATGCCGGACTCAAAGAGGGCGTCAACACCTACGCCGGAAAGTTGACCTACGAAGCCGTCGCGCAGGCGCAAGGACTCGAATACACGCCGCTCGACCAGATGCTTTCGGGCAGCGGCGCGGCGGCGAAAGGTTAGAACATCACAGGCGCTTTCGCGTTACCAAATCAACAAAATGAAAGAGGCCGCACTGTTTGTTCACAGTGCGGCCTCTTTCATTTTCGGAGTAACGAATTAGTATTCAGTTGTTAGCCGCGAGCAGGCGCGCGAGGCAACTCGTGAAGTCTTCGGGGCGTACGGGCTTGGTCAGTTGCGCGTCGGCGTGCTCGTTGGTTTCGGGTGCGGCCGCGTTCGGTTCGAGTCCGGTCAGGAGCAGGAGCGGGAGGCGGGAGAGTTCGGGGCGGGCGCGCAGGTAGCGGCATAGCTCGTGGCCGTTCAGGTGCGGCATCAAAGCGTCTGTCACGACGGCGTCAACTTTTGCCGACAGCGCGACTTTGATCGCTTCCAATCCATTCGATGCCTGAATCACTTCGTAGCCCGCGCGTCGCAGGATGACTTCGAGATAACGTCGAACAGCCGCGTCGTCTTCCACGAGCAGGACGACGGGCTTGGCAGGAATCGGCGGGAGCGTGGCTTGCGAAACTGTCGAATCGAGAAGTGTCTCTTGCGTGCTCATTGGTGAAATTCACATCCCTCGGAACGCTTCGGCCGCCCGCAGTCGGGCGCGAGCGGCGACTGCCGTTTGCTTGGCAAGCCGCGTGCCCGTGTCCGACACTTCGCGGAGTTGATGCGCGTGCGCGTGCTGGCTGCTAGGGGCGCGCCGCGCAAGTTCAGGCCAATAGAAGGCTTGCCGAAAAGTCATAAAGGTTAAGGGCGAGACGTAAGCAACTTTGGCCGGTTAATATGGCTTGAAGGCGCGCGCCCGGAGGCGGTCAAGACACATCATTCTGGCAGGCGGGGCGGTCAGAATGCCGCAACCCGTGCGGCGATTTGACACTGTAGCGAGTTGAATCCGCAGCAGTGTTGGGGGATACTAAACGATTCACTGTCGGGGCAAGTTTTGTCCCGTCTGTTCCGTCGAAGAAAAGTAGCTTTCAAGATGTACGAGTTCGCAGTCACACCAGCCATCACGCAGATTCGCCGACGCGGCGTGGAAGTCTCCGAAGTCGCGCCCGCCAGCCTCGCCGCCGAATTAGAACTCGAAGCGGGCGACCGCATACTTCGCGTCAACGGTCGCGCCGTGCGCGACTACCTCGACTTTCGTTTCCAGACGGGCGGCGAAACCGAATTGACGCTCGACGTGTTGAAGCGAAACGGCGAGGAGTGGGAACTGGAGATCGAGCGCGGCGAGGGCGAGGATTTCGGTCTGCAATTCGAGAACATCGTGCCGCGCCAGTGCGCCAACGAGTGCCTGTTCTGCTTCTGTCACGGCAACCCGCCCGACGCGCGCCCCGCGCTCTCCTTCCGCGACGAAGACGTACGCCTCTCGTTTCTCTACGGCAACTACACGACGCTCACCTCGATCACCGAAGCCGAGATGCAGCGCGTCATTGAACAGCGGCTCACGCCGCAATACGTCTCCGTACACGCGACCGACTTGGATGTGCGCGCTTACCTCTTAGGCGTGGACAAAAAGCGCGCGGACATACGCTCGAAGATGCGTCGCATGCTCGACGCGCGCATAGAGATTCACGCACAGGTCGTCTTGTGCCCGGAGATCAACGACGGCGAGATTTTGGAGCGCACCGTCCGCGACCTCTCCGCAGATTACCCGCTGGTGCGCAGCGTCGCCATCGTGCCGCTCGGACTCACGCGCTACAACACGGACGCGCGGCTCACGCCCGTCACGCCGGAGTTTTGTCGCAGCACGATCCGGCAAGTGAAAGGTTTGCAGCGCGAGTTGCACGCGCGGCTCGGCACAAATTTCGCTTTCCTCGGCGACGAGTTTTACTTGCGCGCCGGAATGAATGTTCCTTCGCGCCGTCACTACGGCGACTACCCGCAGATCGAAGACGGCGTCGGCATGGTGCGCTCGTTCTACGAAGACTTCCGACGCCTCGAACGCAAACTCGAACGACGCCCGCCCGCCGAAGCCGCGCAACTCGATGGCACGATCCTGACCGGAAAACTCTTCGCGCCCGTCCTCGAAAATTTGATCGGGCGACTGAACGAACGCTTCGGCACGCGCCTGCGCGTGGTGGCAGTCGAGAACGATTATTTCGGCCCTGACATCGTCGTCGCAGGGCTGATGACGGGGCGCGACGTGCTGGCCGTGCGCGAGCAGATCAAGGGTAGTTTTGTCGTCCTGCCGAGCGTGGCTTTCAAGAGCGACGAACCCGTCATGCTCGACGGGACGACACACGAAGAGTTGCAGCGTCAACTCGGCCTCCCTGTCCGCGCGCTCGACTTTGAAGGATTCGCGCGGCTGTTCGATTAAAGGCATTCACCGCAGAGACGCAGAGGACGCAGAGGGGGCGCAGAGAGAAGATCAAAGTCTTTCTCTGCGCCCCCTCTGCGTCCTCTGCGCCTCTGCGGTGAATGCTTTCTGCTTCGACTAGCTTTGCGGCGTGAAGTCTTTCAGGTTGAGTTGCTGGTTGAAGGCGAACTGCGTGAGGTCGAAGACCCAATCCTGCAAGACGATGATCGGGCCTTGGACGTTCATCGTCAGTTTGTAAGTGTGCGGCAGCATGAGGCCGCCTTCCTTCTTGAAATCGGAAAAATCTTCCACCAGTTTGTAGCGGACTTCGTTCTTGCCCGTGCTCGCCCCCTGCGTCGAGATGCGCCCGCCGAGCGCGGCGGCGACGGTGCGCTCGTACTCTGTGCGCACGTGTTGGAACGTCTCGGCGTCGAAGAAGAGTTTGATCTTCATCTCCGAACCCTTGCGCGGCGTGTAGCGCAGTTCGTGCGTCTCGCGGTCGCCGATCTTCTTCATCCCTTCGTAGTCGAGTTTGGGGTTGCGCTCGGACAGATTCAGGAGCGGCCACGCGGTCGTGAGCGTGCCGCCCATGAGTCCCTGTTTGAAGATCATGTCGTGGCTCATCAAAAATTCGCCGAGCGGCGAGCGCGCGCCGGGGCGTACGTGTACCGCGCCGAAAGTCTTCCCGTCGTAACTGAGCAGTTCGTACGGGTAGGTGGGCGACGATTGGAAGATCATCTTGAGCAGATTCATCTCACCCTCGGACGCGATGAGAGACGACCCGCCCGTCTGCCCTTTCCCGCCCGAGCGTATGGTGAAGACGACCGAGCCGCTCGCGACGAGATTGCGTACGGCGCGTCGCGCCTCGGCTGTGCCGATTGATTCCAGATGTTTCGCCACCACATCTTCGGCCTTCATCTTCTCTTTATCCGTCGTCGCAGCAGCAACGACGCCGGGGTTCGCCGGTGGAGTGGCGGCCAGACAGCAGAGTAGTGCGGCAAGAACGGCACGCATGAGCGCGCGGGCGTGTGTGCGGGTGCGGGTCATCATAACCTCCGTCGAAGATGTTCGGCGTCGCGGCGGGCGAAGCCGTTTGAAAGCGAGTATAAAAATTCGGGCGTTGCCTCTCCGGTTGGGGAGACAACGCCCGAAGCGCTCATCGCGTAAGTCTAAACAGTTGCGGATCGGGCTTCATCCCTGTCCGTTACAATTTAGAAGTTGAACTTGAACGCGAATTGCAGGATGCGCGGATCGAACGTCGAGGAGATTCTCCCGAAGCTCGAACTGTTGATGCTCTGCGATTCGGTCACAGAGAAGTTAGTGTGGTTGAAAACGTTGAAAGCCTCAAGGCGCAACTCGATGTTCGTGCCTTCCGTGATCTTGGTGCGCTTGATGAGAGCCATGTCGGCGTTCCAGAAGCCGGGGCCGCTAACGGGCGTCTGCTGGAGCGTGCCGATCTGTCCTGCGCCCGGATTCTGGAAGAACGCGGGGTTGCCGCGCCCGTCCGTCCCGATGAGCGACGGGTCGAACAACTGCGGGCGACCCGTCGTGGGGTTGAAGAACAGACCCGTGCGCGCCTGCAATTCCGAGATCGACAAAGTGGTGTTGACCGTGTTGACGGTGGAACGGCCTTGACGGTTCAACGTGCCGCGATACGGGTCGGCGGTCGTGCCGAGACCCGTCAGGATGTTGATCGGGCGTCCAGACTGCTGGCGATAGAGGCCGCTCAACTGGAAGCCGCCGAATATCTTGCCGAGGAAGCCGTCGAAGTTAAGGAAACGCTTGCCGGGGCCGAACGGAAGTTCATAGACGCCGTTGGCCTTGAAGACGTGCGTTACGTCGTTGGAGGTGCGCCGCTTCTCGACCACACCGCCGGTGGCGAGATCGAGGAAGCCCTGGAAGTTCGCCTGGCTGCCGTCGAAATCGGTGAAGGCTTTGCTGTAGGTGTAGTTGACTTGATAGAAGAAGCCGCTGCTCAGGCGCTTGCGAACTTCCGCCTGCAAACCGTGATAGTCAGACCACGAGCCGTTGCCGATGTAATCGGTCACGAAGGCGTTCGGGTTCGCGGGCAGGAAGAAGGCGGGCGACAGTTGCGAGCCGTTCGTGCCGGGCGTCAGATAGGTGCGACGCAGTTGGACGTACTGCGAAGCCAGCTCGCCGACCTGATTGGTGTCAATCAGGTTGATGAAAGTGGCGTCGTTAAGCGCGCCGCCGTTGCCGAGACGCGGGAAGATCAACAGTTGCTGGCTGCCCGGAATCGCCGCGTTGAAGGCGGCGCTGAGCGGAATCGAGGAATTGGTCAAGCGCGCCTGCCGCGCGAGCGCGAGGTTCTGCTGCGCGCGCAGGAAGTCTTGCAAGAACCCGTTTTCGCGTATGATCGTCTGGTTGGTGTCAATCGCGCGGGTCAACTTGATTCCGCGATTGCCCACGTAGCGAATCTCGAACGCCGTGTCGCGGAAAATCTCGCGCTGGAAGCCTATGTTCCACTGTTGCACGTAAGGCGTCTTGAGATTCGGGTCAACGGTGAAGAGCGTCGGCGTCTGCGAGATCGTGAGATTGTCGGCGATGGTGCGCGGGACGCGGAAGGTGGGCGCGGGAACGGGGACAGCCCCGCCGCCGCTGATCGTGCCGCCGAGACCCGTCAGGCTGACAGCCGAAGACAAACCGGCGTTGGAACTGATCGCCGCGTTCTGCACGGTCGTCACGTTGTTGTCGAGCACGTAGGAGATGGCATAGCCCGCGCGGACTGAAGTTTTGCCGTCGTTGAACGGGTCCCAAGCGATGCTGACGTTTGGCGCGAAGTTGTTCAAGTCCTTGTTATGGAAGGCGCGGCCTGTGCCATTGCCTGCGAAATCGAGCACTGCGTTCGGGTCGCGCAAAGCGTCGAGCGAGGTGTTGACGGGCAGCAAAGCCAGCCCGTTGCGCTCGGTCGGCGGCGAGACGTATTCCCAGCGCAGGCCGAGGTTGATGGTCATGTTGGGGCGCATGCGCCAGGTGTCGCCGCCGTAGAACGACAGAGTGTTGTAGTCAATTCCTCTCCGCTCGCCGAAGCCGGAGATGAAGCCGGAATCGCGATCACGCACGTTGAAGGTTTGCGCCGCGCTCGTCACCGCGCCCGTCAACAAGGCCAGCAGGTTCGAGGCCGTCGTGAAGTCGTTAGCGGAGACGCCGCCGGGGAACTGCGACGTGCTCAGCGGGTTGCGGTTGGCGACGGTGTTGAAGCCGAGCGTGTAGGTCGGCAAAGTGCCCGCGTCGTTGAACACGTCAACCCTGACCCTGCGCGCGACGCCGCCGAAGCGTATGACGTGCTCGCCGCGCACGAGCGAGGCGTTGTCAATGAAATCGTAATTCGTCGGCACGCGACCCTGTTGCAGAAAGTTCTGCACGGGGTTGGTGCTGATCGGGAAGGTCAGGCGGTTGCCTTCCGGGAACGTTTCGGTGTTCAGGAAGGAGGGCGTCGTGCGGAAGAAGCCTGTGCGGAACTCGTTGCTCAAGTTCTGCGTGGGCGACCAAATCCACGCGAACGATCCGCGCGGGCGGCGCGACCCCTGACCGCCGCCGGGAAGACCGGGAAACTGTTCGCCGATGTCGTTGAAGGTGTCGTTCGGGAAATCGAACTTGAAGCGGCTGAAGATCGCCTCGAACCTGTGCTTGGAAGAGAGGTCGTAGTCGGTGCGGAAGCCCCAGAGGTTCGAGGTGCTGCCCGAAGGACTGTTGAAGCGGAAGCCCGCCGTGTTGCGCGTGTCGCCGACCTCCGTGTTGTTCGAGGACGGTGTGAGCGCGATCAGACGCAAGATGCGCGGGTCAATCGCGCGTCCGGTCAAACTCAGCAGGTTGACGGTCTGCAACTGGTTGTTGTCGGCGCGGCGGTAGGTGAACGTGCCGTTGCGCGCCGCATCGACGAGGACAGTGCGGTTGCGCGAGGCGTCGCTGGCCTCGCGTGTGGCCTCGAAATAGGCGTAGAAGAAGAGTTTGTCTTTGCCGTAAGTGCGCGGGCCGCCTTCGCCGAAGCGCGGGAGGCGGAACGGGCCGCCGACGTTGCCGCCGAACTGGTTCTGAATCAGCTTCGGCTTGGCTATCGCTTTGCCCGTGCGCGCATCAATCGTGGAATTGTTGAAGAACGTATTGGCGTCGAACTTGCTGTTGCGGTGAAACTCGAAGAGCGAGCCGTGGAAATCGGTCGTGCCGCGCGGCGTGGAAAGCCTGACTTGCGCGACGCCCAACCCTTCGTCAGAGCCGCCGTTCTGCGTGGTGATGGTGAACTCGGCCACGCCCGCCACGCTCTGTCCCGCCGCGCCGAAGAGGCTGTCCGTGCGGACGAAGTTGTCGTTGATGTTGATGCCGTCCCACGTCAAATTCGAGAAAGTGCCGCGCAGGCCGTTGATGGACGCGGTGCGGTTGTTGTTCGTGGCGGTGTTGACGCCAGCTTGCAGACCGGCAAGGTTGAGGGGGTTGCGACCGTTGATCGGGAGGTCTTGCACCTGCCGCAACTGCACAGTCGTCGAAAGCGACGCGTTCTCGTTGTTGATGACGGCTTGAGCTTCCGAGGCCGTGACCATCACGGTTTCTTCGACGCCGCCCGTGACGAGGCCGATATTGACCTCCGCCGGAACGCCGCCCACGTCAACCTTGATGCCTTCGACCACCGTTTTCTTGAAGCCTGTTTTTTCGACCGTGAGCGTGTACTCGCCCGCGCTCATTTCGTTGAATGAAAAATATCCTTCGTCGTTGGCGACGCCGGTACGCTCGGTCTTGGTTGCCGCAGAGGTCAACGTCAGGCTGACACCGGGAACAACCGCTCCCGATTCATCTTTTACTGTCACGTTGACGTTCGAGGTAACTTTTTGAGCAAAAGCACTGGGGGCGAGCAACGCGGCCAAGAGAAAGGCGGCCATGACGGCCAACACTGATCCTTTAGCAAAGCGCGACAATTTACTCATGTGGACTCTCCTTCTGATGTTAGACTGACCCTTCGGTGTTGAGCATTACCCGAACTTTTGAACTAGCCAGAGGCGGGAAGCGCCGAAAAGTGCAACTTTCGTGCCGAAATGTCATGTGAGGTTCAGAGCGTCAAGTGCCAAGAAGTTTCGCATGCGCGGCGGGCAGCGCAAGTGATAATCCGAACTTTTGGATTTCTTCATCCAACAATTTGGAATTTGGTGTTAGAGTCGGCGGCCAAGCGTCCCCGTCAGAACCGCCTGTGGTAGCGGGCGGGTCTTGTTCGAGATTGAGACCCGCCCGCTACCACAGGCGGTTCTGACACGTGTTCATTTGAAGGCCACGCCGGAACACCCACTCGCGCTCACGCGTGTATAGGTTGCGCGCCCGCGTCCGGCACAACAAACTGGAGGTGCTCTGGTATGAAGCGTCTGAGTTGGTTTGCGTTTGTCGCCTGCTGTCTACTGTTATCGTCGCTCTCCTACGTCGCCGCGCCCGCCCCGCCGTTGTCGTCCGGTCGCGCGCAGCAGGAAAGCGGCAGCGCGTTCAAGCCCGGCTGCCCGACGCTCCCCTTTGAAGCGATCAAGGTCAAGCGGCCAATTGACAGCACGTGCCCGCGCGGCGGCAACGCGGCCAGCACCGACCCCACCGGCGCGCACGCTCTGGAGAACGAAGCGAAGAATGATTTTTGCGCCAACGGCAAACCCGTGCCCGTGACTTACAACAGCTTCGTCGGCCTGCAAGCGGCGGTCAATAAAATGACAGACCTGCCGTGGGGCGAGGGCACACGCCTGCCGCCGGATCGTTCAAAGCTGCGCGGCCTCAAGATTCAGGATTCCGGCAGCACGCTCACGCTCGGCGAAGGCACGAAGGTTGTCTTCGTCGGCTACGTCATGGACGCCAAGCACGACGACACGGCGAAGGGCGAAGACGTGAATTGCGAGATTCCGGGGAACGAATCAAACGACATACACATCTCTCTGAGGACTGTCGCCGGCGCAGCGCCACCCGCCGCACCCAAGGGGAAGCCCGACGCGCGCTGCAACTCGATCACGGCGGAGATCAGCCCGCACTACCGTCCAGACTCCTGGGACAAGTTCGACAGCGCGCCTTACCGCGCCGTCTTCCAAAAATATCCTGTGCGCATCACGGGCACGCTCCTCTTCGACGCGGCGCACCACCCCTGCGCGAAGGGCATCCCGTCCGCCGGAAATCCAGTGCGCATCTCCGTCTGGGAGATTCATCCCGTCTACGCCATAGACGTATGCAAGTACACAACGCTCACGCGTTGCAAGGTCACAGACCAGACGGCCTGGACTCCGTTCGACAAGTACAAGATTGGAAGTTAGCTCTGTGCCCGCTCTGTGTTCTCTGTGTCTCTGTGGTGAATGTTTTTGCTTTTCACTCCCCACAGAGACACAGAGAACACAGAGCGGGCACAGAGAGTTGAAATCAATTTGGGTCGCCACCGCATGTCGGCGACGGTTAAACGAACGCGTCGCGGCGTGTGCTAGAATCTTTTGCGTTCCGACTCTAGCGAAGGCGCGCTCGTCCAAAGTTTTCTCGTCTCATGCAGACCACCATCACGCCCGCCGCCAGTCGTCTGTCGCTGTCGCCGCTCGGCGCGGGCGATCTCATTGACCGCACGATCCGGCTCTACCGCAGACACTTCCTGACGCTTATACGCACTGCTGCGCCGCCCGTCATAGGCTCTGCCGTCGGCTCCGTCCTGTGGACTGTGAGCATGCACGCCATCCCGGCGACGGAGAGCGGCGCGCGGCTCGTGCTCTACATCGGAATGGCCATCGTCGGCGGGTTGTTGCTGATGATCGGCAACTTCTTTTTCCTGCTCGTCATGGGCGGCGCGTCGCGCAACCTCGTGATGCACTTGCTGTGGAACGAACCCGTCGCGGTGCGCACGATCTACAGGAGCGTCCGCGCGCGTTTCTGGGGACTCGTCGGCGCGCTTCTGCTCATCGGCGGTTTCGGCTGGATGATCGGTATCATCATCTTCGTCGTGTGGTTCACGGCAGTCATGCTCGCGGTGGGCGGCGCGATGTTGATCGGCGGCGGCGAGGCGTGGTTCGGCGGGATACTTGGGGGCGCGCTCTTTCTCCTCATCAGTGCGTGCGCGCTGTTCGCCTTTTTCTTCATCGTCGGGCGCGCGGCCTACGTGCCGCAGGTGATGTTGGTCGAGGGGCGCGGCGTGTTTGACGCCATCGGCCGGAGCGTGGCGCTCGCGCGCGGAAACGTACGTCGTCTGACGGCGATGTTTCTCTTCACGACGTTCGCCACCTACTCGGCCTTGATGCTCTTCATCATCCCGCTCGGCTGGTACGGCTATTTGCAAGGCATCAACCCGTTCGTGCTAACCGAATCGGAGTGGCCGATCTGGTACGCCATCGGCTATCAGGTATTGACGCAGGCGAGTTCGATTTTGCTCGCGCCCGTGTGGATGCTCGGCCTTTCGCTTCTCTACGTTGACGAGCGCGTGCGCCACGAAGGCTACGACATCGAACTGATGGCCGCGCAGCGTCTGGGCGAGATGCCGCTGCTGCCCGGCGGCGAACTCGCGCCGCTCGCGCCCGCCATCTCCGCCACGCCCAACGCCGCGCCGCGCGCACCGCGCGCCGCAGGAGGAGGGCACGAAGAGTCTTTCACCCCTCTCTCGAACATCACCACGCTGGGTCTCTCGGAGAGGAAGCCGCAATGACGCGCCGCCGCACACGCCGCACGCTCCGAAGCGCGCCGCACGCGAACGCTCGCGCGGCGTTCTTCCTCGCCGCGTTCTGCTTCTTATGCGTCGCTGCTATCGCGCCACAAGCCGACGCCGCTTCGCTCGAAGACTACCGCGCGAGAGTCGGGCGTGCGACGGAGGCGATGGAGGAATTGCACACGGCGTTCGACGCGGAAGACAACGTGAACTCGCCGGAGTTTCTCGCGCGCGAAAGGAGAGTTTTTGCGGACGTGCGCGCTCTGCTCCCCGCGAGCGAAAAACTGGAAGGCGCGCATGTCGCCTCAGACATTGACAATCGCTGGCTGCACGCCGAGCTAGACCTCTACGCGAACATCGCTGCGAACAAAACGACTGACCGCGACGACTTGCTCTATCGCGTCGCCGCGCGTCTGCGCTCGCTCCTGACGCAACTGACGGAGGCGTCGAACGCAGGAGGCGCAGCGCAGCGCGACAAGGAGGCGGAGAAGGGTCGCTTGAACTCGATCTTGCGCCGCCCCGAATACAACGAGCAGGCCGCAGAAGACACAGCCCTCGCGCGTCTCTGGCGAGACTTCAAAGCGGCTCTGCGGCGTATGATGCCGAAGTCGCGCCCGCTCGGCGAAGGCACGGCGAGCACAGTCTCAATCGTCGCGCGTCTCTTCGTCTTCGCCCTGACCGCCGCCGTCATAGGCTTCGTCTTGTGGAAATACGGCGCGCAACTCTTGCCGCGCAACCGCGCGAAAAAGAAGACGCGTAGCGAGCCGCGCGTCGTGCTCGGCGAACGCCTTGCGCCCGGCCAGACGCCGGCAGACCTCATCAGTCAGGCCGAAGCGCTCGCACGCGCGGGCGACGTGCGCGGCGCGATACGCAAAGCCTACATCGCCGTTCTCGTCGAACTCGGCGAGCGTCGCATCCTGCGCCTCGCCGCGCACAAAACCAATCGCGACTACCTGTCCGCCATACGGCAAGAGCGCGCCGCGCTCTACGGCGACATGCAGCCGCTCACACACAACTACGAACGCCACTGGTACGGCTTCGCCCCCGCGACCGACGCCGACTGGCACGACTTTCGTTCCCGTTGCAATAAGACAGTGATGAGTGACAAGTGACGAGTGACGAGTTAAAACCAAGAACTTGTCCTTAACTCGTCACTCGTCACTCGTCACCTGTCACTCGAAAGTTGTAAACGACGGCCACGCTTTTAACTTGTTCTTGCTTTGAGATGTTCTTGCTCGTCACTCGTCACTTGTCACTCGTCACTGTTTTTATATGCGAGGAAAATTCTCCGTCATAATTTTCGTCGGCGTGTTGCTCGTGTTGCTCGTCGCTTTGAACGCGGCGTCGTATGTGCGCGTCGAGCAGGAGGCGGAGATGGAACTCAAGCCGGATCGTTCGACGCTGAACGCGGGCGCGTCGGGCACGCGCGCGTTGTATGAATTCCTGGGAGAGTCGGGGCAGCGCGTGATGCGCTGGCGCGAGCCGCCAAACGCGCTCACGCGTTCGACAGCGGGCGCGCGGCCTTCGACGTTCGTAGTAGTCGGCACGACGCGCCTCGCGTTCAAAGAAGAGGAAGCGCGGAGCTTGATGGAGTGGGTCGAAGCGGGCGGGCGTCTCGTCGTCATTGATCGCGCGCCGCACGAGTCGCTCGTCGAAAGCGACGAGTGGCGCATTAACCCGCAGGCGGTCGAGTTGCCGGACGCGGACGTGCGCGCGGACGACGCCGAAGCTCTAACACGCGACGCGCGGCAACTCGCGCCCTCGCAGCCGACGCTCTTGACGCGCGATGTCGAGAGCATCGCGCCGTCGCGCTACGCGAGCCGCCTCGTCGCCGCGCGTCAAGTGCGGGACGAAGACGCAAACGAAGGACAGGGCAGCGCATCACCGAACGCGACGAACACGCCTGTCATCATCCAACAAGCGCCGCCCGGGCAAGATGAGGACGTAAGCGACGCCGCGACTGAGAATAATCAAAACGCGGGCGACGCAGCGACGGAGAATGAAGACGAACCGCCACCGCCGCCGAAGCCGCTCCCGTCGCGTGCGCCCGAAGCGCGGACGACTCCTTACGGCGACCCGCGCGCTGCTGGCGGACAAGACTACATGCGGGCGACGGATGATGAAGCCGCAAGTGCGACGCAAGCAAGCGCGCCCGTCTTTCATGTGAGCGACGAGCGCGGTGCGCTGCTCGTCGATTTCGCGCGCGGCAAGGGGCGCATCGTCGTTTTGAGTGATCCGTTCATCGTCGCCAATCGCGGGATAAGTCGCGCAGACAATCTGCAACTCGCCTCAAACATCGTCGCGGGCACGGGCGGCGGCCTCATCGCCTTCGACGAATATCATCAGGGGCGCGGCGCGACGCGCAACCAGTTCGCATCCTACTTCGCGGGCACGCCCATCCTCGCCATGTGCGCGCAACTGTTTTTGATCGCGGCGGCCATCGTCTGGACGCGCGGGCGACGCTTCGCGCGACCGCTGCCCGCGCCGCGCGTGGACAGGCGTTCAAAGTTGGAGTTCGTCGCCTCGATGGCCGAACTGCAACAACGCGCGCGTGCCTTTGACTTGGCCGTCGAAAATGTCTACGTGCGCACGCGCCGCGCGCTCGCGCGCTACGGCGGCGCAGATGCCAACGCGCCGCGCGCCGCTATCGCTGCGGCGGTCGCCGCACGTTCCGGCAGAAGCCGCGAAGAGATCGAATCTCTCATGCGCGATTGCGAAGATATTATCGAAGGCGCGCCTACAAGCGCACGCCAATCGCTCGCGCTCGTCGCTTCCTTGCGCGAACTCGAACGCACGCTCGGCATACGCATGCGTACACGCGAGATCAGGCAAGCGAGAAATTTGTGACCGCGACGGAGGCGAAACGGACAGCGACCGTTACGCGTCCGCCGCGCTGTGAAATCAAGATGAACATCGAAGAGGCCGATTTAATCGAGCCGTCCGACGAGTTGAAATCGGAACTCCTGGCGATGGCCGAAGAGTACGCAGCGGCGGGCGATGAACGCTACCGCGAAGTCATAGAAAATTTCGACGGCTACATGCGCGGCCTCGCGCGTTACGCTGCGGGCGACAACCTGCCGTCGGGACACGTCCCCAACAGCACATTTTTTCTCGTCCATCAGGGAAAGATTGTCGGGCACAGCGCGCTCCGCCATCGCCTGACGCCCGCGCTCGAACACGAGGGCGGACACATCGGCTACGACATACGCCCCGGCGCGCGTCGGCGCGGCTACGGCACGCTCATACTCGCGTTGACCTTGAAGCGCGCACGAAGTTTAGGATTGGCTCGCGCGCTCCTGACCTGCGATACTGACAACACTGCGTCGGCACGCATCATTGAGAAAAATGGCGGCGCGCTCGTCGCCCGCGTCGTCTCACAAAGATCGGGGAAATTGATCTCCCAATACTGGATCGATCTATAAGTTCAGAAGAGTCTCATGCTGCAAAACGTTTCTTCAACAATCGAACACATCCTGACGGAATTGCGCAAAGTGATCGTCGGGCAGGACGAAGTGATCGAGCAGGTCTTGGTTGCTCTGCTCGCCGAAGGGCACGCGCTGATTGAAGGCGTGCCGGGCACGGCGAAGACTTTGATGGTCAAGACGCTCGCGCGCATCGTCGGCGCGGATTTCGGTCGCATACAGTTCACGCCCGATTTGATGCCTTCGGACATCACGGGCACGAACGTCTTCAACGTCGCCACGTCGAGTTTCTCGCTCCGCCGCGGCGCGATCTTCACAGACATACTGCTCGCGGACGAGATCAACCGCACGCCGCCGAAGACGCAGGCCGCGCTCCTCGAAGCGATGGAGGAACGACAGGTGACGATTGACGGCGAACTCCACCCGCTCTCGCCGCTCTTCACGGTGCTCGCCACAGAGAACCCCATCGAGTACGAGGGCACGTACCCGCTGCCCGAAGCGCAGCTTGATCGCTTCCTGTTGAAGATCATCATCGGCTACCCGTCTGCGTCGGACGAAGCGCAGGTCGTCGCCAACTGGGACGCGGGCTTCAACGCGCGCCGCCTCGATCAAATTGACATACGACCTTTGCCCGACGCCGACGCCATCTCGCAATGTCGCGCCGAAGTGCGCGCGACGCGCATGGAGACGGGCGTGCAAAACTACCTCGTGCAGATCACGCGCCGCACGCGCGAGCACCCGTCGGTTGCCTACGGCGCAAGCCCTCGCGCATCGGTCGCGCTCCTGTTGTGTGCGAAGGCTCTGGCGGCCATGCGCGGGCGCGAGTTCGCTACGCCCGACGACGTGCGCGACATCGCGCGACCCGTCTTGCGCCACCGCCTGCGCCTGCGCGCCGAAGCCGAACTCGACGGCGCGACGCCCGACAACGTCATCACCGACATACTCAACACGGTCGAAGTGCCGCGATAAGAAACAGTGACGAGTGACAGGTGACAAGTGACAAGTTAAAGACAAGGCTTTTGTCTTAATCTTGTCACTTGCTCATAACTGTCGGCGGAAAGGCTCACTCCTTTTTGCGTGCGGCCACGGCTTTGGCGATGAATGCTCCCGCGTCGTCGCCGTAGGGCTTGTTGAAAGTCGGCGGCCAGTTGGCCTGATCGGCGTAGAGCTTTCTCAAGTTTGTTTCGATACCGGCGTCGCCGCCCGTAAACTGCCCGATCAAATCCGACCAGCGCGCCGCGAGCGACTGCGACCTCTCGCTCGCAGGGTCTTCGCCCTCGCGCGCCGCCGCTTCGACATCTGCGATGAGCGTCGCCCAGTCGTGCTCTGCCTTCGCCTGCAACTCCGGCGACCAGCGCGAGGCGAGTTCCGCCAGTTGTTCCTCGGTGTAATACCTCTTCACCCAATCCATGTTGTTTTCCATGTCTATCACCTCCATGATTTTTTTGAAGGCATCCCAATCGGGTTCGTCGCCGGAGGCCACGACGCTCTCGGCCTTGTCAATCGCCGCGAGCGCCATGTCCAGACGGCGTCGCTGTTCCTCTACAACTTTGCGTTGAAGGCGCAGCGCACCGGCCAAGTCCAACTCGTTCCTTTCGAGTACGCCTTTGATCTGTTTCAGAGGGAGGCCGATGAACTTGAGCGTCATGATCTGTTGCAGGCGCGCGAAGTCTCGCTCGCCATAGAGACGATAGCCGCCCGCCGTGCGACGGCTCGGCTTGAGCAGACCGAGACGGTCGTAATGGTGCAGCGTGCGGACGGTGACTCCGGCTCGCACGGCAAATTCGCGCGCCTGATACAAAGAGCGTGTCGGCGTTTTCATAGACCTTCCTCCTTCCCAAAACTCATCGTAAGGTCTGACGTAACGTCAGGCTCAAGTCTTTTTTGAAAAAAGTTAGTCCGAAATTAAGGAGCGGGAAAACCTTCACCGCAGAGACTCGAAGCAAATGATGAATGAGAAACGCGGAATGAACGGAAGCACTCTCTGTCTTGAATGCTTCCGTTCATCATCCCGCGCTTCTCATTCATCATTTACTCTTCACGGTTGGCGACTGCCACCGCCAATCGGGTCGCCCTGCGGGAGCGGGAGGGGCGTGGTCTGTTTGCGCGGCGCGTCGGGGCGCGCGAGGAAGCGTTCGATGTCGTCGCTGGTGGCGCGGCGGTGCGCGCTCGTGGCGGCGTCGGCTGCGGGCAGCTTGAGTCGTGCGTTCAAAGCGCGCAAGGCTTCTGTGGCGTCGGCGCGTACTTGCGTGGAGGCGTCGGCGTTCGCGGCGGTGTCCATCAAACGCGTCACGACGAGACTTTGCACGGCGCGTGCGATTGATGCGTGGTAGGCGTCACGCGCGGGCGCGGGGTCGAACCAGGTGCGCGCAACGAGCGCGTCGAGAATTTCTTTGAAGCCGGGGTTCGCCGTGTTGAGCGCATGAAAGTTGTTGAGTCGCGCGGCGCGGTTCGGTTCGAGAAGCGGGAGGATGGCGAGGTCTGCGGCGATTGATGCGGCGGCGACGGGGTCGAAGGCCGGGTCTGTGCGGTTCGCGAAATATTCGCCCGTGCCGCCTTCGTAGCCGAAGGCGCGCGGCGGGATGATGGCGAGTATGCGCGGCGGGATGGCAAGCGTCTCAGGCCGGAGCGTGTCGAGCACGGCGGCGAGTGCTTCGCGCTGTCGCGCCGGTGCGACGATCTCCTGCACGCGCGAAGGATTCACGCCAGCAGCAGTTTTGACGGCGTAGGTGTAATAAAGACCGCCGACGGATTTCACAGCCGCCTGGAGTTGGTAGCGATGATGCAGGTAGAGCGGCAGCAGTTTCGCTTCGAGCATCGAGAGCGGAGTGCCACGCGGGATGCTTGCGAGACCGAACTGCGCGAGACCGATGCGACGCACTTCCATCTCGTGCCGGAGCATCGCAACCGGATCGTCGCCGTTGTCCCAGAGATTGGCGAGCGGGTGCGCCGCGCCGAGCGGTCGAGCGTCTGCGTCGGAGATGAAAAGCATTCCGCGCGCTGTCCCGTCTTCGAGTATGCGTTCGAGTTGCACAGACTCGTCCGCGTCCGGCGGAAACTGCGCGTAGGCATAAGTGATCGCAAACTTGTCGTAAGCGCCGACGCCGCGCCCGTAGGCGTTCGAGAAATCGAGCTTACCGCCTTTGATCTCGACCAACGGCGCGGGGTAGTCCATGACGGACGCGCGACCGGCGTAGGTGCTCGCAGCGAAGTTGTGCGCGAGGCCGAGCGTGTGGCCGACTTCGTGCGCCGCGAGTTGGCGTATGCGCGCTAGGGACATCGCGGCGGCATCCGTCGAAGCATCCTGCGTCAGGTAGTCGTCGTCGCCGACTGTCATCATGCCGAGTTCGCAAAAGCCGTCGCCGCCCATCGTGCTCTCATGTCGCGAGCCGCCCGCAGCGTATGGCGGGATCATGCCTGTGCCGAGCATGAAGTCTTGACGCACGCGCAAACTCCCTAACGTGACGTTGCCTTTGATGATCTCGCCCGTGCGCGGGTCTTCGATGCTGCCGCCGTAAGACCAGCCGCGCGTCGAGCGATGCACCCAGTTGATCATGTTGTAGCGCACGTCCATCGGGTCGGCGTCGGGCGGAAGGAGTTTGACTTGAAAAGCGTTTTTGAATCCGGCGGCCTCGAACGCCTCGTTCCACCAAGACGCGCCTTCGACGAGCGCGCTGCGTATGGGTTCGGGCGCACCGGAGTCAACGTAATAAATGATCGGCTTGACGGGTTCAGATACGGCGGCAGACGGGTCTTTCTTCTGCAAGCGATGGCGGTTGATCCAACGCTTCTCGATGGGTTCTGTAAAGTTCGACGCGTAATCGTAAAACTCTACGCCTGACACGCCGACGCGCGGATCGAGCCGTCGCGGCTTGTAGCCCGCATCGGGCAGTGCGACGAACGAATGGTGCTCGCGCACGGTGATGGCCTGCGGCGTCGGCACTGTGTCGCGCACAAGGCGACCGGGTTCGTCGCCCGTGAAAGTGAGTTGTGTTTCGACTTCCGTGTTCTGCGGAAAATTTTTGGTGCGCGCGAGATAAAAATTGCTCCGCGATTCGTCCAACTGAAAACGGCCTTGATTCGCGCGGCGCAAGACTTCGATGACGCCGTGCGCGTCGCGCATGAAGAACGCGGTCGCGTCCACAAGCACGCGCGCGTCATCCGTCGCTTCGACCTTGAAGCCCCACAACACCGAGCGCGCAAACGACTCTTCGACAGCGCGCCGCTCCTGCGCGTCGTCCGTGATGGCGCGAAAGCGATAGTTCGGGCGGACGAGCAAAACCTTCTGCCCCGTGCGCTCGAAGAAGACGACGTTCGTGCTGCCGAGTTGCCCGCGATCAAGCCCGATGGGGTTCGAGCCGACGCCCGTCGGCAGCGAAACCTGATAGAGAAACTCCGCGTTGAAGCGTTCAATCTCCATCAGCAACTTGCCGTTCTCAGCGTCCCAGTAAAGCGGCACGTAGCCGTCGAGCTTTTGCAAGCCTTTGACGCGCGTGCGAATGCTCTTGTCTTTCTCCTGCGCTGTTGTAGTGAGCGTTAAGACGCAAAAGACGGCGAGCAGCAAAAGTAGCGAACGTTTCATCGTGTACCTCGAAAGATTTTTGACGCGCGAACGACGCACGAATGGAGAAGTCTTGAGCGAGCATTCTAAACGCGTTCGGCAATGTGCGCTAGATAATTAGCTCCCTTAAATAAATTAAATCGTCATGGCTTTGGCTCAAAAGTCGGTACAAAAAGTTCTTGACGAAATGAGAGCACGCCTGCATACTGCCGTCGCGTTGCGAGATGTGATCGCAACTTGAAAATTAAAATGGCCGAGTTCCGCAAGAACCCCGCCGAGAGTTTTGGCCGCCGCCCACGACGCGCCCGCCTTAATTCATCGGCGGGGTTTTGTGTTTTATGGGGCTTTAAGTTTCAAGAGCCACATTTTATAAGCTGAGAAAGGTGTAGGTAAGAGGATGACCGGAAAGTTGCCGTCGTTAAAACCGAAGAAGGTTATTAAGGCGCTTGAGCGAAATGGCTTTTATGTTCATCACATAACGGGAAGCCATTACATTCTCAAAAAAGGAAAGTTGAGGATAACGGTTGCTTATCACAATAAAGATTTGAAGCCGGGAACGTTGGCATCTCTCATCGCCCAATCCGGCCTGACTGTGGAAGAATTCTTGGATTTACTTTGAAGAAACTGACCAACAGGAGTACTGCTTAAAAACGTCACGCAAACTCGACTGTTATCTCTTCTGTGATGGAATTGTCTGCCGGAATGGGCTCTCCATCCTTGCGCAGGCTTTCGAGATAACCCAGAATCGCGTCAGCCGCCATTTCGCGCGCCTCTTCGAGTGTGTCGCCCTCAGTCACTAATCCGGGCAACGCAGGACAGGTGACAACATAGCCTCCACTCTCATCCGGCGTCATGACAACTGTGTAATTGAGGATTTTCATGAAAGTCATTATAGCATCGGGTCAATTTCACGCATAAGCGATTAATGGTTTTGCTCACTCGTGAAGCAAATATTAGTATTCTAACGAAAAACTGACTCAGCAATCATTTAGTCTCATCGCCATCGGATGCGCTTCGTCTTCTCAAAACTCTTTTACGTGCTGCTTGCGCTCGGCTTCGTGCCTCTGTCGCTCGCGTGGGCGTGGCCTGACTTGCGCTGGTACGTCGCCTGTTACGACGTGGTGCTCCTGCTGCTCGCTTTCATTGACGCACGCGTGAGCCGCACGCTCCCAGCGGGCGTCGAGATCACGCGCGAACTCGGGGGGCGTTTTCACATCGGCGCGGAGACGGAGGTGCGCGTGCGCGTCGCAAACCACACGCGGCGCGATCTGAAGTTGCGCGTCAAGGACGAGCACCCGCCGGAGTTGCAACTCTCGACACCGCGCGAGGCTGCGTTGAAAGTCGAAGCGCAGACGACCGCCGCGCTCGTCTACGGACTGACGCCGCCGCGTCGCGGTCGCTACGAGTTCGGCCACATCGCCGTGCGTTACCTGTCGCGTCTCGGCCTGGTGTGGGCGGCGGTGCGCGTAAGCGAAGCGGAACAGATCAAGGTCTATCCGAATTTGCGGCGCGCGCGCGAGGCGGAGTTGAAGGCGTTAGGGGCGCGTTCGCTAGTCGCGGCGCACAGGCGCTCTTCTTGGCGCGGCGAGGGGCGCGATTTCGAGTCGCTGCGCGAATACGTGCCGGGCGACGAGTTGCGCCACATCAGTTGGAGCGCGACGGCGCGGCGCGGGAAGTTGACGACGCGCCAGTATCAGATAGAGCGCGACCAGACCATACTCGTCGCGCTCGACGCGGGGCGTCTGATGACGGCGCGCATCGAATCGGAGTCGAAGTTCGACTCGGCCATACATGCCGCGCTCGCCTTGATGAGCGCGGCGGCGCGCGGCGGCGACAATTCCGGCATCATCGTCTTTGGCCGTCGCGTCGGCGCATACGTGCCGCCCGCGCGCGGCCATGAGCAGATGGACGCGGTGCTCGAAGCCCTGCACGGCATCGAGCCTGAGATGATCGAGCCGTCCTACACGCGCGCCTTCGAGTACATTGCCGCCAACTGCCGACGCCGCGCGCTCGTCGTCGTCCTCACGGATTTAGTTGACGAAGAAGGCTCGCGCGAACTGCTCACGTCTTTGAAACTTCTGCGCCCGCGACATCTCCCGCTCGTCGCCACCATCGGCGACCGCGACTTAAGCGCCGCCGTGCGCCACACGCCGGAGACGGTGCGCGATCTCTTCACCCAATCCGTCGCCGAAGAGATCATGTTCCAACGCGAGGCGGCGCTTCGTATGGTCGAACGCCTCGGCGGCCTCGCCCTCGACGTAACAGCCGCTACGCTCGCTCCCACGCTCCTCGAAACTTACATACGCGTCAAAGAGCGCGGCCTGTTGTAGAAAATTATTGAGTCTCTTCGCGTCCGGCGAGCAACAGGTAAGTACACAGCGCGACGCCTGTGGCGATGGCGACGCTGAATTTGATCGTGGGCGAGATGGGTGCGGGCGAGATGAAGCCTTCGATGATTCCGGCGAGGACGAGCAGCGGTATGCAGCCGACGATGAGTTGGATCGCTTCACGACCGCGCAGGCGAAGCGAGTCGAAGCGCGAGAGGTCGCCGGGGATAAGCATCGCGCCGCCGACGAGCAGCCCCGCGCCGCCCGCGATAAAGATGCAGGTGAGTTCGATGACGCCGTGCCCCGCCATGAAGGCGACGAGTTCGTGGCCGAAGCCTGCGCGGTAAGTGAGAGCGAGGATTGCGCCGATGCTCGCGCCGTTGAAGGCCATGACGTAGAGCGTGCCGAGTCCCAGAAACGCGCCGAAGGCGAAGGCGTAGAACATGACCCCGATGTTGTTGGTCATGATCGCCGCGCCGCCGACCTGATTCGCCTCGTTCAGAGTCTCCCACCAACGCACGCGCGCGTCCGTGTTCTCTGCGCGCCACTCTGCGCTGACGCCCGCGAGTTCGGAAAACTCCGCGTCGCGCCACGTCCCCAAAAATCCTGCGACGCCGAAGACTAAGAAGACGACAAAGGCGAGCGCGGTGTAGCGCCATGTGCGGCGAAAGGTCTGCGGGAAGTCGCGCGCGAAAAAGCGGCGCACGCGGTTGCCCCCTTCGAGCGCGTCGGCGCGATAGATGCGCCCGTGCGCGCGTATGACGAGACTGTTGAGATAATTGACGAGGCGCGGGTCGCGCGATTCGGCGCGCGCAATCGCCAGATCGGACGACGTACGGCGATAGATGCGACCGAGTTCGCGCACCTCTTCGCGGTGCAGGCGGCGCAGGGACATTCTATCAAGCAGCGTCAGCAAATCTTCCAGACGCTGCCAGGCGTTCTTGCGTTCTTTGATGAAACGATCCGAGGACATAAAAGGATGTCGGCTGTTAGTAATGACAATAATGTACTTGACTCATCACGCCCTAAAAGTCTTTAGCGGTGCTTCGGCTTGGCTGGAAGTTTGGCGGGCAGATCAAGATCATCGTCAACTAGCACGTCCAGACAAACACCCGCCACTCGCGCATATCGGAGTATCACGATCAGGGAAGGCTCGCGCACCCCGCGTTCGTATTTCGAGATGTCATCCCTATTCAGTCTGTCGGTAATACCCATGCGGCTTAGTATCTCATTCTGAGATAGCCCTAGCACACTCCTGATCTGAATCAGCTTCTCGCTTAAACGCTCCGGCTTCTCGCGCGACGACCGCCCCATCAGGAGTTACCTCCCTGCACAAAAAGTAGTTCGTCCGCACAAAAAGTCTTAGCGATAATGTTTTTGCTTGCTCGGCAGTTCGTCAGGCAGATCAAGTTCGTCATCAATCAGCACTTCCACACAAACTCTCGCCACTCGCGCATACTGTAAAAGAACGGGCAACGATGGTTCACCCTTACCGGTTTCAAATTCTGAAATCCGGTAATAGTCCATTCGCTCTGCCGCGCCCAAGCGTTTGAGCATTTCACTTTGGGAGATGCCAAGCATAGTGCGAATCTGCAAAAGTTTTTCCGCTAAACGCATAGGCTTTTCTCGCGCCCCTCTTGCCATTAGAAGTTTCCTCCTAACAGAAAAGAGCACGCACTAAACTTGCTTCTATTGGAAGACTCCAATAGAATACGCCTGCGTATTTGATTCGCCGTGAGTAAGAACCTCTCAACTCGAACGGCGATGCTCATTTACTCCTTTGAGGTTGAGGTGAGCTACGCATAAGCCGTCGCTAAGTTTTCAAAGACTGGAACGCGAGCAAGATACCATAGATGAGCCTCACGATCCTCTTAGCCGAAATCGGTACACTACCAGAATCTTTGATCGTGCGGCTGCCGCAAGTGATATGATGCCGCAGAAATTCTTGACCGTCGAGCGTGCCCCTCGTTGGCCGTTCTCAAATCCTCTTTGGAGTTAAATTCTTATGAATAGATCGCCGCTGTTCGCCCTCCTCCTCTTGTTGTGTCTCGGAACGGGATTCGCCGCGCGTGCGCAGTCGGAAGCGCCGTTGGTGTTGCGTAATCCGGCCATCAGCCGCGAGTTGATCGCGTTCGTCTACGCGGGCGACTTGTGGGTCGTCAGTCGAGAGGGCGGCGATGCGCGCCGCCTCACGACGGGCACGGGAACTGAGACCAACCCGCTCTTTTCGCCCGACGGAAAGCTCATAGCCTTCACGGGCGAGTACGACGGCAACGCAGACGTGTACGTCGTCGAAGCGACGGGCGGCGTGCCGCGCCGTCTGACGTATCATCCGGGCGTTGACGCCGTCGCCGGTTGGACGCCGGACGGGAGCGCCGTGCTCTTCCGCACGCAACGCGACAGCACGACGTTTGCGCCGCGCCTCTTCACGATGCCGCTCGCGGGCGGGCATCCGAGCGACATACCGCTGCCGCAGGCGTCCGAGGGCAGCTTCTCGCCCGACGGGCAGCGGCTCGCCTACGTCCCGCTGCTGCGCGCCTTCGCGCAGTGGAAACGTTATCGCGGCGGGCGTACGACGCCCGTGTGGGTTGCGAACCTCGCGGATTCGAGCATCGAGAAACTGCCGCGCGAGAACTCAAACGACTTCAATCCGATGTGGGTCGGCGACAAGATTTATTTTCTCTCTGACCGCGAAGGGACTGTGACGCTCTACTCCTACGACACGCGCACGAAGCGCGTCGCGCAGGCTGTGAAGAACACCGGGCTGGACATCAAATCAGCTTCGGCGGGCGACGGCGTGATCGTCTACGAACAGTTCGGCGCGCTCCACACGCTCGATCTCTCGTCGGGACAAACGAAGCGCGTCGCGGTGCGCGTCGCGGGCGACGTGCCTTCTGTGCGCCCGCGCTTCGTGCGCGTCGCATCGAACCTGCGCAACGCCTCGCTCTCGCCGACGGGGGCGCGTGCGCTGTTCGAGGCGCGCGGCGAAATTTTGACCGTGCCCGCAGAGAAGGGCGACGCGCGCAATTTGACGAACACGTCTGGCGTCGCCGAACGCGACCCCGCGTGGTCGCCCGACGGCAAGTGGATCGCATACTTCTCAGACGAGTCGGGCGAGTACGCTTTGCATCTCAGACAGCAAACGGGCATGGGCGACGTGAAGAAGATCAACCTCGGCAACCCGCCGTCATATTTTTACTCGCCCGTCTGGTCGCCCGACTCGAAGAAGATCGCTTACACGGATAAGCGTCTGAACCTCTGGTACGTTGACATCGAGCGTGCGAGCGCACCCGTCCGCGTCGACACGAACACTTACGACAACCCGTTTCGCCTGCTCGATCCAACGTGGTCGCCCGACTCGCGTTTCATCACCTACACGAAGCAACTCAAGAACCGTCTCGGCACGGTCTTCATCTACTCGCTCGAAGAGAACAAGACGCGACAGGTGACGGATAACATGTCGGACGCGCGCTTCGCACGCTTCGACCGCGACGGCAAACATCTCTACTTCACCGCGAGCACGAACGCGGGGCCGTCATCCGGCTGGCTGGACATGTCGAGTTTCGACAAGCCCGTCACGCGCTCGGCCTACGTCGTCGTCCTGCGCAAAGATTTACCGTCGCCGCTCGCGCCCGAAAGCGACGAGGAGAAGATCGCTGCCGAAGAGCAACAAAAGTCGAACACTCCCGACAGCGAGCCGCGCCCCTCACCTTCGCCCACGCCGACGCCCGCGTCACTCGTCGGAGACACGAACGCTGACGGGTACGTCGAAACCACAGACGCCGCCACAGAGTTTGCGTCGGATGCATCGGAAGCTCAGGAACAACCGCAGGGCGGAGCAGCAGGTGCGGCGCGTCCGGCTGCCAACAAGAAACCCGAACCAGTCCGCATAGATTTCGACGGCATAGATCAACGCGTGCTCGCGCTGCCCATTCCCGCGCGCGACTACGGTTGGATGGGCGTGGGCAAAACGGGCACGCTCTTTCTATTGGAGAGCGCGACGGGGCCTGACGTGCAGGGCTTCATACTGCACCGCTTCGATCTGTCGAAGCGCAAGGTCGAGAAAGTGACGGAGGGCGTGACGGCCTTCGACCTGTCGGCCAACGGCGAGAAGATGCTGTTGCAAATCGGGGGCGGCGGCCAGCCGGGCGCGGGCGGCGCACCGGGAGGTGGGCGCTGGCTCATCGTTCCCGCCACGCAGCCGCTCAAACCGGGCGAGGGCGCAATCAACACCGCCGCGCTCGAAGTGCGCGTCGAGCCGCGCGCCGAGTGGCGACAGATGTACCGAGAGGCGTGGCGCATCCAGCGCGATTTCTTCTACGACCCGAACTATCACGGCCTCGACATCGCGGCCACTGAAAAGAAGTACGAACCCTTCCTCGCAGGACTCGCGCATCGCGCCGATCTCAACTATCTCTTGCAAGAGTCGCTCGGCAACATGGTCGTCGGCCACCACAACACGGGCGGCGGCGACGTACCCGAACCGGCGCGCGTGCAGGGCGGCTTGCTCGGCGCGGACTACCGTATTGATGCGGGGCGCTATCGCTTCGCGCGCATCTACAGCGGCGAGAACTGGAATCCGAACCTGCGCGCGCCCTTGACGCAACCCGGCGTCAACGTACGCGAAGGCGAATACCTGCTCGCCGTTAACGGGCGCGAGGTGCGTTCGTCCGACAACATTTATAGTTTCTTCGAGGGCACGGCCAACCGTCAGACCTTGATCAAAGTCGGCGCTGATCCTAGCGGCAAGGGTGCGCGCGAAGTGACGGTCGTGCCTGTGGCGAGCGAATCGGGCTTGCGCAACCTCGCCTGGATCGAGGGCAACCGCCGCAAGGTCTCGGAGATGAGCGGAGGCCGCGTCGCCTACGTCTATTTGCCGAACACTTCGACCGCCGGTTACACCAATTTCAACCGCTACTACTTCGCGCAGATTGACAAGGACGCCGCAGTCATAGACGAGCGCTTCAACGGCGGCGGCACGGCAGCCGACTACATCATCGACTACATGCGCCGCCCTCTGATGAACTACTGGGCGACGCGCGAAGGCGCGGACTTCACCACGCCCGTCGGCTCGATCTACGGCCCGAAGGTCATGCTCATAGACGAGTACGCCGGTTCGGGCGGCGACGCGCTTCCGTGGTACTTCCGCCGCGCGAAGATCGGGCCGCTCATCGGCAAGCGCACCTGGGGCGGGCTGGTCGGCATCTACGACTACCCGCAACTGATAGACGGCGGCAGCGTCACCGCGCCGCGCGTCGCCTTCTACAACACGGACGGCGATTGGGAAGTGGAGAACGCCGGAGTCGCCCCCGACATCGAAGTCGAACTCGACCCGAAGGCTTGGCGGCAAGGGCACGACCTGCAACTTGAGAAGGGCGTCGAAGTCGTGTTGGAGGCGCTGCGCAAAAGCCCTCCACGCGAGCCGCGCAAGCCCGCCTACCCGAACTATTACAAGAGCGCAGGCAGGTAAGCCGTCGCACGCAGGTAGTGTCCTGATTTCAGTTCCTCTGTGCCTGCTCTGTGTCCTATGTGTCTGCGGTGGTGAGTTGCTATCAAAATCATTTACCACCGCAGACACATAGGACACGGAGCGGGCACAGAGAGTTAAGCTGAAACTAGGACACTACTCGCACGCAAATTAAATCGCCTGTCCGGGCGGCGTGCGGTTATAATCGAAAACATATTCACAGAGTTTGAGGAACCGGGAGGGGGCGTCAAGTATGCGTTGGAGAGGCAGGCGCGAGAGCACGAATGTTGAAGACCGGCGGGGCGTGTCGCGCGGCGGATTGGCCGTCGGCGGCGGACTCGGCACGATTGCGATCATGTTGCTTGCGCTCCTGTTCGGCGCAGACCCGCGAGAACTGCTCAATCGGACTCAGGAAAGCGCGCCGCCATCGCAGACGCAGGGCGCGCGGCAGGTCAACCCGCAAGAGGACGAACTCAAGCAATTCACCTCTGTCGTCTTAGCCGAGACGGAGGACGTGTGGCAGACACTCTTCCAACAGGCGGGCAGACGTTACCGTGAGCCGACGCTGTTGCTCTTCACAGGGCAGACGCGCTCGGCCTGCGGCGCGGCGGGCGCGAGCACCGGCCCCTTTTATTGTCCGGGAGATCAGAAGGTCTACATAGACCTCTCCTTCTACCGCGACCTCAAGACGCAACTCGGCGCACCCGGCGATTTCGCGCAAGCCTACGTCATCGCGCACGAAGTCGGCCATCACGTCCAGAACCTGCTCGGCACGATGGATCAGGTCAGCGCGCGACAGGCGCGCGTGAGCGAGGCGGAGTCAAACCGCCTCTCCGTGATGCTCGAACTTCAGGCCGACTTCTACGCGGGCGTCTGGGCGCACTACGCAGAGCGGCGCGGCATCATCGAACCGGGAGACATCGAAGAGGCACTCAATGCCGCCACCGCCATCGGCGACGACCGCCTCCAACAACAGGGGCAGGGTTACGTCGTCCCCGATTCATTCACGCACGGCACATCCGCGCAGCGCGTCCGCTGGTTCAGAAAGGGCTTTGAGACGGGCGACATCCGGCAGGGAGACACTTTCAGCGCGAGGAGTCTCTGAAAACATACGCGGAAGTTTAAGTTCACGACACAGTTTGCGCCGGAGCAACACCGGCCAGAGTCCCCACTTGTGATCTCCTTCGCATTGATGCGGTTGGTTTAGTTATCCTCCCTCTTTCGGTAAACATTCTTTTTATCAAAATAGAATGCTCGCGCGATGATATAAAGAAGATGTCAACGGAATTGGCGACCGGGTGAAGCGGAAGGGAGGAAGGATTGGAACGCATCGTCGAGTGTGTGCCGAACTTTAGCGAGGGGCGCAGGCCGGAGGTCATAGAGCAACTCGTCAAGGCCGTCGAATCAATTGACGGCACGGCGGTGCTCGACACGCACGTTGACGCGGATCACAACCGTTCGGTCATCACGTTCGTCGGCGGCGTGGACACAATCGTAGAGGCTGCGGTGCGCGTGGCGCGTCGCGCGTCGGAGTTGATTGATCTGCGACAGCACGCGGGCGTTCACCCGCGCGTCGGCGCGTTAGATGTTCTGCCGTTCGTGCCCGTGCGCGGCGTGACGCTCGAAGATTGCATACATCTGGCGCACGCGGCGGGCGAGCGCATCGCGCGAGAGTTAAGTGTGCCAGTCTATTTTTACGAGAGCGCGGCGCGACGCCCCGACCGCGTGAATCTGGAAGACGTGCGGCGCGGCGGCTTTGAACAGTTGCGCGAAGAGATCGGTGTGAACCCCGAACGCGCGCCCGATGAAGGCACACCGCGCGTACACGAGACGGCGGGCGCGTGCATCGTCGGCGCGCGTTCGCTCCTCATCGCTTACAACATCAATCTGGACACGAAGGATTTGACAATCGCTCGTCGCATCGCGCGGTCGGTGCGCGGGCGCGACGGCGGCTTTCGTTTCTTGAAGGCGCTCGGCTTCGAGTTGCAGGAGCGCGGCCTGACGCAGGTTTCCATGAACCTCGTGCGCTTCGAGAAATCGCAGTTGCATCACGCGTTCGAGGCTGTGAGGCGCGAGGCCGCGCGCTACGGCGTGCGTGTTGCGGGCAGCGAGATCGTCGGCCTCATCCCGCAGGCCGCGCTCGACCGCAGCGCAGAGTATTTCCTACAGATCGAAAACTTCTCGCCCGATCTCATACTCGAAAACCGCATCGCCTCCGCGCTCACAAAAAGACGCGAAGCCGACACGGCGCGGCGACACGCGGACGGCGACGCGGCTTGGAGCGCGGATGTCGAAAGGGATGCGATCACGCGTCGCGGCGTCGTGCCGGAGCGCGAAGTTAATCGCGCAACGATTGAGCGTTCATATGCTGCTTCCGATGCCGCACATGCCGCTGCCGCCGCGCCCGACGAGATCACGGGCGGCGGTGCGGCTGCCGCGCACGCGGCCTCGCTCGCCGCAGCACTCGGCGAGATGGTCGCACACCTCGTCGAGCGCAAAGGCAAGCAGGAGGACATGGAGCGCGAGGCGCGCGATGCGTTGCAGGCGTTGAACTCCTTGCGTGCGCGACTCAATGAAGCGGCTGATGAAGACGGCGCGAGTTTCGCGGGCGTGATGGGCGCGCGGCGTATGCCGATGCGAAACGAAGAGGAGCGGCGTGCGCGCTCAAACGCCGTCGAAGAGGCTTTGAAGGGCGCGGCGGCTGTGCCTTTGGAGACGGCGAGCCTCGCCGTGCAGGTCGGCGAATTGTTGGAGACGCTCGCCGAACTCGGCGAACCTGCGTGGCTCTCCGACTCCGCGACGGGTGCGCAACTCGCGCTCGCAGCGACAGTCGCCGCGCGCTACAACGTGCTTGTCAACGCGTCGGAAATAGAGGACGAAGAGTTCGCACGCGAACACGTCTCGCGCGCGGACGATCTGCTCGAACGCGCACGCGAAATAGCCGCGCGCGTCGAAGCGATGTTGATGGAATCAATCGGCGGTTAGCCGCAAGGAGTTGTCGGACATGGAGCATGAACGGAGAGAAGACGAACGCGCGCGCGTCTCAATCGAAGCGTGGTGGGAAGGGCTGTCGGGTCGTCATCAGGCGCGCGTCTCCGACCTCAGCATGGGCGGCTGCTTCATAGACTCGCTCGGCAAAGCCGACATCGGCGAACTCATACTCTTCGCCATCAAACAACCCGACGGCAAGTGGCTCCAACTGCGCGGTCAAGTCGCCTCCGTTGACCAACACGTCGGCTTCAGCCTCGCCTTCACCTACCTCACCGAAGACGAGCAACACGCGCTCGCCCAATTGATCCGTTAATCAACCGATGGGAAGAATAATCGCTTCATCTCCCGCCCTTTGATGCCGCCGCCGAATCCGGCTGCGCCCATTTCGGCAAGCCACAGTGAAGGCACTTTCCTGCGAGGGGATTGAATACCCATTTCCAAAAGTATGTTTTGCGACAACGCGGGCACTTCCAGTTACTCAGTTGATAGCTGGAAACTGCGAAGGCGAGTCCCCATAAAATGAGCGTGACATAGAACGGGGTTTTTGAATTAAACAGGCCGGATAGAGAGCCTCCAATCAAGGGAGCGCCGGGCACGTAACCTAAAAAAATAATCCAGAAGCGCCTGCTTAATTTTCGATACTCATCCCACTGAGAACTGTAAGACATGTTGAACTCAAAGATGCTTGCGCAGGAAGGTGACGATCTTCCAGCCGTCTATGTATTTCCAGGGCGACTGGCCGAGCGTGTAGTGGCCGCAGCGCAGCCAGACGGCGTCGAGCGGGTGTCCGGCGCGGCGTACGCCTTCAATCGCATCGCGCGAGAGGTCTGCGGGGAACGTGAGATCGTAGCGCGCGGCGATGAAGCGTATGGGGCGCGGGGCGAGGTGTTTGAGTTTTTCCGAATAGGCGAGCGGGCTGATGGGCAGCCAGTAGTGGCGGAGTTCGTCGAGCGTGACGGCGTCGCCGAATCCGGCGCGGACGTGCGCCGTAGAGATGCCGCGCCACGCCACGTCTGCGACGTAGCCGGAGACGTGGTTGAAAACGCCCGTGCGGACGAGCGGCTCGTGAACCATCGCGAGGAAGCCTATGCAAGAGCCAATGCTCGTGCCCATCACGCCGATGCGTTCGTAGCCTTGTTCGCTCAGCCAACGTATGGCGGCGCGCGTGTCCAAGACGGCTTGGCGCATTGATTGAAGCGTGCGACCGATGTTGGAAGAGACGAGATGATCTGCGCGTTCGAGTTCGGGCGGGCGGCGCTGCCCGTGATAGGGAAGCGTCAGGCGCAGGGCGGCGATGCCGAAGCGCGTGAGTATGTGGCAGAGTTGGACGTGGCTGTGCGGTTGCGCGTTCCATTCGGGCAGGACGACGACGGCGCGGCGCGTGTCGTTCTCTTTGCCGGTGATGGTTGACTCGCGGAAGAAACGCGCGTGCGCAGTGTTGTTCTCAGGTGAAGGCGTCGGGAGTGCGCTCGTCCAAGTCAACTGCTGCCCGTCGAGACGATAATCGTTGACGGGCGGGAGCGCATAATATTCGTCGCTGCGTGCGAGCGCATCTTCGGCGTAGGCGGCGAGCAGCGTGCGCGGGTCGTCGCCGTTCGCGTGCGGGACGACGAAGGACGCGCCCCATTCGAAAGGGCGCACGATGCGGTTGGTGTCACGCGTGGCGGCGTGACGTTCTTTTGTCAGTATCCGGCGTTTGAGCAACTTCTCTGTTAACCTCCGTAAAAAACTTGGCGGTTATTCGCTTGGCAAAGTATGTCAAAACACTTCATCATGTGGCTTGTTATTGCTCCCGCTTGATGGAGGATGTATGCAACAAGTAAATGCGTGGTCACTTTATACATTCGGCTATGTAGTCCATGCGATTCGACATATACAGCCAGCTACGCCTCTGGCTAATTTAACTTCGAGCATGTCGGCGGCATACGAACGATTAGAATTAATCATACAGGCAGGCGGGTATCATGCGCCACTACCGCGCCGTTGTATTGAATCAGCCCAACAATTGCACGCTATGATCGCTGTCGTGATGAATGAGGCTAGGACTAACCCGGGTGAGTTGATAAACCATCAGCATCTAGTGAACCTTCGCGCATCGCTTGATTTCTTTGAGCAAGCATTATCACACGCGTTTGACGATGTTCCCTTCTTCGTTGCTACCGAGAAAGGCACGCACCGAACATCTAAACTGTTAGTAAAAGCTGATGAAAACTTGCCCCAAGAAGTGAGAAACAGACTAACCAATGAAATCCGTGATGATATTAAAGCGGCTGGAAAATGCCTTGCGTTCGACACCCCTACCGCCGCCGGATTTCATATCATACGGGCCGTTGAAGCCTTAATCCGCGCTTATCATGCTAGAGCTACAGGCACAACACTTTCAACTAGAAGTAGGAGTTGGGGGACATACCTGACCGGACTAAGAAAACATGGGGCAGATCAGAAAGTAATCGGCATGATCGAACACATTAAGGACTTCTACCGTAACCCGATTATGCATCCGCAAGAGTCCCTCACGCCGGATGAAGCACTTTCTCTGTTCCACACATCCCTAAGTGCTATCGTGCAGTTGGATGCGGCTACTCAGGCGATTCTGGCGGGGAGTGTGCCTATAACATCCCCACCTTCGGGTTCGACACCTTAAAACTCACTGGCTAATACCTTATCCATAAAGAGTAACAAAGCGAAAGGTCAAAAGGCGAAAGACAAAAAGGGGCAAAGGGCAAAGGGGAAGGGGTAAAGGGAAAACAAGAAGGCGCGTTTATCGTGCGCCGCTTGCTTTCTACCTTTACCCCTTCCCTTTTACCTTTCCCCGATGGTTTGGTTAGGGTTTAGACGACGCCGCAGGCAGTCCAAGCCTGCGCGACGGCGTTGTAGTTCGTGCTGCCCGTGCCGTAGAGCGCGGCAGCGGCGT
This sequence comes from Pyrinomonadaceae bacterium, assembly GCA_035249365.1. Lineage (GTDB taxonomy): Bacteria > Acidobacteriota > Blastocatellia > Pyrinomonadales > Pyrinomonadaceae > JAIVJZ01. Next base: position 43,360 of record DATFGP010000025.1, on the reverse strand, counting down.
TGAGCGTCGCGGTGCGCGCGCCCTTGTAGTTGGTGCTCGAAGTCATGTAAGTGGTGAGCGCGCGATACCAGATTCTGGCCGCCGCGTCCGCGCCGATCCCTGTGACCGTAACGCCGCTGCGATGGTGCGTGCCGCCGACGGCGACGAGGTAGAAAGCCTTGTTGCCGATGCCGGAGTTGATGTGGACGCCGCCGCTGTCGCCAGTGCCGGTGTAACGCTCCGCGTAGTGATCCGGGTCGTCGTCGGCGGTGAAGCCGCTATTGCTGGCGGCGTGCGGGTTGTCCATGTAGCGCAGGGCGTCGCCCGCGATGCCCGGCGTGTAGCACTGCTCGCCGATCTTCCACGTGTTAGATGTCTGTCCCTGCGCGTAGCGTTCGACCATCGCGCCGAACACGTCGGACATGGACTCGTTGAGCGCGCCCGACTCGTTCACGTAGGCGAGATTGGCGGTGCGCTCGGTGACGCCGTGCGTCATCTCGTGGCCGCAGATGTCGAGCGTGACGAGCGGCGAGAAGGACGAGCCATTGCCGTCGCCGTAGGTCATGTAGCTGCCGTTCCAGAAGGCGTTGTTGTAGCCGACGCCGTAGTGGACTACAGAACTAATGAGGCCGGTGACGCCGTCAGCGGCAGCGAAATAGGCGGGGCCGCCCGCGCCGTCAATGCCGCGCCGACCGTGCGTGTTCAAATAATAATCGTAGACTTTGCCCGCGCCGTAGTGCGCGTCAACGCCCGCGCGCTGCGTCGTCGAGTTCCAGATGTTGTCGCTGTCGGTGAAGCGATAGACGGACGAGGTGGTGTTGCGAAAGTCGAACGTGCCCATCTTGCGCGTGGCGACGTCTTCCATGTAATAGGTGGGCGAACGGAAGTAGGTGTTGATCGTCACCGTGCCGCTGTAGAGCGACGAGCCGGAGGCGGTCTGCAAGTTGTCGTAGCTCATCACGACGTTGCCCGTGTGCGCGTCAACGAAGTAGACGGGCATAGAGGTTTGATCCGTACCGTCCTCGCGGCGCAGTTCGACGCGATAGGTCAGGTAATCGTTGCCGTTGTGGCGGAGGATTTCGAGGTCGGCTTTGGGCGGCGCAGTCAAACAGTCTTCGCAGCCCAGACTGCTGATGGCCGTGCGGACGGCTTCGTCGGTCGTGCGATAAGCGACGGTGTCGACTTCGACTGCGTCAACGAGGTCGTCCGTGACGGCGAAGACTGAATCGTCGGGGTTGAGGTGGACGATGGCCTCGCCGCCGAAGACAGGCACGTCGTTGTATGTCTGCTGGAAGCGCGCGTGCGTCTTCTCTTGATCGTCTGCGAAGACGCGCGTGGCTTTCAGTGCGCGCTTGGCATCGCGTATGGCGTGCTTGTCGGCGCGCGCCGCGATGACGTTGTGCGCAATCTCTTTCGAGCGTGCGAGTTTGTCGGCTGACTTGTCGCGCGCGGCGGAAGCCTTATGACGAGGGAGTGCGAGGGCGAAGACGAACGCGAGTGAGATCGCGATCACAAAAATGGACTTTTTCATCGGTTCTCCTTGAGTAGCTTGAGTAGGTTGTTAGTGTTCGGGTTGGTGAAGAATGAGGCCGCAAGAGTCTTGCAGCCCCACGAATGGGACATGATGGCGGGAATGATCTGAGCAGTCGTGCCGACTAAAAATAATGAATAAAGCACAAAGCACCGCGAGATAAGTGCGAACCGCTGCCTGTTTGTTTAAGAGACGCCGACCTGAGTTGTTGAGAAAATTGATCGGCGTAAAGGTCGAACCCCGTTGAATAAAACCCTTCTAGCCGTGAAGTGTGGACACTATAAAACAGGTTTCCGCAGACACACAAGTCGCATCATCCAAAGACTGTAAATTGCAACACAATTAGAATAATGGCCGTTCTTGCGATCCGGCATTTTCAGTTTGACACTGACGTTGGAGACGCTTAGGATGGCATGCGTTTGACGACCTTCCAGCGGTCTTGCTCAATCAAGCACAACTTGTGACGCGGGCGCTTTTTTAATTTATATACGGCATCCTTTTGTGCGATGCGCCCACAGGTGAGAGCCACTACACACTGTTGCCCTCGCAAACAGAAACAGTCCCCCTTGTCCTCAAGCCAAGGGTTTTACAATTTCGGAGGAGACTGAATGAATCGCAAGTTTGTTACCCTGATGATCCTCTGCGCGGCTGCCGTCGCGCTCGTCTTTAGCAGCTTCACCAATCGCACCACCGCGCAAAGCGACCGCGCGGAAGAACGCGCCAACGAAAACGCAGCCTTCAAAACCTGCGGCACCAAACACCCCGACGAAGAAACCGCACGCCTCATCGAAGATGCCAACGAGCGCTTCAAAACGAGCCGTCAGGCGCAGGGCGCTTCGAACGAAAGAACCGGAACCGTTAACGTTAACGTTTATTTCCACGTCATCACAAACACGAGCGGCGCGGGCAACGTCTCGGACACAGCCATCGCCAACCAGATCAAAGTTCTCAACGACGCATACAGCGGCGCGACCGGCGGCGCAAATACCATCTACAGGTTCACGCTCGTCAGCACCGACCGCACGGCCAACAACGCCTGGTTCACGACGACCGACGGCACGACCGCCGAACGCGAGATGAAAACCGCACTGCACCAAGGCGGCGCGGCTGACCTGAACCTCTACACCAACGGCATGGGCGGCGGCCTGCTCGGCTGGGCGACCTTCCCTTCAAGCTACGCGAGCGACCCGAAGATGGACGGCGTCGTCTGCTTGTATTCGAGCCTGCCCGGCGGTTCGACTGCGAACTACAATCAGGGCGACACCGCGACGCATGAGGTCGGCCACTGGGTCGGTCTCTACCACACCTTCCAGGGCGGCTGCGCGCGCAGCACGACGAGCGGCGGCGACTTCGTGGCCGACACGCCCGCCGAACGCTCGCCCGCTGGCGGTTGCCCCGCAGGCCGCGACACCTGCACCGGCAAACAGTTCCCCGGTCTCGATCCGATCGAGAACTTCATGGACTACACCTACGATTCCTGCATGTATCGCTTCACGGCGGGACAGGCCGCGCGCGCAGATTCTCTGACGCTCCAATATCGCGGACTGTAATCGTTAGACTTATTCTGCGATGCAGAAAGGGACGCTTTCACATGAAGTTGAAAGCGTCCCTATTTTTTTGAATGATGAAATTAAAACGTCAGTTGTCCGTCGTCAGTAGTCAGTTGTTCAAGACCGTCTTTAGTAACTTGTGTGATTCCCTAATGCAACGAACTACTGACTATTGACAACTGACTGTCTTCGCTTCATCCCTTATTAGTAGACCGCGCCGCTTTTTCTCTCGCGCGGTCGCCAGTCAATCGTCGGGTTCGACTTGTCATCGCACACCCAGACGGTCGCGCGCATGCGCGGGCGCAGGCGATAACGGCTGCGCTCGATGAGCGACCAATCGCTCGCCTTGAACTCTTCGCCGTTCAGCAAAAAAGATTTCGTCGCGTCCGCGCCCCGCGCAAACTTCAACGTGAAACTCTCCGTCGTCTCCTCGTCCGTACGCATCCTCAAATAGATACGCGACGCGCTGCGGCTGTAAGAGAGAACCGTCCCCGTGAACGAGGTCAGGTGATTCGGGTCGCACTTGGCCGTGACGCTGTCGGGCGGCCTGATTCGTCCCTGCCCGAAGGCTTCGGCGACGCATGAAAATATCAAGAGCGCCGTGAGCGTTAAAATTTTCGCGTGAGGCCGAACGGTCATTTGAAGTTCTCCTTGTTTCGTTGACGCTAAAAATTTCTCGCGCACGCGCCTTAACGACGGCGACGTTCCATGAAACGGCGCATCATCTGCGGCAACAGCAGCGACGTTTGCAAGACTGACCCGGTCGTGAAGCGTCGCGCGAAGCCGCGAAACAATTTCGCCGCGCCGGGCGTGTAGTTGAACCACCAGAGATCGTGCAGGCGCGCGAGGCGGTTGATGTGTATGTGCTGCGCCGAGACGAGTTCCAAAAGCCCCGCGCGCCCGTGCGTGCGGCCGATGCCGGAGAGTTTCACGCCGCCCCAGGGCGTCTGCGCGATGCCGTGCGTGTAGAGCACTTCGTTGACCATCACCGTGCCCGCTTCCAGACGCTTCGCCACGCGCACGCCGCGCCCTATGTCGCCCGTCCACACGCTCGCAGTCAAACCATACGGGCTGTCGTTCGCGCGCGCAATCGCTTCTTCTTCCGTCTTGAAAGTCATCAACGGCAGCACCGGCCCGAACGTCTCCTCGCGCATCAACTCCATCGTGTGATCAACACGGTCTATGACCGTCGGCTCGTGAAACGAACCCACATTTTTTTCACCACGCCCGCCGCCCGCGAGCACGCGCGCGCCGTGCGCGACCGCGTCGCTGATGTGCGCCTCGACGATCTCGCGTTGACGCGCGCTCGACATCGTGCCGATGTCCGTGCCCTCGCGCGTGCCTGCGCCCTGTTTGAGCGCGCGCGTCAGTTCGACGACGCGCGCCGTGAACGGCTCCGCGACGCTCTCCTGCACATAGCAACGCTCGACCGACGCGCACGCCTGACCCGCGTTCGCGAACGCGCCCCACACAGCCGCCTGCGCCGCCGCCTCCATGTTCGCGTCCTCAAACACGATCATAGGGTCTTTGCCGCCGAGTTCCAGAACGCACGGGATGAGTCTGCGCGCCGCCGCTTCGGCCACGCGCCGCCCCGTCGCCACGCTCCCCGTGAACATGATCTTGTCAACGCCCGCTTCGACCACAGCTGCGCCCGTCGTCCCCGCGCCCGTCACCACAGTCAACAACCCGTCCGGCAGTCCCGCGCTCTTGAACACCTCCCCGATCTTCAAGCCGACGAGCGGCGTCAACTCGCTCGGCTTCAACACAACGCCGTTGCCAGCCATGAGCGACATCACGACTTCGCCGAGCGGAGTCGCCCACGGAAAATTCCACGGCGAGATGATGCCGACCACGCCGAGCGGCTTGTAAATAACGCGGGACGAGCGACCCATCAAAGCGTACTGCCCGATGCTGATCCGCTCCGGCTTCAAAAGACGCGCCGTGCGACGCGCAAAGAACTGCATCAGGTCGAGCGACGGCACAAGCTCCATCATCAAAGCTTCCGCCACAGGCTTTCCGGATTCGCGCGAGATCAACTCCGCGATAGCGTCCATCTCATCGAGCACCGCCTCGCGCGCTCTCAGCAACACACGACCGCGCTCCGCGTAAGATCGTGCGCCCCACGCAACTTGCGCCGCACGCGCACGCTCCACCGCCCGCGCCACTTCCCCGGCGCTCGCCACCGGAACGCGCCCCACCTCCTTGCCCGTCGCCGGATCGTACGAGACGATCTCTGCCGGTTGCTTCTCGTCGTGTCGCTCGCTCGTCTGAGTCGCTTCTTGAATTTGAGTTGCCATCAAATTGTTCTCCCGCCGGATTATCGCGCGAACGGGGCGGGAGTGAAAGAGAAAATGATCGCCCGTGCGGCGATGACTATCGGTATTTGCTGGAACTAACCGCGAGGGCGGGAGTAAACTGTGAGCATTATGCGAGCATATGAAGAACTCGTCGAGTTTATCGCCGCCGGAACAAGTCCGAGAAACGTCGTTGCCTTCCATCCATCGCGCGAGGTGAAAGAGCGCGTGGCCGACCTGATTGAACGCGAGAAGACCGACGATCTTCCGCCCGACGAAAAATCGGAACTCGAACACTACCTGCAACTGGAACACCTAATGCGGCTGGCGAAGGCACGCGCGCAGCAACACATCGCGAATGAGTAGATACTTGAGCGCGGAAGTTCGGCAACTCGTCGCCGCCCGCGCGGACTACCTTTGCGAATATTGTTTGATCGCTGAGGACGATACTTTCTTCGGGTGCGAAGTTGATCACGTTATCAGCTTGAAGCACGGCGGCTCTTCGGAAGTCGATAACTTAGCCTACGCTTGCGTCTTCTGTAACCGTCAAAAGGGAAGCGACATCGGCTCGATTTCGTTAGAGTCGGGCGAGTTCAGCCGGTTCTTCAACCCGCGAACGGATCGTTGGTCTGATCATTTCCGGCTAACCGGCAATTCAATCCAACCGCTAACCTTGATCGGCGAGGTGACGGCTCGCATACTCAACTTCAACACCGCCGACCGGATTTTGGAGCGACGTGCTCTGCAAGAGGCGAACAAGTATCCGAATCAAGCCGCGCTCATTCGTATAGGAAAGTAGTCGCCTCGCACGCCCTTCGCCGCTGCTCCGTTTCTCAGTTACAATATTTCTACAAAATCACCACGCTCATTGTTTGCTGAAGGAGAGACTGTATGCCACGACCACAACTTGCGGAGTTTATGCGGAGGATGGAGCCGGATTCCATCGCCATCATTCCGAGCGCGCGCGAAGCCAATCGCTCGAACGACACAGACTATCGCTACCGGCAGGATTCCGACTTCTTTTACCTGACAGGCTTCAACGAACCCGAAGCCGTCGCCGTCGTCGCGCCCTCGCACCCCGAACACAAGTTCATGCTCTTTGTGCGACCGCGCGACAAGGAGCGTGAAATCTGGGACGGGCGGCGCGCGGGCGTCGAAGGCGCGATGAAAGAGTACGGCGCGGACGCCGCGCACACCTTTCAGGAGTTCAGGGACAAACTCGCGGAACTGCTCGACGGCCCGGCGACTCTCTACTACAAACTCGGCGCGAACGCCGAACTCGACGAGATGATCGTGCGCACGCTCAGGAGTTTGCGCGCCAACCCGCGCACATCAAAACACGCGCCCGACCGCATCATCGAACCCGGCACGCTCCTGCACGAGATGCGCCTCATCAAGTCGGAAGAAGAGATCGCGCTCATGCAGCGTTCGGCGGACATTGCGTCGGAGGCGCACCGCGAAGCCATGCGCGCCGCGCGACCGGGCATGAAAGAGTACGAGATCGAAGCGCTCATCGAACACATCTTCCGCCGCCACGGCGCGACCGCGCCCGCCTACACATCAATCGTCGGCGCGGGCGCAAACGCCACCATCCTCCACTACATCAACAACGACGGGACGCTCCAAGACGGCGACCTCCTGCTCGTTGACGCGGGCGCGGAATATCAGGGCTACGCCTCCGACATCACGCGCACCTTTCCCGTCAACGGTCGTTACACACAGGCGCAGCGCGACGTGTACGAACTCGTGCTCAAGGCGCAGGTGTCCTGCGTCGAGATGGCGCGACCGGGCGTGACGATGGACGAACTGAAAAAACATTCGATTGAAATTCTGACCGAAGGCATGGTGCGGCTCGGACTCCTTGAGGGCGAACCGGAGAAGTTAATCGAGGAAGAGAAGTACAAGCAGTTTTACATGCACGGACTCGGCCACTATCTGGGACTGGACGTACACGACGTTGGGCCGTACTACTCGCGCGATACGCGTCAGGGGCGACCACTCTCGCCCGGCGTCGTCATTACAGTCGAGCCCGGCATCTACATCGCCCCGGACACAGAGAACATACCGGACAAGTATCTCGGCATCGGCATACGCATCGAAGACGACGTGCTCATCACGGAGGACGGCCGCCGCGTGCTCACAACCGCCGCGCCCAAACAGATCGATGAGATCGAAGAGTTGATGGCGAGGTGAAAAGCGAGTTGAGAGTGTAAGGAAAAGCACTCACCGCAGAGACGCAGAGGACGCAGAGGGGGCGCAGAGAAGAATTGAATGATCTTCTCTCTGCGCCCCCTCTGCGTCCTCTGCGTCTGCGGCGGTGAAGGTTTTAGTTTCTACTAGCGGAAGTCGCTCGATAGTTCGGCGATGATCTCGCTTGCGGTTGCGCGTGCGCGTTCAACTTCGTCGGGGCTGTAGGAGACTGCGCCGACGACGGCGTGGCCGCCGCCGCCATAGCGTTCGCAGATGGTGGCGATGTTGTGCGTGCGCGGGCGCGGGCTCCAGGGGTTTGAGCCGACGGAGATTTTCGTGCGCTGGCGTGTGCGCGTGACGGCGACCGAGTAGGTCGTCTCCGGATGCAGGTAATAGGGGATGAACTTGTTGAAGCCCTCGAAGCCTTCGTCTACGAGGTCGAAAGTGGTGACGCCGCGCGCGTAAGAGATTTTGCGGCGGACGACTTCGAGCGTCTCGCGATGGCGCGCGAGGATCGGCTCGAAACGCTCCTGCACCTCCGCGCCCGTCGCCACTTCGTCGAGCGTGCGTTCGGCCAACTGGCGGATGATCTTTTCGAGAAACTCGTCGTCGGGCACGTTCTCTATGACCTGCATCAGTTGGAGCGCGGGCGCGCGCAGTTCGACCACCTGCGAGGGCGAATCGTATAACGCGCCGTCAATGATGTGCGCCCATTCGACGAGCGGCGCGAGGCTGGCGTCTTCGTAGCCGAACTGTTCGAGGGCGACGCGCGCGATGAACTCGGTGCAGGATTTGCTGTCGGCGTCCCAGAATTTTTGCCCCGTGCGGTCGGCGCGAAAATGCGCCTCGTCTTCGGGCGTGAGGAAGGCCGACTGGTGATGGTCGAACCACCAAGTGAGTTTGTCCGAAGGTGAATACTTGAAATCGACGATGGCGTTCTCGTCGCCGTCGAACATCTCTTCGTCGAAGAGAGAGCCGGGGCGATGAAGGAGCGGCGTGTAATGTACGTCTGCACGGTCGCCCGTGCGCGTGCGGTAGAAGCGCGTGAAGACGGCGGCGGACGCCACCCCGTCGAAGCAATGGCCGTGATAAAGCAAGCGTAGTTTCATCTGTGCCCGATCAGAAAAGAAATTTGATGACAAACGAACACGACATTTTAGCAGCAGACACGGGAATTGCGGAATGCGGATTTCGGATTGCGGATTGAACGGGCGCGAAAATGCGAAATGCGGATCGGGCGAACGCGAAAATGCGGATTAGAAGACTGTTGATCTTCTAATCCGCATTCCTCATTACGAAATTCGCAATCGTGTTATTGCACGACGTTGGGGCCGAAGCGCAGGCGGTATTCGCCTGAGTTGAGGAAGCCGTTGATCATCGTGCGGGTGCGAATCTGCGGGCTGAGCGACGTGTCGTTGAGCACGTTGAGCCAAGCCTGATAGCCGCCCGCTTCCGGCGTGCGCCGCAGGTAGCCGTAGTACTGTATGGCGACGAACGCGCGGTTGTTCTGCACGGTAGTCGCTTCTGTGCTCTCGACGATGAGCCGCAGCACTTCCGCGCGCTGCTTCGTCCCGTTGTTGAGCGAAGCTATGAGCGAGTCGCGCGTGACGCCGCTCGAAGGGTCGGGCGAGGTCAGGCTGATGCCGAGATTGGCGAGCAGCCGGTTAACAAATTCTGTGTTCGACGTGCTCGCGTAGATGTTGACGAACTCCGTGCGCGCCACCCAGTCGGTGGAGAATTTCAGTCGCTTGGCAAACACCTCGTCGGCGGTCTGCCCCGTCACGCGCCGGACGTCGGGCACGAACTGCTCGTACTGCGGCACGTAGTTCGGGTTGTTGGGACTGCCGAACGACGCCTTGTAGTACAGGAAGATGTAGAAGCCTTTGAGTTGGAACTCGACGGAGCGGAAGAAGCCTTCGCCCGAGACGTAGATGCGGTCGCACTGCGAAGGTGTGTTCGGGCCGTTGAAGATATTTTGCGGGCAGGTGTTCAGCGCATTGACCCACGCGTTGAAGCCCCCCTCGTCCGGCTCGCGCGAGAGGAAGTCGAGGTACTGCATGCGCACGAAGAAGGGCGACTGGTTGATCGGGTTCGTTGACGAGGCCGTCGTGTCGTCGTCCGTGATGGTGAGCGTGGCAGACGACTGCGTGCCGATAGACGCGCCCTGCGCATTGCGCAACTCGATGCGCAAAGTCTCGCCGCCTTCGACATGTACGTCGTTGATGAGCGGGATGGTGAAAGTCTTCTGCGTCTCGCGCGCCTCGAAGGTCAGCGTGTCAATCGAGGTCGAATAATCGCAGCGCGCGTAGGCCGTGCCGCGCGGAAACGGCGTGCCGCCCGGTTGCGTGATGGTCGGGTCGCAGGGCACGGAGGCCGGATCGTCTATCGTCGCGTATTCGACCGTCGCCGTGCCCGCCGTGTCGCCCGTGCGCTCGACCGTGATGGTCGCCCCTTTCGAGGGCTCGTTCTCGCTGACCGTAAACGTGGCGAGGCGGAATTGCAGCGACGGCGGCGGGATGGTGGCGGAGGTCTGCGTCACGGTGTAGGTGACGGGGCCGACCGTGATGTTGCCCGTGCGGTTCGTCGTCACGTTGTTCGGTTGCGCCGTGAAGCTAACCGTGCCCGTGCCGTTGCTACCGGCGCTAAACGAGTTGATGAGCAGCCAAGAGGAATCGCTCACCGGCTGCGGCAGAGGACAACCCGGCTGGCTCTCTACAGAGAAATTGAAAGTGCCGCCGCCGGAACTAACCGTCTGCCCCTTTTCCGGCAGCGTGTAAGTGCAGACGAGCGCCGCTTGATTGACGGTGAAAGTTTTATCGTTGATCGTGATCGTGCCGGAGCGCGCGGAAGACACCGTGTTCTGTTGGACGGTGTAAGTGACCGTGTTGTTGTTGACCGACGTAGTTATCCACGAAACGTTCGGCGTCGCCGTCACGGTGCAACCTGCTTGCGTCGTGACATCGACCGTGAATTGGCCGCCGCTGCTCGGCACGTCCCGCGACGAAGAGGCGAGCGTGAATGTGCAGACTTGCTGCGCCGTGCTCGACAATGTAAGCGTGTAGTTGCCGGATACGCTGGAGGTGTTCGGGGAAGAGTTGGCTACTATCGTGTATCTGCCGGTGACGGGCAGTGTAAACGTCGTGCCCGGCTCGATGGGGATGCGCGCGGTATCTTCGCCGTCCTTATTCTCGTCGAGAAAACTTGTCGCGTTTGGCATGTTCAGAAACACCGCCGGAATCAATCCGGGCGTGGTCGAGCGCATCGAGATGGAGACCTTTTGATTCGCCGTAGCGTCGAAGTTGTAGGTGTCTATAAGTGAGCCGTCTTCGAGCAGGAGACAATCTCCACCGGCTAACGCGCCGTTGACAGTGCTGCCGATCGTGATAGGCGTTGACGGGCAGGGCTGAGCCGCGCTGGTCAACGTTATGTCGTAGTTACCGCTCTGTGATCCGGAGAAAGTATTCGCGACGATTGTGTAAGTTCCTGTTGCGGGCAAACGGCTGAAACCGCCCCCTTCGGGAAGCCGCGCCGTAGCACCATTGTTACTGTTGCCGTCTTCTGATATGACCTCGCCATTAGGCAACAATATGTACAGATAAGGGCTTAGCGTGCCGGAAGTCCGCGTCATTGTGACGGCGACTTGCTGACCGGCAGTGCCGTTGAAGGTGTAGAATTCAATGAAACTGGTTTTCTCAACCGGATCGAATATGTTGGTGCAGTCGCCTGCCGCAAGCGTGCCCGATTTGGTCTCGCCGAAATTGATTGAGGTCGTACTACAACTGGACTCACGCGTCAGGTTCAAGCGATAAGTGCCGCGCTGTTCGGGCGCGAACGAATTGGCGAGGATGGAGTGCGTGCCGCCTGTCGTCAGGAAGAAGGAGATGCGCGAGTTGATGTTATTGGGGTTTCCACCAATATCGTCGTTTTCCGCCAGCACCGTCCCGCTCGGTGAGAGCAGGTAGAGATAAGTGTCGAAGGCGGGCTGAAGCCCCGTCATCGTGATCACGATTCTATCGCCCGGCTGGCCGTTAAAAAGATACTCGTCCACAACCGTGCCGTCTGAATTGCCGTTCGGCAGCGGGATCGGGTTCGGGCAATCGTTCAGCGTAAGCTCGCCGTCAATTGTTTGGCCGTAAGTGATCGGCTGATTTTGCAGGCAGACCGCCGAAGGCTGCACGCCGATGCTCGTGCTGGCTTTCGCCCCGCCTTTTGCCGCCGTCCCCGTCGCCGTCTGGCCGGAAGCCGACTGCACGGTACTCACCGCGCCGGTCTTGCCGCTTTTACCAACGCTCGTGCGCTTCTGCTGCGCGGTTTGCGTGGACGCGCTGGCCGCCGCCGGAGCGACGCCGAGACGCGCGTTGCTCACGGCAAACAACGTCAGGCACAGGAAAGAAAAAAATGCGAGCCGCAACGCGGGGCGACTGGAGTTGATGACACGGTAAACGTTCGCAAATTTCATGTTGAACCTTAAATGCTTCCGCTGAATTTAGAACCGACGGTTGATTTTTAACGCTCTTGGGAGGCTGTCTTTAGACGGCACGACCGCGCGCGTGGGAAGAGTATGAAAATTAACAGGGCACATAGCCAGACGCGAACTTTCCTGAACAGACGGTCGGTTCGCCATGTTTTTTAATGCAGCAAATTGACGATTCGGGAAAAACGCGCGTTCGTCACTAGAGAAGCGCGAGGGTTAGATGCAGACGGGTTGCCCGAAAGCCACATATTTCCGGCCTGACACTCGATCCTAACCCGTATGTAAAACTCCTGTGAAACCGGATCGCAGGGAGGAATTTCAAACTCTAAATGAAAGAGCGTTTGCGGGTCAAGCGGCGGAGAAGGGATGAAGGATGAGGGATGAGGGATGAACAGGAATAATTCAAGTCAACGAACTTGAATCTTTTTCTTATTCATCCCTCATCCCTCATCCTTCATCCTTTCCTAAAACGCGACCATGATGGCCTCGGCAAACTCCATCGTTCCGGCGTGGCCGCCGATGTCGCGCGTGCGTACTTTGCCTTCGGAGAAGACTTTGAGCATCGCCTGTTCGATCTTCTGTGCGGCGTCGCGTTCATTGATGTGTCGCAGCATGAGTATGCCGGATTGGAGGAGCGCGGTCGGGTTGGCGATGCCCTGACCGGCGATGTCGGGCGCGCTGCCGTGGACGGCCTCGAAGACCGCGCCGCGCTCGCCGATGTTCGCGCCGGGCACGAGTCCGAGTCCGCCGATGAGTCCGGCGCACAAATCGGAGACGATGTCGCCGTAGAGATTCTCTAGCAGCATGATGTCGAACTGTTCGGGGCGCATGACGAGTTGCATGCAGGCGTTGTCCACGATCTTGTCGTCGGCCTCGACCTCCGGAAAATCTTTCGCCACGTTGCGGAAGCAATCGAGGAAGAGTCCGTCCGACAACTTCATGATGTTGGCCTTGTGTACGGCTGTGACTTTCTTGCGTCCCTCGCGGCGTGCAAACTCGAAGGCGTAGCGCGCGATGCGCGTCGAAGCCTTCTCCGTGATGATCTTGATGCTCTCGACCACGCCGGGCACGACGACATGCTCGATGCCCGAATACAAGTCTTCCGTGTTCTCGCGAACGACGACGAGATCAAGTTCAGGATAGCGCGAGGGCACGTTCGGCAAAGCGCGCACGGGTCGCAAATTTGCGTAGAGGTCGAGCGCTTTGCGAAGGCCGACGTTGACGGACGTGAAGCCTTTGCCGACGGGCGTAGTGATCGGCCCTTTGAGCGCGACCTTGTTGCGTTGGATTGATTCGAGGAGGTCTGCGGGCAGCGTCTCGCCGAACTTCTCAAGCGCCTGCGCGCCCGCATAATGCGTCTCCCATTCGACCTCGACGCCCGCCGCCTCGATGATGCGCACGACCGCCGCTGTGACTTCCGGCCCGATGCCGTCGCCCGGAATGAGTGTGATAGTATGTTTCATAGTCAATTGTCCGTTGTCAGTAGTCCGTTGCCAGTTGTTTTCGTGTGACCCTACTTGAGTCTCAGTCTTTAAGAGAACAAGCTGCCCGAACACATACAACGGACAACTGGCTACTGACAACGGACGTTTTTTATTTTGTCGCATCATACCAGCAACTCTAATTCAATGCGAAACGTGAACGAGTTACCGGAGCGGGCGGACGTAGTGGTCGTTGGCGGCGGCGTGATCGGGCTGGCCGCCGCGCGCGAGTTGGCGCGACGCGGCGCGGAAGTGGTTTTGATCGAGCGCGGGGAGACGGGCGCGGAAGCGTCCTGGGCTGCTGCCGGAATGCTCGCGCCGCAGGTGGAGGCCGATTGCGCCGACGAATTTTTCGCGCTCGCCTCTGCAAGCCGCGACCTCTATCCTGCGTTCGCACGCGAACTCGAAGAAGAATCCGGCATTGACATCGAACTCGACCGCACGGGCACGCTCTACCTCGCTTTCACAGAAGAGGACGAAGAAGAAGCGGAGCGTCGGCACGCATGGCAGACGCGCGCGGGGCTGCAAGTGGAACGCTTGACGGCGCGTGAGGTACACGAACTTGAACCGCAAGTGTCTGCGCGTGTGCGTTCGGCTCTGCGTTTCCCGCTCGACGGGCAGGTGGAAAATCGTCGCCTCGTCGCCGCGCTCGCGCTTAGTCTGGCGACGCGCGGCGTGAGCGTCGTCACGCACACGCAAGTCACGGCGATCAACGTCGAAGACGGGCGCGCTGTCGGCGTCGAAACTGCGCGCGGGACGACGCGTGCGGCATCGGCAATCGTCATCGCCTGCGGCGCTTGGTCGTCGCTCGTGCCGCGCCGAGAAGTTTCTTCCATGCGCACCGGCAGCGATACGACGTGCCCGCGCATCGAACCCGTTCGCGGGCAGATACTCTGTTACGCGCCCGCACAGCCGCCGCTTGTTCGCCACGTCGTCTATAGCCCGCGCGGCTACATCCTCCCGCGCCGCGACGGGCGGCTGCTCGCAGGTACGACGACCGAGCACGCTGGCTTTGATAAATCTTTGACCGACGCGGGGCGACTCGCGATCACGGCGCACGCGCAAGAGATCGCGCCCGCCGTCGCCGGTCTAACTTTGCAGGATGCGTGGGCGGGCTTGCGTCCGCGCGCGCCGGACGACTGGCCTGTGATCGGCGCGTGCCGAGACGTGGCGAATTTGTTTTACGCCACAGGCCACTATCGCAACGGCATCCTGCTCGCGCCGCTGACGGGCGCGCTCGTCGCCGGGTTGATCCTGGGGGATGGCACAGTCCCCGACATGCTCAGAGCTTTCACGCTCGAACGAAACGCCCGCGCCTCATGTGCGGTGTGATGGGGAAGAAGATGTTTCCAAAGAAAGACAAAAGCATCGCGCAAAGGCGCAAAGCTCAAACCAAAGGCGCGAAGAAGTACGACCCGGCATCCTTCGGCGCACGCACTTTCTCTCTTCAACCCTTCGCGTCTTTCCTTTGCGCCTTTGCCCTCCAGCGTGAAAGTTTTCCGTCGCTGCTCATCTCGCTCGTCGCCCTCATCTTGCTCAACTTTGCTACGCCAACTCGCGCGCAGAGCACGGCGTCAATCGCTACGCCTGCCGCGTCGCCGGAGCGCGCTCGTGCGGTCGCGGAGTTGTACGCGGAAGCCGAAAGTTACGCGCGTAAAAAATACGAGGCGTTCGAGCGCGAAGGGATCGGCTACGATCAAAAGTTGGTTGAACAAGTCGAGCGCGAGCAGCGCGCACTCGCCGCGCGTTATGCCGCCGAAGTCTCCGCGCGCGAATCGTTGAGCGCGAAGGAAGTTTTACAATTAGGTCAACTCTACAACATCGCCGAAGACGGCGAGCGCGCCGTTGCGACGATGTTCAGATTTCTCACGGAGCATTCGCAGTCCGCGAGCATCCAAGATAAACAGACCGCGCGTTACGTGATCGCATTGCAGACGGCAAAGCGTGGTGCGCTCGCGGATGCCGAAATTGCGCTCGCGGATTATTTGAAAGTCGCCGCGCCCGACGCAGACGAGCAGCGTTATCGCTTGGAGACGGCGCTTGCGGCGAGTTATCGCACGCAGCGGAAGCCCGAAGCGGCAATCGCGCATGCACGCGCGGCGTTCGAGGCGGCGAAGCAACTGCACGCGCACACGCCGCTCGACACTGCGACGCGCGACGCGGTCTTTTATCGCACGCTCTCCTTCATCAGCGACGCCGCGCTCGACTTGAAACGCACGGACGAATCAATCGCCGCGCTGCAAGAACTCAGACGCCTGAGCGTCAGTTTCCCTTCAGCTGATCTCTACCGGCGTGCGACGCTGTTGCTCGGTCGGATCGTGCCCGCAGTCGCCTACGTGTCGAAGCCGGATGATCCTCTGTTTCGCGTCGAGACGGGCGCGCGGCTCGCGCCTGAGATCGCGGTCGCGGACTGGATCGAGCAGAAGCCCGCGACGCTTCGCTCCTTGCGCGGGCGCGTCGTGCTCCTGGACTTCTGGGCTTTGTGGTGTACGCCTTGCCATGCGGCGCTGCCGCACATCGCCGAGTGGCAGGAGAAATATAAGGAGCGCGGTTTGAGCGTCGTCGCGCTCACGGAATATCGCAACGCTGTGAACGGTCAGCGCGTGCGCACGCCGCAAGAGGTTGGCGAGTTGCGCAGTTTCAAACGCGCCTCGCGCCTGCCCTTCGGCTTTGCCGTCGCCGACACGACCGCGACCGCAGACGCTTACGGCGTGACGACCATTCCCGTCGCCGTGTTGATTGATCGTCGCGGCGTCGTGCGCTTCCTGAACGTCGGCGCGCACGACACGGACATCGCGGAGTTGGAACAGATGATCGTGAGGCTGTTGGACGAAAAAGACAGTGACAAGTGACGAGTGACAGGTGACGAGTTGGAATAGCCAACTTTAGAGTCTTCGAGTTTGGGACGTGGCGTTTCGCGTGAAGGGGTTATGAGAAGATTTTCTGTGAGGGTGTCAGCATCGTGCTTTGTCGTCGCGTTGTTGTTGACAACAGCGGGCGATGCACTCGCGCAGGCGGGTGTGGCGCAAGGGAGTCAGCCGAAGGTCGAGGCGACGAACGCGAACGCCGCGCACGCGTCGCCTTCAAACCTCGCGGGCGATGCGGGCGCGCTCTACGAAGATGCCTCAAAGTATGTCGAGCGTAAGTTTGAAGAGTTCAGACGGGCGCGTGTGCCTTACAACAGCGCGCTCGCAACGAAGACTTATCAAGAGCAGCGCGAACTGGCCGCACGCCACGCCGCTGCGCTCGCCGCGCGCGGAAAGCTCACGGGCACGGATCATTATTATCTCGGTTTGCTTTACGACCTCGCAGGAAAAACGCCGGAGGCTATCGAGCCGCTGCGTCGCTTCCTCGACGCAAGTTCGCCGGAAGGCACGAAAGAGCAGAGGCAAAACGCGCGGCTCATGCTCGGCGCGGAGGTCGCCGCGCTCAAACGCTTCGACGAGGCCGAACAGTTGCTCACCGATTACGCGCGAAGCGATCCGGCCACACCGCAAGGTCTCTTCAAACTCCACCACGCGCTCGCGCGCGCCTACTCTTCAAACAAAAAACTCGAACAGAGCGCGGCGCACGCACGCGCGGCGTTTCGTGTGGCGAAGGAGTCGCCCGTCAAAGCTGGCGACGAACTGAGCCGCGCGCAAGTGATCGCGAGCGCGGGCGAGTTTCTGGCAGACGCGCTCGTCGGGTTGAAGAAGGAGCGCGAGGCGGCAGAGACGATGGAAGAGTTGCTGCGGCTCGGACTGACGCTGCCGTCGGCGCAGGTCTTCGCGTTGGCCGAGCGTTGGCTCGCAGAGAACGATCAGGAGAAATTGATCGAACGCGTGCTTGGCGAGACGCCGACGCCGGACGCCGCACCTCTTGCGACCGCGCCTGAGATAGACATCGCCGAGTGGATCGATCAAAAACCTTTGAAGCTGGCGGATTTGCGCGGGCGCGTCGTCGTACTCGATTTCTGGGCGACGTGGTGCGCCCCTTGCCGCTTCACGATGCCGAAGTTGAAGACGCTCGACGAGCGTTTCAAACGCGAGGGCTTAGTGGTCATCGGCCTCACGCAATTTTTCGGGCGAGCCGGAAAAAACGTCGTCACGCCGACGGAAGAACTGGCCTATTTGCGCTCCTACAAAAAAGATTTGAAGCTGCCCTACGCCTTCGCCGTCGCCAACGACGCTGCCAACAACATGCGCTACGGCGTGTACTCGATCCCGACGGCGTTCATCATTGATCGGCGCGGCCGCGTCCGCTACATCTACGTCGGCGCAAGCGACGCAGACGAGGACGCGCTCGCCGCAGTCATCGAGAAACTACTGGCCGAGCAGCCTTGAAGGGCACGATTCACGAATTTACGATTAACGATTAACCATTTACGTCTTTTGACGATTCACGATTTACTTTTCGTTGTTGTAAGCTGGCGGTAAGTTATGGAAGGCACTAATCTCAGTTTTTCGCTCGTCATCGCATTCGTCGGCGGTCTCGCGTCGTTTCTCAGCCCGTGCGTGCTGCCGCTCGTGCCGGGTTACATCTCGCTCATTTCGGGCGTCAGCATTGACCACTTGAAAGAGGGCGGCGAAGCGCGCACGCAAGCGCGCCGCGCCGTGATGCTGAACTCGCTCGCGTTCAACGCGGGGCTGTCCCTGATCTTCGTCGCGCTCGGCGCGGCTGCCGGATTCATCGGCTCGGCCATCACGTCGAACCCCTGGATACGCATCATCGGCGGCTTGATCATCATCGCGTTCGGCTTGCAGTTGATGGGCGTCTTGAAGATCGGCGCTCTCTATCGCGACACGCGCAAGTTTTCCGACGAGAAGCCGCGCGGCATGCTCGGCTCGTTCACACTTGGGTTGGCTTTCGCCGCCGGTTGGACGCCATGCATCGGCCCGATCCTCGGCGGCATACTCGGCCTCGCCGCGACGAGCGGCGGCTGGCGCAGCGGCCTCGTCCTCTCGGCCTTCTACGCCGCAGGGCTCGCCGTGCCGTTTCTTCTGACGGGACTCGGCATCAATAAATTTTTGAGTTTCTACACGCGCTTTCGTCGCCACCTGCACAAAGTCGAAGTTGTCTCCGGCGTCCTGCTCATAGCGATCGGCCTTTTAGTCGCCACCAACAACGTGACGCGGCTTGCCAGCTACGCCTCCATCCTCCCCAACCCCGAAACGTGGGTGAACTCCTGGGCGAAACGTAACCAGACCGCGACGACGGGCGAGCAGGGCGCGGCGACGGCGAAGCCCGCGAGCGCCTACGCGCTTGCGCCCGACACAGAAATGCGTACGCTCGAAGGCGAGCCGTTTCGCATCTCACAATTGCGCGGGCGCGTCGTCGTCGTGAACTTCTGGGCAACGTGGTGTCTGCCCTGCCGCGCGGAGATTCCCGACTTCAACCGCATGCAGAAAGACTACGAGGCGCGCGGCTTCGCGGTCGTCGGCGTCTCTTCGCACGACACGCCCGAAATGATCCGCGACTTCCAGAGCGTCGTACGTCAAGAGTATCAACTCGTGACGAGCGGCGACGACGCGCCGCAAGAGTTTCAGACGGGGCCGGGTCGCCCCGCCACTTTCATACTCGACCGCGAGGGTCGCATACGCGAACGCTTCATAGGCGAACGCGACCGCGCCGCCTTCGACTCGGTCGTCCGCCCGCTTCTGGACGAGCAACCGCCGACAACGGCAACCGCCAGCAATCAATAAAACGAGCGAACCCGGAAACTCGCTCGGACGGGAGTTACAAACAATCATGCGAAAAATTCTGAGCCTCGCGCTTGTCATCTTTGCGTTCGCAAACGTCGTCGCCGCCGTCGCCGTGGTGAGCGACGGGCACGAGTATGCGCCGATTCAGGAGAAAAAGATCAATTACAAGGATTGGACGTTCAAGCGTATGGGGACGGGCGAGCCTGTGAATTTGCGCGAGTGGGCGAAGGGGAAAAAGCTCGTGCTCGTCGTCTATCTAGCCCCCTGGTGCAACAACTGGAAGCTGGAAGCGCCTGTGGTTGATCGTCTCTACGAGAAGTACAAGGCGCACGGCTTCGACGTGATCGGCGTGAGCAACTACGGGTCGGAGCGCGACCAGCAAGTCTATTTCAAAGACAAGAACGTACCCTACACGGTCGTCGTCGAATCCGACACGCGCGAGGCGCGCGACAAGACGACGCACTACAGCTATCGCCAACTGACGGGCGACGCGCGCAAGTGGGGATCGCCCTACAACATCTTCCTCGTCCCGTCGAAACTGAAACACGACGGCGACGTGTTGACCGAGAAGGCCTGGGTCAACAACGGTGAACTCATAGAAGAAGAGGCCGACGAGTTCATACGCAAACGTCTCGGTTTGAAGAAAGAAAAGAAGGACGAGGACAAGAAGAAAGAAAAGACCGACGAGGCGACAGCAACGCAGCCTTAATTGTAAGGCGTAGGTTAATGGCGGCCAGATAAATTTCACCGCAGAGACGCAGAGGACGCAGAGGGGGCGCAGAGAAGAATTGAATGTCTTTCTCTGCGCCCCCTCTGCGTCCTCTGCGTCTCTGCGGTGAAGGTTTTAATTGACTCTGATAAACACATCGCTCCGGCTCGTCGCGCCGTCCGCTGTGCGCAGGATGACGGAGGGCGTGCCGAGCGTGTTGTCGGGCAGGCGCAGGTTGATTTGATCGAGGCCGGGGAAGTCGCCGCACGCGCCCGCGTATTCGACCACCGCAGCGCGACCGCCGACTGTAGCTGTGACGGGCGTGCCGCGCCTGAAGCCCGTGCCGAAGATGGCGACGACCGAAGGCTGATTGTTGAAGCGCGCAGGGAAGGGCGCAAGCGTGTAGCGCATCCCCGAAGAGAGCAGCGCGATAGCTTCGCCCGCGCCCGTGCCGTTTACAGTGAACAGCCCCGGGTTCGCGTTCGCGATTGTCACATCTTCCGCCGCGATAACTTCGCCGTCCACGTAGACGACGACGGAGCGCACGCCTGTGCCGACCGAATCGGGGACGTAGATATTGATCTGATCGTCTGCGAACGAATGGACGGGCGTGCTCACGCCTTCAATCGTGACGCGCACGCCGCGTCGCACGGCCTCCGCCGCGCTCGCGCCGCGTCGCCCTCCGGTGAGTCGTGCGCCTAAAATTGTTCCCAGGCCTTCGCGCGTGGCGTTGCCGCGCATGCTCGCGCTGTTCGTAAGCGAGAGCGAGGCGACGGGCGCGAGCGTCGTGTCCGTGCCGAAGGCGAGGCCGGTGAGAGCTTGCGCCGTAGGGTTGTCGGCTGTCGTGTAGAGCGCGCCGTCGCGCAGGACGCCGTTCAAGGCCGGATCGGGGAAAGCATCGACGAGCGGCGCGCCGCCGTTGCCACCGTCGGATACGAGATCGAGCGCGCCGAGCGCGTCTTCGATGACGTAGACCGTGCCTTCTCGATCAACTGTCAGACCATGCAAGACGAGATTGTCGTCAATGGAGAGATTTTCGACGACGACTTCTTCCGTGTCTGCGAAGCCGTTCGCGTTCGTGTCGTAGAGCGCGAGCAGGACGGTACTGTTTCCGACAGAATGCGAGAAGAGGACGCCGCGCGAGTTGGCGGCGATGTCGAGCGGCGCGTCGTTGGAGAATTGATAAGAGTAGTAGGGCGCGGGGTCGAGCGTGTCGGGCGCGCCATCATTGTTCGTGTCGCGCACGACGCGCAGTTCGTTGGAGTCGAAATCGGCGACGACGAGATCGCCTGATGGCAGGAGCGCGAGTGCGTTGGCGTTGTTGAGTTGCTGGCTGCCGGGTGCGACGAGCGTGCGAGTGGAATCGTAGCCGCCGAAGGCGTTCGGCACGAAGAGGACGACGCCCGCCGTCGGTTCGTTTTCGGGATCGTCCGCGTCTGAGTAGTTGTAGTAGCCGCTCGAAGAGACGACGACGAACTCGCGCCCCGCGCGCGTCGTGCCGGAGACGACGGAAGCCGCCGAAGGCAGCGCGAAGTCGCGATAGAGATCGTAGAGATTCGAGGCGTCGCGCACGTAGTCGCCGTTCGTGTCGAAGGCGGCGGTGAGCACGCCGATGGAGCGATCGTCGCTTGTTGTGAACGTGCCGCGATCGTCAATTGCGGAATAGACTTCGTAGCGCGTGCCTGTGCGCCCGACGGCGATGTCGAACGTGCCGCCGCGCGTGTCGAAGGTGGCGCGCTCGTCAGCTTCGAGGTCGAAGTTCGAGTCTGCGAACTGTTCTACCGAACCGGCTGTCGAATCGGTGCTCAGTTGCGACGTGTGCAGTATGCGACCGAGCGACGTGCCCGGCCTGATGCGCGTTGTGATAGAGGCACGCGTTGTTGTAGCAACATCACGCGCCGCTGTCTTGCGTGCGGCGGGACGTGCTGTTGTCGCGCGGCGTTGCTGCTGCGATTGCTGCGATGTGTCGTCGCTTGCTTTGGCGCGTGGGCGTCGTGCGCTGAGCGCGGCGAAGTCTCCGCGTTGCGGCGTGTGACCGTTCTTGCGCGCTGTGGCGGCGAGAGTCGCTTTAGCCGCTTTGGTTTTGCTGGCGAGGGCGCGGCGCAGGTCGGGGCGGAAATTTTTCGCGTTCGAAGTTTGCGCGCCCGCCGCCATTGCGTAGAGGTACGCGCCGAGCGCGAGCGCGAAGATGAGCACGATTAAGCGCAGTCCGAGGCGTGCGTAAGACATGGAGCGTTCCTTTCCTTGCTCGTTCAGACGACCGTAGCGAGACGGCAACAACTCGCGTCGTGCGGGGAGAAGGACGCTTGCCGCGCGTCGCCGGTTTGGTAAACGCGCGACGCGGGCGACCCGACGGGCTTGCGACGTGGACAGGGAGAGGTTTTGAGAGTCCGTTGAGCGTTGATCTATTCAAACGCGAAGGACGCGGCAGTGTGGGCGCGAAGGACGCGGGAGCGAAACTGTTTTCCCCGTTGCGTCCTTCGCGCCAACTCTCTGCGCGCACGTCGCATTTGAAACAGACCTTTCAGCCGCGCGCAGCGTTAGTTGTCAGTGCTCTTCGGGTCTATTGACTTCGAGCGAATGGGTGAAGCGGGCGGCGCGCTGCGCTGCTCGCGCGGCGGATCGGCGCGACGCTCCTCGCGCGGCGGTGGCGGCGAAGAGTGGCGTTCTTCGCGCGGCGGCGAGGACTGACGCTCTTCGCGCGGTGGCGCGCTGCGTTCTTCGCGTGGCGGGGCGGCGCGTTCGGGTCGCGGCTCAGGCCGTCTCTCCTCGCGCGGCGCTGCTTTGCGTTCCTCGTTGCGCACCTCCGGCCTCGGGCGATAGACCTCCGGCGCGGGGCGTTCGCGCTCCGCAGGCTTCGCACGCTCGTCCCGCACTTCGGGTCGCGGCATGGGACGCTCGCGCCTGTTTTCGGGCGCGGGCGTCATCACGTTGCTGTCGTCCGCAGGGCGTTCGGCGGATTTAACTTTGCGCTCGTCAGAGACGTTCGGGCGCGGGCGCAGAGTCCCTGCGTCCGCGTCAACCTGTCGCTCGGGACGCCTCGTGGCGGGCGAGCCGACGTTCGTACCGTCCGCGCCGTTTTGCATGCGTATGCCGCGCGCGGGTCGCTCGACCGCGCCCGTGCCGCGTTCGCCGTTGTTGCCGCGATCGGCGTTCCTGCCCGGCCTGCGTTCGCCCGTGCCGTCGCCGACGTTCACAGTGTCGCCGCCCTTCTCACCTTTTGAACTGCGCGGCTCGCGGTTGTTGTAGATGCGACCGCGACGCAGTTCCTCGTCGAGCGCGAGGCCGGGACGGCGCGAGGCTGCGCCCGTCTTGCGTTCGGCAAACGCGCGCGTCGGGTCGTTCGGGTTGCGTATGACGAGCGTGTCGCCCCTGCGTTCGCGTACGACGGGACTTAGACCGCTACTGCTGCTGCCGCCGTCGCCGCCCTTGACGAGTTCGGAATCAGTCGGGCGAAACGGCAACTTGCCGCGCAGCGGATCGGTCGTGATGGCGCGCGAGGCGAGTTCCTGCGGGGCGGGTTTGCCGCGCGTTATGCTCTTGCCGAACTCGCGTGCGGGCAGCGTCGTTACGGCGCGCTGGTAGATCGGGTTGACTCGATCCAGACGTGCGATGCGTTGCTGATCGAGCGCGCGGTTGACGGCGCGGCGGTAGAAGTTTGAGCGCGGGTCGCGCTGGTGATAGCCGAGCGGATACCATGCGACGTGATCGCCGCCGTAATGACCGCCGCCGATGTTGATGTTGACGAACGCGACGAGCGCAGGTCGCCACCAACTGCGATGCCCGTAGTAAGCGTAGCCGCGCGGCGCCCAGCACCAGTAGTTGTTTGCATAAACCCAGCGCCCGTAGTGATAAGGCGCCCAGCCCCAGGGTTCGTCGCCCACCCAGGTCCAGCCGTAGGGCGGACACCAGCGCCAACTGCCGTAACGATACGGCGCCCAGTTATTGTAGTTGTTGATGACTGTGACGTGCGGACGCCAGACGTAGCCGTACTCGCTTGAGTTGACCCAATCGCCGTAGGCGTCGAGTTCTTCCGCGCCCCAGACGTATTTGTCGTAGTAGCGGTCGCGCCCGTCGTAGCGCAGGCGCGAGGCGAGATAGCGTTCGCGGTCGTCAACCCACGTGTCCCACGTGTCGAAGTCGCGCGCGGCTGAAAGTTCCCAGTCGCCGTCTTCGGACGAAGCGTTGTAGACGAGTTCGGCGCTTCGACCGTCGCGCAAGGTGAAGCCGGACGTTTCGGAATAGAGGCGCGCGCGCCCGCCGTCACGAACCGTTACGCGCACGTTGCCGTTCTGCGCAACGTCTAAGCGATACGAACCCTTTTGTTCTGCGGCGAGCGTTGTCTTCGGTGCGTCGATCTCGAAATACTCGCGCTCCGAGTCGAAGCCCGCGAGCCTGAGCGTCGCAGTGCCTTCGGGCAGGCTGAGTGCGACGCCTTCGTCGCGCAAGGTGATGATGTCGAGCGTCGCGTATTCGCCGAGGCGCACGAAGTTGCGCGCGTCAATTTGAATTTCGAGGCGCGCGTCCGCGCCCGTAGCTAAACGGTCGCCCTCAACTAACGGGAGGTTCAAACTGGCCTTCTCCCACTTGTCGCTTCCCGCGCGGCGCAAACTCACGTCGCCGCTAATCATGCTGACGCGCACGACGCGCGCAGTCTCTTCGTAGCTGTCGTCTTCTTCGTCGAATGTTGTAGCGGCGAGTGCGGGGGCGCTGGCCGCTGTAAGTATGGAGAGCAAGAGCAAAGCGAATGTCAAAAGCTTTTTACTGTCGCGCATGGCGCTGACTCCTTTGTGAAACTGGACGGGACAAGAGAGAGAGTTCTCACCTGTAGACGCGCGCGGGGAGGAGAGCGTTACAATTCTTCTTCGCGTGCGCGCCCGACGTAGAGAAAGCTTTGCGAGGGCTTCTGGCCTAGGTAGCAGCAAAGCGCGAGAGCAAAGCGCGTGCCCGCCTGCGGTTTTGTCTGGACGCCAAAGCCTAGCACGCCGTTTTGCTGGGAAACTCGACGCGGGCGCGAAAACTTTCATCCGTAATAGTGCAGCCGCAGCACTATTTGGTATGCGTAAGCAGTTTTAGTTGCGACGCGCTAGAGGCCGAGCGGGCGAACTTTTTAAGTCGTCGCCCGAAGTGGCTCAAGAATTTCTCAACCCCTGTCTCTAAAATTCACAACGTCAATTAAAAAGGACAAACCCCCCTCAAAATTGACACCGTCGCCCGGCGCGGCAGTGCCTCTCAATCCTTCGCCGTTTTACTAGAAGGGAGACATTGTCATGTACTCGAACCTGCTTGGATTTTTTGTAGGCATCGAAACCGCTCTGCGTCAACTTTCAACCAACACGGTCGCAATCGAAAAAACGCGAAGCTCGAGGAAACAAGCGTCCGGCAAACGCCTGCCCGCTCTGCTGTTCTTGATGTTGTGCTCTGCCGCGCTCTCAGTTCAGGCCGCCAACCCTTCCGCCGGTACGGTCAGCCCCTCGCCCGGCGATTACACGCACTGGTACGGGACGCAAAGCACGGGCAGCGCGTCGATTGATGAATCAACGTGCGTCGAAGACGTGAACTGCGACACCTTCACACTGACCGTCTCCGGCAACCCTTCGGACTGGGTGGGTAAACACGCGCGCCTCAGTATTTTCTGGGGCGAGCGGACTTCCGACTATGACGTGTACATTCACAAGGACACGAACGAAGGGGCGCTCGTCGCAAAGTCCGCGCACGGCGCGACGGACTCCGACAATTTTGAAGAGGTAATCATCCTTGATCCGGCCACTTCCGGCACGGGCGTCTATTCCATACACGTCGTCTATTTCGCAACAACCAACGGCAGCATCTACATCGGCGACGTAACCGTGTCGAACAACACAGTACCTGAGCCAACACCGACACCGACTCCGACGCCCGAACTCACGCCAACTCCAACGCCCGTCCCGCCGCCGACGCCCGAACCCGTCGAGCACGATCCGTCTGCCGCCACCTGCACGCTGCCCGGATTCAAAGTGGCAGAAGACGAGACGGGCGACTCTGCGAGCGGACTCGCCGCACACGATCTCGAATCGCTCTGGATCGCAGAACCCGGCAACTTAACAAACAAAGTCGTCTTCACGATCAAAGTGGCCGATCTCTCCGTCGTGCCGCCAAACTCCGAGTGGCGTGTGGACTTTGAAAGTTACTACTTTGATTTTTACTGGGTCAGCATGAACACGACCGATCCTGTGCGCGGCGCGGTCTTCTACTACGGGCATTACGAATATGCTTCGGGCGTGCGCAAGAGTTTCACGGACGGCGAGGCGGACGCGGGCGAATATCTCGCAGACGGCACGATACGCATCACCATCGCGCACGACAAGTTTGCGCATTTCGGCGCGGGGCGAAGAATTTATGCGCCTTACGCGCATATTCACGCCTTCAACGGCCTGCCCTTCGTCGGCTTGAACGGCGAGATGGACACACACCGGAGCAGCCAGAGTTACTTGGTTGTCGGCAATCTCTCCTGCGACTACCTGCCGTCTGTGAGCATCAACAGCCCGCAGGAAGGTGAAGTCTTTGCGCCCGGCTCTGTCATACGCATCGGCGCGGACGCCGCAGACAGCGACGGGACGATCAGCAAAGTAGAGTTCTTTGCGAATGATGCGAAACTTGGGGAAAGCAACACGAGTCCCTACAGTTTCAACTGGACGAACGCGCCCGTCGGCAGCTACACGCTCACCGCGCGTGCGACAGATAACGTGGGCGGCAGCGCCACGTCTGCGCCCGTACGCATAGAGGTGCGCGTCCCGCCGCCCGCCGCGCCCGCTAGCCTTACGGCGACAAGCCTTAACGGCGCGGGCAAGGGCATCGTGACGCTGCGTTGGAGCGATCAATCCGCCAACGAGCAACTTTTCCACGTCGAGCGTTCCACGTCGCCCGTTGGCGGTTTCGCGGAGATCGCCACAGTCGCCGCCAACGTGACGACTTACGCCGACAGCACGGTCGAGCGTAAGACCACTTACTACTACCGCGTACGCGCCAGCAACGGCGGCGGTTTCTCTGCCTACTCGAACACGGCGAGCGTCTCCGTGAAGTAGCGTGCGACGGCGGCAAACAGCGCGCGAATTTAGCGGCGGGTGCGGCCATTTCAGTTTGATGGCCGCACCCGCCTCTCAAAAAAAATTGCGCTTGCTAAAAAAAATCGAAAAAACTTTTCTCCCGCATTTTTACTGGGGTTTTCGTGGATTTTGGGCGCGGGGACGGAAAATTCTCAAGTTTTCCTCAAGTCTGTTTTTTATAGTGGCGACAGTTCAACGGCAACGCGTCCGTTGAAGATTTTTGCGAGGAAAAGAGATGCGCTATTGCGCGTCGCGCGCCGCTTCTAGTGGACACCAAGGCTCGGGTCATCAGGGAGTGGTGAGCGCGCGCAGCAACTCAGGCGCACGCCGTCATTAAATTGCGCGTCAGCAAAAGGGGAATGACGGCGCTCGCGCTTCTTCGCAAATGTTGGCCGCCGGACGTTGGGGGACGTTTGGCGGCCAACTTTTTTCGTGCGCCACGCGCACAGCGATTGACAGACTTCGAGATCAAACTATACTCAACAACTATGAAAGTTCCGCAGTTCAAGTTGCTTGGCTTCAAGCGACCGCGCGAAGTCGCCCTGCCCGCGCTCGGCAAACTGGAGCGCGAGGTGATGGACGAGGCGTGGCGTCGCGGGCAGGTGAGCGTACGCGATGTGCATGAGCGCTTCGCGGGGCGCGTCGCCTACACCACCGTGATGACGACGCTCGACCGCCTCTACAAGAAGCGTCTGCTCGACCGCCACAAGGACGGGCGCGCTTTTCTGTACGCGCCGCGACTGTCGGCGGCGGAGCTTGAGCAGGGCATCGCCGAAGACGTGATTGACGCGCTTCTCGGCGGCGCGCCCGAACCCGTGCTGGCCTGCATCGTTGACGCCGTCGGCGAACGCGACCGCGAACTGCTGGACGAACTCGAACGCCTCGTGCGCGAGAAGCGCAAGGAACTACTGCGCGCGACTGTTGCGTCTACATCTGAACAGGAGTGACGGATGTATAAGTTGCTCGGATTGTCTCTCGCGCTGGCCGCGCTCCTGTGCGCGAACGTGGCGGCGACGCTCCTGAGTATCGCTTTGTGGCGCGCGCTCGGTCGCGTGCTCGCGCGCCGTAGCGCGTCTGCACAGGCGCAAATTCTTCTCTACCTGCGTCTCATGCCCTTCGCCTGCGCCGCGCTGTTCGTCTGCGGCTTCATCGTCCCCGCTTACCTCTATCACGAACCGCACACGACGAACGAAGTCGTCAGTTTCAAACTCGCACTCTTCGCCGCCTGCTGCTTCGCCGGACTTGCGCTTGCATTGTGGCGCGGCCTGCGCTCGTGGATTGCTACGCGCCGCCTCGTCGCCGACTGGCTGCGCCACTCCGAACCCGTCACGCTCGCGGGCGTCAGCCTCCCTGTCTATCGCGTACGCCATCGCTTTCCCGTCATCGCCGTCGTCGGCGTCCGACGCCCGCGCCTCTTCATCGCCAGCCATCTCTTCGACGAGTTGAGCACGGAAGAACTGCACGCCGCAGTGATGCACGAGCAAGGCCACCTCGCGGCGCGCGATAACTTGAAACGCGCGCTCTTGCGCGCCTGCCGCGACGTGTTGATGCTCATACCCGCCGGACGCACGCTCGACGACGCCTGGGCTGAACAATCCGAGGCTGCGGCTGACGAACACGCGGCGCAGACGGGCGGCGCGACGCTTGCGCTCGACCTCGCCTCCGCGCTCGTCAAGATCGCACGGCTCGTGCCCGCCGGAGGCGCAACACCGCGACGCATGCCCGCAGGTGCGTTCCTCGTCGGCGCAAGCGGCGCGCGCGGCATCGCCTGGCGCGTCGGACGGCTCGCGCGTCTGGCGACAAACGATCTGCCGCACTCACATGCTTCAAACGCCGCCTTGAATCTACTGCTCGCCGTCGCGCTAGGCTTTGCGCTCATCGCCTCTGCGACCGTCTCGCTCAGCCAACCGCAAGCGCTCGCCCCACTGCACGACGCGTTGGAACACGTCGTTGACGCGCTCAAGTAACATCTCAAATAACAAATGCCGCCGCGCTCCAATCCGTCGCCGCCCGACTACGAAGGCTGGTAGTAGTTCCCGCGCGGCGATAGTCTCCCCGTTCACAGGCGCAACTGCGACAACACAAACAACTGTCAAGTTCGTAGAAGGTAAGGTCGGCGACTGTCCGCGCGTCGCCGTGTGAAGATTACAAATTTCAATAGTCAAGGTGCAACTGAAGATGACACAAAGACGAGTTGATACATTCTCGAAGCTCCCGGCGTTCGCCCTCACGCTCAGCCTCTTGCTCGCTTGTTTGCCCGCGACGGCTCGCGCGTATCAGCAGTCGCAGGACGGGCGAGGCACGGTCTCCGGCACGGTCAAAGACACTTCCGGAGCGAACGTCGCCGCAGCGCAGGTCTATCTCATTAACCCGCTGCAAGCCGTCCTGAACTCTGCTAAGAGCGACGCGGAAGGCCGCTTCCAGTTCGCAGACATGCCCACCGGAACATATGAACTTCGCGTCACGCATCGAGGCTTCGACAACCGGCGCATGTCCGTCAAAGTCGCTTCGCGCGAGACGACGGACGTTGCCGTCACGCTCGAAGTCAACCGCATCGAGGAACAGATCACCGTGACGGCGGAGAGCGGGCAGGCGGCGGACAAAGACCGCGTCGCGCAGCAGGTCAACGTCATCAACGAAAACAACATACTGCAACGCACGACCGCCGTGCTCGCGCAGGTGGCCGACGAAGAGGTCGGCGTAAATTTGCAGCGCACAAGTCCGACTATCGGCGGCATCTTCGTGCGCGGCTTGACTGGGAAGAACGTCGCCGTCTACGTGGACGGCGTGCGCTACACCACGTCCGCGCAGCGCGGCGGCATCAGCACCTTCTTCAACATGAACGAGCCTTCGAGCCTTCGAGCCGTCGAAATCCTTCGCGGGCCGAACAGCGCGCAGTACGGCTCTGACTCTCTGGGCGGCACGGTCAATCTCGTCTCGCGCGTGCCCGGCTTCGGAAGCCTTGAGCCGGAGACGCACGGCGAAATCAACACCTTCTTCACGAGCGCAGACCTCTCGTTTGGCGGCAACACGCTCATCACTTACGGCACGCGCCGCTTCGGCATCCTCGCCAACATCAACGCGCGACGCGTGAACAACCTGCGCCCCGCCGGAGGCATTGATTCGCATTCGTCAATCCAGAGATTTCTCGGCCTGCGCTCCGACATTCTCGGCACACGCCTGACCGACACGGCCTTTACGCAGTACGGCGGCACGTTCCACGTCAACTATGCGCCTGCGAACGACCAGCAGTTAATCTTCCATTATCAACGCGCGCAGCAGGACGGCGGCAAGCGTTACGATCAAACGCTCGGCGGCGACGGCAATCTCATCTCCGACCTGCGCAACCTGATGCTCGACTTCGGCTACCTGCGCTATCTCAAACAGGGCGTCGGCTTCTTCGACAACGGATCGATCACGGCCTCCTACAACACGCAGCGCGAGGAGCGCGTCAATCAAGGCGGGCGCGGCAACGCGCGCGGCAACATCACGCACCAACCCGAACGCACCAAAGTCTTCGGCCTGAGCGCCTCGCTCGATAAGCAGTTCACGCGCAACAACACGTTTCTCGTCGGCGCAGACTTCTACCGCGAAACAGTGAACGCGCCAGCCTTCACCGTCAATCCCGTCACGGGCACGACGGTTCTTTCGCGCCCGCGCATACCCGACGGCGCGCGCTACATCACTTCGGGCATCTACGCGCAGGACGTGTTCGACGCCGTGCCTGATCGCCTGCGACTGAGCATGGCCTTGCGCTATCACGTCGCCTCTTATCGCTCGCGCGCCTCGAATGCGCCAATCGTCAACGGTCGCCCGCTCTTTCCCGACGACAGTTTGCGCGAAGACAATCTATCGGGTCGCATCGGCGCGGTCGTCACGGCGGCGCGCGGTTTGAATTTGAGTTTCAACTACAGTCGCGGTTTTCGCGCGCCGAACATCACAGACCTCGGCACGCTCGGCCTCGTCGGCAACGGCTTCGAGGTTGACGCTTTGAGCGCCATCGCGCTCGGCGGGCAAATCGGGACAACCGCCGACGCAACAGCCGTCTCGTCGGGTCGCCCCGTCGCGCGCCTGCGTTCCGAACTCAGTAACAACTTCGACGGCGGCATACATTTCCGCCGCGCGCGCTTCGACACCGATCTCGTGCTGTTCCTGACAGACCTCAACCGCTCGATCTCGCAGCAGACGCTCATCCTGCCGCAAGGGGCGACGGGACTGTTTCTCGGCGACCAGCCGATCACTCGGCAACTCGCATCGGGCGCGGTCATCGTCCCGCTCTCGACGAACCCAGTGCTCGTGCGCTCGAACTTCGACGACGCGCGCCTCTACGGACTCGAATACACGCTCGACGCGCGACTCCGCCGCGACCTGACTTTCGGCGGCAACTTCACGATGATACGCGCCTACAACAAGGCTTCGGGGCTGCCGCCCAACATCGAAGGCGGCACGCCGCCCGCCACAGCCTTCCTGCGTCTGCGCTACGAGCCGACGGGCGCGCGTTACTTCGTCGAAGCCTATTCGACTTTGGCCGACCGTCAGACGCGACTCTCTTCGCTTGACCTCGGCGACCGCCGCACGGGCGCGGCGCGCTCGCGCAACGACATACGCGACTTCTTCAACAACGGCGCGCGTGCGCGTGGCCTCGTACAGCCGGACGCTACAGGCACGCTGCGCCTCGTCGCAACGAACGAGACGCTCCGGCAAGTGCAGGATCGCCAGTTGCCGCTCGGCACAGTCCAGAACGGCCTGCTCGTCTCAAGCGACACGATCGCCGTGCCGCTCTACACATACCTGCCCGGCTACGGCCTCTTCAACCTGCGCGGTGGCTTCCGCGTCGGCGAGCGTTCCAACATCTTCTTAGACTTCGAGAACATCGGCGACAAGAGTTATCGCGCGCCGAGTTGGGGCATAGACGGGCCGGGGCGCAGCATCACCGCGCGCTATCAATACCGTTTCTAAAAACCACTCACCGCAGAGGCGCAGAGTGCGCAGAGGGGGCGCAGAGAGAAGAATTAACTCTTAACTCTCTGCGCCCCCTCTGCGCACTCTGCGGTGAATGCTTTATCTAACAATCCACTCGTCTCAAGGATTCCTCAAGTTCATCTACTATCGCCTCAAGTATTTCTCAAGCACCCCTCCTAAACTGCACGCGTTCCGATAGACGCTCTATCAAGATCAAGGTTTGATATCGCCGTTAAAGCATCCGCCTCGCCATCCGGCGTTCGACCCCTAAACAAGAGCGCTCATGACGCCGACACTCAAGGAGAAAAAGATCATGTTTCGTTTCAATAAAACCTTCTTTGCCTTAGCCGCTTTCGTCCTGCTCGGTCTGGCGACTGCCGCTTCCACCAACGCCGCGCCGCTAGTCTTCACTTCGCGCACGACGTTCAACGCCGCCGCACCCAACACGACCACCATCAACTTCGGCACGTCCGACATTGACTACGCCAATTCGATTACCAACTTCGCGCCCGTAACTTTCGCAGGCGGCGCGGATCATCAAGTCGGCGTCAAGACCGGCTCAAACTTCGGACTCGTTGATAACTACGCGCTCGTCTCGAACACTAACGCGCCCGGCCAGTTCAACGTTGACAACATCGTCATCACGCTGCCCGCAGGCACGCGCGCCGTCGGCTTCGACATCAAGTGCGGCAACGGCACACAAGTGCCAGGAACGTGCGCCGGAAGCTACGAGATTTACGTCAACGGGACACTGGCTTCGACCGTCGCGTCCACGCAGTTCAACAGCTTCGAGTTCTTCGGCTACACGTCCGACGTTGACATCACCAGCATCGCCATCCGTTCCATAAGCGGCGGCGAGCCGATCATTGACAACTTCTCGCACGATGCAAACGCCGCTCCCGAACCCGTGCCCGAACCGGCCACGATTGCGTTGTTCGGAACGGGGCTGGCCGGTCTCGCATCGCTTGTGCGCAAACGCCGCCGCGAGTCGGGCGACGAAGGCGTTGAAGAGTCGGCGCAATAGTGTGATGTTGAACGCGGCTTGAAAGAGACGAAACATGTGCGCGCCCGCCTCTTGCCCTGACGGGCGCGCAACCAAATTTCTCTTCAACGCCCCACTGACGAATGATGTCGCCGACGGTCGCCGGAGTGATGTCGTCGGTGTGGTGTCTCCGTTGATAGTGCCGTGAGTTGAACCTGTCCGCCGTTTCCGAAAGGAGTCCGCCCGCGATGCCACGTTTCGCCAAACAACCTGACTGCCCCGCGTCCGCCGTGCTCTCAGACTACGCAGCAGGCACGCTCTCGTTCCTCGCGCGCCCGTCTGTCGCCGCGCACCTGGCCGCGTGCGAATTTTGCGGCGCGGAGTTGCCGCTGCTCTCTCGCCACGCGCCCGTCGAAATCGAGACGGCGGAATCGTTTGTCGCCGCGCCGCCGATGCCGCTGGCCTTGCGCGTGTTGGCCGAAAGCGTGTTGGCCGACATGAACGCCGCAGCCCGCGCCGGAGAAAGGCGCGCGGCTTAAAACGTGCGCCGTGCGCCGCGCGTTTTCGTCTGCGAAAAATTCTAAGAGTTGAGAGACATGAAAAATTTCGAGCCAAAATTATTCCGCAAGCCTCTGCAAAAAATATTACGCGGCATCGGCCTCCTGTGCTTCGTCGCGCTCGCCTCCGCTGCCGCGCGCGCCGACGAAGTGACCGTCGCGGGCACAACGTCCGGCAGTTTCACGAGCGTCGGCGGCACGAACACGGGCACGACCCTGATGGGTTTGTCCTACGTCAATTCGAGTTTCAACGCGACGACCGCAAGCGGCAGCCGCACTCTGAACGGCGCGGCGGCCAGCCCCGGCGGGACGAACTTCAACAACCTCGGCTCGTTCTACATACAGCCTCCGCCCGACCCGACCGTCAACAACTACAACGGCAGCACGTTCACGCTCATCGTCAACTTCGACGCGCCGACCGGAATCATGAACGGGCAGACAGGAACGTTCACCGCCGCGCTCTCAGGCATCGTCGAGCGCGTCGGCCCGACGCAAAGCTACAGCGTCAACGTGCGTTTCGATAATCCCATACAAACCTTCAGTTTCACGCGCGCCGACGGCACGACCGGACAATTCACGCTGACAGTCAACGACGTGCTCGGTCTCACGCCCAACTTCGCGCGAGCCATCACGGGCACGATCTCGAACGCTTCGGAGACACCCGCCCCCGTTCCCGAACCGGCAACCGTCATTTTGCTCGGCACAGGGCTGGCCGGTCTGCTCGCACGCACGCGACAGAGGCGCAAAGGGCGTCGGAGAGACGTGGGTTAAACGTGTTTACCAGCGAGCGCCTACCTTGCTGAAAAAACCGTAGCCGGAGGACGACTTGGGCGCGTCGTCCCGCTACGGTTTTTTCGATAAATTTTCGCGGAAAATTTTCGCGTGACTTAGCCCGTTTTTGGCGGCTTTTTCGCTGATTTCTCGCCGCCCCGCCGGTCTCAAGTATTCCTCAAGAATTTCTCAAGTCACATCTCTATCCTGTACGCGTTCACAAGTGGAAATTTTTGCGAGCCTCGCATTGAAAAGTTAACGCCCTTTCAGAGACGCGCACTTTGTCAGTCCGTCGCCACCCACGAAGGAGAGAGATCATGATTCGTCCACTGCCCACACGATTCACCGCGAGCCTTTTTTTTCGCTTCCTAATACTATCAACCTTCGTAGTTGTGGTGGCCGCGAGCCTCTGGACGCGCGGCAGCCGCGCCGCTACGCCCGCGAGCGGCACGCTGACGACCGCCAACACGCCCTCGAACCCTCTGCGCTACACGGCAGGGCCGTTCAACGTCCCGAACGCGACGGGCTTCGCAGGCGCGCTACAGTGCAACGCCGCGATGCCTTGCGACGACTACGCGCTCGACGTTGACGTGCCCGCAGGACTCATCGACACGCATCAGGTGCGCATAGGGATGTCATGGCCGAACGCGACCGCAGACTTCGACTATCGCGTCTACCAGCGCAACGCCAACGGCACGGCGGGCGCGGAAGTGCTATCGGTCGGCAGTTCGGCAGACCCGGAAGTCGGCGTCCTGCCCGCCGTCAAGCGCTCGTACATCGTGCGCGTGATTCCGTTTGCGCCGCTCGGGCAGAGCGTCGCGATGGCGATCAGCATCGAGCCGAAGGCGGGGCGTTTCAATCAGGCGACGGGCAACACGCCGCGCTACCAGAATTTTTCGCCCTCCGGCGGACTCGGCACGGCTGCGGGGGAGCCGACGCTCGGCGTCAACTGGCGAACGGGCAAAGTCATGTTCATCGCCAACCTTGAAACACTGCGCGTCACCTTCAACGACAACGTCTCGCCCGCAACGGCGACGTGGGAAGACAAGAGCTTCCTCCTGACCTCGCTCAGAACGCTCGATCCGATTCTCTACACAGACCGCGACACAGGCCGCACCATCATCTCGCAACTCGCCGGAACCAACAGCCTCTCGGCCTTGACCGACGACGACGGCGAGACCTGGATTCCGAACGAAGGCGGCCCGCTCACTTCCGGCGTTGACCACCAGACCATCGGCGGCGGCCCCTTCCACGCGCCGCTCACAGGCGGCACGGCGGCCTACCCGAACGCCGTCTACTATTGCTCGCAGGATTTGGTCACAGCCTTCTGCGCACGCTCCGACGACGGCGGTTTGACTTACGGCCCGACCATCCCGATGTTCCTCCTGACCTGCGGCGGCATACACGGCCACGTGCAGGTCGCGCCCGACGGCACGGTCTACGTCCCGAACCGACAGTGCAACTCGAATCAAGGCGTGCTCGTCTCCGAAGACAACGGCATCACCTGGGCTGTGCGCACTGTTGCCGACACAGACCCGACCACTGCGACTTACGACAGCATCCCCGGCGACTGGGACCCGGCCATCGGCGTCGGCAGCAATGGTACGGTCTATTTCGGTTACCAGAACGGCGACGGCACGCCGCACATCACCGTCTCGCATGATCGTGGTCAGACGTGGGTTGATGATCAAAACGTCGGCCTGCCCTACGGCATACGCAACTCTGCCTTCCCGACCGTCATCGCGGGCGACGACGACCGCGCGGCCTTCGCTTTCCACGGCACGACCGACCCCGACAACACCGACGCGGGCGTCTGGCATCTTTACGTTGCAACCACCTACGACGGCGGCAAGACTTGGAACACAGTCAACGCCACGCCGCACGATCCAGTCCAGCGCGGCTCGATCTGCACCGAAGGCTTCGGCGTCAACGCCTGCGCCAAGGGCGACCGCAACCTCCTAGACTTCATGGACATTCAAGTGGACAAACAGGGTCGCGTGCTAGTCGGCTACGCAGACGGCTGCGTCGGCTGTACAACCGCTTCCGGCTCGCGCTCAAGACTTGCGACCATCGCGCGCCAGTCTTGCGGGCGACGCCTCTTCAAACTTTATGATCCGGCGACCGACGACTGCGGCGGCACGGCGACGCCTACGCCGACCCCGACCCCGACGCCCATAGAGGGCAACGGCTGCATCGCTCCCGGCGCGAAGATCGTCACCGACGCTACGGGCGATCAAACGGGTGCGCCGAACGCCAACCAGCAACAGGACATCGAATCCGTCTCGGTGGCGGAGGACTATTCGGGCGCGACGCCGATGCTCGTCTTCACGATGAAGGTCAACACGCTCGACCCGTCGCTCCTGACGCCCAATGCTTCTTGGACGATGCTCTTCAACGCCACACACGCCGATAACACGAGCACCACTTATTTCGTCAGCGCAGACAACAACTCTTTGGACAATCCTGCGGGCGTCGCCTACAACTACGGCTTCGTTGACGTGACGAACCAGAACTTGAACACCACGGTCGGCGCGGCTGACTTCGGCGCGATGGACGCCGCCAAGAAGACCATCACGATCAAGGTCGCGATGGGCAAGATCAAGAAACCCGTCGCCGGAACAGCAGGCGCGTCGCTCACGGGCGCACAGGTTGATCTCTCTGCGGGCAAAACAATCGTCGCCGTCAACGGGCGCACGAGCCTTCTCGTCGGCGCGCTCGGCACAGGTCTGATCGAGACGGTTGACCAGACCAGTAACGGCGAATACACCTTCAACGGTCAGGCCGTCTGCACGGGCGGCGGCACGCCGACTCCTACGCCGACTGCGACCGCAACTCCGACTCCGACCGCGACGCCGACGGCAACTCCGACGCCTTCAAACGATGCGCGCTGCACAGTGCCCGGCATCTCTGTCATCACCGACGCGGCGGGCGACCAGACGGGCGCGCCGAACGCCAACGCTTCGCAGGACATCAAATCCGTCTCTATCGCTGAGCGTTACACGGGCGGCGTCGGCCAACTCATCTTCACGATCAAGGTGGGCGACGTGACTTCAACCGTCACGCCGAACGCCTCCTGGCGCGTCGCCTTCAACGCGACGCACGCCGACAACACGTTCACGACTTACTTCGTGAGCGTCGCCAACAACTCGAACTCCAATCCAACGGGCGTCTCCTACAACTACGGCTTCGTGGACACGTCGCGCAACAATCTCAACTCCACGGTCGGCACAGCCGACGGCGGCTCGATGGACGCGACGAACGACACGCTGACCGTCGTGCTCAACTTGAGCAAACTCAAGAAGCCCGTCGCCGCCGCCACAGGCGCGACGCTCACGGGCGCGCAAGTTGATCTCTCTGCGGGCAAGTCGCTCGGCGCAATCAACGGCGCAACCAGCATCCTCGTCGGCGCGCTCGGCAACGGCCTCAACGTCAACGTGGATTCGACCGGACAGGGCAACTACACGATGGCGGGCGCGGCCACCTGCCCGCCAAACGTGACGCCGACGCCCACGCCGACGCCGAACACAAACGATCCGGCGCTCGCGCCGCGCTACCACGTCTTCGCCGCGCCTGCGGGCGTCGCGGAAGATGCGGGCGAGCCGTCAATCGGCGTCAACTGGAAGTCGGAGCGCACGTTCGCCAACAGCAGCGGGCTCATCCCGAACGGCGGCACGGTCAACTACTTCGGCGGCTTCCTGCCCTACATGTTGCGCGTCACCTTCGACGATTCTGTGTCGCCCGCCAACGCGACTTGGGATCAACCGCTTCTGACCGTCGCCAACGCACCGCGCGTCTTCGGCGATCCGATCCTCTTTACAGACTCGAAGACCGGACGCACGTTCGTCTCGCAGGAGTTGGGTCTTACACCGCTCGGCTCGACGATGGAGTTCACAGACGACGACGGGCGCACGTTCACGCCCTCGACGGGTTCGGGCGCGCCTTCCGGCATAGACCATCAGACGGTCGGCGGCGGCCCGTATCACGCGCCCATCCCGACGGGCGTGAATCCGCTCTACCCGCACGGCGTCTGGTACTGCTCGCAGTCCATCGCCGATGCCGTCTGCTCGCTCTCGCTCGACGGCGGCATCACCTTCGGCCCCGCCGTTCCCATTTTCACGCTCGCCGATTGCGTCGGCCTGCACGGCCACATCAAGATCGGCGCGGACGGCACGGCCTACATCCCGAACAAGGGTTGTGGCGGCGCGCTCCCGCTCCACGACAACGGCAAGCAGGCGCTCATCGTCTCGGAAGACAACGGCATCACCTGGAAGATTCGACCGCTGCCCGCATCAACCAGCGCGGGACTCGCACAGGATTGGGACCCGTCGGTCGGCGTCACAGCGGACGGTAAATCGGTTTACTTCGGCTACCGCGACATCAACGGTCGCGCACGCGCCGCCGTCTCGCACGACAAGGGCGTGACGTGGTTGAACGATCAGCAGATCGGCGCGGACATAGGCATCAAGAAGATCGCGTTTCCGGCGGTCGTCGCCGGAGACGGCGGCACGGATACGGGGCGCGCGGCGTTCGCCTTCTACGGCTCGACCACCGACGGCACGGACACGGACGTGAACTTCCCCGGCATCTGGCATCTCTACGTCGCCTCGACCTTCGACGGCGGCAAGACCTGGACGACGACCAACATCACGCCGAACGATCCTATTCAGCGCGGCGGCATCACGGGTGCAGACCCGGGGCGCAACATGCTCGACTTCTTCGACGCGACGATTGACAAGCGCGGTCGCGTCCTCATCGGCTACGACGACGGCTGCATCGGCGCGTGCGTGCAAGCGCCGCCCAACTCGTTCTCGGCGAAGGCAACAATCGCGCGCCAGAGCGGCGGACGCCGCATGTTTGCGCAATACGATCCGCCTGCGGCGACAATCGCGCCCGCAGCGCCCGCCGTCACAGGCAGCGTGAGCGGTTCGTCCGTCAACCTTTCTTGGACAGTGCCCGACAACGGCGGCGCTGCGATCAGCGGCTACAAAGTCTATCGCCGCGCGGCGGGCGGCTTGCCCACGCTGCTCACGACCGTCACCGGCACGAGCTACACAGACACCGGCTACACCGCCGGAACAACTTATCAAGTCCGTGCGACGAACTCTGCGGGCGAAGGCGCGTACAAGGAACTCAATCCGGCGAGCGGCGCAACCGCGAGCGCATGCACAGAACCCGGCCTGCTCGTCACGAGCGACACGTCGAACGATGGCGTTGATCTCGATTCGGGGCAGAACACACCGCCCGACCCGAGCGTCAACGTCAAGTCGCTCTCCGTCGCAGAACCTTACATGGGCGCAGGTGTTAATAAGCTCGTCTTCACGTTGCGCGTCGCGCCTTCAACCGCCGCGACCGCAGCGCCCAACAGCCAGTGGTTCGTCATCTGGAATCGTCGCACGCCCGACGTAAACTACGACCGTCTATATGTTGCGATGAAGTCCGACGCGCAGGGCAATCTCACGTTTGAGTACGGCAAGTTCGGCGCGGCCACGCCGCTCGACGGCAGCGCCATCCCAAGCCCGAACACCAACCAGCCTACAAAACTCGGCGACGCCGACGGCGGCAACTACAACGTGGCGACCGGCGTGATCACCATCGTGCTCTCGACGAGCAAGGCCGAGAACGCGCAGGCCGGTCAGACATTGAACGGCATGAACGTCCGCACGTTCTTCGCGCGTCCCGACGCGGGCGTGCGCAATCAGGCCACCGCCTCCGACATCACCGGCGACGGTAGCTACACGCTCTCCGGCAACGCCTCTTGCTCCGGCGGCGCATCTTCGGCGGCTAACACGACCGTGAGACAGCAGTTCGATTCCGTCGCATGGCAAGTTGCCGCGCAGGTCATCAACTTGACGCTGTAAAGGCGGACGGCATGACAGCCGCCCGTGTTCATAGCAATCACATGGCTCGCGTCGCTCTGTCCAAGACGACGCGAGCCGTCTTTGATGAGGGAATGAGTAAGAAGTATTCATTTTTTTGAGTGCTTTCTTTCATCCCTCATCCTTCATCCTTCATCCTTTTCTTCCGTTGATGTTAGGATACGCCGAAGTTTTGGCAACTCGTTCGGTGCATATCTGAAAAATTCGATGAGTAAGAAACAGGTCGCTAAACAGAATGCGAAGAAGGGCGCGGCTGCGTCGTCGACGGCGGCTGAGCGTCGTCCGTCGTTGCTGCCGCTCGTGATCATCGGCGGCGTCTTGCTTGTAGCCGTCGTCGCAGGTGTGTGGTTGATGCGTTCGGCGCGCGAAGCGCCCATTACAAGCGTCGCCGCAGGCGCGATCGGTGCGAACCCGCCGCAGGCGAAGGGCAGCGCGAGCGCTCCCGTGACGATTGAGGAGTTCGGCGATTACCAGTGCCCGCCGTGCGGCGCGCTCTATCCCGAACTGGAGAAGATCAAGGATGAATACGGCGACCGCGTGCGCCTCATCTTCCGGCATTACCCGCTCGTGCGCATACACCCGAACGCGCTCGCCGCCGCACACGCCGCCGAAGCCGCAGGGCTGCAAGGCAAGTTCTGGGAGATGCACGATCAACTCTATCGCGGTCAGAAATCCTGGGAGCATTCGAGCGACGCGCGAACGTCGTTCGCCGCCTACGCGCGCAGCATCGGACTCGACGCCGAACGCTTCGCGCGCGACATGAACGGCGACGACGCGGACAAGCGTATCGTCGCCGACCACGAACGCGCACGCTCGCTCGGCGTGGACAGCACGCCCGTCATCTTCGTCAACGGGCGCAAACTCCCTGCCGCCGCACAAACCGCTAAGGACATACGCACGGCCATTGACGGCGCGCTCGGCGGCAAACAGTAAAAGCGCAAGCAGGCACGACGCTCTGGCATATCACGCGCCGACGTATTTTGCCGACACATTTTTAAGATTCCTTAGTTTCGTCAAGAATCATCTGGAGGAAGATTCCGGCATGCGCCCCAATCTCTATTTCGCGCTCGTCTCTTGCCTGCTCGTCGTCGCAGCGGCATCCGGTTGCGCTTCAAACTCCGGCAACAACGCGCAGCCCGCCGCCGGACAAATGAACAGTTCGACGGGCGCAACCGTCGCTGCCAACAGCGCGCAGCAGACCGCTTCACCGCAGACGACGGCGAGCGGCGCGTCCTCGTCCGTCGCTGGTAAAGTTTCCGACGCCTGCGCGCTGCTCAGTTCGGACGACATAAAAGAGGTGCAGGGCGAAGCCGTGAAAGCGACGACGCCAAACCGCCGCACCGATTCGCCCTTCGCCATCACGCAATGCTTCTACACGACGCCGACCTTCACCAAGTCCGTCAGTCTCGAAGTGACCGAGCGCGGCGCGAGCACCAAGAGCGTTCACGAGTTCTGGGAAGAGCGTGTCGAGAAGTCGGGCGAAGAGGCGGAACGCGAGCGCGAAGCAGAACGCGAGCGTGGCAAAAAAGGCGAGACGGAGAAGGAGCGCGAGCGCGAACGTGAAGAGGAACGCGAGCGCGAAGCGAAAACGCCGCGACGCCTCAAAGGCATCGGCGACGAAGCCTACTGGATCAACACCAACGCCAACAGCACGCTCTACGCCTTCAAAAAAGACACGCTCGTACGCATCAGCATCGGCGGCGCGGAAGGCGAAGAGGCGCGCATGAAGAAACTCAAAGCGCTCGCCGAACGTGTCCTCGCGCGTTTGTAAAGTAGTTATTGTTAAAGACAGTCTGCATGTGAACTAGCAGCGTTTCAAGTAGGGATTCAAAAGTACTGTTAGCAGGGATCAGCGTGAAGAATTAACGGTTTGTTTAAGAGTGCTCTAACTGCTTTTGTTAAGTGTTGTGACCGGTGTTTGCTCTTCTGAAGAACTGATTCTTGATAATTTAACGTGCAAAGAGTATAGCCGTTCTCGATTCAAAAATTCATCCTCCGCATCTTTAGCTAGTTCGAGTAAGGCAGGGTTATCTGTGATTTCATAAACAGCCTTTTTGGTGTGAATCTTTATATCTAAAAGAATAGATCGTGTGTTTTCGGCAAATGTAATCAAGTTGTCTAGGAAAAGGCTGATATCCCTAATTTCATCGTCGCTTAACAACTGCGATGATTTCTTGTTTTTAAGTTCTATAACAATTGATTCGATTAGGCTGATAACAAAAAAGAACTGAACACTGGGTAAAATCACAAACATGCGCCAATGAATACGAGGTGCTAAAGCAATTGTCTCGGACTCCGACACATATTTCAGCCTCCTTTCTAAAATGCTACTACGTAGAGAACTCAGATGTGCAATGATTATATCCATTCCCTCAGTGACATAGACTTGTTCATACCAAGATTGAGCGGCATTACGACGCTCGATTCTGTCTCTCCAAATAAGGCCAACAACGACAAAAATTGCGGCAAGAGCCGGGCCAGCTAAAGCCTTGAATATTTCAAACCATAAGGGCAAGGTTGGAGTTGTTTGCAATATAAATCTTCTCCTTAATGCTTCTCTTCCACAAAATTTTCATATTTTACTTCATCAACATATCCTCAAGCACACTCTTTTTCAATCTTATTAAATTAAGTACTCTGACAACCGATCTGGTTAGAAGTGAACAGGTAGCCCGACTAAACCTCTTGAAACTTTGCGCGCGCGTTTTCCGTTTGCACACTTGCTTTGTAAAATAAGCGCGCAAACTTTTTTCAAACGCTCAAAAGATATTCGGTTGATCGCGTTCGGGCAGCGCGTCGGTTCGTGCGCTTGCTCGCGCAGGTTATGAATCCAGCCTATGTCAAGTTTGGAGGTTCTATGAGAAATCGCGTTCGCCGCTCCTTCTTCGTCGCCGTCGCGCTCTCGCTCGTCGTCGCGCTCTCGCCTTTCGCGCAGGCACAAAAAAAGAGCGCACGCCCTGCTCGCGCCGCCGCGCCGTCGAAGAACAGCTTCAACGTGCCCGTCACTTATTACAAACTGCCGAACGGCTTGAAGGTCGTGCTCTCGCAGGACACGTCTTCGCCCACAGTCGCCATCGCCGTCTATTACCAGATCGGTTTCCGCATCGAGCCGAAAGAGCGCACGGGATTTGCGCACCTCTTCGAGCACATGATGTTCAAAGGCTCGGAGAACGTCGGCTCGCGCGAGCACAATTTTCTCATCGCCAACAACGGCGGCACGATGAACGGCACGACCAAC
>DATFGP010000024.1:0-121934 GCA_035249365.1 Pyrinomonadaceae bacterium | reverse complement strand
GGGCGCAGAGAAAAGATTAACTTCTTTCTCTGCGCCCCTCTGTGTTGACTCTGCGTCTCTGCGGTGAGTCCTGCCTGATGGTCACACTCAATCGCTGCTTTCAACTAGCGGCGCGATCCATCTGCTCATGCTTTAGTTCGTAGCTCTCCGCTCCGCTGGCCTCTTCCTCCGCCCAATCGGGCGCGGCTTCAACCTGGAAGGGGATTTCGAGCGTGACGATCATGCCGCGCGGAGTGGCGCGCGTGAGTTCGAGACGTTGATCCGCGCCGTAGAGGTGTTCGAGGCGCGCGCGTGTGTTCGCAAGCCCCACGCCGCCCGACGGAGTTCGCGTCGCCGTGTGAGCCGATGTGTGCGTTGATCCGCCTTCGCTGATCAACGCGAGGCCGGGGCCGTTATCTTCGACTTGCACGAACAGACGCTCGCCTCGCCGCGCGGCGCGTATGGCGAGGCGACCCGGCGCGCTCTGGCGCGAGATGCCGTGACGTATGGCGTTCTCGACGAGGGGTTGGAGGATGAGATTGGGGACGCGCGCCTGGAGAGTCTGCGGCTCGATGTCCGTCTCGACGCTGAGCCGGTCGTGAAAGCGCACGGTTTCGATCTCAAGATAGCAACGCAAAAATTCTATCTCCTGTTCGAGCGTCACTTCCTGATCGCCGGAGTTCTCCAGCGTCAGACGCAGGAAGTCTCCGAGCCGCGCGACCATCTGGTCTGCGGCTTCCGTGTCGCGATGGAGAAGTGCGGAGATGGAGTTGAGCGTGTTGAAGAGGAAGTGCGGGTGGAGTTGCATCTTGAGCGCGCGCAGTTGCGCCTGCGCGAGTTGCGCGCGGAGTTCGGAGGCTTTCACTTCGGCGATGCGGAAGCTGTGATAGTAGTCGAGCGCGTTGATGGCGATGAGCACGAGCCAGTAGATCGAAACCGCGACGGGCAAGTTGGCGAAGAGGTGATAGCGAAAGAGCGCGAGGAAGGTCGGGTATTCTTTAGTCAGCATGCCGCCGGCGAGCGAGAAGAGCGGCAGGTAGAGACAAAGATGGAGCGCGGGAAACAAAAGGCTCGCGGGCAAATGCACGACGAGGCTGCGCGGCCAGTGCTGGCGGTCGAGGCGATAGCGGCGCGCGAGCAGCGCGATGAGCGGCGTCAGGAGCGCCCATAGATAAAAGGCCAGCAAGTTCCAGACGAAAAGGCCGACTAGATTAACGTGGCTCGGCCCGCTGATGGCGAGCGTGCCGAAGAAAGAGAGACAGGCGAACGTGAGACCGATGAGCGTCCACACACCGAGCAGGATAAAAA
The DNA here is from genome assembly GCA_035249365.1 of Pyrinomonadaceae bacterium. Classification (GTDB taxonomy): domain Bacteria; phylum Acidobacteriota; class Blastocatellia; order Pyrinomonadales; family Pyrinomonadaceae; genus JAIVJZ01. Next base: position 120,647 of record DATFGP010000024.1, on the reverse strand, counting down.
TTGTGCGTAGACGTTTGTATCGCATCGAAAATATTATCGCACAGGAAGAATTAAACGCGCTTCCTAACTTTCATATCTGGCACGCTTGAGCGAGGTGCGTGCGGCGGGGGAGTTTCGAGAGACCGTACTGCGAGTCGCACAGGTTGAACGACGAACCAACTCATTTATTGCATCATCAACACAAGCATCTTTTCAAGTTCTGGGTAAGGCAAACAAAATTCGGGCAGAGGACTCATCCCCTGCCCTGAACATTAAAGTTTCGTTGCGGTCAGACTTAATTCTTCGCTTCCCCTTGCTCTTTGCCGCGAGCGTTCGCGGCGTCGCGCTCAGCCGACGGGTTTCGGAAACGGCCCCGTCTCAGCCGTCGCCTTCGGCTCGTCGTGCGGCAAAGGGATTTGATAGCGTTTCACTTTGGAGTTGAGCGTCGTCACTTTCAGACCGAGCAGGCGCGAGGCGCGCACCTGATGGCCGCCTGTGAGTTCGAGGGCGCGCGTTATAAGTTCGCGCTCGAAGCGTTCCACTTCGTCATAGAACTTGATGCCGCGAATGATGTCGGCTTCTTCGAGCGTCGAGAGCGCCTGCACCTCTTTCAACAAATTGAGCGCGACGTTCTTGAGCATCTCTATTCGCACCGGCAGCGTGTTCTCGTTCAGCGCGAGGCGATTGCTGCTGTTAGCGCGCGGGTCGCCCGCAAGGTTGAGCTCGCGTCGTTCCAGCAGGGCTGCGTCTTTCATCGTTCTCTCCTCAACTTCATCGGGTTAAGCTCCCGTCCGGCCAAGTGCGACGCGAAAGCGAATCGCAAGCGCCAGTGGGCGTGTTTACAGTTTGAACTGCACTGTGCCTGACGGCAACGGAAATGTGACAGGCCGCAAAATCCGGTGTTGAACGGTACGTGGCGGGGGATGAACCTCCCGAATTTACCGGCGAAAATCCGAGAGAAACGGTTTTTTTGACACCGCCCGCCGACTATTTGAAGGGTTCGTCTACGGCGACGACCGCGTGCGCTTTACTCAAAACAGGTGCGCGTGTCGCTTGCGTGCGCGTCGCGCACGCGTTTCACTTCTGGCTCGCGTCTAGAAGTTTGTCGCGGTGGATTTCACCGAAAAGTCTTTTACCGAGTTCCGCGTCGAGTTGTTTGAGCGTGGCGTGGAGCGCGAGCGCGGCGCGTTTATCTCGTGCGGCGGCGTAGATTGAGCCGAGGTTGTACTGCGCCTGCGCGAAGTTCGGGTCGAGTTCGAGCGCGCGTCGCAGCGTCTTGATCGCCGCGTCGTACTGCTTGGCGTTGCTCTGCACGACGCCCAGATTGTTGAGCGCGTGGGTGCTCGTGGGGTCGAGCCTGACGGATTCTTCCAGACTCTTGAGCGCTTCCTTGCGGCGTCCGAGTTGTTCGTAGACGGAGCCGAGTTGATCGTAGGCGGCGGCGTAATCGGGCTTGAGCGCGATGGCCTTTTGCAAATGCGTCGCGGCGTCTGGCAGTTGTCCCGTGCTGAAATAGACGCGACCGAGATTGAAGTGCGCGATCTCGTTGTCGGGCTTGAGCCGCGCGGCCTCTTTCAAAGCGACGATAGCTTCCTTAAACCGCCCGCTCTGCGTGTAAGCGTAGCCGAGGTTGTTATGCGCTTCGGAGAGTTGCGGCTTGAGGCTGATGGCGAGTTTGAACTGCTCTATCGCGCGCTCGTACTGCCCCTTTTCCAGATACCTGCAACCGCCGTTATTGATCAACTCGGCGGTAGCGGCAGGAGAGGACGACACGTTTGTCCTCTCCCCCGCGTTCGTCGCCGCCACGGAACTCACATCTGCCGTGGCAGCGGCGGAATACTGTGCTTGCGCCGAAATCGTTCCTTGAAAGATCAAAAGGAGCAGCGGTAACAGGTAAGGCTTCATGCGTTTCATTGTCTACCTCCCTTAGCGTCAGGCCGCGCTGAAGGTTCACGCGCGCGCGTCGCATTGCGGGCAAAAGAAAAAGACACGAATCGCTACATCCGGGTGGGCGCTCCGGCGATTCGTGTCTCACACTCTCTGTAAACTCTTGCGGCGGCGGCGACGCGTAAGCCAAGCGAACGCCGCCGTCATTAGAAGGATTCTCGCGCCCGCGCGCAGGCGTTCACCTCAGTCTCCCTTAAGGCTTCGCCGCACGCGCGAGCGCAAGAATTCTGAGCAGCAGTTTCAACCCTGCGGCGAAAACGGACAACGAAAATGTGACGGGAGGCGTGTTGTTGATGACGAGCGGGCGGATTCCTGTGACGAGACGCTTTGCGTCGTCAGGAGGAATTTTCAAACAGTTCGAGCATCTTGTCGCGATAGCTGCGGCTGAGGGTCAACTGTTTGCCGTCGCGTAGGATGACGACGTAGTCGCCGCTAAAAAGCGGTTGGAGTTCTTTGATGCGTTCGATGTTGACGAGCGTGGAGCGGTGTATGCGCAGGAATTTGTCGGGGTTGAGTTTGGAGGCGAGGCGATTCATCGTCTCGCGCAGGAGGTGTGAATCCTTGCCCGCGTGCAGGCGCAGGTAGTTGCCTTCGGCCTCGATCCAATCTATCTCGGCGGTGCGCAGGAAAAAAACGCGCCCCGAAGATTTGATCATCAAACGCTCAAGATGCTTTTGTTCGGTCTGTAGATTTTCCAGCAGCGACAACAGACGCTCGTTGAGTTCGCCTTTCGCGCCGTTCGACAGTTGCGCGCGAGCGCGTTCGATGGCTTTGTGAAAACGCTCGCGGTTGTAAGGCTTCAACAGATAGTCGAGCGCGTTTACGTCGAACGCCTGCAAAGCGTAGCGGTCGTAAGCCGTGACGAAGATGACGGCGGGCATGCGTTCGATGCCGACGGCTTCGACGACACCGAAGCCGTCGAGTTCGGGAATTTGTATGTCGAGGAAGACGAGATCGGGCTTGAGCGTCTGGATGGCGGCGACGGCCTCGCGCCCGTCGGCACATTCGCCGACGGCTTCGATGTCGCGTTCAACCGCGAGAAAACGTTTGATGCGCTCGCGCGCCAGCGGCTCGTCGTCAACAATGAGCGTCCTGATGGTATTCACCCGCGTCGTGGCCTCTCGGTTGTAGCTTCGTTGCGAAAAGGTTTGCCGGAAGCGCCGTCGCAAGTTACGGGACGGCGTGCTCTGTATAACGACCTGAGATTGAGTTTGTTCCAGCCAAAAATGCGCGCTTGCGGGTTAGACAGCCCGCAGGCGCTTTTGGTTGCAAACTTTCTTCAAGGTTTCAGCGGTGGCGGGATTCGAGCGTCATGCGTATGCCACGGCGCGGGTGGAGCGTGATCGAGGCTTCTGGTTCGACGTGCTGGCCGGGCGCGAGACGCAGGCGATAGCGCGAGGCGACGCAGGCTAAAACGAGTTGGGCTTCCATCAAAGCGAAGTTGTTGCCGATGCACTGTCGCGGCCCGCCGCCGAAGGGAAAGTAGGCGTAGCGCGGGCGCGCGGCGACGCGTTCGGGGAGAAAGCGTTCGGGGTCGAATTTTTCCGGGTCGTCCCAAAACTCCGGATGCCTGTGCGTGACGTACTGGCACATCACGACTTCGGAATTGGCCTCGACGCGATAACCGCCGATCTCGTCATCCGCAATCGCCGTGCGCCCGATGACCCACACTGGCGGGTAGAGGCGCATCGCCTCTTCGACGACCATGCGCGTGTAATTGAGATTCGGCAAATCCGCGACTGTCGGCCTCCTGCGCCCGCCTTCGAGCACGGCGTCAAGTTCGGCGTGAAGTCGCGCTTCAACCTCAGGATGTTGCGAGAGCAGATACCACGTCCAGGAGAGCGCGAGCGCGGTCGTCTCGTGTCCGGCGGTGAGAATGGTGGCGGCTTCGGCGCGTAGTTGTTCGTCGCTCATCGCCTCGCCCGTCTCTTCGTCGCGCGCACGCATGAGCAGAGAGAGCAGATCGTCTGTGGCGACTTCGCCGCGACGCCGCGCATCAATCATGCGATAGATGACCTGCTCGGACTCGCGTATGGCGCGCAGGAATGCGCGGTTCGCACGCGTCGGGAACGTGACGGGCAACTTGACTGGTTGCCACATGCGACGTATGGCGTGCGCGCGTGCGATGTCTAATGAACGCGCGATGTGATCGGTCTCGGCGCTGAGGTCTGTGCCGAAGATGGTCGAGCCGACGATACGCAGGGTCAGTCGCATCATCTCCGTGACGACGTTGAAAGGCTCTTTGCTTGCGGCACGCGTTTGCCAGCGCGCGAGCATCTCAACGGCTGCGCCGGTCATCATCTCGCCGAAAGCGTTGATGCGCTGGCGATGGAAGGCTGGCTGCGCGAGGCGGCGTTGCCTGCGCCAGAACTCGCCGTCGCTGATCAAAAGGCCGTTGCCGATAGAGGCGCGAAACTCTCTATACTGTCTGCCCTTGCGATAGTTCTGGCTGTTGGTTTGTAAGACGTGTTCGATGTCGCGCGGGTGTGTGATCTGATAGGCCGTCCAGAGACCTTTCATGCGTACGACGTGGCCGAACCTTTCGGTGAGTTCGGCGAAGACGCGCAAGGGTTCGCGTTGGAAGCGCGGCATCAGGCGAAAGAGTTTCAGAGCACCGAGCCCTGCGGGAGTCGGCAACACCTCGCTTCGCGTCTGAGTGCCTCGCATAAAACTAGAGTCGCCCCCGATTTCAAAGTCACGCCGTCCGTGCGCGTCGAAGCCTATCAACTTCGTTCCGCACGCGCAACGTTTTCTCGCGCGCCTTCGCTCACATAACTTTAAGAAACCCTCGCGTTGACATACGCCTTCCGCGACGTTTATGCTCCTTGCACCGTCACGACTGAACGGTGCGTACACGCTCCGGTCAGTATTCGAGCGGCGGCCTGCAAACAGATTCGTCCGGCAACTTCGCACGCACTCTTAGACCTGACTAACACACTTACAATTCCGGCACGCCCGTTCCGGCACTCATTCAGACCCGAAAGGAATTTCCCCCGCCTTGAAGAAGCATCGCGCATTGTTTTTAACGGCGACGACAATTGCCGTCTTCACGGCATTCCTCGTTTGGACGAGCGCGACGCCGCAGCGCGTCTCCGGCGAGAGCAAGAAGAAGGCGAGCGGCGTTGTCGGCGTGGCGACGAAGCGCGGCGCGAAAACCGCGATGGGACTGAGTACCGGAGTCGAAAACTACGACATACGGCGCGACGAATCGGAAGAAGGCCGCGCTGGCTTAGACAACTACCGGCAGGCTGCGGGCGCGAAGCAAGCGTTAGCCGCGCAGCGTCTGCGCGAGCGCATGCGGCAGGCGCGCGAGACGCTGGACACGAGCGGCGCGAAGGTGAAAGTCGAGTTGAACGCTTTCGGCACTGCGCCGGAAGTTGTCGGAGCCGTAGACAGTTGCGCCGCGTGCGCGCTCGCTCCCGCTTCGGGCGCGGGCAACGAAGCGACCGTGCGCGCGTTCCTCCGCCGCAACGCCGCGCTCTACGGACTCGACGCGCGACAGGTCGCCGCGCTCAAGAAGGTCGCCGATTACACGAATCCTGCGGGGAACATTTCGTGGGTTGAGTTCGAGCAGGAGTTGAACGGCATCCCCGTCTTTCAAGGCTACCTGCGCGCCGCGCTCGACAGAGACGCACGCCTCGCGCGCACGACCGGCAACCTCGCCGCCGGATTGAACGAAGTGGCGTTAAGCACAGACGCGCAACTTTCGCCCGCCGATGCCGCACGCGCCGCAGCCAAGACGCTCAACTACAAACTCGACCCTTCAAGTTTGCGCGTCAACACTGTCGAGCGCGACGGGCAAGCGACGACGCTCTCGTCGGGCGCGTTCGCACGCGACATCAAAATAGAGTTGCGCTACTTCCCGCTCGAACCCGGCGTCGCCAAGCTCGCCTACTCTCTGACGCTCTGGGAGCGAGTCAATGCCTATCACATTCTCGTCGGCGCAGATGACGGGCGCTTGCTCTGGCGCAAGAACATCACGAGCACGCAGAACCAGCCCGTCGCCTATTCCGTTTACGACAACGACAGCCCCGCGCCGCTCTCGCCCACAAACGCGCTGCCGGGCACGAACACGCAAGCGCCTTTCATTTCGCGCACCACCTTCAACCTCGTAAGCGAACTTCCAGCCTTCGACAATCTCGGCTGGATCACAGACGGCGCAGGCTCAACACCGACGCCCGCCACCACGACCGGCAACAACGTTGACGCCGGACTCGACCGCGACGGCACGGACGGCATAGACCCCGCCGGTCGCCCGACGAGCGCGACGCGCTCTTTCGTCTACACATACGATCCGGCAGTTGACAACCCCGTCCCGCCTGCGGCGGGCGCACCGCTCTCCGAATATCAAAAGGGCGCGATCACAAATCTCTTCTTCTGGTCGAACCGCTATCACGATCGCCTCTACGAACTCGGCTTCACAGAAGCGGCGCGCAACTTTCAACAAAACAACTTCGGTCGTGGCGGCGCGGGCGGCGATCCCGTACACGCGCACGTGCAGGACGTGCCCGGCACAAACAACGCCAACTTCGCCACGCCGCCCGACGGCTCGCCCGGCATCATGCAGATGTACATCTGGCCGAACCCCAACCCAGACCGCGACGGCGACCTCGATCAAGACATCATCCTGCACGAGTTGACGCACGGCACGTCGAATCGCCTTCACGCCAACAGCTTCGGGCTCGACGCAACCATGTCCGCCGGAATGGGCGAAGGCTGGTCTGACTTCTACGCTCGCTCGCTCCTCTCTTCGGCGGACGAGGATGTCAACGGCATTTACACAATCGGCGGCTATGCGACTTATCTCGCCAGCGGTTCGTACACGGACAACTACTATTACGGCATACGCCGCTTCCCCTACGCCGTCCGCACAAACGTCGGCGCGAACGGCAAGCCGCACAACCCGCTCACGCTCGCAGACGTTGACGGCGCGCAAGTGAATCTCACCGACGGCGCATACCCGCGCGGCACATTCGGTTCGGGCGTGGCTTTCAGCGCCCACAACATCGGCGAAATTTGGTGCATGGCGCTGCTCGAAGTGCGCGCTCGTCTCATCACGCGGCTCGGCTACACCGTCGGCAATCAAAGGATGCTCCAACTCACGACCGACGCGATGAAACTCGACCCCGCCAACCCGACTTACCTGCAAGGCCGCGACGCGCTCATCGCCGCCGATCAGATGAGCTACGGCGGCGCGGACGTATCTGACATCTGGGCTGGCTTCGCCGCGCGCGGCATGGGCAAAAGTGCAATCATCGCCTCGTCGTCTTCTGAAACCGTCACCGAAGCCTTCGACGTGCCCGACACAGTGCCGCCCTCGATCAACTGCCCCTCTCCAATCGTGACCGCTGCCTTGCCCGGTCAGACCTCTGCCAACGTCAACTTCAACGTCACGGCGACCGACAACAGCGGCAGCGTCAATGTTACGAGCACGCACGCCTCCGGTTCATCTTTCCCGCTCGGCACGACGACCGTGATTAGCACCGCCGTTGACCCGTCGAACAACTCGGCGTCCTGCACGTTCACCGTCACAGTCGTTGACGCGGCTACGGTCAACCGCGCGCTCATCATCAGCGAGTACCGTCTGCGCGGCACGGCGGGCGCGCTCGACGAGTTTGTAGAGTTGTATAACAACAGCGACGCGCCCTTGACCGTCACCACGATGGATCAGACGGCGGGCGGCTGGGCTATCGTCGCCGCCGATGGCATCGTCCGCGCCGTCGTCCCTGCGGGCACAGTTATCCCCGCGCGTGCGCACTACCTCGTCGCGAACAACAACGGCGGCAGCGCGGGTGGCTACAGCCTCTCGAACTACGGCGGCACGACGAACGCCGCCGCTCCCGATCTCGTCTACACGCTCGACATACCGGACGATTCAGGCGTCGCCCTTTTCAGCACTTCGACATCCGCGAACTTCACGGCAGACTTCCGCCTCGACGCCGCCGGATCAAACTCGCTCGCGCCCACGTCCATCTACCGCGAAGGCGCGGGCACGCCCGCGCTCGGCGCAACACTTGCCGAACACAGTTTCGTGCGCAAGTTGGCGAGCGGCACGCCGCGCGACACGGGCGACAACGCGAGCGATTTCCAGTACGTTGACACGAACGCGTCTTCCACAGTCGCGGGTCGCGTACACGGCGCGCCCGCCCCTGAAAACGCTGCCAGCCCCATCCAGCGCAACGCTGTCGTCAAAGCGCAACTCGTTGACCCGCAGTGTCCGGCGAGTGGCACGCCGACGAGCGCGTGCGCCAGAGTCCGCACCGCAGAGGGCGCGAACCCGCAGAACGCCGCTTTCGGCACGCTCCTGATTCGCCGCAAGTTCAAGAACACGACTGACCAAAACGTCCGCCAACTGCGCTTCCGCGTGGTGGACATCACGACGCAAGGCAGCCAGCAGGGCGGCGACGCGGATTTGCGCCTGCTTTCTTCGAGCGACTTGGATGCGACCGACTCAAACGGCAATCCCATCTTCATCGAAGGGCTGACGCTCCTTGAAAATTCGCCCGCGCAACCGGGCGGCGGAGGCTTCAACTCCGCCGTGCGCGTCAGGCTCGGCACGCAGATCGCGCCGGGCAACTCCATCAACGTGCAGTTTCGTCTGGGCGTAATGACGAACGGCAACTTCCGCTTCCTCGTCAACGTCGAAGCTTTGCCATAGGCTAAAACCTTCAACGCAGAGACGCAGAGAGCGCAGAAGGGCGCAGAGAAGAATAGAATCTTTCCTCTGCGCCCCTTTTGCGTCCTCTGCGTCTCTGCGGTGAGTGCTTCTCGTCACACACTAACAAAAGAGGACTAGAATGCTTAGAAACATCCCAGTCCTCTTTTTATGTCGCGTTGAAGATGCGCCGCGTCGTTATCCGAACGAAGGCTCGCCGTCGTAGACGACGTTCCAGCCGTTGCGCCTGCTGGTGGCGAGGCTGCGGTTGAACCAGTGCGTGGCTGCTTCGGCGTCCTCGTAAGTTTGCGCGGAGGGTACGCTCTGGCGCGGGTCTACGCGCACGATGCGACCGCCGCCGTCGGCGGAAATCTTCAAACTCAGGAGCGCCAGCAGATCGTTCTTTTGCATGACGGCGGTGCGCACCTCGAAAGGTTCTTCCTCATCCTCGTCGTCGCCGTCGTCTCCCAACTCGTTCGTCTCGTCGTATGCTTCCTCTTCGCCGATGATCTCGTCGAAGAAGTCTTCGGGTTCGTTCATAATCGTGAAAATTCCTACTCTCTAAATTAGTCTCACAGTCTCTAATACGCGAACGCTTGATAAATCTCCGTCTCCGGCAGATCGTCGAGCGATTCGACCACAGGGTTGAACCTGAGCATTTGTCTTGCGCGCTCGCTAAGCGTCTCGTGAACCGCGCGCGGGATGTGGATCGTCACTTCGGGTCGAAACAGCCAGCGGCGGCTGTAGCCTATGACGACCATCGGGCGCGGCACGTTTGTACGGTTCGGCGTGCCGCGATGCAAGGCGCGCACATCTCGCACCAACACATCGCCGAGCCGCATCGTTACGGCTTCGAGGCGTCGCTCGCCCGTCTCGATTAGATGCAAGGCTTCCTCTTTCGGCAGCATGTGCGTGCCGCGCGCCACCTCGAAAGGGCCGTTCTCCTCCGTCACCTCGACGAGCGGGAAGTTGACCGCGAGTTGATAGGGCGGCGTCTCTCTGCCCGTTTCGGGAAAGAGCGGCGGCGTGTCGCGATGCACGTCCTGATACTCCGAACCGAGAAGCGGCGTGTCGGTCGCCAGTTGCACCATCGTGAAGTCGTCGCCCGCGAGCCGCCGGACGACGGCGAGCACGTCCTCATCTTCGTAGATTGCGGGGTCTGCAAACGGCGCACAGAAGGGCAGCGTCACGTAGTAGCGCGCCGCGCCGCGATTTCGCAGGTGGCCTTCGCGCTCGATGTGCTCCGCAAGGAGCGGCGCGAAGGCCGCGCGCCAAGCATGCAGCGTCGCGTGCGGAAAGTGATCCGCGAGGATGCAGAAGCCGTCGCGTATCACGTCCTCAGCGAAACTGTCGCGCTCGGCCTCCGAGTATCGCCCCTCCTTGCCCATCGCCTCTACCCTATCTTCTGCGCGGCCTGCGGCGTCGCGTCGCCGTGCGCTTCTTCACAGCGGGCGCGTCGGAACTAGCCGCCTCATCTTTCTTCTTCGTCATCTCTCTCTTTATGATCTCGGCCAGCGCCGACTGTTGGAACGAGACGTTCAAGACAACTTCATTGCCGCGCGATGCGTTGGTCAGAGTCTTCAACACGCGCAGAGCGCCGACGGCTTTCTCGTCTTTGCCGCCGGTCTTTGCCACATCTTTTTGCAGTTCGCCTTCGAGGAAGCGCACACCCATGTTGACCAGACCGCTCAGCGCCATCGCTTTCTCCGAGTTGTCCATGCGTATGATCGTCTGCACGCCGAAGACTGCGGGCAGCATCTGTACGGACAACTGCACCTGCCGCACGGCGTCCAGCATGCTTTCCATCTCGGCGTTCGGCGGCATGCCGAACTTGCGCAAATGCTGCGACATCGCGGGCGGCACTTCCGTCACGATGCTGACGAGCGTGTTCTCGTCGCGCACGGCCAAGTCAACCAACTCCGGCTTGAGTTTCGTCACTTGTCCGCCCGCGCTCGCGTCAATCGCGTCTCTCAGATAGGCGGGGATACCGATGGCGAGCGTGTTCGAGTCGAGCGCCACCGCCGCGACCTGATCGATGGGAAACTTCTTTGAGGACTGTTCACCGCCGTCTGTCGTCGCGGGTTTGTTCAGCGTAAACACGTTCAAGGTCTTGCCGCCGTAAGTCTCCTGCACGTACATGCCCTGCCCGGCCATGCGCGCGGCGGAGAGCAACCCGTCCGCGCTGAAACTGCCGCGCACGATGAGCAGCACTTCCGGCAAATTCTGCATAGACACTTCGCCGCGCATACGCGCGCCCGCGATGACGTAATCCAACCCGTTGAGATCAATGAACTGCCGCGCGTCGTTGAGAGCCTTGTTGAGCGCTTCGGGCGGCACGACGCTCGGCGCGGCCTCGTTGATCAGGCGACGCGCGTTGACGTACAAGACGGCGTGCGATTCGGGAAAGTTCGCGAGCGCGCTTCTCGCGTCCTGCGCGCGAACTGTGGCGGCAGCAGACGTTAGCATGATGAGCGCGGCGAGCGAGAGGAAAAACCTGACAGGCGTGGAGACTTTCATTGTGTCAATTATCCTTTCGACCAAGCAGAGAGTAACGCACCGAATTTTAACCGATGCGGTGCAGTAGACGAAATCCAAAGCACCGCAAACAGCATTCAGCGCACAGGAGCTAGCGGGAAAGTTAACAATTTTTCCCTCTGATTCCTGTACGCTAAATTTCGGATTCTGGATTCAGTATTTCGTGTTCTAAGTTCCGCTTACTCGTCCTCGCTTTCACTTCCGCTGGCTCAAGCGATTCTGCACGATGACGACGACCAATAGAAATAGTCCACGCAACACAGCCTGCCACCAGGGGCTGATCCAACCCTCGAAGTTGAAGACGTTGAAGATGAGGCCGAGCAGGAGTACGCCGACGAGCGTTGACGTGACGCTGCCCTGCCCGCCCGTCAACAGTGTGCCGCCGACGACGACCGCCGCAATCGCGTTCAACTCGTCGCCCGTGCCCGCGACGGGTCGCCCCGCGCCGAGTCGCGCCGCGTCGAGCACGCCCGCCAGCCCCGCCAGCGCGCCGCTCAAAGCGTAGACGCCAATCGTCACGCGCCCAGTGTTCAAGCCCATCAAACGCGCCGCCTCGTCGTTGTCGCCTAGCGCGTAGACGTGCCGACCGAAGCGCGTGTGATTCAGTACGAGCCAACCGAGCGCGAACAGGACGACGAGAAAGATGACGGGCACGGGCACAGGCCCTACGAAGTCGCGCCCCAGAGATGTCAGCGTCTCCGAACTTTTGCCGATGCCGACCGACTTCTCGCCCGTGTATGCGAGCACAAGGCCGCGCGCCGCGATCATCATCGCCAGCGTCACGATGAACGGCTGGATGCGCGCCTTCGCGATCACGACGCCGTTGACGAGACCGAGCACAGTTGTAATGGCGACTGCCGCGACGATTGCGACGAGCGCGCCGCGCCCCGCTAGCGTCGCCGCCGCCACGCCTCCGACCGCCATCAGCGATCCGACGGAGAGATCAATGCCGCCCGTCAGAATCACGAACGTCATCCCCAGCGCGACGAGTCCGAGCATGCTGTTCTGGCGCAGCACGTTCCACAAATTCTCATTCGACAGGAAACGCTCGTAACGGATCGTGGCGAAGACGAAAAGCCCCACGAGCGCAATCAACGCGCCCTGCCGCTGCACGAACGAAGCGAACCGCGCACGCATCAAACGCCCATGCGCCGAACCCTCACCGTCAATCGTCGTCGCCGTCTGGCTCATAATCTTCTACGCCTCTATTTCTTTCGTCGCTCCGCACGCGCACGCGCGACGATCTCTTTGACTCCGGCAAACATCGTCGGCGCGTGATACGGGATGCCGTCCTTGATCGTCCACTCGATGCCGCCCGTGCGCACAGCCTTTCCGTCTTTTATCGTTTCGACGCCGACGGGATAAAGCACCTTCAAATTTTCGAGCGGGTTGCCGTTGACGACGAGCAAGTCCGCCGCGTAGCCTGCGCGCACGCGCCCCAGACGTTCTTCCTGTCCGAGTATCCGCGCGTTGTTGCCCGTCGCGTGCTGTATGACTTTGAGCGGGTGAAAGCCCGCCTCCTGATGCAACTCCAACTCGCGCAGCAGACCGAAGCCGTACATCTGATAGATGAAACCCGCGTCCTCGCCCACGCCGATCGTGCCGCCGCGCCGCTCAAACTCGCGCAAGGCAGACATCCAGATGCGATAGTTCTCTTTCCAGAACGCTTCGTCCGTCGAAGTCCAGCCGATGAAGTACGAACCGTGATTCGCAGGATCGGGACGGAAATAGTCTTCGAGCGTCGGGTGCAAGTAGTCCGCGAACCAGGGCTGCGTCTGCGCGCGTTGCAGGTCGCGGCTCGCCTCGTAGATGACGAGCGTCGTGTCCCAGGCGACTTTAGCTTCGACCATCGCGTCAAGCACCTTCATCAACCTGTCCCAGTTCGCCTCGCGCCACAGGCGACCCGCGTAGCGGAAACGATCCACTTCGTCGTTGTAGTTGTACGAGGGCGGAAAGTTCTGCACGCCGCCTTCAATCGCAGCGTCGGGGATGCCGTACCAGTGCTCGATTGATGTCGTGCCGAAGCGTATGTCGTCCCAGGCGTTCGTCTCCGCGATGGCCGTGTGATGCGCGATACGCAAACCCTGTTTGCGCGCCTCGTCCCACGCCGCCGCCATCAGATCGCGATCCATCGCAAACATCTTGAGGCCGTCCACGCCCTGCGCCTTCAAATCCCTCACGCGTTGTCGCGCGGCCTCCGCAGTCTTCGGCGCGCCGCCCGCCGCGTAAATCGCGTAGACGAACAGGCGCGGCGCGGCCACTTCGCCCGCCGCGCTCGCACGCTTCAGCGCAAGCGTCTTCTGCGTGTTGCTGCCCACGTCGCGTACCGTTGTGATGCCGCACGCGAGCCACAACTTCAACTCGTAGTCGAGCGGCTGCGCAACGCCGCCTCGCTCTTCCTGCACGTGCCCGTGCGCGTTGATCAGGCCGGGCATCACGTACTTGCCCGTCGCATCAATCTCCACGTCGCCCGACGGACGCCGCGCCGTCCCGCTCTTAACCGCCACCGGATCAAGCCCGACCACCTCCGTGATCGTACCCGCCTCGACGACAATATCGAACGGCCCCGCCGCCGGAGTCCCGTTCCCGTCAATCACCGTCGCGTTGCGAATCACCAGACGCGCATAACGTTTCCCGCTCTCAACCGTCTGCTTCGCAGATTGCGCGCGACCCGCAGGCGCGACGAACGCGGCGACGACGAGCGCGAGGATAATGAAAGATGCGCCAAGTTGTTTTTTCATTGAATAGACTCAAGCCACTTTCGGGCGTTGAATGTAAACCGCGACGAGGATGATGGCCGCCTTCAACACAAGCGGCCAAGAAAACTTGATAAGCGAGCGTGTGGTTCAAGAGAGTTCCGCGCTTAATCTTCCTTTGTGTTGCTTTTCGGCGAAAGCCAATGCGAATAAACTTTGCACTGCCTGCGCCACTTTCTCCGCGCCGCCCGGTTCAAAGTATATTTCACCGCATCGCTCACAAACCCAAGCCTTGAAGCCGGACAGTTTCACCGTGACGCCCTCTTTCTCAAACTTCTGGTCTATCGCTTTGCGCCGCAAACGTCCGCCGCATTCGGAGCACGGCGATTTCATCAAGTCTTTCATAAAGTCTTTCCTCTTTTTGTCGGGGTCACCCACCAAGGCTTCTGCGGGACATAGGCCGTAATGATGTCAACTATTTCATCTTGAGAATAATCGCACACGACGTGCAGCGGAGAATGCCTCTTTTCGCCAAGCATAAAGCGCCCGAAGATCAAACAACGAGATTCATCAGGATAATTTTCAAGCACTCTACTTTTATCACTGCCGACAGCTTCCAAAATATCCCGCTCACCGAATCCCTCCTCGATCATGTGTCGGACGGCGTGCAGCCTGACACGGTATCGCCGCATTCCGATTAACCGTCTAATATTCTCCAAAAGTTCGCGCTCATCATCCATAGCTCGCTATCTCCGCCGTACCACTTTGCCCCGCTTGATTCCGCGTTTAATAACTACTAACGATAAATCTATTCACGCCACTTTCGGGCGTTGAATGTAAACCGCGATGAGGATGATGGCCGCCTTCAACACAAGCGACCACGCGAAGCCGATGCCGAGCATGTTGAAGCTCGTCGTGATGACCTGCATGATGAGCGCGCCGATGAGCGTGCCGACGACCGTTGCGCGCCCGCCCGTCAGAGGTGTGCCGCCGACAACGACCGCCGCGATGGCGTCGAGCTCGATGTAGAGTCCGACCTTCGTGGCGTCGCTCGCTTCGGCCTTCGCCGCTTCAATGAGTCCGGCGAGTCCGGCGAGCAAACCGCTCAAGGCGTAGACCATGATCTTCGTCCGGTGTACTTTGACGCCCGCGAGCCGCGCCGCCGCTTCGTTGCCGCCGACCGCCGCGACGTAGCGACCGAAACTCGTCGCGCGCATCAAAAAGATCGCCGCCGTGACGACGAGGATCATCACGACGACCGACACGGGCACAGGCCCGATGAAGCCTTTGCCGAGCGACATGAAATTTTGATTGTCGATCAAGATGATCTGGCCGCCGCGACTGATGACCTGCGCCACGCCGCGCCCGGTGATTAACATCGCGAGCGTTACGATGATCGGCTGGATGCGGAAGCCGGAGATGAGCGCGCCGTTCAAGAGGCCGACGGCGAGCGCGGCTGTGAGTCCGAGAGCCACCGCAACGAAGAGGCCGCGTTCAAGATTCGTCGCGGCGAGCGCGGCGGCTATCGCCATCAACGAGCCGACGGAGAGATCAATGCCGCCCGTCGCTATCACGAGCGTCATGCCGACGGCGACGAGCACGGTCGGCGCAACTTGAAGGAGTATGTTGCGCAGGTTGTTCACGTCGGCGAAGTTCGGCGTGAATAGCGCGTTCGCCAAGACGAGCAGGACGAGCGCGGCGAGCGCGCCGTAGGTCGGGCCATAGTCGGCGACGAGCGAACGCTTGCCGCCCGCGCTCTTAACTTTTGCGCCGCTGCTGCTCGTCGGTGTGGCGTTCTGCATCTTCTCTCTAATCTCCTTTTGCGGGCGGCTCGGCTGCGGGCGGCGTGGTGTCTGTAACGTGCGCGGTCGCGGTCGAAGCGGCGGTCGCCTCCGTCGTGCCTTCGGCCATCGCGCGTATGATGTTGTCCTGTGAAATCTCCGCGCCGCGCAGTTCGCCCACGCGCTGCCCGTCGCGCATCACGACGACACGCGAACTCCCTTCGACCAATTCCTCCAACTCAGAAGAGATCATCAACACGCCGAGACCCGTCTCAGCGAGTTCGCCCACGAGCGACTGAATCTCGCCCTTCGCGCCGATGTCTATGCCGCGCGTCGGTTCGTCGAGAATGAGAAACTTCGGGTTCTTGCAGAGCCAGCGCGCGAGCAAAACTTTCTGTTGATTGCCGCCCGACAACTCGCGGATTTTCTGGTCGGCGCTCGCGGCCTTGATGCCGAGCCGCTTCATAAACTTGTCCACGATCTCCTGTTGCCTCGCACGCGACACAACGCCCAACGTCGAGAGCGCGGGCAACGCGGCGAGCGTCAGGTTCTCGCGCACGGACAGCTCCGGGATGATGCCTTCGGCCTTGCGGTCTTCCGTGAGAAACGCTATCCCTGAATCAATCGCGTCGTTCACAGAACCGCGCTTGATGGTCTTCCCTTCCAGACGCACCTCGCCCTCTTCCACGCTGTCCGCGCCGAATATCGCACGCGCCGTCTCCGTGCGCCCCGAACCGAGCAAGCCCGCCATCCCTACGATCTCGCCGCGCGCCACCTCGACCGTCACGTCGTTCAGCTTTCGCCCGCGCTTCAAATTCTCCGCGCTCATGAGCGGCGTCTCGCCCGCCGCCGCCGCGCCCGCATGTTTGAAAGCGGTCGTGCCCTGCCGCAACTCCTCGCGCTGCTTGCCGAGCATGAGGCAGACGAGATCGAGTTTTTCCAGACCCGCGAGCGGGCGTGTGGCGACAAACCGCCCGTCGCGCAAGATCGTCACGCGGTCGCAGACCGTGTACAACTCGTCGAAGCGATGGCTGATGTAAACGACCGCCGTGCCTTCCGCTTTCAAACGCCGGATCACGTCGTAGAGAATCTGCACCTCGTGTTCGGTCAAAGAACTCGTCGGCTCGTCCAATACGACGACCTTCGCATCGAACGAGACGCCGCGCGCAATCGCCACCATCTGCCTAAGCGCGATGTTCAGGCTCCCGAGCGGCGCGCGCGGATCAATATCGAGGCCGAGGCGTTTGAGGAGCGCGGCGGCGTCCGCGTTCATGCGCTTCCAATCGATGAGGCCGAAGCGTCGCGGCTCGCGCCCCAGGTAAATGTTCTCCGCGACCGTGCGAAACGTGAGCAGGTTGACTTCCTGATAGACGGCGACGACGCCCGCCGCTTGCGCGTCTTCCGGCGTGCGAAAGTCTACGGCGCGGCCTTCCAAAAACATCTGCCCGCCGTCGCGCGTGTAAGCGCCCGTCATGATCTTGATGAGCGTTGACTTGCCCGCGCCGTTTTCGCCCACGAGCGCATGCACCTCGCCGCGCGCGAGCGCCAAATCGACATTCGAGAGCGCCGTCACACCCGAAAAGATTTTCGTAATACCCTCCATGCGGAGGACTGGTTCGTTCTGCATAAGAATGTCCGTTGTCAGTAGTCCGTAGTCAGTTGTTTTGTCTGTAGTCAGTTGATCAACTTTGTCTTAAGCAACTCGCTTGCGAAGCCACATGCAACGGACAACTGACAACGGACAACTGACAGCTTTCAGTATGCTTCGTTCAAGAACTGCGCCGCGTTCGACTTGTCGAAGATGCGGTCTTCGATGCCGACGATGGGCGGAAGTTTTTCGCCCGCCCAGAATTTTTCGAGCGTGGCGAAGGCGAGCGGGCCGAAGCGCGGGTTGGATTCGATGGTCACGTTCATCTTGCCGTCGAGGATGGCTTGCAGCGCCGACTTTTGCCCGTCAACCGAGATGATCAAAACTTCCGTGCCCGGTTTCATTCCCGCCGATTCGAGCGCCTGGATCGCGCCGAGCGCCATCTCGTCGTTGTGCGCGTAGACTGCTGTGATCTCTTTGCCCCGCGCCTGAATGATGTTCGACATCACATCGCGCGCCTTCGCACGATTGAAGTCGCCCGTCTGCGATTGAATGATCTTCATCTCCGGATGCTTTGCGATCTCGTCGCGGAAGCCCTTGCCGCGATCCGCCGTGACGGACGCGCCGCTCGTGCCGCTGAGTTCCACGATGTTAGCCTTGCCGTTCGATGCTTTAGCGAGCCACTCTGCGGCGCGCTGCCCCTGCTTGATGAAGTCGGACTTGAGCACCGTGACGAAATCCTCGCCCGCCGTGCCCGAAGCCTCGCGGTCAACGAGTATGACGGGGATGTTCGCGCTCTTGGCCGTTGCGAGCGCCTGCTCGAAGCCGACCGTCTCGCGCGGCGCGAGGAAGATTGCATCGACGCGCTGCGCGACGAGGTCTTCGACATTCGCGGCCTGCTTGGCCGTGTCGCCCTGCGCGACCGTCACGCGCAGATCATACTTGTCGGGACGTTTGGCAGCTTCCTCCTTGATGCTGGCGGTCTCGGCGATGCGCCAAGGCCCGTCCATCTCCATCTGCGAAAAGCCGATCACTTTCTTCCCGCCGCTTTGATTGACACTCGCCGTGCCGCCACCGCTGCCGCTACTGCTCTCTTTGCGACAACCGCCCAAGACGAGCACGACTGCGAACAACGCCGCCACCAAGACCGCCAGAGACTTTCGCCCAACGCCTGTTGCTTTCATGTTTCACCTTCTCCCGTTTTTCGAGTTTTCGCGCGACAAGAATTTTTTTATCACTCGCCCCTCGCCAATGTTTTGCGCGAGGGCGCGATGCGCAGCCATTCAAACTTCCCTACAGCGCCCGACGCGCCGCCCGCCGTGAGCGCGACGCGCACGCCCCTATCCCACGGCGGCAAATATTCGCCGTCCAACTCATCGCCCATGTTGCGCCAACGGTTTCCGTCCGCGCTTACAGCGAAGCGATATTTGCGCCCACCCTGCGCCGTCATGCGCAAGTAAACGAGCGGCGTGGTGACGGCATTGTTGACGGTCGCCACCATCTTCTGCTCGTTCCGCTCGCGTCGCCACAAGATGATGTTGCGCCCGTCAACGACTGCGCCGAGCGCATTCTCCGCGTCGCCGTAAGCCGCGAGACCCGCGAGCGCGCCGCGTCGCATCCCGCGCGTGTCAATCAAAGTGGTTGCTTCATAATCGCCAAGCGTCGTCGTGCGCGCCACGACCGCACCTGCCGGGCTGGTCGTCTGCTCGACTGCGGGCGAGAGTATGAGACGACCGCCGCGCGCGCTCTCTGTGCGCATAGTGGGTTCGTTCGACTGCGGCCACTGCCAACCGGGTTGCAAATGAAGCGATGTGAAGTCGTCGAAGAAGAAGTGTTCGGCGTTGCGCTCGTTGAAGCCGTGCGGCGAAGGGGCGCGGCGCGAAGGCCCTCTGCCTCCATTGATCGTCGGCCAACCGTCTGCGCCCCATTTCACTTCGTCAATCAACGCCTGTCGCCCGACGTAGACGAAATCCTTCGCGTCCATCGCGTGATACATCAAATAGTCGCGCCCGCGCTCGTCCGCAACGATGGTGCCGTGACCGGGACACTTCCAGGTGTCGTTGCCCGCAAGTATCGGGTTCGCCGGATTCTTCTCCCAAGGCCCTAAGAGTTTCCGCGAGCGCGCGACGCCGAGCATGTAATTGCACTCGCGCGCGCAGCAAAAGTTGCCCGAATAGAACATGTAGAACCAACCATTGCGCCTGACGACCGCAGGGCCTTCAACCAGATCGCCGTAAGGCAGCGACGCATGTTTCTCCCAAGCCTGATCGTTTCTGATCAACTCCTGCTTCTCACCGATGAGCTTCGTGCCGTCCGGCGAGAGTCTTTGCGCCCAGATGGGCGTCGGCACGCTGCGGCTGTTGCCGTCCTCTTTCCACAAAAGATAACGCTGCCCGCGCTCGTCGCGTGTGGGGAAGCCGTCAATCGAGCCGACTTCCTGACAGACGAGCGGGCCGTGATCCGTGTACGGCCCTTCGGGTCTTCGAGCCGTTGCGACCGCGACGCAGAGCGGGCCGTCCTTTTTCTTCGCCGTGTAATAGATGTAGAAGCGACCGCGATCGACGGAAATCTCCGGCGCCCAGTAGTTGCCGACAGACCACGCGGGGCGCGTTTTGAAGACAGAGCCTACGACGCGCCAGTTCACGAGATCGCGCGAGTGTAAGAGTGGAAACTCCGGTGCCCACTCGGAAGACGTGGCCGCCGCCCAGTAATCCTGCCCGACGCGAATCACAGACGGGTCTGGATAATCGCCAGCGAGCGCGGGATTCGTGTAACTAACGCGAGATTGCGCCGCGACGCTTCCGGCGCACGCACAAATGAGCGCGACGACGAAGGCTGCACGGCACATTAGCGCACCTCTCACGCATCGCGCGCGCGGCGAAGATTTGAGTTCTGATTTTTGCATCTTTAGATTGCCCCTTGCCTTATTCATAACTTGCTTCCCTCCGCGTCTCGCACGGGCGCGCGTCCGGTCGAAGCGCGTGCGACGAGGTGCGTGGCGATGTGTATGTCCGTCCCTTGCTGCTCCGAGTGCTCGATGCTGGCGACGAGAGCTTCGACGGCGCGCCGACCGAGTTCTTCGCGCGGCAAGCTAACGGTTGTCAGCGGCGGCGCGGCCAGAGACGCAAACGCGATGTCGTCGAACCCAACGACCGACACGTCGCGCGGCACTTCGACGCCGCGCTCGCGCAACTCCTGCATCACTCCCAAAGCCATCATGTCATTCGCGACGACTATGGCGGTCGGCATCTCGTCCCCGCGTTCGACAAGTGCGCGTGCTGCCCGCTGCCCGCCTTCGAGTTTGAAGTCGCCGTCATAGACTTGCGGCTCGGAGCCGGGCAGGTGAAGCGCGAGCGAAGCGCGGAAGGCGTCGAGCCGCTTCTCAGCCGAACGCAGGTGGCGCGGCCCGCCGACGAAAGCGATCTCACGATGCCCTAGCGCGACCAGGTGCGCGATAGCCTCCTCGATCCCCGTGCCGTAATCCACGACAACGTTGTTCATACACTGACCCGCGCTCCCCAGATCGAGAAAGACGACGCAGACGCGACGCCGCGCGAGTTCGCCCAGAAGCGCGCCGTCGAGTTCCGAAGTCATCAACGCGACGCCCGCCACCTTGCGTTCGATCAGACGCTGCACGTAGCGCGACGTGCGCTCCGGCTCGTAGTTCGTGTTCGACAAGATCAGATCGTAGCCGCGCTCGAAGGCTGCGCGTTCGATTGATTTGACGAGTTCGGGAAAGAACGGGTTCGAGATGTCGGAGATGATCAGGCCGAGCGTGTTGCTGCGCCCCGAAGCCAGACTGCGCGCGTGCGCGTTCGGGTAATAGCCGCAACGCTCGATGGCCGCGAGCACACGCGCGCGCGTCTCGTCCGACACATACCTCGTCTTGTTGATGACGTGCGAAACGGTCGCCGTCGAGACGCCCGCCTCGCGCGCCACATCTTTAATGCGCATATCGAATGAGTGACAAGTGACGAGTGACAAGTGACAAGTTAAAACAGCTTGCCTTTCTAACTTGTCACTTGTCACTCGTCACTTGTCACTTCTCCTGCTCCGTCGCCCGCTTCGGAGACGTAGATGTTGGGAGCGAGGCCGGTGGAGCGCGTGTATTCGCGCGTGATCGTCTCGCTAAAAGTTTCGAGCGCGTCGCGGCGGACGAGGTTGACGGTGCAGCCACCGAAGCCGCCGCCCGTCATGCGCGCACCGAGAACAGCGTCGCCGAGCGTGCGCGCGATCCTGACCATCTCGTCGAGTTCCGCGCAACTGACTTCGTAGTCGTCGCGCAAAGACTCGTGGCTCATGTACATTAGCCGTCCCATTTCTTCCAGAAAGTTCGCCTTGAGTGCTTCAGCGGCTTCCAGCGTCCGCTTGTTTTCCGTCACCACATGGCGGCAGCGTCGCCTAATAATTTTTGGCAACAGGTGCTCGTAACGGCGCAAGTCATCTTCGTCAATGTCTCGCAGCGCGCGTACCTCTTCGTGTGTGTAGCTTCCCGCTTGACGCAAAATCTCCACGCCCTGTTCACACTCGGCGCGGCGCGTGTTGTACTCGGAAGTCGCCAGATCGTGCTTCACGCGCGTGTCGCAGATCGCAACCACCGTGCGCGAGGTGTCAATCGGCACAGCCTCCGTTTGGAGCGAGCGGCAATCAATCAGGAGCGCGTGGCGCGCGCGTCCCATCGCGGCGATGAATTGATCCATGATGCCAACCTTCGCGCCGACATACGTATGCTCCGCCTCCTGCCCCGCGAGCGCGAGTTCGACACGGTCTACTTCGACGCCCGACACGGCGGCGAGCGCGAGTCCGGTGGAAACTTCGAGCGCGGCGGACGACGACAGCCCCGCGCCGACGGGCACGTCCGAAGCGAGCGCGAGGTCTGCGCCCTGCAATCGCACGCCGCGCCGCTCCAGAGCGCGCGCCACGCCTTCTATGTAATCGAGCCAGATGCCGCGCTCGCGCTCGCCCGCATGATCCAGATCAAACTCCGCGTGCTCGCCGACGTTCAGAGAGTAGATGCGGACGCGTCGCCCTTCGCGCCGTCGCGCGGCGACCAGCGTGTCACGATCAATCGCCATCGGGAGCACGAAGCCTTCGTTGTAGTCCGTGTGCTCGCCGATCAAGTTGACGCGCCCGGGCGCACGAAACAGGCGCGGCCGTGCGCCGTACAAATCCTGAAAGGCGCGACTGATGGTACGCGCATCAATCACCGCTCGTCCCCCCGCGCGGTTTCCCGTCCGCTGCTCCTTCGCCGTTGCCTGCCCCTTCGCTTGCCCTTTCGCTTGCGCCCGCGCGTTCAGCCGTCTGCCAGACGACCGGCTCGACGAGCGCGCGTAGTTCGGCTGCCTTCTCTTCGGCGAGCGTGTCGTTGATGAACATGCCCGCGCCCGTCTCGCTGCCAGCGAGGTATTTGAGTTTGGTCGCCGTGCGCAGCGGCGGGTAGAACTCTATGTGAAAGTGATAGTGATCGTAATTTTCGCCGTCCGTCGGTCGCTGGTGCAAGACCATCATGTAAGGGAACGAGAGATTGAAGAGTTTGTCGTAGGCGACGAGGATGGTCTTGAGTATCGATGCGAGAGCGCGCTGCTCCACTTCGTCCAAGTCGGTCAACGCTTGCAGGTGGCGCGCGCTCGTGATGTGGACTTCGTAAGGGTAGCGCGCGAAGAACGGGATGTAGGCCGCGAAAGATTCGTTCTCGGCGACGACGCGACGAGCGTCCGCTCGTTCGTTTGCCAGGATGTCGCAGAGCAGGCAACGCCCCGTCGCGTCCTTGTGCGCGCGCGCTTGATCGAGTTCCGTCTGGACGCGCGGCGGGACGAAGGGGTAAGCGTAAATCTGTCCGTGCGGGTGGTGGAGCGTGACGCCGATGGCCTCGCCTTTGTTCTCGAAAATGAAAACGTATTTGACGAACTCGTGCGCGGCGAGCGTGCGAAAGCGATCCGTCCAGACTTGCACGAGTTTGTAAATTTGTTCGACGGGTTCTCCGGCGAGCGTCGCGTTGTGGTTCGGCGTGTAGACGAGGACTTCGCAGACGCCTACGGCGGGACGCACCGGATAAAATTCTGACGAAGCGACTGCGGGCGGCGGCGGCTCTTTTTGCAAACTCGGAAAACGATTCTCGAAGGCGACGATATCGTAAGTGGGTTCGGGAATCTCTGTCGGGAAGCCGCCGGGCTTTGTAGGGCAGAGCGGGCAAAAGTCTGCGGGCGGCAAAAATGTGCGCGCCTGCCGGTGCGTGGCCGTCGCCACCCATTCGCCGAGCAGAGGATTCCAGCGAAGTTCAGACACGTCTCTCCTCCGTCGCCTGCGGCTCGGCCTCCGGTTCGTCGCGTTGCAAGGAAGACTCCTGCGCACCCGTCGCGCCCTCGCCTGCATTTGAAGGCGACGCTGTCTCTTCGTCGAAGGTGTAAAAGACTAGATAGCGTCCGTCTTCGAGAGTGATCTGCCTCTGTCGCATGCTGCCCCTGATTTTGGTCTGAAGTGTTGTTCGCGCGAATTGATGCGCGAAGAGTTTAACCGACTGCGCGAACTATTTCATTTCCAGTTCCGACTCACACTTGCGACTCAGCGCGACGTGCCTGTTAAAGCTCTGACGACTGGCGCGGGCTTCGCGAGCGTCGAAGGGCTGCCCCATTCGACGCGCGGCCAATCGCGTCGCCAAACAAGGCGATCCATGAGCATGATGCGGCGCACGTCGCGGTCGCCCGCGATGTTGGTCTCGACGTTTCTTTTGCCCGCGTCAATCGCGTGATAGACGATCCAGTCGTCGCCCGCCGCATCGCGCACGACGGAGTTGTGGCCGGGCGCGATGAAGCGCGTGTTGAGTTCGAGGATGATGCTTTGCGGCTCGCCCGTCGCCTGTGCGAGCGTCTTGAACGGCCCTGTGGCGGAGCGCGAACGCGCGACCATCACGGCGTAATGAGCCTTGTCGCCGCAGCAATTGTCGCCGGAGAAGAAGAGATAATAAAAGCCTCCGCGCTCCGTTATCCAAGCGCCTTCGATCAAACGTTGATAGTTGGCCGCGTCTTCCGTCTTGATCGGAAAGACGACTTCGCGCGGCGTGCTTCCCCGTTTGAAACTCACGCGGTCTGCGGCCAACTCCTGCACGCGGATCGGTTGGAAACCCGAACCCCAGTAGAGCAGCCGCTTGCCCGTGCGCGGATCGTCGAAGGCCATCGGGTCGATGTTGACGAACGACGCGCCGCACTTCAAAGGTTTGCCGATGTCCGTGAACGGCCCCTCTGGCCGTCGCGCAGTGGCGACGGCGAGGCACAAGCCTGTCAGTGTGTTCGGGTCGGCGGAGTAGTACATGTAGAACGTGTCGCCGTGCTGGCTGACGTGCGGCGCCCAGAACTTTTGCGTCTGGTTAGCCCACGCGGGCTTTGCGGGCAGCGCGTCGCCGAGACGTTCCCAAGCGACGAGATCACGTGAACGCGCGACCTGAATGTTCGTGGTCTTGCCCGCGACGACGGCCTGCGTGGCGTAGGCGTAGAAGAAACCGTCGGAGGCGCGTATGACGGTCGGGTCGGGAAAATCTTCGTCGAAGACGGGATTCGTGTAAGTTGCTGCCGCGCGCGTTTGCGAAGCGCGCGCCTTTGGATTTCGCACGCGCGTTTGCGCTGTAGCAACGACGAGCGTGAACGAGAGCAGAGAAAAGGCTACAAGCCACGCCCCTACGATTTTTCGTTCGTCTCTGCTGATGTCGTCTCTCAAAATGTGTCTCATCTTGCGCCGCGCTTACTTCGCCGTCACCACGCGCACGGAGTCCCAGTGATTTTCCGAACTGCTCCAGCCGTAGAGCATGACGCGGAAGGTGCGCGGCATGTTCTTAATGGTCTTGCTTAAGCCTTCCTGCCCGTTGAGCATGAAGAGAAATTCGTCGCCGCGCCGCACGATGCCGAGCGTCGGGCGCTTGATCTTGGTCGCCAGCTTACGGTTGTCGAGTCGTTCGCCCGCGCCGTCCACAACCGACCAAGCCTCGAACGTGCCCTCGCTCGTCCATATCCACTCGATGCGATTGCGTCCCGAGCCGTCGAACATGATCGCGAGAACTGCCGTTCCGAGACCTTCGCCTTTCTGGTTCGGGTCGGGCAGAGGCATGTCAACTTTCGTGATCGTGCCTTCGACGATGAAACGCTCGCCCGTAAAGCTCCGCTTCGTGCGTACGCCCGAACGCGAGCCGCCCATGCCGCGCATGTGCAACTCGCCCTCTTCGACTTTGACCTTGCCGCCGCTCACGCCCTGAAAACTGAACTGCTCCCAACGCTCCGCGTCCAGCGTTTTGCCGTCGAAGTTATCAATCCACTCGTCAACCGCCGGAGTCGCTTGCTGTTGCTGCGCGGGCGTTTGCGCGTGTACTGCGGCGCATGCGGCCAACAAACACGCGGCCAACACGTAACTTGAAAGACGCCGAAAACTTTTCATCGCTTCCCCCTGTCCGAAACTCAAAACTGCACGTTGGCGAGACGGCGTACGAGCGCGAGCAGATCATCCTTGGACTGTTGCCTCTGCCCCTCGTTCAAACGCTTCGAGGCGGCGAAGGCGGCCTGCGCTTCCGCCGTGCGCTTCAAACGCGTGTAGGCTCGCCCCAGTTGATAGTGTGCCTCTACGGAATCCGGCTCAAGCTCTGCGGCGCGTTTGAGTTGTTCGACGGCGGACTCAACACGACCCGTGCGCAGGTAGAGATTGCCGAGCGCGAGGCGCGCGACCGCAAGCGCGGGGTCGAACTCTACTGCGCGAAGCAACGCTTGTCCGGCGCGCACGGCGTCGTCCGCAGAATTTCGTTTCAAGAGCGCGTCGGCCAACAGGTAATGCACGGGCGCGAGTTGGCGATTGATGGCGACTGCGCGTTCGTAAAATTTGATGGCGTCGTCCAAGCGTCCCTGTCCGGCGTAGGCCAGACCGAGATATGCGAGCGCGGGCGCAGCCTGCGGATCGAGTTCGACGGCGCGCGCCAGAGCCTCCGTCGCTTCCGCGTTTTGATGTTCGGAGAGGTATGCGAAGCCGAGCGCGAACCAGAGTTTGGCCGAACGCGGAAACGAGTCTAACGCCTCGCGCAGGCGTATGACGGCGGCCTTCGGCGCTTTCGTGTTGACGAGCAGGAGCGCGTAGCGATAGCGATATTCTTCGCTCGCGGGCGCGCGTTCCGTCGCGAGACGCATCGCCGGGATCGCGTTCTCCACGCGCCCGATTGACTCGTAGAGGTCTGCGAGCGCGGCATAGACGGGCGCGGCCTCAAGCCCGCGCGCGATTGCAGACTCCAACAGGCGCCCCGCTGCGGCCACGTCTTTCCGCCCGCGATGCGCACGCGCGAGACGCACGATTGATTCGACGTTTGCGGGGTCGGCGGCGACGACAGCATCCAACTCCGCTGCCGCTTCCTCAAACAACCCGGCTTCGAGCAGAGCCGCGCCGAGTTCGCCGCGCGACTGCGGGGAGATGATGTTATTGCTGTTGTTGTCGTCGGCAGACGCGCCAGTCGTGTTTGCGATGCGCGCGGCATACTCGCCGTAATACTTCTTCGCGGCTTCGCGATCACCCAGACGCAGTGCGATGACTGTGAGCGCACGCGCGATCTCGGTGTCGGGCGCGATGGCGCGTGCGCGTTCAAAGAGCGCGCGTGCGGCGCTGAGGTCTGCGGGCGAGGCGGCGGCGAAACGTATTTGTGCGAGGTTGACAAGCGCGCTCGGTTGCCGCGCGTCGAGTTTGAGCGACGCCTCGAACGCGCCTGCGGCCTCTGCGGTTCGACCGAGCCGGAAGAGGATCGCGCCGTAGTTGTTCAAGGCTTGCGGCGAACGCGGCGCGAGCGAGGCGGCGGCGGCGAAATGCTTTTCGGCTTCCCGAAGTTCGCCCGCGCGGTCGGCGAGCGCGCCGAGGTATGTGTGCGCCTCTACGTTTTTCGGTTCGATTTTGAGTGCGCGCGTGAAGAGACTTTTCGCGGCCTGTGCGTCGCCCGCTTCCAACGCGGCGACGCCCCGCGCGACGAGATTCGTTGCGCTGTCGGCAGCAGCAGGACGCGTTGCGGTCGTCGCTTGCGCGCGTTTCGTCGGCTGCGAAGCGACGCGCGTGTTCGTCAATTTCGTCGGCGGCGCAGCCCCGTGCGACGCGCCCGTAGCAGCAGCCGGGAGGCTGGCGAGAAGCGCGGCCAAGTGAAACAATCTTGGCGGCAGCAGGCGTGGGCGCGGCATCGCTCGAAGTGTGTGGCGGCACGAGAGCCGTCCGGTTGCGACGTGTAAAATGAACGGCGCGGGAAGAGTTATTGCTCGACTTTCCCCGCGCCGCCCGGCTCGTGTGCGTTCTTCTGAACTAAAAGATCAGTCGCACGCGCAGTTGAACCACGCGCGGCGAGTAGATGTTTTCGTCGCCGATGAAACTCTGGAAACCGAAGTTGCCGTCGGCGAGATTCGTCGTCGGCGCGAAGAAGCGCGTGCGGTTGAAAATGTTGAAGGCTTCCGCGCCCACTTCAAACGTGGTGGTCTCCGTGATGCGCGTCTTCTTCAACAGGCTGATGTTCTCGCTTGAGAACTTGTCAGACCTGACGTTCGGAAGAACTGCCGGAGCCGTGCCGAAGAAGCGCAACGGGTTGGCGTAGTAGTTGGCGTAGTCAGCCGTGCCGACGGTCAAGGTAGTTCTGAAAGGCGGCGGCGCGGCGAACCCTGCGGGGTTCAAGACGACGACGCCGGGCGTCTGGCCGCGCGTGATGATCGTGTCGCGCCCGTCTAAGGTGACGGGCTGGCCGGTCAGGTTGAGACGCAGGTTGCCGCCGACGCCTATGAGATCGAGGAAGCCGCGCGCGTCGCCGTTGTCTGTGAAGAAGACGAGCGGCAAGCCCGACTGGTAGCGCTGGATGCCGCTCAGTTGGAAGCCACCGACGATCTTGTCAACGATGCCGCCGCGATTCAGGAAGCGTCTGCCTTTGCCGAACGGCAGTTCGATTAAATAGTTGACGACGAAAACGTGCGTCGGGTTGGTCGGCGAGACTGTTCGCTGCGCGCCCCGGTCGTTAGCGAACTGGAGCACGTTCGTTAATCCGGTGCGTCCGCCGCCGAGCACGTCTTCGGAGGCGTCGGTCAAAAGTTTCGAGAAGGTGTAGGACGCGCCGAACTGTATGCCCTGCGAGAAGCGGCGGTCGAGTTTGAGTTGCAGCGCGTTGTAGTCGCTCGTGCCATTGCTTTCGAGAATGTTGTTGATGTTGCGGTATTGCGGGAACGGGCGGAGCGCTTGCGCGACCGTGCCGTTGAAGCCTTGAAACACCGCGTCGCCGCTCGCTGGGAGCGTGATGCCGATGCTCGACGCGTAAGTGCGATCCGCCGCGCTCAAGGCGTTGATGTTCTTATTCAGGATCGGGAAGCCGAGCCGTAGCGTGTTCAGCGGGAGCGCGTTCAGACGCCCGAAGTCGGAGCGCAGGCGCGTCGCCTTGTGGCCGATGTAGCCGATGGAGGCGGCGAAGTTGTAAGGCAACTGGCGTTGCAGATCGAGGCTGTACTGGATGGTGCGCCCCGTGCGGAACGTCGGGTCGAAGAACTGCACGTCCTGACCGCCATCGGAGAAGACGAACTGGCCGCCCGGATCAACCGCCGGAATCGAAGGATAGTTGCGCAGGAAGAAGCGCGCCTGTATGCCGTCGGGCGTGCGCGCGCCGCTGCCAGTGTTGTAGCCGATAGTTCCGGTGTTGATGTCGCCGCCGCCGCCCGAACCGTACAAGACCGGCGCGTAGTAGATGCCGCCGCCGCCGCGCACGACCGTCTGATCGTTCAAGGAGTAGGCAAAGCCGACGCGCGGCCCGATGTTCGAGCGGTCGGGGCGGACGAGCGTGTCGAAAGCGGCCTGCACGCCGCCCTGTCCCGCCGCGCCTGCAATCGCGCCGCGACGCCCGCCGAGGCGCGGGTCGGGGTTGATGGCGTTCGGGTCGAAGCTGCGGAAGCGGTCGCGCGCCTCGGAGCGCAAGCCCGGCAGGTCGTAGCGCAAGCCTAGGTTCAGCGTCAGGCGCGGAGTGACTTTGAAGTCGTCGTTGATGAAGTAGCTTTGCGAGAGTTGGCGGAAGGCCGGATCAATCGAGTTTGTGCTGTTGAAAGAAAACTCTGTCGCGCCTGTGATCAGGCTGGCGATAGGCCAGCCGCCCTGCTGCACGCGCCGCTGCGGGTCTTGCATCGTCGGCGCGAGGATGAGTTCGGAAGTTTGATCATGGCGGAAGTTGAACGTGCCGCCCGGATCGATCCTCTGCACGACGTTGAACTGGCCGATGCGCACGTCGCCGCCGACCTTGAGCGCGTGCTGGCCTATGCGGAACGAGACGAAGTCGGAGGCTTGCACAGAGTTGTCGCGTATGCGGTCGGTGAAGAAGGTCGAGCCGATGTTCTGGTAGCCACGCGGGTCGGAAGTGGTCGCCGGATCGCCGTAGCCGGGGAAGTCTATGCGCGGGAAGGCGAAGTTCTGCGTCGCGTTCACAGGGATGCCGAGCGTAGAGGTGTTGAAGCCTGCGGTGGTGTTGGCGTTCGCCACGTCGAACCGTGTGAACCCTAGGTTCAGGTGGTTGAGCACAGTGGGCGAGAAAGAGTAGTCGTGTTGCAAGCGCGCGAGGTGCGAGCGGAAGTCCTGCTCGAAGATGCCCTGCGAAGTGAAAGGCAGCGGGAAACGTGGCGGCGGCGCGCCGCCGTCCTGCGCGATGCGCGTGTTGTGGCGATAAGAGTAGCTGAAAGTTAGTTTCTGCTTGTCCGAGATGATGAAGTCGGGCTTGATCGTGAACTGGTTCGACTCAAGCGGGACGATGCTCTGCGAGAGATAGTTGCGGAACACTCCCGAACCGAGCGGGCCTGTCGTGTTCGGTAGCGGGAAGAATTGCAGCGCGGCCAAGCCCGCCGGATCGATCAGACCGGGAACGAGGTCGAGACGGTTGCCGGGGATCGCCTGACGCATCGTGGGCGGTTGCAGCGGATTAAAAATCTGCACGCCTGCCACGGGGCGACCGTTGGCTGGGTCAGCCGGAAACTGGCTGAGAATGTATGGGTCGCTCAACAGTTCGCTGAAGTCGCCTGTGCGCATGCGAGCGGTCGGGACTGTGACGATGGCGTTCGAGCCTGTGGTGCGGCGATAGCCTTCGTAGTTGAAGAAGAAGAAGGCGCGGTTGGTGAAACGGTGAATCATGGGGCCGCCCTCGCCGAAGTGCGGGAAGGTGATCGGGCCGGCGAGGTTGAAGCCGAAGTCGTTCTGGTTGTCGCGCCGACGTTCGAGGCGTTCGCGCCCCGTTACGGGGTCGCGCCCCTGCGCGTTGGCGAAGAAAGTGTTGGCGTTGAAGTTCTCGTTGCGTATGAAGTCGTAGGCTTCGCCGTGAAATTCGTTGCCGCCGCTCTTGAGAGAGAAGTTGATGATGCCGCCGGATGAGTTGCCGTATTCAGCCGAGTAGGTGCTGGTCGAGAGCGTGAACTCCTGAAAGGCGTTCGGGCCGGGGGCGACTTCGGAGAAGAACGTGCCGTTCTGCGTGCGTCGCGTGCTCGCAC
This sequence comes from Pyrinomonadaceae bacterium, assembly GCA_035249365.1. Classification (GTDB taxonomy): domain Bacteria; phylum Acidobacteriota; class Blastocatellia; order Pyrinomonadales; family Pyrinomonadaceae; genus JAIVJZ01. The sequence continues at coordinate 89,973 of DATFGP010000024.1, read as the reverse complement.
CATCGACGAGGATTTCCGTGCCGAGTCCCTGCCCGCCGCTGACGCGGAAGTTGGTGGCGCTGCCGCTGCCGCCGCTGTTCGCTCCAGTCCCCGAACTCACGTTGCTGTCGAGGAAGATGAAGGCGAGCGGCGTGCGCCCGCCCGCTTCGGAGTTTACAAGGAGCGGGAGTTCTTTAACCTGTCGCTCGTTGACGTTGCTCTGCCGGACGGGCGTGTCGGTCTGAATCGAAGGCGTGCTGTCGGAAGTCACTGTGACGACATCGCTGATCGCGCCGAGTTCGAGCGTGAAGTCTGCGCGGCGCGTCGTCTGCACGGCGACCTGTAAGTTTTCGACCGTAGAGGTCTTGAAGCCCGACGCCTCGACCGAGACGCGGTAAGGCGCGGGGGCGAGTTCTGGGATCGTGTATGTGCCCTCTTCGGAGGTCGTCGCCTCGCGCACCTCGCCCGTGCTCAGGTTCGTCGCGGTGACTTTCGCTCCGGCCACCAGACCGCCGTTTGGGTCTGTCACCGAACCGGTGAGCGTGCCGCGGTCGCTCTGCGCAAAAGCGGGAGCGGCGCAGGCCAGAAAAAGCGTGAACAAAAGACACGTCATCAACTTATTCGACTTCATGAATCCTCCTCAAACCGCACGTGACGGACATACTCGACCATGCGCGAGCAATTTCAGACGTTCGACCGGACAACTTTCAAACGCAAACGGGCGAGGCCGCCATGCGCGAAAAGCCGCGACCGCAGCAGCAAATGCCGCGACGCGCGCGTCAAAAGACACAGCTGCGCACAGAGAGAGTCCTCGCCCTTCTAGCGCCCGCTTGTTAGTTGAGATTCGCATTGTTACTGAGAACCAGCCAGAGCTTGGTCAGAGACTTAAGCCGTCTGTATAGAACGATGGCGACAACGGCGACTTAAGCGATTACGTAAACGGTTAACCAAGTTTAAGAGGCTTATATCAGTCGGCGCTTGAGGCTGTCAAGGTTTTTGATGGACGGGCTGTAAGCGAGTTTCGCGCAGCACGTTTTCGCCGGACACCTTAAGCCGCGAACTTGTCGTGAACTTACTACGAGATTGCCGCGTCCAACTTTTTTCTTGCGCGGCTCGGCGGATTAGTTTATTAGGATGTGGACACGAAAACTCTCTACAACCAATAAGGAGAATCCAAGCAATGCCAGCAAAAAAAGCGAGCAAGAAGAGGGCGGCTTCAGGGGGCGGCGCGACGGCGAAAGCGTCCGGCAAGCAGGGCGGCTCGAAAGCTGCTTCGAAGAAAGGCGGCAGCAAAAAAGGCGGCGCGTCGAAGTCGGGCGGCGCGAGCAAGGGCTCAAGTTGGTCGGGCGCTAAAGGCGGCGCGTCGAAGTCCGGTGGTAGTAAGAAGGGCGGCGCGAAGAAGTCAACCAAGAAGTCAGCCGCATCGGGCGGGGGCAGCAAGAAGGGCGCGAGCAAGAAAGGCGCGAGCAAAAAGGGCGGCGGTAAGGGCGCGTCCAAGAAGGGCGGCTCGAAGCGCGGCGGCGCGAAGAAAGGTATCGTGCGGCGCGTGCTGGCGGGCGCGGCAGCCGGGCTGGTGAGTGGCGCGGTGGCTGCGGTGCTCCCGCCGCTCGAAGAAGAAGCGGGCATCACTCCGGTTAGCAGCGGAGGCGGGCAAGGCGGCGGTGGCGGCGAGAGCAGCGGCGGCAGTAGCGGCGGCGGCGAGGGTGGCAACTCGTAACGACGCTCGCCCCTTCATCACGCCGAAGGCGCACGCGCTTCCGGCGATGCGTTGTTTCAAACGAAAGCGACTTCGTGAATCTCTCACGAAGTCGCTTTTTTTAGACTCGACTCTGCGCCTAGACTTGCTGCGTCCGGCGCGCGGGCGATGCGTTTTAATTCGACTCGGCGGTCAGCGTTTTTTGTACTTGTCAATCAACGCCTGTAGGCCGTCAATCGAACCGCTGTGGCGATATTTGTAGTACGACTCAAGGTCGGCTTTGAGTCCGACGCGCATCGCCTCGTACTGCGCTTGGCCTTCGGTGAGCGCCATGAGATGCGCGTAGGCGTCAATCACTTCGTCCATCTGCGCTTCGGCTTTTTTGAGCAACTCGTCTTTGGCCGCGCCCGCCGCCGCAGCCTTGTGCTCTTGCGCGAACCGCTGGTACTCGTCGTTCGCGATGTTGCTGATGAGCACATAGTTGTTCGGATCGTTCGGATTCAAAGCGACGGCGCGCGTGAGTCTGGCCTTAGCGTCCGCCTTGTCGCCACCGGCCAGAGAGATCATTGCTAGCCACTGGTACAACTGCGGCAACTGCTGCGTCTTGTAAGAAGCCCACGTTGCGTCGGAGACTGTCGCGGGCTTCTTGTCGCTTTCTAACAACTCGATGGCCTTCTGCCCGTACTGCTTGCTCTGCGCGGCGTATTTCAAATTCTGGTTTCTGGCCTCCGCCAGACCTGCGCGCGTCAGGTTGATCATCGCGGCCACGGGGTCTGGGTCTTTGTCGAGCGAGTTGGCGGCGAGCGCAAACGCTTCGTCGAGGCGGTTGGCCGAAGTGTAGGCGGCGAGAAGATAAGGATTGACTAGATCGGCGTCGCCCGGCGCGTTGAACATTTTGAGAAAGGCTTCGCTGTGCGCGATGCGCTGCGCGGGGTCTTCGATCTTGACGATGCGGTCGGCGATTAAAGGAGCAACCTGCGGGCGCAGAGGGCTTTTCGGATACTTCTGTATGAACTCGTTCGCCGCAGCAAACATCGCCGGAACATCGGCGGCGGCTTCGATGGCCTTCGCCGCGTTCAGTTCCGGCTCAGGCACGGTCGGCGGCTTCTTCTGCTTCTCTTTCTTCTCTTTGTCTTTCTTATCCTTCGCTTGATCCTGCTGCGGCTGCGACGCACCAAGCGACGCCAAACTTAACTCTTTCGCGTCGCGCGCAAAGGCGTGCAACATCGTCGCGGCGGCAGCGACGCACAACATCAGGCAGACGGCGAGGGCACGACGAATCGCGTGCGATGCTCTGTTTCTCATTTGCGATCCTCTTCCGATTCTTAAAATTTATTAAACCGCTTCGACCGACGGGGGAATTTTTGTGCGGTCGAATATACACGAACGCGCATGGCGTTCGCCACTCCGAGAGACGCGCGCACGACGAAAACGCCCGTGCCCCGCGAAACCATTTCAACGTTTCGCGGGGCACGGGCGTTTTTGTCTGCGCTAGCCGTTAGGGGTCAGGCGGCGGCGTGTTTACTTGCCGTTCAGCTTGGCGAGTTCCTTCGCCAGTTCGGGCTGCGTCTTTTGCAGGACTTCCACTTCGCCCGCGAGCGATTTGGCATCGTCCAACATGTAATAGGCCACGCCGAGATTGTAGTGCGCCTGCGCGTAGTCGGGGTTGATTTCGAGCGCCTTCTTGAACGCCGCGATGGCCTGCGGGTAATCTTCGAGTTTGCTGTGGGCGACGCCCAGATTGTAATAGGCTTCCGAGTAGTCCGGCTTGAGCCTGATCGCTTCGTTGAAAGAAGCGATGGCTTCGCGGTGTTTGCCGAGCGCGGCCTGCGACAGCCCGACGTTGTAGTGCGTCGTTGCGACCTTCGGCAAGCGGCGTATGACTTCCTGAAAAGTTGCAATCGCCTGCGCGTGATCGTTCGTCACGGCATAGACGTTGGCGAGGTTGTAGTAGGCGCTCAGAATTGTGTTCGGATCCTCGCCCATGCTCTCGTCAACTTTGAGCGTGACGGCGCGTTTGTAGGCGGCGATAGCCTCTTTGTAGTTGCCCTGTTCCTCGTAAATCTGGCCGAGACTGTAGTGCGGGCGAAACATGTCCGGCTTCAACTTGGCGGCCTGCATGAAGAAATCGATAGCTCCCTGAATGTTGGGAGGCGTCGAACCGGCCTGCCCTATGGCACAGTCGATCAACTGCTCGTAGGTCGTGCATTCGCCGCGCGTCGCTCCGCCCGTCACCAACTTGTCGGAAGCGTCGCGCCCCGCGAACTGCTCAAAGCCTTTCGCGCCCGGCGGCAGTTTTTTCTTCTTCGGGGGATTCTGACCAGACGGCTGCTGCGCGCTCACCGCCACAGCGCCCGATACGACGAGGCACAGCAGCGCGACCAAAAATGCGCGGCTCGCATACATAAACATTTTCGCCATTTCTTCTCCTTCTTTCATCAACGGAAGAATAATTCCTCATCCGGCAGGCTCGTTTGGCGGAGCACAAGAGAGCAGCAATTCTATCTCAATTACGCGAATGCGCTCAAATATTTTCCGACTACAACCACGAGCTGCGCCTTTCTTCTCCCGACGCATCCGATTGCCTGAGATGCCTTCAACGCGGAGTTCGGTTTACTCCGCCAACTTTGACCACGCGAAAAACGTTTCGCGCGTCGTCTGCCAGATTCTCTAGCGCCAATCGCCGACGAGGACGAAGGGCGACCAGTAAAAGGGCGCGCTGTAACGCTTGCCCGCGATCAACGAAAGCTGCGCCGCGCGCATCGCGGCAGGCGCGCCTCCCTCTCCCGCCAGCAGTCGCCTGTAAAACTCCGGCATCAACTCTGCTGTTGACTTATCGGCGACCGACCACAGGCTGACGCCGACCGTCGGCGCACCCGCGTACATGAAGGCGCGCGTTAAACCTATCACGCCTTCGCCGCGTCGTTCTTTGCCCAAGCCCGTTTCGCAAGCCGACAACATGACGAGCGGCGAACCCAGACGCAGGTTGAAAACTTCGTCAACGCGCAGGAAGCCGTCCGCGCTCGTCTGGCCGACGAGCGAGAGCGCGAGTCCTGTGAACTGCGGGCGTTCGGCGTCGAGCAAACCGTGCGTGGCGAAGTGTACGACGCGATAATTGTCGAGCTTGCGCGCGTTCAGGTTCGACTCGTTCGCGTCGAAGTCGAGCCACACGTCGGCCTGTCTGCCGTTCGAGCGCGCGAGTTTGGCGATCTCTTCGGCCTCCGAACGCGTGCCGTCGAGACGCGCCAGTTTCAAGTTGCCTTTGAGATTCGTCACGTCCGCGAGCGCGCTCCCGAGCGTCAAGCCGCGCATCGCTTCGCGTGTGCTCGCCGCCGCTGACGACGGCGCTGTAGAACCTTTCACGCGCGCATCGTTCGCGTCGAAGACCGGATCGGCTACGAGGAGCATCCCCGACGTGCGCGACGCCGCACCCTTCTGCGCCGCTTGCCGCACGACCGCGACGACCGAAGCGGACGGCGCGTAGACGACCTCGTTGGTCTTGACGAGATACGAGAGCGCGGAATAATCAACGCCCTGCGTGTTCGTGACGAGTGACTCGAACGGCACGTAGTTGAGCGCGCCGTCGGGGACGACGAGCAGGCGGCGTTCGCCGATGAGCGATGTGGCCGGTGCGATGATTGTTTTGTAGAGCGTGTTCGAGGCAGCCACGTACGCGCTCACGTTTGCCGGAGCGGTCGAGGGCGCGCCGAGCGTGAGGCCGCGCGTGCTCTCGACGTTGATGCCTGCGATGGCGCGACGCACGCCCGCAGGAATTAACAACTGTCGCAACTCGATGGCCTGTCGCTCGATGGCCGCGCGCGACGGCAGACGATGAACGGTGAGCCCGCTTCTGGTCGCCGCGAAGAGATAGGACTGCTGCGCGCCGAGATTGTATTCCAGAAGCGCGGTCGAATCGTCCAGAACTTTTTGCTGCACTTCGGCGAGCGTCAAAGGCTGCGCAGAGGTCAGAGCGCCGTAGCGCGGGCTTGATGTTCTGATCTGATTTTCCAGACTGTTGAACTCGCGCGTCAGCCGTTCGAGTTCCGCTTCCAACTCCGCGACTGTTTGCGTCGGCGCGTTCGTCTTGAGAGCAACGCCGCCGAACAAATTTGCGATCTCCTGTTGCCGCGCCATGTTGGCGGCCTTGCGTTCGAGGAGCGCAGGCGGCACGCCCTCGCGCACTTCCGCACGCGCGTCGCCGAGCATGTCCAGAAGCGAACGCGCCTTGCTCTGTTCGACGATGCGGAAGGCTTCCGCCGCGTATGCAAGCGACTGTCCTTCGAGCGCAGCGGGCGTTACGGCGTTGCTCGACGCGTGCGCAGAGGCTTGATTATTGCGCGACGGCGGGGCATCCGGCGGCGCGTTCATCAAAGCCAACTCTGCGAGCGCGCTTGCTGCTTCGTCGAAGACATCTTTCGTCGTAGCCAGAAAATTGCTACGCGCGTCGTCGGCGCGAAGGCTTCCTGCATAAAGCGTCTCGATGATGGCGAGCGCGGCACGATAATGCTTGATCGCCTCGCTTCTGTTTTTCGCTTCCGTACGATCGTCGGCAGCGACGGCGGCCATCACCCAGTAAGTCTTGCCCAGGCCACGCTCCGCGCCCCAGGTCAACTCTGCGCGCCCGTCCTCGCGCGCGATCTCTGCGGCCTGACCGTAGAACTTGAGCGCCTCCGCGAAACGACTTTGACGCAAGGCTATATCGCCGAGACTCGTACGCGAGACGGCGCGGAAGAGACGCGCCGCAGCGAGATTGCCCGCAGGCGCGTCGCGGTCTGCGGCGGCGAGTACGTTCAGGTAGTGAGCCTGCGCCGCGCCGAGTTGGTTCTTGTCGAAGTCGGCGCGTGCGAGCCGTAGTTCGCTCGTCGCGTAGGCGACGAAGAGGCGATAGAAGTCGAAGCACGCGCCGGAAGCGACGGGCGAGGTCGCCGCGCTCAAAGCGTTCGCAGCGAGTTGCGTTGCGCTTTGCGTCGCAGTTTGTCGCGGCAAGAGAACTGCATGCGCGAACTTCTGATTGGGCTTCGGCGACGGGGCGGAAGGCGCGGCGTTCTTCGATTGCAGAGTGACTTTGACAGGCTCTGCGAGTTGTTCGGCGGGGACGATCTGTTCGAGCGGCTCGAAGCCGGGGGCGTTGACTTCCAGTTTCAAAACTTCGCCGACGTGAATTGCAGGAAGCACCGCGCGGCCAGCCGCGTTCGTCTCGTTCATGCAATCGCAGAAGACGCCGTTCGGGCGCGTCGTCGAAAGCCGCGCCTTCGCGCCTTTGATGGGATTGCCTTGCTCGTCCATCACGCGCAAGTCCATGCGCCCGAGGTCGTCGAGTTTCTTCGGCGCGCGTCCCATGTTTCGCGGTTCGTTGCTCGACGAATTGCCCGAAGGCTTGTTCGCAGTATTGCCCGAATTGTTGCCCGACGAATTATTCGAGAGCTTATTTGAAGCATTGTTCGACGGGTTATTCGACGGATTGTTTGAAGGCTTATTCGATGGGTTGCCCGACGAATTATTTGAGGGATTATTCGACGGATTGCCTGATGAATTGCCCGAAGGCTTGCCCGCCGTATTACCCGAAGCGTTGCCCGTCAGATTGCCGGAAGGATTACCAGAGGGATTACCGGACGGGTTATTCGGATTAGTGCTCGACGGATTGCCGGATGGTTTGCCCGGAACGTTGTTCGACGGATTACCCGTCGGATTGCCTGTCGGGTTGCCGGACGAAGTTCCAGAAGGATTGCCTGTTGGGTTGTTCGGCGTGCTGCCCGAAGGATTGCCAGTTGGATTGCCGGACGACGAGCCTGACGGATTAGTCGGGCGACCGCCCGGCGTATTGCCCGACGGATTACCCGTCGGATTACTCGACGGATTGCCCGTTGGCCTGCCTGTCGGGTTGCGTACAGGATTGCCCGTAGGATTATTCGGAACATTGCTCGGCGCGTTGCTGCCCGACGTAATGCGCCCCGCCACGTTGCTCGCCACGTTGTTCGCTACGCTACCAAGCGGCGGCATCATGTCCTTCGGAGTTGCCGACAGACATGAATCGGGGAGCAGCGTGCTGAGAGACGCGAACGTCAACAAACCCGCCGCGCCGCCGCCCGAACCGGAGTTATTTTTGTTACTGCCGTTGCCACTCGCGCCCGCATTTAATCCCGCGTCAGCCGCGCCGCCGTCTCTCTTTTCGCCTTCGCCGATGCGCGCGAAGGCTGCGCGCGCGGCCTGCTCGTCGCCCGATAGATAGTAAGTCTCTCCGAGTTTGGCGAACATGAGCGCGGCGTTCGCCGTCTCTCGTTCGGCACGAAACAGTTCGGCGGCGCTCTGGAAATGTTCGAGCGCGGTCGTGTACTGCCCGTGCCTGAGATAGATGTCGCCGAGCGAGGCGTGCGTGGTGGCGAGTCCGTTCCGGTTGTTAGCTTGCGTGAAAAGTTTGAGCGCGGATTCGAGAAGCGGCAGTGCCTGGTCTGCGCGGTTGCGACGCAAGAGCGCAGTGCCTTCTGCGAGCGCGCGTTCTGCCTCGTCCGCCGCGAACGCGCTCGTCACGGTCGCCGACGCCTCGTTTGCGCCCGCCGAAACTCTGATCGAGACGGGCACTAAGGCGACGACGCAGGCGAAAGCAACTGCAAGCAGCGAGAGATAAAAACGTGCGGACATCAGCGGCCTCCGAGTGTTCATGCGGAAAGTGCAAGCAGGGGAGATGCAGGCGTGCGCGCGTTGATCGGGGACTGCGGCAGCATGATTTCGCTCCGTCGGATCAACGTGTAATTCACGATCATCGAATTTATCACAACGCCTTCACGAATCCAAAGACATGCGCCAACCACGTTCTATATTACGCACGCAACGCGCCGAACGGATGCGCGAGACGCAAAACAAAGCGGGCGTCGTTCGGTTTACACGAACGACGCCCGCCTTAAATTTTACCGCACGCTTCTTGCGCTTTACTCGTAGCGCAGACACTCAATCGGATCGAGCCTTGACGCCTTCATCGCAGGCCACACGCCGAAGACCAGACCGACGCCGATTGACACCACCAGCCCCGTCACGACCGCCCACAGAGGGATCGCTGCGGGAAGCGACGGAACGAGGAGCATTATGATCTGGCTGATGATGACGGAGAGCACCACGCCGAGGATGCCGCCGAAAAGCGTCAGGGTCATCGCCTCGAACAAGAATTGGTTGACGATGTCTATGCGGCGCGCACCGATGGCCTTGCGTATGCCGATCTCCTGCGTGCGTTCCGTCACGCTGACGAGCATGATGTTCATCACGCCGATGCCGCCGACGAGCAAACCCACAGAAGAGATGGCGATTGCGATCACGCCGACCATCGCCGTGATGCTGTCGAACTGCTCGACGAAGGCGCTCGCCGTCTTCACGTCGAAGTTGTTCGGCTCATCGAATTTCACGCCGCGCCGGTTGCGCAGGATTTCCTCCACCTGATCTTGCGCGGCCTGTATCTGTCCCGACTTCGCGCGAATGATGAGGATGAGGAAACGCCGCGCGGGCGCGATCTGTAGTCCGGTGCGAAACGGCACGAGCACGGCGTTGTCTTCCTCGTTCTCGCCCATCACGGTGTTCTTGCGCTTCGCTAAGACGCCTATGATCTCGAAGACGTAGCCGCCCATCTTCACTTCTTTGCCGACGATGTTGTCGGGCTGGTCTGGAAACAGCGCGTCCGCCGCGTTGACGCCGATGACCATCACGTTGCGGCGATAGATGTCGTCCTGCTCCGAGATGAAACGCCCTTCGCGCAAGCTGGCGTTGATCACGTAAGCGTGGTTGGCCGTGACGCCTTTGGTGTTGCCGCGCCGGTATGTCTTGCCGTTGTAGCTGATCGTGTCGTCAAAGGGGCCGCCGCCGTAGCCTATGTTCGGCGACTCGAAGGCCACGTCTTCGACCGCGCTCGCAGCCTTCAAAGCCTCGCCGTCTTCGGGCGTCAAAACCTTGCGCGTGCGCTCGGCTTGATCGCGTTCGCCGACCTGCGGCCCCGTCGTCAGGTGAAACGCGTAGAGGTTGTTCGACCCGTACTCCTCGACGATGCGTACGATGTTGCCGCGCAAGCCCGTCAAGATCGAAGCGATGACCACCGCCGTCAAGACGCCGATGACGATGCCGATGGCCGTCAGGATACTCCTGAACTTGTGCGCTCGAATGCTGTCGAACGACATCGCCAAAATCTCTTTCGTGAGCAATCCGGGCAATCTCATAACTTCACTTCTTCTCTTTAACTCTCGTACTAATTTCTCGTCAGCGCGACAATCGGATCGAGCCGCGACGCTTTGAAGGCCGGATAAATTCCCGCGATCATGCCGATGCCGCCCGAAGACAGTATCGAGAGCAGGACGTAGCCGATGGTAATGGTCATAGGGATCGGCGTCGTCGCAGAGATGAGCGCGGCGAGCGCGGCGGCTAAGAGCAATCCGAGCACGCCGCCGAACGCGCAGAGCGTCGAAGACTCGATCAGGAACTGCATCATGATCTGTTTGCGACGCGCGCCGAGCGCCTTGCGCAGGCCGATCTCGAAAGTGCGCTCAGTCACCGAGACGAGCATGATGTTCATCACGACGATTGCGCCGACGACGAGCGAGATGAACGTGATCGGCACGACGACCGCCGCAATCGCACCCGTGAATTGATCTATCTGGCCGCCGAGTTCTTCCGTGTTGACGAGGCCGAAATCGTCTTCCTCGCTGCCGACGAGTTGATGATAATTTCTCAAAGCCGTTCGCGCGTCTTCAATCGTGTACTGGAAGGTGTCGCGCTGAGAGCCTTTGCCGTGAATCTGTATGTCGCGCGGTCGCCCGAAGATGCGCCCGTAGGTTGAAAGCGGGATGTAGACGTGCTTGTCCACGAGGTCGCCGAAGATGGGGCCGCGTTTTTCTTCCACGCCGACGACGCGCAAAGGCAGGCCGCCGACCTTCAAGGTTTTTCCGATGGGGTCTACGTCTGGAAAGAACTTATCTTTGATGTCGCCGCCGAGGACGACGACGAGCGCGCCGCTCTCGTCCTCTTCCGGTTGGATGAAGCGCCCGTCGCTCATCGTCTTCTCTTCGATGTCGCCCATGTTGGCCGTCACGCCGAAGACGATGCCGCCGTAAAAACTGATTCCGTCCTGCTCGAAGTTCGTCCCGCGTCCGGCCTGCGCGCCGACCATCGTGCATTGCGTGCAATGCTGGCGCAGCCATTCAACGTCCAGGTGATCGAGTCGCGGGTTGCGACGCTGGCGACGCTCCAACTCCTCTTCGGACATACGCCCCGAACTCGCCATGCGCGCGATCATGAAATGGTTCGAGCCGAGCATCTTCCCGACTTTCTCGACGACGTAAGTGTTCAGTCCGCTGATGGCCGCGCCGACGACGACGACCGACGCGACGCCGATGATGATGCCGATCAAAGTCAGAAAGGCGCGCAGTTTGTGCGCGAAGATGGAGGCGAGCGCGATCCGCGTGGCATCTATGTAAAAAGTGTAAACGTTTTTCATAAAACGGGATGAAACGGCGTGGCCGGAACCGAGTCGCGAATGTATACGACGAGACGGCGCGGAAGGTTTGCGGAACTTTGCGGCGAAATTCCGGCGACGGCCAGATCGAAACACTACAAATGCGCGCAAAAGTCCCGCCCGCACCTCTCCGGTGCGGCACGCACACCAACGCTTAAAGATTAAACGCCGGAGGGCGCGCTTTTATTAACAAGGCGCGGCGGCGGGCGTCGGAAATTTCAGTCGGAAGTGTCGGGCGGAGCGTTCGCCTCGCTCGCGGCGGGGGCTAGTTTGCTTTTCGCTTCGAGGCGGCGTTTCATAAAGCGGCGCATGGTGGCGAGTCGCTCCTCGGCGTCGGGCATGCGCAGGACGAGTTGTTCGAGGTGCGTCAGGTAGTAGGGCGCATTCGTGAGCGCGCGAAACTCCGCGAGGAAGGGTTGGATTTTGGCGTAGACGGCGATGTGCTCGAAATGTATGTCGTTAAAAAGTTGCTCGTCAACCGCACCGTGATTGACGAAGGCGGCGGCCATGTCCCAGTAGGTCGAGACCATGCGGTAAGCCGGATTGTCTTTGTTGACCATCACGGCCAGCAAATCCTGCGTGCTTTCGGGATTGAAATCGGTCGTAAACCAATCGCGCGCCTTGCGCATCGTCTCCTCGCGGCGCAGTTCGTAAAGCCGCAGAATGATGTTCACATCTTCCTGTTTGTTCGACATCGCTTAAGACTCCTTTCGACTGAAACTGCGAGTTAAAGTCTGACACGCTCTCTAATCTTTCGGCGCATGCTGCGCACTCACCGCGACGAGTTCGCCCGCCGAAGCCGTCTCCTGCAACTGCGCTTTGTGGCGCAGCATGAAGGCGAGGAAGGCACGCGTGGGCGACGGCTGGAAGCGTCCGAGCGAGATCATCGAAACCGAGCGGCGCAGACGATGACCCGCGATCTCCAACTGCGCGAGCCTGCCCGCTTCGACTTCCTCGCGCACAGCCCAGGAGGGCAGGAGCGAAATGCCGAGTCCATGCTCGATCATGCGCTTCATAAAGTATGTGTCGTTGGATTCGAGCGCGAGCGCGGGGCTAATCTCCGCGCGCTTGAAGAAGTCTTCGGTGGTGCGGCGTATGGAAGTGCCGCGCTCAAACATGATCATGCGCTCGCACGCGATCTCTTCGACCGTCGCCGCGCCACCGTTGCGAGCGAGCGGGTGCTCGCTACCGGCGACAAGCACGAGTTCGTCCTCGAACAACTTCGTGACATGCAAAGCCGGAGAGTAGGAAGGGAGCGACGCGAAGCCTACGTCGGTTGTGCCGTTCAGCACGTCGGCCATCGTCTGCTCGGTGCTGACGGTCGTGCGAAACGAAAGCTCTATGTTCGGGTTCGCGCGCATGAACAACTCGAAGAGCGCGGCGAAGAGATGCACGAAGGCTTGCGTGGCCGCCGCCGCGCGCACGCGCCCTGTGAGAGCGCGTTCTGCGCCGGACACCTGCTCGCGCAGAGTCTCCGCATCGTCGAGTATGCGCTCGGCGTATTCGAGCGCGACCTTGCCCGCCTGCGAGAGTTTCACGCCGCGCTTGAGGCGTACGAACAACGGCTCGCCGAGTTCGGTTTCGAGCGCCTTGATCTGGTGGCTGATGGCGGCCTGCGTCAGGTGCAGGCGTTCGGCGGCGCGTGTGAAGTTCAGCGTCTCGGCGACGACGCGAAAGGCGCGCAACTGCGACATCTCCATGCTTCGTTCTCCGTCCCCGCCGGTATTAAAGCAAGAGCATTTGCGAAGTGCGCGAATTATAACAATCAACCTTGATAACGGGCAGCCGCGAACGGACGTTTCCTGGCCGCGACACCGCCGCGAGTTGAAAGCGACGGCTTGATGTTGTAGAGCTATCGTCTAAACTTTTGATGCTCGATCAAGTCTCTTGCGCGGCGACGCTAGTTCGCGCCCGCACCATTCAACGAGGGGGTTTCATGGCTCACAAATCTACGGGCGGCGCGCGTCTCTCGCATCTCGACCCGCGCGCAAGCGATTCTTCCGGCCTGCTGCGCGTCATCATCGAGACGCCGCAGGGCAGCCGCAACAAGTTCAACTACGACGAGGAACTCGGCCTCTTCAAACTCGGCGGCGTGCTACCGGCAGGCGCGTCCTTCCCTTTCGACTTCGGCTTCGTGCCCTCGACCACAGGCGGCGACGGCGACCCGCTCGACGTGCTCGTCTTGATGGACGAGGCAGCGTTTGCCGGTTGTCTCGTCGAAGCGCGTCTCGTCGGCGTGATCGAAGCCGAGCAGACCGAGCGCGACGGCGAGACGACGCGCAACGACCGCCTCATCGCCGTCGCAGCGGAAGCGCGCAATCACAAAGCCGTGCGCTCGCTCGGCCAACTGAGCGAGAATCTCTTGGACGAGATCGAGCACTTCTTCGTCTCGTACAATGAAATGAAGGGGAAGAAGTTCAAACCGCTCGGTCGTTTCGGCCCGAAGCGCGCGGAGCGTCTGATCGAAGAAGGCTTGCGTCGTTTTCGTGCAGGGCAGCGTAAGGCTGCGAAGAAGAAGCGGCGTTGAGTTTAAAAATTCCAGACACAAAAAGAGGAGAAGCCGCGACGCCTTAAAGGCTCGCAGGCTTCTCGCTCGTTGTAGAACTCGTCCGAAGTGCCGTTAGCCGCGCGGCTGTTGTTGCGGCGGGCGACGCTTCTTCTTGTTGCGCTTGCGTGCGAGCGCGGACTTGAGTTTAGCTTTCTGCCCCTTCGACATGAAGAACGCGTGCTTCTTCGCGTCTTTGATGATCTCTTCTGTCATCACCTTGCGCTTGAAGCGGCGGAGCGCGCTCTCGATTGATTCACCTTGATTGACGTTAACGGTTGCCATCTTATCTCCTGCTCTCAATTCTACGCGCGCTCGAACGTTTCTCTAAAAGTTATTCGCGCGCAATCGTCTGTTTATTTGTTAATCAAAAATTTGCCAAAGGTCAAGCGGCCAATGCGCGCCCGCCTGCTAATTGTCCGCGCGCCCGTGTACGAGGCGACGCATGCGATCCGAGAAGAGCACGTCTATTTTCTTCGGCTCGACGAGAGCCATCACTTCGCCCAGCCCGTAGGTCGGGTGGAGCATGGTCTGTCCGGCGCGATAGGTGCGCGTCCAGTCGTAGGGCGTGCCGGTCTGCGCGCCGGAGCGCGTGCCCGACGCTTGCGCGCTGTTTTTGAACGAACTGCGCGTGCCGCACTTCGGGCAGTTGACGCGCGAGATCAAGCCACGCTTCGTCACCGTCGCCACCACATGCCCGCGCTCCTCGCCGCACGCCTCGCACCATTTCTCCACGCGGTCGCCCACGGCGTAAGTCTGCTTTTCCATTAAAACCTCTCTGACTGAAGCTGTCAGCTATTAGCTAGCCGTTAGCTTTTTCGCTTTCAGCTAATAGCTCATTTATACCGATAAGTGATCCGGCCTTTGGACAGATCGTAGGGCGACATTTCAACTTGTACGCGGTCGCCGGGGAGGATGCGTATGAAATTTTTGCGCATCTTGCCGCCGATTTGCGCGAGCACGATGTGCTCGCTGTTATCCAGACGGACGCGGAAGAAGGCGTTGGGCAGTTTGTCTATCACGACGCCCTCGGCTGGAATCAGATCATCTTTAGCCAAACAAAAACTCCTTTGGTTAAATCAAGCGTGAGCGGCGATTGATCAAGACGCCGCGTTGCGCTTTACCCGAAGTTGACGAACGAGTTTATCTGAGTAGTCTCGTCGTTGCTCGTGCTTGCCGCCGGTCGAAACCTTGACACCGAGAGCGCCCCTCCGGCGACCGTGAACTTCCGTCGCGTGGGGCGCTTCTCCGGCGTGCTCTCTGAATGCAAACTACTCGGACGCTAACTAACAGTTACCAGCGCGGCTCGCGGTCTCCACCGCCTCCGCCGCCATAACCGCCGCCACCGCCACGATTGCCGCCGTAGCCGCCACCGCCGCCACGACCACCGCCGCCGCCGTAACCGCCGCGTCCGCCACCGCCACCGCCGCGATCTTCGCGCGGGCGCGCTTCGTTGACGCTCAGGTTGCGACCGTTGAATTCCTTGCCGTTAAACTGCGCGATGGCAGCCTCGCCCTCTTCTTTGGTCGCCATTTCGACGAAACCGAAGCCGCGCGAGCGTCCCGTATCTCTGTCCATCACGACCGAAGCCGACTCGACCGTGCCGACCTGTCCGAACAGTTCCTGCAAGTCTTCGCCCGAAGTCTTGAAATTGAGGTTGCCGACGTAAAGTTTCATTGACATAACTGAAAATCCCCTCCCCCTTTAGGGAGCGTGAAGAGAAGCTCGAATGCTGTTGGCTTCGTGAACGGGTAGCAGCGAAGTCGCGTCTTCGGAATGCCCTGACGAGCAGCTTCTGCAAGTTAGTATCGGCCTGCTCTCGAACTATCCAGACGCCGCCGCTTTCGGTCTCCACAGCGCGGGGCGCATCACCGTTGATGCGCGAGAGAAGGAGTGGACGGCAGATATTATGCCCTGTGCGCGAAAAAAAGGCAAAAGCCGAAGGCGGGGCGCAAATTAACAAAATTCGTCGTATCGCACAGCTCAAGCGTGCGGCTCAGGCGAACGGAATCCCCACGCTTTTGACATCCGGCGTGCCGCAATAATAATCTATGGCGTGCCAACAAAAGTCCGACGCGCCGCCGCGCACGTCGTTTTCAACAAAACAGTCCGCCGTAACCTCTTAATCAACACGCAGATTCTACGGCCAAGCGTCGCGCTCTGCTTAACCCGATACCAAACAAGCGCCGCGTTTTTCCGTCAGGTGACAGCCGCGCGCGACATCGCTTCAGAACTGCGGCGGCCAACTTTCGCGCCTTTCAACGCGCGACCGGCGACGGCACAGACCTTGCCACGCATGCGTCTTGATCGCCTAACTCCAATATTTCGGAATTAAGAACTACCATGAAATTCAAAACCCTCGTCCTCGCCTTCTCAGCTTTCGCATTATTCCTCGCCGCCCAATCCGCCGCGCGTGCGCAAACGTGGCAATACACGGCGCTCGGCGATTCGCTCGCCGCCGGACTCAACGACACGCAGGGCGGCTACGTCGCGCGTTTCCGCAACTACGTGCAAACCGATACGGGCGCGACCGTCAACGTCGTCAATCGCGGCGTCTCCGGCTGGACGAGCGCAGACCTTCTGAACGCGCTCCGCACGGACGAGAGTTTGCGCGCCCAAGTCGCCAACTCGCAGATCGTCACATGGAACATCGGCGCAAACGATTTTCAAGGCGCGGTCGAACGCTACCGGAGCGGCACGTGCGGCGGCACAGACAATCAAGACTGCGTGCGCGCGGCGGTCGCGCAGTTCAAGGCCAACTGGAACGCCATCATCGCGCAGATACTTTCTTTGCGCAGCACCTCGAACACAATCATCCGCACGATGGACAACTACAATCCGGCGGTTGACCTGCTGCGCGCCTTCGGCCTGCTCCCCGTGATGAAGCCCTACCTCGAAGATATCAACCGCTTCATCTTCCTGAGCGCCGTCAGCAATCGCATCGGCTGCGCGCGCGTCTATCAAGCCTTCAACGGCATCAACGGCGAAGCGGACGCGGGCACGCGCGGTTACATATCGTCTGACGGCATCCACCCGAACAACACCGGCCACGACATCATCGCGTCCGAACTGCGCGCGCTCTCTTACCAGCCGCTCGTCGCGCCGCAGAGCACGATCCAACTCTTTCTTCCCGTCACGATAGTCAACGAGCGCGACGGGCGCGCAACCATCATCGTCACGCGCGGCGGTAACACGAGCGGCGCGGCCTCGGTCGAGTATTCGACCGTTGACAGTCCGGCTTCTGTCCCCTGCGCCGCCGCGCCCGCCGGAGACGGCTCGACGAACACGGCCTTCGCGCGCTGCGACTACGCGACCACCGTAGACACCTTGACGTTCGCCGCAGGCGAGACGCAGAAGACGTTCACCATCCCCATCATTGACGACGCGCACGCAGAGGACACGGAGGAGTTTCCCATCCGCCTCGATAACCCTTCGGGTGCGACGCTCGGCCTGCACGTGTCTGCGAGCGTGCGCATCATGGATAACGAGATCAGGTTCGAGCCGCCCATCTCCGTCCCGAATCCGATCCGCTCAAGCGACTTCTTCGTCCGCATGCAATACCTAGACTTCCTCTCGCGCGAGGCCGACACAGACGGTTTCAACGCGTGGATGAACGTCCTTCGTGGCTGTTCGGACGTGAACAACAACCCCGCGTGCGACCGCATCACGGTCACGTCGTCGTTCTTCCGCTCGCAGGAATTTCAACTCAAAGGCTACTTCGTCTACCTGTTTTATAAAGTCTCACTGGGTCGGCTGCCGCGCTACGCGGAGATCATCCCGGACATGCGACGCGTGACGGGCGCGACCGCCGAAGAGGTCTTCGCCAAGCGTCTCGCCTTCGCGCAGGCGTGGGTCGAGCGCGAGGATTTCAAGGCGCGCTATCCGGCGACGATCTCGCAGGACGAGTTCGTAGATCGTCTGCTGCAAGCGACGGGCGTGAGCCTGAGCAGCGGCGCGGTGACGCGCAACTCGCTCGTCAGCGATTTGCAGACCAGAGCGAAGACGCGCGCCGAAGTTCTCATGGCCGTCATCGAGCACCCGTCGGTTGACGCACGCGAGCGCAACGGCGCGTTCGTCGCCATGCAATATTTCGGGTATCTCAGGCGCGACCCCGAAGAAGGCGGCTACAACAACTGGCTCAATTACCTCAACGCCAACCCGACCGACTTCCGCACGATGGTCAGAGGCTTCGCCAACTCGCAGGAATACCAACTGCGCTTCGGGCAAGCACAGTAAAAAGGCTGTCAGTTGTCAGTTGTCAGTTGTTTGAGTGCCTATCACACAAGCTACTAAAGATAGACTTGAACAACTGACAACTGACAACTGACAACGAACGGTTTTATTTATCCGCTGTTTCGTCGTAGAAGAGAATGATGACGACGAGCCAGATGGCGGCGGCGGCGGCGATGAGGAAGAAGATGATGGCGAGGCCGGGATAGCCGAATAGTTTGAAACTCGTCTCGACGCGCATCAAGAGCGATGCCCCGACGATCATGGCGGCGATGACGAGGCCGACCGTGATGCGGTTCGCCACCTTCTGCAAACCCTCCATCAACTTCTTCTCGTCAATCGCATCAACCTTCAACTGCAACTCGTTGTTGCCGACGGCATCAAGAATCTTATTGACGCGCGCTGGCAAGCGTTCGAGAAAATCCTTAACGTCGAGCAGGTTCGTCATCAAGTTGCCGGGCGCGAGCGACTTCAAAATGCGCTGCTGCATGATCTCGCTCGCGTAGTTGCGTATGATGCGGTTCGGATCGAAATCGGGCGAGAGCGTGTAGACCACCTGATCGAGATTGAGCAGGGCTTTCGCGATCATTGTGAACTCGGGCGGGAGGCGAAAGCCGCGCTCGGCGGCGATGCGCTGGATTTCGAGCACGACGCGACCGGCATCAATCTTCGTCATGCTCGTGTCCGTGTGGCGCGCAACGATGTCGGCCACGTCGCGCGTGAACTCTTCCTCCTCGAAATTCTCTTTGCGCGTGCCCATGCGGATCGTGATGTCCGCAGCCTCTTCGCCGCGCCCGTCGGCGATGGCGAGAAGCAGCCTGAGCAAGTTGTCCTGAAAGCCCGACATGATGCGCGAGACCATGCCGAGGTCTAAGAGCGCAACGCGTTCGTCTTCCGTGAGAAAGACATTGCCCGGGTGCGGGTCGGCGTGGAAGACGCCGTCCACGAGTATCTGTTGAAGGTAGGCGCGGAAGAGTTGTTCGGCGAGACGCGCGCCGTTGATCTCTAGGCGACGAATCGGGTGGAGCGCCGTGATCTTCTTGCCGTGAATATAGTCCATCGTCAGGACGCGCGAAGTGGTGAAGTCCTGGACGGGCTGCGGGATGATGATGAGATCGAAGTCTCTCAGGTTTTGGGCAAACTCGATGAGGTGTCCGGCCTCGTCGCGGTAGTCGAGTTCGCGCAAGAGGCTTTTGCGAAACTCTGCGAGCATCTGCGCGAAGTCGTAGCGCTTGCCCATCCCCGTATGCGAGTCGAGAAACGTGGCGAGTTCGGTGAGCGCTTCCGTGTCCTGCACGATCTGTTCGCGTATGTCTGGGCGCTGAATTTTGACGACCACCTCGCGCCCGTCGCGCATCTCCGCGCGATGCACCTGACCTAACGAGGCCGACGCCATCGGCACGGAGTCGAAACGGTTGAACGCTTTCGACAGGCGCACTCCGAGGTCGTCTTCGACAATGCGCTCGACATCTGCGAAAGAAAACGGCTCGACCTTATCCTGCAAGCGCGCGAGTGCTTCGAGGTATGGCGGCGGCAGGATGTCTGCGCGCGTGGAGAGCAGTTGACCGAGTTTGATGAAGGTTGGCCCCAGGCGTTCGAGGTCGGCGGCGAGTTCGCCCGCTTCGGGTACGGTGGCAGAAGTAGCCGTCGCGACCGGCGATTCGTCGTCGAGCGCGAGCGAGAGGCCGCTCGTCTTCACCAGATCGGAGCGCCCGTACTTCATAAACAGCACGGCGATGTCTTTGTAACGCTTCAGATATTCGGGCTTCAGCGAAATTACCATCAAACACTCCTCGACGCGGAAACTTTCTCAGACTTGAACACTTGAAACTTTGGGAAAGGGTTGCGCTCAACGCGCGACGCACGATTATACCGATTCAAACGCCGGACGCCACTCGATATTCCGTCTTCCTTTGCGCCTTTGCGCCTTTACGTGAGAATTATTCTCACGTAAAGGCGCAAAGGCGCAAAGAAAACTTAGAGGCTAAATTGTTCGCCGACTGTCCCTATCTAATTCTTCTTGACCCAGTAAGTGTCGCGCATCGCGTAGCGCGAGGACGTGCGCGCCGAGACATCCACGAGTCGCGGCGAGATGAAATCGGTGTGAGGTTCTGTGTCCAGACGGTTTCGCGGATGCCGTTGAAGCATCCCGTTCCTGACCTCCGCCTTGTAGCTCTTGAAGGGTTTGCCGTTGACCTTCGCCACCACCGTGTATTCCCCGTCTCGCTTCGTCAGATCGGCCAAAGTCATCCAGCGAACCTGTTTCTCAGCCGGAAAGTGAAATTCTTGATAGAGAAACTGCCAGTCGGTTTGCGTCGGCACGACGGGGCTTCGCGTCGCAGCGATCTCCTGCCCGCCGTAGAGTATGTGCAGCGTGACCAGAGGATTCTTTGTGCCGGGCGGTAGCTCTCTGAGGCTTGTCCACCAGCTAAACTCCAAATGGCTGTCGGGCACTTCGGGGCGGTCGGAAAAATAGGCGAGGTCGCGCCAGGGCCCTTCGCGCACGAAGGTGGTCGTGGGGTTAAAGGGATCGTTGCTCGCTTCGCGCTTCATCTGGAAAGGCAGAGTCGTGATCGGCTGGCCATTGATGTGAACCGACAACACGTAATCGCCCGGCTGTCCGATGGGCGCTAGGCCGGAGACGGCGTCCGGCTTGAACATCCCGAACGCGGTGTAACTGGCGAGCGGCGTTTCTAGTCGCAGGGGTACGCTGTTGACTACTTCGCCGTTCGGACGGGAGATGACAAAGGTCGCTTTCTGGAGGCCGGGCGGCGGAAAGACCACCTCCAAACCTTCTACGAGAAAGCCGCCCTGATTTTCGTAGAAACGAAGTTCCATCAACGATTGATACTCGATGGCGGGCTTGTACGTCTGCGCCGAAGAAGACGACGACGCTTGAGTCGTAGGTTGGGGCGTGGCTTCTGCGGGCGCGTTCGTCGGCGTTGAGGCCGGTGCAGGCTGATCCGGCCTCGGTCTGGGAATCCTCGGCAGTCCTCTTCTTTGTCCGACGACGGCGAAGTTAGCAGACGCGAGAGCGAGAAGCGCAAGGCACATTGTTGTCCGGGCTAATTTTCTCAAGGTTTTGATCTCCTCTTCAACGTCGTTTGATACGCGAAATTTGCAGCGGACTTATATCGTGAATCTACCGTAAAACTCAATGCTTATTTGAGGCGCAGCATCGCTTAACAGAAAGCGAGACAAATTGAGCGATCAACTTTTTAAGCTGTGAAGGGCTGCGGATATAAAACCTTCACCGCAGAGACGCAAAGGACGCAGAGGGGGCGCAGAGAGAAGAATAACTCTTTCTCTGCGCCCCCTCTGCGTCCTTTGCGTCTCTGCGGTGAGTCTTGATTTCCGTCCACGCTCAATCGCAACTCGCTATAAACTTAAACGCTTCAGCTTCTGATCTTGATGTTGCCGCTGACGGTTTTGACGACGATGGGTTGGCCACCTTTGCCGATGCGCCCGACGGCCTGCTGGCCGATCATGCGCTTCTCGACTTTGATCCCGAAGTCTTCGTCAACCTCTATGTCGCCGCTGACGGTTTCGGCTTTGAGGTCGGCGTTAACGTCGGGCGAGAGTTCGAGTTCGATGTTGCCGCTGATGCCGTTGAAGACTTGCGGCTCGTTGCCCTGCGGCGTCTCAGTCATCACGACAGTTGTGTTCCCCTTAGTCGTGCGCGAGTTGATCGTTCCGCTCACGTCTTCCAGTTTGATGTTGCCGCGCTGCACGACGACCGAGAGGGACGCGGCATTCGCGCCCACGAGTACGACGTTCGAGTTGTTCGAGACGATCTCCACCTCGCGCAAGTTGCGCGGCAGTTTCACTTCGTAGCGGACTTCTTCGACGCCGCTCGCTTGCATCTCAGGCGTCGTGTTGATGGAGAGGCGATCGGCGCTCTGCTCGCGCACGATCTTCAAGGCGTCGCGCGCCTCCGGGCTGCCGCCGCGTTTGATGATCTTCACTTCGGCCTGCTGCTCGTCCCAACCCTCTACGCGGATGTCGCCGCTGATGTTGTGCAACTCGAACGAGCCGCCCTGCGCGAGCGGGTAAGTCTTCGTGATGGTGGTCTGGTTGCCGGAAACTTCCGCGCCCTCGTCGCCCACCGCCGACATGTCATCGTCCGCATCCATCGGGTGCTGCGGCACCGGCGGGACGGGCGGGACACCGACGTTCGGACGCGTGCCGACTCTGACGATGCGCGTGGGCGTCCGGTTAGCGAAGAAGATTGCGCCGAGGAGGGATGCGCCGCAGAAGAAGACGAGCAGCGCGAGCACGACGTAGAGCCATGCGCGCGAGCGGCGACGAGCGGGCGGCTGCGGCTGGACGCCGACGGGCGAGGTATGGCGCTGCGCGGGCGGCGACGCGACGGGTGGTTGATAGTGCGGAAAGTTAGTCCCGTAAACCGGATCGGAGGTGTTGCGCCCGCCGGAGAGCGGCGCGGTGCTGAGCGGGTTGGGCGGGGGTTGCTGCGGCTGTTGTTGACCCGGCAACATCTGCGTGGGCAGTTCTTCGCTGGAGAACTGGCGCGTCGGCGCGCCGCACGCGCGACAGAACTGCTGCCCCTCGAACAACTCCGCGCCGCAATTGTTGCATCTGTCAGCCATACGTCACCGCCACCCGTTCACGTTAAAGGATTCGTTTGATAAAACGCCCATCGTCGCCGCCTGGCCGCCTGATTCTATCCGCGCCGACGCTCTTTCCACAACACGAAAAGATTTTCCGACGCGCCTGACCAACTCTTAAACGACCGTGCGCGATCCGCGCGCTATTGAACGGTAAACGTCTGCGGCCGCCGCGAGGTTCAAAAAAGAGAAGCCCGAAACAGTTTCGGGCTTCTCTCAAGCTCATCACGCGCGCCTGATTTTTCGCCGTCATCTCGGTAAAACCAGCAGGCCGCGAGAAAGGTAGTCGCTCAAAGTCAAACCAACCATGATGACGAGCCACAAAAAGCCGCCCGCGACGACGACCCACGTGAGGCGCGAACTGTAGCGCACGTGCATGAAGAAGAGAATCACGAGGATGGCCTTCGTCACGGCGATGGCGAGCGCGACGATGGTGTTGAGTTTCTCGGAGCCGAGATCGATGTTGGCGGCGAAGACCGTGATCGCAGTCAGCACCATCAGCGCGCCGAAGATCATGAAGTAAAGTTTTTTCGAGACGATGTGTTCCGACATAGAGACACCCTACAACTAGCCCATTTTGAGATTCGCGCCCAGCAAATAGAGCAGCGGAAACAGGAAAATCCAGACGATGTCCACGAAGTGCCAGTAGAGTCCGAACAACTCGACGGGCGCGTGATATTCGGGCGTGTAGTGGCCTCGATAAGCGAAGTAGGAGATGAGTGCGAGGCCGCCGATGCCGATGATCATGTGGAGCGCGTGCAAGCCCGTCATCGCGAAATAAATCCAGTAGAACATCTGTATGTTGTGTTCAAGCGCGGGACGGTTTTCTTCGGGCACGTGATGCGGGTAGGCGTTCTCCTCCCACTTGAAACCGAAGCCGGGGATGTGATGATCAACGTACTTCTCGTGATACTCGACGGCTTTGACGCCGAGGAAGGTCAAGCCCAGCAACATCGTCACGATGAGCATGATGACCTGCATCTGTCGGCTGCCGACCTGCGCGAAGAAGACCGCGAGCGCCATCGTCAAACTGCTCACGATGAGCACGACCGTGTTGAACGCGCCGAATTTCCAGTTGAGCCCGTGACTGCCGATGGCGAACGCCTCGGCGTACTTCGTGCGATAAATAATGTAGCCGGTGAAGAGCGCGCCGAAGAACATGATCTCTGTGACGAGGAACAGCCACATGCCGAGGCTGCCCGCCTCGCGTTGCTGTTCCAGATTGTCGAAATGGTGCGCGAGATTGGGAGAGGCGTGATGCTCCGCCGCCTCTCCGCCGTGCGCGTCCAATGTTTCTGCGTGTGCCATGTCGGTGTTTCCGTCCCTCTTGCTTAAATCGTCGCTTCGCCGTGCGCGGGCTGCGCGGTGTTGCGCTTGTCAGGGCCGATCACATCCATCTCCTCCATCGGCCTGTACTCGTAAGCCTCCCAAGTGACAACGGGCGTCGAGGCGAAGTTCTCCGTCGGCGGCGGGCTTTCGGTGCGCCACTCTAAGCCCGTCGCAGCCCAAGGATTCGGCGGCGCAAACTTGCCATAGCGCATAGACCAGATGAAGTAGATACCCGGAATCAACAACCCGAAGCCGAGTATGCTTGCGCCCGCCGTCGAGAAAACGTTCAGGACTTGAAACTCTTCGGCGTAGGCGTGGTAGCGACGCGGCATTCCCATGTAGCCCAAGAGGAACTGTGGGAAGAACGTCAGGTTGAAGCCTACGAAGATGACGAGCGCCGAAAAACGCCCCCAGCCTTCGGGGTACATGCGCCCGGTGATCTTCGGCCACCAGTTGTGCAATCCGCCGAGATATCCCATCAGCGCGCCGCCGACCATGATGTAATGGAAGTGCGCGACGATGAAGTAAGTGTCCGTCAAATGCACGTCGAGGCCAAGCGCGGCGAGGAAGAGTCCGGTCAGTCCGCCGATGGTGAACAACCCTATGAAGCCGAGCGCGTAGAGCATCGGCGTGTCGTAAGAGATCGAGCCTTTGTAGAGCGTCGCCGTCCAGTTGAACACTTTGACCGCCGACGGGATGGCGACGGCGAACGAGACGAACGAAAAGATCATGCCCGCATAGACCGACTGGCTCGAAGTGAACAGGTGATGCCCCCAGACGAGGAAGCCGAAGACGGCGATGGCGAGCGAGGAGAACGCGACGAACGAGTAGCCGAAGACGTTCTTGCGCGAGTGCGTCGAGATGAGTTCGCTGACCACGCCCATCGAGGGCAGGATCATGATGTAGACCGCCGGATGCGAGTAGAACCAGAAGAAGTGTTGAAAGAGGACGGGGTCGCCGCCGAGTCGCGGGTCGAAGATGCCTATGTGTACGATGCGCTCAAGCGCGACGAGCAGGATCGTGATCGCGATGACGGGCGTGCCCAAGACCATGATCAAACTCGTCGCATAAGTAGACCAGATGAAAAGCGGCAACCTGAACCACGTCATGCCCGGGGCGCGCATCGTGTGGATGGTGACGATGAAGTTCAAGCCCGTCAGTATCGATGAGAAGCCGTTGATGAAAATGCCGAGTCCTGCGGCGACGACGTAAGAGTTCGAGAAGGTGGTTGAATAGGGCGTGTAGAAAGTCCAGCCCGTGTCGATGCCGCCGTTCAGGAGCGCCCAGATCGTGAAGAGCGCGCCCACGAGATAGAGATACCAACTGAGCAAATTGAGTTTCGGAAAGGCCAAATCCTTCGCCCCGATCATGAGCGGGACGAGGAAGTTCCCGAGTACCGCCGGAATCGACGGGATCAGGAAGAAGAAGATCATGATGATGCCGTGCTGCGTGAACAGCTTGTTGTAGGTCATCGGCTGGACGATGTCGCCCGCAGGGGTGAGTAGTTCGAGCCGTATGGTGAGCGCGTAGATGCCGCCGAGGATGAAGAAGACCGTCACCGAAGCGAGGTACAGGAGCGCGATGCGCTTGTGATCCTTCGTCAGCAGCCACGACTTGATGCCGTAGTTGGCGTTGATGTAGTTGTCGTGCGCAAACTTCACGCGCGTTCCCACCGCGTCGGTCACAGAAGGACGCGGCGACGGCGGCGGGATTGATGCGTCAATTGAACTCATACTTCTTTAACCTTTGTCTTTACCCTGTCACAAAAAAACTCTCGACGGCCTAGCCGGGTAACGATTGCTGCCTACTGGTTGCTGTTCGCGCCGCTGCCGCCGCCGCCGCCACCGCGCGGCGTCTGATTGCTGTTGCCGCCGCCCGTCGGCGTCGCGGTCGTGCCCGTACGGGGCGCAGTGGAGTTGAGCGGATTCGAGCGTTGCGCGTCGGGCGCGATGCCGGTCGTCGTGGTCGCGCCGCCGCCCGTCTGCCCGTTCGTAGTGGTCGTCGCGCCGCCCTGCTGTTGTGACGTGGGCGCGCCGAGCGAACGTATGTAGGCGATGAGTTGCAGCAGTTGTTCCTCGCTGACCTGCCCCTGATACGAAGGCATGATCGGCTGGAAGCCTTCGACGACTTTCGCCGTCGGGTTCGTGATTGACTCGCGTATGTAAGACTCATCAACAAGTACGTCGCCGCCGCCCTGCACGCGCTGCGGCTTGCCGAAGACGCCTGTTAAGACTGGGCCGCGACCCTGCGTGTCCGTGCGATGGCAGGTCGCGCACCCTAGGGACTGGAAGAGTTTTTCGCCCTGCGCCGCAGGCGAATCCGAGCCGCCGCCCGCGAGCCAAGCCTGATAGGCGGTCGGCTCCATCACCTCGACCCAGCCCGTCATGCCCGAATGGTTCGTGCCGCAAAACTCCGTGCAGAACAGGTGATAACGTCCCGTCTTCGTCGCCTCGAACCAGGCGAAAGTGTAGCGACCCGGAACCACGTCGGAGCGTATGCGGAAGGCGGGCACGGCGAACGAGTGGATGACATCTTCGGTCGTCATCGTCAACTTAACTTTCGCGCCGACCGGCACGTGGAGTTCGTTGATCTCGCGCTGCCCTTCGGTGTGCTGGAATTTCCACATCCACTGTTTGCCGACGACGAAAATCTCTATGGCGTCTTTCGGCGGGCGATAGAGCGAGAAGTAGAGGCTCGCGCCCCAGACGAAGATCGTCATCGCGATGAGAAACGGGATGACCGTCCACATCGTTTCCAACTTCACCGAACCGGCTATGGGCTGCGGCAGTTCGTTCTCGGAGCGGCGGCGATACTTGACGGCGAAATAGAAGATGAGCACCGTGACGAGCACGGAGAAGAACAGTGTAATCGCGACCAGATAGGTGTAGAGCGCATCCACCTCACCTGAGACGGTCGAAGCCTGCTCCGGCGTAAATGGTAATCGTGGCAACTGCATCTCGTTAAGCGATTCCTCCTGCCTCTCCCGTGCTCAATGGCGGCGTCGTCTCTTCTGCGCGGCGGCGACGACGATGTAAGATCATAATTAAAGCCACCAAGCCCACGACCGTCAGGATGCCCGTCAGGCGCATGATGTTCATGATCGCGGGGCCGTATCGTCCGGTCGTCGGATCGTAGTGAAAGCAATAGAGCGTCAACTTATCAACCGCGCTCCCGATCTTCCCCGCCGACGCTTCGACCAGACCGAGCTTCAGATCGCGCGGCGCATACTCGATGCCGTAGAAATAATGCGAGAGTTTCCCTTGCGAAGTGGCGACCATGACGCCGGAAGCGTGCGCGAACTGATTGGTCGCCGTGTCGAACGTGTACTTGAAGCCGACGGCGTTTGCCAACGCGTCAATCGAAGCCTTGTCGCCCGTCAAGAAATGCCAACCGGCGTTGAACGATGCAGCATCATTCGCCCGACCGTAATCGTGCAAGACGACTTCCTTCTTCTTGGCGGCATCAGCCGCACCCTCGCGCGGATCGAAACTCACCGTCACCACGTCGAAGTCTTTGCCCACCGTGAACGGCAGCGTGCGCAAGCCGCCGACGAGTCCATTCAAGACGAGGTTGCACAGCTTCGGGCAGTTGTAATAGACGAGCGAGACGACGACGGGGCGTTTGCCGAAATAGTCGCCGAGTTTGACCGTGCGCCCCGCCTCGTCGCGGAAAGCAATGTCGAGCGGAACTTGCTCGCCGAGTCGCTGCTCGATGCCGATGTCGCGCAGCGCGAGCGGCACGTCGTTGCTAGACACGCCACCTTGCGGCGGCTGTGCGTACTGCCCCACGACGGACGAGGGGGAAAGGGTAAAGGTGAAAAGGGTAAAGGTAAGGCACAACAAGCCGCGCGCTAACACGCATGCGTGACGGGATGCGACGGCGCGCACACGACGCGACGCGCACGACGCAACGCCGCCCGCAAGCGTCAACTTTGCCCACTCCGCTTTTCGTCTTCTCCCTTTCACCTTTCCCCCTTACCCTTTCCCCTGACTCTTTCTTCTCCGTGTCCTACTTCTCGCGCTTCTCCGTCTGCCGCCCCGCGCTCGCGAAGGTCGGGATGTTGATGCCCTCGGACGCTTGCGTGCCTTGCGTTTGCTGTTGCTGCTGGCGTGTGGGCAAGCCCTTTTCCAGAAGCTTCTTCTTCGCAAACTCTATGGGGACGCGCATCGTGCCCGTGCCCGCGTCGGGGTCGTGGAAGTTTTCCAGATCGTATTTGAACTTCGATTGAAGCTCAGCCCATTCGAGCGTCGGCTCTTTCTTCTCGAAGACGAGATTCGGGTCGTCGAGCGAACGGTGGTCGGGCGCGCCTTGCAGGCGCGGCGCACCGGGCGGGGGCAGGCGTTCCGTCTCGCTTCGAGCCATCGGCGCGGGCTGCACCTCTTTGCTGCGCGCGTAGGCGTCGAGCAATTTGAACAGCCCGAACATCAGCCCGCTCACGATGACGAGGCCGAGAAAGAGCAGGCCGACGAACGTGCCGACGCCGCGCACGCTCACGTCCGACTCTTCGTGCATCACATCGGGGTTCGTGATGTGGCGCACGTCCGGCGTCTCCGTCAGGTGCAGCTTCCCTTTCCCGTTGCCGTGCTGACCAAAAATTCCCATCTCAAACTCGCCTCTCTTCCTGCCCTTTACCCTTTTCCCAAATGTTTCAGTGATGCCCGTCCGTATGTTCGAGCGCGTTCTCCAAGCCCTCGTCGCCGAGTGGAAGGAGCGGGCGCGACCTCAGTTGCCGCGTGTACCACCAGAGCCAGATGCCGCCGATGAAGACGGGCGTGATGAAGTTCAAAGCGTAAGCGACCGCGTCGGCCATGCCGCTATGTTCGACGCCCGCCGCCGCCGCGCCGTGCTTCGGCATCGCCAGCACGCTCGGCGCAATCGTCCAGAAGAGATCGACGACGCGCATCAAAAGCACGAGGAGCGCGACGAGGACGAGCGTGCGCCCGCGCCTTTTCAGATCGCGCGAGAGCAGCAGCACGAACGGCAACGCGAAATGGCCGATGACGAGCGCGACGGCGACATAACCCCAACCGCCAAAGAGACGCCGCAAGTACCAGGGGATTTCTTCCGGCAAATTGCCCGACCAGATGATCAAAAATTGCGAAAACGAAAAGTAAGCCCAGAGCATCACGAAGGCCAACAGGAGTTTGCCGTGATCGTGAAAGTGGCGCGGCTGGTAGACGTGCTCCAAGTGCTCATCCTTCGCCAGCATGACTGTGGTGACGATGGCGAAGGCGAGCGCGGTCAAGCCCCACCCGACCATGATCAGCAAGCCGTAGATCGTCGAGAACCATTCCGGCTCCAGAGACATCACCCAGTCAACGGCGGCGAACGTGACGGTCAAACCGAAAAGCAAAATTCCGGGGCCGCTCAAGTTTTGCAGTCGCCCTTTCAGACGCCGACGCTCGCGCGGATCGTCCGTCCCGTCCTGTTCGAGCGACCACTTGCTCAGGAAGTATGCGAGCATGCCCCACATCGCAAAGTAGAAGACTGTGCGACCGAGAAAGAACGGGATGTTCAGATAGATTGCCTTGTGTTTGATGATCTCAACGTCGGCCTCTTCGGGCACAGTCCAGGGGTAGAGTTGGTGCGTGAAGAGCGCGATGACGATCGGAATGAACAGCACGGCCATCACGGGCAGCGTCCGCGTTGCGGCTTCGAGCGGGCGACGTATGACGACGCCCCAACCGCCGCCCGACAGGTGGTGCAGCATGATGATGGCGAGCGAGCCAACCGATACGCCCGTCCAGAAGACGTAGCCGACGAGATATGCGCGCCAGAATCCAGCGAGGTTGACGAACGCGCCGAGCACGCACAGCACGAGCGCGACGAGGCCGACGACGAGCGCACGCGATCCCATCCGTTCTACGAACGGCGGCGCGTTGTAATTGGTGTTGGCGGTCTCTACAGCTCGTGCGCTCATGGCGTGCGCTCTCCTCCGGTTCCCTGATGTCCGCCTTCGGTGGTCGGCGTCGCGGGCGCGGGCTTACGCTGGTTACGCAAGTTCTCCGGCACTTCCGCGACGGGCGTGTTCTGGCTCAGTTGCAGCGCGCGTATGTAGGCGATGATCTTCCAGCGATCTTCGACGGGGATTTGCTGCGCGTAGTCGGGCATCGCGCCCCAGCCGTTCGTGATCACGTCGAAGAAGTGGCCGAGCGTTTCGTTGCGCAAACGGTCGTCGTGAAAGGAAGGCGGGCGACGAAAGCCGCGCCTCACGATCATGCCGTCGCCGTAGCCCGTCTGCCCGTGACACATCGAGCAGTAGATATTGAAACGCTCCTCGCCGCGATCCAAATCCTTCGCCGCGATCTGAAACGGAAACTCGTTGACGCTGCCCGGCGTCCCGCTCTGTCCGCCGCCTGCCGCGCCGCCCGCGACGTTTCCGCCCGTGTTCTGGCCGCGCACGTTCACGTCACTGCTGCCCGTCTGACCGCCGCCCGCCGCTGCGCCCTGCGCGTTCGCAATCGTCGTCTGCAACGCACCGCCGGTCGTCATCAACTGATTCGTGCCAGCCGCGCCGCCACCCGACGTGTTCTTCCCCGTGTGGTAAGCCGTGTTCATGTCGCGGAAGCCGCGCGGAACCGTACCCTCAACGTAAGGGCGCGACGAGAGGCCGTCGCTAAAACTCTTGCTCGGCTCGTAAGCCTCGTAACGCGGCTGATCCTGCATGTCTTGTCGGCAACCCGACAGGTAAAAGGCAAAAGGTAAAAGGCAAAGGGTGAAGAAGACGCGCGTGGACAAGAGACGCGCGCGGGGCTTCTCCCCCTTCCCCTTTCCCCCTTCCCCATTTCCCCTATTCTTAATGTTCGACATCAGCCACCTCTTGCGCACCCAAACTGCGTAGAAAGCCTGTCGTTGCGTCGCGGTCGAATTTCGGATCGCGCGATTCGATGACGAGGAAGAAACGGTCGCGCGAGGCCAGCGCGAAGTTCGGCACGTTGAAGACCGGATGATAAGGTTCGGGCAGCCCGTTTAGAGCGAGCATGCCGAAGATGGCGGCCAGCGCCGCGCCCAAAATCGTCGTCTCGAAAGTGATCGGGATGTAGGCAGGCCAACTGAAGTGGGGCTTGCCGCCGACGTTCAAAGGGTAGTTGATCACGGAGACGTAATACTGCAAGGCGAAGCCGCCGACGAGGCCGACGATGCCGCCGATCAAAACTATTAGCGGCAGACGCTCTTTATGCGGGCCGACGGCTTCCGATAGAGCCTCAATCGGATAAGGCGAATAAGCGTCCATACGGCGATAGCCTTCCTCATACGCCCGCCGCGTCGCCGCGACCGCCGCCGTCGGATCGTCAAACTCGGCCATCACGCCATAGATAGTTGGCCTAGCTGGTTTCCTCATATCAACCTCAACTACAGTGATGAGTGACAAGTGACGAGTGACAAGTTAAAGCCGCCACCTTGTCCTTAAAGTTGTCTTTCATCTCGTCGCTCATCACTTGTCACTCATCACTGCTTTCTGTATCTCGTCACTTGTCACTGTTTTATTCGTCACTCGTCACTGCTTTTGGCGCTGCTCCCGGCAGGATGGTGCGCATCTCGAAGATGGAGATGGCCGGAAGGAAGCGTATGAAGAGGAGGAGCAGCGTGAAGAACAGTCCAATCGTGCCGATGAACATCGACCAGTCGAAAATCGTCGGGCGATACATCGCCCACGACGCGGGCAAAAAGTCGCGGTGCAGACTCGTCACGATGATCACGAAACGCTCCAACCACATGCCGACGCTGATGATGAGTGCGACGACGAACAGGATCACGGTGTTGTGGCGCGCACGACGCGACCAGAGTATCTGCGGGATGATGATGTTCGTCAGGATCAAGAGCATGTAAGCCCACCAGTAAGGCCCCGTCCAGATGCGGTTCTTGATCATGAAGCCTTCGTACTCGCTCGCGCTGTACCACGCCATGAACGCCTCCATCATGTAGCCGTAGCCGACGATGAGGCCGGTGGCGAGCATGATCTTCGCGCTGTTGCGCAGATGCCTGAGCGTAATGAAATCTTCGAGGCCGTAGAACTTCCTCAGAGGGATGGTCAACAGCAAGACCATCGCGAAGCCCGCGTAGATCGCGCCCGCGACGAAATAAGGCGGGAAGATCGTGGCATGCCAGCCGGGAAGTTGCGCGACGGCGAAGTCGAAACTGACGATCGTGTGAACCGAAAGCACGAGCGGCGTTGCGAGTCCGGCGAGCAAAAGGTAAGCCGTCTCGTAGCGATGCCAGTGGCGCGCGCTGCCGCGCCAGCCAAGCGCGAGCATGCCGTAGACGACCCTGAACGCGCCGCTCTTGGCGCGATCTCTGAGCGTCGCGAAGTCCGGTATCAGGCCGACGTACCAGAACAAGGCCGACACGCTCGCGTAGGTCGAGACGGCGAACACGTCCCACATCAGAGGGCTTCGGAACTGCGGCCAGATGTTCATCGTGTTCGGATAGGGCAGCATCCAGTAAGCGAGCCAGGGGCGACCCGTGTGTAGCAGGGGAAAGAGTCCCGCGCAGGCGACGGCGAACAAAGTCATCGCTTCGGCGAAGCGGTTGATGGAGGTGCGCCACTCTTGACGCAGCAGCAAGAGGATCGCGGAGATCAAAGTTCCTGCGTGGCCGATGCCGATCCACCAGACGAAGTTGATGATGTCGAACGCCCAGCCGACCGGCCAGTTGTTGCCCCAGATGCCTATGCCCGTCGTGACGAGATAAGCAATCGTGAACATCAACACGTTCGCCAGCGAGAACGAGACGAAGAAGCCTATGTACCACGCGAGCGGCGTCTTGCGCTTGAGCACGAGCGCGCTGATCTTGTCCGTCACGGACGCGGCGGTATGCCCCGGCTCGATCACGGGGTTCGGAGTGACGTGGATTAAGTCGTCGTGTGGCTCGTCTACTCTTGATGCCATGAAATTTTACGCCCCATGAATTTCTTCGTTCGGATTGCGCATCGCCGACAGGTACGTCGTGCGCGGGCGCGTGTTGAGTTCCGCGAGCAAACTATAGTTGCGCTTGTCGTGCTGCAAGCGCGCGACGCGGCTTTCAGGGTCGTTCAAGTCGCCGAAGATGATCGCTTCGGTCGGGCAGGCCGACTGGCAGGCCGTGACGATCTCGCCGTCGCGCACGCGCCTGTCCTCTTTCTCCGACTCGATGCGCGCGTACATGATGCGCTGCACGCAGTAAGTACATTTCTCCATCACGCCGCGCGAGCGTATGGACACTTCGGGGTTGCGCATCATCTTCAAGCTCGGCGTGTCGAAATCCTGATAGAGCAGGAAGTTGAAGCGGCGCACCTTGTAGGGGCAGTTGTTCGAGCAATAGCGCGTGCCGACGCAGCGGTTGTAAACCATGTCGTTCAAGCCTTCCGCGCTGTGGACGGTGGCATGAACGGGGCAGACCGGCTCGCACGGGGCGACCTCGCAGTGCATGCACGGGATGGGCATGAAATGCACGCCTTCGGGATTTTCGGCCAAGCCTTTGAAGTATGTGTCAACGCGCAGCCAGTGCATGTGTCGGCTGCGCGAAACCTGTTCCTTGCCGACGATGGGAATGTTGTTTTCCGACTGGCACGCGATGACGCACGAGTGGCAGCCGACGCACGAAGCGATGTCAACCGACATGCCCCACTTGTATTCCTTGTACTCGTAGTTCGGATAGAGCGAATCGTGCGCGGGCGGTTCTTTGTGCGTCTCTTTGCCGACCACTTCCGCTGCGCCTTCGTGCGTCGCCACGCTCTCGCCGCCGTGAACTTCGCGGTCAGAGTCGCCGCCGCCGTGCAAGTATTCGCCCAGCGTGTTGGAGCGCACGATGTCGCGCCCTTCCATGTTGAAATGGAGTTGCGTGACGGCGAGCAGATACTCGTCGCCCGTCGGGACGACTTCCACGCCAGCGCTCTGCCACATCGCGTCGGACGTGCGCAGGCGATAGGCGTTGAAGCCGAGCGGCTTGTCTTCTGTGCTCGTGCCGACGCGCCCCGCGCGCGTGCGCCCGTAGCCGAGCGTGACCGTCACCACGTCGTCCGGCTGGCCGGGCACGATGAGGACAGGCGCGCGCACAGACTGTCCGCGATGGCGCAGTTCGACGACGGGCGCGTTGAACTCGCGCCCCTTGAACGTGTAGTCGTTCTCGCCGAGACCGAACATGCGCCGCGCCGTCGCGAGACTCATGTAGGCGGCGTTGTCCCAGGTCAACTTCGTCATTGGCTTCGGTAACTCCTGAAGCCAGCCGTTGTTGGCGAAGCGCCCGTCGTAGACGCTCGGGTCGGGGCGAAAGATTATCTCGAACTGTCCGCCCGAAGTTTGCGTTGCTGGCGGCAGGTTCGCCGTAGACCAATCGCCTCTGACCGTCACGCTCTTTTCCTTCGCAGCCGTGCCCGGAACAACGCCGTCGTGTACGACTCCGCGCCACGCCTCGTCGAAATTCGCGGGAGCAGCGGCAGTTCGCGCCGCCGCGCCCTGCTGTTGCGCCGGACTCGGCGTGACGCTCGGCGTCGGGGCGGGCGTCGCGGAAGGTGGATTACTTGTTGCGTTACTGCCGCCCGCCGCAGCGTTATGTCCCGCCGCTGCGCCTTCGCCGTGTGTGTTGCCGCCGCCTTGCGCGCCTGCCTGAGCCGTGCCCTGCGCGGGCTGCTGCGCGCCCGCTGCCGCGACGAGCGTTTCGAGACGCTGCGTGCGCCAGTAGTCGCGCACGATGTCGTAGCCGGACTGTTCGGGTTTGTCTGTGAAGGCCGCGAGAAATTCGTGTACGCTGCGCCCTTTGTAAAGCGGCGCGATGAGCGGTTGGATGATCGAGACCGTGCCGTCGTGCGCGCGCGTGTCGCCCCACGCTTCGAGGAAGTGCGTTTCGGGAATGTGCCAGTGGCAAAGCTGCGAAGTCTCGTCGTCGTAGAGGCTGAGGTGTATGCGCAGCCCATCCTTGCCGTCGGGCGTCCTGATCTTATCGAGCCTCTCTTTCGTCAGCGCGAGATCGACGGGCGCGTTGTAGACCGGATTGCCGCCGACGAAGACGAGCATCTCTACGCGCCCCGCTTCAATGTCGCCGACGAGTTCACGCAAACTCGCGACTTGATCGACGGGCTGCGCTTCAATCGGATCGGTGTAAACAACTGTCTGCCCGACGTTGCCGAGCGCCTGATTCATCGCGTGTGCGAGCGCGTGTATGGCGGGCGTCTGGTGTTCGCCCGCGACGACGAGGGAACGACCGCGCGCGGCCTGCAAATCTTTTGCGATGGCGAAAATGTGTTTGGCGTGCGCGACGTTCTGATACTGCGCGCCGTCGTTCGAAACGCCCGGTGCGCCGAGCGCGGCGGCAAGCGCACGCGCGAACATCTCAAGTTGGCTCGGCTTGATCGAGAAGCGGTGATCTGCAAACGCGCCCGTGTTCGTCGGCGTCGTCTCAACCACG
The DNA here is from genome assembly GCA_035249365.1 of Pyrinomonadaceae bacterium. Lineage (GTDB taxonomy): Bacteria > Acidobacteriota > Blastocatellia > Pyrinomonadales > Pyrinomonadaceae > JAIVJZ01. Next base: position 54,700 of record DATFGP010000024.1, on the reverse strand, counting down.
TAGAGACGGTTCATGTCCGTCTTGCCTTCGCCGACGCGACGCTTCGCCGCAAAGTCGCGCGCGTAACGAAGATTGGCCGCGCCCGACGAGAGGAAATCCGAATCGAGCGAGAGCACGCGGTCGGCGCGGTCGAAACGATAGATTGTGTTGACGGGTTGGCCGAAGGCTAGCTGCGCGCCGAGCGTCGCGCCGTTCGTGCCAGCGGGTTCGTACTGATGCCACTTCGCTGCGGGGAAGGCCGCGAGTATCGCTTTCAACTGCGCGGCCATCGTCGGCGACGTGACGGTCTCGGTGAGAAACCTGAGTCCAGCGCCCTGCCGCCCGCGCATCTCGTCTAGTTTGGTGCGAAGTTCGCCGAGGAAGGCCGTGTAGGGTCGAATCTCGCCGCGATTGGTGATGGTCTCCGAACGATCCGGATCGTAGAGCGAAAGGATCGAGGCGATGGAGAAAACGTCCGTTGCTGCGACGCGCTGCCCTGCGGGGCGTTCGGGCGTGCCGCTCGTCGGATGATCCGGATTGCCTTCGACGTGCGTGGGGCGACCCTCGTTGCTGCGCACGAGCAGTCCCGCCGCGCCGCCCGCCATCGGCATCGCAGTGGCGAAGAAGAGAGGCTTGCCCGGAACGAGTTCGTTGGGTTGTCGAACGTAAGGGACGACGGTTTCGGGCGGCTGGTAGGAGCAGGACGTAATTCCTGCGAGCGCGAGCGACGCGCCCATCAATTTAAGGAACGTGCGCCGCCCGACTTCGTCGTCCCACTCGCCCGCCTGTCGCGGAAACTCCGTGTGCAGGTAGTCTTCAAACTGTCCCGAATCGGCCAATTCTTCGAGGCTGCGCCAGTATTCCTTGCCCGTCTTCTCGCCGAGCCGTGCGCGTATCTCTTCGCGCCGGACGGGGCGGCGTATGTTGTACAGTTCGGGGAAAGTCTCTTTGATGTGCATCTACTAACCTCTCGCGCAACGCTTCCGTTAGCGGTGGCAAGTCGAACAACTTTCGAGGACGGCCTTTGAGCGAATCTTGTTCTGGACGAGGAGTGCGCGCCCGCTCGCCAACTGCTCGGCGGTCTTGTTTTCCGCGAGCGTGTTATCTTTCTGCCACTTCATGTTAAAGATTTCCTTCTGCGGGCGCAGGTATCGCTCCGGCTCGCGGTGGCACGCCAGACACCACTCCATCTGCAACGACGCCGCCTGATAGACGAGCGGCATCTCGTCCACGCGCCCGTGACACGACGAACAGCCGACGCCCTTGTTGACGTGTATGCTGTGATTGAAATAGACGTAGTCGGGCAGGTCGTGTACGCGCGTCCACTCGATGGGCTTATTATTTTTCCAACTGGCGCGCACGGGTTCGAGGTAAGGGCTATCGCTCCAGAGTTGCGAGTGACAGTTCATGCAGGTCTTCGTCGGCGGCAGCCCCGCGTTTGAAGAAGTCTCGACCGATGTGTGGCAGTAGCGGCAATCGATGCCGTCGTCGCCCGTGTGGTGCTTGTGCGAAAACTGCACGGGCTGTTCGCGCTCGTCGAATGCGCCCGTGTTCCAAGACGAGCGGTTGATCTCCGCGACCGCCCACGTCACAAACAGAAGGACGAAGATCGAGCCGAAGATGCTCAGCTTGGCGAGCGTGTTGGTGCTGCGGTGAAAAATTTGCGGCATGGTCAGTACCTGCTACTCTGCTGCTCAGAGACCCTCACCGGCGGGCGACTGTTTTTGTAAAGCGTTAGTAACCGAAGGTCGCCGCGCGGTCGCGTGTCAGACAAAGAAAGGCCACCACCTACCGAACGGGCGGGTACACAACATGGCGAGGTACAGCAGTCGAGAGCCTTCAAGCTACAACTTTCCCCGTCATGCCCCCTTGTTCCAAAATTCTTGTGGTGCGGTAGTGATACTAAATTTTGCGCCGAACGGCAAGCGATTGCTCAAACTTATTTACAAAATAATCCACACTTTTTTCCTCCCGCACGCGCACGCCCCGACGCCCCGACGCCCCGACACGGCATAAACGCTGGACGAAAACTCACCCGCCCCGCGAAAGTTATAAGTTCGTTGCGCTCAAACGCACATGATTATTCATGGGGAAGAACGTCCGTAGTCAGTTGTCCGTTGTTCTTTGTTCTTTGTCCGTTGTCAGTTGCTCAATTCAAATCTACAGCCACTTCCTCATCAGTCACATACGACGGACAACTGACTACTGACGACGGACAGCTTTTCTTGCCGCCCAAATTGTGTGCGAGGCGACGGCGGCGATGATGATAGCGCCGCCAAGAAGCGCCCACTTCGCGGGGCGCTCGCCTATGAAGAGGAAGACCCAGACGGGGTTGAGGACGGGTTCGATGTAGCCGATGATCCCGGCGTCCAAAGATTTCACGCCGCGCGCGATGCCGAGCGTCAGGAGCGTGTAGGCGACGCCGAGTTGGACGATGCCGAGGTAGGCTGCGATGAGGATGTTGGTCGTAGTGAAATGCTCCGCGCCTTGAATGATGGCGGGCAGCATCACAAGCGCGAGCAGCAGATTTCCGTAGATGACGGACGAGGCGCGGTTGACTTCGCGTGTACGCGGGTGGCGTAGGAGCAGGAAGAAGACCGCGAAGCACGCGCCCGAACCGAGCGCGAGAAAATTCCCTTCCACATCCTGCGGCCTGAGCTGGCCGACGAAAAAGAGCGACATTCCCACTATGCAGAAGGCGACGACGACGAAATCCCCCGCGCGATATTTTTCTTTGAAGAAGAAAGGCTCTGCGAGCAGTATGTAGACGGGCGCGGTGTACTGCAAAAAGATCGCGTTCGCGGCGGTCGTCATCATCGTCGCGCGCACGAACAGATACAGGAGCGCGGCGTAGAAGACTGCCGCGACGGCTGTGACGAGGTTGAGGCGAAAACCCTCTTGCCTCGTCAGCAACATCACGGTCGCCGCCGCAAACAGAGCGCGCGCGCCGGAGAGTTCCGCAGCGGAGAGCGTGCTCGACTTGATGAACAGCCCGCCCGTGCTCCACAACAGCACGGCGACGACGACGAACCAGATGGGCGAGACGCCGCCCGTCGCCACGCCCTCATCGCTCGCAGAAGTTCCGGCCATGTTTAGAAGTCCCAAGTCTCAGGTCTCAAGTCCCAAGTCGAAAGCAAGTTTTGGACTTGAGACTTGGGACTTGAGACTTTGAGACTTATTTCGACGCGCCCGAACCGAAGCGGAACGAGTCTAATATGACGGGCAACTCGCCCTTCTCGCCAACGTCCTCGACGCCCGATAGCTCCGGCGCGCGGTCGGACGCGATCATCACGAGCGCGACGCCCTTCGTCTGTCCTGCGGGCGGCGGCAGCATCGCGACGCGCCCCCAGAAGTCAACGTTGTTCTTGTTCGCCGTGAAGCGAAACTCGTAGCCATCGTAAGGGCCAATCTTCGTCTCGCCCTCCGAGACCTTCTTGTAGTTCGGGAACTGCGCGGCGAACTGCGTGTTGAACTGCGCGGCGAGTTTCGGCATCAACTGCTTGTCGATCACCGTGCCTGTCGCGCTCACCCAGCCGACGGCGAAATTCTCCTGCGTGAAATTGCCGCCGTCGTCGTCAACGAGTTTGCGTTCGACGCGCACGAAGTTCGGCGCTGGATCGTCGTCGATCTCCCAGTTGTCCGGATAATAAAACGAGAAGTCAACGAAGTTGTCCGCGAGTTTGCCCGTGCGGCCTTCGCGCGAATTGACGTACTGCTTGGTGTTCGCGGCTTGTCTCGGCGCGGGCGCGTTAGCGTTCTGGTTCAAAGTCTTCGCGGTCTCTTCCGCCTTCTTGAAACCCAAATAAGCCAGCCCGCCGAGCGCGGCCACGATGATGATGATCAGCAAGAGGCAACCGACGATGCCGCCGATGATCCAACCCTTCTTCGATTTCGGCGGCTGTCCCTGCGGCATACCTGACGGCGCATAATTCGGCGCACCCGACGGGGGATAGTTTTGCATGTTAAGTTCTCCTTAGAATTTGAAAACGTCAGTTGCCCGTGGTCAGTTGTCAGTTGTTTTTGTCTGTCGTTAGTTGAGCAATTCCATCTTTAGTAACTCGTATCGCTGCCACATGCAACGGACTACTGACTACGGACAACGGACAAGTTTTTACTGTTCGTCACTTCTCACGTCGCGCGGCGGCGCGGGCGCGGGGTCTGCGAGGCCGACGCCGAGGTTGTCGTAGTTGAGCGCGGCGTTGAAGAGGAGGAAAAATTCCCCCTGCGTCTGGTGTCGCCACATGGGATTGGTGGCGAACAGGAGGACGTGGCCGCGCCCCAGAGGCACGTCAACTATCGCAGCACGATTCGCCAACTCCGACCCGTTCGCCAGCATACCACTGACGAGCAAGTCGCGCTCCTCGCGCGCGAAACGAAGCACGACGCGCGGGCGTTCGCGCAAAGGCACGTAGAAGACGCCGAGTTGGAGGCGTTGTTCTTCCGTCAACTGTTCCTCGCCGGGGCGCGCGGGCGGGCGCTGCGGTGCGGGCGAGGCTTGCGGCATACCTTGAACGATGTCGGGGTCGTTGACGCCGCCGCGCCCCGAAGGACGCGCGCCGCCTGCGCCTGCTCCGCCGCCACCCGGCACGCCCGTTGTCACTTGAAAGAGCGGGGCTTGATTGAAATAGATCGGAAGCGATTCGCCGTAGCCGTAAGCGATTGGGCTTTTGCGGTCGGTGAAAGTGGCGTTGAAGATCGAGCCTGCGGCCTGTAGTTGTCGCGGCGTCTCAATCGTCACGCCCGTCGTCATGCCGTACTCGACGGGCACGCGCACGGTGTTTTGGATCGTGATGAAGAGTCCACCTTCGGAGACGAACTTTTGCAAGTTTGCGACGCCCGTGAGTTCCATGCCGCCGCGTATGTCTTCGGACTGATCGGGCGAGTTGCCGAAGTTCGGCGTGACTTGGGACTCCTTCCAGGGGATCGCATCGCCGCGACGCGGGATGCCGTTGACGATTGATTGCGCCGTGCCGCCGACGGGCGGGAAGATGATCACGTCGAAGCGTTCGCGCAAGTTCGGCGTGTCACGCACCGTATGCTCGGAGATGTAGCTATAGGGAATTTGCAGACGGTCGAACTCGATGCGATACCAGCCTTCGTTCTGCGTGTTCTGCCAGGTGTGCAGGATGGCGATGCGCGGCGCGTTGATGTCGTGCGTGTACACGTCCGGCACTTTGTCGAAGGCTATGGCTTGCAAGCCCAACTCCGCGACCGCCGCTTCGAGTTGGCCGCGCAAGTTCGCCGGATTACCTTCCGCGCGTATGACGAACGAGCCCGCGTTGAACGTCTGCCCGCCCGCTTTGAACTCGCTCTCGGCGACGCTCACGCGCACGTTTTTCAAACGATAACGAAGCGTCGCCAGCGTGTTCTCCGTGTTGTGATTGACGACGTAGGCGGCGTTTGATGCGCCCGACAGTTTCCCGCGCACGCTCGCGTCCGTCGTTAAAAGCTCCATCGGTGCGGCGAGCACTGCGCGGTCACGGACGCGCACGGTCGGGACGTTTCGCATCGCGCCGAGCGTCCAGCCCGTGTCGTCGTAGGGGCGCGGGTCGCTCGCGTTGTAATACTGCGTGTCGAGCATCATGTCGGCCATGCGCGAGTAGGGTTGATCCATGCGTATGATGTAAGAGCCTGCGGGGAAACGCCGCTCGGCCACTTTGCGCTCCGCCTGCCCCGCGCCCTGACGCGGCGGCTGCTCCGTATTTGTCGGCGCTCGCTCGCCCTCCGCGCCGCGCTGTTCCGCGCCCTGCTCCGTACGCTGTTCTCGCGGCGCACCCTGCGGCGTCTCCGCCGTAGCGCGCGGCTGCGGCCTCTCGTCCTTCAAAGTAAACTCGCGCGTCGCGCGATGAACTTCGACGCCCATCAGACGCAACAAGTTCACCATGTCCGCCGCTTCGATGGGGCGCGTCGTGTCGCCCGGCACGATGTATGCCGCAGGGCCTTCGTTCGCAGCCTTCGCCACGGCGCGTTTGCTCTTGAGGTAGAAATTGTTGAGGAAGCGTTCGCGGTTGTTGGCCGTGAAGTTCATCGCGAGCAGGATGGCCGACTGTTGCAGGTTGATGTTGTTTCGCATAGACCAGCGTACGCGCGGGAAGGGCGGGTTCGGCCTGTACCAATCGCGCTGCGATTGCTGCGTGACGGTGCGATCAAGCGTGTCCGCGCCGCCGTTGCCGAACGTCTCGTAGAAACGACCGATCGAGTTGTGGCCGTTGGCGACGTAGAACATGTAGTTCGGAGCCCAGCCGTCGTAGAAGCCGTGCGTCCACACGCCGGGCACGCCGCGCTTCGTCATCTCTTCGACTTCGTGATAGGCGAGCAAGTGCCACTCGTCAATCACAATCGGATCGAGCCACGCGTTGTAAGGCCCCGTGCCCGTCGAGGTGTAGAGGAACGGCACGGACTCATGCAGGTCGTGCAAGACTTGCGGGTGATACTCAAGGAAAGTCTTCATCATGTTGCGCGTCAAGGCGAGCGCCATCCCTAATCCGTCGCGGTTGTTGTCGTGCGCGACGTACTTGCCCCAATACAAAAGTGAGGGCGCGTTCTTGCCGGGGTTGGCCTTGCGATAGTTGTAGAGATCAACCATGCGGTCGCGCCCGTCAACTTCGAGCGTCGGCGTGATCAGGACGACGAGGTTGCGGCGTATGTCTTGAATGAAGGGCGACTCTTCGACGGCGAGGCGATAGGCCATCTCCATCAACATTTCAGGCGAGCCGGTTTCGGTCGAATGAATCGAGCCCGAAGCCCAGTAGAAAGCCTTGCCCTCGCCGATGAGTTGGCGTGCGTCTGCGTCCGTGGTGCGGCGCGGGTCTGCGAGTCGCGCGTTGATCTCCTTGTAGCGATCAAGTTTGGCAAGGTTCGCCTCGTCGCTGATGGCGACGAGAATTTGCTCGCGTCCCTCTTCCGATTTTTCCGGCGCGACGAAGACGCGCACGCGCGGGCTCGTGCGTTCCAACTCGCGCATGTAACGATGTATGTCTTTCGTGTAAGTCAACTTGTTCGGCGTGCCGACGACGTAGCCGAGCACTTTGTCGGGCGACGGGACGCTCGCAGAGGCGGGCAGGTGATCGACGAGTTCGGTCAAAAAATATTTCTCGGTCGTGTACTCTTTGATCTTGGCGGTGTAGGCTTCGTCGTTAGCGGTCGCGGTTGAAGCCGAAGCGGCGGCGGTCGTCTTCGCTGACTTCCTCTGCGCGGGCACGGAGACGAACAGCACGGCGGCGCAGACGAGGGCACACGCCCAGAGCGGGATCGAGCATCCGGGTTTCATCGAATACCTCCATTGAGAAGAGACAGATTCAAGTGCGGTACGGTCTGTTTGAAATGAAAGCGGAAGGATGATAAATCATCAACGCGCAAATTTCATAACTTTTCTCTCTGCGCCCGCTCTGCGCTCTCTGCGGTGAATATCTGATCCACAAGCATTCACCGCAGAGACGCAGAGAACACAGAGGGGGCGCAGAGAAGATTCACATAGATTAAAAATGGATTTGAAAAAACTTCTCTTCGCGCTGTCGCTTGCGTTAATCAACATCGTGCCCGCACAGATGCAGACGAACACACAGAAGAACACGAGGCCGCGCGCCAGAGACGTTGGCGTCCGCGTCGGCGTCATGCAGACGGGCGCGCTCAATGCCATCACGGACGTTGAAGGCGTGCGCGTCGGCCACACGACGATCATACGCGGGGCTGACATACGCACGGGCGTCACGGCCATACTGCCGCACGCGGGCAATCTTTTTCGTGAGAAGGTGGCGGGCGCGGTCTTCGTCGGCAACGGCTTTGGCAAACTCGCAGGTTCAACTCAAGTCAATGAACTCGGCGAGATCGAGACGCCGATTTTGTTGACTTCGACTTTGAGCGTGCCGCGCGTCGCGGACGCGCTCGTCGATTACATGCTCGCGCTTCCAGAAAACGAGGACGTGCGTTCGGTCAACCCGCTCGTCGCAGAGACGAACGACGGCGGCCTGAACGACATACGCGGGCGGCACATCACGCGCGAAGATGTGTTCAATGCGATCAAAAATGCTCGCGGCGGCGCGGTCGAAGAAGGCGCGGTCGGCGCGGGCACGGGCACAATCGCGTTCGGCTTCAAAGGCGGCATCGGCACGTCTTCGCGAAAGCTGCCGCCCGCGCTCGGCGGCTACACCGTCGGGGCGCTCGTGCAGACGAACTACGGCGGCGTGCTCACCGTAAACGGCGCACCCGTCGGGCGCGAACTCGGCAAGTACTATCTCAAAGAAGAACTCGAACGCGCCGCAACTGCGCCGCACGCGGGCGACAGACGCAGTAACGTTAAAGAGCGCGACGCGGCGACGAGTGGGCGCGACGCGGCGGCGGGCGACAAGCGAAGTGAAGTTAAAGATTCGGCGGACGGCTCGATCATCATCGTCATCGCGACGGACGCGCCCGTTGACGCGCGCAATCTCAGGCGCATGGCGGCGCGCGCGATGCTCGGCCTGGGGCGCACAGGCGCGTCAGGCTCGAACGGCAGCGGCGATTACGTCATAGCATTTTCGACCGCACCCGAAGTGCGCGTTCGCATGAGTCGCAACGCGCGGCCGACAGACGCCATGCAGCCACGCGAGTTGAAACTATTGTCGAACGATTGGATGTCGCCGCTTTTTCTCGCCGTCGTAGAGGCGACCGAAGAGGCGATCTACAACTCGCTCTTCCGCGCGCAGACGATGACGGGGCGCGGCGGTCTGACCGTCGAAGCACTGCCGCTCGAACGCACGCTCGACATCCTGCGCAAGTACAACGCGCTCTCGACGAAGCCCTGAACCCGACGAAAGGCTGCACGCGTGGAAACCTTGACGAAATATCTGGCGGTGGCGGCGGGCAGCGCCTTCGGCGGCATGTTGCGCTATTTTTTGGGCAGCACAGTGCTCGCGCGCACCGCCGCGCCTTTCCCGACGGCAACCTTCGTCATCAACGTCACGGGGTCTTTCATCGTCGGCTTCTTCCTGACGCTCGCAACGGAACGTTTTCACATGAGCGCGCACCTGCGACTCGCCATCGCCGTCGGCTTCGTCGGCGCGTACACGACCTTCTCGACTTTTGAATACGAGACGCTCCGGCTCGCCGAAGAACGCAACTTCACGCTCGCGCTCCTGAACGTTGTCTTGAGCGTCGTCGTCGGGTTCGCAGCCGTCTGGTGCGGCGCGATGCTGGCGCGTGCCTTCAAGGGCGCGAACGTAAGCACAACGGGCGGCGTGCAATATCAACTCTTCGCGCGACAGGCCGACGCGCGAGACCCTGCGCAGAGCGCGGGCGCGGAGCGCGACATACGCGATTCGACCATCGAGCCGACCGATGCTGTATAATCCGAGCGCGTGCAGCTTTCGCGTGAGCGTACGCATCTTAATTTCACGCGAAATGCACGCGGCGCGCACGGTTTGCGCGTAACAAAGTTTTCGACAGGATTTTTCCACGAAGGAAAGGATTTTAATGAACGACTTTCAACCCCCGAATCAACGCTTCAACCCGCGCGAGCAGCAGGCTTGGCAGCCGCCGAACGCGGGCGGGTGGGGCAGTTTGCAGGCGCAGACGGCGGCTGAGGCGTCGGTCGCCGAACGGTTGGGATTTATACGCAAAGTCTACGCGCTCTTTTTCGCGGCGACTCTGTTCGCCATCGGCGGCGTGTTGCTCGGCCTCTCGTTCGAGCCGCTGCTCATCTTCGCCTTCCAGCACCCCTTCATCATGCTCCTCGTGATGCTCGGCGCGGTGATGGGCGCGACCGCCGTGCGCCACGTGCCCGTAGTCAACCTGCTCGCGCTCTTTGGCTTCACGACGTTCACGGGCATCGTCATCTCGCCTCTGATGTACGTAGTCTTCCGCGATAACCCCGCGTCGCTTTTGCAGGCGGGCTTGCTGACGGTCGGCATCTTCGGCGGCCTGACGGCTTACGTCTTCATCTCGAAGCGCGACTTTAGCTTCATGCGCGGGATGCTGTTCACGGGTCTGATTGTGATGATCCTCGGCGGTCTGCTGAACTGGTTCATCGTCGGCTCATCGGCGCTCTCGTTCGGGCTGGCGGCGACGACGCTGCTGCTGTTCTCCGGCTTCGTCCTCTACGACACGTCGAACATCATGCGCCGCTACCCGACCAACGAATACATCGCGGGCGCACTCGATCTCTACCTCGACGCCTTCAACATCTTCCTCGCGCTCGTGCGCATACTCAACGCGGGACGACGCTAAAGCGAGACTCGGTTAACTCCAAACGAAAGCGGCGCGGCACTTCGACAAGTGCCGCGCCGCTTTCGTTTTGGTTAAAGATCAGTTTTAGAAGTCGAACTTGATCGCGAGTTGGAGTTCGCGCGGCGTCAGGAAGGCGCGCGGGAGGCCGTAGGCTGCCGCCGCAGCGGGCGATGTTAAGGTCAGCGACGGTGTGCCGTTGACTATCGCGGCGTTGCGTCCCGCGAAGAGGTTGGTGTTGACCAACGACACGTTGGCGCGGTTGAAGATGTTGAAGCCTTCGAGAATCAAGCGCAGGCGCATGCTCTCGCCGAAGGGGATGGTGCGTGTTAGCCGCGCGTCGAATTGATAAGTCGCGGGCGTGTAAAACTCGTTGCGGCGTGTGCCGGGCACGCGGTCGTTGCGCGAGTTGCCGTCGCGGTTCAAGTCCGCGCCGACAGTTTGCGAATAGGCGAAGCCCGATTGCAGTTGCACGATGCTCGACAGGCTGTAGTCGCTGAGAAGCGCACGCAGAAACATGTTGTCGCTCGCAGTGAACTTGCCGAAGTCGTAGACGGGGCTGAAGACGAAACGGTGGCGTAGGTCTGAGTCAGCCGCCGCGTAGTCGTCGCGTATGTTGAGTTGGTTCTGGACGATCTTGGCGTCGTCGCCGCCGCCGGGCACGACCGCCGTCTGGTCTGGCTTGTCGTCCTTCGCCTTCGAGTAGGTGTAGGAGGCGAGGAACTGCAAGCGGCGCGAGAAGCGACGCTGCAACTGGAAGGCCAGCCCGTCGTAGCGCGAATTGGCGGTGCTCTCGAAGAGGTTGATGCGCCCGAAATTGGGGAAGGGGCGTGCGGGCGCGGCGGAGGTGAAGCGCGCGTTCGGGTTTGCGCCCGTGCCGGGGAAGCGTTCGACGGTGTAGGTCTGGCCGTTCGGGGCGGTGGCCGTCACCTGTTCGGGGGCGAACAGGTTGATGTCGCGCGTGCGCGAGAGGTGTACGCCTTTGAAGAACATGTAGGTGACGGAGAAACTCATGTTCTTCATCAGTTCGTGCTCGAAGCCGAGACGCGCCTGCTGCACGTAGGGCTGCGCGTAGTCTTCCGCGAAGAGGAAGATATCTGCACCGGCGGGGATTGACGGCGGCGCGGCCAGAACATTCGGATAAGTCAGGCCAGCATTAACGATTGCCGCGTTGCTGGCAAAATTAACGCCGGTCGTCTGGATGCCGTTGCCTGTGTGCGCCGTGCCGAGCATGATGGCAGTGGTGCGACCGTAGAAGATTCCGTAGCCGCCGCGCACAACCGATTTGCCGTCGCCGCGCACGTCGTAGGCAAAGCCGAGACGCGGCGCGAGGTTGTTGCCGTCCTTCGGTTGGCGGCTGGTGTCGAGTCCGGCGGCGAGCAGGGCGGCGTCGGGATTTCGGAGCGGCGGCGCGGCGAGTCGCTGGTAGTCGTAGCGCACACCGAGGTTGAGCGTGAGTTTCGGCGTGGCGCGCCAGTCGTCCTGGAAGAAGACCGCGTAGTCGCTGCTGTTGGGGTTGCTGGTCGCGCCGGAAGTGTTCGGCAGTGCGAAGCGTTGCTGGAACGCGGAGGGGATGTTGCGCTCGAACGCCTGATAGCCGTTCAGGGAGACGCCGTTCACAGTGATCGGGTTGAACGTGTACTGGCCAGAGAAGAAGCCGGGGAAGAAGTTGAAGATGCGGTCAATGTTGATGTCAACGCCGCCTTTGAAGTTGTGCTGGCTGCGCACGTAGGAGAGGTTGTTGATGAACTGCGCGCGTTTGATCGTCGTCTCGCGCGGACTGAAATTGTTGCGCCCCAAGAGGAGCGTGCCGTTGCCGGTGTTGATCTGCGTTTCGGGAATGTCGCTGTTGGCCGTGCCGGGTTCGGCGTCGCGCGCGAACTGGAAGCGAAACTCGTTGACTAAGGACGAAGTGATGGTCGAGGCGAGCGTGCCGGAGAAAGTGGTCGTGCGCGCGATACTGTCGCCGGAGTGTTCTTCGGCGGCGAGCGCGCCCGTAAACTCGTTGTTGACGCCCGTGAAATTCTGGCGGTTGAAACGCAGAGAGAGTTGGTTGCTGTTGTTGACGGCGATGTCGGTCTTGATGAGGTACACGTCCTGATTGCGGCTGATCTGGTAGAGGTCTATGCGCGGGCGGATCAAGTTCTGGATGGAGGCCGACTGCGCGGCGAGGTTGGGCGGCTCGACGATGTTCGGGAGGTCTTGCCGCTGGCCGTCGTAAGTGCCGAAGAAGAAGGCGCGATTTTTGACAATGGGGCCGCCGAGCCGGAAGCCGAACTGGTTGATCTGTTGCGGCGGTCGCTTGTTGCGATTAAGTCGGCGACCGAGATCAAAGTCCACGCCCTGCTGCCCTTTGATGTTCGGCGCGTTGGCGTTCAGAGATTCGTCGCGGAAATACTCGAAGCCGCCGCCGTGAAAACTGTTTGTGCCTGACTTCGTGACGACGTTGATGACCGCGCCCGCCGCGCGCCCGAACTCCGCAGAGAAACCGTTCTGGTTCACCTGAAACTCTTTGACGGATTCTTCCGAGAATTGATAAGGCGGGCGGACGCCCGTGCGCCCGAAGGCTTGGCCGAAGAAGGTGTTGTTGTTGTCCGCGCCGTCAACCTGTAGGCTGTTGAAAGTTCCCTTCTGGCCGCCGACCGAAAGGTCGCCCTGCCGCGTCGGGTCGCGCACGACGCCGGGCGTGAGCGTTGCGAAGTCCAAGTAGTTGCGCCCGCTGACGGGCAAGTTTTCGATGTCGCGCTCGTTAACGGTGGTGGCGACGGACGTGCGAGTCGTTTCGACGACGGGCGCTTCGGCAGACACGTCAACGGTCGTGCTTGCGCCGCCGACGCCGAGCGTGATGTCCAGATTCGTCTGCCCGCCGACGGTGACGGCGGCGTTCTCTAACGTCGCAGGTTGGAAGCCTTGCGCGCCTGTGGCGACGACTTTGTAAGTGCCGGGCGGGAGCAGGATGATGCGATAGTTGCCTTCCTCGTCGGAGGTGGCGGTCTTTTCAAAGCCGGTCTGCTGGTTGGTCGCCGTGACGTTGACGCCGGGCACGGCTGCACCGTTCGGGTCGAGCACGCGCCCCTCTATGTTGCCCGACGTGGCCTGCGATTGGGAGAAAGCTAAACTCGCCGTGAGCGCGAGCGACGCGCACAGCCAGAGCACTCGGTTGAGACCGGAGAGAATATTTTTCAACATGGTGTCCTTTCAACTGGGAACGGATTGCGGGTGACACGAGCTAGACGCCCTTTTCGGGTGAACGCCGTCCGAACAAGAGATGTGACTTGAAGTTTGTTTCGAGGACTCGAAACCCCGTCGGTACGTTGGAAGCGAGATATTAAATGACGGGCGGGAGACGGTCAAGGAAACTAGCCGTTGAAAATGAACGACTATCAATCCTTCGGTTATTTCTTGCGGGCTTTCTTTTTCGCGGGTGATAAGGCTTTCGGTTGGGAAGCCTGTTTGAGATCAAGCTTTAATTCTAATTTCTCGCGCTCGCCTTTTTCCCTCTGGTCAATCACATCAATCTGCCCTTTAAGCGCGACTACGGCTGAGGTGAGTTTGTTGACTTCTTCGCGCAGGCTTTTAATCTCTGATCGGCTTTCTTCAATGTCGCGCGCCAACGTGAAGACTGTTTGGAAAAGTGTGAGGAATTGTTTCCACATGTCTTACAGCTTGGCAAGCATGGCTTGGTTTCGCTTTCTCAGTTTAGCAATTTCCTTTTGCGTCTTCTGTGATCGCTTGCGGGACGCTTCGATCTGCCGCACAAGGTCGTCTATCTCTTTACTTTCCGGCCTGCTGTTTAGATATGCCAGTAGCAGGGCTTCGTCAAACATTACTGGCTCCTCCGTTTTGATCACCCTTGCTGTATACGCTTCGACTCTCGGGCGATTGGCCGGACGGTTGGAAAGCGACGCGCTTGTGCGTCTTTTAACTACCTCTTTAATGTCTTCATAGTATTTATCCGTCATAAGCAAGAGTCTAGCAGAAGCTGGAAAAAAAGTTTAGCGTTTATGCTCGGCGTCCGAGCGCGAGTGGTCGCCACCACGACTGGAGGCGTTTGCCGCCGACGGTTTGCAGCACGCTCATCAGTCCGATGTAGCCGTAGCCGAAGAAGAAGAGGAGGAGAAAGGGGATCGTGCCCCACATGCTCATGTGCGCGGCGTAGAGCACGGCGCAGAAGAAGTATGCGGCGAAGCTCAATTCCAAAACGGGAAGGAGTCCGCGCTTGCGTTTGTACTTCTTCGCCTTCCAAGTCGCGTCCGTCGTCGTCTCCACCTGATACTTCGGCGTGCGCACGAACTCCGACTTAACGCCCATCAACGCTTCGATCACTGCACGCGCGTTCGAGAACGCCAGACCGATGCCGACCGCCATGACGAGCGGCAAATGCAGCAGGCGACGACCGCGCCCCGCTTCTTTATCGAGATACCAGATGGCCGAACCATAAAAGAGTATGACCGAGACGGTCGAGAAAAACAGCAGCGGCACGTCAAACGCCATCAGGTGATAGAATCCTTGATTGTAGCGTACGAGCAGCAGCGGGAACTGCAAGAAGCTCGCGACGATCATCAGCGGGTAACTGATGTTGCCGGTGAGACGAAAGAACATCTCAAGTCGCACACGCAGCGGCAAGTTCGCACGCCAGATGCGAGGGTAGAGTTTGATGCCGACCTGCATCACGCCTTTCGCCCAGCGTCGCTGCTGCGCCTTGAAGGCGTTGATCTCGACAGGGATTTCCGAAGGCGCGTCTTCGTCCAAAAGGTAAATGAAACGCCAGCCCATCAACTGCGCGCGGAAACTCAAATCCGTGTCTTCCGTCAGAGTGTCGTGCTGCCAGCCGCCGCTGAGTTCAATGGCGCGGCGACGCCAGATGCCAGCCGTGCCGTTGAAGTTGAAGAAGCCGCCCGTGCGATTGCGAACGGTTTGCTCGATGACGAAGTGGCCGTCGAGCATGATGGTTTGCAGGCGCGTCAGCAAGTTGTATGCGCCGTTGATGTGCGACCAGCGCATCTGCGCGCAGCCGACGAGCGGGTCTGTGAAATAGTCTACGAGCTTGCGCAGGCAGTCGGGCTTGGGCACGAAGTCCGCGTCGAAGATAGCTAGCAGTTCGCCTTTGGCGGTCTTGTTACCATTTTCGAGCGCGCCTGCTTTGAAGCCTGTGCGGTCGGTGCGGTGTATGTAGTGTATGTCGAAGCCTTCGGCGCGATACTCTTCGACGGTGCGGCGCGCGAGCGCGACCGTCTCGTCGGTCGAATCGTCGAGCACTTGAATCTCAAACTTCTCTCGCGGGTAGTCGAATTGGGTGACGGCGCGCAGGAGTCGCTCGACGACGTACATCTCGTTGAAGAGAGGGAGTTGGACGGTGATGACGGGCAAGTCGCTTTCGGCAAAGCGCGCTTTCGGGGCGGGCTGGATGTGGCGGTAACGCCAGAAGTCCGCCACCTGCTTGATGCGATAAGCGCCGTAGATGGCGAGCACGCCGAGGATTGTGAAATAGAGTATGAGCACCGTCCAGTCGAAGGCGTCGAGTTGATAGAGGACGCTGATATTCGACTGCGTGTGCCAGTGCCACGCGTCAATGAACTCACTCTGGAGCGCGCCGTATTCGCGCCACAACTCGTCGGGCGTCTTCGACACTTGCTCGGATAAAAAAAGGAACATTAAGGTATTTCTCACCAACGAAAACTAAAACGCGGCGGCGCGCGTTTCGCGAATCATGCAACGCGCCTGCGACAAACTCGCGCTGTCGCGCATCCCCTACATAAAACGAGCAGCGCCCTTGCCGGACGCTGCCCCTGTTTATCGCGCACATTGTAACCGAAGCGACGCGCGCCGACAAACGAAGAAAGGAATGAACGAAAGACCGTTCTTTGTCAGTAGTCAGTAGTCAGTTGTTCAAGACCGTCTTTATTAAACGTTTGTGACAATCACATGCAACGGACAACTGACTACTGACAACGGACAGTTCTTATTTATCACTCATCCTTCATCCCTTTCTTAAAAGTTGGACGGTGGCGGGGGCGGCGCTGTATTAGCCACAGTGTTGAGGCGTTTCTCGAAGAGTTTGACGCCGAGCAGGCCGCCGAGTGTGGCGAAGGCGGTGTAGATTATTGAGTTGAAGACCGCCGTGCCGAGAATGACGGGGAGTTTTTGCACAAACGACTGCGCCTGCGCGATCTCCACCTGCCGCCGCACCTGTTCGGCGACCTCCGGGTTGAATTTTTCAAACGCACTTACCATAAATGCGTTGAAGGTGTCGCCCAGAATCAAACCGAGCGGGATGCCTATGGAGTGTGACACAAGCGTCCCGACCAGTCCGGCCAGCGCGCCGAGTTCTGCGCCCTGTCCGAGCAGCACGGGCGTCGCGGAGCGTTGGACGTATAGGTAGGCGGCAAGCGCGCCGCCGCCGACAACCCAGAGACAGCAACACATATTGCCGAAGCTGATCGGTGGTATCGCCGAGAGCAATCCCAGCGTCACGCCGCCGATCAAGACGGCGCGCGTCTTGTCAGTCATAATATTTTGAAGTTCAGGAAAGGACTAAACAAAGGCGCGGGTAAGGACGGCCGAGCGGGGGCTTCGTCGCCGAAACGACGACGCCGCTGCTTGCCGTCCTCCCCTCGTCAAACGCCGACGCGAGAAGTCTCACAGGAGCACGAGCGCCGGATGTGAAACTAACTGCCAGCGCCGAAGCTGCCGCCGCCACCTGCGCCGCCGCCGTAGCCACCGCCGCCACCCGCAGGAGGCTGTGTGCCGACGCCGCCGTCGCCGTAGTTGGTCGGCGGAGGAGGAGGCATGCCGCCGCCGGGGCCGGGGCCTTTCTTGCCGAGCACCGCCGCGCCGATCACGCCGCCGAGCACCGCGAAGCCTATGACGAACAGCGCGCGGAGGATGATCCCGACGAAGCCGCCGACGGCCAGTATGCCCGCGCTGACGCCCGCGCGCTCCAAGTCCGCGCTCTGCATCGCCGCGCTGCCTATTCCGAGCAGCATGAAGGGCAGGCCGAGCAGGGTGCTGATGACCGCGCCGATGATGCCCGTCGTCACGCCGAGTTTCGCACCGTCGGCAGCCATCATTTGTGCGGGCACGCTCTTCAGGTACATAAAGACGGCAAGGAAGCCGCCAGCTATCGCCCACAGGAAGCAGCAACCGCCCACAACCGGGAGACCTGAGAGCACGCCAGCGACAACGCCGCCGATCAGTGCAGCTTTTGTTCTATCGTTCATTTTGTGTTCACCTTCGCAGAGAGAATTGGTTAAAGCTCGTATCGGAAGTTTGGAGGCTCTCGCCTTCTCGTTAGGTCGAAAGTTCTACTTGACTGAGCGACAGCCCGTTTTGCACCGCCGCTACAACTACTGCTCACACCAACTACAACTTATGCTTCCTGCTTGTTCACGAAAGAGTTCAATCGCACGCGCCGCATGCGCTCCTGCCCGATCTCTACGAAGCCGGGCACAATGTAAAACGCCATCCACGCGCCGAGCCACGCGCCCGTAATCGCGCGCGACGAGTGCGTGTTCGCCCACATGCCCGTAATGCCGAGCGTGAAGTCAATCGCCGTCGGGGCAAGCGCGACGATGAGCCACTCGCGTCGCGGCGTCGTCGCAGCCGCCGCGCGTCGCCAGCCGCGCACGACGAGCGGGTAGACGAGGACGGCTGCGGTAAAGCCCGCGTAGATGCCTGAGCAACGCGCGCACACCCCCAGCGGATGCCCCGCGAGCCAGAAGGCACGCTCCGGCATCTGATGACACACCGCACCCAGACCGTGATAGACGACAAACGCCCATGCCTCGTGCCCGCGCGCCGCCAAGACGGGCGCACCCACGATCAAGCCCATCCACACAAGCGCGAGCGCCGCCACGCACGCCCAGGCATTCCACGCCAGACGACGCCGCTCTGTAGAAACTTCGCGCGGCGCGAACTGCGAAACGTATTCGGCAGGGGAAGCGGGCATAAAGTAAGAAAGGGAAGAGGGCGGAGGGATGAGGGATGAACAGGAACTTTAAGAATTGGTTCATTGGTTCGTTGATTCATTGAATCAACGAACCAATGAACCAATTCTTATTCATCCCTCATCCCCCCGCCCTCATCCCTAAAATCTGATGACTGTCTCCGGCCCGCCCTCTACGTGGACGGTGTCAACGAAGCGTATGTGGCGCGACTCGGTCGTCATGACGAGCGAGTGTGTGCGTTTGCCCGCGCCGAAGAAGCGCACGCCGCGCAGGAGCGCGCCGTCTGTCACGCCCGTCGCGGCGAAGATGATCTTCTTGCCGGGCGCGAGATCGTCCGTGCTGTAAACCTTGTTCGGATCGTCAATGCCCATCTCTTTCAGACGGCTGACGACTTCGGCTTCGGGCGGCACTTTGTTTTTGTCCACGTCCAGACGTTCCGGATCGTAGACGAGCCGCGCCTGTATCTCGCCGTTCAGACACTTCATCGCCGCCGCCGTGATGACGCCTTCTGGCGCGCCGCCGATGCCCATCAGCGCATGTATGTTCGTGCCCGCGACCGCCGCCGAAATTCCTGCGGAGAGATCGCCGTCGGAGATGAGACGTATGCGCGCGCCCGCGTCTCTCACTGCCTGAATCAGTTTTTTGTGGCGCGTGCGGTCGAGCACGATGACGGTCAGATCGTCCACGTCGCGCCCCAGACCTTTGGCAATCGCGGCGAGGTTATCTTTGACCGGCGCATTGATGTCTATGAGGCCGCGCGACGAAGGGCCGACGACGATCTTGTCCATGTAGATGTCGGGGGCGTTCAAGAGCCCGCCGCGTTCGGATGCGGCGAGCACTGCGATGGCGTTGTTCGCGCCGAGCGCGCAGAGGTTCGTGCCTTCGAGCGGGTCGACGGCGATGTCCACTTCGGGATAAACCTCTTCGCAGTTGTCCGCGCCCTTCTCTTTGATGGCGCGCACGCCCTCGCCCACCTCTTCGCCTATGTAGAGCATAGGGGCTTCGTCGCGCTCGCCCTCGCCGATCACGATTCTGCCGAGCATCGGTACGGTGTCCATCACCTCGCGCATCGCCTCGACCGCGACGTGATCGGAATGCTTGCGGTCGCCCTGTCCCATCGTGCGCGCCGCCTCAATGGCCGCCGCCTCGCACACGCGCAAGAAGTCCAACGACAGATGCTCGGTCTGTATCTCGTAGCCCATGCCTCTTTTTGTCTCCCGATCTTAAATGATGATGTGCGGCGAGTCGGTGTATTACTGCTTTTGTTGCTCACGCCACTTCGGAAATGCGCCGCCATACTAACAGAGTGTGCGCGGAATTTATAGACTCTTCTTGCCCGCCGCGACGGCGAGTGCGTCAAACGGGGAATAAAATGCGGGGCTGCGATCAGCTTGATCACAGCCCCGCGCCCAATCGTGTTTCGGGTTGCCCGTTTCGTTAACTAGCGGCGACGGCCTCGCGCGTATCGGCGGGGCGGTAGGGCGGCAGGGTCTTGCGCGCGGCCTTCTCTTTCTTCAAGCCTAAAGCCCAGTCGGCCTGCATCAAGGTGTGTATGTCGCGCGTGCCCTCGTAGATGATCGCGGCCTTGCAGTTGCGCAGGTAACGCTCTACGGGATAATCGTTCGAGTAACCGTTCGCGCCGTGTACTTCAATCGCCATCGAAGCCGCCTTCTCGCTTCGGACGGTCGCCTGCCACTTGGCGAGGCTCGTCTCCTTCGCGTTCGGCTTGCCTTCGTTCTTGAGGTAGCCCGCGCGCAGCCAGAGCAGGTGCGACATCTGGTAGTCGGCCTCCATCTCTGCGATCTTCTGTTTGACGAGTTGGTGGTTGGCGATCTTCGTGCCGAACGTCTCGCGCTGGTTGGCGTAAGCGATAGACGCGTCACGCGACGCGCGTATGATGCCGGTCGCGCCGGAAGCGACTGTGTAACGCCCCTGCTCCAAAGCGAACATGGCGATCTTGAATCCCTCGCCTTCTTCGCCGACCAGATTCTCCGCAGGCACGCGCACGTCCTGCAAAGAGAAGTAGCCCGTGTTGCCCGCGCGTATGCCCATCTTGCCGTGAATCGTGCCCGACGTGAACCCGGGCATCGAGCGTTCGACGATGAAGCAACTCATCCCCGTGTGGTCGCGCTTGCGTCGCTTCTCTTCGTCCGTCCAGCAGAAGAAGAGGAAGTTGTCGGCCACGTCGCCCGCGAGACTGATCCACATCTTCTCGCCGTTCAAGACCCACTCGTCGCCTTCGCGTCGCCCGGTCGAACGCGCGCCTACCACGTCAGAGCCCGCGCCCGGTTCGGTCAAACCGTAAGTCGCGATCTTCTCGCCCTTCGCCTGCGGCACGAGATATTTGCGCTTCTGCTCCTCCGTGCCCCAGGTGTAAAGCGTCAAGCTGTTGAGTCCGGTGTGGACGGACATGATGACGCGCATGAAGGTGTCAACGGCTTCGAGTTCTTCGCAGACGAGGCCGAGCGCGATGTAGTCGAAGCCCGCGCCGCCGTACTCTTCGGGGATGCAGACGCCGAGGAGATTCAACTCCGCCATCTTGTCGAGGATGGAACGGTCGAAGCGTTGCTGCTCGTCGAGTTCTTTGATGCGCGGCGCGACTTCCTTCTGCGCAAACTCGCGCACGGTGCTTTGTATGGACTTGTGATCTTCGGTCAGTTCAAAATCTATCATCTGTAGGTTTCCTTAAAAATTAAAGTTGAGACCGGAGAGCGCGCTTCCGCCGTGCAAGTATGGCGGGCGAGCATCTTCGGCAGTTTATTCATTGTCGGACGAGAACAGGCGCGAGAATTAAAAGGCATCTTACACCACGCGCGTGTACGCATAAAAGTCGGGCGGGGCTTGCGGAGGGAGAGTGCGACGAACGCGGGAAGCGGCGCGTGAAGTTTCAGTTGAACGTGAAGTTTCAGTCGAAGAGGCGTTCGTATTCCGTTTTGACGACGCGGTAGCACTCGCAGGCGGCGGCCTCCAAACTTTTGCGGTCGAGTATCTGGATGCTCCCGCGCGAATACCGGATCAAATCCTGCTCTTGAAGTTTGGCGGCGGCCTCGCTGACTCCTGCGCGGCGGACGCCGAGCATCACGGCGAGATATTCGTGCGTGATGCGCACCTCATCCGAGCCGATGCCGTCGGCGCTCATCAAGAGCCAGCGCGCGAGTCGTTCCTCGATGCGATGCACGCGGTTGCAGGCCGTCGATTGCGAGCCGACGACGACGACGGTGTGCATGTAGCGATTGAGGATTTGCTTCAACGCGCCGCCCCGTTCGTACACCTCTTTTACGACTTCGGCTTTGACTCGTATCGCCTCGCCCGCAATTTGCACGACCGTTTGCATCGAAGTCTCTCCGGCGTCGAGCAGGACGGGAATGCCGGACATTCCTTCGCGCCCGATTGAGCCGCATTCGACCATCGAGCCGTCTTTCATTATCGTCACCATCGAGAGCAGCGCATTCAACGGGAAATAGTTGTCGCGGATCGGCACGTGCGGCTCGATGATGGACGTGTGCAGCGGGAGTTGAACATGCTCCATGTGCGGGCGCAAAAGTTCAAAGTCGGCTTCCGGCAGATGCGCCAGCAGGCGGTTGACCGTCTGCGAGGCGGGGGCGTGTTGAGTCATCAGCGATTCCTTCCCTGTGCTGCGAGGCAATAATTCAACCAGAGATGCGCGCCAGAGAGTATATTGCCGCGCCGGAACAGTTGTCGAATGATTTTCAAAGGCGGGAGGACAACGACGGTCTGAGCCGGCTTCACACGGGCTTGAACCAGCTTCACTCCGGCGCAAGCAAATCTTTTGCTGCCGACTGTGCCTCTTCGAGCGTGCGGACGCGCCCGTCGAGTTGCATCTCGTAGACGGCGCGCGTGATCTCGCCGATGCGCGGCGAAGGCTGGAGTCCGAGCGCGAGCAAGTGGCGACCCAAAAGCAGAGGCGCGGGCGGTCTCTCTTCGACGGCCAACTCGCGCGCGCGCGCGATGAACCACTCCTGCGGCACGGCGTCGAACCAACGCTCGCGCGGAACCCAGGGGGCGTTGCGCCCCAGTGTGTCTGCGCGCGCGACACGGTACAAGAGATCGAGTTCGCAGCGACGCGCGAGACGCCTGAACGCGCCTTCGGAAATTTCCGCGCGCCGGTTGTAAAACTCGCCCGGCTTCAAATGCGCACGCACGAGTTCCACAACCTGCGCGCGCACGTCGTAGCCTTCGAGCGTGTAGATTTTCAAACGATCAAGGAATGAATTTGTAGGAGCAACACCCGCCTCGTCGTGCCCGCGTGAACGCGTGCGCCCTTCGACAAATTCAGTCGTCGCGGGCTTGCCGAAATCGTGACACAGCGCCGCCAGCATCACCGTCACCTGTTTCGCGTAAGGCAAGTCGTCAATCAACTCGCGCGCGCGATCCAGCGTCAGCCCTGTGTGATAGAATACGTCACCCACTTGTATCTCTAAGAAGCGCTGTGTTCTGGGAGTCTGACTGCTATGAACAAGATTGTCGTCTCTTACGACCGCCAAGTGGAAATTAAAGAGTACATAACCATCAATGGCCGACGTTCTCGCATCCACTACAATCGAGGTTACGTGTACACCAGCCGGAAGGGGCGTAGCGGGACTATTGGGGTTCACCGTATCATCATGGAATTGCAACTGGGTCGCTGTCTTGAGAGATGGGAACATGTGCATCACAAAGACGGCAACCGGATGAATAATTCCCTTGATAACCTCGAAGTCATTGATGGTTCGGCACACAATCGAGCGCACATTATCAAGCGGAATCTTAAACATGATCCGGAAAACTTCGTCTGCGGAAGGTGCGGGACGCCCAAACGACCACACAAGGCTCTCGGCTGGTGCAGGAACTGCTGGGCGCGACATCGGCGGCGGCAGAAGGTTAGTATCCCCTGCGGTATCTGTGGCAACGAGTTGAAAGGACGACGGAGTTTCGGGAGGTTGTGTATTCACTGTGCCGTCGCTAGTTGGGATCATTGTCGGGTATGTGGGCGAACCCGTGAAGAACTCCCGAAACGTAGGCCGCACATCAACGCCCTCGGCTTGTGCCACGCTTGCATCGAGCGGCTGAAAAGGCAACTCGCGCAATAACCATCCTTCCGGGTGCCAGTCGTATTCCTGCGGCACGCCGACGAGCGCGTTGATTTCGGGGAACAGTTGCGGCGTGGCGTTCAACTTCGCGAGCCACTCGAATCCGACCGAAGGGCGTGCGGCATTGAGGAGCAGCTTTTCCAACTCGCCCCAGACGCGTTCGGCTGGCAAGTCCGACAAATCAATCGCGCGGCAGAGTTCGATTGTCTCCGCTTCGATGTCAAACTCGAAGCGCGCCGCGAGTTGCGCAGCGCGCAGCACGCGCAAGGAGTCTTCCGCGAAAGTCTCGCGCGAGACGGCGCGCAAGAGTTTGCGTTCGAGACAGGCGCGACCTTCGTAAGGGTCGAGTATTTCGCCCGTGAGCGGGTCTTGGAGGATGGCGTTGATCGTGAAGTCGCGCCGACGCGCGGCTTCTGCGACGGACATGTCAGGGTCGCCTTCGATGACGAACCCGCGATGCCCGCGTCCCGCTTTTCGTTCGCGGCGCGGCAGCGAAACGTCCAGATCGTGTCCGAGTTTGTAGACCGTGAACGCCTCGCCGACAGCATCCACGCGCCCGAATCTTTCGAGCAGAGAGCGAAGCCGCGCCGGTTCGACGCCGTACACCTCTACGTCCCAATCCTTCGGCTCGCGTCCCATCAACGCGTCGCGCACGCACCCGCCGACGAGCAGCGCGCGTCCGCCCGCCTCTTTGACGGCGACCGCGAGCGCACGAATTTTAGCGGGAACTTTATTCATTGAACGGAAGGCCGGACGCGACTTCAAAACTACTCTCTGTCTTCCTTTGCGTCTTTGCGCCTTTGCGTGAGATCAAATTTTCTCGCAAAGGCGCAAAGACGCAAAGGAAGACAGAAACCTCGAAGGTCAGGTTTCGGGTTGCGGGTTGACGGGCGCGCCGCCTTCGTCTTCGTCGTCTTCATCGTCGAAGTCGCCTTCGTCAAACTCTTCGTCAAACTCGTCATCGTCGTCTTCGTCCTCGTCGCCGACGATGACTTGCAGGCCGCGCGTCGAGGGCAGGCAACTGATCACCTGCGCGCGTTCGATGCGCGAGAGATCGCCTCCGGCAGCGTGCCAGAGCTTGACCCAGAAGGTGCGCGTGCGCGTGTGTATGGCGAAGGTCGAGCCGTCGAGCATGACGGGGACGAGTTCGGCGATTGTGCCCGCGCGCAAAGTTTCGAGCAGTTCCGCAACGTGAGGCTTCATGTTCTCGAACTGCACGACGACCGCGCTCTCCTCGATCTCCGCAGGCGGCAACTCGACGGGTTCGTCCGCTTCGAGCAACAAACGCGCGTCCGTGCGCTGCGTATTTAGTTTCCTGATAGCCATAAGAAAAGTGATGAGTGACGAGTGACGAGTGACGAGCAAGAATCAAGACAAGTTTTTGGTTTCAACTTGTCACTCGTCACTTGTCACTTGTCACTTTAGTAAACGTGTCTGCAAATGTTGTTGCAGGTCTGCGACTTTGACGCGTTCCTGCTCCCAGGTGTCGCGGTCGCGCACGGTGACGGCTTCGTCTTCGAGCGATTGATGATCGACGGTGACGCAGAAGGGCGTGCCAATTTCGTCCTGCCGCGCGTAGAGTTTGCCGATGCCGCCCGTGTCGTCGTAGACGGCGCGCATGACGGGCTGCAAACTCCGCTTGATCGCGCGCGCCATGCCGACGATCTCCGGCTTGTTCTTGGCGAGCGGCAAGACGGCCACTTTGATCGGCGCGAGTTCGGGATGAAGTTTCAAGATCACGCGCGTCTCGCCTTTGTCGTTCGTGCGCTCGCTGTAGGCGTCCATCATAAAAGCGAGCACGGAGCGATTGACGCCCGCCGCAGGCTCTATGACGTAAGGATAATAACGCTCCTTGCGCGCCTCGTCGAAATAGGAGAGGTCTTCGGTCGAATCGGGATTGACGCGCGTTCCATCATCACGCGTTGGCTTGTTCGAGTGCGCTTTGAGATCGAAGTCTGTGCGGTTGGCGATTCCCATGAGTTCGTCCCAGTGCTTCTCTTCTTCGGCGCGTTCGGGGAAGAAGCGGTAGTGTATGTCAACGGTGCGCTTGGCGTAGTGCGCGAGTTCCTCTTTCGGCTGTTCGTAGAGGCGCAGGTTGTCGCGGCTGAGTCCGAGCGACGCGTACCAGTTGAAGCAGTTGTCGATCCACTCCTGATGCACCTGTTCGTCTTCGCCGGGGCGCACGAAATATTCCATCTCCATCTGCTCGAACTCGCGCGTGCGAAAGATGAAGTTGCCGGGCGTCACTTCGTTGCGAAAAGACTTTCCGATCTGCGCGATGCCGAAAGGCACTTTGCGCCGCATCGTCTGCTGCACGAGATGAAAATTGATGAAGATGCCCTGCGCTGTCTCTGGACGAAGATATGCGAGCGCGCTCGGATCGTCTTCGGCTGACGCCGCGCCGAGTTGCGTGCGGAACATCAAGTTGAAGGGGCGCGCTTCAGTGAGATCAGTCGAGCCGCAATTCGGGCATTTATATTTGGCTTTAGACTCACCGATAGCAATACCAGATGGCGGGCGTTCGTAGTCAAGTTTGTCTGCGCGCAGGCGCGCGTTGCACTCGCGGCAATCAACGAGCGGGTCGCTGAACGTGTCTTCGTGCCCCGAATATTTCCAGACCGAGCGGTTGAGTATGATGGAGGAATCGAGTCCTTCCATGTCGTCGCGCTCGTAGACCATCCAGCGCCACCACGCGCGTTTGACGTTGTTGCAGAGTTCGACGCCGAGCGGGCCGTAGTCCCAAGCGCTGCCAAGACCGCCGTAAATCTCCGAAGAGGGAAAGACGAAGCCGCGTCGCTTCGCCAGACTAACTATCGTTTCTATGTTCGGTGCGGACAAAGGTTCACCTCCGTAAATCGTGAAGAGAGAAGCATCGGGCTTCATCTCATTGACGATTTACATTCACGATTTACGAAGCATGTTAGCAGTCGCGCGGCGCAAATGAAAAGAAGAGAGCAACGAGGCTCGCCTTACGAGCCTCGTTGCTCTCTTCTTATGTAATGAGACTGACTGAAATCTTTTGAACGCTACTTGCTCGCAGGCGCGCTCGGCGTGCCGACGTTCACGTCAACTTTCGTCGTCTTGCTGCCGAAGAGCCGCCCGCCGAAGAGCACGAGCGCCAGCACGATCACGATTATGAAGATCACAAGTACGGCCACCACTCCGGTGCTGCCGCTGCCGCCATCACCATCACCCATAAAACGATCCTCCTTCGGAGTTCTCTCTCTGGTTTCGGAACGAGCGTTCAAAGCAACGCTTCTTTGCTTCTTTTCAAAGGGGAGATTCGCGCGTGGCTCTAGTTAACACACAACATATAAAGTCACAAGTGACGAGTGACAAGTGACGAGTTAGAACAACAACTGTTTTAACTTGTCACTTGTCACTCGTCACTTGTCACTACTTTTATCTGGGGCTGGCCTGCGGGGGCGTTGCGCCCTGCGGGACGAGCCACAGTTCAAATGAATCGGTCTCGCGCGTCCCGCCGTTGACGATGACGATGCGGTTGGGGTCTATGTTGCGCGTGTTGACGAGATACTGTCGGCTGCGCTCGCCGAGCTGGTTGGCGCGACCCGGGCGGCTGCGCCGACCGCCGTAGACGATGATGTAGCCACGCGAGCCGGGTTCGCCCTGCAAAGCAATCGCGAAGTTGTCGAGATTGGCCTTGTCTTCGTTGAAGGCGACGGACGGGAACTCCGCGAAACTCTTCGCCAGGACGGGCGGCTTCTCGACAGGCGAGACGCCCGTTGCGGCCTGCGCACGCTGGCGGCACATGCGGTCGCCCGAGCCGTCGTCCACGACGAGGATGGCCGTGACGCGCTGCTGCCCGACGCCCGTTGTGTCAACCGTGATGGTCGGCGTGCCTGCGCCGCTCATGATGCGCGCCGACGGCGGGCTGATCGTCCACGTGTAGATCAAACCGGACTGCCCCGCGTAGCTCACGTCGGAACTGAAGGTGATGATGTCGCCCTCACGCACAGAAGCCGGAGCGGAGATATTGACCGGATACGGGCACGGCGATTTGGCGATGATGGGACGCTCGATGCTGATCGTCTTCGGACGGTAGTTGAGCGTGATGCATTGTTTTTTGTTCGAGGCGATGTCGAAGTCGCGCACCCAGCGTGTGTTGTTCGGGAACTGGATTTCGACGGTGTGGCGTCCGGGTTCGAGTTCGTACAACTGCACGGTCGGACTCGTCGTGCCGACGCCCCGGCCATCAACGATGATCGGGTAGCCGCCCGGCGTGGTCGAAACTTCGATGCGCCCGTTTTGCGGCAGGCGGTTGCGCTGTGCATAGACGCTCGTGCCCGACAGGCTGGCCGCGCAGACGACGAGGCAACAGGCGAGCATGAGCGACTTACGGCGTGCGGCGGCGGGTGCGGCGTTGATCATTACTTTTAGTCTCGACATGATCAGACCCCCCTCGCGTCCAGAACTTCCGTATCTTCGCCGTTGGAGCGTGCAGCCGCGCGGCGGCGACGTGCGCCTGCGCCGAGGGCTGCGAGGCCGCTGCCGAGCAGCAGGAGCGTGGCCGGTTCGGGCACTTGCGGCGGAGGCGGAGGCGTCGGCGGTGGCGGAATGATGATGATGTCAGTCGGCGGAGTGTCGCTGTCGCCGCCGAGGAACAGGAGCGGGATGCCCGCCAGAGCTAAGAACGGCAGTTTCGGGAAGCCGCCCGGCGGTGCGGCGATTTCGCCGCAGTCGCAGATCGTCCCTTGTATGTCGCCGAGTTCGATGGTTTCGACTTGGACAGAACCCTGTTGCTGCACAGGGACGCCCGTGCCGGTGATGCTGGTGTCGGCGTTGCCTGCGGGCGCTGTGGCGGCGGCTGGCGTCTGAATATTTTTGCGATCCTGTGAATTATTACCGGCGGAGGCAACTTGCCGGTCTTGGGTGGTTGCGCCGCCGCTTTGCTGTGTGACGGAGCGGAGGCGTAGGTCTACGTTCGGGCGACCACTCTGGCCGTTTATCGTCGCTAGCGCAATCACATCGCCGAATCTAACGGTGCCAGCCTGAGCGGGCACAGCGGCTATGAGCAAGACGCTGAGCATCAGAGCAATTGGGCGTAGGGCTTGATGCTTCATCGTGTGTGGTCGTCCTCCTTGGATTCCCCGTAACTAATGCGAAAATATGGCTTTTTGAGATGCGACTCCCTTGCGGAAACTCTAAAAAAATCCCGCTGTGGGGTCGTTTTCAATAAAAGGAAAGACACAATACAGCATCTCTTCCAATTTTGCGAGACAATTAATACGGCCTAAATGTATGTGTTAGAACAAAAAAGGGGCTTGCACGGTTGGTGCAAGCCCCGAATCCGAGTCCGGCTGATGTGGGCGCGCGGCGTTTAGTCTTCGTCGCCCTGCGGTTCGTGGCCGTTGCCGCCAGCCTTTTGCTGTTCGTCGCGCAGCAGAGACTTGCGTGAGAGCTTGATTTTGTTGCCCTCTTTGCCGATGCACTTGACCATGATCTGCTGCCCTTCCTTGAGTTCGTCGCGCACGTCGCGCACGCGATGATTGGCGATCTCGGAGATATGCAACAGGCCGTCCGTGCCGGGGAAGATTTCGACAAATGCGCCGAAATCAACGATGCGCGAGACCGTGCCGACGTAGGTTGCGCCGATCTCTGCTTCCGCCGTCAGCCCGCGTATGCGGTCAACTGCGGCCTGTGCCGCTTCGCTGTCGGCAGTGGCAATCGAGACCGTGCCGTCGTCTTCCACGTCGATCTTCGCGCCCGTCTCTTCGACGATGGAGCGGATCATCTTGCCGCCCGGTCCGATCACGTCGCGAATCTTGTCCGGGTTGATCTTGATCTGGATGATGCGCGGTGCGTAGGGCGACATTTCCGCCTTCGGCTGCGCGATGGCCTGCTCCATGACGGAGAGGATGTGGAGGCGGCCTTTGCGCGCCTGTTCGAGAGCCTCCTGCATGATCTGCGCGTTGATGCCGCCGATCTTGATGTCCATTTGGAGCGCCGTGATGCCGTCGCGCGTGCCCGCGACTTTGAAGTCCATGTCGCCGTAGTGGTCTTCCGCGCCCGCGATGTCCGAAAGAATCGCGTACTTGTTGCCTTCCATCACGAGTCCCATCGCGACGCCCGCAACCGCAGACTTGATGGGGACGCCCGCGTCCATCATCGAAAGACTACCGCCGCAGACGGTCGCCATCGAACTCGATCCGTTCGACTCGGTGATGTCCGAGACGATGCGCAGCGAATACGGAAACTCGCTCTCTTGCGGCAGGACGGGTTCGAGCGCGCGACGCGCGAGCGCGCCGTGCCCGATCTCGCGGCGGCTCGTAGAACCAAAGCGCCCGACTTCGCCGACAGAGTAGTGCGGGAAGTTGTAGTGCAAGAGGAAACGGCGTTTGATCTCGCCAGTTTCCAAGTCGTCCATGTACTGCTCATCCTCTTTCGTGCCGAGAGTCGTGGTGACGATGGCCTGCGTCTCGCCGCGTGTGAACAGGGACGAACCGTGTACGCGCGGCAACCAGCCGACTTCGCAAGTGATCGGGCGAATCTCTGAGAAGCGGCGACCGTCGGGGCGGCGGCGCTTGTCGAGTATGTCGTCGCGGAAAATCTTCTCTTTCTGCTTGTCGAAAAGTTTCTTCGCCATCAAGCGCTGTTCGGGCGCGTCTTCGGGGTAGGATTCGACGACTTCCTTTTTGAGCGCATCGACTGCGGCGTAACTCGCCAGTTTGTCCTGTCCCGAAGTGTCGAGCGCGGCGCGGAGTTTCTCCGAGTAGTTGCGCTCGATCTCGCCCGCCATCTCTTCGTTCAGGACGGGCGGGGTGACTTCGCGCTTCTGTATTTCGAGCGCCTTGTAGAGTTCTTTCTGCCAGCGGCAGAGGCGGTTGATCTCTTTGTGCGCGAGCATCAGGGCTTCGACCATGATCTCTTCCGAGACTTCCTTCGCGCCCGACTCGACCATCACGATAGCCTCTTCCGTGCCCGCCACGATCAAGTTCAGGCGCGACTCGCGCACCTCGTCGTAAGTCGGGTTGATGATGTAGCGGCCTTCGATGAGGCCGACACGCACGCCCGCAATCGGCTGCGGGAAAGGAATGTCCGACAAGTAGAGCGCGCAGGACGCGCCCGTGATGGCGATGACATCGGGGTCGTTCTCCGCGTCCGCAGAGATGACGGAGGCGATAACCTGTGTTTCGTTGCGATAGCCTTCGGTGAAGAGCGGGCGGCAGGGACGGTCAATGAGGCGCGAAGTCAAAACTTCCTTTTCGCCGGGGCGGCCTTCGCGTCGGAAGTAGTTGCCGGGGATGCGCCCGGCGGCGTAGTTGTGCTCGCGGTATTCGACCGTGAGCGGGAAGAAGTCGATTCCCTCGCGCGGCGCGTTCGCGCCGACGGCGGCGACCAGAAGCATCGTGTCGCCGTAGCGTATGACGATTGAGCCGTCGGCCTGCTTGGCGACGCGCCCCGTCTCGACGGTCAGATCGCGACCGCCGAGTTTGATAGTCTCTTTCAAATATTTTCTCACTGGCATAACGTGTGTCTCCTTCGGACAACAATCTCGTGGCGCGTTTTGGCCGTCTCATCCGGCGCGCGCCCATCTCTACTAAATTTCCAAACGTGATGCTCGCCCGCCGACGGGCGCGCTACGTGACGGCGCGCTTCGGCGTTGGGCGGCAAATTTTCAAACGCGAAAAGCGGCGACAACTTCACCCGTGAAGTTGTCGCCGCCTTGTTGCTGAACTATCTGCTACAGGCTACTCGCATCCGCTTGGCGGCAGTTTGCGCCGTCACGTTCGGCACTGCCACCCGGCTTTTCTAGGGACGCGGGCGTTCTTGATGTGGAAGGAAATCTGCTTCCTTCGCTTTGGGTCAACCGTTCAACTGCCGGAGCGGCACGTCGCGCGCTAAGGTTAGCGGCGCAGGCCGAGGCTGCTGATCAGTTTGTGGTATTGCTCGATGTCCCTGCGTTTGAGGTAATCGAGCAGGCTGCGTCGCTGCGAGACCATCTTGAGCAGTCCGCGCCGCGAGTGGTTATCTTTCTTGTGCGTTTTGAAGTGCTCGGTGAGCTGGTTAATGCGTGTTGTGAGCAACGCGACTTGCACCTGCGGCGAACCCGTGTCGCCCTCGTGCGTTTGGTACGTGGTGACGATTTGTTCCTTCGATTCTCTATCCAACATAACTTCTAACTTACTGCCCCGGATGGCCCTCCCAGACCGCAGTCCGCCCGTAATTTCAGGCAACCGCAAGAGTTAAGTAAAACCGCGACAATTTAACACGCCCACAAACCGACTGTCCAGCAGCCACGCCGCACGGTCAAGAAGCCTTTCTTGGCCTTCCGCCTTTCTTACCGTTCTCTCTGGCAGCGGAAGCCTTTGCTTCCGAAGTTGCGCTGCCGCCCTTTTTCCCTAGCTCTGACATCCACGTTTTCGAGCCAAAAGCACCTTTAAGCAATGCCGGAACACTAAGATCAGCATCCAGCTTTTCCCAGTGCAGTCCGGCGCGTGAAGGCGTTATCTCTATCTCGGCCAGTTCCGCAGGCGATGCATCTGCAAATCCTTCCAACATAGCCACAGGGACAATAAAGGTTGCGCCGTTCTTGAGGTCAATGACGATACGATCCGATTCTTGGTCGTATCGTGCGGACGCTACGCGCGGCGCGTGCGCGTCGGCGTCTTTCGCCGCCTGACGCGCCCGTATAATCTGCTCCTTCAGGGTGTCAGCTACCTCGCCTTTCATGAATTTCTTTCCAGCCATTTAATAATTTCGTCTTAAATTGTTCTACTAAATCGTAGGCGATTGCCACGTCCCGATCACGCATCCTGTAGATTTCACGGATCGTGGGCGGGTTGTTTTCATCACCTAGCTCGATAATTGCTTCGCCATCAGCTTTGATTATATGGACATGAGGCGGTTCATGATCGTTGGTATAGATTCTGAAAGAGAATCCGTTGGTGCGTAATACTGTCGCCATCAGCGTCTCCTTTACGGAGTTTTACAAGGTTTGGTCATGATTTTTAGTCTCCTATATAAAAGACAAACTGATCTTCGGTGATTAAGTCAGTCGTTATATTGCTTAGGAAAAGTCACAGCGAATAGTCCTACTGACAACTCTCCTTCACCTAACGCTGACCACTATAAGTCAGCTAATACGACCGTAACCCAAGCGCTTAGGTTTCGTCAAACCTCAAATGTCCTAGCGGGTCTTTTTGCTTCGAGTGGATGTGCGCCGGATGCCTTCGCTTCTTGTGGGGCTAGGTATAGTTTCAGGGAGGTCTAGTTCATCATCGGCGAGGACTTCCATGAGGACGTTGGCGACGCGTGCGTATTCCAAGAGAGTCATTAGCGTTGGCTCACGAAGTCCGGTTTCAAAATGTGAGATGTAGTGCCGATAACCTGTCTTCTCAATTCCGACATATCTGAGCATTTCACTCTGCGAAAGGCCGAGCGCGAGACGTATTTGAAGAAGTTTTTCTGCGAGGCGTTTTGGTCGCTCCCGTGAATTGCCCATCAGGATTTCTCTCCTGATAGGTCAATCAACTTCGCTCGCACCTTGATCCTAGTCAGAACAATGACTAGAATGTCTTCGGTTTGTAATGTCGCCAAGAAAGTAGAAAGAGTCTGCTTCGTGGCGACGCTCATCACTCGTGAGTGGGTGAGGGTGAGCTATTCAATGCGACCGTTGCCAGTTGTTTTCAAAGATAGAGCGCGTGCATCTTACCAGAGCGCGCCTCGTCTCCGTATCCTTTTCTCACCGGAGGAGCATAAACAATTTGTCGCAACCGCGCCCCGCCATCATCCTCTTCGTCGAGCGCAACCAGATGTTTCGGTGCATTATCAACGACGTGTTGGAGTTCGCCGGATGGTACGTCAAAGGGTGCGCCAACAACATCTACGCACGCGCGATGCTTGAGCAAAGCGAGCACTTCGACCTACTGATAATTGATCATGACGCGTCCTACGACGGATTAGAGACAATCAGACTCGCGCGCAGCTTACCGCATCGCAAACAGACGCCGATCATACTCATCTCGATCAAAGACTTAACAGAGGAAGCGAGAGAGGCGGGCGCGGATGCTTTCCTGCGAAAGCCCAACAACCTGATCGAGTTGATGGACACGATACGGCGTCTGCTCGCCGCGACTGCCGAAGCGTGATGCGATAAAGAGGTGCGCTCGTACACGCTTCTCTGCTACCATGCCCGCCCAAAAGGAACGTTTACAATTAATCTTATGGCAAAAAAACAGGCGCGTATCGTTGTTATCGGCGGGGGCTTCGGGGGGCTGTTCACCGCGTTAGAACTGGCGGGTGAGGGCGAGGTTACGATCATCAGCGCGGAGGATCACTTTACATTTCGCCCGATGCTCTACGAGTATCTGAGCGGCGAGGTGGAGGCTTGGCACATCGCGCCGCACTATCGCGAACTGCTGGACGAAGACAAAATACGCTTCATTCACGGCGAAGTGTCGGACGTGGATTTCGAGGCACGTACGGTCGCCGTCGAAGGTTGGGCGGAGGCGCAAAGCTATGACGTGCTGGTGCTCGCGGTCGGCGGCGTGACGAATTACGCGGGCGTAGAGGGTGCGGATGAGCATGCGCTCGCGTTTCGCGGCATCGCGGACGCCGACGCGCTGCGCAACCTGATGATTGACGCGCTCGACCGCATCCCACCCGAAGCTACGGCGGAAGAGGCGCATGCGGCGGCGACGTTCGCAGTCGTCGGCGGCGGCGCGAGCGGCTGTGAGCTCTCTACGAAGATGGGCGATCTGCTCAAGGATGCTTTCGTGCGTCGCGGCCTGCGCGGCGAGCCGCGCGTCGTGGTCGTAGAGATGGCCGAACACGTCGTTCCCGGCATGGGCGACGAACTGCGCGAGTACGTCGAAGAGGCTCTACGCGAGTCGGGAGTCGAAGTGCATACACGTACACGCGTGCGGCGTGTGACGCCGGATGGGATGACGTTCGAGCAAGGCGGCGAGTTGACGGAACTGAAAGCGGCGGGGGTCGTCTGGGTGGGCGGCGTGCGTGTCAGCCCGCTCGTGGAGCGACTGCGGATTCCGAAGGACGCGCGCGGCTTAGTCCTCGTCGAGCCGACGCTGCAAGTTCAGGGGATGCGCGAAGTCTTCTCGCTCGGCGACGACGCGCGCTTTGCGGCAGCCAGCCCGCAACTCGCGGGCACTGCGCAACTCGCCTTCCAACAGGCGTCGCTCGCCGCCGCCAACATACGCGCGCTCTTGCGTGGCGACGGCGAACTCAAGACCAAGCATTTCGAGGAGATGGGCGAAGCCTTGAGCCTAGGGACGGAGCGCGCGGCGGTGCTCACGGGCGGCAAAGCCTTCGGGGGGGCGCTCGCGCGTCAGGCGCGTTTCGCGCTCTACACCTCTCGGCTGCCGACGTGGCATCACCGCGTCAAAGTCGGCGCGAGTTGGTTCTTTGAAGGCACTGCGCCGCTCCCGCTCGGCCTGCGCAGGCCGGGCACATAAAGTTTCGACGCGCGCCTGCGCACGCTTCTCCGCCCCGCGCGCAAGGCATTACCATGCGCGGGAATGCTTTGCGCACGCATGGTAATGCCATGCGCATGCGTGGGAATGCTTTGCGCACGTGAGCGAATGGCATTCCCACGCATGGTAATGCCATTACGACGCGTGGTAATGGCATTACGACATGAGCGCATGGCATTACCACGCATGCGCATGGCATGCGCAC
Organism: Pyrinomonadaceae bacterium; assembly: GCA_035249365.1. Classification (GTDB taxonomy): domain Bacteria; phylum Acidobacteriota; class Blastocatellia; order Pyrinomonadales; family Pyrinomonadaceae; genus JAIVJZ01. Next base: position 19,830 of record DATFGP010000024.1, on the reverse strand, counting down.
GCGAGCGCATGCCATTACGACATGAGCGCATGGCATGCGCACGCGTCGTTATGCCTTGCGCTCGCATGATTATGGCTTTCGCTCATAGGCGTTTGCCAATTGCTCGCATGATAATGCCAATTGCTCGTGTGCTAATGGCTTTTGCTCATGAGCGATTGTTAATTGCTCGCGTGCTGATACCATCTACGGGCGGGCGCGAGGCGTTTGCTGTCGAAACTGAAGGATGCGCCGCGCGCGTTCGGCGTAAATTCGACGCGCGGGTGACGAAATTTGCGTGTAGTGCCGAAGTTTGAGGGGAGCGTAAGACGATGGCGCGTGGATGGGAAAGCAAAGCGGTCGAAGATCAGATACAGGAGGCGGAGGAGCGTGCGCGTCGCGCGTCGGAGACGCCTCTGGACGAATCGCCCGAAGCGCGCACGCGACGCGAACGACTCGAAACCCTGCGCCTCTCGCGCGCACGCACGCTCGACCAACTCGAACGCGCCACCAACCGCGCTCACCGCGAAATGCTCGGTCGCACACTCCGCGCGCTCGAAACTGAAATTGGAGAATTGAGTTAGCGAAATAAAACCTTCACCGCAGAGACGCGGAGGACGCAGAGGGGGCGCAGAGAAAGACATTGATCTTCTCTGCGCCCCCTCTGCGCTCTCTGCGTCTCTGCGGTGAGTGCTTTCGCGCGAGGTTATTACTCGCCGAGATTGTCTTGCACGCCGTCGCCCGGCTCGCCTTCGAGGATCGTGCTCATGCCCTCGTTTTGTTCCGCCGTGACGGGCGCATCCGGCTCAGCCGCGTCGCCGCGCTCGTCCGCGCGATCCTGTTCGTTGAAGTGCGTGCCGCCCGCGCGCGTCTCTTCACGTTCATCATTCATTCCCGCTTGCTCCTCTCAATCTACGTAAACACGAACAACTGACAACTGACGAAGGGCAACGGACAACTGACATCCCTCACACCGTCGCCGCCTCGCACGAATCGAGCACGGGCGCGGACGCTTCTTCCGCCCCGCCCGCGTCGCCTTCGCCGACGTAGACGCGCCCCGCTTCGACCGTCTCGAAATACTCTTCGATGCGTTCGAGAATTTCGTCAACCGCGTGCGAGTGATACAGCACTTGCCGGAAGCGCGAACCGCCGACGAGGCCGCGCGTGAACTGCCCCGCGAGTTGTTTCATGCGCCCGATGGCGGGCAACTCAGGCATGTCCGCGCGCAGCAGGTCGAAGTATTCGAGCAAGAGGTCGCGCTTGTCTTTGAGCGTCGGTTGGAACGGCTCGCGCCCTGCGAGCGTGTCTTCGATCTGTCGAAATATCCACGGGTTCGCCATCGCGCCGCGCCCTATGAGGATGCCGTCGCAATTCGTCTCGCGCCAGCGCGCCAGCGCCTCGTCAACAGTTGTCACGTCGCCGCTTCCAGACACAGGCACTTTCACAGTCTCTTTGATCTGCTGCACCAAGTCCCAGTTCGCGCGCCCCTTGTAGCCCTGCTCCTTCGTGCGCCCGTGCAGCGCGATGTGCTCGACGCCGCACTGTTCTGCGAGCTTCGCCGTCTCGACCGCGTTGATGTGGTTATCGTAATAGCCCGCGCGAATCTTGATCGTGAGCGGGATCGTGATCGAGCGTTTGATCTCTTTCAAGATCGTTTCGAGCCGCGCGTAATCGCGCAGCAGCCCGCTGCCGCCGCCGTGTTTGACCACCTTCGGCGCGGGGCAACCGCAGTTCACGTCGAGTATGTCCGCACCGACCTCTTGTGCCATCTCTGCGGCCATGCGCATGCGTTCCGCCTGCCCGCCGAAAATCTGCACGGCGAACGGTCGCTCGTAATCGTAAAAGCGCATCTGCCGCTTCGACTTCGGGTTGTTGCGCGTCAAGCCTTCGACCGAAATGAACTCCGAGACGGTCAGACCGATCCCGCCGCGCCGCTTCAACAAACCGCGAAACGCCACGTCCGTCACGCCCGCCATCGGCGACAGCACGAGCGGCGGCGAAATCAACACGTCTCTGATCTTGAAAGGCTTCATAAATTAAAAGCTGTCAGTTGTCTGTAGTCAGTTGTCAGTTGTTCTCGTGTCGCGACTTGAACTGTTTCAGTGTGGGCGGCAAGTTACGCGATACAAACAACTGACAACTGACGACGGACAACTGACAATTTTTATTTCCACAGTTCGACGCCCGTAGCGACGAAGCGTATCTCGTCCGCCGTGCCGTCGGCTTTGCGCTCGATCTTCGCGCCGTCTTCGACGAGGTGATCCACTTGTGCTTTGTCTAGCACTTTAACGGAGAACTCGCCTTCGGCCTTGAACTTCATGCTCCTGGAATCCTTCGGCACGAAGAAACTGTGATCCTTGAACGTGACGCGTATGCCCGCCACGCCCGACTCCGGCGCGATCTGCATCCAGCAGCCCTCGCTCTGGCACACGCGCTCCACCACGCCCTCGATCCGCACGCGCTTGCCCGCAAACTTCGCAGGCTCTTTCAACACGTCTGCGAACGAGACGGCGGGCGACTCCTTTGAGAGCGCGTCGCCGCGCTTGATCACTTCGCCGTCATGTTCGACTTTGGCGGCTTCGACTTTCGCGGCGTCGTGTTTCTTATGCGACTCGTGCGCGTCGTGCGATTTGTGTTCCTGTGCTGAGGCAGCGGCGGACACGGCGACGAGCAGGATGAGGGAAACGAGAAATGTCTTCATGGTGAAAATAAGTTATCCTTTGCGACTGAGATTAGCGCCGCCAGCGACATTAACATGATTCGTGCATTTAGCGCGGCCAACGGATTATAGCAATGCAACCGAACCTCATCAAAAGCGCAGGAATAGCGTGGACGCTTCTTTACGCGGCCTTCATCATCTGGGTTTACGCGAACGAGCCGCGCAGCCTGTCGGAAGTGACGACGCAGGCGAGCGTCGCCGCAGGAACTTACGCGATTGACGACGCGCGTTTTCATGCGGCACACGAACTGTTTCGACGCGAGCAGTACGCTGCGGCGCGCGACGAGTGGATGCGCGCAGACCCCGCGATGCGCGACGCGCGCACGCAGTTCTACATCGCCTATGCTTTCTACCGAGAGGGTTGGGGGCGCGTATACAACGACGATGCGCTGTTCAAACAAGGTCTTGACGCTGTCAACCGCGCGATCAGTCTGTCGCCTGACGGCGCGCTCGCGGTTGAAGACGCGGAGTTGAAGATTCACTCAGCCGCAGAACTCAAGGCCGAGTTGCAACAGGGCACGAAGAGTTCTCTGGGCGATCTCAACCCGCTCAAGATCGTGCGCGAGAGGAAATGAAAAACCACCGCGACACAAACCGTCTGCTCGTGCGCTTCCTCTTGCTGCCGACGATCTTCTTGACCGTCGCGCTCGCGGGCGGCCTGCGCGTCGCAAGCGGGACGGGCGCGTTTTTGTTCGTCGCGCCTCCGCTCGTCGCGCTTGTGCTTGCAGTTCTCCTGTCGCTACTCTTCGCGCGCGGCGGTCTCGTCAACCTACGCGCGTGGCTGGCAAACGACAACGCGCCGCTCACGAACGTCTCGCACGCGCTCACGCTGCTCGCCGTCTTCTTCGCCTCCGCGCAAGCCTTCAACAGCGTGCTGCCCGAACGCGGATTGTTTCGCTGGATGTTCGCCTTCTTCTTTCTCTGGACGCTCTGGCAAAACCAGTTCGCATCCTTCGACGCGCGCAGGCTACTTCGCAGCCTCGCCGCGCTTTTTGCCACGGCCTTCGTACTCAAACACATGCTCCTCGCCTCGCTCTACGCTGCGGACGGCGGCTGGCTCAAACGTCTCGCCGCCGCGCTCCTCGAAGGCTTCACGCAAGGCACACTCACGAGTACGCAGGAAACTTTCGCGCCCTCAACCGGCTACATTAGTTTCTTCACGCTCGCGCTCTACGTCCTCGGTCTCGTCCTGCTTCCGTCCGCGCCCGACGCAGACGACGCTGCCACAGCGCCCGAACGCGACCCACGAGAAATCGTCACACGTTACCGCCAACTGTCTCTCGAAGAACGTGCGCTTTTACGCGAAGAAATTTTGCGGACGGAACGCGGCCTGCTAGAAGACGAAATTCACTCTACCCGCACGGACTAAGGCGGCAGGAAACATTAAGGCGGGAGGACAAACGCGCTCGCGCTTTCATCCTCCCGCCTCGATTATTCCGACGACTTTCTAATTTCTAATTTACCAATTCACGACCAACTCTTCCGAGCCTTGCCACGCGGGCACGTCGTCGCGTATGGCGGCGCGTTGGAGTCGTTCGGGAGTGGCTAGTAGTCGCCCCGCGCCGAGTGCAACGCCTGCGAGCGGATCGTCTGCGACCGTGACGTGCAGGCGCAGTTCGCTCTGTAGGCGTTCGGCCATGCCTTCGAGAAGCGCGCCGCCGCCCGTCAGGATCAAGCCCGTCTGGTAGATGTCCGCCGTCACGTCCGGCTGCGAATCCTCAATCGCGCGCCGCGCGCCCGCCACGATCTCGGAGAGCACAGGCTCCAAAGCCTCGCGCACTTCGTCCGACCCGATCTCGACGGCCTTCGCCAGCCCGCTCGTCAACTCCTTGCCGACCACTTCCATGCGGCGCGCTTCCGTCTTCTCATCATTCGCGCGCATCGCGCCGAGTTCCTTCTTGACCTGTTCGGCGGTGCGCTCGCCGAGTTGCATCTCGTACTTGGCGCGCACGTACTCGCGTATCGCGTCGTCCATCGCGTTGCCCGCCACACGCAAACTGCTCGAAGAGACGACCGCCGCGCCCGCGACGATGGCGATGTTCGTTGTGCCGCCGCCGATGTCAACGATTAGGTGCGCGCGTTCGTCTTCGTAACTAAGACCCGCGCCGAGCGCAGCGGCCAGTCCCTCGTCAACGAGATCGACGCGCGTGGCTTTGGCGTCGCGCGCCGCATCGCGCACGGAGCGTTGTTCGAGCGAGGTTGAAGAACCGGGCACGCCGATGACCATGTGGCTGCGCTTGTTCTGGTTGCCGTGAACGCGGCGTATGAAGGCGACGAGCATCTTCTCTGTCGCCTCGAAATTATCAATCGTGCCGCCTTTGACGGGGCGGAAAACTTCCGCATCTTTCGGCGCGCGCCCCACCATTTTGTACGCTTCCGCACCGACCGCCAAAACTTCGCCCGTGTACTTGTGAATCGCCACAGCCGAAGGCTCGTTCAAGACGATGCCGCGCTCCGGCGCGTAGATGAGCGTGTTCACAGTCCCGAGGTCAATGGCGAGATCGTCCGAGAAGAAGTTGCTTAAAATGTTCATGGCTTGCCCCTGATAGACTACCAATAACCCTCTGATTCCGGCGCGGAGAAAATTTATAGACTCGTCCCGCACACGCAATCGGCAAATCGCATACCAAGAGGCGACAGGCGCAAAAGCCATTAAATTCGCATGAGACGCACCGCGGCGGGTGTCTGTTTCTAAGACATTAAACGCACTGGCGGGCGAAAGACGGACGCAAAAAAGAATGTCAGAACCGCCTGCGATAGGGGGCGCGTTCTATCGTCTGCAAAACCCGCCCGCTACCGCAGGCGGTTCTGACACGCAACAACGGCGACGATGAGCTACTTCATCGTCGCCGTTGTTGCATTCCTGTTACAGTCGGGGTCGCCGTCCTTACATCTTCAACGGGTCTACTGTTCGGACACAAACGTCCTATTCACGATCTTCCACACGCCGCTCGTCTCGTACGACTTCGTACAAAGAGGCAGCTTCGTGCCTGGAAGTTTGCTTCGTCGTCGGCACGGCAAGCACGCGCGCCGTCAATAAACGCTCGCGGCGTCCGAGCGTGATCTCGTCGCCCACACGCACCGCGCGCGACGAACGTGCGGGCGCACCGTTCACCAGCACCGCCCCGGCCTCGCACAACTCCTGCGCCACCGTCCGCCGCAACACCAAACGACTCGCACGTAAAAACTGATCCAGACGCATGATAAAGCAGTGCCAAGAACAGTGACGAGTGATGAGTGACGAGTGACAAGTTAAAACATAAAGAACTTCTCTTTGTTTTAACTTGTCACTCGTCACTCATCACTCGTCACTGTATTTACGGTTTCTTGTTACCGTCCGACTTCTTCTTGTCGTCTTTCTTGGCGGCGGGAGTGGAAGCGGCGACGGCGGCGGGCGTCGCCTTTTCTCCCTCATTCTTCAGGAGCGGGAGGACTGCGTCGCGGTAGGCGGGCGCGATCTCGATGTACGCCTCGCGGCGCAAATTGCTGACGTAGACTTTGCGCTCTTTTTCCAGACGACTGTAAGTGATCGCCTCGCGCACCTTGTTTTCGTCGAAGACCGCCTCGCCCGCAGGCGTGTGTTCGTCAACGCGCAGGATGATGATGCCGCCATCCGTGTCGAGCGGATTGGTGACGCCGCCCACCTTCAAATTCTTGAGCGCGTTCGCCACATCTTCGCGCGTGATGTCGCTCATGGCATACGTGCCGAGTTCGCCTTTGGTCTCAGGCGCGACGCGCTTACCGTTGACTTCACGCTCCGACTGCACCATCGCCGTCGCTTTGAAGTCTGCGCCCGCGCGCAACTGCGCCACGAGTTTGTCGGCGCGCTCGCGCACTTCCTTCGGGTCTTTCCCGACCGTGCTCAAAAAGATTTCCGACATCTTGACCGTCTCCGGCTTGCGGAATTTCTCTTTGTTCGCCTCGTAGTAGGTCTTAACTTCCGAATCGGTCAGGCTGTAGAAAACTTTCTGATCAACTTCGCGCCCGAGCACCCAAGTCTTCATGATCTCCGTGCGGATCGTGTTGCGCACGCTCGCCGGATCGATCTTGCTCTCGCGCATCGCCTGTTCGAGCGCGGCGAGCGATTTGATGTTCTCGCGCTTCGCCACATCCAGCATGCGCCGGTTGACTTCCGCCTCGACATCTTCGACCAATCCCATCTCTTTGCCCTTCTGCACAAGCAGTTGTTCGTTGATGAGCGTGGCGATGATCTCTGCGCGGCGTTTCCCGATCTCTTCCGAAGCCTGCTCCTCGGTCAAATTCCGCTGCACCTTGAGCGCCTCGGACGCCTCCGCCATCTCACGCTTCAACATCGAGAGCGTGATGACTTCCGAGTTGACCTGCGCGATCACTTCGTCAACGACGCGCGGCACGCCCTCCTCCTGCGCCCGCACAACGAGCGAGACAGACTGCGACGCGACGAGCGAGGCCAAGACGAACGCGACGGACGCGACGCGGCGTACACGCATTAAAAATTTTAACTTCACAGATTTTTTACTCCTTAACGAACATGGCAAACGCGCCGCACAGCGACGACGCGAGACGCCTCTCTTTTCCGTAGTTATTAAATCGAATTAACGCCTCTGATTTACAAGTCCGGCACTTCGCGCGGGACACAGCAGGTCTTAACGGTCGGGTGAAATTCAAGGTTTCAAGTTTCAGGCCGCGAGCTTCAAGTCGGAAGAACCGGAGAGCTTCAATTCTCGAAACTCGCAAGGCTAAAATTTGCGACTCATTTTAGTCCGCGCGGTGGATTTGCAGCAACAGGCCATGCGCGGTTTCGATCACGTCGTCCGCCTCCTCGTCGCTCAACTCGACGCGCAACACGCCGTTCGGCGTGAAAGTAGTGCCCGCGCGTTCCGAGACGAGCGCGAGCAATTTTTCGGGTGCGACGCGCGCCTTCTCGCTCAACTTGATCGCAAGTCCCGTCGGCGTACGGTCGAGCGAGAGCACGCCGACCATTTCGGCCATGCGGCGCACGCGCGCGTAGGCCAGAAGTCGTTCGACCGATTCGGGGATGCGCCCGTAGCGATCCTCCGTCTCGGCGCGAATCTGGCGCAAAGTCTCGTCGTCGCGCGCCGACGCGATGCGCTTGTAGGTGCGAAGCCGCTGCCCCATGTCCGAGATGTAATCTTCGGAGATCGCAACGTCAACGCCGAGATTGAGCGAGACGGAAGTTTCGTCCTGCACGTCCTCGCCGCGAAGTTCCGCGACCGTGCGCTCCAACATCTGCGTGTAAAGATCGAAGCCGAGCGCGTCCATGTGGCCGGACTGCTGGCCGCCCAGAAGATTCCCCGCGCCTCTGAGTTCCAGATCGAGCGCGGCGACGCGAAAGCCCGCGCCGAGGTCGGAAAACTCTCTGATCGCAGCCAAACGGCGACGCGCAATCGGCGTGAGTTCCTGTTCCGAAGGAATCAACAAATAGGCGTGTGCGCGGCGATTCGAGCGCCCGACGCGACCGCGCAGTTGATACAGTTGCGCCAGCCCGTAGTGATCGGCACGATTTATGATGATGGTGTTGGCGCGCGGGATGTCTATGCCGTTTTCGATGATGGTCGTGGCGACCAAAACGTCGTATTTGTACGCCATAAAATCGAGCATCACGCCTTCCATCTCCTTCTCGTTCATCTGCCCGTGCGCCACGCAGACGCGCGCCTGTGGCACAAGACGCTGGACGAGCGCGGCGATGGTGTCAATCGTCTCCACGCGGTTGTGTATGAAGAAGATCTGCCCGCCGCGCCCCAGTTCCAGTTCAATCGCGGACTTGATGACCGACTCGGAAAACTGCACGACCTGCGTTTGAATGGCGAGGCGATCACGCGGCGGCGTTTCGATAATTGACATGTCGCGCAAGCCCATCAGAGACATGTTGAGCGTGCGCGGAATCGGTGTGGCCGAAAGCGTCAGCACGTCAACCTTCTTCTTCAACTGTTTGAGACGTTCCTTGTGCGCGACGCCGAAACGCTGTTCCTCGTCAACGACGACGAGGCCGAGATCACGAAACTGTAAATCCTTCGAGAGTATCCGGTGCGTGCCGATGAGTATGTCCACCTCGCCCGCCTCGACGCGGCGCACGACATCCTTCTGCTCCTTCGGCGTGCGGAAACGCGAGAGCAGTTCGATCTTGACAGGGAACGCTGCGTAACGCGACGTGAACGTCTCGAAGTGTTGATAAGCCAAGACGGTCGTCGGCGTCAGCACGGCCACCTGCTTCGACTCCATCACGGCCTTGAACGCCGCGCGCATCGCCACTTCCGTCTTGCCGTAGCCCACGTCGCCGCACAAGAGCCTGTCCATCGGCGTCGTCGCTTCCATGTCCGTCTTCACATCTTCGATGGCAGTTTCTTGATCCGGCGTCGGCACATACTCGAAGCCGTCTTCAAACTCGCGCTGCCAGGGCGAGTCAGCCGCGTAGGCGTAACCGCCGACGAGTTTGCGCTCGGCGTAGAGACGCAAAAGCTCGTCGGCCATGTCGCGCATCTCGCGTTTGGCTTTGGCCTTCGTCTTCTGCCAGCCGAGTCCGCCGAGACGGTCGAGCGTCGGCTCATGCCCTTCGGCGCTCGAATAACGTTGCACGAGATCAAGCCGTTCGACGGGCACGTAGAGCTTCGAGTCTTCCGCGTAAAAGAGCAGCATGAACTCGCTCTTGCCGCGCCCGCTCAAATCGAGCGTCTGCAAACCTCCGAAACGCGCGATGCCGTGATCTATGTGGACGACGTAATCGCCGACTTTCAGGTCGCGGAAGTCCGACAAAAACGCCGCCGTCTTCGATTTCTTACGGCGCGTCTTTTGCGCGCCACTTGTTGTCGCCGACGCAGCCGACGCAGCGCCCTGTCCCGTCGCGCCGGGCGCGCGATGCTCCACAGTCGCGCCGTCGTGCGCCTCGTCAAACAGATCGTTTTCGACGTGGACGACCAAGCCCGCCGCAGGCAACTCGAAGCCGCCTGACAGGCGACCGGCCGTGACTATCGCCTCCACGCCTTCGTGCGCGCCGCCGCTGCTCTCGCCCGCGAGCGCAAGCCGCGCCGAGACGTTGTACTCCGTGAGCATCTCCGCGACGCGCTCCGCAACGCCTGCGCTCGGCATCGCGAACAGCACGCGCGCGTCCGCTTGCGCCTGCGTGCGCCGCACGTCCGCCGCCAGTTCCGCGATGCGCCCGTGATAACGCCTGGCCGCGCGCGCGTTCCACTCGATCTCCGGCGCACGCTCGACCGCCGGAAAGAGAAACATCGGCGCGTGTGTCGCGCGTGTGCGTGCGCGCCCGATTGTCAACGCCGCCGCTTCCGCCTCGCCCGCGAAACGCTCGTCCGTCGCCGCCGCCGTGCGCCCCAAAGTTCGCAACTCGACGCGCGGTGTGCCAGCTATCGCGGCGCGCAACTCCTCCGTCGTCAAATAAAGTTCTTCTGGACGCAAGCCCAACTCGTCCGCCGCCTCCGTCTCGCCGTAACGCGCGCTCAAAGTCTCGTAAGTGTTTCCGAGGAACGTTTCGAGCGCGGCGGGTTCGTCGGCGACGAGCAGAGTCTCCCCGCGCTGCAAGTAATCGAAGGTGCTCGCGCGCGTCGAATGCACGAGCGGGACGAGCCACTCCCAGCCCGCGAACGTCTCGCCCTCTTCGGCGTAGACCGTGCGATCACGCAGAGCGCGCGCGTAGCGTTCGTCTGCCCAACGCTCGCGCGCCAGTTCCACCCACAGTCGAAAATCATCCGCGCCGACCGCGTACTCGCGCATCGGCACGATCTCGATCTCCTGCAACTGCCCTATGGACAACTGCGTCTCGGGATCGAACTCGCGTATGGAATCAACCGTGTCGCCGAAAAACTCCACGCGCACGGGCGCGTCATGGCCGGGCGACCACACGTCGAGTATGCCGCCGCGCAGCGAGAACTCGCCGACCGCGCCGATTGGGTCTTCGCGCACGTAGCCGGAAGCGACGAGCAGTTCGATCAACTCTTCGGGCGCATGATCTTCGTCGCGCCGGAGCGTCGCGCCCGACGCGAGCAGTTCATCCGGCCTGACCGTCCGGCGCGCGAGCGCACGCGCCGTCAACAACACGAAATCCCCTTGCCCGCGCGCGAGCCGCCACAGCGTCAGAGCGCGCCGCTCCAAAGTCTCCGCGTGCGGCGACGCGCCCGCGTAAGGGTCGCTCTCCGACGCAGGCAGCGTCAGCACCGCATCGCGCGCACCGCCGCCGCCCGTGCGTTCGCCGTCACCGCGTCGTCTGAGCGCCTCGCTCCAAAAACATAGATCGCGATCCCACTGTTCCAGATCGCGGCTCGCCTCGACGACGATTGCCAGACGCTTCCCCGTCTCGCGCTGCAACGCCGCGAGCACAAGCGCACGCGCCGCCCCCGAAGTCAGCCCCCCGACCGACACCACGCGCGCACCACCCTCCACCTCCGCCACGAGACGCTTTAACTCCTCGCCCTCCAACACGCGCCTCAACGCACCCTCGACCGGCGAACCTTTTTGCACCGTGCTACTCATAACTTTCAAGAGTGACAAGTGACGAGTGACAAGTGACAAGTTAAATCAGAACCACTGTCTTTAAACTTGTATTCCATCTCGTCACTTGTCACTCGTCACTTGTCACTGCTTTCTAATTCTCTCGATGATGTCTGTGGTCGAAGCGCCTTCGATGAAGGGCAGCGCGAGGACACGCCCGCCCGCCGCTTCGACCTCTTCGCGCCCGTGAATCTCGTCTAAACCGTAATCGCCGCCTTTGACCAGAACGTCGGGGAGCAACTGCGCGATGAGCATGCGCGGCGAGAGCGCGTCAAAGATGGTGACGTAGCTGACCGCGCCGAGCGCGGCGAGCATTTCGGCGCGCTCGCCTTCGTTCATCACGGGGCGCGAGTCGCCTTTGAGCGCGCGCACAGCCGCGTCGGAATTAATGGCGACGAGCAAGGCGTCGCCGAGCGAGCGCGCCGCCTGCAAGTAGCGCACATGGCCGACGTGCAGTATGTCGAAGCAGCCGTTCGTGAAGACGAGCCGCCGCCCGTCGGCGCGCAAACGCTCGCGCACCGCGCACGCTTCTTCCGGCGAAAGAATCTTACCCTCCATAGTCTGCGAGTGGATTGATGCTAACACGAAGCGGGAGTAGTAGTCAGTTGTCCGTTGTCCGTTGTTCTTTCTCTGTTCACAGTTGAGCAACTCAATCTTTAGTGACTTGTTGAGAGAGCCACATGCAACGGACAACTGACTACTGACAACTGACTACTTCTTGCTATACTCCGCTTTTCGCTTGGAGCACGAATAGATGACAGAGAACACCACACCCATCCCCGACACAGACCAGACGCGCGCGCGCCGCGAACACCTTGACCGGATTCAGGAACTTACAGGCAACGCCTACCCGAACAAGTTCAGCCGCAGCCGCATGGTTGCGAAGCGCCGCGCGGAACGCGGAGACGCAAGCCCGCAACTTGAAGATACGATCACCGCGCTCGTCACCTGTGAAGAGATCACGCGGCACGTGCCACAACTCGAAGCGGGCGTAACCCGACCGACGCCCGAACAACTCGAAGCGGCGAACGCGGCGCTGCGCGAGTTTGGCGACGTGCGCATCAGCGGTCGGCTCGCTGTGCCGCCGCGCGTGATGGGCAAGGCCGCGTTCGTACACTTATCCGACGGCAAGGAACGCTTGCAGATTTACGTGCGCCGCGACGACGTGCAGACAATGAATCACGCGGGGCGCGAACTCGACGGCTGGGAACTCTTCTCGCTACTCGATCACGGCGACTTCATCGGCGTCGAAGGTTTTCTCTTCGTCACGAAGACGGGCGAACTCTCCGTACACGTCCGCGCGTTCGAGTTTCTGGCGAAGGCGCTCTTGCCGATGCCAGACAAAATGCACGGCATCACCGATCCCGAAATCGGGCGTCGCTATCGCTACGTCGATCTCATCGCGAGCAGCCTCAAGCACGAACGCGAAGAGGGCGAACTCACCACGCGCGAAGTCTTCGAGCGTCGCTCGAAACTCATCACGCAGATGCGCGCGTTTCTGGACGCGCACGGCTACGTCGAAGTCGAGACGCCGATGCTCACACCCATCGCATCGGGCGCGGCGGCGCGTCCCTTCAAGACGCACCACAACGCGCTCGACATAGACCTCTACGCGCGCATCGCGCCCGAACTCTACCTCAAGCGCCTGCTCGTCGGCGGCTTCGAGCGCGTCTACGAACTCAACCGCAACTTCCGCAACGAAGGCATAGACAGCACTCACAACCCAGAGTTTACGATGCTCGAATTTTACTGCGCCTACATGGACGTAAACGGCATGATGGACTTGTGCGAAGAGATGTTTCGACAGAGCGTGATCGCGGCGACGGGCGGGACAAGTGTTCGTTTTGAAGATCAAGAGTTCGATTTCGGTCGCCCTTTTGAGCGTGTGTCTATGCGCGAGATGGTCAAGCGTTTTGCGCCTGACGTTGAGTTGACCGATGAAAATTTGGTTGAGATGTTTGAGATGCACGCAGAGCCGCATCTAATACAACCGACTTTCATCGTAGATTTTCCCAAATCCATTTCACCTCTCTCCAAAGCGTCGCCCGGTGATCCGTCCGTCGCGGAGAGGTTTGAGTTATACATCGCAAGGATGGAAGCGGCGAACGGGTTTTCGGAGTTGAATGATCCGTTGGAACAGTTTGAGCGGTTTAAGGATCAGCAGGTGCAGCGGGAGCGTGGGGATGATGAGGCGATGCAGATGGATACGGATTACGTGCGTGCGCTCGCTTACGGGATGCCTCCGGCGGCGGGGATCGGGATCGGTATTGATCGTCTCGTGATGCTGTTGACCAACAGGCGTTCGATACGCGATGTGATACTCTTCCCGCACATGCGCCCTGCCGCGTCGAAGCCGGAAGAGGCGAGCGAAGACGCGCAAGCGGAATCAAACGACGAAAACGAACAGACTAAATCAAAAGACGAACAGACAGGCGCGTCAGCGTAAGCGTGACGCAGAACTTTTAACCCCCAAAGCCTCGCCTTCGTGCGGGCATGAAAGAGAGATATTCAAGATGACCCGAAAAATTTTCGCAGTTTCCCTTATGCTGTGTGTGGCCGCACTCTTCGCGTTCGCGCAGGAGAAGGCTTCGCAGACAGTGAAGTTCGACGGCTATTTGATTGACAACATGTGCGCCAGCGACCACGCAGAGGACGCAGACTTCGACGTGAAGGCCAAAAATCATACGGTCGGCTGCGCGCTGATGCCGGGTTGTGCCGATAGCGGTTTCGCGCTCGTCGTGGGCAAGAAGATGTACAAGCTGGACGAAGAGGGCAACAAGCAGGCGCTCGTCATCTTCGCGGCGACGACGGACAAGAAGCAGAAGGGCATGCACGTCGAAGTCGAAGGCACGCTCGACGGCACGACGCTGCACGCGACGAAAGTGACGAAAGTTAAAGCGACGGAGTAACGCACGCCCCGCGAGTCGCTTAAAAAATAGTTGACGGTTTTTTTGGAGGCCGTCGCTTGTTGCTACCGCTCCGGCGTCGAATTTTTCGGCGCGGGAGAGGAGGCGGAAGCGGCGGCCTTTTGCCGTAGCTTCGCCTGACGTTCGGCGACCCAAGCGGGCACTGTGCCCTGTCGCTTCATCGCGGCGGCGTAGGCGTTTGCGGCGTCGAGCGCGCCTGTTGTGTCGCCCGCCTTCTCGCGCGTGCGGCTGAGGTCTATGAGGACTTGCGGGTTGTCGTCGCCGTAGAGCGCGGCGGCGCGCGCGAAACTGTCTGCTGCGCGTTCCGTTTGACCCTGCCGCTCGTAGAGCCGACCGAGATGATAGAAGGCGACGGGATAGCGCGCCGCGTCTCGTTCGGTGACGGGGATGAGCGCGGCGATGGCCTCTTCGTCGCGTTTGAGATTGATGAGCACAGCGCCGAGTTCGAGATTGGCGGGCGGAAAATATCCTGCGGGGCTGCGCGCCAGCACGCCCCTGTAATGCTTCACAGACTCTTCATAATCGCCGCTCTCACGACGCGCGCGAGCCGCTTGCAACAACTCGTATGTGGCGCGCTCAACTTCACGTGCGCTCGCGTTTGACGATGCGGGGCTCGCGCCGCTCATACGTGCGCCGCGATCCGCGCCGACGCCTGCGCCCGTCTTCACGTTTGCATCGTCGTCGGCATCGTCAACTTTTGCGCCAACTGATTCGACGAGTTCGCGGCGCGCGTCCGCAATCTCCAGCGGGACGCTCGCGCCTGTGCGTGTTGCGCGTGCGGTGAATTGGTCGAGCACAGCGAGGCCGCGTTTGGCGTTGCCGTCTTCCAAGTAAGTGCGCGCGAGTGCGGCGGCGGCTTCGGCGTGTGAGGGTTCGAGACGCAGCGTGCGCGTCCATTCGCGTATGGCGAGGTCGGCTTCGCCGCGCAGCAGGTAGAGGCGACCGAGGTTGTAGCTCGCCTCTGCGTAAGTGTAGTTCTCCTGCATGAGCGCGGCGGCCAATGCCTCGCGCGCTTCGTCCCAGTGGCCTTGACGCGTGAGGATGACGCCGAGATTGTTGAGGGCACGCGCGTAGTTGCCGCGACGCTGCCCGATGGCTTTGCGGTATGCGTCTTCCGCCGCGCTCGCATCGCCGAGACGCGCGAGCGCGTTTCCGGTGTTGAAGAAGAAGGGCGGGTCGTAGCGATCTTCGTGGATCATCAGGCGCAGCGCGTCGAGCGCTTCCGTTTCGCGTTTGAGCGCGACGAGTTTATCCACGAGCGCGCGTTCGAGTCGCGCACGCTCCGCCGAAGGTTTCATGCTTTCGATCTCGGCGCGCATGCGTTCGAGTTCCGCCTCGTCACTCTTCGGGGCAGCCTTCGTCGCCGCGTCGTTCTTCGACGCAACGGCAGCAGCGGGCTTGTCAACAGACGTAGCGACGGCGGGAGCGTTTGGCGCGGCTGACGGAGCGACGGACGGAGCAGCGACGGGTGCGGCAGACGTAGCCGCAGCGGGAGCGACGGCGCGACGAGCACGCGTGATCTCCGTCGTTGTCGTTGTCGCCGTCGTCGTAGATGCTGCGGGCTTCTTCTCCTGCGCTTCGCTCGCTTTCGATTTCGCATCGTCCGGCTTCGCTTTCGCATCCTTCGGCTTGACGGCTTGCGCCTGCACGGAAGCGGGTTGCGGCTTCGCGGCATTTTGCGCGAAGGCGGCTGCGGCAGGAACACACGCGGCGACGGCCATAACTGACAATGAAGCGGCGCGTATGAAGCGTTGCGCGCGCAAGGTGACTGCGGCACGTGTGTGTCGGGGAATCGGGTTCGAGAGTTGTTCCGGCATCTTCATTTCTCCGTCGGAGGTGTTCGGCGTGAATTTCGCGTTTGCGTCTGCGGGAGTTCGTTTTGCACGCGCAGTCTCTTGAGCCAGGCGGCGCAGGCGTTCGCGTTCAGCGCGTCGCAGCGTTTGGCGTGGCGCGGCGCGGGCGCTCTTTCGGTTGTTCTTTGTCGGGAGTTTTCAGACGCGGCGGCGCGGGCGCGCGGGCGTCGTCTGCGTATGCGATGATCGTGCCGCCGAAGCCGACCGCCCACGCGCGCGCGCCGTGCCATGCGACCGAGAGGCGTTCGAGCGGGTGGCGCGTACCGCTAGGTTCCGTCTGCCAAGACGCGCCGCCGTCCGTCGTGTGTATGATCGTGCCTTCCGCGCCGACCGCCCAGCCTGTGCGTTCGTCAGTAAATTTCACGTCCGAGAGATCAACGCGCACGTTCGACTCCTGCCTCATCCAGATGTGGCCGCCGTTCGTCGTCACCAGCACTAGACCGCGCTCGCCGACCGCCCAACCGCGCCGCGCGTCAACGAACGAGACGGCGTTGAAGCGCGTCGCAGTCATGACGGGCGACGTGCCTGTGCGCCACTCAATGCCGCCGTCCGGCGTGTGCAGGAGCGTGTTGCCCGCGCCGACGAGCCAGCCCTGACCGTCTGTGAGAAACGCGCCGCCGAGCAAGAGGTGTTTCGTAGGGACGTTCTGCCGCGCCCAAATCTGCCCGCCATCCGTCGTCGCATAGAGCGCGCCCATCTCGCCGAAAGCCCAGCCGCGCCCTTCGTCAACGAACGTGACGCGCGTTAGCAGTACATCAGTGTCCGCGCCCGTCACATTGATGCGCGCCCAGGTGTCGCCGCCGTCCACAGTCTTCATCAGGTAGGAGCGCGCTTCTTCTTTCGTCTTGAGCAGGTAGATGCTGCGGTCGCAGACGAGCCAGCCCGTCCGTTCGTTCAAAAAATAAACGTCGCGCAGAGTGTCTTCCGTCGGGCGACGACGCACCGCCCAACTCTCGCCGCCGTCAGTCGTCGCAAGGAGCGCGCCTTTGCTTCCGACAGCCCAGCCCGTGCTCCGGTCAACAAAATAGACCGCGCGCAGCCACGCCAGCGTCCCCGACGTTTGCGGCTTCCACGTCGCCGCCGATGCACAGACGGGAGCGACGAGCAGCAAGCAGACGACAAATAAAGTAGAAAGGCGAAGGGCGAAGGGCGAAAGTAAAGACAGTGGGCGCTGCGCACGAGACGATGCGCGACGCGCAACAGCGTCCGTCTTTAATTTCCGTATTCCACGTCCCGCGATCATCTTTACTCTTTTATCCTTCCGCCCTTCGACTTTCTACTTTCGCCTTGCTTAGAAGCCTCCCGTGAAGATGCGGAAGAAACTGACGACGGGCAGGAGGCTCATGATTTTCTGCACGTTCTTCATGCGGTTGCCGGGGACGATCACTTGATCGCCCGGGTTGAGAAAGTAGTTGTCCGGCATCTGTCCCTTCTCAATCGCGGCGACGTTAACGATGGTCGGCTGCAAGAAGCCGTTCGCCTGACGACGCATGACCATCACTTTCTTTTTGTTGCCCGTGTCGAGCACGCCGCCGGAGAGCGCGAGCGCTTCCGTCACCGACAGGCGACGCGACATCGCGCGTATGCCCGGCTGCGCCACATCGCCAACCACCCAGAAGACCGCCGACTGCGCCTTGTCTAACGAGACGGTCACTTTCGGATTGATGACGTACTCGTCCAGACGCTTCGTGATCTCTTCGGCGACCTGTTCGGTCGTCTTGCCGCCGACGAAGATGCCTTCGGGAATGAGCGGGTGCGAGATGACTGCGTTCGGCGGCACGGTGATTCCGGCCTTCGAGTAGCGGTCGAGATTGAAGACCGTGATCGAGATCACGTCTTCGGGGCCGAGCCTGTAGGTCGCCATGAAGTTGTTGTAGTAGGGCACGACCGCCGCTTCCTCTTCCGAGAGCATCTCGCGCCGGTTCGCCTGCATCTCCGCCGGCACGTCTGCGCGCGGCGGCGCGCTCTGGTCGTCCGGCTCAAGCCGCTCGCCCGCCTTCTGCTTCGCCGCGCTGCCCTCGGTCGTGGCCGTGCGCGGGCGCGTCTTCTGCTCCGACTTCTTCTTGTCATCCTTCGCGTCCTGCGCGCCGAGCACGTTGACGGACACAGAGCCGCTCGCAATGAGACCCGCGAGCGCGAACGTTGCCAACTTCATCATGTGAACTTTCATTTCATGTACCTCTGAAAAACTTCTCACGGCGCGGGCGCGCGTCAGCGTGCGCCGCGACCGAAAAGGATCGTCTTGACCGTCTCGAACAGGATCACCGCGTCGAGCACGAGGCTCTGGTTTTTGATGTAATAGAGATCGTATTGCAACTTCTGGCGCGCGTCTTCGATTGAAGAGCCGTAGGGGTATTTGATCTGCGCCCAACCTGTAAGGCCGGGCGGGATCAAATGGCGCTGCTCGTAGAACGGAATCTCGCGTGCGAGTTGCGCGACGAAGTGCGGGCGTTCGGGGCGCGGCCCGACGAAGTTCATCTCGCCACGGAGTATGTTCCAGAACTGCGGAATCTCGTCCACGCGAATTTTGCGTATGACGCGCCCGACGCGCGTGGTGCGGTCGTCGCCCGTCTGCGCCCACACGGGGCCGTCCTTCTCTGCGTCGAGGCGCATCGAGCGAAATTTCATGATCGTGAACGGCCGCCCGTTCTTGCCGACGCGCTCCTGTTTGTAGAGCGCGGGGCCGGGCGATTCGAGTTTGATGAGCACGGCGGTCAGAAGCGCAACGGGCAGCGAGGCGAGCGCGCCGACGAGCGCGACGCCCCTGTGCATGAGCGTGCGCGCGACGCCACTCAGACGCGCCTGACGCCCGCGCCCCGAAAAGATCAGCCACGAGGGGCGCATCATGTTCAAGTGTACGCGCCCCGTCGTCCGCTCGTAAAACGACGCGCCTTCTTCGATGGCGACATGCCCGCCGAGACTCAAATCCAAAAGTTGTTGCGTAGGGAACTGCCCGCGCCGTTCGCCCTGCGCGACGATGATGCGATCGATATTTTCGCGCCTGACGATCTCGTCCATCTCCGTCGTCACGCCGATGACGCGCGGGTTGATGATGCTCTTGCCAACCAATGCCGGATCGTTGTCCACGAAGCCGACGATGCGATAGCCCGCATCGCGTCGCTCAAGAACTTCGCGCGCGATCTCGACCGCCGCCGCGCCCGAACCGACGATGAGTATGCGTTCGCCGACCATCGGGTGGCCTAAGAGCCAGTGGATCGAGACGCGCCAGCCGACCATCAAGAGCAAGGCGAGCGGGAGCGCAATGAGCGAGATGCCGCGACCGAGCATGAGTTGCGGCAGCATGTAGAAGACTATGGCGAGCGCGATCCATGCGAGGCCGAGCGCCTGTATGAGACGCAGGACGAGTTCGCGCCGGTCGTGCATGACGACGAAGTCGTAGAGGTCGTAGAGATAGAACGCGCCGAGGCAGAAGAGCGTGGCGAGCGCGGCTTTGTAGAAGCCGTTGCGCGCGACGAGTTCGTAGTAAGAGTCCTGCGCGCCGAGCCGAATCTCCGCAGCCGCCACCATCCCGCCGAAGATCAACAAGGCTTCGGCCAGAATCAGCAAGAGCGTGCGGGCGTTGAAACGACGCGTCGAACTCAATTAAGCTCCTTCGGAAGTGACGAGTGACGAGTGACGAGTGACGAGTTAAAAACTAAAACCTTTTTCTTTTTTCTCGTCACTTGTCACTCGTCACTCGTCACTGTTTCTTTTCGATAGTAGCGGCGTTGGTAGTAGCTGCTGCTGTCGTCTTTGTTGTCTTCGGCACCGTTGAGAATGATACCGAGTATGCGCTCGCGCGGGAGCGGTTCGAGCACGCGGTCGAGCGCGGCGTAGCGCGTACGGTTGGCGC
>DATFGP010000023.1:0-1238 GCA_035249365.1 Pyrinomonadaceae bacterium | reverse complement strand
GTCGTTCGATCTTCCTCTTGCCGACGCGTGCTATCATCACGCGTCACGCGGGCAGCGTGAACCCAACAATGCTCTATCTGTCGCAAGTCCTGGGTCGACCTATCCTCGACCTCGAAGGCGAGCGTGTCGCCACGCTCAAGGACGTAATCGTGCGTCTCGGCCAGGACGACCATCCGCCGGTCGCAGGTTTCGTCGCGCGCTATCGTCGGCGCGACTTCTTTCTTTCACGCTGGCGCATTTCGGACTTTGGTGAGCATGGCGTGAGGCTCGATTCAGACATTCTCGATCTGCGCCCGTTTATGCGACGCGAAGGTGAAGTGCTGCTGGCGCGCGATGTGTTGGACAAACAACTAATTGACGTTGACGGTAAGCGAGTCGTGCGCGTCAACGATGTGCAGATCATTCCGGCGGCGAACGAGTGGCGCGTTACTGGCGCCGACGTAAGCCTCGCCGGACTGTGGCGGCGGCTCGCTCCTTCGTTCATGCGACGCGGCAATCCGGTTGAAGTCATCGACTGGGCTGACGTCGGTTATCTCGCTACTGACGCTGCCACCGTCCAATTGAAATCTTCGCGCGGCAAATTAACGCGCCTGCATCCGGTTGAGATTGCTCGCCTCGCGGCCGCGTTCTCGTATCAACAAGGCGCGGAAATCGTCGAATCGCTGGATGACGAAACGGCTGCTGAGACGCTGGAAGAGATGGCTGCGGAACGCCAGGCGCAGATCATCGGCGACATGGATGAAGAGCGCGCGGCGGACATCCTTGAACACATGTCGCCAGACGAAGCGGCGGACGTCCTGGGCGATTTACCGGAAGAAAAAGCGGAAGATCTTCTGCACCGCATGGACGACGAAGAACAGTCTGAGGTCGCGGAGCTTTTGCCTTACGAAGACGACACGGCCGGCGGGTTAATGACGACTGAGTTCGTCACTCTTCCGCGCGATTTGACCGTGGGCGAAGCACTCGCGCGGTTACGCGAGATGGCTGAGACGCCCAACATGATTTATTACCTGTACGTCGTTGAGCAGGAAGAGTCGTGGAAGCTGGTCGGCGTGATCGCGCTGCGAAGTTTGATACTTGCGAGAACGTCGGCGCCTCTCGAGCAAGTGATGAGAACAGATTTGCAGGTGGCGCATCCTGATGACAACGCTGATGAGGTCGCGCACAAGATTGCCGAATACAACCTGCTGGCGCTGCCGGTGCTGGACGAATCAGGAGACATTCTCGGCATTGTCACC
>DATFGP010000022.1:0-330839 GCA_035249365.1 Pyrinomonadaceae bacterium | reverse complement strand
GAGCCGCTCTACACGGAAGAGGCGCGCAAGAATCAAGTCACCGGAACTGTCCGCCTGCGTCTCATCCTCGGCGCATCCGGCTCGGTCTCCGGCATCACGCCGCTGACGCGTCTGCCCGACGGGCTGACGGAGAAGGCGATTGAAGCCGCGCGCAGAATCGCTTTCACGCCAGCCGAGAAGGACGGGCGCAAGGTCTCGCAGTACGTCACCATCGAGTACAACTTCAACATCTACTAAAGCCACTCCATTAGCAAAGGCGAAAGCGGCGACTCACGAACATGTGAGTCGCCGCTTTTGTTTTATAGCTCTTGAAGGTGAGAGTCGCTAAATTAAATCAACCAGCGCAATCTTCGGCGACGCGGCGGATGCGTTGCACGCCTTCCTTGAGGCGGTCGAGCGAGGTCGCATAAGAGATGCGTATGTAGCCGTCAGCACCGAAGCCCGCGCCGTCGGTCACGACAGTCTGCTCGTCGTTGAGTAGTTTGTCTGCGAACTCTGCGGACGTTTTGACTTTTCCTTTCAAACAACCGCGCACGTCCGGGAACGCATAAAACGCGCCTTCGGGGTTGAAGCAATGGAAGCCCGGAATCTCGCCGAGAGCCTTGATGAGCCACTCGCG
This sequence comes from Pyrinomonadaceae bacterium, assembly GCA_035249365.1. GTDB lineage: Bacteria > Acidobacteriota > Blastocatellia > Pyrinomonadales > Pyrinomonadaceae > JAIVJZ01. Next base: position 330,220 of record DATFGP010000022.1, on the reverse strand, counting down.
CCGCGCGCCGTACTCCGCGAGCATCGCGCCGACGCACTCCTGCGAACTGTTGAATGCTTCGGTCGCCGCACGTTGCGCGATTGAGTTCGGGTTGCTCGTCGAATGACCCTGCACGAGCAGCATGGCCTTCGTCCACTCGCGCGGCGCGAGCGCATAGCCGATGCGCCAGCCAGTCATCGCATAAGTTTTCGAGAACGATCCGGCGATGCACAGGCGCGCGCGCAACTCCGGCGCGAGGCTCGACGCGCTGAAGACCTCAGCCGGAGCATAAGCGAAGCGCAAATAACACTCGTCCGAGATCGCATAGATGCCGTGCTCTGCGACCACTTCCATGATCTTGCGAAACTCTGCGGGCGCGATGACACGACCGGAAGGGTTCGAGGGCGAGTTGATGACGATGAGTTTCGTGCGCGGCGTGATGGCGCGTTTGACCTGTTCGGCGGTCAGTTGAAAGCCCGTCTCTTCGGTTTCGATAAAGACAGGCGTTGCGCCCGCGAACTTTGCGATCTCCGGGAAAGTCACCCAGTAAGGCTTCGAGATCAGAACTTCGTCGCCCGCATCTGCAAGCGTCACAATCGCGTTAAAAAGTGCCTGCTTGCCGCCTGCCGTCGCCATCACTTCCGACACGTCGTAACGCGCGCCAAACTCGCGCTCGTAATAGTTGATGATCGCTTCTTGCAGCGCGCGCGTGCCGCCCGTCGCGGTGTACTTGGTTTGCCCCTCGCGCATGGCGTCGTCGGCGGCGCGTTTGATGTGGTCGGGCGTGTCAAAGTCGGGTTCGCCCGCGCCGAGATCAACCACGTCAACGCCCGCCGCGCGCATCGCCAGAGCCTTCTGCATCGCGGCGAGCGTCGAGGACGCCTGCATCTCTGCGAGTCGCGCAGAGCGCGGGAAACTTTCGAGTGCCGGTTTCGTCATCCCTTCTTCGATCCGCCCTTCTTCGCGCCGCCTTTGCGCGCACGCGTCTTAGCGGCCTTCTTCGCCGAGGCCGACTTCGTGGCGGCTGAGCGTTTGGCCGAAGCCGCGCCGCCTTTCTTGCCGCCCTTCTTCAAAGGAGCTTTGTTCTCCTTCTTGCCCCGACCCGAACCGCTCTTCTTGCCGCCGCCCGAAACTTTATTGATGGTCGCCCACGCGCGCCGCTCCGCCTCTTCCTCCGACAGCCCACGCCGCTCGTAGCCTTCCTCTATGTGCTCGGCCTGTCGCTTCTGCTTGTCGGTGTATGCGCCCTTGTCGCCTCTAGGCATATTGCTACCCTCCCTTTGAAAGTTCTATGACGCAAAACTCTTTCTTGTATTACGTCTCGCGCCGTTTGTGCTGTGGAACGGGCGTCAGTATAACACCGAACGGCGCGTCCGTTTCCGTGAAATCAACTCTTGTCGAACTTCTTTTGCATGCGTGCTTCGACCGACGCGGGCACGAGTCCTTTGATCGTGCCGCCGAGTTGATAGACCTCTTTGACGAGCCGCGAACTCACGTATGAGTAAGCCTCTGCGGGCATCATAAAGACGGTCTCGATGCGCGGCTCAAGCCGACGATTCATCAAAGCCATCTGCAACTCGTACTCGTAATCGGAGAAGGCGCGTATGCCGCGCACCACCGCATCGGCTTCGCGCTCGACGGCGTATTGCATCAACAGCCCTTGAAAATCGTCTACCACCAGATGACACGACCCGCTGTTGAGTTCCGCGAGCACCTCCGCCAACATCTCGCGCCGCTCGTCTAATGTAAACAGAGGACGCTTCTCCGGATTGACGACGACGGCGATGATGATCTCGTCGAAGAGTTTGCAGCCGCGCGCGATGATGTCCAGATGACCGTTGGTCACTGGATCGAATGAACCGGGATAGATGGCTCGGCGCATAAATAATCTGTTTGGGGAATTGAGAAAGCGACAGCAAAGTATCACAAAGCAGAGGTCAGAGGCTAGAGAGATAAAGCAGGGGTTAGAGGTCGGAGGTTAGTTAAAAGCAGAAAAGCAGAGTGGTTTTCACTGACCTCTGATCTCTAACCTCTGGCTTCTGCTTCTTGACATGCCCCGCGCGTGGTGATTCAATAAACGGCGACGAAACAAACGTGGTGAGTTAAGGCGACTTGCGGCCACGTAAAATAAACAGCTAAACAGCTCGGCCAAGTCTTTCACGGGAAACCACACGCATATCGAGTCACCCGAATGAAAGCCCCGCGTTGTTTGGCGCGGGGCTTCCCGTTTATGCGCGCGAGCGTTGGCCGGAAACGGAGACGAGTTAAAACTACATGAAAGATTTCCTCCAAACATTGCAAGAGCGCATCGTCGTTTTCGACGGCGCGATGGGCACGAACCTACAGGTGCAAAACCTGACCGTAGACGACTACGGCGGCGCGCAGTTTGAAGGCTGCCCCGAATATCTGCTCATCAGCAAGCCTTCGGCGATCGAGCGCGTGCATGCGGGCTTCCTCGAAGTCGGCTGCGATGTGATCGAGACCAATTCCTTCGGCGCGATCCCTTACGTCCTAGACGAATATGGCATCGGCCACATGGCCTACGACCTGAACGTCCGCGCCGCCGAGCTTGCGAAGCGCGTCGCCGCAGACTTCTCGACCAAAGAACGTCCGCGCTGGGTCGCAGGCTCGATGGGGCCGGGAACAAAATCGCCCACGCTCGGCCACATACAGTTCCGCGATATCAAGGCGGCCTACTACGAGCAGGCACGCGGCCTCGTTGACGGCGGCGTCGATCTGCTCATCGTCGAAACCTGTCAGGACTTGTTGCAGACAAAAGCGACGCTCGCAGCCATCTTCGAATATTTCGCGCTGTCGAAGCGGCGCGTGCCGGTGATTGCGCAAGTCACGATTGAGTTGTTTGGAACGATGTTGCCCGGCACGGAGATCAGTGCCGCGCTCACTGCGCTCGAACCGTTTCCCATCAACGTCATCGGCATGAACTGCGGCACGGGGCCGCGAAACATGACCGAGAGCATACGCTACCTTTGCGAGAACGCGACGCTTCCGGTCTCCGTCCTGCCGAACGCCGGACTACCTTCGGTTGTAGACGGCGCGATGCACTACGACGAGACGCCGGAGACGTTTACGGCGCAGGTCGCGCACTTCGTCAAAGACTTCGGCGTCAACATCGTCGGCGGCTGCTGCGGCACGACGCCCGCGCATTTGAAGTTGCTCGTCGAAGCGATGCAAGGCGTGCAGCCGAAACCGCGCGAGGGGAAAATTCTTCCGGCGGCATCTTCCATCTACAGCCAGCAGCCTTACGTTCAGCAGAACTCTTTCCTCATCGTCGGCGAGCGCGTGAACGCTTCCGGCTCGAAGAAGATGCGCGACCTGTTGAACGCGGAAGATTGGGACGGCCTCACGTCGCTTGCGCGCGAACAGGAACGCGAGGGCGCGCACGTGCTCGACGTGAACGTTGATTTCGTCGGGCGCGACGGAGTCAAAGACATGCACGAACTCGCCTCGCGCCTCGTCACGAACATACGCATCCCGCTCATGTTCGACTCGACCGAGTGGGAAAAAATGGAGGCCGGACTCGAACACGCGGGCGGCAAGTGCATACTCAACTCGACAAACTACGAGGACGGCGAGCCGCGTTTTACGAAAGTTATAGAACTGGCGAAAAAATTCGGCGCGAGCGTCGTCATCGGTACGATTGACGAGGAAGGCATGGCACGCACCGCCGAAGGCAAGTTCAAGATCGCCAAACGCGCTTACGAGCACGCGACACAACAACTCGGCTTTCCGGCGCACGACATCTTCTTCGACCCGCTCGCGCTCCCCATCTCTACGGGCATCGAAGAAGACCGCCGCAACGCAGCCGAAACCATCGAAGGCATACGCCGCATCAAGCGCGAACTGCCCGGCTGCTTCACCATACTCGGCGTGTCGAACATCTCGTTCGGTTTGAATCCCGCATCGCGCATCGTTCTCAATTCGGTCTTCCTTCACGAAGCGGTCGAAGCCGGACTCGACGCTGCCATCGTCAACGCGAGCAAGATAGTGCCGCTCAATCGCATCGGCGAGCGCGAACAGGAAGTTGCGCGCCAGCTTATCTACGACGAGCGCAAGTTCGACGGCGAGATTTGCACCTACGATCCGCTCGGCGAGTTCACCAAGCTCTTCAAGGGCGTGACGACGAAGAAAGTGCATGTTGACGACGCGGCGTTGCCCGTCGAAGAAAGTCTCAAACGCCACATCATCGACGGCGAGAAGCAGGGACTTGAAACGCAACTCAAGCGCGCACTCGAAAGCTATTCTGCGCTCGACATCATCAACAACATTCTGCTCGACGGCATGAAGGTGGTCGGCGATCTGTTCGGCAGCGGCCAGATGCAGTTGCCTTTCGTCCTGCAATCGGCGGAAGTGATGAAGGCGGCGGTGCGTTTCCTCGAACCGTTCATGGAGAAGAAGGGCGGCGCGACGGCGAAGGGGCGCATGATCCTCGCCACAGTCAAGGGCGACGTTCACGACATCGGCAAGAACCTCGTGGACATCATCCTGACCAATAACGGCTACAGCGTTGTCAATCTCGGCATCAAGCAGCCGATTGAAAGCATCCTCGACGCGTTCGAACGCGAAGGCGCGGACGCCATCGGCATGAGCGGTCTGCTTGTCAAGTCAACGCTCATCATGCGCGACAACCTCGAACTGATGAACGAGCGCGGCCTGAAAGTTCCGGTCGTGCTCGGCGGCGCGGCCTTGACGCGTCGCTACGTCGAAGACGATCTCAAGGCGATCTACAAGGGCACGCTCTTTTATGCCAGAGACGCTTTCGACGGCCTGCACACGATGGACTCGCTGACCGGCGCGGAAGACAACGGCAACGCGTCGCAGACGCAGAGTGCGGAGAAGGCTGCGGCAGCGGCGGCGGGCGCAAACGGCGAAGCGGCAGCGGACGACGCGGAAGACTTGATCGGCGAGGAGGCCAAACTCGGCATACGCAAAGCTACTCGCCCGCGCGGCGCGGTGAAAGTCGCGGGCGACACGACGCACACGCGTCGCTCCGACGTGCGCGCGGACGTGCCCATCCCGCGCCCGCCGTTTTACGGCTCGCGCGTCGTAGATGATATTCCGCTCGACGAAGTGTTCGCCTTCGTCAACGAGACTGCTCTGTTCAAAGGCCAGTGGCAATTCAAACAGGGTCGCCGTTCGGCAGAAGAATATCGTGCGCTGGTCGCGGAAAAAGTTCGGCCTGTGTACGACGAGTTGAAAGAACGCTCGAAGCGTGACGCGTTGCTCGTGCCGCGCGTCGTCTACGGTTATTTCCCTTGCCAGTCGGCGGGGAATGATTTGATCATCTACGAGGACGACGGGCGCACGGAGCGGCAGCGTTTCACCTTCCCGCGACAGCCGGAAGGGAAGCGACTCTGCCTCGCGGATTATTTCGCCTCTGTGGATTCGGGGCGCGTGGATACGGTCGCGTTTCACCTCGTCACGGTGGGACGGCGCGCGAGCGAATACGCGCACGAGTTGTTCAAGTCGGACAACTACACGGACTATCTCTATTTTCACGGCCTGAGCGTCGAGAGCGCAGAGGCGTTGGCCGAACTCTGGCACAAACGCATACGCGAAGAGTTAGGCATCGCAGCGCGCGACGCCGCAGAGATCACGAAACTCTTTCATCAAGGCTATCAAGGCTCGCGTTTCAGCTTCGGCTATCCGGCCTGCCCGAATCTCGAAGATCAGACGAAGCTCTTTGAACTGCTCGACCCCTCGCGCATTGATGTCTCGCTCACGGAAGAGTTTCAACTCGAACCCGAACAATCAACCTCCGCCATCATCGTCCACCACGAAGAGGCGAAGTATTTTTCGATAGACTGAAAGTGGGTTTCAAGTTTCAGGTTTCAAGTTTCAAGACTGATGTTTCCGGTTCTTTGTCTTGAACTTGAAACCTGGAACTTGAAACCTGAAACTTATTCTCATGTCTTCGACCGAACTCAAACCAACGCCGCGAGAGACGGAAGCGCAGTCGTCGTCAGCTGCGCCGCTTGCGCCGCTGGATGAGCCGACGCCGGAAGAACTCTCTGTGCTTGCGCCGATGGAGCGCGTGGCCTTTCGCGTCACGCGGCGCATGAATCAGGGCGGGTGGAAGCGTTTCTGGACGTTTTGCCAGCGCACCGTCGGCATGAGTTGGATTCGCGTCTGCACATACAACTTGATGCGCGTGCATGGCATTGAACACGTCGAAGCCGTCTCGCACGAACGACCCATCCTGCTTGTCGCCAATCACCGCTCGTTCTTCGACATGTACACCGTCGCCGCCGAACTCTTCCGGCGCACGAGTTGGGAGAAGAGTTTGTTCTTTCCGGTGCGCGGACGTTTCTTCTACGAGTCGCCGCTCGGCATGCTCGTCAACATGTTGATGGGGTGGTGGTCTATGTACCCGCCCTTCTTCGCGGCGGGCAGCAACCCGATTCCAGAAAAGCGCGACTTCGATAAATATTCCATGCGCGTGCTCGTTGACCTCTGCCAGCAAGGACGCGGGCATCTCATAGGCTTTCATCCCGAAGGCACACGCAACAAAAACCCAGACCCTTATACATTCCTCCCCGCGAAGCCGGGCGTGGGTCGCCTGATCAAAGACGCGACGCCGCAAGTCATCCCCGTCTTCGTCGCCGGTCTCAACAACGACTTGCCGCGTCAGGTTCTCGGCAACTGGACGGGCGGCGAGTTGATCCGCATACACTTCGGCGCGGCGCTCGACTACACGCAGTTCCTCAACATGCGCGACGGCATACGCACCTACAAAGAGATCGCCGAGTTTGTCATGTCCAGGATCGCCGAACTCGGCGAACAGGATCGCGCGATGTACGGGAAAGAGGAAGGTATCGGGGATGAGGAATGAGGGATGAAGGATGAGGGATGAATAAGAAGACTCGGAAAATTAAGCGCGCGGCAAGCGACGGCGAAACGGGCGACGCCGCAATCGCTGCGCCTTCATCTTCCATCGCTGCGCCTTCATCTCTCATCCCTCGTCCCTCAATGCTCCCTTTGGTGATCGTTAACCCTGCATCGGCGGGCGGCGCGACGGGCAGGGCTTGGCCGCGTCTTGCGAGCGACTTGAGCACGCACTTCGGCGCGTTCAATTCCGCTTTCACGGAGAAGGCGGGCGACGCGCGTTTGATCGCCGAACGCGAGGCAAAATCGGGACGACGTTTGCTCATCGCGTGCGGGGGCGACGGCACGATCTCTGAGGTGGCGAACGGGATTCTCGAATCGGGCGTTGAAGACTCGGAGTTGGGAATCCTGCCGAGCGGAACGGGCGGCGATTTCAGGCGCACGTTGAACGTCCCCACGCGCGCGGCGGATGCTGCCGCTGCGCTTCGCACGGGGCGAAGCATTAGCGTTGATGTGGGGCGCGTCGAATTTCAGAATCACGCGGGCGCGCGTGAGCGACGTTATTTTCTGAACGTCGCCTCGTGCGGAATGGGCGGCGAGGTGATTCGCCGCGTGGAAGAGAACTCTTCGGGATGGCTACATTCAGCATCGCGGCGCATCGGCGGACAACTCTCTTACGCGCTGGCCTCGCTGCAAACGACCGTCGCGTTCACAAACCGCACGCTTCGCATTCAACTCGACGACCGCCCCGAATTTCGTCTCGTCGTCGCAAATTTGTGCATCGCCAACGCGCGCTACTTCGGCGGCGGCATGAAGATCGCGCCGGAGGCGAAACCCAACGACGGCCTGCTCGACGTGGTAGCAGTCGGCGACCTCAGCACGGTTGAGATTTTAACCAACGTCTACAAACTCTATCTCGGCACGCATCTCGGAATGCAAAAAGTTCAACACGCGCTCGCGCGTCGCATAAGCGTCAGCGCGTCGAACGCGGACGACGAAGTGCTGATCGAAATTGACGGCGAGTTGTCGGGAAGGCTTCCCGCGACGTTTGAAATCCTACCGCGCCGCCTGCGGGTTCGTTGTCCTTAAATTCCGCGCCGGTCTTCACAACCGGAGTTCAAATAATTCTTTTCACCATAACTCGTCGCGTGAAAAATTATTTTCTTGACATAACAAGCGGCATCATCTATTTACAAATCATTCACAGGGTCTCGGTTCTCACCACGGGGGCGTTCGAATTTCTTTCCGCTGTCTCACTTTAACTTGACACTAAGGACGGAGAACGTAATGGCTACAAGTAAGAAGTCATCGAAAAAAGGTGGAGCGGCGAAGTCTGCCAGCTCTGTTGCAAGTAGACCCGGCCCGCTGCCGCCATACGGTGAAGCTATCCGCGCCGCGCACGCGCGCGGGGACGCGGCGGAGATGAAGAAGGTCGCAGCTTCGGCGCGCAAGTATGTGAACGACGTGCAAGCGGCGTTGGACAAGCTCGACAGGGCTTTGGGCAGTGCCAAAAAATAACGTGTTGGCGGTGCGCGCATCGCCAGCTTGCAAGTTTTAATTTCGACCGGAGCGTTAACCAACACAAAGGAGACGATCTAAATGGCAACAAAGAAAGCAGGCTCAAAGAGTGGGGGCGGAAAGAAAGCGTCGGCTAAAGCTGCGGCTAAAAACCCTTACTCACCCATACAACCTCTCTACGGCAGACCTATCCTCGATGCCATCAAGCGCGGCAACATTGCCGAGATGAAGAAACTCGCCACACAGGCACGCGCGCACGTTAAAGACGTGAACGCCGCTCTCGCCAAGTTGGACGCGAGTCTCAAAAAATAAACCGCACAACAGGAAGCAAGTAAAATAATGGCAGAACCAGCGCGTTACCTGTCGTTTGAAGATCGCGTGGGCTTCACTCCCGTCTATGCAGTCTGGGAGATTACTCTGGCCTGCGATCTCAAATGCCAGCATTGCGGATCGCGTGCGGGCAAGCGTCGCCCTTCGGAGCTATCCACCGAAGAATGTCTAGACCTTGTCCGCCAGATGGCGCGTCTGGGTACGCGCGAGGTGACGCTGATCGGGGGAGAAGCCTACCTGCGTCGTGATTGGTTGGAGATCATTCGGGAGATTCGTCTTCAGGGAATGAACTGCACCCTTCAGACAGGTGGGCTTCATCTCAACGAAGAGCGCATACGTCAGGCCGCCGACGCGGGACTACAGGCCGCAGGCGTCTCCATTGACGGGCTGCCGGAACTGCACGACCGACTGCGTGGCGTTAAAGGTTCTTACGACGCGGCCTTCAACGCGCTGCGCCTGCTCAAAAAATATAACCTCGCGCCGAGCGTCAACACGCAGATCACTTCTGAGGTGATTCCGCAGCTACGCGAGTTGATGCACCTCTTTATCGAGGCCGGTGCGCGCGATTGGCAGATACAATTAACGGTTGCGATGGGGCGCGCGGCGGATCATCCCGAACTACTCTTACAGCCCTACGAGATGCTCGTGCTGATGCCGCTCATCGCGGAACTCTATACAGAGGGACTCGAACACGATTTCTTCGTGCAGCCGGGCAACAACATCGGCTACTTCGGCCCTTACGAAGCGGTGTGGCGCGGCAAGGGCGAGAACGGCGTCCACTGGATGAGTTGCAACGCAGGGCAAAACACACTCGGCATCGAAGCCGACGGCGCAATCAAAGGTTGCCCGTCGCTCCCGACCTCGCCCTACACAGGGGCGAACATACGCGACCTCACACTCGAAGACATCTGGAACACCACGCCCGAACTGAGTTTCACGCGCACGCGCACAACGAACGATCTGTGGGGCTACTGCGGCAGTTGCTATTACGCGGACGTGTGCCGCGCGGGTTGCACCTGGACGACGCACGTACTCTTCGGACGCGCGGGCAACAACCCTTACTGCCATCACCGCGCGCTCGAACTCGAAAAGCAGGGCTTGCGCGAACGAATCGTTCAGACCGCCCCCGCGCCCGGCACGCCTTTCGATCATGGCAGTTTCGATCTCGTCGTTGAAACGAACGACGGAAGACCGCTTTCGCCCGAACAGCACAGTCAGGCGACTACCGCGCCCGTCGCAGCGGCGTTGTCGTCAGGTTCACTCGTACAGATCAAGTCCGCACGCAAGCGTCCCGCTGCTAAAAGCGCGCCCGCCGTTCAAGCGCAACCGATGATGCAATTCTTAAATATCTGTCGCGGCTGCAACCGACACGTGATGCCCGACGAAGTGACATGCCCGCATTGCGAAGGCGACCTCAAGGCGTTGGAACGCGACTACGAAAAGCGTATGCGCGCCGCGCGACGCGCCTACCGGCAACTGCTCAAATATTTGCCGCAGATGTGAAAACAGGATTCACCGCAGAGACGCAGAGGACACAGAGGGGGCGCAGAGAAAAGATTCAACTCTTTCTCTGCGCCCACTCTGCGTAAACTCTGCGCCTCTGCGGCGAAGGCTTTTCTTTTTTACGTTCAACCGACACCCGCTCTAGACGAACGCGTCCTTGCCGAGAAAATTCTCGCGAACGTAAGTCACTGTATCTTGCAAGGTCTCTGCGGCGTCGCGCGGCGCGAAACCGAGTTCGCGCGTGGCCTTCGTGGTGTCGAAATACCAGAAGTATTCCGCCATCTCGATCTCGCCGGGTTCGACGGGCGGCGCGAGTTTCCACTGGCGATAGAGCGAGTGGAGGACTTGCGCGCCGGAGACTGCGAACTTCGACGGCAGCGACAGACGCGGCGCGGCAACTTTCGTCAAACGTTCGAGCCGACCGAAGAACTTGTCGAAAGTCCAGTTGGCCGCGCCCAAAAGATAACGCTCGCCGTGCGCCCCGCGCTCCAAAGCCGCGCGCATGGCCTGCGCCGCGTCGCGCACGTCTACGAAACTCAAGCCGCCGCCCGGCACGGCCATGATCTTGCGCGCGAGAAAATCGAGCACTACTTTCGTCGAACTCAAACGCTCGTCGCCAGGGCCGAGCAGCAAACTCGGATTTACGATCACGAGACGCCGCCCGCCGTCGCCGCCGAAGTGTTCGAGCGCCGCGTGCTCCTGATAATACTTGCTCGCGTAGTAAGGCCAGCGCGAGATGATGTCGAGCGGCGGCGGCCAAGTCTCGTTGGGCAGCGCGGTCGCGTCGTCCGTCACGGCAATCGTGCCGCTTGAAGACGCCAGCACGATTGTTTTCACGCCCGCAGCCCTAGCCCTCTCGCAAAGCACGCGCGTCCCCTCGACGTGCAATTCGTACATCTGATGCGCGTCGTCGCGGTCGCGCGAGACACGACCGGCCAGATGATAGACGGACGCGACGCCCTCCAAAGCGCGCCGCACATCCTCGCCGTTCAACACAGAACCCGCCACAGTTTCGACGCCCGACTCCGCAAGCCACGCAGGAGTAGTCGTCGCCAGCACGCGCACATTACGCTCGCCCGCTTCGACGAGTTGACGCACCAGATGCGAGCCGAGAAAACCCGTCCCGCCCGTCACCAGCGTAAAGGGCAGCGCGCGCTTAGCCAGCGCCGTCGTCGGCGCGCGCTTTTTACCCGCCGCTTTCGCTTTAGCCGGAGCCTTCCGCGCTTTCGTCGTCGTTTTCTTACTTACCATAAAAATTGCAGTGACAAGTGACGAGTGACAAGTGACGAGCGGAAGGCAAGTTTAAAGATAAGATTGCTGCTTTATCTTGTCACCTGTCACCTGTCACTGCTTTATCTCGTCACTCGTCACTTGTCACTCGTCACTGCTTTCTAAACAACAGCTTCTTCTGTGGGTGTGCCGCGTCGTTCGGCGCGCCAGCGTTTGCGCAGGGCTTTGGCATCGAAATCGTGGCGTGTGCCGTCGCGCAAATTTTCCACTTGATGACGGACGAAGGCCGCGATCAGGCGATAGGATTCCGACTTGGACATGCCGCGCGACATCTCCTCCAACTCTTCCGCGCTCAGGAAGCGACCGATGCGCGCCGAGATGTCGCGGCTCTTGAGCATGTTCGATCCTTTGGGCAGCGCCTCGTAAGTGCCGTGCAGGTAGACGGGCAGGATGCCGACGCGCGCCGTGAGCGCGAGGAATCCGAGCACGGGTTTGAAGTCGGCCAACTCGCCCGTCACAGAGCGCGTGCCTTCGGGGAAGAGAAGCGCGTTGTAGCCGCGTTCGAGGAACGAGAGCGCCTGCCGGAGCGACTTGCGTAAGGAACCGCTGCGCTCCATCGGGACGGTGTTCGTGAAGTTGTCCATGTAGGCGCGCTTGAACTTGTTGTCGAAGAAATAATCTGCGGCGGCGAGCGCCACCATGTCGCGCCCGTGATCGCCGAGCGACATCTTGACGAGTCCCATGTCGAGATGCGACGCGTGGTTTGAGGCGACGAGGAAGTTCGTGTGGACGGGGATGTTCGACTCACCCTCGACTTTCATATGCAAAAACTTCTCGTAGAAGACGCGCTGCAACGCGTCGAGTCCCTTGTTGCCGACGGTGCGAACGAGCGACGGCACGTAAATCTCGTCGTCGCCGCGCCGCGCATCAACGCTCGCGCGCCGCTCGGCTTCCTCTTTTTCGGCGGGCGTCGCCTGACGCGTCACGACGCTTGCGAGTTCGCGCAAGTCTCGCACTTCGGTCAGAGTGTCGGGAGAGCGCAAAGTCCCGCCCGCCTGCTCGATTGCCGAGGCGAGTTCGACGTACATCAAACTGTCGAAGCCGAGATCGGCGAGCCGCGTCTCGAAAGTGATTTCTGCGCGCGGGCGATTTGCGACCGTTGCCACCACTTCGAGCAGCCACGTCGCGCTCCTGTCTTCGCGCACGTTCGTCTGCGCGTTGGAGACGTTGCGCTGGCTCTGTTCGAGCACCTGCATCGCGGCGACGACTTCGCGGCGTTTAACTTTGCGCGTGGCCGTGCGCGGCAATTCGCCGTCCCAGAAATGAAGCACCTTGACGCGCTTGAAGAAGGGCAGGCCGGATGACACATCGCGGAAATGTTCTTCGACCTTGCGGCGCACCTCTTCGCGTGTGAGCGCGATGTCGTAGTCGTGATCGGCGACGACCATGCAGGCCACCTTCTCGCCGATGCCGTCCGGCAAACCGACGATGCTGAGTTCCTTGATGTAAGGCGAATCGGCATAGAGTTCTTCGATCTCGTCCGGGTAGACGTTCTTGCCGTTCGTATCCACGATGATCTCTTTGGAGCGACCGACGAGATAGAGATTGCCTTCGTCATCGAGACGGCCTAAGTCGCCCGTGTAGAGCCAGCGGTTGATAAGAACCGAGCGCGTGGCATCCTCGTTGTTGAAGTAGCCGCTCATCACATTTGGCCCGCGCGCGACGACTTCGCCGATGCCGCTCGCGTCGGGGTCGAGAATTTTCACTTCGACGCCGGGCAGAGGCTTGCCGACGCTCAGAGAGATGAGACGATTTTGCGGGCGCGTAACGGTCAAGACGGGCGATGCTTCCGTCAACCCGTAGCCTTCGAGTATGGTAAAGCCGAGACCGTGAAAATCCTTTTTGACTTTTTCGTTCAAGGCCGAGCCGCCGCTGATCAGATAACGTATGCGACCGCCGAGTCCGGCGTGAATCGGGCGAAAGATGATCTGGCCCAAGTTGAACGGCGAATGATCGCGTATCCAACTGTTCGCCTCAATCAAGTAATCCGCCGTGTCGCCGATCCACTTGCCGCGCTCGTTGAAGCGGCTCTTGATGCGGCGATGCAGCAGTTCCCACAGCGCGGGCACGCCGACCATTCCTGTGACATGACCGTTCTTGATAGCGCGCGTGAGTTCTTCGCTCGTCAGTTCGGGGAGATATGTGATCTGCGCGCCGCGCGAGAGCGGGGTCAGGAAGCCTGTGGAAAATTCAAACGTGTGATGCAGCGGGAGGACGGAGAGCACGCCGTCCTTCGTCGTCATGTCGAAGATTGAGGCGAGCATCGAGACCATGCTCGTGAAATTCTTGTGCGAGAGCATGACGGCTTTTGGTTGTCCGGTCGTGCCCGAAGTGAAGATGAGCGAAGCGGTCGTCTGCGGGTGAATCTTCGCAGGCAGCAGGGCGATGCGCTGGTCTTCGATCTTCTGCGGCGGCAGCGCGAATATTTCTTCAAAACGCCAGACGCGCGTCGTCTCCAGTTTTTCTTCAATCAGGCGCTCGTTGAGATCGTCGTGCTTCTCGCGCATCTCGTCGCTGACGACGATGCCGAACGCGCCGGACGCGCGTATGAAGTTGATGATCTCGCCCGTCGTGCTTTCGGGATCGACTGGAACGCAAGTCGCGCCCGCCTTGAGCACGCCGAAATATGTCATGCCCCATTCGGGCGCGTTGTGGCTGAGGAGCACGACGCGGCCTGACGGGGGCAAGCCTTCGCTCGCGAAGAATCCGGCGGCGCGCGTGGCGAGTTCGTGCAGGTCTCGATAGGTGTACTGCTCTTTGCGCCCGTCGCGTTCGATGCGCATGGCGACGCGCGTCGCGTAGCGTTTGGAAGAGGTCTCGAAGAGTTCGAGCAGATCGCGATAGGTGTAGACGCGTTTCGGCTGCGCGCGCATGTCCTCTTCGAGTTGCGGGAAAATCCATTTCTTGAGGCCGGGGAAATGGATGTTCATCCAGTAGTCGTACCAATCAAACCGTTCAGGATGCCAAGGTAAAAGACTCTGCTCGTCCTTGCGTATGCGCGAGAAGAGCGAGCGCACGTTGTCTGCGCGGAAGATATACGCGTTCTCGACCATGAATGGGCGGAACATCTCGAAGGCTTCCTTCGTCTCGTGCGTCAACTCTTCGAGGCGCTCGACGTGTTTCTTCGCGTGGTCAACAAACTCCGTGATGCGGCCGCCGCCCCATCGCGGGCGCACGCGATCCAGAAGCGTGGACGCCTGCTTCGCCGCAGCATTGATCATCGGCGTCGAAGTTTTCTCGAAGCGCGAGGTGGTGACGGGGCGCGTCTCCATGCGCGAGGCGATCTGGTTTACGATCTTGAAGCCGGTCTCCTTTTCGTCGAAGTGCTTGCGCTTGTAGAGGCCGAGCAGGTTGACGATGCGGCGCATGTCGTTCGGATTCGAGTCGCCCGTCGCGGCCTGATAGACGAGGCGCGGGTCTTCGACACACGCTTCGGCGGCGACCGCGAGCATCACGGCGGCAACTTGATCAACCGGCGTGATGTCGAGAATCAAACGCTCGTTGACGGGAATCTGTGTCTGCCCTTTGAGCGCGATGAAGATGAGCGGCGCGGTCGTCGTGAAGCCCTCGTTCCAGCCGGGGAAGGGATAATCTTTCGCCGACTCGACGATTGACGGGCGCACGATTGAACGCACTATCCCGGTCTCCGCCGCGACGAGTTGTTCGCCGAGACTCTTCGTGTAAGTGTAGATGTTAGGCCAGCCCCACCATTCGGCGCGTTCGATGCCGAGGTCTGTCAGGCGCGTGCGCGTCCACACCTTGCGCTCGCGCGCGACGGCCAAACCTAAAGCGTCTGGGTCGTCGGCGTCGCGCCCCTCTTCTGCGAGTCGCTTGCGCGCCCCTTCGCGGAAGCTCGCCACGCGCATCGCATCGCGCGCTTCGTCCTTCACGCGGTCGGCGAGCTTCGCGCAATCGCGTATCTCCTGCTCGACGGAGAACTCTACGCCGGGCAACTCTTCGCGGCGCGGGAAATAACCTATCACCGGATCGCTCTCCCACACTGGGCCGGAGCGATTGCCCGCGACGAAGCACGTGGAGACGTGTACGAGCGCGGGGCGACGCATTCTTTTTGCGAACGCGATCACGTTCTGCGTGCCGACGACATTTGTGCGAAGCGCGCTCTCAAGCGTCGGGTTGAAAGTGACATTGCCCGCGCTGTTGACGACCACATCAATGTCTGCGGCAATCGTCTGCGCTTCTTCTTCCGTCAGGCCGAGATTCGTGTCGCCTATGTCGCCGTTATAGACGCGCACCTTGTCGCGTATGAAATCCTCGAAGGCATCGCCGAAGCGTTCACGCAAAGGGTCGAAGGGTGGCGCGGTGATGACGTTGTTCCAGAAGCGCGTCTCGGATTCGGCGAGCGAGCGCGAGCGCACGGTGAGATAGACGCGCTCGACGTTGGGGAAGCGATACAGGAGCATCGAGAGCGTCACCTTGCCGAGAAAGCCCGTGCTCCCGATGAGGAAGATTTTGCGTCCCTGAAAAATTTCTGTCGGCGATAATTTCATCAGACCTTTATTCTACTCCATATCGCAAATCGCGATCACCGGCTGGTGGAGCATGGTGATTTCGGCGGAGCGTCCCTGATAGCTGCGCGCCATCGCTATCGCTTCGGTGAGATTGTCGGCGCGCTCCCAGCCCATCATGGCGGGGACGTGCGCGTTCTCCGCTCCGGCGGCGATGACGTGGCCGACGTGCTGGCGTCCGTTCTCGCCCCAGTACCACATGAAGAACGGGTGCGAGCCATGATAGGCGTTGCCGCGCCGGTACATCTCCACGTAGCTCGGATTGTTAGCGAACTCCTGCTCGTACTTGTCGCGCAAGACGTTCGCATCGCGCGATTCGGGCAAGAGGCGATTGAAGAACTCTATGTAGCTCGGATGAAAGTTGTGGTCGAACTCGTCCGTGCAAGGGTGGTGCAAAATCAGTGTGCCGCCCTTCTTCAAGAGGGGCTTGCCGCGATACATGTTGAAGTGATAACCGAGCGCCATCACCTGCACGAGCAACGGATTCAAACTCGAATTGACGCTGTAGGGCGACATGTCGGGCACAGGACAAATGAGTATGTCGCACTGGCCTTCGATGGGCACGACGTATTGCTCCATGCTCTTGGCGATGATGCGCTCATGGACGGGGTCTGTGCGTCCGGCGTGGCAAGCGATCATTTCGTAGTTGCCCTTGAGCGAGTTATACATGGCGCGCTTGGCGGGGCGCGGCATCTTGCTCATCGTGAAGCGCATGGCTTCGTACTTCATGCGGTCGAAGGCCGAGAAGTCGTCCTCGTTCTTCGTCAAAAATCCCATGTCCGCGCCGAACATGTGGTTGTTGATAGTCGTCTCGATGTGGAAGACGTTCAAATGCTCGTCCGCTAGTTTACCGACGCGGCTGATGACGCGACCAAGTTCCGAGCCCGCCGGGTCCATGTAACTGTTCGACGCGCGGATCACATCCGGGTTGTGATGCGCGCGCAGCGACTCGTAATCGCAAAGGCCGACGCCGACAGACTTGTGGCCGCCGTTCATCGGCACGAAGTTGAAGTTGAGATAGATGAGCAGGTCGCTTTCGGCGGCGCGGCGATTGATGCGCAGAGGCTCTTTGTGGCGCGTCTCGCCGAGTAGGACGAGGTTCGAGGGGTCTTCGGCGTCGTGATTGTAATAGCGGTCTGGATAGAAGTCGTCCCAGATTTTCTGCCCCGACATGCGCTTCATCTCGGCGGGCGTCATCTTGCGATGGAGGGAGATGGCGATGATGATGTGTATGTCATCGACGCCGTGACCGTTGAGCATCTCGACGAGAATTTCGAGCGCGGTCTGGCGTATGTCGGGAGTATTCATCGGCGGGAGCGGCATCGAAATGTCGTCAACGGCGATGGTCACTTTCATGCCCGGTGTCAGTTGTGCAAAGAGCGGATCGCAGTCGTGCGGGTGATTGAGCGCGTAACGGATCGCGGCCTCACGGTTGACCAGACCCTTGAGCGGTTGATTCGGGTAGATGACGCGCGTGCCGACAGGCAAATCTTCGAGGATGAAGTCCATCCCCGAAGCGACGATGCGCGGCGCGCTGTCGCGGTCAATGTAGACGACCGACTCGTGCAGTTTTTTTCTGAGTTGCAGTGCCATATGTTTAAGTGACAAGTGACGAGTGACAAGTGACGAGTTGGAACAAGATTTTGGTTATAACTTGTCACTCGTCACTCGTCACTTGTCACTTTAAGTTAAGTATCGGCCAATCGTGATGCAGCGCCGTCTGTTTGAGTCGCATGTCGGGGTTGACCGCCGCCGGATGGCCGACGATGGAGAGCATCGGGAGATCGCTCATGCTGTCCGTGTAGGCGTAAGACTCGCTGAGGTTGATGCCTTCCTGTTCGGCGTAGTTTCTGATCCAACTGGCTTTCGTGGCGGCGGCCAAGACGGGCGGCAGGAGTCGCCCCGTCGCGATGCCGTTGACGAACTCCAAACGATTGGCGACGTAAGTTTCGATGCCGAGATATTTCATCAAGGGTTCGACGGAGAAGTCGAGCGCGCCCGTGACGACGATTTGACGCAAGCCCAGACTGCGCGATTTTTCGATCAACTCGAACGCGCCGGGGAAGACTGCGGGCTTCAAGACCGTCTCAAACAATTCGTCCGCGAAGAAGCGCAGGCGGTCTTCGGTCTCGCCCTTGTAGCGTTTGAAGAAGAGGTCGTTGAAGACCTTGCGGCTGTACTGGTCGGTCGCGGCGAAGAGCGGAAGGCTCAAAACCGTCGTCGCGGTCTTGCGCAGAGAGCGCAGCACGCCCTGTTGATTGCGCGCGTAGAAGCCGAGCGTATGCACGAGATTGGTGCTGACCAGTGTGCCTTCCAGATCGTAAAAAGCGGCTGCTGCCAAACTTTCCTCCTGAGAACCAGCGTCGCAAAGTGTGAGCTGGCCTCTCCATCCGTCTGCAAAATTTAAGGCTGAAACTACGTAGGGGCAAAAATATACTCTATTTCGATAGTTTTATGTAGCGGCATCGTCTGCGGTGGGAATTTCGAGGCGTGCCGATATAATATGAGTCAACGTGAAAATCGCAACGTGGAATGTGAACTCTGTGACGGCGCGGCTGCCCGTCGTCCTGCAATGGCTGCGGCGCGCGCGCCCGGACGTTTTGTGCATGCAGGAGTTGAAATGCACGGACGAGCGTTTCCCGCGAGAGGCTTTCGCCGAACTCGGCTATAGCGCGGCGGTGTACGGGCAACGGACTTATAACGGCGTCGGGATCGTCGCGCGCTCTGCGATCACGGATGTCGAGCGCGGCTTCCCCAACGACGAGGAAGGATCGCACGCGCGCATGATCGCGGCGACGGTCGAAGGCGTCCGCATCGTCAACGTCTACGTGCCGAACGGCCAGTCGGTCGGTACGGACAAGTATCGTTTCAAGTTGGATTGGCTTGGGCGTCTCAGAGATTACCTGGACGAGGAAGTTTGGACGGACGACGAGGTGTTGCTCTGCGGCGACTTCAACGTCGCGCCCGAAGACCGCGACGTACACGACCCGCAACTGTGGCGTGGTCGCATACTGTTCAGCAAACCGGAGAAGGACGCTTTAGCACACGTCAAAGAATGGGGATTTACGGACGCCTTTCGGCAGCACGAGCCGGGGGGCGGCCATTTTTCGTGGTGGGATTATCGCGCCGGATCGTTTCGACTGAACACGGGCGTGCGCATCGATCACATCTGGGTCTCGGAGAGTCTGGCCGCGCGCTGCACGAACGCTTGGATTGATAAAGAGCCGCGCGGCTGGGAGCGGCCATCGGATCACACGCCGGTCGTGGCAGAGTTCAAATAAAAAAGCAGGGTAAAGGGAAGGGGTAAGGGGAAAAGGTACAAATCAAAATCCGGTTTTTACCTTTCCCCTTTCCCCCTTCCCCTTTACCCTTAAACGTTGGGGAGGTGGATGTGCAGGATAAACAGAAGTGGCCTGACGTGTTGTGGATCGTGCGGCACGGCGAGAGCGCGGGCAACGTGGCGCGCGACAAAGCAGAGGCGGCGGGTTTACCCGAAATTGATATTGGAGTCAAGCGCGATGTTGACGTGCCTCTGTCCGAGTGCGGCGAGGATCAGGCGCGCGCTCTCGGTCATTGGTTCAAGAAGATGTCGCCCGACGAGAGACCCACAGTTGTGCTAACTTCGCCCTACATACGCGCGCGCCAAACGTCGGAACTCGCGTTGGAAGCAGCAGGGATCGCACGCGATGACATTACCTTTATCGCCGACGAGCGTTTGCGTGAAAAAGAGTTCGGCATCCTCGACCGCCTGACGAAGTTCGGCATCCAGGCGAAGTATCCAGACCAGTTGGCTTTTCGCAGCGCGATTGGAAAGTTCTATCACCGTCCGCCGGGCGGCGAGAGTTGGTGCGACGTGATCCTGCGCCTGCGCAACGTGATTGACACGCTGACGCGCGAGTACAGGCGCGAGCGCGTGCTCATCGTCGCGCATTCGGTCGTCGTGCTCTGCTTCCGTTATTTGTTGGAGCGTATGACGGAGGAGCAAATTCTTGAGATCGATCGCGCGACGGATGTTGCCAACTGCTCCGTCACTTCTTACGCATACGATCCGACCATCGGCAAGAACGGCAAACTCGTCTTGCGCGAGTACAATTTCGTCGCGCCGCTCGAACAGGAAGGCGCACCCGTTACGACCGATAAGGACGTGCCCGTAGCACCCAAGTAAAGCGCGAACAGCGAAAGCGCCGCCGCGCGGAAAAGCAGAACGATGGCAGAGGAAAAAAGTAACTCCGACCGGAGACGCAAAACTTCCGACGCGCAACCTCTCGTCATCACGCCGAAACTACTAGGCAAGTGGCCTCTGCCGCAGCCCGCCGATGACGACGACAAGGAGGCGCGCGGTCGCGTGCTGGTCATCGGCGGCTCGACGGAGATCGCGGGCGCGGTGGTGTTGGCGGCGACGGCGGCTTTGCGCGCGGGTGCGGGCAAGATGCAGATCGCGACTTGCCGCAGCGTCGCCGCGCACGTCTCGATGGCCGTGCCGGAAGCGCGCGTGATTGCACTCGCGGAGACGGAGGCAGGCGGCATTGCGGCGAGCGGACTCAAGCAACTCGAAGAAGAGTTAGAGGGCGCGCAGGCGATTCTCGTCGGCCCCGGCATGGTTGACGAGACGGCGACCGCGCGTTTGATGAAGAATTTAATTCATCGCGTCGGTGGCGCGACGCTCGTGCTCGACGCGGGCGCGATGACGTACCTGAAATACACGCCGCAGAGTCTCGCGCGTTTGCAGGGCAGGGCAGTGCTGACGCCGCACGCCGGAGAGATGGCGGGCATGTTGGGAGTTGAAAAGCCGTTGATCGAAGCCGAACCTCTGGATGCGTTGCGGCGCGCGGTGGCGACGCTCACTGCTGTGGTAGCTTTGAAAGGGCGTGAGACTTTGATCGCCGCGCCCGCTAGCAAGAATGTTTATTGCAATCGCGCGGGCAACGTCGGGCTGGCGACATCGGGGTCGGGCGATACGTTGTCGGGCGTCGTTGCAGGACTCGCGGCGCGCGGCGCGACGCCTTTTCAGGCAGCCGTGTGGGGCGTCTATCTGCACGCGCGGGCGGGCGACGAACTGGCGCGGCGCATGGGGCCTCTCGGCTTCCTCGCGCGCGAACTGCTCGCGGAAATCCCGCCGCTCATGGCGAAACTCAGTTGACTGCTACGGCGTGAAATGCAGCGCGTCTTTTACGTGTCCGCCGGTTTATAACTTGCGCACCTGGCCGCCCTGCAAGAAGAACTCGCCGCCGTGCTCGCTTCCTTCAAAAGTGAGTTTAGCGTTCAGGCGGTCGCCTTTCTCAAGTTTGTGCTCGGTGTCGGGCGGGATGATCACCGTGATGACTTCGCCCACACGGCTCTGGCAAAAGTTCGGAAGCTCCTCTACGTTTTCCGTCGCTTCGACTTTCACTTTCCATATCTCGCTCTCGCCGTCCGGCCCTTTCTTCTTGCTCAGCAGCTCGCCTTTCACCTTGCAGGCGTTGGGAGCGGCGCTGACGCCATATGGTTCGGGAATTTCCATCTCTCTCCTTTCGAGGGAGTACAACAGCAGCGCCCCTCTCGAAAGAGAAGCGAAGTCGGCAAGTTTGGGGATAGGCGGACAGAATAACAAGGCGAGTGGGTTTTGCAAAACCCACTCGCCCGCCGATTTGTAGTAAATCTTGGCTCGATATGTCACTCAACCGTGACATCAATGCTCATCGTCGCGTCGCCGGGTGTGCCTTTGACTTTGATGGTGATGCCCGTCCATTTGGCAGCCGACGAGGTGGGCGGCGGCGGCATATTGAGCGGAGGGTTGGTTTTTTGGCCGACCGTATCCATAGTCTTGCCGTTTACGACGCTCGGATAGAGATCGGTCGAGTCGCCGCGATTGCCTTGACCGAAAATCTTGGCGAGTTCGCGCTTGCCGTCCGCCTGCAACAGTTCGATGGCGAGGCGCAGTTCGTCGTTGACGTTATCAATGCTCTCGTCCACGACGTAGATGGCGACGCCCTCGTCGGGCAGAGTCGAATCCTGACCCTTGCGGCGGCGATACTCTGCGAACACGTACTGGTTCGGCTTCATGCGTTTCGGGTTGTTGATTAAAACGATTGAGCCGCCCTCTGCGGCGGGTTTGAGTTTGATGTTCTTTTGTGTAGTGGCGACCTCGACAGGCGTGATCCATTTGTGGAACATGCGCAGCATACCGTTGGGAAACGCGGGCGTCTTGCCGCCGTTGCCCCAAGAGCCTGCGGCCATCAGGCAGAAGTTGCCCAGCCCGTTTGAGCGCGTGCTGTTTTGCCGTCCGGTGTCGTAGAAGTCTGCCCAGCGCGCCGCCAGATGCCCCCACTCGTGTGCGCAGACGCCCATCTGGCAATCTTCGGGAACGGTCAGGAAGGTTTGCACAGACAGACCCGGGCCGACCGGCACGGGCACGGTCGTGCCCCATTTCAAACTCCAGATGTCGTCGCGCCCGCCGGTCACTTCCGCGCCACCGCCCGCATGTATGAGGAACAGCGCAGTCACCGCGCCTTCGCCGAGCGCGTCGAGCGAAGCGTCGAAAGGTATGCCTTGTTTTTTTGCCACCTCAAGCGCATCCTCGGCCATCTTCTGGACATTGTTGGGATATGCGCCCATGCCGGATTGTCCGGCGGTGTAGAAAGTGCTGGCCTGCGGCAGCCGCAGCCAGCCATGCACGCGCCCTTGAATGTCTATGCCTTTATTCTTGGCCTTGTCGAAGTTGCTGAGCAGGCGATAGAACTCGCGCATGCTGCCGGTCAGGAAGACGCCCGTATCGCCGAATAGCATCTGCTCGAAAAACGCCGCGTTGCGGTTGTCGTTGTGCGGGCGGTCGGGAAAATCAATGAGTAGCACGATGGTATTGATCACACCTTTCAGTTCCATCGGCGGGCGATTAATCATCTGCGGGCCGTCGGTGCTGGTGGTGCTCAAAACTGTCGCGCCGTCGTCGAGGCCGATGTAATTTTCACTGCGCCTGCTTGCGCGCCAAATGCTGTAGAACATCTCGAAGGTGATATTTTTCGGCAGGCGCTTATTGTCCTTCAACTCCTTATAGCGAGCTTGAAGCTGCGCCATGAGTTCGGGCGAAGGGGGCACGAGGCACTTGGATTTCGTGCAAGTGTGGTTGGTGATGGGGGAAACTTCGTAAATCATATTTGATTCTCCTTGCGTTATGTGAGTAACGGTGAAGAGCGTGGCCTCATGTGCGTATAAAAAGCACTGGAAGCCATCCGGTGAAACTAAGGCGGCCAGATTAAGCGAGGTTGACGAAAGCCGTTCTGCACGAATCGGCAGAACCGTATGAAACGAAATTATTTCAAGCGTAGCGGCTAGAGAATATTTACAGTTAGTCGGCGGTCATCGTCTCCGGCTCGCGTGTGGTCAGTTCGCGCCAAGTGAGCGGGCGCGAGCCGTCGTCGAGGCGCACCATCGAGATGCAACCGGGGACGGGGCAGACGAGGTAACAGAGGTTGCAGCCGACGCACTCATGCTCGTCAACGATAGGGAAGCGGCGGCCTTCGATTTCGGTGAAGGGAATACACTGGTGCGCGCCGTCCTCGCAAGCGATGTGGCAGAGGTTGCATTGAATGCACTTCGAGTGGTCGATGCGCGCGACCGTTTTGTAGTTGAGATCGAGGTTGCCCCAATCCGTGACGCGCGGCACGCTGCGGCCTATGATGTCGTTGACGCTCAGGAAGCCTTTCTCGTCCAGGTAATTCGAGAGGCCGTCAATCATGTCTTCGACGATGCGATAGCCGTAGTGCATGACGGCGGTGCAGACCTGCACGGTCGTCGCGCCGAGCAGGAGAAACTCCGCAGCGTCGCGCCACGTCGAGATGCCGCCGATGCCGCTGATGGGCACACCCACTTCCGCGTCGCGCGCGAGTTCGGAGACCATGTTGAGCGCGATGGGTTTGACGGCGGGGCCGCAATAGCCGCCGTGCGCAGCCATGCCGTTGACGTTCGGGTGCGGGATGAGCGTGTCGAGATCAACGCCCATTACGGAGTTGATCGTGTTGATGAGCGAGACGGCGTCTGCGCGCCCGCGCACCGCCGCACGCGCGGGCGGCGTGATGCTCGTCACGTTCGGCGTCAGTTTGACGATGACAGGAAGGCGCGTCGCCTCCTTCACCCATTCCGTCACCATGCAGGTGTATTCCGGCACTTGCCCCATCGCCGCGCCCATGCCGCGCTCCGACATGCCGTGCGGGCAACCGAAGTTCAACTCCACGCCGTCCGCGCCCGTGTCCTCAACCTGCTTCGCAATTTCATGCCACGCCTCGCGCTTCGATTCGACCATCAAAGAGATGATCAGCGCGTGCTTCGGATACTTACGCTTGCACTCCCTGATCTCTTTGAGATTCACTTCGAGCGGGCGATCCGTGATCAGTTCGATATTGTTCAGACCGAGCATTCGCTGTGGCCCTTGATCAATCGAAGCGAGGCGCGAGCAGACGTTGCGAATCGGCTCGCCCAGAGTCTTCCAGACCGCGCCGCCCCAGCCCGCGTCGAACGCACGCTCCACCATCGAACCCATGTTCGTCGGCGGCGCACTCGCCAGCCAAAAAGGGTTCGGCGATTCTATCCCGGCGAAATTAACTCTCAAGTCTGCCATAAATTCGACTCCATCTAACTATGAATCAATGTTTGATCTCGCTCGTTTCTTCGTGAAGCGGAATGTGTGCGCCCGCGAACTCTACCCGCTCGCCTGACAGGTGAAAGTGTATGCCCTGCGCGGCGAGTTTGCCCGCTTGCGAGGCAT
This sequence comes from Pyrinomonadaceae bacterium, assembly GCA_035249365.1. Classification (GTDB taxonomy): domain Bacteria; phylum Acidobacteriota; class Blastocatellia; order Pyrinomonadales; family Pyrinomonadaceae; genus JAIVJZ01. The sequence continues at coordinate 305,491 of DATFGP010000022.1, read as the reverse complement.
CTACGGCTTCGCGCCCGCCGTTGACGCAGTCGCCGCCCGCGAAGAACTTGGGGTTGGTCGTCTGCATCGTGTCGGAATTGACAGAGACGCGTCCGGCTGAGTCGAGTTCGACGCGCGCGTTTTGTGAGAGCCAGTCGGCCATCTTCTGCTGGCCGAGCGCCTTGACGACCATGTCCACGGGAATCTCAAACTCTGATCCCGCGATTGTTTGAAACGAACGCCGACCCGCCGCGCCGTTGGTCTCGACGGGCTGTGTCCTCACGCAGCGCAACGCGGCGACGCGCGCACCCGAAGCGTCCGCCATGATCTCGACCGGCGATGTCTGCCACCAAAATTCTATCCCGTCGCGTTTCGCCAACTCGTATTCGTACTCGTAGGCGGGCATCTCGTGCTCTGTGCGCCGGTAGATCATCAGCACGCGCTCCGCGCCGAGACGTTTGGCCTGCGTGACGGCATCAATCGCGGTGTTGCCCGCGCCGACGACGGCGACAGTGCGCCCGATGGGGACGGACGCCCAATCGCGCGTCTTGATGCGTTCGATAAAATCGAGCGCGTCGTAGACGCCCGCGAGGTCTTCGCCCGGAATCCGCAGCCGCGTCGTCGCGCCAAGCCCGACGCCGAGAAATATCGCGTCGTGCGCCGCTTCGAGTTCCGCGAACGATAAGTCGCGCCCGACTTCCGTGTTCGTTTTGATCTCGACGCCGAGACGCGCGACCTGCGCCACCTCGTCCTGCGACACGCGCTGCGTCATTTTGTATTCGGCCATTCCGTATGTGTCCATGCCGCCCGCGAGCGACTTGCGCTCGTAGATGGTGACGGCATAACCGAGCCGCGCGAGATATGTCGCACATGAAAGACCTGCGGGGCCTGAGCCGATAATGCCGACACGCTTGCCGTTCGGCGCACCCGCTTTCAATACGTCGCGCCCGCGACTGAAAACGGCGTCGGTCGCGTAGCGTTGCAGACGCCCGATCTCAATCGGCTTCGCCATCAGAGTCTTCTCCACGCACGCGCCTTCGCAGAGCACATCGACGGGACAGACACGCGCACACGTCGCGCCGATGGGGTTGGCATCGAAGATGACGCGCGCCGAACCGACGAGATTTCCGCTTGCGATCTTTTTGATGAAGGCCGGAACGTCTATGTGCGTGGGGCAGGCGCGCGTGCATGGCGCGTCGTAACAATAGACGCAGCGGTGCGATTCCATGATCGCCTCGGCTTCCGTCAGGGGCGGCGCGATCTCGCGAAAGTTGCGCTCAATCTGCGCGATGTTGATAGGTGACTCGTGAGTCGTTGACATAAGGGTTTCAAGTTTCAAGTTGCAGGTTTCAAGTTTCAGGAAAGAGGTTTGAAGTTCTTGGTCTTAAACTTGAAACCTGCAACTTGAAACTTGAAACTCATTCTAATCTGCTACCAGCTGATCATAGGTGTCCGGCCTGCGGTCGCGGTAGAACTGCCACGTGTTGCGGACTTCGCGGATCATGTCGAGATCGAGATCGGCGACGACGAGCGCGTCCTCGTCGCGCGGTGCTTCGGCTACGAATCGCCCGCGCGGGTCGCAGAAGTAACTCTGGCCGTAAAACTCGCCGATGTCCCAGGGCTGTTCGTGGCCGACGCGATTGATCGCGCCGATGAAGTAGCCGTTGGCGACGGCGTGCGCGGGCTGTTCGAGTCGCCAGAGATATTCGGAGAGTCCCGCGACGGTGGCCGACGGGTTGAAGACGATCTCCGCGCCGTTCAAACCTAAAATCCGCGCGCCTTCGGGGAAGTGGCGGTCGTAACAGATGTAGACGCCGATGCGCGCGTAGGCCGTGTCGAACGCGGGATAACCGAGATTGCCCGGCTTGAAATAGAATTTCTCCCAGAAGCCCGGATTGACGTGCGGAATGTGGTTCTTGCGATACTTGCCGAGATATTTTCCATCGGCATCAATGACGGCGGCGGTGTTGTAGTAGACGCCTGCGATCTCTTCCTCGTAGATCGGCACGACGATGACCATGCCGTGTTGCTTGGCGACTTCCTGCATCAACTTGACGGTCGGCCCGTCGGGGATTTTCTCGACCGCCTCGTACCAGCGCGTCTGCTGTTCGGCGCAGAAGTAGGGTGTCGTGAACACTTCCTGCATGCAGAGAATCTGCACGCCCTGACGAGCCGCGTCTTCGATCAACTTGACGTGCTTCTCTATGTTGGCGCGCTTGATCTCTTCGATGGGCGCGTCTGTCGGCGCAGCGTTCGTCGCCTGTATGAGTCCGCATTTAACTGTCCGGGGCATGTTCATTTACTCCTTGAAAACGATTTGAACCGCAAAGACACGAAGACGCAAAGTTGATGACATTAAACTTCGTGTCTTTGTGCCTTTGTGGTGAAATTTGACTTGCCTTGCATCAACACATAGTAAAGCACAAAGCCTAACGCGAAGGTGACGAACCACGCGTAAGTATAGAGCGTGTCGAGGAAATTCGCGTCCGGCAGTTGGCCGGAATAGTTCGGGGTCGTCGCGGCGCGCAGGAAGCCGGGGACGACCGGCGCGATTGCTACGACGAGCGCGACAAGCGCACGCAGGTTGAAGCCGTTCATATAAGTGTAGCGGCCTTTCAATTGAAACAGGTCGTGCAGGTCGAGTCGCTGGCGGCGCAGCACCCAGTAGTCGCAGATGAGTATGCCCGCGATTGCGCCCATCAAGCCCGAATAGCCGATGAGCCATGTGAAGATATACGCGCTCATCGAACCCGTCATCAACTTCCAGGGCATCATCAGCACGCCAATGATCGCGGTGATGAGTCCGCCCGTCACGTAGGAGATCAACTTCGGGTTGAGATTGGAGAAATCGTTCGAGGGCGAGACGACGTTGGCGGCCATGTTGGTCGTCAATTGCGCGGCGAAGATAACAGCGGTGGCAAAGAGGATGACAACGACGCTGTCGAAGCGTTGCATCAACTCGACCGGATTCGGGATCGCCATGCCGTAAATCAGTAGCGTCGCGCTCGTCACGGCGACGCCAATGAAGGCGAAGGCGGTCATCGTGAGCGGCAGGCCGAGTGCCTGACCCATCATCTGCGAGCGTTGCGAGCGAGCGTAGCGCGTGAAGTCGGGGATGTTGAGGCTGAGCGTCGCCCAGTAGCCGACCGAGGCTGTGAGCGAGCCGGGAAAGATTTTCCAGAAGTCGTTTTGCTGTTTCTGCAACGCGCTCGACTCTGTGAGCACGCGCCCCAAACCGCCCGCCTTCCAAGAAGCCCACGCGAGCAGAATCGCGCCGCCCGCCAGAAGCAGAGGCGCAGACCACGTCTCCAAATACTTGATGCCTTCCACACCCTTCAAGATGATGAACACTTGAATGAACCAGAAGATGAAGAATCCGATCCAGGTGTGCATCGCGACTCCGAGCACCTGCGCGCCGCCGAACAGATTGTTCCAGCCAGTCCACATCGCGCCGAACAACGCATCGAGAGCCGTGCCGCCGATCCATGTCTGGATGCCGAACCACCCGCACGCGACAATCGCGCGCAAGACGGCGGGAATGTTCGCGCCCTTCACGCCGAACGACGCACGGCACAAGACCGGAAACGAGACGCCGTATTTCGTGCCCGCGTGCGCGTTCAAGATCATCGGGATGAGGACGATGGTGTTGCCGAGCAGGATCGTGATCATCGCCTGCCACCAGTTCATGCCCGCCTCTATGAACGCGCCCGCGAGCGTGTAGGTCGTGATCACGACGCTCATCCCGATCCAGAGCGCGGCGATGTTCCACGTCGACCAGGTGCGTTCTTTGATCGTCGTCGGCGCGAGATCGCGATTCCAGAGAGGGCTCGCAGACACGTCCTCGCGCAACTCCTCGAAGTCGCGTTGCGTGACGCGCACGTCGTCGCTGTAGGTTTCTGTCGCCATAAGCCGAATCGTTATTCGAGTATGAAACGAACGGTGACGCGCGCGTTCACCTTGATCTGTCCGAGCGCGAGCGTGCCTTCGGACGCGGATGAGTCGCTGCCATCAACTGCCAAACTATTATTTTGATTGAGCGTGCCTACACGGAAATTGCTGCTCGGCGATTCTTCTTCAATCGAATAAGCCTTCCCGATCTTCTGCCCGATCTCGGCGGTGAGAGCGGTGGCTTTCTCTTGCGCGGCTTTGATGGCGAGCGCGCGTGCCTGATCTCTGTACTTGCGTAGCTGCGACGAGCGGAAGCTGACGCTGTTGATACGCGAGATGCCGGATTCGACGATCAGTTCCGAAAGCAACTCTTCGGCCTGCGAAGCGTCGCGCAAAGTGAAAACAACATCTTTCCTGACGCTGTAGCCGACGAGCGTTCGCGTCTCGTCTCCGTTGCGATAACGCGGTTCGAGTTTGATGTAGTCGGTCTGCACGTCAGCCGGAGCGATCTTGTACCTGCGCGTCAACTCTATAACTTTTTTAAGGCGTTCGTCGGTTTGCGACTTTGCGATCCGCAGATCACGATTGAGCGTCTGCACCGTCAAGTCGAAGACGACTTCGTCGGGCACGACGCGAACTTCCGCCTCGCCCGTCACGGTGATGAGCGGCGGCTCGCTCTTTTGTTGCGCTACCGCAGCGTTGGACGCAACGGAAACCAAACAGATGCCGACGAGCGCAATTCTTAAAAAGTTTCGCAGGGCGCGCGACATTCCGACTCCTTTACTTGATCGGCGACTCGATCTTGATGTCAGAGTTGTAATCGGAGATCGTGACGAGCGTTTTCGTCTTTTGCCCCTTGAACTCGCTCTCGCTTTCGGTCTTGCGCGGAAGGCCGTCGGCGACGGAGAGCCATGTCTTCGATGTGCTCTTGATATTCATGCCCATCGGGTTGTTCTGCGTGTACTGGTAGATGAACGCCGGTTCGCCGTCGAGCGTGTCCGCGCCGACGTATTTCACGTCCGCAGTCTTCGCCAACTCGTCGAGCATTTTCGGATCGCGAAAAGCCTTGACGATACCGCTCGCGTCAATCGGCGACTTAATCCAACTACCGTTCGGGGCTTTCAGATACGTCGCGCCGCCCACGATGATGAACTCCTGTTTGATACCTTTGCCGCCAGCCTGCACATCGCTCGTCATGCGGTAGCGGTCGGGCGCGACGTATTCGATCACCATCGCGTTGTTTGTGCCGTCGGAATTTGTCAGTGCGACATGTGCGCGATAGGATTTCGCGTCGAGCTGCGCGCGCATCGCTTTGGTCATCACGTCGAGCGGCTTGTCGTCGGCGGAGATGGCGGGCGTCGTCGTCGCCGCGCCACTGCCGCCGCTTCCCGAAGGCGAGACGTTTCCGCCGCCTGAACTTGTCCCATCCTTTTTACAAGCGACGCCAGACAGCAGGAGGACTGCGCAGAGCGCCGGAGCCAGACTTTTGATCTTGAAGTGCATGAGAGCAGTTCTCCCGCTGCGACCGTTTGAAGTTTCCCGCTTGCAAAAGAGTAGACGCTGGAAAGAGTGGGCGCGCGCTACATCGCCACGCAAGTGCCGCGCTTGATGAACTGGCCGTCGCCCGCCTTGCCTTTGTACTCGCCATTCTCGATAACGATACGCCCGCGCGACAGCACCGTCTCGACGACACCTTTGATAGTCTTGCCTTCATACGCGCTGTAGTCAACGTTCATGTGATGCGTCGCCGCGCTGATGGTCTGCTCGCGTTCGGGATCGAAGATCACTATGTCTGCATCCGACCCGACGGCAATCGTGCCCTTCTTGGGGAAGAGGCCGAACATCTTGGCGGCGGCGGTCGAAGTGAGTTCGACGAAGCGGTTGAGCGAGATTTTGTTTTCAATCACGCCGCCGTTATAGATGAGCGGCACGCGATGCTCTACGCCCGGCGCGCCGTTCGGGATTTTCGAAAAGTCGTCGCGCCCCAACTCCTTTTGCTCCTTCATGCAGAAAGGGCAATGGTCTGTCGAGATGACTTGCAGGTCGTCAGTCTTCAAACCCTTCCACAGTTCCGCCTGATTCCAACGCTCACGAAGCGGCGGCGTCATCACATACTTCGCGCCCTCAAAATCCGGCTCCTCGTAGTTGTCATAAGAGAGGAAAAGATACTGCGGGCACGTCTCCGCAAACGCGGGCAGCCCACGGTCGCGCGCCTCGCGCACCTGTTCGAGCGCGTCGGCGCAACTGAGATGCACGATGTAGACGGGCGACTCGGCCATCTCCGCAATCGCAATCGCGCGATGCACGCCTTCTGCTTCGGCGCGCGTCGGTCGCGTCAGCGCGTGATACTTCGGTGCGGTTCGTCCCTGCGCCAGAGCGCGCTTGATGATCTCGTTGATGACGACGCCGTTCTCCGCGTGCATACAGATCAAACCGCCGCGCTCGCCCGCCGCAGACATAGCGCGAAAGATCGTCGCATCGTCAACGAGGAAGACGCCCGGATACGCCATGAACATCTTGAAACTCGTCACGCCCTCGTCAATGATGCGGTGCAACTCCGGCACGCGTTCGTCTTCCAGATCGGTCGTGATCAAATGAAAACTGTAATCAATCGCCGTCTTGCCCTCGGCCTTCGCATGCCAGTTATCAAGCGCCTGCGTCAAAGACTCGCCCTTATACTGCACCGCAAAATCAATAATCGTCGTCGTCCCGCCATAAGCCGCCGCGCGCGTCCCCGTAAAGAAATCATCCGACGCCTGCGTCCCGCCGAAGGGAAGCTCCATGTGCGTATGCGGATCGATCCCGCCCGGTATGACCAGCTTTCCCGCCGCATCAATCACGTGCTCCGCATCCACATCCAGCCGCGCGCCGATGACCGACACAACCTCATCCTCAATCAACACGTCGGCCTTGTAATCATCAACGGCGGTTACAACGCGGCCATTACGAATCAGCGTTTTCATCAAATCGCTCCCTGCAATCTACGTGAGATGTCACGGCTACTGTTTGGGCAAAACTCCTAGATCGGCGAGCACGCGGCGCGTCATCTCGATGCGCTTGTCGCGTATGGAGAGGTAATTCGGGCCGTCTATGTTCATGGCGAAGAAGTACACATCACCACGCGTTTCGACGTAGCCGACGTACCATCCGATGACGACGCCCTCGGCGCGCGGCCCGCCGCCGGTCTTGGCGCTCAATTTATAAACGGGCGTGCTCTCCTGCACCATGATGTCCTTGACGATATCAATCGAGCGACGCGAGACGGGCAGTTTGCCTGCATAGAGCTTTTTAAGAAACTCAATTTGCTCGTCGGCTGAAATCTTCAACGTCTCGTTGAGCCAGAAGCGATCAAGCACTCCCGAAGTGTCGCGGTTGCCGTAGTCGAGTTTAGTAACTAACTCCTTCATGCGCTCCGCGCCGACGCGCTTCGCAATCTCACGGTAATACCAGAGGACGGAATATTTGAAGGCCGAGCGCAAATCATGATCGCGCTTCCAGTGGACGAAGGGCTCCGCGTTCCAGCCTTCGTCCGGGTACTGCGCCTTGTCCCAGGGAATAACGAAATCAGCTCCGCCGATAACGCCCGTCTCAAGGCCGATGAGCGAGTTCGGGATTTTGAAGGTTGACTTCGGACTAAAGCGCGTGCGGCAACGCGCCTCGTTATGACGCGTGTAACGGTCGCGCTTCATGTCATAAAGCACAAAGCAGCCGTCCGTGCCTTTGAAGAACGAACTCAAGTCCTGCGCACGCGCCACGCCGCCCCACGCGCAGGCCGAGAGAATTAGCGAGACGATCAGCAGTTTAAATAATTTCAAGTCACTCCTCAGAAATCATGAGGCTGATTTTTCTACGCGAATGGCGCAACTAAGACTGTACGTTCTCCGCGTGCTTTCGTGTAGCTGATTTCCCCTGTTAGAGTTTCGTTCGCAAGTTCTTGAACGTCACGCGCTGTCTCTTCATCAATGTACGGCTCGCCGCAGTTGGCGCAGACTTGCGCGGGGATGTCTGTCACGAGCAGGATGGCATTGCCACGCTCTATCGGCAGGATGGTCGTGCCTTGCTCCATGCGAGTGTGTTTACAAATTAAGCATCTCATCGATTCACCTACGGCGCTTTGTAAAATTGTCTCTCCAGAGTTTGAGATCGGGTTCGTACACCGTAACCGCCGTAATTTCGCCCGTTACCGGATCGTCTTCTCCGACCACATGAATCGGCCTTGCTCCGCTCCATCCGAGCATCAAATAACGCGGCGGTTCGTCTGCTGGATACTCTTCGATGACTTCGCCGTTTTCCAGCACATCGCGCACCGCGTCAACGGGAATGTTCCGCTCAATCATACGCTTCAACACGTAGGGCGGAAAGATAATCAACATTATGCCGCTGCCGAAGAAAACGCTGCGTCCAAAGCCTCGATCATTTCATCAACAGTATCTTTCGTCGAGTTGAGCATCAGACCTGTGCGGATGACGTTGGCGTAGAGGCCGCCTTTGCCGATGAGGACGCCGCGCTTCTTTGTCTCCTCGAAAACTTTGAGGACGGATTGCGGGTCGGGTTCTTTCGTCTCGCGATCTTTGACAAGTTCGATGGCTTGCATCAGACCAAGTCCGCGCACGTCGCCGATGACAGGATATTTTTCTTTGAGCCCTTCGAGTTTCTCACGCAGGTACGCGCCGACGGTGGCGGCGTTCGTGCGTAAATCTTCTTCTTCGATGACGCGTATGACGGCGAGCGCGGCGGCCATCGAGACGGGGTTGCCGCCGAAGGTGGAGAAGGTGATGCCGGGGAAACTGTCTGCGACTTCCGAAGTGGCGATGGTCATGCCGATGGGGACACCGTTGCCCAAGCCTTTGGCCGAAGTGATGATGTCGGGCTCGACGTTCCAGTGTTCGATGCCGAACCACTTGTCGCCTGTGCGTCCCCAGCCCGTCTGCACTTCGTCGGCGATGAAGAGTCCGCCGTGCGCGCGCGCGATCTCTGCGGCGCGCTCGAAGTAGCCTGCGGGCGGGACGATGAAGCCGCCGACGCCCAAGATCGGTTCGGCCATGAAGGCGGCGATCTCGCCGGTCGTCGTCGTCTCGATCACGTCCTTGATGTCTTCGGCGCAGGCGAGTCCGCATTCGGGGTAGCTCAACTTGAGCGGGCAGCGATAGCAATAGGGCGCGCGCGCGTGGACGATTCCGGCGACTTGCGCGGGGAGCGGTCGCCAACTGTGCTGACCGTTGGCTGAAAGCGCGGTGGCCGAACGCCCCGAATAGCTGTGACGGAGGACTACGATCTCATGTCGTCCGGTGTGGACTTTCGCAGCCGTGACGGCCGTGTCGTCGGCTTCCGTGCCGCTGTTGGTGAAGAATGATTTCTTGAGACGACCGGGCGTGATCTGGTGTAGCTTCTCCGCCAGATCGCCCTGCGGACGGTTGGCGTATAGCGTGGAGGTGTGTGAGAGCGTCTTGACCTGTTCGATGATCGCCGCGTTGACCTGTGGGTTGGCGTGGCCGACGCTGACTGTGAGCACGCCGCCGAAACAATCCAGATAGCGTTTGCCCTCGTCGTCCCAGACGTATTGCCCCTCGCCGCGCACGAGCGCGACGGGTTCTTGATAATAGGTGGCGACGGCGGGGAAGAGAAATTCTTTGTGCTTGCGTACGATTTCGGATTGCGCGATCTGTGGTTCTGCTGTGGTGCTCATAAGATAAACTCCGGTTCAAAGGTTCGGTTGACGAACGCCTGTCAGTTTTCAAGTGGCAGATTTTCAAGTGGCGACTGTTTTGTAAGCCGCACTATCATTCTTCAATTTGAAGAAGATAATGTAAATAGCCCACGCGAAGCATAAGATCATCGCGCCGAATGCCGGAAGGCCGCCGAGCTTACGGTTAACTACGTTTGAGTACATGAAGCCTGTGATGATGGGCAAGAGTCCGGCGACGGCGAGCAGATAGGTGCGCAAGACTCTTGCGGCCACGAGCGGCGTCTGGCCGATGATGCGAAACTTCGACGTTTCGCGCCCGTATGAACGCTCCTGTCCGGTCGGTTGAATGACATAAGTTGCGAGCGGGAAGAGCGGCAGAAATAGCGCTATAGCCCAACGCGTAGCTTCGTAAGTCCCGTCGGGAAGCGCGCGATAATCGAGCAGCGTCGTGCCGAAACCGTTGAATGATTTGAACGAAGGAGCATTGGCCTCCTCGAACTTTGCGGTCAACCTCTTCAACTCGTTGACGCTCTGCTCGATGAGCGCCGGAGCAAGCGACTCGCCGCACTGGGAGCAAGCGGAACTCGCGGTAGCCTCCGCGTTAACGGTTTTACAAGCAGGACAGACGACAGTATTCATAAACAGAGCGGTCAAAACCTACTTCGCAGATGGGATTCCCAAGTCTTTGCAAATTTTATTAACCAAAATATCTTTGACTTCTGAATGACGCGGCACAGCTGAACGCTTGTTCTGCGCCGGATTATGCCACCACGAATGATTTGCTCCTTCTCGCAAAAGTTTGCAGCCCTGCGAATGAAGGTAACGAATCAAGTCTCTGCGCTTCATACCGCGATTAATTCTTCGTCGTAATTCGTTCCGGCAGCGTCGAGCGCGTCCTGGCGATTAAATTCCAATGCTTCGCGCAACGTTACGCGCAAAGTTTGCAGAAGTTCCTCGCGGGTTGCTTCCTGACAATTCACGCCGGGAATCTCTTTTACCCAGCCAATCCACCAATCGCCGTCTTGTTTGACAACTGCTGTATAAGTATTTTCCATTTGATTTAATACAAATTCCCCTCGCGCTTGCGTCCGGTGTAATCCACATAGACGACTTTGAGTTCGGTGTAAAAATCGAGCGCGGTCGAGCCTTGTTCGCGTTCGCCGACGCCCGTTGACTTGATGCCGCCGAAGGGGATGTGCGCTTCGCCGCCGGTCGTGGGCGAGTTGATGTGCGTCATGCCGGTCTCGATCTCGTCTACGAAACGGAAGATGCGCGCGGCGTCGTTGGTGAAGATGGAGGACGAAAGGCCGTATTCGCTGTCGTTCGCGATCACGAGCGCCTCATCTAAATCTTTGGCGCGCATGACGGAGAGGACGGGGCCGAAAATCTCTTCGCGCGCGATGCGCATGTCCGGTGTGACGCCGACGAAGACTGTCGGCTTGACGAAATAGCCTTTGCGCAAACCCGGCCCTTCGGCAATCGTGCCGCCGCACACGAGGCTCGCGCCGTCTTCGCGCCCGATGTCCATATAAGAGAGCACGCTCTTGAACGCCTTGCCGTCAACGAGCGGCCCGACATCCGTTTGCGCGTCGCTCCCGTCGCCGAGTCTTAAACTTTCAGCCCGCGCCGTGATGCGTTCGATGAAGTTGTCGTAAACTTTTTCGTGGACGATGGCGCGGCTCGTCGCCGTGCAGCGTTGGCCGGTCGAGCCGAACGCACCCTGCGCCGTTGATTCGACGGCGAGGTTCATGTCGGCGTCTTCGAGGACGATCACAGGATTCTTGCCGCCCATCTCGCATTGAACTTTCGCGCCGCGCCGCGCGCACTGTTCATAGAGTTTGAGGCCGATTTGGTTCGAGCCTGTGAACGAGACGGCGCGCACCGCCGGATGCCCCACGATCTCGTCGCCCGCTTCCGACCCCGAGCCGATGACGAGATTCAGCACGCCTTTGGGCAAGCCCGCTTCCTGAAAGAGTTCGACGAGGCGGACGGCTGTCGCGGGCGTCACGGTCGCAGGCTTGAAGATAACCGTGTTGCCTGCGACGAGCGCGGGCGCGATCTTCCAGACCGGAATCGCGACCGGAAAATTCCAAGGCGTGACGCAGGCGACGACGCCGTGCGGCTGCTTGATGGTGTAGGCGAAGTTGGCGGGCAGTTCCGATTGGATCGTCTCGCCGTTCATGCGTCTCGATTCGCCCGCGCAAAACTCCGCGACGTTCGCGGCGCGACGTATTTCACCGCGCGACTCCGCGAGCGTCTTGCCCTCTTCACGTGTCAGGAGCGCGGCAAGGTTTTCCGCGTCGTCTTCGAGCAGGCGCGCGAAACGTGCGATGATGCGACCGCGCGCGGGCGCAGGCATGGCGCGCCACTCGCGAAAGGCCGCGTGAGCGACTTCGACGGCCCGACGCGCTTCTTCGCGCAAAGAGAGACGGACTGTGCCGAGCACGTCGTCTGTGTTGGCCGGATTGATGTTGGGCGTGGTCTGTGCGGCGTCGGAGAGAATCCACTGGCCGTCAATGAAATTTCGATAGGTGTCCATAGAAAGCGTTCGGCGTTTGCGCGTGCTTGCCGCTCTTCGTGCGTCGGGTTTGCGTAGACGAACAGTAGTGCCGGAGCGTAAACGATTGTAGAGATGGAAGCGTTTCGCTAAGCTGTGGCGCGTCGGACGCGCGGGCGCTGGGCAGCAGAAATTGCATCGCCTCAGTTTGCCTGCACTTTATACCGCACAGCCACAGGGCGATGCAAACTGAATTATTTATGACCACTGATACATCTACGCCTTACGGAAACATGCGCGAACTGCTCGAACTTCGCGCCTCAGACACGCCCGGTAAAACTTTCCTCTTCTCCGAACCCGACGCGCGCACATGGTCTTATGCGGAGTTCGACGCGGCGGTCAATCGCACTGCCAACATGCTCGCCTCGCACGGCATCCGTCGCGGCGACGTGGTTAGCCTGCTCTTGCCGAACAGCGCCGAGTACATCATCGCTTATTTCGCCTGCTTCAAAATTGGCGCACTCGCAGGGCCGGTCAACTCTCTGCTCAAAGCGGAAGAGGCGGCCTACGTCGTCGGCAACTCCGACGCGCGTTTATTGCTTTATCACACCCAGTTTCAGGATACCGTCGCAGAGATTCAAAAACAGGTGTCGAGCCTCACAGCCGCGATTGAGTTTGACGACGTGACAACGGCGACCGCGAACGCCCCGGCGACGCCCGCAGACTCTTGGCGCGAACTCGCGCTTACGCGCGACGACGAGGCGATCATCATCTACACATCGGGGACGACGGGAAAGCCGAAAGGGTGTCTTTTGACGCATGGGAATCTGCTGGCGAACGCGCGGCAGATCGTCGAGTGGTTGATGTTCACGCCCGCAGATCGTCTGCTCTCTGTGATGCCGCTCTTTCACATGAACGCTGTGATGGTGACGACCATCGCGGCGATGTACGCGGGCGGCGCGAGCGTCGTCAGCACGCGCTTCTCCGCGTCGCGCTTCTGGCAGATCATCTCCGACTACGAAATAACATCTTTCGGCTCGGTGGCGACGATGCTCTCGATGCTGCTCGCCACCTATCCCGAAGGCGTGCCCGCTGGATTGCAAACGGAGCAATTGCGCTTTGCGATGTGCGGCTCCGCGCCCGTGCCCGCCGAAGTGCTGCGCCGCTTTGAAGAGACTTTTCATTGCCTCGTCGTCGAAGGCTACGGGTTGTCGGAATCAACCGTGCGCGCAACCTTCAACCCGCCCGACGCGCGCCGACGCCCCGGCTCGTGCGGGCAGATGATAGGCTGCGAGATCAAAGTCTTCGACGAAGAGGAGAGGGAAGTCGGCGACGGCGAACTCGGCGAGATCGTCCTGCGCGGCGAAAACATTTTCAAGGGCTATTACAAAAACGAAGCCGCCACCGCAGAGGCTTTTCGCGGCGGCTGGTTTCACACGGGCGATGTCGGCTACAGAGACGCAGAAGGCTTCTTCTACATCGTAGATCGCAAGTCCGACATGATCATACGCGGCGGCGAAAACATCTACCCGCGCGAGATAGACGAACTGCTCTACAAGCATCCGGCAATCGCCTCCGCCGCCACCATCGGCGTCCCCGACGAACTCTACGGTGAAGAGGTCGCCGCCTTCGTCGTGTTGAAAGAGGGACACGCGGCGTCCGCCGGAGAAGTCATAGAGTTTTGCCGCGCGCATCTGGCCGACTTCAAATGCCCGAAGACGATCAACTTCCTCGCGGAGTTGCCCAAAGGCCCAACCGGCAAATTACTCAAACGCGAACTCGCACGCATGTTCAATTCGTCAAAGTGAGACTAGAATTGGACGTGTTTTAGTCGTTTCTTAATTCACACGAAGTTGACAAGAGTTGAAACTTAAATTAAAGTCCGCGCGCTCTAACAAGAGACGCCCGATCACCTCCTTCCGATGTTCGCCGCAAGCGTTGGGAGGTGGCCTGTCAACTTAACTCTGTCCTAAGCGAAGGCCGCGCATAGTTTTTCCTTCCGTCCGACAGATACCCAAATGCAATCCGGGGATAAGGCCGATTCCTTATGGTTTCGTGCGTCACCCTAAACTCGTGTGTGCGTGCGGCGCATTTGGTAACTCTATGGTCATATGAAAATAGACCTTTCTCGATCCATCTCTCTTGAATCCCCATTCTCAAAAGGAGAAATAGTTGATGACCCCCAAAAATCTAAGAGTCGTTATCCTGACGCTGTTCCTGGCCTTGCTCGGAGCGACACAGGCGTTCGCACAGAGCGCGATCTATGACAGCACTTCAAATCCTCTCCCCGGTAACGTGGCGAGCTTCGGCTACGAGGCCACCGCATCGTCAGCCATCGGCGACCGCGTACGCTTCTCCGCAGGGAGCGGGCGTCACCTGACGACGGTTGTACCAACCATGAGCAGTTGGGGCTGCGAGAGCGGCCACTGGAACACCGGCGACTGCGCGACGACTCCGGGCGCTACCTTCTCACACCCGATCACGCTCAACATCTACCAGGTCGGCGCGGGCAATCAGGTTGGGGCGCTGATCCGTTCGGTGACGCAGACGTTCGCGATCCCCTATCGCCCGTCGGCTGACCCTGTCAACTGCAACGGCGTTAACGCTGGCAAGTGGTATCACGCGCCTTCAAACACCTGCTTCAACGGCTACGCCGTCAACATCACGTTCAACCTCGCGAGCCTGAATCTCGTGCTGCCCAACGAAGTGATCTACGGCATCGCGTACAACACCACACACTACGGCGCTGCGCCCATCGGCGAAGGCGCGCCGTGCTTCTCGACCCCGCAGGGCTGCGGTTACGACTCGCTCAATCTCGGCGTGGCACAAGGCGCACCGACAGTCGGCACAGACCCCGCGCCAGCCGACGCCTACTACAATAGCCCCTTCGGGTCTAACTACTGCGACGGCGGCGCTGGCGGCGTGAACACGTTCCGCCTCGACGCGGGCTGCTGGACGGGCTTCAAGCCAGCCATTCAGTTCAACGCCGATTCTATCTCGTGCTCGACCACGGTCGTGACCGAGGGCGACATTTCGCGTCGGCCCGAACCCGCTTCCAATCTGCCTCCAGTTGACAACTGGGTCTTCTACTTCCGCACCCCGGCAAGCACCGGCACGTTCCGCAACGGCCCCGGCATGCCGCCCCTCGGCACGGGTAGCTTCGAGACCACGACGCCGACCGGTGGCGACAAGGGCTTCCTCTTTAACTATGACCACGTCGGCACGCCGCTCGCGGCCATCAACAAGATCGGCTACTCGACTTACCAGACGACGCCGAACCCGGCCGAGGTGCGGCAGCTCCCCGCCATCAACATCCAGATCGACATCAACGGCGGGTCGTTCAACCCCGGCGACTTCGCCACGCTCGTCTTCGAGCCGGTTTACAACACCGCGCAGGGGCCGATACAGCCCAACACGTGGCAGGCTTGGGACGCCTACAGCGGCGGGACAGCCCGCTGGTGGGGCACGGGCGCGGTCGGCGCGTCCGGCTGCGATGCCACAGAGCCTCTCTGCTCCTGGTCTGACATCCTCGCGCAGTTCCCGAACGCCACCATCCTCGGCGGCTTCGGCATCAATCAGGGCAGCGGCAACCCGGGGCTCACCGCCTCTTCCGACGCGCTCTCCATCGGCTACAACAGCTTCTGCGTGACTTACGATTTTGAAGCTGACACGGACGGCGACGGCATCCCCGATGGAGCCGACAACTGCCCGAACACGCCGAACCCGACGCAGGCCGACCTCGACAACGATGGTCAGGGCGATGCCTGTGACGCGGACGACGACGGCGACGGCGTCAACGACAACGTTGACAACTGCCCGACGACGCCCAACGCCAATCAGGCCAATAACGACGGCGATTCGATGGGCGACGTTTGCGATCCGGACGACGACAACGACGGCGTGCCCGACGGCCCGGATAACTGCGACTTCACGGCCAACCCCGGCCAGCAGGACTTCGACAACGACGGCATCGGCGACGCTTGCGACAACGATGACGACAACGACGGCGTGAACGATAACGCGGACGCTTGCCCCGGCACTGCGCCCGGCACGGTCGTCAACGCATCGGGCTGCCCGCTGGCCTTCAACAAGGATCAGTGCAAGAACGACGGCTGGAAGATGCTGCGTCGCGCCAACAACACCACGTTCAAGAATCAGGGCGACTGCGTCTCCTACACACAAAACGGCAAGTAGTTAAATCTACACTAACCGGAATAGGGCGGGGACGCTTCCGAGCGGCCTCGCCCTTTCGTTTGCTTGGGCGACGTGCGAAAAAGTTCGTGGCTAACGGATGATGCGTGCGGTATGATGCGGGCAAAATTTCACGACAAGTTCAATCAAGGGGTGGCCGATGGCGAAGTTGAAAGACAAAGTGCAGAACACTTTGGACGAAGCCCGCATGCTTGTGCTCGGCGCACAAGTCCTGCTCGGTTTTCAAAGTCGCGCGGCCTTCGAGCCGGGGTTCGAGCGTCTGGCGCGGCACGCGCAGTATCTCGATGTGGGCGCGCTCGCTTTGATGCTTGTGGGCGTCGCGTTGTTGATGACGCCCGCCGCTTATCATCAGATAGTGGAAGCGGGCGAGGACTCGAAAGACCTCGAACGCTTTGCGTCGAACATTATGACGCTAGCGCTCATCCCGTTCGCGCTCGGTCTGGGCATCAACCTCTTTATCATCGTGGAGAAGTTGAACGGGACAACTTACGGCATCGTCGCCGGAGTGTTTACAACCGGCGTCGCGCTCTTTTTCTGGTGGGGCTGGGAGTTGCTCAGGCGCGCACGGCGCGAGCCTGAGATCATGGAGGAGAGGGAGATGGCGCGTGCGAAGGGCGACGATAAGGAAAAGAAGACGAAGACCAAGGACAAGATCAAACACGTCTTGACCGAAGCGAGAACAATTCTGCCCGGCGCGCAGGCGCTACTCGGTTTCCAGTTCGTGACGATCCTGACCGACGCTTTCGAAAAACTTCCCGCGTCTTCAAAATACGTGCATCTGGCGAGCCTCTCGCTCGTCGCGCTCAGCATCATCCTGTTGATGACGCCCGCAGCCTATCATCGCATCGTCGAGCGCGGCGAGTTGACCGAGCACTTTCACCGCGTCGCCAGCCGCATACTCATCGTCGCGCTCGTCCCGCTCGCGCTCGGCATGAACGGCAGCTTCTACGTCGTCTTTCGCAAGACGACAAATTCCGTCACGGCGTCCGTCATCGCCGCCGCGCTCGGCCTGCTCTTTTTCTACGGACTCTGGTTCGGATTCACAGCCTACCGTCGAGGGCAGCGCGCGCATGCATCAACACAAGCGATAAACTTGAAAGCCGTCTGATTAGCATGTTGAAAAGACACGCCAAACTTTTTACGCTCCTGCTTCTAACGCTCGCTTTGAACGCGCCCGCACAGCAACAACGGAGCGCGCCGCGAGAAGGAACAACGGTTGCCAATGCTCCCGCTACTGCTGCCGCGACAACGCGCGAGCAGCGAATCGCGCAGGCGGCGGAAGCTATGCGCGCGCAACTCATCGCGCAGCGACGCGACTTTCACATGCACCCCGAACTCTCCAATCGCGAGGAGCGCACGGCACGCGTCGTCGCCGAACGTCTGAAAGCGCTAGGCTTCGACGACGTGCGTACGAATGTTGCGCGTCACGGAGTCGTCGGCGTGCTGAGGGGCGCGAAGGCAGGCGGCGTGGTCGCCGTGCGCGCGGACATGGACGCGCTGCCGATTCAGGAAGTGAACGACGTGCCTTACAAGTCGCAGACGCCGGGCGTTAAGCACGCCTGCGGCCACGACCTGCATACGACCGTCGAGTTGGGCGTGGCCGAAGTCTTGAGCAAGATGCGCGGAGAGATCAGCGGCACGGTCAAGTTCATTTTCCAACCGGCGGAGGAAGGCCCGCCGACGGGCGAAGAGGGCGGCGCGCCTTTGATGATCAAAGAAGGCGCGCTTGAGAATCCGCGCCCGCAAGCGATCTTCGGATTGCACACCGAGCCGAACTTGCAGGCCGGACAAGTCGGTTACCACTCCGGCCCCGCGATGGCCTCCTCCGACACCTTCACAATCATCGTTCGCGGCAAGGGCGCACACGGCGCGCAGCCGCAGTTGGGCGTGGACGCGGTAGTCGTCGCCTCGGAGTGCGTGCTCGCGCTGCAAAATATCAGGAGTCGCCGCATCGAACCGCTCGAACCGTTGGTTATTACGGTCGGCACGATCAACGGCGGCACGCGCTTCAACGTCATCGCCAGCGAAGTGCATCTGACGGGCACGATGCGGACGCTCAACGAACGCGTGCGCGAGCGCGCCGTCGCCTTGATGCGCGAGACCATCACACATGTCGCCGCCGCTTACGGCGCGACCGCCGAGTTGACCATTGACGGCAGCAACCCCGTCACGTACAACGAGCCGTCGCTCGTCGAGGCGACGCTCCCTACGATCAGCCGCGTCGTCGGCGCGGAGAACACACTCGTGCTCAAGCCCTTCATGCCTGCCGAAGACTTCTCCTATTTTCAGAAGGTCGTGCCCGGATTCTATTTCTTCCTCGGCGTCGGCAACCGCCCGCGCGGCATCACGGCGGGCTGGCACACGCCAGACTTTGACGTTGATGAAGAGAGCCTCGTCGTCGGCGTCAAAGTCATGTCGAACGTGCTGCTCGATTATCTCGACCGCCAGACGGAGAAACGATGAACGCGGAATAAAAACATTGACCTCTGGGGGCGCGAGGCATAGTCTCTACGCCGAATAGCTCAAATCCGGTTCAGAACTCGCTCTGACAACTGCGTGCAATTCGCAACCGTAAATTTTTGAGGGAGGAGAATTGTTATGGGAACGATCTTGATCATCATTTTGATCATCCTGCTGCTCGGTGCATTTCCGCGTTGGCCGCACAGCCGTAACTGGGGCTACTTCCCAAGCGGCACGATTGGCCTCATCCTCTTGATCATCATTATCCTTGTGCTGTTGAGGCGAATCTGAAAGCGTAGTTTCAGGTTTCAAGTTTCCAAGTCTCAGGTTTAAGAAACCGGCTGCCGTTTGCTGGCCGTCGTTTTGAACTTGAAACTTTCAACCTGAAACCTGAAACTATCCGCATGGCCTCAGCCGCACAACGCTTGCCGGAGAACGTCGCGGGCGATTTCTACGTGGACGCGACTTGTATAGACTGCGACGCGTGCCGCCAGATTGCGCCCGCAACGTTTCGCGATCACGGCGAGCAGTCAATCGTCTATCGTCAACCCGAAACTGCGGACGAGACGCACAGCGCTTTGATGGCGCTCGTCGCCTGTCCCACAGCGTCTATAGGCACGCTCACGTCTCACAACGTTCGCGCCGCCATTGATGCCTACCCCGCGCGCGTCTCCGAGAACGTCTATTTCTGCGGGTTCACTTCCGAGGCGAGCTTCGGCGCGTGGAGTTATTTGATCGTGCGACCGGAAGACGAGGGCGGAAACGTCCTCGTGGACTCGCCGCGCTTCGCCTCGCAACTCGTCAAACGCATCAACGCGCTCGGCGGCGTCCGCCAGATGTTTCTCACGCACTCGGACGACATCGCCGACCACGCGAAATTCGCCACGCGCTTTGGCTGCACGCGCATCATGCACGCGGACGACGGCGCGCAGAGGCGCGGGATCGAGCACGTCATAGAAGGCGACAGTGACGTTGCGCTCGACGATGAGCTACGCATCATCCCCGTACCCGGCCACACGCGCGGCCACATGCTCTTGCTCTACCGCGACAAGTATCTCTTCACGGGCGATCATCTGGCTTGGTCGCCCGTGCGCGAGACGCTGACGGCTTTTCGCAGCGTCGCGTGGTACTCATGGGAGGAGCAGACGCGTTCGATGGAGAAACTGCTGGGGAAGCGTTTCGAATGGGTGCTGCCCGGCCACGGGCGCATACACAGCGACACAGCCGAAGCGATGCAGGCGCACCTCAAACGCTGCATCGAGTGGATGAAAACGAAATAACTCAAAGCACTCACCGCAGAGACGCAGAGAAACGCAGAGGGGGCGCAGAGAAAGACATTGTTCTTCTCTCTGCGCCCCCTCTGTGTCCTCTGCGTCTCTGCGGTGAACGCCTTAATGCTTATTGCGCCCGTTGCTTCAAGCGGCGTATGCGCCGGAGTCCTAATCCTGCGAGCAGCAAGCCTAAGCCGCCGCCGATCAGTTTGGTCGTGCCAGTCATCTTTTGCAGCGTGAAGACTGACATCTTTGTCGAAATCGAGGAGACAGCCTTTTCGGGTTTCGCTTCCGGCTGCTGGCCGTCCGGCTTCGCCGACGCGCTCTTGAACTCGTTGGGCGTCGTCGTCGGGTTGTCTGTGACGGTGTAGAGCTTGCCGTCGAGCAGGTACATGCTTTGCAACTCTTCACGGTTGAAGGGACGCGCGCCACGCCTGCCGAAGACGGCGAGTTGATTGCCGCTCTCGTCAACGGCGCGGTCGCGATCCAAGCCCTTCGAGAGGGCGACCGCAGGGCCGGTCGTCTTGAAGGTGGCGATCAGTTTCGGGTCGGGGCGCGGGCTGAATCCGGCGTAGTTGACGGACGTTTCGGGATCGGTCAGTTGCAGGATGCGCAGGCCGTTGTGCCCGTCTGCGACGTAGGCGTAGAGGCTCGCGTTCGTCATCGCCACTTTGACCTGATGCACGTCGTCGAGTTTGCCGTCGGCATTGAACATCTGGTCGAGTTTTGGCTGTTCGGGATTCGAGACGTTGATGATCGCGATGCCGTCTTTGCCGTCAGCGACGTAGGCGTAGGTGCGCGCGACATAAACGTCGTGCGCGTGTTCGAGTTTAACTTCCGCGCCTTCGACCAGGTGCGCCTCGTCCGGCTTCGTCACGTCAATGACTTTCAAGCCCTCTTCGTCAACGGCGAAGGCGTAGCGGAACTGTATGGCGACGGCGTGCGGATGATCGAGCGCGATCTCTTTGGCGACCTTCGGGTTCATCGGGTCGTCAATGTTGACGATGACGAGCGACTTCTCGGTCGTGATGTAGGCGTGCGTGCCCGCGATCTGTATGTTGTTCGCGCCGTCGAGCACACCGTTCGGATTCCACGTCAGCGCACGCTTGAGGTAGTTGTTCAGCGGGTCGCCGTCGAGGAGCGTGGCCGCGCCGACTGTAACCAAGCCCTCGTATTTATCTGCGACGTAGAGATAGCCGTAGAGCGCGTGAATCGGCTGCTCCTGATTTTCGGGGCGACGCGTGCGCAACGGATCGAGCGCGAGCGTGGAAGGCGCGGCAACAGCCGTCGCATATTTCGTCTTCACCCAGAATTTCTGGCCGAAGCGCGAGACGGGCGCGGTGGTGATGCGCTCGGAGAAGCCCTTGTGATCGATCTGCGCGATGTCGTAGATGCGCAGGCCGCCTTCGCCCGCAGCGACGTAGGCATACTCGCCGCGCATCTGCACCTGTAAGACTTCGGGATTGCCGATGTGCTCGTAGTAAGTTTCGAGTTGCCGCCCGCCGTCAACGAACTTCTTGTAGTCGTCGGGGTAGGCGAGTTTGTGCAGGGTGCTGCCGATGACCGCCTGCGGGTCTTCGCGTTCGGTGACGGGCACGACTTCGAGCGAATGCTCGGCGGCGACATAGACGTAGCGCCCCATGAAGTTGACGAAGTTCGTCCCTTGCATCAGGAGTTGCGCCATCCATGCGTTGTTGTTGTTCTCCTTCGAGACGTGGCAATCGGTGCAGCCTTTGGTCTCCGTCGCGCGAACCGTGTGCGGGACGTGCGTGGAGAACGCCTGGCCGCTGAAGCCTTCGGCGGAGATGGTCTGCTGCTGCGAATAAATCCACTCGCGGTTCTGGTTCTGTGAACTGACGATGACGGCGGAGCGCGAGGCGGCGGGCGCGACGCGATGACCTGTGACCGTGCCGTCGCGCGCGAGCATGAACACGTCGTCGCGCAGGACTTGGAAGTTATAGGTCGTGTAGTTGCGCGTGTCGTCGCCCTCGTTGTGACGGTTGGGCATCTTGCGGTTGGCCTTCATAGAGAGGTGGCAACCGAAGCAACTCGTCATCCACGACGAGTGGCAGGCGAAACACGTCATCTGGTTGTCGGCGTGCGCGAGCGATTCGTCCTTTTCCGGCACGTCGCCCCAGGTGGTGTTGTCCTTGCGTATGGTCTTGGCGTAGCGCGAGAGTTCGTTGTAGTCGGGCGATTTGGGATCGATGCTGTCAACCGTCTGCTTGACGCGCCACCACTTGCCCGGCTCGACGATGGAGTTCTGCACGATGTCGCCCGCCTTGATGTCAATTGTGACGACTTGGCCGCCCTCGCCCTTGAGTGTCTTCTTTAACCCGGCGGCGGGCGCGAGTTCAAAGAGCGGAATCTTGTTGCCCTCAGCATCGCGCGCGTAGAGATTTTTCGAGATGTCTTTGTTTCCGCTGCGCGGCGCACGCAAGTTTCGCCCGCGCTCTTTGTCAACGAGCTTGCCACCTTCGATGCCTTGTCCGGCGGCGGGGCCTGTAGTCAGGAGTTTCGCTTTCTCGCGGATCGTGCCGTGACAATCGGTGCAGTTGATCTCGATTGCGGCGCGCGGCTCGTTGTAGAGAATGCCAGTGCCGTGCGTGTCGCCACGGAAGTGGCAGTCGGCGCAGTGCATACCTTTCTCAAGGTGTATGTCCTTGAGGTGTACGGGCTGGCCTGACTTGTACGCGCCGTCGCCGGAGAAGGCGACCGCATCGGCCAGTTTTTTCGGCGTGACGGTCTTGATCTGCTTGCCGTAGCCGTCGAGCATGTTGCCCGCGCGGTCGCGTTTGAAGACGGCGCGATAGAGCCATCCATGCCCGTGATAGTCTGCGAAGACGGTCTGCTTGAGTTGCTTGCCGAACTCGCCGCCGGGTTCGCCCGTCTTGACGATGAAGTCTTCGGGCGAGGCGCGGTCTTTCCACTTACGCATTGACCACAGACCGCGCACCTGCGCGCCTTCCGGGTTGCGGTCGAACTTCTCCTGCTCGTCGTCCTGCGTCGGATAGACCTGCTTGGCCGGATACATCTTGTCGCCGTCCGTCTCGTTGTCCCACCAGGTGAAGCCCGTGTAGGTGGCGACCATGTTCGTGCCCGGGTGCATATGGCAGACCATGCACTGCGAGGTCGGGATGCGGTTCGTGAACTGGTGCTTGATCGGGTGGCCGGGTTCGCCGCGCGGAATACTCCTATCCCTCGATTCGGACGTTCCCATGTTGCCGTATCTGGCGTAAGAGCCGGAATTGACGGGGCTGCGGTCGTTGGCATAGACGACATGACAGGCCGTGCAGCCGGACGACCGGTAATCGCCGGGGTGATCGTTCGTGCCGAGATGGTTGAGCGTCGGGTCTAAGAGGCGCGTCTTCTGTATGCCGAGATAGACGGGGTCTGTGCGTTGGAGCGTGCCTAGCCCGCGCGCGCTCAAACCTTTGTCGGGCTTGCCGGGGTCTTCGTCGCGGTCGGGCAGGCCGACTTCGAGACGACGCTTGCCGCCGCGCTCGAAGACGCGCAGGACGTTGCCCGGCTGTGAAATCTCCCAACGCGGGAGCGGATCGATGAAAGGCAGCCAGCCCTTTAAGAGTTGCTCTTCTTTGGTCGGCTGCGGAATCTGTATGAGGCGCATCGGAGCGCCGGTCTCTTCGGCGTAGGCTTCGCCGAAGCGCGCGTCTTTGAGCGGGAAGCCGCCGTTGTTGTAGAGCGCCGCGCCCCAGAGCATCGCGCCGTGACGCATCATGCTGTTGTCGTTGGCTTCAACTTCCGCGCTGTGACATTCGCCGCAGGTCTTCGCCGCGACGCGCAGGTCTGCGGGGTTGATGAAGCGTACAAACTCCCAACTCTCACGGTTGAGCAGGGCGTTCGTGCGTTCGGGGTTCGCGCTCGAAGTTTTGCCTGCGACTTTCCAGAAGTCTGGGTTGCGCGGGCGCACGTGCGCCTCTTCTGTGGTCGTGGCGACGGGGTTGCCGCCGTGACAGTAGGTGCAGGAAAGCCCTTGCCCGTCCTTGCCGTTCTCCAATCTATTGTTTGAAGTGACGTGCATCGGCTCGATATTCCTGTGACAGTCGGCGCAGCCTTCAGTTGCCTGTGCCGCCGCTTCCTGAGAAACGAGCGAATCGGAGTTGTGCGTGCGTGCGGCAGCGGCGGGCGCGGCGGAGTTTGTCTTTGAATCCGAGTTGGATTTAGCGGGAGTGTTGTTTGTCGCAGCGCGTGCGAGTTGTTGTTCCGGCGCGCTGCCGGTTTGCGCGGACGAGCGCGCACCGCCCAACAGGGCTAGGCCGATGGCCGCGATGAAAAATAGGAAGATGACCAGCTTGATTTGATCAACTTTACCGACACCTTGCATGCTAGAGTCTCCGTCTCACGATGACTGGCTGTTAAATATTTCGATCTCAGAAAATGAACTTCAACTGCGCGAACAGCGAGAACAAAGGCTTGCTCGGATCAATGGTCGTCTTGTCCGACGCGCAGTAGTCGGCCACGTTGGGCGGGCAGTTGCGCGTCGCATCCGTGTAGATGTCGCGGAAGCCGCGACCGGGCACGAACGTGGACGCGCCGAAGGTCATCGTGATGTTGTTTATAAGTAGCGGGCGGTAGGCGACGCCGAGGCTGTAGTCTTGTCCGATGCCGTGGCGTATGCGGTTCTGGAAGAGCAGATATTCGAGCGACTCTGTGCGGTGGAAGCGCAGGAAGTTTGCGTTGAAGATGGCCTTGATGCGCTGTGTGACTTCCACGTCCGCGCCCGCGTTGAAGATGAAGATGCCGGGGTTGACGAAGTTGGCCTGTCCCTGCGTCTTGCTGCTGCGAAGCGAGGGCAAGAGGCTGTTCGGCTCGACGAGCGACACGCCCGTCTGCGTCAGGCGTATGCCCGAACGATTCCAGAAAGAGAACTGGCCGCCGACGAAATTCGGATCGTCGAAGATGGCATCGAAGCCGCTCGCTTGCGAGTCGGTCGGGTTCTTGTCGCCCTGCGCGAAGAAGGCCGAGGTCTTAAAGCGCACGAAGTCTTTGTCGTAGCTGAGTTCGAGCGCGGCCATCTGGCTGCGTATGTTGACGGGGCGACCGGCAATCGGGTTGCGCGTGTCGCGCCCGAGCGCAAGATAGTAAGCGTGCGAGAGGTTGAAACGACCGAGCAGACCGTTCCCCAAATGCCCGTCGCCGTTGAAGCCTATGTAGCCGACTTTGACGCCATGCGGCCTCACGTCGCCGACGAGCGCGGGGCGCACTTGAAAACCGTTGCGGTCGAACTTGCGCGAGGGGCGGTCGTCGTTAAAGAGGAAACTGAGTTGCGCCGTGTAGCCTTTGCGTCCGAAGTCTTGCCGGTAGAGGTTGGCGATGTAGACATTCTGGTGGCGCGTGTCGAAACGGTTGAGGCCGCTGTTGGTGTCTTTTTCGAGTTGCGAAAAGTAGGCGGCGTTGAATTGCGCCTTGTTGTTGTCGAAGCCGCCGAAGAGACGCGCGCCGAGGTTGTTGTCGGAGAAGACGAAGCCGCGAAAATCTGAGACGAACGGTTGGATGCCTGCGCGCACGGAGATGAAGTCGAAGTTCGAGTTCACGTCTTCAAGTTTCACTTCGCCGAAGGCTTCTTCGAGCGAGACGTGCGTGTCTGTGCGATTCGTGCCACGTCGCGGGTCAATGTTGATGACGCCCTGCTCGCGCGCGTTGACGTAATTCGGCAAGCTGATCGTCGGCGAGATTTTGATCGCCCAGTTGCGCGGCTTGAAACTGGTGTCGCCACTGAACATCTCGAAAGAGAACTGTATGACGTGGTTGGCGATCAAAGTTTCGGGTCGCCCGAAAAACTCCGCGCTCCCGGGTCGCGCACTGGAAACGTCCGAAGGCTTCGGCGTGCGATTGAGTTCGATGGTCGTCGTGTCCACGCCCGACAAGATCATGAAGACGTTGTTGCCGAAGATGGGGAAGTCGCCCTTGAGCAAATTCTGGTTGTAAGGGTCGTACCATTTCCCGCGCTTGAACGGAATGTCGCGACCGCGCGCGCCCTTGTCGCCGTAGCGATCATATTCCGGGAAGTTGACGCGCCAGCGGTCGCGCACCTCTGCGCGGTCGGGCAGAGTCGGCGGACGCGATTCGAGGTTGCCGCCTCCGGCGTAGCCTGCGGGGCGCTCGTTCGCCGTCGGGTCAATGAACGCTTCACTCTTCTTCGCCTCTTTCGACGCCTTCACTTCGATTTCGACCGGAATTTCCTGTCCCGCTGCGACGATGATGTTCTCGCGGTCGAAACGCAAAGAGCCGGGCGCATCGACGAGGATGCGATACGCGCCCGCGCGCAGTTTGAATGAGAAACTGCCGTCGGGCGCGGTGCGCGTCGTCGAGCGATTGCTCGTCACCTGATTGATGGCGATGACGGTCGCTCCGCCGAGCGCGATCTTCGCGTCGCTGCGCACGGTGCCTTTGATGCGCCCGTATTGTTGCGCGAAGACGGAAGGCGGAAAGACAGAGAGAAGCGAGACTGCCAGAAGAAGTCTCGCGAGGGCGTTCGGACGGGTAGAGTTGGGGAACATGAAGCAGTTATAAAATGACGAGGTCGCGTGGAGCGATCTCGTGCGTGTAGTGCCAGGTGAAATTCGAGAATTACAGAGAACTAACCGCTGGTCTTTTGCGATAGCACAGAAGCTCGATTCAAATACGCGTTGGGCTGTTTTTGTAGCACAGTCGCCGCCGACTGGCAACGAAATTTTTTGTCGCCACGCGCCGTCGCAACTTTTTTTGCGAATTTTTCGGGCGTTCCATTGTCGGAGAAACAAATTCATCTTGACGGAACAAAGTTTAATGATAAATTGTAGCCGCTCCGGTTCAATATCCCAGCGCTTCCGAGCGCGTCGCCGGTTTTCTGCCTATCAGCTTTTCTATACGCGGCCTGTTTCTATGATTAAGAATCACTCGTCAAACGCACGACG
Source organism: Pyrinomonadaceae bacterium (assembly GCA_035249365.1). Lineage (GTDB taxonomy): Bacteria > Acidobacteriota > Blastocatellia > Pyrinomonadales > Pyrinomonadaceae > JAIVJZ01. The sequence goes on along the minus strand of DATFGP010000022.1, from coordinate 278,581 downwards.
CTTGTTGTTGCTCGCAGCACTCGGTCTGTTCTCTGTCGCGCTCCTCTGGAGCGGACGCGTCTCGCAGGCGCAAGCGACGCGCCCCGTCCTTATAAGCGAAGCCAACTCGACGCGCGCCGTCGCCCTTGAATCCGTGACGCGCCTGCACGAACCTTTCAAACTCGACGCCCCGCATTCGTTCAGCGCCGACCGGCGCACGCGCGTCCAACTCTTCGTCCTCAATCTCGAACGCGGCGCGACAGTCTCCGATCTTACGGTTGACGCGGAGGACGGCGCGCATCGCATCTACCCGCTCACGTTGGAGAACATTGCGCTCGTGCCCAATCAAGAGTGGATGCATTCTCTGACCGTGCGTTTGAGCGACGAGATGAATGATGTGGGCGACGTGCTGGTGCGCGTGCGCTACAAGAACATCGCGAGCAACCGCGTGCGGCTCGGCATCGGGCACGTCGGCGGCGGCCTCGCGGACGACCCGGGCGCAGTCCCGACCGCCGCCCCGCCCGCCACCGCGCCGACGCCGAACACAAACCCCATCACGGCGGGCAACCTGACGACGAGCGACGTGCAGACAGTGATCGCGCAGGCCGTCTCCGCCGCCGTCGCTTTGCAACGCCCCGTCACGGTCGCCGTCACGGACAAGGAAGGGAATGTGCTCGGCGTCTTCACGATGACGGGCGCGCCGCCGACCACGCAGTTTCGCGGCAACTCCGGTTTCAATCAACAACCGAACCCGATCACGGGTCTCGTCCAGTTCGGGTTGGAAGGCGCGAACTTGCCGCCGCTCTTGATGCCTGTGAGACGCGCGGCGATCACGAAGGCCGGAACCGCCGCCTTCTTCAGCACGCAGGGCAACGCGTTTACGCCGCGCACAGCAGGCTTCATCATTCAGGAACACATCCCGCCCGGCGTTGACTTCCGCCCCGGCGGGCCGCTCTACGGCGTGCAGTTTTCACAACTCGAATGCTCCGACATCAAGAAGCCCGGCCTCCCGTTCGGCCTCTCGGCTGATCCGGGCGCGGTTCCGCTTTACAAGAACGGCGTACACGTCGGCGCGGTCGGCATCGAGGGCGACGGCGTCTACACGGTTGACCGCATCCCCGCAGACTTCGACAAGCCCTTCGAGGAGATCATCGCCGTCGCCGCCGGACGCGGCTACGAACCGCCGCCACTGATTCGCGGCGACAACATCATCGTTGACGGCGTGCGCCTGCCTTACGTGAACGTAACGGACGAAGACGCGCCGCGCCCCGCAACCATCCCGTTTGCGAATTTGCCCGGCTCGGTTGATACAGATTTCCCGATCCGTCCGGCGCAGCCTTCCGCATTCGTCCCGTTCAAACTCGGCCCCGTCAACGGCGCGGTTGACCTGCGCTTTTTTCCGTTCACAGGCAGCATGTCGGGTTCGTCAAACGCGCTGACGGCGTCCGACGTGACGACCATACTTACGCAAGGCGCGATACAGGCCGACATCACGCGCGCGGCCATACGCCAACCGCTCGGCAGTGCGGCGCGCGTCTCCCTCTCCGTCGTTGATACGGAGGGACGCGTGCTCGGCATATTCCGCACGACGGACGCGCCAATCTTCGGCTTCGACGTGTCTGTGCAGAAGGCGCGCACCGCCGCGCTCTTCTCGCGCGTGAACGGCGGGGTGCTCCTGCGCGGCGCGGGCTTCGGCTCATACGTCGATCGCGCCGCCGCAGACGGCGTCAACCTTAACGGCACGGTGGCGTTCAGCGCGCGCGCCGTAGGGTTCCTGCATCGCCCGTTCTATCCCGACGGCATCAACAACGAGCCGCCCGGCCCGTTCAGCACGGGGATCGGCCAGTGGAGCATCTTCAACGTCGGGTTGCAACTCGACCTCGCCCGCGACAACATCGTTCAGACGTTGGCCGCGCCGCCGCAATTTCCGGCCAACGTCCCTTGCACTTCGATTCCGAACATCCCGAACGGAATCCAAATCTTCGCGGGTGCCGTACCTCTCTACAAAAATGGGGAACTCGTGGGCGCAATCGGCATCAGCGGCGACGGTATTGATCAGGACGACATCATCGCCTCTGCCGGAAGCAAAGGCTACGTCGCGCCCGCAGAGATACGCGCGGATCAGTTGATCATACGCGGCACGCGCGTGCCGTACGTGAAGTTCCCGCGCAGTCCAAACTTGTAAACGTGTTCGGGCAAAAACGGTAATATCAGCGATACTCAACGCCCTCAACTGTTTGTGTGCGCAGCAGGCACACGAGTTTGTGCGCACAGGCACATGAGGCGTCTGGTCGCGTTCGCGCGACTTTGTTGTGCAATTATCCTTAAGCTGAGGAAAGTAGGAAAATTTCAATGGTAAGCAGCCAAAAAAAGAGGGCGCTCGCTTCGCTCTTTGTGACGGTTCTGTTCGTCATCGCGTTGACTCCCGCCCCGCCGCTCGACGCCGCAGATCACGGCGACTCGCCCGCCGTCGCCAACGATCAGGGCGCGGACATCGCCGACTCATATATCTTTCTCGATCCGAACGACAACTCGCGCGTCGTCATCGCGGGCACGATTCACGGTTTCATCGTCCCGAACGAGATGGTCAACTTCGGCGTCTTCGACGAAAACATACGCTACCGTTTTGAACTCGAAATGACCGGCGACGCACGACCCGACCGCTTCGTAGACATTCGCTTCACGCCGAAGAATCAATCGTCGTCTCAGGTGCAGACCGCGACCATCACGCTCCCGGCGGGTCAAACGTTCGACGCGCCCTCAACCGTCCCGACCTTAGACCCTACACCTCCCGCGCCCGTCATCACCACGAATCAGGCGACGGGCGTGCAGTTCTTCGCAGGCGTCGTTGACGATCCGTTCAACTTCGACATCACGGGCTTCAGCCGCTACACCGCGCCCGCGCGCGCCGGAACGGGGCCGCCCGACAAGAGCCAACTCCAACGCGGTCGCGACAGCTTCGCGGGCTACAACATTCTCGGCATCGCGCTAAGTTTCCCCGTCTCGGTGCTCAAGTCTGCGGGCGCTTCAAACGAGATCGGACTGAATTTCGTGACGCAGCGGCGCAGCAATCAGATCGTCACGCGTCAGGCCATCGTCACGGGCACGGGTCAATGGATCACTGTCGATCGCATGGCGACGCCTGCGGTCAACGTCGCGCTTATCCCATTCAACCGCAAGAACGAATTCAACAGCGCGACGCCGCTCGACGATCAAAATTCGCGTTTCGCTGCCTCCATCGTTGCCACGCTCAAGTCGTTCGGCACGGACGACACAAGCATAGGCATCCTCGCCAACATCGCCGTCGCGCGCGGCGATTACCTGCGGCTCAATCTCAACACGCCGAACACGGGGCGGCAGGGCGGCGGCTTCAAAAGCGACACGCCCGGCGACCGCAACGTTGACAGCGCGGGATTCCCGAACGGTCGGCGCGTGGGCGACGACGTGATCGACACGGAACTGTTTTTGATCAACAACCGCCAGCCGCTCAGCGACAACGTAAACGCAAACGATGTGGCGTACCGTAATACGTTCCCGTTCTTCGCGCCGCCGCACCAGCCGTTCCCGGCGGGCACGACGGACGACAGGACGCGCAATTAAACACCCGACCGAAGAGAGCACAACGATGATCAAGCACAAGAAAAGCCCTGCGCGGCTTTTACTCGCGTCGCTGCTGGTCGGGTTGATACTGACGAGCGCGTTGCAGACTTCCGGCGCGAAGGATGACCGGCAGGCGAAGCCCGCTAATCACACGCCCGAACCCACAGGCAAGATCGCCTTCGCCAGCGAGCGCGACGGCAATTACGAAATCTACACGATCAACCCCGATGGCGGCGGAGTCGCACGGCTCACCACCAACACGGCGTCGGACAGAGAGCCTACATGGTCGCCCGACGGAACTAAACTCGCCTTCGTCTCTAACCGCGACGGCAACGCGGAAATTTACGTGATGACGGCGACGGGCGACGCGTCCGGCTTCAACCTCCCGACACGTCTGACCAACAACACGGCGGATGATCTCAACCCCGTCTGGTCGCCCGACGGCACGAAGATCGCTTTCGTCAGCGGTCGCAGCGGCAACGACGAGATTTTCGTGGTGAACGCCAGCGGCGGCAGTCCGGTTAATCTCACGAACAACCCGTTCGACGACTTCGACCCGTCGTGGTCGCCCGACGGCGCAAAACTCGCCTTCGTCTCAAACCGCGACGCGAACGAAGAGATTTACACGATGGACGCGACGGGCGCGTCGCCCTCGAACATCTCTCACGACGCCGCGCCGGATCGTCATCCTTCCTGGGGCGGCACGCGCATAGCCTTCCAGAGCGCGCGCGACGGCAACGACGAAATCTACATTATGAATGCGGCCGACGGCGGCGCGCTCGCGCGCCTGACCACAAACGCCGCGCTCGACGCAGAACCCTGGCTCTCCGCCGACGGCGCGCGCATAGTCTTCCAGAGCACGCGCAACGGCAGCGGCGGCGCGACGTTTGATCTCTTCTCGATGAACGCGAGCGGGGGCAACCTGACGCGGCTTACCTTGACCGGAGAAGATAACGACCTCGAAGCATCGATCCAGAAGCAACCTCCGAGCGTCGCCGCGACGACCGGTGCTGTCGTGCAATTCCTCGCGGGGCAGAGCGCCGACGGGAGTTTGACCGTGTCGGAAGGTGCGACGACCATCGCCGTGCAGGTGACGCGCACGGGCGACACGAGCGGCGCAGTCGTCGTTGATTACGCCGCCACGAGCGGTTCGGCCTCCGAGCGTTCCGACTTCCAGACGACAATCGGCACGCTCACGTTCGCCGCTGGCGAGACGCAGAAGAGTTTCACCATCTCAATCGTTGACGACGGCATCGCCGAAACCGACGAGACCGTCAACCTCACGCTCGGCAACCCGACGGGCGCGACGCTCGGCGCGCTCGGCAATTCCAAGTTGACGATCATTGACAACGACACGGCGACCGCCACCGTCAATCCGATTGATACGCCGGAAGTTTTCGTGCGCCAGCACTACCTCGACTTCCTCAACCGCGAGCCGGAGACGACGGGCTTCAACTCCTGGGTGAACCTGCTGCGCAATTGCCCTGCGGGCGACACGCGTTGCGATCGCATCGAAGTCTCGATGGCGTTCTTCCGCTCCGCCGAGTATCAGATCAAAGGCTATCTCGTCATACGCTTCTACCTCGCTTCGTTCGGCAGATTCCCGACCTACCGCGAGTTCATACGCGACACGCAGCGCATCAACGGCGCAACGCCCGCCGAAGTCTTCGCCAATCAAGCGGCATACGCTAACGAGTTCGCCGCGCGCCCGGACTTCAAGGAGATTTATGACGCGCTCTCAAACGAGGCTTACGTCAACAAACTCTTGCAGACGGCGGGCATCACGCTCTCGAACCGTGCGCAACTCGTCAGCGATCTCAACACGGGCGCGAAGACGCGCGCACAGGTGTTGCGTGCGATTGTCGAGAGCGTGGAGCTTTTCGCGAAGGAATACAATCGCGGCTTCGTCGCCTCGCAATACTACGGCTACCTGCGCCGCGACATTGACGTGGAGGGCTTCAACGGGTGGCTCAACTACCTCAACACACACCCGAACGACTATCGCACGATGGTCGGCGGCTTCATCAACTCCAACGAGTACCGCGTAAGGTTCGGCGCACAATAGGCCGACAGCCGAGCGGTAAGACAAACGAAAGAGGGGCGGCGCGTTCATCACGCCGCCCCTCTTATTTTCTCTGAGCCCGCTATAGCTATATTCCTTCCAACGCTTTTTTCGCTATCGAGACTTGCAGGGGGTCGAACTGCGGGTTGAGTGCGAGCGCGCGCGTGAGATAGTCGCGCGCGGCTTCACGGTCGCCTGCGGCGCGCGCGATCATTCCGGCGTGGTAGAGGAGTTTCGCGTCCTTCGTGCCGAGGCGCAGCGCGTCTTTGATCGCCGTTTGCGCTTCCTTGATTTTCCCTGCCTTGAGCGCCGTCCAGGCGAGCGTGTCCGCGCCGTAAATGTCCTGACGCGCGGCGTAATCTTTGACGGCGGCGTCGTAAGCCTCTACGGCTTTGAGATCGTGGTCGGCGTAGAAGATCGAAAGCAGGCGCGCGTGCATGTTGCTTTCGAGCGGCGTGATGCGCCCGACGCGCTCCACTTCCGCGTACGTTCTGGCGGCGTCCGCCGCGCGCCCCGTCAGTTGATAGAGATCGGCGAGGGCTGCGAGGTAGGGCGGTTCGGGGAGGCGTGTGTTGACGTTCTCATACTCCTTGATCGCGCCCTGTATGTCGCCCCGCGCGGCGCGGACGCGTGCGAGCGAAGCGCGTGCGTGAATGTCGTTGGGAAAGAGCGCGAGCGCGTCGTTGTAATGGCGTTCGGCGGGTTCGTACTGGCCGATGGAAAAAGCTGTCTCGCCGAGTTGCCAGTGATACCAGGCGAGCGCGTCGGCGGGCGTCGCGCTGTAATTGCGCGTGATGGCGAGGGCTTGCGTGAGGTGCTTCGTCGCCGCGTCTGTGTCGCCTGTGAGTTGGGCGTAACGTGCGCGCCGCGTCTCGTCGTCAACGCCCGTCTCGCGTAGTTCGTCCAACTTCGCCAGAGTCTTCGACGCGCCATCGTAGTCTCCGAGTTCGACTTGAGCGTCGAAGAGCAGGATGTACGGGGCGCGCTTGTTGGGTTCAAGTTCGACATAACGAAGCGCGTGCCCGCGCGCGGATGCGAACTGGTGGAGAGAGGCTTCGGCTCGTATGAGCGAGGCGAGTCCGCCCATGTTCTGCTCGGCGGGCATGGCCGCGAGCGACGCTTGCGCGGCGCGCAGGGCTAACTCAAGGTAGCGCGTGTCGCCGGTTTCGTGTTCGAGTTTGAGATAGTAGCCGACGAGTTGATTGTGCGCGATGAAATCGTCGGGGTCGCGCGCGACGCGTTCTTCGAGAAACTTGACCGCGCCGCGCGTCGCTTCGTTTGTTGACGGGACGGGCGCGGAGGCGTTCGAGGATGCGTTGCCCGTCGCCTGTTCCGTTGCCGGTCGCTTCCACCAGCCGCCGCAGCCGCTCGACGACACGAGCGAGATGATGAGCAGAAGACCGCGCAGTCGTCCGACGTTCGATGCCAAGTTTGATCTCATAAGGAGTTCACAAGATCAGGGCATTTCTTCGGCGCGCGTGCGAAGCGCATCGAGCGTAGGGTTGGCCGGATTGACAGACGCGAGTTGCTGTACGGCTTCACGCGCCGTCGCCTTGTCGCCGAGTTGCATGGCGGCGGCGGCCATGTTCTGCAAAGCCTTCTCGTGGCGCGGGTCGATCTTCAAAGTCTTGCGATATTCTTCGATGGCGCGTTTGTAGTCGGGCGGCTGGCGTTGAAAGTATGTGTTGCCGAGGTCTGTCTGCACGTCCGCGTTTTGCGGTTGGACGGCGAGCGCGCGTTCGTAAAACGTGGCGGCGGAAGGGAAGTCGCCCGCGTCGTACTTCGTGTTGCCGAGCGCGACGAGCGCGTCCATGTCCGTCGGCTTCAACTCGACGGCGCGTTGCAAGTAGAGCGCGGCCTTGTCGAAGGCTTTGAGTTTGTAGAAGACTGTGGCGGCGCTCATTTGCAGATCGAAATCTTTGGGCTTGCGGTCGGCGGCTTCCATCGCGGCCTGCGCCTCTGCGCTCGTCGCGGCGACGCCGTTCGGGTTCGCATCGCCAGCGCCAGCCGTCGCGCTGTTAACGTCGGGATGGCCGGGCGGGAGCGGCGCGCCCGCCTGATTGGGATCGAGCGGCGGGGCGGAATCCGTGGCGGCGCGCGGCGCGTTCGTCGCGGCAGACGCGGGCGCGGCAGCAGGCAGGCTGCCCGCGACTTTATTGGCGAGGAAAAAACCTCCGACGAAGCCGAGTGTGAGGCCGATCACACACAAAAGTATGTTTTTGCTCATAAGATGAATATGACGAATCTAACGAATGCCCGGTTGCAATCTTTCGGGAAAATAAACCGGAGGCATCTTGAAGATAAAGAGTTCGCGTCAAAAGGGAATGTAGCCGAAGCGGGGCGCATCTTCAAATCTTCGCCAAGCGTGGCCGTCCGAGCGACGAATGATACACGAAGAGGTTGCGCGTCTCAAAAACGGCGTGCGCGTGTCTGTTGAGGGCGGTCAAACAAACGCCTGTGGAATCGGTTGATGATGAGACGTTGATCGGCTATGATGGCCTTCACACGAAGCGACGCTCGACTCGACCCTCGGTCGCGTTAAATTTTCAAACGAAGTTTCCTCGGCGGTATTGCTGAAATTCATAAATAAATGTCTGCCATAGAAGAAACCAAAAACGAGATAGGTGTAAACAGAGTCGCCACCGCGCGCCCCACTCCTTCGATCATTACGCGCGTGCTCAATCTGCTCAGCAGCGTTCGCTTCGGCGTTTCGCTGCTCATACTGCTCGCGTGCGCCAGCATGATCGGCATGCTCATCATGCAGACGAGCGTGGACGGCTTCGACAAATACTTTGCCTCTTTGACGCCGTCGCAAAAACTCTTGGGCGGCGTGCTCGGCTTTTTCGACATTTACCACTCGTGGTATTTCAACGCGCTGCTGCTCGTGCTCTCTTTGAACATCGTGCTGGCTTCGATTGAGCGTTTTCCGGGTGCGTGGGTTTACGTCAAACGCCCGAAACTCGATGTCGTCGCGGCGTGGCTGCGCAAGCAGACTGTGTCGCAGACAATAGAGATGCGCGCCGACAGCCGCGCCGCGCTCGCCGAACGCATCGCCGCAGCCTCAAAGAGCGTCGGCCTCAAGCCCATCGTGACGGAGAAGGGAAACCGCACGTTCATACTCGCACAGCGCGGCGCGTGGAATCGTCTGGGCGCGTATGCCGTACACGTTGCGCTGCTGACGATCTTCTTCGGCGGTTTTATGACGGCGCAGTTCGGTCGCACGGGTTCGATGTGGTTGCAGCCCGGCGAAGCCGCCAGCGAAATGTCCGAGACGATCTTCAAGATCGAAGACGCGAACACTTTCCGGCTCGATAAAGCAACCGCCGCGCTCCCGTTTGAAGTCGCCTGCACAGACATTCAGCAAACGTTGATCAGGAAAGATGGCCCGATCACCGCCGACAACACGATTGACTGGTTCACAAAGATCAACATCAAAGACGAGTCGGGCGAGCACACCGCGCTCGTACACATGAACCGCCCGTACGACTATCGTGGCTACCGTTTCTTTCAGGCCAGCTTTCTGAACAAAGGGCACGCGCGCAACATCAAACTGCGCCTGACGCCCGAAGCGGGCGGCGAGCCGCTCGAAGTCGCCGTCGCGCGCGACGGCTCGACGCAACTCCCCGACGGGACGCAGATTGAGTACACGGATTTTCAGCCCGACTTCCAGATGAGCGGCGCGCAGGTCGGCTCGCAATCAGGCGAATATAATAATCCGGCCGCAGTCCTGAATGTGACGACTCCGTCGGGCGAGCGCACGCGCGCTTTTGCGTTCGCGCAGGAGTTACCGTCCGGTGCGCCTGTGGGTCGCGCCGTCGCGGGTTACAAGTTCCGGCTCGCTGATTTCGAGAAAGTGCCGGAGGCGCACATGCTCTCCATCCAGCGCGACCCGGGCACGAACTTCTTTTACCTCGGCAGCGCGATGTTGTTCTGCACGCTCGGCGCGGTCTTCTTCTTCTCGCACCAGCGCGTGTGGGCGATCATCGAAGAGAAAAATGCCGGCTCGAAGGATTTCGAGGTCGTGCTCGGCGGCAACACGAACCGCAACATCGTCGCGCTCGAAGACAGATTCAAAAGACTCTTACAGGCCATTACCGGACAACCCCAAGAGGTACAAAAATCATGAGTGAAGTTTTAAGCAATAATGAGGTTTTGAGTGCGCCGTCGGAAACCACTTCTCCGAAGCACGAGGATAGCGGCGGCTGGTCTTTGAAGTCGTACCTTCCGGCCATCCTTCCCATCGTCGGCGCGATCCTGATGGCGTTGCTCCGCATACAGATGGGCGGCGACCGCTTCATAGACGACGGCGCGTTGATGATGATCGCGCTCGCCTGTTACCTGACCGCCGCCACCTTCCACCTGACGAACCTCTACGCGCCCTCAAACATGGCGCAGAAGATCGGACTGTGGACGGGATGCCTCGGCGTGTTCTTCAACTTGTCGAGTTGGTGCGTGCGCTGGGTTGCGGGCTACGACCGCGAGTTGCAAATTTTTCTGAATCAGGGCAGAAGCGCCGCCGAGATGCAGTGGGCGTTTCGCTTCATCCCGTTCGCCAACCTCTACGACCTGTCGCTCGCCTTCGCCTTCGGCGCGGGCATCACGACGATGTTCATTTCGGGGCGCAAGAACTTTCGCTTCATCGGCGCAGTCTCTCTGCCGCTCGCCGCGCTGATACTTGTGCTCGCGCGCTTCATCGGCAACGACTTCATCAACTTGCCACCCGTGCTCGATTCCTACTGGCGACCGATTCACGTCGGCATCGCGTCGCTCTCTTACGGCGTGGCGCTCGTCTGTTTCGCGGCGGCGGTCATCTACTTGTTGAAGGTCGGCACGAAGCCCGAAGCGATGGCAATCTGGGCGGCCATCTTCGGCATCGCCGTGTTCGCCAGCATCAGCCGCTTCTCGGTTTTCACAACGGGCATCTACACGGCTTCGACCTTCATGCAAGGCTCGCGCATGGCGCTGCCTTTGCGCGCAGACATTCCATACGTCGGGCTGCTCATCATCATTTCGGGCGTGCTTCTGCTCGGCGTCGCAGTGCTGTTCGCGAAGTACGTTTTTCAGGGCGACGCGCGCGCGCGCGGCTGGGGACACTGGCTGTTGAAATTCTCGCTCGTCTCGCAGGCGTGCGCCATCGTCACGCTCGTCGCGCAAGTTAAAGGCATGACGAACGTGGTCAGCCGCATCAACCCGAACCAGTATCCGAAGTTCGGCGCGTGGCTCGCGGAGCAGCAGGGAATGAGCGCAGAGCAGGTGCGTGCGATTGACCCTGCGCGCTTCGTTGCCGCCTCCGAGCAGTTCATAGCAGAACGCGGCTCGTCGCTCGTACTGAGTTTGAACGCGAACCCTGTGGAACTCTCCGCGCTCATCACGGCCTTTGCTGCGACGCTCTTCGTAGTCTTCTTCAGCTTCCGCACGGACGTTTTACGGAAAGCCCTGCCTTCGGCTGAACGGCTCGACAGCCTCATGTACAAGACCGCGAGCGTGGCCTTCGCGGGACTCGCGATGCTTCTGGTGACGGGCGCGATCTGGGCGAACGAGTCCTGGGGTCGCTACTGGGGCTGGGACTCGAAGGAGACGGGCGCGTTCGTCGCGTGGCTCACCTACGGCGGCTTCCTGCATGCGCGCATCGCACGCGGCATGACCGGCAAACGCTCGGCCTACTTCGCCGTCGTCGCCTTCCTGCTCGTCATCTTCACCTACCTCGGCGTCAGCTACCTGCTGCCGGGCTTACATTCATATGCATAAGTGACAAGTGACGAGTGACAAGTGACAAGCCGGAAGAAAGTAAATCGTGAATCGTAAATCGTGAATAGATAAAACAGTTTCTTTTCTATTCACGATTCACGATTCACGATTCACGGCTTTTTAACTCGTCACTCGTCACTTGTCACTCGTCACTGCTTTCTTATGAATCGAGAGAACATCCTGTTTTCCCTCGTCGGAATCGGCTTCGGCCTCTTTCTAGGATTCGGGTTTGCGAGTTGGGCGAACATGCGCGCGGGCGCGACGCTCACGGGCGACGGCCGCCCCACGCAATCGGCGCTTCCTTCAAACGGCGTGGCCGACCAGCAGCGTCTGGAAACGGCTGCGCAGGCGGCGGTCAAGGCTGCGCGCGAGAATCCTTCCGACTACGAGGCGCAAATGCAGGCTGCGCGCGCCTCCTTCCAAACCGAACGGCTCGACGACGTGCTCGAATTTCTGCTGCGCGCCAATCAACTGCAACCTGACAACCTTGAGCCGGTCGTCGCGCTCGGCAACGTCAACTACGACACGGGAAATTATCAAGCGGCGGAGAAGTGGTACACCGCCGCGCTCGCCAAGAAGCCCGACGACATCAACGTCCGCACCGATCTCGGCCTGACATTCCTTTTGCGCAACCCGCCAGACAACGAACGCGCGCTCGCAGAATTTCGACGCTCGCTCCAACTCGACCCGAACCACGAGCCGACATTGCAGAACATGGTCGTCGCGCTCACGCGCAAAGGCGACAAGACGGAGGCGCGCGCCACGCTCGCCAAACTCGAAAGCCTCAATCCGGCTAATCCCGCGCTGCCGCAACTGCGCTCCGGCCTAGACACGACGGGCGGCGCAGGAGACGCTTCAAAAGCCCCTTCGGGCGGGAAGAGTTGAGACGCGTTTTCCCGTCGCGCACGTAGTCGTGTTCCGGCTTTTCACGCGCGCTTTTTGTCCTTCAATAAAATATCGTTGTCAGTCCGTGTTATCTGTGTTACAAGGAAAGCCCTTTGCTCTTGTGCTCTAACATTTCAGCGAGCCGTGCATTCGCTCTTGTCAAAGATGAACTCCGGCGGATTTCTCAGGCAGTCGTGCGCCATTATCACGAATAGCCGACAGCGAAAGGACTAACGGGTTGCGACGCGCGAGTCTGTTTCGTCAAACCATCAACGATTTTCGTTTCGTCACACTGATCGTCTTCGTGTCTATCACGGCGATGATCTGCGTCTACACGCGCGCCGCTTCAAAAGAATCCGGCGAGGAAGCCGTAGCAGCGGCGGCGCAAAGATCGGGCGCACGCACGCAACAGCGGCGACGCGCGCCCGCAGCAGCAGCCGCGAAACCGCGCGTTGACTATTCAAAATTTTCACACGCGACCAAAGGCCACTTCGAGAACTGCGCCTCCTGTCACCTGATCCCTTCGTTCGAGAAGCCGGACGTTGCAGATTATCCGGATCATCCCGCATGCATCAATTGTCATCGTCAACAATTCTTTCGCGGCGCGCGACCCGTCATCTGCTCGAACTGCCACACCGTCGTCGCGCCCAAGAGCGAAGCGCGCTTCAAGTTCCCGAAGGAGAACGCGCCGTCGCAATTCTCGGATATCTTCCCGCACGCGAATCATATCAAGACGACGATGCTCTCCCAGTTCAAGAAGAACATGGAGAGCAGGGGCAATCTTCAAGCTACCTGTAATTACTGCCACAAGGAGACGCTCGACCCTGTTCAGCCAGGAGCGCCCAAGGACGCCGTGCGGCAGGCTACTTTTATGGATACGCCGACGACGCATTCCAGTTGCTTCGGCTGCCACTGGCAGAAGGGCGTGGAGAATCGCGAGCAGCCGCCGCTTGCGACCGAGTGCAGCGGTTGCCATAACAACAACGCGAAGTCCATGTTCCAGACGACGGCGTTGAAGACCGCGATCACTACGTCGCCCGCCGTGCAAACCACGCCCACGGCAGCGAACACGAACATGGAAGTTACCAAAGTAACTCCGGCGATGTTGCAGCGGCGCGGCCTCGCGCCGACGCACGCAACTCTCTTGTCGCTGCGCGTCTCTCCGAATTTTGTCCATGCCCTTAACCCCACGGACGTTAAACTCGATCCGCACCGGACGAAGCTGAACGATGAGAAGAAGCAGGTCGCCATCACCTGCCTCTCTTGCCACACAGCCGCGCGTAAGGCTACGACGCTCGAAGCGATGCGGCAGAAATCGAATCAGGTGCAACTCATGCCGTCGTGTTCGACCTCGGCCTGCCACACCTCGATTGCGTCTGGAAGCGACCGGAAGCGCTCCGTCTTCGGCGAGTTGCTGGAGCGAGGCAAAGACGCGAAATTCGACTGCGCCTTCTGTCACGCGCCGCCCATCAGCCTGAACCCGGAAGTGCCATGCAGCCACTTCACGGCCGTGTTGGAATCTGCGAAGAAAGAGAACGAGGCTTTGGTCAAGGAAGGGAAGAAGCCTCGCACGCTGACCGGCATCGAGAAGTTGATTCCGGCGCGCTGTGCCGAAAAACCGAAGGGGGGCAGTTAAACCAACGTGCGCCGCGCCGACGAAGAACAACTCTTGACGGAGAACAGCAGCAGCAACGTCGCCGCTTCAACAGCGCGTCGCAGGAAGAGTGCGCGCCGCACACTCGCGCTTGCGCTCATCGTCGCAAGTATCGCCGCGCTCGTCGCCGTCTCGGTCTTCAACCGACGCGCCGCCGCGTCCGTCGCGCCAAGTGCGAATGTGGCGCTTGAGCCGCAGCAGCAACAGATGAGCGGCGTTGACTTCTCGAAGTTTTTGCACAACAGCCAGCGTCACGCTTCGCTCGCCTGCGCCTCTTGTCACAGGCGCGACTCGAACAACTCTACGCGTCCCACTCTGCCCGGCCACAAAGCCTGCACCGATTGCCACCTGCCGCAGTTCGTCACGGCAAACATCCCCATGTGCGCCATCTGTCACACGGACGTGCAATCGGGGAATCCGCCCGTTAAAGGCTTTCCCTCGATAAGCAGTTTCAACGCGAAGTTCGACCACGCGCAGCACAACACGGGCGCGGCTCGGCCTGCGAACGGCTGCGTCGCATGCCACACGCCCGCCGCGCGTCGCAGCGTCGCCATGACCATCCCTGCGGGCTTCAACGCGCACACACAGTGCTACACCTGCCACAAGCCCGACTCGCAAGCCAACGGGCGCGACATAGCCTCTTGCGGCGTCTGCCATTCGCTCAACGCGCGCTTCTTCCGCACCTCGACCAACGCGCGCGCCTTCCGCGCAAGTTTCAGCCACGCCACGCACGGCGCGCGGCAGCGCCTCGGCTGCGCCGATTGCCACAATCTACGCGCCGGTCTCCCGCAGTCGCGGCAAGTCACCACGCCCTCCGTCGCGCAGCACTTCAACACGGCGCGCGGGCAAAGCTGCATGACCTGTCACAACGGCAGGCGCGCTTTTGGCGACGCAGACTTCAACGACTGCAAGCGTTGCCACAAAGCCCAAACTTTCCGCATGGGAATCTGACCACGCCCGCGCCGATTTTTCGGGAAAAAATTGACAACGGCGCGCGCGCGGTCTTATAGTGTCCCGACTGACGCGCGAATCGTTTCGTCGTTAGTTCAACGCTCTACCAAATTTGCTATTTCATCTCCCCTGAGTCTCTGAAAAGGTTGCCGCCCGCAGGGCAAACCCCACTTTGAAGGACGACCGGCCATGAAATTATTCTTAGTTCTCGCAGCCACTCTCAGCTTTGCCGCTATCACATTGTCAGGTAACGCCCCTTCGCTCGCCACTTTGAGCAGCAAGGTTCAGCCGAAAGAAGTCACGCTCGGCAAAGACGCCAAGGCGACCGGGCAGGGAAGCAAGTCCGTACATTTCACGCACGAACTGCACTCCACGAAGCCCTACAGCGCCGACGGTAAGTCAATCATCGGCTGCGCCGAGTGCCACCACACGGATCAGCCGAAGGCTGCGCTCAAAGGCGTGCTCAAAACTTCCGAGCGCGAAGAGTTGCTGACGACGGCCTCTCTTGAGAAGCCCGATGCAAAACCCGTCAAGACCTGCCGAGAGTGCCACGCGCAGACGGACATGAAGCCCACAGGTTGGCCTGCCAATCCTGAAGTCACTTACCCTGACGAGTCCGACCCGATCACTTTGACCAACGAGGAAGCGTATCACCGCAACTGCAACTCTTGCCACGACTTGGTGAAGAAACGCGACCCCGCGACCAAAGCTCCTGTCACCTGTGTCCAATGCCACAACGGGAAGTAAGTCTGCCGCGTGCTACCGGAATCGGACACAAGATGCGAACTATAGTCTTATCCTTAACGTGCGGAGCCGCGCTGTTAGCCTCTGCGGCTTGCGGCTCGCCGTCTTCGACTACTAACAACACCAACAGCGGCGCTGCGAACAACGGCAACGCTTCGGCTCGAACGTCGGACTCGGGCGCGATACCGCCCGTCTCTTCCGCGCACGGCGGGACTACTACCGCAACGTCGCCCGCCGCCGCTCCTGCTTCTACCACGTCCGGCGGCGCGTCGAAGCCGAGCATTGACACCGCTGCGCTCGACGCCAAGATCGAAAAGGCCGAAGCGAAAGCCAAAGCCGGAGGCGCGACGCAAGCCGATAAACTCGCCGCCGCCGCCGCACTCCTCGAACGCGCCAACGTCTACCGCGACGCCGGACAGCCCGCGCTCTACAAGTTCGCGCTCGGCGACTATCGACGCGCGCTCCGCTACCAGCCTGACAACGCGGAAGCGCGCGAGAAGATGAACGAGATCGTCAGCATCTATCAATCAATGGGGCGACCCGTCCCCACGAACGGCAGCGACCCGATCGAACCATAAACCTTTCGTCATTTCTCAAACCAAGAGGCCGCGTGCGATGTGACGCACGCGGCCTCTTTAACTTTTGTCAGAACCGCCTGCGATAGCGGGCGAGTTTGGCAACGTCAGCGACCCGCCCGCCACCGCAGGCGGTTCTGACATTATGTTACCGATCAACCGATCTTGATGCCGATGGCTTCGAGGAATTTGGTCGGGCGGTCGCCGCCGATCATGGCGAAGATGTAGTCGTTCTTGATGGTCGCTTTCACTTCCTGCGAGCGCGCGTTCATCAGGACAACTTCGTCATCTTTCAACTCTTTGATGGCCGTGCCGAAATAGACCTTGATCTTGCCCTCGTCAATGCAATCGTAAACCTGCTGCTTGTTGCCGAACTTGAGATCGTTCTTCAAATCGCTACGGATGACGAGCGTGACTTCGTTGATCTCTTCGTCGGGGCGGAAAGTGATCTTCGTCCCGTCGCGGCGTGCGACCAGATCAACCGCCGCTTCGATGGCCGAGTTGCCCGCGCCGACGACGATGATCTTCTTGCGGCGATATTCTTCCGGATCGGTCAGTTTGTATTTAACTTTATCTTCTTCTTTGCCGTCGCGCGTGACTTTCATCTCCTCGCCGGGCAAGCGTAGCTTCATCGGCGTTCCGCGATTGCCGAGCGCGAGTATGACGCGGCGTGCTTTGTAAGTCTGCTTGTCTTTCGCCAATCCCTTCTCCGTCTGGACGACGAAGTAGTCGCCGTCTTCCGCTTTCTTGACAGACTTGCAACTCTCGTTTTCGTTCACCACCACGCCGTTTTGCAGCATCGTATTCTTCCACGTCTCCAGTATCACTTCGCGCTGCAAGCCTGCACCTTCGACCGCGATGCCGCCGCGCGGCTCCATCGTTTCGGGTTTGAAGAAGACGTACTTGTTGGCCGGATAGGCGTCAATGGTCGCCAGCACCTTGTCCTGTTCGATGTTGACGTAGGAGAGTCCGGCCTGACGTGCGATGACGGCGGCGGAGAGTCCCGCCGGGCCTGCGCCGATGATCGCCACGTCCGTTGCAGCATTCGGCTCTGCTTTCGCTCCTTTGAGTTCCTCTGCGATGTGCTTGATGACATCCGCGCCTTCGTTGGCGGCGTTCTTGATGAGGGGCGTGCCCGACACGTCGCCGATGATGTAGCAGCCGGGAACGTTCGTCATAAACGTCGCGTCGCGCGTCGGCACTTTGCGCGGCGGAATCTTCTTCGTCGTGTTGACGACGATGCAAGCCTTCGGGTTGACCGGACACTCGACCTGACACGAAGTATCTTCCATGCACTGCGCGCTCGCAATCGGCGTGGCGAAGCCGTTGACGATGGCGAGCACGTCGTGCGGGCAGGCGTCAACGCAGGCATGACAGCCGATGCAGCGTTCGGTGACGATAACGGGGTGCGGGTAGTTCGGCCCATCGGGGTCGTACTTTTCGAGTAGCTCCTGCGAAAGCTGTAGGCGTTCTTTCTCCGCGTCGTGTTGGACTAGCGGCTCTTCGAGCAGTTGCCGCGCATGCGCCGCGTCGCGCCACGCTAAGACGATGCCCGTCAGAATTAGTATGAGGCTAACGCCCGCCCAGCCGAACCAGGGCAGCCCGCCGAAATAATTCTTGCCCGCGAAATCATCGCGCGTGAACAAATTGATCGCCAACAGCAGCGCCGTTAGTGCGAGGATGATGAAGAGTTGCGACTTTTTCATGACCTTCGGAAAAATTTTTGCGTGTCAGGAATCGAATTACTTATCCCGCGCGGCAGCAAGCAGCGACGGATTCCAGTGGCGCGGGTCGCGTACGTGCTGAACGTGGCAGGAGGTGCAGTTGGCCGTGTCGGCTGAGAGCAGCGCGCTTCCCGTCAGCGTGTCGGTCTTCCCGTTGTGGCAGGCGGCGCAAGTCGTGCGCGGCGTCTCGCGGTCGAGCGACGCGCCGTAAGATTTATGGCAGCTTGAACAGGAGAGTTCGCCGGACGAGTTTCCGCCGATGCTGCCCGTCGTGCGAACGCGGTAGAGATGGAGCGCGTGAAACTGCGCGCTGCGCCGCCCGTTGTCGTCGCCCGGCGCGACTGGCCAGTTCGCCACGAGTTGCTTCACGTCTTCGGGTTTCTGCTGCCAGGCCTCCGCGTCCAAGCCCTCCCACTTCCACTGGCCGTTCACGACCGGATAACCGAACGTGCCGCCGTGCGGCGTGAACACAGCGCGACCGTTATAGAGTTTCTTGTTGTTGTTATTGTGGCAACCCGCACACGTCTCGCTGGACTTCGCGCCTTTCTGGAAACTGGCGCTCAGGGATGCGACGCCGGGGCGGAAGTCTGCGCCGCGATGCTCCGAGTGGCAACTGATGCAACCGATGCCTGCGACGACGTGCGGCGGCGTGACGGTGGCCGCGAAGGTTTCGGTCTGGTGGCAGGAGGCGCAGTTCGTCTCCATGCTCGTGCGCATCGAGTGGCAGGTCGTGCAGGAGTTGGCGTTCGGCTCGCGCGCGATGGCCGGAGTCAGTGTGAGCGCGGAGCGCGCGTGCGCGTTCGAGATTGGCGCGGGCGAGAACGCGGACGTGTAACTGAACGCGGCGACGATTGAGAGCAGGCCGACGACGACCAGCCCCCATGTGAAGATCGAGAACGGCCAGGGGCGTTCGAGATCGCGCGTGGGCTTCCAGTTGAAGCGCGCCTTGCCGAGTTTGGGTGCGGGCGGTCGCGGGCGCAGAGGCGACGGGCGCGTCACCTTGCCAGCTTCGCGCTTGCGTTTCTCCCAGAAGACATCGAGCGCGCCTTCGTCATCATCACCGCTGATGCCGGAGGGCGCTGCGACAGCGCCGCTTTCTACGTCGGCAGTCTGCGGCGCACCGGGCATCGCCTGAATGCTTCCCGTCGTGGTGGGAAGTTCGGCGTCGCCGACGCGCACGGCGGTCTGGTAGCGTACGCGCACCGCGAGCGCATCGTCCGTGATCTCGAAGAAGAGAAAGAACGGGCCGATCTGCACGACATCGCCGTCGGCGAGCGCGGCCTTCTCTTCAACGATCTTGCCGTTGAGCGTCGTCGAATTGGAGGGACTGAGGTGGAAGATGTAGAAACGGTCGTCAACCTTCCTGATGCCGCCGTGCAGGCGCGAGACGGTCGGGTGGTTTAGGTTGAGTTCGCAGTCGGGGAGACGCCCGATTGCCAGCCCTTCGGAGATGAGCGTAACCGGATCGAATGAACGATCCTCGCGCGTGATGATGAAAGTGTTGGCCTCTTGCCGTGTGCTCACTGAAATTGACTCCGCTGTCGGCCTTGCCGCAGGCTCTTCGGGATGAAGCGCGAAACTGTTTTAATGAACTCTGAAAAAGACTACTTGAATGATATGCACCAGCATCAACACCAGCATCAGCGATGTGGCGACGACGTGCGGCGCGAGCCAGAGCTTGAGTAGTTGATGCAGGTAGATCAAAGAATCGACGCGGCGCAGCGTGACGGTTGACTCGATGGCTTCGAGGAGAAGTTTTCCTTCCGGCTGGTACTGCGACGGATCGTTTGTGCCGTAGATAAACGTGCGCTGCAATTCTTCCGCAGGCTTCTTGTACGGTTCGAGTTCCGTTTTGAAATCCTCGCGCGCCATCGAATGAAGCGAAGTCAGGTCTTCGCGCCGAATGTACTGGCGCAGCAAATAGCCGAGCGAAAGATAACGCGGGCGCACCTTGCGCAAGATGATGTCGCGTATGGCGGGCGTGCTCTGTGTGCCGATGTTGGCGAGCGTCTCGCGCAGTTCGTCGCGGCGTGCGCGCAAGTCCTCGATGAGCAGCGGTTCGCCTTCGATGCTCGTCATAATGCGCGGGACGAAGATGTAACAGGCGATGCCGAAGAGTCCTGAGAGAATGACGAGATCGAAGGAGATCATCAAAAGGGAAGTCAGCAGGCCGCCGGTGCTTCGCCCGCCGTGCAGGAGCAGCAAGAGTCCGGCGACGATTCCGGCGTAGACGTGCGCGAGCATCCAGTAGCGCAGAGCGCCCGCGCGCCTGCGGTAAATTTGCTTGCGACCGGGATAGGCCATGACGATGGCGATGCCTACGAGGCCGACGAGTCCGGTCAACCAGCGCACGGTGAGCCAAGTGCCGCCGATGCTTCCGTCGAGACCGTAGCGGAAGATTGCCCAGATGGTGAGCGCGGTTAAGACAATGGTAGAGATCACGCCGCCCGCGTGCCAGAGACGCGCAAGCGTGTCGCGCTTGTGTATGTTGCGCCCGATGGCGTGCGTCTGGTCTTGGAAGACGATGCCGATGCGGTTTTTGACTTCGGTGAAATACTCGCGCGGGTTGACGCGTACGAGCGCGCCCGTCGGGCAATTCTCCTGACACGAATAGGCGTGCGTCTTCGCGCCCTTCGGGTTGAGACCCGTGTTGTTGCAGAGGTTGCATTTGACTGCGAGCAGGTTTTCCGTCTCTTCCACTTCGGGCGGCGGTTCGGGCGGCGCGAGGCTGAACCACTTGCCGAGGCGCGTCTTCCACGTCTGCGGGACGGCGGCGACGGGCTTGCGCGGGATCATAGTGATCGCGTTGTAAGGGCATTGCGTGGCGCAGTCGCCGCAGCCGATGCAGGTCTTCGGGTCAATATCAATCTGGCCGTTGCTGAAACGACCGATTGCGCCCGTCGGGCAGCCCGTCAAACATTCCGGGTCTTGGCAGTGTAGGCAGACGGAAGGCGAAAGCACGTGCTGGCTCGACGTGCTGCCGAGTTTCTTCGGGCGTTCGATGTGTATGCCGCGACGCAGCAGGCGCGACTGGCCGTGAACCTTATGGCAGGCGAGCGAGCAGTTGCCGCAGCGCACGCACAAGTCCATGTCCATCACCAAAAGATTTGTGCCGTCAACGATGCCGGTCGAAATCTCTTTCTCGGTCGCGCCGAGTTGGAGCGCGATTGCCGGTGCGGCGGCCTCTATCTGATCGTCGGCTTGAGAGAACTCTGTGAATTTGCGTAGCACGGCGTCGCGCAATTTGGGATTGGCGCGCAGGTGCGAGATGGAAATTTCGAGCACTTCGGTGCGCGAGAGTATGGTCGCCGTGTAAGGCCAGGTCTTGTCTTCGCGTACGCCTTCGAGACCGAGACAATTTCCCGCGCCCAGAAAATCCAGACCGGAATCTTCGTTGAGCGCGACGGCGAGTGCGGCCATCTCAGGGTTGAAATCCACGCCGCTCACGCAACGCACCCAGCCGTTTTTGATGAAGACGATGCGGTCAATGGGTTGGCCTTCGCGATGCAGGACGTGGTTTTTGCCGTAGACCATGAAGCGCGCGGCATCGCCGAGTTGTTGCAGGAGTTCTTTGTCGAAGGCTTCGCCCGTCGCCTGTTGCACGTCAACGAGCGTGCGCCCCAGGCCGTGTTTGCGGTAGGTCGCGTCGAGGTTGTGGCCGAATTTCGGGAGTTTGCGGAGCAGACGCAAGGCCGGACGCGTGACTTCGAGCACGGTGGCGGGCGTCGCGCCGGTCGAAGCCTTCACGGTGGCGTTGCGTGGCACGCCCGCGAGAATCGCCATCTCGCCGAAACTGACTCCGGCGGGAATCTCGCCCACCTTCATCGGCGTGCCGTTGTCGTCTGCGACGTAAGCGTCGCACATGCCGTCAACCGTGATGTAGAAAGTGTTGCTGCCCCAGTCGCCCTGCCGGATGATCTCTTCGCCGGGGTCGAACTGGAAGAGGCGCACATACGGCCCGACCTTTTTGCCGTTGTAGTTGCGCCCGTAGGCGACCACTTCGAGGTCGAGTTCGTACTTGAAGTGGTCGTGCTCTTTATCCCATTCGACCAGCTCCGAAATAATGTCAACTTTACTGATGGCGTCGAGGATAGATTTATGCTTAGTTATTTCCTTCGGCATAGAAAGAAGATGATTTCAATTTTAAGGTAGAGCGAATTGGTCGGGCGCGACCGGCTCGACAAGCAGATGCCTTCAGAAAGCTAGCGAAAGGCTTTAACTTCTGGACGGCGGGCATTATAGCAGAGTCCGCCGCGAGTGGTTAGAATTTAATAAAATCGGCCCGCCGCGCCCGCGCGCCCGTCGCGGACGCGAAAAGTTCATACTGTTTTTTGGAACTTCGCGGGCGGCGCGGCGTGTACACGGTCGGGCGAGTCGCGGCTGGAAGTGTATAATCACACGAGCGCAAGGCATCGCCCGCCGGAAGCGGCGGAAGTGGAGAGTGGAATCAACTTTCCGAACGCCCGCCCGCAGAAGTTGGCGACGCCCGCCTGTCCTACATGAGTGCGATTAGCTCTATAGACGAACTGATTCTCCCCGCGCGTGCGACGGCTGCGGTCGCGCGGCAAAGTGCTGCCGTGTCCGAACCGCTCTCCGATCATAGTCTGTTGGAAGCCGCGCGCACGGGCGACGAGGCGGCCTTTGCCGAACTCGTCAGGCGCTATCGCAACCAGATCACGAACTACGTCTATCGCCTGACGAACGATTACGAGTCGGCGGTTGATCTGGCGCAGGAGACTTTCATGCGCGTCTTTCGCGCGGCGGATCGCTATCAGGCGACCTACGCTTTCTCGACCTACATCTACCGCATCGCGACCAACCTCGCGATCAGCGAGCTTCGACAGCGCAAGCGTCGCCGTCTCGTCTCGCTGACGGGCTTCTTCCAGACGAAAGACGGGTCGGGCGAGCCGACAGAGTTAGACCCTGCGGACAGGCGGCCTTTGCAGGACGCCGCGCTCGTTGCAGACGAACGCCGCGCGGCGGTGGCACGCGCTATTGCGACGCTGCCGGAGAAGTATCGCGCGCCGCTCGTCCTGCGCGACATAGAAGAACGCAGCTACGAAGAGATCGGGCGCATCCTTGAGATGAGTGAGGGCACTGTGAAATCGCGCATCAGCCGCGCACGCACATTTTTGCGCGACAAGTTGCAGGACTATTTATAGTCGCGTTTTAGAAGGCGACATTTGGTGGTGTAAAAAAAAATGAATTGTCAGAAGTGCAAAAACGAGATCGAGGAGCAGGACTTACGACGCGAGCATCTGAGCGGCGCAGCAGAGGCGCATCTGGCGGCGTGCGCGAGTTGCCGCGCGTTCGGTGAAGAACGTCTCGCGCTGCGTCAGTTGATCAGCGGGCTGGAAAAAGTTTCCGCCCCCGCAGATTTCGACTTCCGCGTGCGAGCACGCATGGCCGCAGAGCTCGCCGCACGACGCGCGCCGCGCACGCGCCTGTTTAATTTCGCGCCCGCCGCGCTCTCCTGGCCGCTCGCCGCCTGCCTCGCGCTCGTCGTCTCCGCCGCGCTCTACTTTCAACAACAGCAGCCGGATGCCACGCTGTCTGAACACGCGAGCAACGCCTCGCCACTGTCTCGCGTAGCAGAAGCGACTGCTATCAATGAGCAAGCGAATGCTCAAACGAGCGATCAAGTGGGTGAGGTAGCAGGTGATCAAGCGAGAGAGGAAGCGAAAGTTGTCGTCAACACAGGGCAGGACGACGCCGCGACGCATTCGAAGAATCAGACCGCACAGCGTCGGCGCGTTTTGCCTGAGCGCGCAGTCGCAGCCGCTGTGCGCGAGGCGACGCTTGAGACGGCAGGGACGCGAGTTGAGGATTCCAGTTCTGCGGGCTTGATGGGTTCGACCGTGAGATTCGACGCGACCAACGCGCGGCGGGGCGAGGGCGCGCTCATCCCCGTGCAACTCGGCGCGTCGGAGCGACCGTTGAACGTTGTGCTCCGCGACAGGAGCGGCGAGGCGCGCACCATCTCGGTTGACTCGGTCTCCTTCGGCTCGCGCGATGTCATCGGACGCCCCGCGTCATTCGCCAAAGCGTCGCTTTCGTCGAATCAAGGTGTGTGGTAGTTGTGCTGAAACTTTTGAGACAACAAGGTGGTGAAATTTTTGCCGCGCACGGCAGGACGGGACGCGTGCCCGCCGTCGCCTTGTTCGCGCTCTGCACGTTCGGCGCGCATGCCGCCGCTGTTGTTCGCGCGCAAGAGACGAGGCCGCCGCATCGCCCGCAAGTTCCCGTCGCCGCGACTCCGGCGAAGCCTATCGCACGTGCGCAGGCTAAAGTTCAAACGGACGCGCTGCCAGTGATCGCCGTCGTCCATCGGATGAGCGGATGGAAACTGCGCACGCTGCTCATGCCCGCAGACGCGCCCGCCGCGTCCGCCTTCGACGAGAATTTCGTACGCACCAACATCGTCGCAGGCTTCATCATGCCCGACGGTCGCTCGGTCATCGCGCGCCTGCCGCAGGCCGAAGCCGAGATGTTGAACCTCTCGACCGCCTTCCGCAATCCCAAATTGCTCGCCACGAACGGCGACGCCACAGAGTTGCTGCTCGTGCGTCCCGACGGCGCGCAGTTCGGCGCGCGCTTCATCGGACTCGACGCCAGCACCGGCCTCTCGCTCCTCGAATCGGACAAGCCTCTGTTCGCGCCCTTCGCGGAAGCCGCAAACGTCCAGCCCGTCGTCGGCCAGCGCGTGCGCGTGATCGCGCCCGTGCGTGCGGCAACTCCTGTCGCTGCGGCGACGACGCCACCCGCACCAACTCCACCTGCGCCGACACCTGCGGCCACGCCAGCGCGACCGGATGATGCGCCCGTCGGAGAGACAGGCTTCATCTACATGAACATGGACGAAGAGGCGGGGCATCTGCGCGAGGTGAAGCGTTCGCCGTCCGGCAGGGCTTTGGAGGTGACGGTGAAAGTTGACGGCGTCTCGCCGGAATGGGCGGGCGGCGTCGCTTTGAGCGAGACGGGAACGCTCGTCGGCATCGTCGAAGAATCGGACGCGGAAGGGGCGCGTCTGATGTCCGCTGAGACTGTGCGCGGCGCGGCTCGTCGTGTGAGGGCGCGACGCGCGAGCGTGCCGCAGCCCTGGCTCGGTGCGCGCGGCGACGCGCTCGCACGTGCGCCGCTCGAACAGTTGCTCGCGCGCGGCTGGCCGCTCGAACAAGCGCGCCTGCTGATGAGTCAACAGCGCGGCGTGCTCTTGACTTCGGTTGCGCCCGGCACGCCCGCCGCAAGCGCTGGCCTGCGCCCGGGCGATGTCGTCTCGCGCATCGGGCGACACGACGTGCGCAGCATCGAAGATATGTCTTCGATGATCAAAGAACTCGGCGGCAACTCGCTCGCTAACTTCACAGTGCTCCGCGCGCAGAGCGCGCCGCTCAACTTGTCCGTGCGTCTCAGCGAATCGCCGAGTCCGGGGCTGGACACGGCGCGCGCCGAGCTTCGCGCCGCGCAGTCGGATTTACGCACGAAACAGTTTAGCCTCCGCACGACTGAGGAAAATGTGCGCCGCTTCGAGACGGCCTTACGCCAGTTTGAAACTGAAAGCAAGCGACTACAGGACAGCGAGCCGCAGGCCAAGCTGATGAAGCTAGAGGAAGAGTTGAAGCGCGTGCGGGCGCAGCACAGAGAGGCGTCGGAGCAAGCGCAAAAACTTTCCGCCGACTACGAACTCATGCGCGCGCGTGTGGCCGAAGCCGAAGCGCGTTATCGCGCGGCGAGCGAGGCTTACAACGGTTTGGCCGTCAAGCCGCTCCTGACTTTCGGGCTGGAAGCCGTGCGAATTTCACCTGCGGCGACACATTTGTTGGGAGCAAATCAGAAGAACGGCTTGCTCGTCATGTCCGTGCGCCCGGGGAGCGCGGCGGCGCGAAACAAAATCCAGCCGGGCGACATCATCGAATCAATCAACGGCCAACTCTTTTCCGACACGAGTTGGAATCTCCCAGCCGATTTCGACACAGACCTCTCGCTCGGCGTGCTCCGCGCGGGCGAAAAATTCTCGTTCAACTTATCACGCCAGAACCTCCCGCAGTAGCATCTGCGAACTTAATACGCTGAAAGGCGAAAGAGATGACGGGAGGCTGATCGGCATCCGCTTTCTTTGGTAGTGATTCAGTTTGAAAGCTGAGGGTATGAGGATTTCACAGGCAACAAACCAGACTGTTTAAGAGTATTGATAGATAAATCTTTAGAAAAGACCTTAGGTGCATTTTCCGCCTGATCGTAGAACCACTGCATCTGTGCTACATGTTGTGCATTAAGTGTTTCTCTATCAGCTTCGGTGAGATTTGGGCTGTCGAGTTTTAGTATAGTACGCTTTGCCTTAAGCGCCCTTTGATACACCTCACCAATATAAGCGGATACATCGTCATCAAACAAAAAGTGCCGTTCAATTGTATCGTGATAAAACTTGCCTGTGTCGGCTTTCCCACTCATAGCGAAGCCACCATTGAATTCTTTAACTATCTCAAATAGTTTTAGACGCCGTTCGTACAAGTCAAACTTTAACTTAGCCTCGCTAAGTCTGAGTTGCTCGGAAGCAAGTCTGATTTGTTGTGAAGAAAGCGTTTTGTTAAGCCTGAGTTGTTGATAAGCTATAAGCCAAGCTGCTACACCTATGACGGCGGTGAAGAACGTCGAGATAATCTTTAGCCATATGTCAAGCGTCATTATGTTGAGCATTTTATCTTAGGTGTGCCACATCCTCAACGCTCCGAAGTTTATATGACGGTTTCACTTGAATTCAAACCAAATCGCCACCCTTTCTTTCGTTCCTTTTTACCTTTGCCTTCCCGATTGTGATACTCTAGCGGCACACTTGCTCTTGATTTACAAATCGCTTTCGCAAAAGTTTCCTACGGGAGCGGCATGCTACACGAAGCTGTTGAGCACTATCACCAGTTGTTGGCGGATAATGATCTGGCCGAGGCGTCGCGCAAGATGCTCGACGAGGGTTTGGAGCGCGCTAAACTGATCTTCGGCGGTCGTCGTCTGTCGCCCTACCTGCGCCCGCACTTCGTCACCGAAACCGACTTCGCGCGCATCGAGCGCGTCTGCGAGGTGGTCTGGGGCGCGATCCAGAAGGTGAAGGACGCGGCGGTCGGCAACGACGAATTGTTGGATGAACTCGGTATCACCGAACTAGAGCGCGATCTCGTCAGCATTGACCCCGGCTACGATGCCGTCTCGCCGACCGCGCGCCTCGATTCGTTCCTGACCGACGACGCCTACAGCTTCGTCGAACTCAACGGCGAAAGCCCCGCAGGCATCGCTTACGTCGATGCAGCCTTCTCGATCTTCTCCGAGTTGCCCGTGATGAAACGCTTCGGCGAGCGTTATAACGTGCGCCCGCTCTACGGACGCCATCTCATGCTCGAAGTGTTGCTGCGCGCCTACACGGAATATCTGGGGCGCGAGCCGGAACGCAAACCGCTCATCGCCATCATTGATTTGAAAGACCTGCCGACGCAAAAAGAGTTCGAGTTATTTCAGGAGTATTTCGAGTCGGAAGGCTACAGGTCAATCGTCTGCTCGCCGCAGGAGTTGGAGTTTAGCGGTGGTCGCCTGCGTTGCGGCGCGGATGAAATCGACATCGTCTACAAGCGTCTTCTCGTCAACGAGTACATCCCGATCATGGCGGAGTTTCCCGCGCTCCTCGACGCTTACCGCGCGGGCGCGATCTGCATGGTCAACAGTTTCCGCTCCAAGTTGATTCACAAGAAAGCACTCTTCGCCGTGCTTACGAACGAACGCTACGCGCATCTCTTCAGCGAAGAGGAGCGTGCTGCCATTCGCGCGCACGTCCCCTGGACGCGCAAGGTGCGCGCCGAACGCACAGACCACTACGGCGAACAAATAGACCTGCTCGAATTTGCCGCCAACTCGCGCGACCGGCTCGTCCTCAAACCCAACGACGACTACGGCGGGCATGGCATCTACATCGGTTGGAACACAGACGAGATCGGTTGGGACACAGCACTGCGCCACGCGCTCTCCAACGGCGACTACTTGTTGCAGGAACGCGTGAGCACTGCGCGCGAAGCGTTTCCGGCCTTGCAGCCGGACGGCACGTTTGAGTTTGCGGAGCAACTCGTTGACCTCGACCCGCTTTTGTTCTTCGGCAAGGTCGGCTCGGCCTTCACGCGTCTTTCGTTTACAGAACTCGCCAACGTCTCGTCGGGCGGCGGCATGGTTCCGACGTTCATCATCAGCGAGAAGACGTGAGGCCATCGTCTGACACATTGTCTAACATTCGGCTTGCTTTGTTTCGATGAGGAAAAATGGGCGACGCGCTTTTGTTCGGCTTTGAGTAAGATACAGATGTTCTTCACCTTTAGACTCATCCGGCACGGAGAGTGAGAGCATGAGCGAAGAGTTTGATGCGGAGTCGAATTTGCCAGCGGACGAGCGACGCCAGTACGACCGCTCGCGCCTGATCGTTGACGTGTTCTTCGACGGCGCTGACGGCACGGCCATCGCCAGCACCAAAGACATCAGCCCCGGTGGCCTCTACATGAACACGCAGACCGAGTTGCCCGAAGGCGGCTTGCTCACGCTTCGCCTCCCGTTTGCGGAAGGCGACGTGATCGTTAACG
The DNA here is from genome assembly GCA_035249365.1 of Pyrinomonadaceae bacterium. Lineage (GTDB taxonomy): Bacteria > Acidobacteriota > Blastocatellia > Pyrinomonadales > Pyrinomonadaceae > JAIVJZ01. Next base: position 250,049 of record DATFGP010000022.1, on the reverse strand, counting down.
CCGAAGTGGTTTACAGCAATCCCGGCCTCGGCGTGGGTGTGCGTTTTCAAGGACTGTCGGAGAAGGATCGCGCGACGATGATGCGCGCTCTACAGCGCCAAAGTTGATGGGCGAGGCGATTGACGACGCGAAGCTGCGCTGGGACGAATTGCCCGAAGACTTGCGCGACGATTTGGCTCAAAAGGTCGCAGGCTTGTACGGGCACGCGGATGCCCGCGACGCGTTCGACGTGCTCGACGTGGACAAGCAACAAGCGTTGTTGCTCTTCGTCCGTCGCCTGAAAGAGTTGAATCTGTGGCGCGAGATCGAAAGCATCGGGAACGTGTACGGTCTCGGCGGCGTCGGCATGGATTTTCGCGCGCGCGGTAACCTTACCGCGACGTTGGCTAAAAGTCGCAACTTTACTTCGCGCTTCGCCGCGCACCGCAATACCGCAGAAGGCTTTTACGAGACTGGCCGCTCGCGCGCCGTGCTGCATTTTTTGAAGATGCGAACTGTCGCTCCGCTCTGGGGGGTTCATTTCGATGTGTACTCGCCCCTCGCCAGCCCGCTCAGCGCGCTCCGCCATTTGTGGCGTGAGATGGTGCGCGGCGAGACGCCGGACTGGCGCGCGATCAAGGCGACGCTCGCTTAGAGCCACCCATGCGGGCGGGGCGACGCCGTTAGCGGCAGGCTGCGTTTGAAGTTTTCCGTTTCTTCCCCCAATAGCTCAACTCATGTCGGGTCTTGCAAGGAGAGCGTAAACATATGTTCGAGCAATACACACTTGGCATCGAAGAAGAATTCCAGATCGTTGACCCGCAGACGCGCGAGTTGCGTTCGCACGTCTCGGAAATGCTTGAGGAAGGGAAGATGCTGCTCGGCGAGAAGATCAAGCCGGAGATGATCCAGTCAATGATCGAAGTCGGCACGGGCATCTGTCACAACATTCAGGAGGCGCGCACCGATATCACAAATTTGCGCGCCATCGTCTCTTCGCTTGCGCGCAAAAACGGCCTCGAAGTCGTCGCTGCCTCGACCCACCCGATCTCGCAGTGGCGCGAGCAAAAGATTTACGACGACCCGCACTACACGCTCCTCATCGAAGAACTACAGATGGTCGCACGCTCGCTTCTCATCTTCGGCCTGCACGTCCACGTCGGCATCACAGACCGCGAGCGGCAGATTCACATTATGAACGCCGCGCGCTATTTCCTGCCGCACGTGTTGGCGCTGACCACTTCGTCGCCCTTCTGGCTCGGCATCAACACGGGATTGAAGTCTTACCGCTCCGAAGTCTTCAAGAAGTTTCCGCGCACGGATATTCCAGACCATTTCGATTCCTACGCTTCGTTTCAGCGTTACATCAAACTCCTGCTCGACACGAACTGCATCAGCAACCCGAAAAAAATCTGGTGGGACGTGCGCCCGCATCCATATTTTGAGACGCTTGAGTTTCGCGTCTGCGACATCCCGACGCGTGTTGACGACACGATTGCCATCGCCGCGCTCTTCCAAGCCATCGTCGCCCGGCTCGATAGATTGATCGAGAAAAATCTCGGCTTCCGCCTCTATCGCCGCGCATTGATTCAAGAAAACAAGTGGCGCGCGGTGCGCTGGGGCTTGGAGGGCAAGATGATCGACTTCGGCAAGCAGAAGGAAGTGCCCGTACGCGATCTCATACTCGAACTGCTCGACTTCGTTGACGAGGTGCTCGACGATCTCGGCTCGCGCAAGGAGGTCGAACACATCCACACAATCCTCGAACGCGGCACGTCAGCCGATGAGCAACTGCGTGTGTTCGCCGAGACGGGCGATCTCAAAGACGTGGTTGATCGCCTCATCCAACTCACAATGGAAAACGTTCCCACCATCTGACCGAGGGCGCGTCTCCTGAATTTCCAGAAACGCAAAAAAGCCTCCGGCAATCGCGCCGGAGGCTTTTTTGCGTCTCTCGCTAACTCGAAATGTTTACGCCGCGTGTTTGAGCGATTCACGCAGGAAGTTCTCGAAGATGATGCGCCCGTCGCGCGACTCGTTCGGGTGTTCCCAGCGCGTGGCGCGCGTCTTGTCCCAGTCCTCGAAAGATTTTTCGAGGTGGAATTGCACGGTATAGATGAGTTGCCCCTCATTGCGTTTGACCATCATCTGATTGCGACAGAAGTAGGCGGTGGCGAGGAGTTTGAAACCTTCCGGGACGTGATCGAGTTGGAGGCCGTGATTCTGCCAGACGCGCAGGATGCAGGCTTCGATAGTGTAGTCCTGCCAGATGCCTGATTCGCGGTCGCTCACGCCCTCGAAGATCGGGTCTTCGGGGTCGGTGATGCGTATGAAGCGATACTGGTACTCGAAGGGTCGCCCGTCGCGGCGCTCGTGCTGCTCGCGGTTGTCGAGCGTGACGACGCGCGCACCGAAGCCGAGTCCCACGAGTTGATGCCCACCGCAAATGCCGAGCACGGGAATCTTCGTAGTGCGTATGAACTGGCCGAAGTTTTCGATGACGCGCGGGTGATAGTAGTCGAAGTCGCGCAGCGTACCGCTCAAAACTATCGCCTGCGGCTCGAACTCGTCGGCCACCTCGGCAATTTCCGAGACGTGCGCAACGCGCGTTTCCGGCTCGCGCACGAGACGCGAAATGTTGTTGCGAATGTTCGAGACGGCGAGATCCGCGATCTGACGCTCGCGTTGCAGGTGCGACTTGGCGCGCCGCCCCCACTCGCGCACCGCCAGTTCGGAGAGATCGCTTTCGTCGCGCAGCAGATCATCTATGACGAGCACGCGAATCGCCTCGATGCGCTTTTCAATCGACTCGAAGCGGCAAAAGCTGCGTTGGTTGAAAGGGAAGGGGAGCGGTTCCTCTTGATCAATGGGCGTGATTTTCTCTTTAACTTCTTGCATCATCAAAAAATAATTTACCAGTTCGGGATTAGATGTTCAAACGCCGCGCCGTCGTTGTTTCGTATTCTGGTTGAATTGTGGAATAAGTGTGCCAATTCCGGCCTCCGCAATTTCGCGGCGCGCCTGCGCGATGAGAGCGTTGCGCAGGCGCGTGCGGTAAGCCTTGCTGCGCCCGCCCGCCAGATGTTCTACGAGCAACAACATGCGTTGCCAACCGGATTCGAGTTCGTCTGCGAGCAGGGAAATCCGTGAGATGTCGTAGGGGACGGCCACGCCCGTGCAGCCCGCTCGTGCGAATGTCGCGAGGTAACGGGCGGTCGCCAGATCGGGGCAACTGATGCGGCGGCGTCCGATCTTTAATTCGACGCCGAGCAGCGTGTGCTGCACGTTGACTTGTTCGGGTTTCGTTGATGCGGCTTGCAATTGGTGAGCACGCGTGCGCAGAGTCAAAATCCGTTCACGATAATAACGCGGCAGCCATGATTCGCCAAGCATCTCTTTAATCTGCGCGGCCAACGCTTCGAGGGAATTGGCCGCGCGAGTCGTCTCCGCAGCCCCCGCCTGTACGGGTGCGCTCGACTGATCAACTCTCTTCGTCGCAGACGACATAAGAAGTGACGAGTGACGAGTGACGAGTGACAAGCAAGAACAAAACAAGTTTTTTGCTTTAACTTGTCACTTGTCACCTGTCACTCGTCACTTCAATTGGCTGACAGCTTGTTGCGAGTCGCGGAAGGCGTCCAACACATGACCCGGAAAAATTCCCAGATAAAACACGCCGAGCGCCGTGATGATGATCGCCAGCGCGACGCTGACGGGCACGGCGGGTGCGCTCCAAGCGGTCGAGCGTTCGCGGAAGAACATCACGACGACGAGCCGCAAATAATAGTATACCGAAATCGCAGTGTTGAGAACGCCGATGACGACGAGCGCGACGAAGCCTTGATCGAGCGCGGCGCGGAAGACCATCACCTTGCCCATGAATCCTGCGGTGAGAGGGATACCGAGCAAACTCAGTAGAAAAAGCGTGAGCGCGAAGGAGAGCGCGGGCGCGGTAAATCCGATGCCGTTGTAGTCTTCGATCTCCGTGCGTCGGTCGCCGCTGCGCGCGATGAGCGTGACGACGGCGAACGCGCCGAGGTTCATCACCGCGTAGGCCAGAAGGTAGAAGGCGACGGCGGCGATGGCTTCATTTTGCAACGCCTCATCGCGCGCCTGTCCCGCCGCGACGAAGCCGACTAGCGCGTAGCCCGCGTGCGCGATGGACGAATAGGCGAGCATGCGTTTGACGTTCGTCTGCACGAGCGCAGCGAGGTTGCCGACCGACATCGTTAGGATCGCGAGCAGCCAGAGGGCGTTCATCCATGCGGAATGGAGTTGCGCGGCGTTCGTCGTTGCAGCGATGAAGGGGAAGCCGAAGAGGAAGACGCGCATGAAGGCTGCGAAGCCGGAAGCCTTCGGCCCGGCGGCCATGAAAGCCGTGACGGGCGTAGGCGCGCCCTCGTACACGTCGGGCGTCCAGACGTGGAACGGCGCGGTCGCGATCTTGAATCCGAAGCCGACGAGCATCAACGCCGCGCCCGCGTAAAGGAGCGCGGGGTAGGCCAGAGCGTTCTCCGCACCGACTCTGAGCGCGAGTTCTTTAATGTTGGTCGTGCCCGCGCCGCCGTTTGCGAGTGACGTGCCGCCGTAGACGAGCGCGATGCCGTAGAGCAGGAACGCAGACGAGAACGCGCCCAGTATGAAATACTTCATCGAGGACTCGTTCGAGCGCACATCCGTGCGTCGGAATCCGGCCATGACGTAGGTGGCGATGGAGAGTAGTTCGAGACCGAGAAAGATGATCACGAGGTCGCCGCCCGAAGCCATCAGCGTCATGCCGACGGTGGCGAACATCAGGAGCGAATGAAACTCGCCCGCAGGCAAGTGTTCCCATTCGACCCAGATCATCGAGATGAGCACCGTGAGTGCTGAGACGACGAGGAAGACGAGCGTGAAGGAGAGCCGCATGCGATCGAGCACGATCATTCCGTTGAAGGCTTCGCGCGCTGTCGTCTGATCGTTCCACATGAGGATGCAGACGGCTGCGGCGGCGACGAGTCCCGCGAGCGAGAGCAGTCCCGTCACCCAGCGCTGGCTCGAGCGGCGCGTGAACGCATCGACGAGCATGACCAGCACGCCCACGACGGAGATGATCGTCTCCGGCAGGATGAGCATGAAATTGATGTCAGGCGACGCGGCCTGAGCAATTTGAAATGCGAGACACAAGTTCATCTTTTTAACTCAGCACTAACAGCCGTCAAATTCAAACGGCGAGCGGTGACAGCAACAATGATTACGGCAGCGGGGGCGCGCCGCCCGCATCCTCTTCGGCGCGGAGTATCTGGTCGAGACGGCTGCGGATCAGTTTCTTGTAATCCTCTGCTTGCGAAGTCATGCCCGTGTGCTTGGGCGGGATGAAATTCCCTTCGCGGTCGAAGAAGACGACCATCGGCAGACGCACGCGCTCGCTGAACTGCGCGAAGGCGGTCTTTTCAGGATCGCGCAGGACGGGAATCGTCATCTTCAGAGACTTCGCGTAATCGCGCAGCAACTCGTTTGAAGTTTGATCGTCATTCTCAATGCTCACCCACAAAAACTTGACGCCGCGCCCCGCATACTCACGCTTCAACTCTTCGAGGGCTTCCAACTCCCACGCGCACGGCTTGCACCACGTCGCGCCGAAAGAGACGAGCACCACTTCGCCGCGCATCGCGGCCACATCGTAAGTCTTCCCGTCAACGCCCTTGAGCTTAATACTAACGCGTTCGTTTGAATTAGCGTGCGGCGACCCCGCGAGCGGCAATGCGCCGCAGAGCAAAGCGAGCAGCAACGCCGTAGCGAGATAAAACCTCTTGCTTAGTTTCAACATACTTACTTCAAATCCGACCAACTTCAAAATTCCACTATCAAATCTGCCGCTTTCAAAGTTGAAATATGCGCTTACTACTTTTCGGCGATCACGCCGCCGCTCTCCGTTGCCACGACGCGCGAGCGTACGAGTTCGACTGCGGCGCGCGAGCGATTCAGGAACGGGCGCGGGTAGACGCCCATGTAGATCATCAACAAGAGCAGCGGCAGGAGCAAGCCGAGTTCGCGCCAGTTGAGGTCAGTCAAGCGTTTGTTCTTCTCGTTTTTCACGCGCCCGAAGAGTACGCGCTGCAACATCCAGAGCATGTAGACCGCCGCCCAGATGACGCCCGTTGCCGCGAGCATCGTCACCACGCGCGACCACGTCTGCGAGAGCGCAGGCGAAGTCCACATGCCGAGCATGATCAAAAACTCGCCCACGAAGCCGTTCAAAATCGGCAAGCCGACAGATGACAACGATGCGAAAACAAAAAGCGTCGCAAACCAGGGCATCGGTTTCGCCAAGCCCCCGAACTCGGAGATCATGCGCGTGTGCCGTCGCTCGTAGATCATGCCGACGAGCAGAAAGAGCGCGCCCGTCGAGACGCCGTGATTGAGCATCTGGTAGAGCGAACCTTGCATGCCCTGTTCGGTGAAAGAGAACAGGCCGAGCATGACGAATCCCATGTGGCTGACCGACGAGTAGGCGACGAGCCGTTTCACGTCCGGTTGCACCATCGCGACGAGCGCGCCGTAGATGATGCCGATGACGGCGAGCGTGATCATCAGCCATGCGAACTTGCGCGAGGCATCGGGGAAGAGCACGAGGTTGAAGCGCATCAATCCGTAAGTGCCCATCTTCAAGAGCACGCCCGCGAGAATGACTGAGCCTGCGGTCGGCGCTTCCGTGTGCGCGTCGGGTAGCCAAGTGTGAAACGGGAAGAGCGGCACTTTGATCGCGAAGGCGATGGCGAAGGCGAGGAAGAGCCAGAACTGCGCGTCCTCGCCGAGCTTCAACTTACCGTTGCGAAGCGATTCGAGCAGGGTCACGTAGTCGAATGTTCCGAAGCCCGCCTGATCCGGATTGGCATGTATGTAGTAAAGCGCGATGATGCCGACGAGCATCAGGAGACTGCCGATCGCCGTGAAGATGAAAAATTTCGCCGCCGCGTAAATACGCCGCTCGCCTCCCCACACGCCGATGAGGAAAAACATCGGCACGAGCGACGCCTCGAAGAAGAGGTAGAAGACGAGCAGATCGAGCGAGACGAAGACGCCGAGCATCGCGCTCTCAAGGAGCAGGATGAAGGTGTAGAAAGCGAGCGGGCGACGCTCTACAGCATGCCAACTTGAGATGATAGAGATGGGCACGAGCAGCGTCGTGAGTATGACGAGCCACAGGCTAATGCCGTCAACGCCGACGTGATAACGCGCGCCGATAGCCCCGATCCACGCTTCATTAATTTCAAAACGAAACGCCGCCGAGTCGGCGTAGCCGCCGCCAGTCAAAAGCAGTAGCGAGAGCACGAAGGTCGCCGTCGAGAAGGCGAGCGCGATCCACTTGGATGCCGTCTCGCTGTGGCGCGCGGCCATGCCGTAGACGACGGCTGTGAGCGCGCCCGCGACGGGCAACAGAATCAGGATGGTTAACAGGTGACGCGACATAAGTTGTTTAGTTAACCGATAGAAGTTGATGACGGAAGTTGAAGAGGAAATAGCCGATCACGAGGAGCGCGCCGAGCAGTATGATGGCCGCGTAGCCGCGCACGAAACCCGCTTGCATCCTCCGCGCGATGTCGCCGACACCGCTCGTTGCGCGTGCCAGCCCGTTGACTAACCCGTCAACCACACGCACGTCGAAAATCTTCCACAGCCCTTCGCGCGAACCGACCTTGATCGGGTTGATGATCGCAGCATCGTAGGCTTCGTCCACGTAATACTTGTTCTCCAACAGGCGCGGCATCTGCTTCAACGGATTCTTCCTGAAGTACAGGAAACCACCGATGAGACCGACCGCCGCAATAACGATTGAGATGCCGCTGAAAATTCTCTCCGCGCGTATCTCCGCCGGATCGTGCGCGTGCTCGACGGCAGGTGCGCCGCCGCGCTGTCCCTCGCCGACAGAAGGCGGCAGCGCTCCCTCGTTTCCATGCGATTGACTCGAAGCCTGCGATTCGGACGGAGAGGACAAGCCGTGCGACTCGTTCCCCGCAGGCGCAGGAGTTGCGCTATGCGACTCGGAAGCAGCGGGCGTGGAGTGTGACGCCGACTCGCCAACTCCGACTTCCGCGTGGCCGCCCCCGCGTTGCGGCGCGCGTTCGACGGCAGGCTCAAGCGTGTGCTCGAAATAATTGTTGAGCGCACCATTGCTCAAGGCGTAAGGCACGCCGAGGAGGCCGCCAAACGTGGACAGCAACGCCAGCACCACGAGCGGGACGGTCATCGTCCAGGGCGACTCGTGCGGCGTGAACGGGCCGTGATGATGCGCGTGTTCGTCTTCGTCCTCGTCGTGATCCGCGACCGATGCGTGCGCGGTCGCGTGTGCATCGCCGACGTGCGCGGCGGGTTCGTGGTGCGGGCGGTCGCCTGCGGAGGGCAATTTGGCATCGTGAGCCTTGTCGCCTTCGTCGTAAGCGTGCGCGTGTGCTTCGTCGGCCTGTCCACCGGCGTGCGCCTCGCGGAAACGTTCACCGCCCCAGAAGGTCATCACCATCAGGCGCGTCATGTAAACGGCGGTCAGGAGCGCAGTCAGCGCGCCGACGATCCAGAGCGTTTTGCTCGCCCAAGCGGGAATCGCCGTCGCGCCCGTGCTCCAGGTCTTCCAGAGGATTTCGTCTTTCGAGAAGAAGCCCGCGAAGATGGGGATGCCGCTAATGGCGAGCCAGCCCGTGAGCATCGTCGCAAACGTGATGGGCATGTATTTCTTCAAGCCGCCCATGCGCCGCATGTCCTGCTCATGGTGCATGCCGTGTATGACGCTGCCCGAACCAAGAAAGAGCAGCGCCTTGAAGAAGGCGTGCGTCATCACGTGAAAGATTGCCGCGACGAACGCGCCGACGCCGCACGCGAGCATCATGTAGCCGAGTTGCGAGACGGTAGAATAGGCGAGGACTTTCTTGATGTCGTTTTGCGCGATGCCGATGGTTGCGGCAAACAACGCCGTCGCCGCGCCGATGATCGCCACAATGAACATCGCCGTCGGCGCGTGCGTGTAGATAGCCGAGCAGCGCACGATCATGTAGACGCCCGCCGTCACCATCGTCGCCGCATGAATCAAAGCGGAGACGGGCGTTGGCCCCGCCATCGCGTCCGGCAACCAGACGAAGAGTGGTATCTGCGCAGACTTGCCCGTCGCGCCTATAAACAGGAGCAGCGCGGCGGACGTGATGCCGCCCGCGACGAGCGCGCCCCATGTGAACGGATCGACGGGCATCGCGGCGATAGTCGCCAACGCGCTCTTGACGGGCACGTTGATGCCTGTCTTGTCGAAGAAACTGATCGAACCCGTCAGAGCGAAGACGAGCATGATGCCGAGCACGACGCCCCAGTCGCCGACGCGGTTGGCGACGAAAGCCTTCTTCGCCGCGTCGCCCGCTTCTCTCCGGTCGATGTAGTAACCGATCAGAAGATACGAGCACAGCCCGACGCCTTCCCAACCGACGAACATCAGGAGTAGGTTGTCGGCCAGCACCAGCGTCAGCATCATGAACATGAAGAGGTTCAGGTAGGCGAAGAAGCGATAGAAACTTTTATCGCCGTGCATGTAGCCGGTGGCGAAGATGTGTATCAGGAGACCGACGAACGTGATGAAGCAGGCGTAGATGCCGCTCAGGCGATCCATCGCGAAGCCTATGTCGGCGCGAAACGTCCCGACCTCCATCCACGTCCAGACGTGATCGAGTATGACTTTCGGTTCGCCGACGAGCGCACCGTTCGACCCGAAGGCGAGCCACAGCGATAGCGCGCACGAGACGGCGATTGACAGGCTCGCGACCGCGCCGATAAACGCTTCGCTTCGCACGCGGCGACCGATGAGCCAGTTGATGGCCGCGCCGACGAGCGGCGCAAGGATGATGTAACGAAGCATAAGGGCTGTCCGTTGTCAGTAGTCCGTTGTCAGTTGTTCTTTGTTCATTGTCAGTTGATCTACTCAATCTTCAGCAACTTGTGTCGTAACCACAAGCAACGGACAACTGACTACTGACAACGGACAATCTTCAGTTCCTCAACACGCTGGAATCGTCCACGTCGAGCGATTCGCGGTTGCGAAAGACGGCGAGGATGATGCCGAGTCCGACCGCCGCTTCAGCCGCCGCCACCGTCATCACGATGAAGACGAAGAGTTGGCCGCTAGCATCTCGGAAGTAACTTGAGAAGGCGACGAAGGTTAAATTGACGGCGTTCAACATCAACTCGATGCACATGAACATGGCGATGGCGTTGCGCTTGATGATGACGCCCGCCACGCCGATGGTGAACAACACCGCCGAGAGCGCGAGATACCATGAAAGAGATACACCGGGCATAGACACTTTTCCCCTCTACTGTTCGCGCCTGTGCCGCGCGCCTTCGAGTCCGAGCACGCGTTCGGCCTCTGCGGTCGTCGAAGTCACAACTTCTGTTGCGTCGCCAATCGCTTTCGGGTCGAGCGTCTGTCGCGTCAGCACCTGCGCGCCGGGGATCACTAGATCGGTCGGTCGCAACCCGACGCGACGCGCGAGCGTCAACGCGCCGACAATCGCCATCAAGAGCAGCACGGACGTGATCTCGAAGGGCAGCAGGTAGTTCGTGAAAAGTCCCGTCCCGATGGATGTGGTCAGGCCGACGTTCGAGGGGTCGCCGATGGCGTTCGGGTCGAGCGGTTCGAGGCTCGACTGCCCCATGAAATAGAGTATGAATCCGGCCTCGCCGAAGAGAATCGCCGCGAGCAGGATGGCGGCGGCGGTCAGATAACCGAGCCGCACGGGTTTGCGCTCCTCTTCTTCGACGTTCAACAGCATGATGACGAAGACGACGAGCACCATGATCGCGCCCGCGTAGACGATGATCTGTATGGCAGCGAGGAAGGGCGCGGCGAGCGTCAGGTACAACCCTGCGAGCGCGATGAAGACGCCGATCAGAGAGATCGCGCTGTAGAGCGGATTGCGCTGCACTACCATCGCGACGGCAGAACCGACCGCGAGACCAGCCAACAGCACGAAGAGAAAAGTCGTCATAAGTGAAAAACTATCGAGCGAAAGCCGACCGCAGCAGGCGATGTTTACAAAGATGCCTGCCTGCGTCCACGCCCCGCGCGCTAGGGTCGTAAACTCATCAAGACGAACACGACCGTCGCCGTCAAAACGACGTTCAGGATCGCCACCGGCAGCAAAAATTTCCAACCGAAGTTCATCAACTGGTCGAAGCGAAAACGCGGCAGCGTCCCGCGCAGCCAGATATACAAAAAGAGAAAGAACAAAACTTTCAAGAGAAACGCGACGAGGCTCAACAGCCCGAACAGAAACCCGCCGCGTGCGACGAGGAGATCGAGCCAGGGGAAATTCCAGCCGCCGAAGAAGAGCGTGGCCGCCAGCATCGAGACCGTGAACATGTTGACGTACTCGGCCATGAAGAAGAGCGCGAACTTCAAGGCACTGTATTCCGTGTGGAAGCCCGCGACGAGTTCCGTCTCCGCCTCCGGCAAGTCGAACGGCACGCGGTTCGTCTCTGCAATCGCGGAGATCAGGTAGACGACGAAGCCTATGAATTGCGGGAAAATATTCCAGCGCGGAATTGGCACGACGCCCGCCACCCACCAATAGCCGGATTGATGCTCGACGATCTGGTAGAGGTCAAGCGTGCCCGACAACAACACGACGCCGACCAGCCCCAGCCCCAGCGAAAGCTCATAAGAGATGAGTTGAGCCGCCGCGCGCAGGCCGCCCATCAGACTGTACTTGTTGTTGGAAGACCAACCGGCAAGCGCGATACCGTAGACGCCTATGGAAGTGATCGCCAACACATACAGGAGTCCTACATCGAACTGCGCGACGACGAGTTTGATCGTGCCGAGGAACGGAAGGTTCACTTCCGGCCCGAACGGGTAGACTATGATCGTCATCAGCGCGCCGACGATGGCGATGAAGGGTGCGAGAAAATAGACGAACTTCGTCGCCTTATCGGGCACGATCTCTTCTTTGAAGATAAACTTCAAAAGGTCTGCGAACGGTTGCAGAAGCCCGCCCGGCCCGACGCGGTTTGGCCCCAAGCGCCCCTGAATCAGCGCGAGAATGCGCCGCTCCGCCAGCACCGTATAGGCCACGATCATCAAGACCACCACGAAGGCGATGTTGATGCCCAGCATTTTCAAGCCGACGTATGTGATTGTGTTCCAGTCCATAACGATCAAGAGATGAAGGATAAGGGATGAGGGATGAACAGGAATAACTAAGAGCTTAAGAACATCTCTTATTCATCCCTCATCCCTCCGCCCTCATCCCTCCTTCTAGTCTCCTGCGGCGGCTGCGGCGTTCACAGTCGCGCGGCGCAGCGCGGGGTCAACGGAAATTTGATAAAGCGGCGACACGAGCACTGTGGGCGGTTTCGGGTTTCCGGCGTCGAGCAGAGGGAACTGCGGCGTCTTGCCCGTCAGCGTCCCCGGCTTAAACAGTTCATGCCCGACGGGCGGCGTCTCCGTGATCTTCTCGCCCGTATAGCTCAACGCCTCGACCGTCTCGCGTAAACTTGCCAGCGCACCTGACACGGCATCGCTCGCGCCGCTACCTGCAACCGCGTGCCTCGCTTGAACAGGCTGCGTCTCGTCTTTCAAAAGCGCGAACTTCATGCCCGCATATGCCGCCGTGCTGCGCGCAAGCTCGAGGAAGACTTTTCCGGCCGACCACTGGAAGTCGAAGTTTGCGCCTAGCCCCTGCGCGAGCGCGTCAGTGATCATCCAGTCCGGTCTCGATTGATGAACGGGCGGAATTGACTGGCGCACGCGCTGCACTAACCCGTCGTTGTTCGTAAACGTCCCGTCCGTCTCCGCGTAGGACGCGGCGGGAAAGATCACGTCGGCGTGCGCGGTCGTCTCCGTCTCGAACATTTCCTGCACGACGAGGAAGTCCAGCTTCGAGAGCGCGTCCTCGCGCCCCGCGAGATGCCGTGGCAAGAAACTACCCGCGACGTAAAGCGCGCGAAGCCTCGTGCCCGCCGCATCGAGCATGCCTGCGGCGTCGAGCGCGCCCCCCATCAAGCCGAGATCGTGTACACCGACGCTGTTGTTGTAGAGCGGGAGCGGGTGAAACAAAAAGCGTCGGCCGGTTTGCTCGCCGTAATTTGAAGGAATGTTTGCGAGCGCCGTTTGCGCCGCCGCGCTCAACTCGCCGAACATGACGACGACATCGCCCGTCGTCTCTTCTACGATGCGCCGCGCATCTTCAAACTCACGCGCTTCTACGCCCGACTTGTGCGCGGCAGTCGCGTATTCGCTGCCAGCGAAAGCGAGCACGGCGGCATCTTCCGCGCCCGGATTGATGTGTATGAACTGCGTCGCCGCTTGTTTCAAACGAATCGGCACGCTGCCCACGACGACGAGTTTTGCGCCGCCGTTTCGGACGGCCTGCCTGATCTGCCGACCCGTGAGCGGCTGCAACTCTTCCGGCTCGCCGCCGATGAGTATGATCGTCTTGGCATGGCGAATGTCTCGATGCGTCGCCAGCGGCGCGCTCAAATTCGCGAAGAAGGGCACGAGCGAGAAGGCGTCCGTCGCGGTGTAGTTCTCTGTGCCGACGACTTCGCGCGCGAACTTCAAGAGCGCGTAGTTTGCCTCGTTCGTGATGCGCGGGCTGCCGACGACGCCGATCGAGTCGCCGCCGTGTGCCGTTTTGATCTCTTGCAGTTTCGCGGCGGTGTGGCGTATGGCTTCGTCCCACGTCGCCGGAATTAGCTTGCCGCCCTTTTTGTAGCGTATGAGCGGCGTCTTGATGCGCTCGTCGTGATTGATAAAGGGGTGCGCGAAGCGGCCTTTGATGCATAGAAACTCGCCGTTGATGCCGTTGACGTAACGGTCGCGCGCGACGGAACGCATTACTTCTCCGGCGCGCGAACCGAGCGACATCTGGCAGCCGTCCGAGCAAAAATTGCATGTCGTGATCGTCTGCGAGAGTTCCCAAGGCCGCGCTTGATGTCGGTATGTAGCATCTAGCAGCGTGCCCGTCGGGCAGACTTCGATGCAGTTGCCGCACTGTGAGCAATTGAGCCAGCCGTCAAACGTGCCGATGACTGTGTTCGCGCCGCGCCCACCCGCTTCGATAGCGTCCTCGCCCATCCACTCATCGCAGACGCGCGTGCAGCGTTTACACAAAATGCAACGCTGCGGATCGTTAGCGACGATAGGCGACAGGAATTTTTCGGGGTAGTAGTTCTTCTTCTCCCGAAAGCGTTCTTCGAGGCCGCCCCAGTCGAAGACCATCTCCTGCAACTCGCACTCGCCGCCGCGATCACAGACGGGACAATCGAGCGGATGGTTGGCGAGCAAAAATTCGACCATCCCGCGCTGCGCCTTCTCGATCTCTTCGCTTTCCGTCGTGACGCTCATGCCGTCCGTGCAGGTGATCGTGCAGGACGTTTGCAGCTTCGGCATCTTCTCGATGCGCACAAGGCACATACGGCAAGAGGCTTGCAGCGCGAGGTCTGCGTAATAACAGAAAGAGGGAACGGCGTGCCCACGCTCGCGGCACACATCAATGAGGCGCGCACCCTTCTCCACTTCGTAGAGGTTGCCATTGATCGTAACTTTGATTAGTTCTGTAGTCATTTATAAATCCGTTTATGGCAAAAGCGTTATATACCCCGCTTGACCTTCTACTACCTCGCCAATAATAGATGCTGTAACTCCTCTGTCTCTCAATCGTTCGACATATTTGCCAGCTTCCTCATGAGTAAGACTTACGAGTAGACCGCCGGAAACCTGAGCATCATAAATAACAACATCAAGCAATGAAGTTAGCTCTACATCATCGTCATTTACGTAGTCAACGACGTATTCTTTATTCTTATCGAAAATCATCGTTTGATACTCAGCTCCGCCGAAGTCTTGCACCGAATCATAAATGGGCAAGTTCTCGACGTTGATGACGCAAGCTGCCTCACTCGCACGAAGCAGATTATGTGTATGGCCGAGCAAGCCAAAACCTGTGATGTCAGTACAAGCGTGAGCTTGGCCTTTAAGCATTTCTTCTGCTGCTATGTCATTGAGTTGCTTCATACCTGTTAACACATCTTGGAAATCGTTCTCAAGGTGATGATTACTCTTCCATAGTTTTGAGGCGATGCTGGTTCCAAGCGGTTTTGTTAGGACTAAAGCATCACCTGTTTTGGCCCCTTTGTTCGTTACTAACGAATCTTTGTTAATTATCCCGAACACTGCTAGACCGTAATAAAGGTCAGATTGATTTCCAATCGAGTGCCCGCCGACGAGTTGCGCTCCTGCGCTGTGTAGCTTTTTAGCAGCAGATGCCAGCATTAACTTTATGTCATTGCCGTTACTGCTTAAATCAATGGTTTGTTGAACGCCGAGGATGTTAAGCCCGAAAAGCGGCTTTGCTCCAGATGTGTAAATGTCGCTCAAGACATGTGCAACAACAATTTCCCCGAAGTCGGCAGGATTAGGAACCATCGGCAGAACAATATCAACATTACTTATTAGAGCCTCATCTTTACGCTCATAAAGGCCAAAATCCAGCCAGCCTTTAATTTCAGAAAATTGGTGATCCGTTTCGGAGTCAGCTAAATTGGAAAGCAGTCTTTGTAAATCCTTGCCGCCAACCTTCTTCGAGCATCCGCCGTGCATGGCTAGATCAAGAAATCTTGTCTTGGAACTCATAATGATTTCTCACTGTCTTCTTGTCAGTTGACCGGTTGGTTTGCAATGGTGTCGATTTCCGTCCACTCTGGAACCTTGGCGGCAGCCCATTCAGTATTGAAATGTTCCTCGAAAGGATGAAAGAAACTCCATTCACCTTCGATACTATAAACATGCAAAGGAGTATTGTCGCTCTCTTTTCTTTGTTCGCCCCCGTAATGTCCAACAACGAGTTTTTTACCATCAATAAAAATTAATCTGAACTGTGGGAGGTGATTGAAAACCCTTATCATTAACACTTCCGGAAATTCATTCTGCAAAAATTTGAGATTCATCAAACTGACTGCAATTCTGCGGCGCTGTTGTTTTGTATTCTTTTCGTGAGCCGGATTAAGAATAAGAAATTTTACTACTGCCTTTGAGTTATTCTTGTTTCTTTCACCCCGGATTCTTTCAAGCATATCTTCCAGCGGTGGGACATGCGCCGTCCATTTGCTTGCGCCGTGACCCATAAAACTTAAACTCTTACCGATTGTCGGCAAGCACCTTTCAGGATGAAACGGGCTATCACTCAAGTCAGGATCGTAACCTTGAAGTCCAGTCCGCTCCTGAATGCCTACCCACTCCCGTGGCAGTTCGATTTGAAGCTTTAAGTTCTCCTCCTGTAATCTTTTGACTTCGATCTCTAATGACGAGTAATCTTCTTGTAAGCGTTTGCATTCCGCATCTAATTCGGTTTTTCTGCTTTCCAGTGCGTTCTTTCTGCCTTCCAGCTCTTTATGCCCGCGCGATTTCAAATACAAGAGCGACGTTGTTATAAAGAAAAAGATAGCCAATATCCAAGGAATAGCCATCTGAAACCGCTGCAAATTAGGCAAGTGGTCTGAGGTTGGAATTTTACCAGCCAGCCAACTACCTAAAACGCCCAAGCCTAGAATGCCGAGTAATCTGAGGACTTTCTTTAATAACGATTCATTATCTTTACCCGGCTTATTGTTATTCAAGTTCGACGGTGGTTGCATCGCTATGTGTCCTTGACATGTGAAGAAGAACGATTGCAACAGGCAAAGGCCAAAAATATAAATTATTAGATCGCGGCGCCTTAGCCAAAATCCAATGCGTTTACCAAAAAACTTTCAGACTCAACATACTTTATCAAAGTTGAAGAATTCAGATATTACCTTCCTCTCATTTCAGCTTTATGAAAGAACCTGATAATCGCAAGCGCGGCAATCTCTTCTTTAATATCGCCGCGCAGTGCCATCTCATATGCTTGAGGAAGTGGTATCCAGTGAACAGTGATCTTTGTCCCCTCTTCAGGTTCGCTCTGTCCTTGCTTAAGTTCGGTCGCCAAAAAAAAATGCCTGAAATATCTAACCGTTGATTCCGGCGTGGTTGACCATAGATATTCCCACTTGTCGGCGATAAAGCCGGTTTCTTCTCGAAACTCCCTTTTAGCAGCTTCTGCTATCGGCTCACTCTCATCATCCAATCTGCCGCCGGGCAAGCGCCAATCTTCAGCTCGCAACTCATGCCGGTATTCTCTTGTTAAAAGAATATTATTGTTTTGATCAATTGCTATTGTCCGCGTCCCGTCTTTGCGTTTAACATATTCCCATACCCTAATTTTCCCTTCAATCTCAACAGTCTCGTGAATCACCTTGAAATGTTTTCCTTCATGGATGATCTCTTCACTTATGGTTCTCACAATAAGACTACCTCGCTTATGAAGTTCAACTCCCCGGTGCCCCCTTCACTTGTATCAGTGACGAAAGGTGCTTCTTGAAGTCTTCGGGAAACTTCTTGATGGCCGACTGGATCGGCCAGGAGGCGGCGTCGCCGAGCGGGCAAAAGGATTTGCCCTCGATGTTGTCGCACAAGTCCAGTAGAAGTTGCGCGTCGTCGGCTTTGCCTTCGCCGCGCGCGATGCGTTTGAAAACTTTGACGAGCCAGTCCGTGCCTTCGCGGCAGGGCGTACACCAGCCGCAGGATTCGTGCTTGTAAAACTCCGTCAGGTTCTTCGTCGATTCGAAGATGTCAACCGTGTCGTCCATCACGATGAAGCCGCCCGAGCCGACCGACGAACCGGCGGCGACCAGACCCTCGTAATCCATCGTAACTTTCTTGCCTTCGATGTCGGACGCGGGCATGATGTAGACGCTCGACCCGCCCGGAATCACGGCCTTGAGCTTGCGCCCGTTCGAGATGCCCTGACAGTCTTCCATGATGAACTTTTCCATGTCGGAGTAGCCCATCGGGAGTTCGTACACGCCGGGTCGGTTCACGTGGCCTGAGACAGACCAGAGTTTCGTGCCGCCGCTTTTTTCCGTCCCCAACTTCTGGTAAGCCTCGCCGCCCATCTTGATGATGTCGGGCACGGCGGTCAGCGTCTCGACGTTGTTCACGACCGTCGGGCAACCATAGAGACCTGCGACTGCGGGGAAGGGCGGCTTCATGCGCGGGTGTCCGCGCAAGCCTTCGAGTGAATTAAGGAGCGCCGTCTCTTCGCCGCAGATGTACGCGCCCGCGCCCGTGTGCGTGTAGACCTCGCACGAGAAGTCTGTTTTCAAAATCTTATCGCCGACCAAACCGGCGGCGCGTGCTTCTTCGATCGCGCGATCCATGATCTCGATCAGGTAGCGATACTCGCCGCGCGTGTAGATGTAAGTGGCCTTCGAGTCGAGCGCGTAGGCGGCAATCAACATGCCTTCGATGAGCATGTGCGGATCGCGCTCCATGATGTAGCGATCCTTAAAAGTGCCCGGCTCAGACTCGTCTGCGTTGCAGACGACGTAACGCGGGTGCGATTCCCGCGTCTCGCCCTGCTTCAGCTTCGGCACGAAACTCCACTTCATGCCCGTCGGAAAACCCGCGCCGCCGCGACCGCGCAACGCAGACTTCTTCATCTCCGCGATCACATCGTCAGGCGACATACCATTCAGCACTTTGCGCAGCGCCTCGTAGCCACCGTGCCGCTGATAAGTTTCGAGCGACTGCGAACGCTCTAAACTGACGCGGGCGAGTTGTAGCGGTTCGCAACCGATTGCACCGATAAACATATTCTTTACAGGAGACGAAAACTTGATCTAGTTAAACTCCGTAACTTGCGACCGGCAAAACTTCTGTAAATTTCAGCGGACGCCGTTCGGGAGTTGATTGTTGCGACACTTCTCTATGAGTTCGTCAACCTTCTCCGGCGTCAGGTTTTCGTAGTAGTCGAAACCGATCTGCAACATAGGGGCTGTGCCGCAAGAGCCGAGGCACTCCACTTCGGAGAGCGAGAACTGCCCGTCCGCGCTCGTCTCGCCCGGCTTGATGCCGAGACGGCTCGCGCACTGCTCTGTGATCTTGTCCGCGCCTAAAATCTTGCACGAGAGCGTGCGGCAAACTTGCAAGTGATACTTGCCGACCGGCTCTGTGTTGATCATCGAGTAGAAGGTCGCCACTTCCCAGATGTCCGTGACGCGCACGCCCAGACGATCCGCGAGATATGCCACACCCGGCTTGTCCAGATAGCCGCCGCGCTCGCGCTGCACGACGAACATGATCGGCAAGATCGCCGAACGCTTCACCGGATACTTCGCTAGATGCGCGTCAATCTCCGCCTCGACCGCCGCCGAAAACTTCGCGACCTCATCAGGCACGGGCGCTTCCTGCGGCAAAGGATTGTTGGGCGTGAACTGTTTACTCATAAAGAAACTGTCCGTAGTCCATTGTCAGTTGTTCAATCCAAATCTTTAGCAACTTGTGCGGTTGTCACATGCAACGGACGACTGACTACTGACAACGGACGTTTTACCTGTCTATTTCGCCGAGCACGATGTCGAGTGAGCCGATGATGGCGACCACGTCTGCGACCATCTCGCCTTCCGACATGTGCGGCAGGGCGGAGAGGTTGACGAACGAGGGGCCGCGAAAGTGTACGCGCGCGGGCTTCGGGCCGCCGTCCGATTTCACGTAGCAGCCGAGTTCGCCCTTCGAGCCTTCAATCGGGTGATAAATTTCGCCCGCCGGAACGTTGAAGCCTTCGGCCACGATCAAAAAGTGGTGTATGAGCGCATCCATGTGCGTCTTCATCGCCTCGCGATCCGGCAAGACAACTTTCGGCGCGTCGGCCTTGACCGGCCCCGGCTTCAAACGACCGAGAGCCTGCCGCGCGATCTTCAGAGACTCGCGCAGTTCGCGCATACGTACAAGGTAGCGCCCCCACACATCGCAACTCTGTTCGACCGGAACGTCGAAATCGTAAGTCTCGTAGCCCGTGTAAGGATTCGTACGCCGCACGTCAACGGCGACGCCGCTCCCGCGCAGGCACGGCCCCGTGACGCCCATGTCAATCGCGTCTTCGGCAGTGATGATGCCGATGCCCTTCGTGCGCGACTGGAAAATCCGGTTGCCCGAAAGCAGCGTCTCGAACTCGTCAACCGCCTTCGGAAACTTGTCTATGAACTGCTTGACGCGACTCTCGAAACCCGCAGGCAAGTCCATCATCAAACCGCCGATGCGGAAGTAGGACGGCGTCAGGCGACCGCCCGACGCGGCTTCGATCAAGTTCAAAATCTTCTCGCGCTCGCGGAAGGCGTAGAAGAAAACGCTCATTGCGCCGATGTCGAGCGCGTGCGTCCCCAACCAGACCATGTGCGAGGCGATGCGCTGCAACTCGCACATCAAGACGCGAATCACCTGCGCGCGTTCCGGTATTTCGAGGCCGAGCAATTTCTCCACCGCCATCACATAACAAAGATTGTTGCCGAGCGGATTCAGGTAATCCATACGGTCTGTGATGACGATGCCTTGCTGGTATTTCTTGTACTCGAACAGCTTCTCCATCCCCGTGTGGAGATAGCCGATGTCGGGCGTGCATTTGATGACCATCTCGCCGTCGAGGACGAGTTCGAGACGCAGGACGCCGTGCGTCGAAGGGTGCTGCGGCCCCATCGAGATCGTCATCTGCGTGTCGAGCGGTTGGTCAACAACCTCGAACTGCGGCGGAAGATTTGCGACCATAAGTAATCAGTGACGAGTGATAGGTGACAAGTGACGAGACAAGATAAGATAAAGACATGTGGCGAGCGAAGACTGTTTTTGTCTTTAACTTGTCACTCGTCACTTGTCACTTGTCACTTAGCTAAGGCTGTACGGCTCGTAGCCGCGCAGCGGGAAGTCTTTGCGGAGCGCGTGCCCCTGCCAATCGTCGGGCAGGAGTATGCGACGCAAATCGGGATGGCCGTCGAAACGCACGCCGAATAGATCGAAAGTTTCGCGCTCGTGCCAGTTGGCCGTGCGCCACACGCCCGTCACGGTCGGCACGCGCGCGTCTTCTTCGCTGACGACAACTTTGAGTCGTAAGCGATGGAATTTGGTCGTAGAAAAAAGATGATAGTTGACTTCAAATCGCGGGTCTTCCTCCGGCCCACGATCCACGCCGCAGATGTCTGCCAGCATGTTGAACTCGAACTCCGGCGTCGTCTTCAAATACTCGCACAACTCGACGATGCGCTCGCGCGGCACAACAATCGTGATCTCGCCGAACGCCTGAATCACCTCAACAACAGCGTCTGCGTGCGACCCTTGCAGCGCGGCGATCAACCCCGCGCCCGCCTGATCCTTCAACGGCTCACCCGCCGCTTGCTCGGCTATCGCCTGTTCGCGCTCAATATCTTTGCTCATTTGTCCGTTGTCCGTCGTCCGTTGTCAGTTGTTCGCTCTAATCTTTAGTCACTTGCTCGTTTCACATAAACAACGGACAACTGACCACTGACAACGGACAGCTTTTATGAAGACCTTCGGCGTTCGTGCCGCGAGGGAATCGTGTATGGACGCGAGACGTTTGCCTTCTCGTCTGCGTTTTGCGCCGCCGCTTCGTTGAGCGCGGAGACGCCGGAGCCCGGCAGCGTGCCCGGCGGGACGGCTTCGCGCGCATCTGCGGCGGGAATGTCGCGGCGGTCGCGCAGAGATTCTTTCATCACCTTGTCCTGCAACATCATCACGGCGTTGATGAGCATTTCAGGGCGCGGCGGGCAGCCCGGAATGTACACGTCAACCGGCACGATCTTGTCCACGCCCTGCACGATGGCGTAGTTGTCGAACACGCCTCCCGACGTCGCGCACGCGCCCATAGAGATAACCCACTTCGGTTCGGGCATCTGGTCGTAGATGCGACGCAGCACGGGAGCCATCTTGCGCGAGACGCGGCCTGAGACGATCATCACGTCGGCCTGACGCGGGCTTGCACGAAACACTTCCGAGCCGAAGCGCGCCAGATCGTTTCGTGCGCTCGTCGCGTTCATCATTTCGATGGCGCAGCAGGCGAGGCCGAAAGTCGCAGGCCACAGGCTGGACTTGCGCGCCCAGTTGACGATTGAGTCGAGCGTCGTCGTCAACACTTCCGGCAGTGCTTCCGCGATCTTATTTTCGAGACCCATAATTAAAACTCCCGCGTGGGCTTAGACATTGGTCAGGCTGCGGCGCGATGCTCCACGTCAGCCCTGCGCGCTTCCTTCAAAGCCAGCGCGTGCGCTTCGCCTATCGCCTCAGTCCGCGCCCGCTCGTTCCAATCAAACAGACCCTTCTTCAACACGTAGACGTAGCCCACGAGCAGCAGCACGACGAACAGCATCATCTCTACGAAGATCAAATTGCGCATCGCCGCGCCTTGCGCCGCGAGCGATTTGAAGACCACCGCCCATGGCATCAGGAAGATCAACTCGATGTCGAAGAGTATGAAGATCATCGCGATCAAGTAGAACTTAACCGAGAAGCGTTCGCGCGCAGAACCCACAGGGTCTTTGCCACACTCGTAGGGCATCAACTTCGTGCGCGTCTGCTTACGCTGCCCGACGAGTTGAGAGAGCAGTATGTTGCCGCCCGCAAATCCCCCTGCGACGAGGAACATGAGCAGGATCGGCAAGTAATCTTTCAGGTCGAAATTACGCACACCGGCCTCCCGTCAGCTTCTGCTGAAAAGAGCGTAAAGCTGCTCTAAACTTAGATTGAGAATGATGGCACAAAGTCATGGTAGTGCAAGGTCTAAAGGGTGTCAAGGGAGACGCGGTGCGGCGCAAAAGCCGCGTTTACAAGGAGATTGACCCTCATTCGAGGGCTATGTTACTGTTTCAAGCGGCACTGCCGCCGACAACTCTTGAACAACATTTTACCTCCAATGCGCCCGGCGCTTTCCCGTAAACGGTCGTGATAACCGGCTTCAACACAGACATAGAGTTTGACGGCGTCGTGTACCACGTGCAGACGGAAGATAAGGGACTCGACACGCCTCTGATCTTAACGCTCGTCTATGTCGGCGGCGCGATTTTGGCGAGCAAGCGTTCGCCCTACAACGATCTCATCAAGACGGGCTTCGACCCGCTCGTGCTCGGCGAGCGACTCCAACGCCAGCACACGCTCATCTGCGCCGCCGTCAAGGCCGGACGCATTGACGACCTCAAACGCCTGACGCAGCGTGAACCCGCCGAACAACCAGCCGCGCCCAAGTCCACGCCCAAGTCCGCGCCCCCGTCAACGGTCAGCGCGAAAGTTCCGCCGACGAAAGCGCCCGACGTTCAGCCAGCCGTTACAGCGAAAACCAAAGCGCCGCAAACCAAAGCGCCACCGATTGACGATGGCGCGGACATACTCGCGCTCGACGACGTTCCGGCAGAAGTTGTACCGACTGCGCCGACGAGGAGCGAGCCGCAGCGTGCGGAACAACCCGCTGAACCCGTCCGGCTCATCGGGAAACAGAACGACGAGTTCATACAGGTCGAGGCGGAAGACGCGCTGCATTTGAGTTTGCTCGAAGAGAGAGATTTTCACGCGGGCGAAGTGGTGACTATTCGCGTGCGCGTCAGTCGCGGCGCGGGCGACACGCGCGTCGCGGCGGTTGACGTGCCCGTGACGGTCAAAATTCTCGGCACGGAGTTTCGCCCGCTGATCTTGACCACGCGCTCCGACCGCGACGGCGTGGCAACGATTCACGCTTGGCTGCCGCGCTTCACGAAGGGACGCGCCGCAGTGCTCATGCGCGCCGCCGCCGACGGCTTCACAGCCGAACTGCGCCGCGTCATACACCAGCCTTGAAGAGGGAAATTTTGCGCGTTCAAGTCAACGGGGAAATCCGCGAAGTGCCCGACGAGCTCACGCTCGGCCAACTCGTCAGCCAACTCTCGCTCGCGCCCGAACGCGTCGCCATCGAACTCAACCGCGAAGTCGTGCGCCGCGCCGTCTGGCCGGAGACGCAGGTACGCGAGGGCGATCAAGTGGAAATCGTGCATTTCGTCGGCGGCGGAAGCGTCTGAGGCGCGCAAGTCGAAACTCAAAAGCTGCACCCTTGAATAAAACGCCGGGTAAAATTTGCACGCTGACGATTTTTTTGCGCCCTGACGGTTTTTAGAACCTTCCACGCCGGTTGTCGTATAATAACTTTGGCTGGCGCTCGTAGACGGCGCGGCGACCGAAGTGGTCGTCGCTTGAAAACGAGTCGCTCAGGCGTCAAACGTGATCGCCCTTTTCATCATCGCATTCATCCTGCTCGCTGCAACCGCTTACACATTTTATCGCAGGCTGCACACGTCACCTGACTACCGCGCGGAACTTCAATCGCAACCCGTATCGCCGCGCAGCCTGTTCGACCACAAAGATGCACACGCTGAAACTCAGCGTCTGCTCGCGGCGCAAGCCGTCAAAGAGGCTGCGGAGAAAAACGCTTCGCTACTCGCGCGCGCTTCGACAGGCGACTTGACGGCTCTCGCCGAAGCTCACCGCGCAAACGATTCCGCGCTCTACGGGCGCGTTTTGCACAACCTCTTGAACTGGGCTGAAGCGTCAGAAGCTGACTTGCGCTCGCTCGCTTCGTTCATCGCTAACGATACAGACTTGCGCGGCAACGCCGACCTCGCCACCGCTTACACGAAACTCTGGCAGCAGCAGCCCGACCGGCAGACGACCGCGCAACTCCTGCATCTCGCCGCGCTCTCGGACGACGCGCAGACGTTCGAGCGAACGGTCGAAGCGGCGTCGAACGCTTTACGTGCCGGTCGTCTCGAAGGGATCAACCCCGAAGAGTTATCAACTTTGATCGAGAGCGAATACTGGGTCTTGAGTTCCGAAGCGCGGCGCGCGGGCGCGGGCTTCGTGTTGAAAGAAAAGTTGACGGCTTTCCGAGAGGAACTGGCGCAGGTCAAAAAAACGGAGACTCGAATGTAAAAAGATTAGCAAGCCAGGAGACTAAGGCTGTCAGTTTCGCGTGACGTTGCGCGTTTAATGCGCACACGCCGGATTCAATTACTTCAACCGTTGCATCGCAACAAAGGAAGCGACATGGACATCAACGATCTTTTTTCAAATATGCCACTCCTGATTTTTCTGGGAATCGTGGCGCTCATCGTGCTCATACTGTTGAGCAAGATGTTCGTCAACGTTGGCGGGCGCGAAATCGCCATTAAGGAGCGTCGCTATCTGGGCGCGAAGATGCCGCCGGGGCGCGTCGTCGCCACCGAAGGCGAAGTCGGCATACAGGCCGACGTTTTGAAGCCCGGCCTGCACCTCATCAAGTGGCCGTTCGAGAACGTCGTGCGCAAAGTGCCGCTCATCGAAGTCGGCGCGGAGGAACTCGGCATCATCGAGGCGGTTGACGGCGAACCGATGCCGCCGGGACGCATCTTCGCGCCCGACCGCGCCGAGAACGCGCACAACAATTTCCAAGACCCCATCGCGTTCATCAAACGCGGCGGCGTGAAAGGCATCCAACTGCGCACGCTCCCGCCCGGCTTGTGGCCGATTCACCCGTATCTCTTCCGCGTCTCGGTGGCGAAGGCGACCGTCATCCCGCCGGGCAAGGTCGGCGTCGTCACGGCAGCCGACGGCGACCAACTCGACGCGGGGCGTCTGCACGGCAAGGCCATACAGGGGCATCGCAACTATCAGGACGCGGAGCAGTTCATCGCGAGCGGCGGGCAGAAAGGCCCGCAGGTCGAGATTCTGACGCCGGGAACTTACAGGATACTCACGCAGTCCATCTCGATCGAGAACGGCACGGAGACCAAGCACGGCCTCTTCTTCGTGCGCCACTACGACGCGACGATCATCAACGAGAATCAGATCGGACTCGTCGAAGCTCTGGACGGCGCGCCGCTCGACCCGCGCGATTATGTCGCCACGCCCGTCGAAGGCCACGACAATTTTCAGGACTGCAACGAGTTCATCACAGGCGGCGGCCAGCGCGGCCCGCAGAAGGACATCCTGCTGCCCGGCACTTACTACATCAACCCGCTCGTCTTCAAAGTGATCCCAGAGTCGGCGAAGGAAGTGAAGCCGGGCGAGGTCGCCGTGATCGTCTCGAACATCGGCAAAGACCCGGGCGAGGAAATCCGGCGTCTGATGGCTGCGAAAGTGCGCGAGCGTATGGAGCGCGAGGAGCAGGAGCACGTCGAACAGGCCGCCGCGCGTCTCGACAAACTCGTGGACGAGCAACGCAACGTGGCGGAGATACAGGAAGACCTGCTCTCCGGCGATCCCGCCGAACGGCGTCTGGATGAAGGCGCGCACGAAGCCTACGTCGTGCCCGAAGGCTATCGCGGCATACAGGAAACCGTCGTCGGCCCCGGTCGCTACTACGTCAATACACTCGCCATCACGCCTATCGTGATCCCGACGACGAACCAGACGGTCGAGTGGACGGCGGGCGAAGTCAATCAATCGTTCAACCCGTTCGAGGTGATCTCGAAGGACGGCTTCACGATGCAACTCGAAGTGCGCGTCGTGTTCCGCGTCAAACCGGAAGACGCGCCCTTCATGGTCGCCAAGATCGGTTCGATTGATAAGTTGATTCAGAACGTGATGCACCCGCTGATTGACTCGATCTTCCGCAATCAGGCGTCAGAGTCGTCTGCGATGGCCTACTTGCAGAATCGCCACGAAGAACAGGAACGCGCCGAAGCCAGAGTTCGCGCGCACCTGTTGAAGTATCACGTGGATGTCGTCAACGTCTTGATCTGCCACATACACCTGCCCGCCGAGTTGATGAAGACGCAGACCGAGAAGATTCTCGCAGAGCAGCGGCAGAACATGTACGACGCGCAACGCGAAGCCGAAGAGAAGCGCATTCAACTTGAGCGCATCAGCGCGCAGGCCGACAACCAGAAAGACCTGATGGCCGCGACCGTCGGCGTGGACATCGCGGGCAAACGCTCCGAGCAACGCAAGGCCGAAGCCGACGGCGAGGCGCACTACATTCTCGCAACCGGCAAGGCCGAAGCCGAGAAGGTTCGCTTGATGGGCGAGGCGCAGGGCGTCGCTTATCACGAACAGGTCAACGCGCTCGGCGCACAGGGCGTCGCGCTCGTCGAAACTTTGCGAGTCATCGGCGAGAAGGGCGTCCGCATCACGCCCGACGTGATGGCAACGGGCGGAGGCGGGGACGGCGGCGCAGGCGGCGGCCTCGGCACGCTACTCTTGCTCAACCTCTTCCGCGACCGTTTGCCTGCGGGCGGCGGCGAGAACGGCGGGAAACTGACGAGCGGCGAAAACGGATCGAAGTTGAAAGGATAAAATCTCGACAACTTTCAAACCAAAGGGAGCGGCGCATTAAATGTGCGCCGCTCCCTTTGCCGTTCGTAGCGGATTAGTTGCTATAATCCCCGCTCGAACATGGCGGAGATGATTTGTCACTCTTAAATATGTCAACAACCTTAACTACACAATCGGAAACATTCGAGATCGGCGGGCGCACTTTTACGTCGCGCTTGATTATCGGGACGGGCAAGTATCGCAGCTTCGAGGAGATGAAGGCGGCGCATCGCGCGTCGGGCGCGGAGATGGTGACGGTGGCCGTGCGCCGCGTGCCGCTCGACCGCAGCAGCGAGTCATTCCTGGATCATCTCGACCCCGCGCTCGCAATCCTGCCGAACACCGCCGGATGCTACACGGCGGAAGAGGCCATACGCACCGCACGCCTCGCGCGCGAAGCCCTGAACACCGATCTCGTTAAACTCGAAGTCATCGGCGACCAGACGACGCTCTTTCCGGACAACGAGCAGACGTTAGAAGCCGCGCGCGTGCTCGTACGCGAAGGCTTTACGGTGCTCCCGTATTTCAGCGACGATTTGATCATGGCGAAGAAGTTGTTGGACGCGGGCTGCGCCGCAGTGATGCCGCTCGCCGCGCCCATCGGTTCAGGGCTCGGTGTGCAGAACCCCGCGAACCTCTTGATCATGCGCGAGCAGTTGCCGGATGCGACCATCATCGTCGATGCGGGCGTCGGCACGGCGAGCGACGCGGCGATTGCGATGGAACTCGGCGCGGACGCAGTTCTGATGAACACAGCGATTGCCGAAGCGCGCGACGCAGCGCAAATGGCCGATGCCATGCGCCTCGCCATACGCGCCGGACGCCTCGCATATCTCGCGGGGCGCATGCCCAAACGCCTCTACGCCAGCGCGTCCAGCCCGCTCGCGGGCGTGGTCAGGTGAACAGCCATCCGCCGGTCAGTTGACGATTGACACTTATGAGTAGCGACGCTCCCAAGCCATCCCTGAAATCGGTTGAAGTCAAAATCTTCAACCAGGTCTACAGCCTGCGCACGAACCGCGACACACAGCACATCGAGCGCATCGCGGGACTCGTGGACGAACGCATGCGCCTCATCTCGGCGCACGCGACCGCGCACGACCTCGCCAAGATCGCCATCTTCGCCGCGCTCAATCTCGCCGACGAGTTGAGCGACACGCGCGAGCACTACGAGCGCGAGTTTCAAAAACTACTCGCCAACGCTTCAACGAATGACGGGGAAGAAAACGAGCAAACGGGAGAGCCGGAGCGCATCGAAGAGAACACGCCCGTAGAGCCGCCGAAGACAGAAGAGCGCGGGTCTTGGTTTGAAGATATTTTCGACGCGCCTGACTCCGACATCGCCCGAAACCGTAGCGAACGCCTCAGCAGCAAAGTCTCCGCCAAACTCCAAAGCCTACGCCAGCCGCCCAAGCAAGAAACTTCCTTCACCATTGAAGACGATGACGAGTGACAAGTGACAGGTGACAAGTGAAAGCCATAGGAACTAAGTGCTTGTGAGCTTTCTGCGTAGGGCATTAAGCATTCTCCGCAACTCCGTTATAAGTTCAAATGCGCTGTCGGCTTGCGCTTGCGTGCAATAAGTCAGTTGAACAGCGATTATTAGTTGTGTGTCTAACTCTGCAACTGAGCCTTCCGCGTGAGAAATGAATTGTACGAATTCTCCTTTGGTATGGCGCGCCTGTCCCTCTGCTATGTTCGAAGGTATTGAAACTGCGGCTCTGCGCATTTGTGAAACAAGGCCGAACTTTTCCTCCGAGGGAAACACGTCAGTGATTCGATAAACCTGCTTTACTAAAGCAATGCCCTTTTGCCACACAAGCAAATCTTTATAACCGCTTGTTTTTATCTCGTCACTTGTCACTTGTCACTCGTCACTGTTCTTAAGGATTTGCCGCTTTCGGGCTGACGCTTGAGATTGTGCCGTTGCGACGAAAATCGGTCGCGTTGTTGTTTGTGTCAACGGCGTTCGGGCTACGTATGAGATCGTTCGTCGTCCCAGAAGTGAAGACGAGTATCGCGCCTTCGCCGAACGCGTTGAACGGTGCGGCGGGCGGCGCGCTGCCTCCCTGATATGCCAGCCCGTCTAATTTCGCGCCGCTCAACTCGATCTTGATCCCGCCCGTCGTGTTGTTAAGATCAAAATCGCCAGCGTCGAAGTCAGCCTGAACGCCGAAGGTGTCCGCGCCGTTCGCGATGAGAAAATAGCCGCGCGGCTGAATCAGGAATCTCGTGCCCGACGCGTTTGCGATCATCACGGACTGCGGAGCGTTGGCAGAGCCTGACGGGCGGAACGTGAGGACGAGGCCGGTGATGTCGAGCGTTTGATTGGTCGTGTTGAAAAGCTCTACGAAGTCTCTGCGCGTTTGCGTCGTCGAAGATGCGAAGGCGACGAGGGCTTCGTTGATTATGACCTCGCCCGCAGAAGGCGCGCGCGGCGGCGTGACGGTCAACATCGCGGGCGCGCTCGTCGTGTTCGCGGACGTTGCCCGCACTTCACAAGTCCCCGCCGCCTTGCCCGTCGCCAGTCCGTTAGCGTCAATGGCCGCGACATTCGCGTTGCTCGTCGTCCAAGTGAAAGTGACGCCCGATAGCTCCTGTCCGTTGGCGTCGAAAGCCTTCGCGGTGAATTGCTGCGACGCGCCAACGCCGATAGTCGCGGACGGCGGCGCGACTTCGATGCGCGCGACGGGCGGCGGCGGTGGAGGATTTACTGTGAGCGTCGCCGTAGCATCTCTGCCTCCCGCACGTGCGCGAATCTGCGTGCTGCCTGCCGATGCGGCGCGGGCTGTCGTACTTGCTCCGGTCGTCGGCGCGACGGACGCTTTGCCCGCGTCGCTCGAATCCCAGATGAACGACACGTTCGGCACTTCAAACTCAACTCCGTCGAGCAACGCATACGCACGCGCGTCGAAACTTTGAGACGCGCCGATCTCAATTGCGGCGGACGTTGGAAGGATCGAAATGCGCGAGATGGGTGGCGAAGCGAACGGCGTACCGTCGGCGCGTGTGCCGGGCGAGAAAGCGCGTGTCGCCGCGTTCGTCGCCTGTGTGTGGGCTGTGAAGTCGCCGCCCGTCGAATCCAGACCGGCGTCGGGCGAGCGCGTCAAAGATTGATCGCTTGGCGCGGGAGGCGCGCTCGCCGCGCCCGTGCCATAGCTTTGCGAGGCAAACGCGATTTCCACGTCGCCGACCGGAAGTTTGAGCGTCACGGTGTCGCCCGCGTCATTTAGGCCGAGCGACGCGGCGTTGAAGATTTGTGCGCCGCCGAAGGCCGGATCGTCGCGGGGAGGCGCGCCGCCTCCGAAGATGACGACAGCGCGACCCGCTGCGAGGAGCGTGCCTGCGGGGAAGGTGAACCGTTTGGAGGTTGCGTCCGAGACGGTCATGCCGGAAATGTCCACCGTCGCACGCGAGTAGTTCACCAACTCTACAAATTCATCATCGTCGGAACTACGTGCGCCGTCGCGGTTCGCATCGCCTTCGACGGCGACGGTTGAAGAATCATCGGGCGGCACGTCTGCGAAAATTTCGTTGATGACGAGGGGGACGCGTATTTCAAGCGACGCCCCATTCGCAACCACGCCGCCCGCACCGTCGCTCGTCGTGGCCGTGATCGTGGCCGCGCCGATGCCCGTGCCGCGCGCTAATCCTGCGGCGTCAACAGTCGCAATCGAAGCGTTGCTCGAAGACCAGGTGAAACTCGCATCGCTCACAGGTTGATTATTGAAGTCGAAGGCTTGCGCGTTGAATTGAATCGTGCCGCCGCGATTGATAGAGGCTGCGGCGGGCGTAACCTCCACGCGCGCAACTTTCGGTTGAGGCTGTAGCACGCGGAGCATCGCGGGCGCGGATCGCATGCCGCGCGCGTGGGCTGTGATCTGCGTGTCGCCTGTTGCGATTGATTGCGCCAGCCCGTTGTCGTCAATCGTTGCAACCAACGCGTCGCTTGATTGCCAGCGGAAGATGATTCCGTGAATTTCGTTTTCGTTCGCATCGAAAGCGCGCGCCGTGAACTGTTGCCGCGCGCCGCGTTCGATGCTCGCCGACGCGGGCGCGACTTCGATGCGTGCGATGGGAACCGTGAGACTAAAGGGTGCGCCGTCAATGCGCGTGCCGGGAGAGAAAACGCGCCCGCCGCTTTGAGGCGCAGTTTGGTGCAAGGCGAAGTCGCCCGTGATGTCGGGCGCGCGTGTCAGCGATTGATTGCGGTCGCCATCGGCGTCAGTTGCGCCGCCGTAAGTTAGTTGTTCGATAACTGCGCCCGACGGGTCGAGCAGCTTGACGGTGCTGCCGCCATTTGTGAGAGATAAACCGCCCGTCGAAGCCATCACGACTAACGCGCCCGCGAAGGCGGGATTTGCTGAATCGAACGTCGCGGCTTGTGCGCCGCCGAAGACGACGATTGCCGTTCCGGGTGCGACGATGGTGTGTGCCGCGAAGATGTGGCGCACGGTGTCCGCGCCGCTGGAGGCGCGAACGGTGAGTTGATAGCCGCCGATGTCGAGATCGACGGTCGAGGCGTTGACGATCTCTATGAACTCGTCCTGCGTCGAACTGCGCGCGCCGTCGTGATTGGCGTCGCCCGCCGCGCCGTCGGGCGGGTCGGCCAGTATCTCGTTGATGACGAGCGAGAGCGGAAAGACTGTGAGTTGCGCCGTCGCCGACACAGCGCCCGACGTGGCCTTGATCGTCGCCGTTCCGGCACGCAGACCGCGCGCCAACCCGTCCGTGTCAACCGGCGCGACGCTTTCATCACTTGAAGCGAAACTAACGGGCGCGTTTGTGATCTCGACACCATCCTCGTCTCGCACGGTTGCCACGAAACGCAGAGACCTGCCGACGCCAATCGAAGCCGCCGAAGGCTCAAGCGAGAGACGCGCGGCGCGGCGCGTGCCCGTGAAAGTGATCGTCGTCTGGTTGCTCGCGCGCCCGTCCGCGCGGACGACGAGCGGGACGACGCCCGCGCCCGCGAGTGAACGCGTGAGCAAAACGTGAATCTCGTCTAAGCCGGGCAAATCTGGCGATGGCAAGACGCTTTCGACCGTCAACTCGCGCCCCCCGACGTTGACCGTTACGTCTTTCGCGTGCCTGACGCCGGTTGAAAAAATCGTGAGGCGTCGCAACCCGTTCGCGGCGTCAACCGGATCGAAAGGGCTGCGCAAAAGAGTATCGGCATCGAGCGCGATGCAAACGCCGCTGCCGTCGCCTTTCTCAGTGAAGACACCGGGCGCAGCGTTCACGACCGCGACGGAAGCGCGCGACTCCTGTCCGTCGTGATTTCGCAAGACGACTTGCGCCGTGCCCGTCTCGGTTTCGTCCGGAACGACGAAATTGATCTGCGTCGGCGAAGCATAAAAGAGTTGTGCGTCGCGCCCGTTGACTTGAAGCGTCGCGCCGCCGAGTTTGCGTGGAAACGTGCCGTCGGGCAGGCGCGCTGCGCGCGTCGCGCCGAGCGCGAGATTGATGCCCGTCGCAACGGCGATTTGACCGCGCGCGATGGATTTTGGATTTGCAGGCTCTTTGCCGAACGACGCGCCGTTGATAATTTGCAGATTGGTGGAGAAGGGGGCGCGCGCTTCGAGACGCGCGAGATAAATTTCGGAGTTGTTGGCGAACTCGCTGTCGGAGACTGTTTCGTCGTGTACGCGCGGGAAGTTGAAAGCGACGAGCGAGCCGTCTTCGTTGAGCGAGGAGACGACTTCGGCGGTTGCAGCGGCGGGCGCACCCGTGACGCGTGTGATTTTGTCGGACGGCAAATCGTAAACGTAAAGCTCGACGCTCGCGTCGGAGTTGCCGCCCGTGACGTTGCGGCGCGTGGCGAAGGCTATGCGCGAGCCGTCGCCGCTGATGGTCGGGTGAAGCGGCACGTCTGCGGCGCGCGAGCCGAGCGAAGTGATTCTGCGCGTTTGAGCGTTGCGCCCGTCGTAGAGGAATACTTGCGTCGTACGCGCCGCCGTCTGTGCAGCGTAGACGACGCGCTGGCCGTCGTCGCTCGTCGCGCGGCCATAGGTAAGGGCGAGGCCGTCAACGTCTTTTGCGATCGTGAGCATCGAATTAGCGGCGCGCTCAAACAACATCAGGTCGCGCGCGTTTGAAACGTCGTCGCCCGCCGCGCCGTCGTCGCGTATGAAGGCGACGCGCGCTCCGTCGCCGCTAAGTTTGGCGTCGCTTGAACCGATGATGTTTGTCGTGTCGGTGATCTGCGTCGTGATGCGAGTAGTCGAATCATAGATGAACACTTCCAGGTTGGCATCCGCGTTCGCGCCCGTGAGATCGCGGTTGGAAGCGAATGCGACAAGCTGGCCGTCGTTGGAGATTGAAGGCTGAAAGTTTCCGTCGGCGATGCGAAGCGTTGCATCATGCGGCGATGTATTTGTCACTTGTCGCAACTTCCCGTCGGCGAATAAAAATATCTCGGAGTTGCCGTCGGGATTTTCGCCCGTGAGGTTTTCGCGGCTGGCGAATGCGAGACGCGAGCCGTCGCGCGAGATGGCCGGAGCGGGGGCGCGCGATGCGGCTATCTGCGTGAACGCTGCACTGTTGCCCGTCAGGTCGGCGCGTAGAGTGTGAAAGCCCGCGACGCTCGTGGTCGTCAAATTTGCGTTTGATTCAAAAGCGATGTGTTGGCCGTCGCCGCTGATTGTGGGGTTGAGGTTAAGTGTGCGTTCGGGCGTGTTGGTGATGCGGCGCACCGCATCGTTCTGCGAGCGTACGCCGACGACGACCCACAGACCGAGCGCGAGCGAAGCGCAGAGAGACGCGGCAAGCTGCCTTGTGTGAGAGTTCAAGCAGGTGCTCCTGTCGGCGTGCAGGCGGAGCGCAGGCACGCCGATAAAAAGATATGTTTACCGGAGACGCGTGGGTTTGTTGTCGAGTGTGTGAGCGGACAGCGCGTTGAGGTGTGCGATGTCGCCATGTGCGCGCGTTGAAATTAACAGGTGCGAATTGGGAAACGCATCCTTAGCGCGCCAGCGTGGGTTTGACCGGCGCATTCTACAACTAAGCGTAAAAAATACAAGGAAAAGTTTGCGCGTTGAGAACGCGAGTTAGTGGAGGGGAGTTAAAAACATTCACCGCAGAGACGCAGAGGACGCAGATGGGGCGCAGAGAGAAGATTAATGTCTTTCTCTGCGCCCCATCTGCGTCCTCTGCGTCTCTGCGGTGAGTCTTCGATTGCCTTGCCGCGTTCAATCACAGTCGCGCGTGCCGTCGGTTAACCGGCGACTCTTGTTGCTTCGCGTTGTGCGCTGAACTCGGGCAAAGCCTCGAAGACTTCGAGCGCGTAACGCACGTTGTTGAACGGGGCGGAGACTTGGACGCCTTGAATCAGGTCGCGCACTTCGAGCAGGGATTCGCGCGCGATCTGCAAGCCCTCGTCGCGCGCCGCCTCTTTGCCGATGTCGGATGCACGGCGCATGCGCTCCATGATCGAGGGCGTGACGCGCACGCCCGGCACTTCGTTGTGCAGGAACTCCGCGTTTCGGAAGGAGACGAGCGGCCAGATTCCTGCGATGACGGGGATGCGTACGTGCTCGATGAGTTTGAGGAAGTCGCGCAGTTGCCCCACGTCGAAGACGGGTTGCGTGATGGCGTACTCCGCGCCCGCCTCGACCTTGTACTCGAAACGTTTGATCTCTTCTTCCAGATTGATCGCGCCGGGGTTGACGCCGACGCCGATGCAGAACGATGTCGGGCAACCGATGGGGTTGTTGCCGAGGTCGAGGCCGTGATTGAGTTTGTTGACCATGTTGGTCAGGCCGATGGAGTCGATGTCGAAGACGGCTGTGGCATCGGGGTACGGCCCCATCTTCGGCGGGTCGCCTGTGATGAGCAGCAAATTGCGCAGGCCGAGCGCCGCCGCGCCCAAAAGATCGGACATCATGCCGAGCAGATTGCGGTCGCGGCAACAATAGTGAAGCACGGCTTCGAGTCCGATTTCGCGTTCGACTAAAAGGGCTGTGGCCTGTGCGCTCATGCGCGTCTGCGCGCGCGGGCCGTCGGGGATGTTGACGGCGTTGACGCCAGCGGTTTTGAGCAGGCGAATTTGATCGAGCGTCTTCGCGGCGTCGCAACCTTTCGGCGGCAGCACTTCGACGGTCGTGACGAACTCGCCGCGCGAGATGCGACGCGCCCAGTTGGAACGCTCCTCCATCGGCACGACTTGAATATCGGCAGGCTGCAACTCTTCGATGCGCACCGGCTGCGACGGTTTCATCACGGCGCGTTGCTTACGCGGCGAGGCGGCGCGCACGGCGTCGGAAATGAGTTTGATGTGCGCGGGCGTCGTGCCGCAGCAGCCGCCGATGACTTTCACGCCCGCCTGTA
The DNA here is from genome assembly GCA_035249365.1 of Pyrinomonadaceae bacterium. Lineage (GTDB taxonomy): Bacteria > Acidobacteriota > Blastocatellia > Pyrinomonadales > Pyrinomonadaceae > JAIVJZ01. The sequence goes on along the minus strand of DATFGP010000022.1, from coordinate 214,552 downwards.
TGAGACGCTTCGCGTACTTCGCCATGTATTCGGGCGAGCACATGTAGAACTGCCGCCCCTGAACGTCGCGCGGAAGTCCTGCGTTCGGTTGTGCGGACAATTTCTTGTCCGTCACGGCGCGCATCTTCTCGATGGCCGTCAGCACGTCGGCAGGGCCGACGCCGCAGTTGAGGCCGATCACGTCCGCGCCCCATTCGTCGAGGCGCGTGGTGAAGACTTCGGGCGTCGTGCCGTAAGAGGTGTTGCCGTCCGACAGTATAGTCATCTGCGCGACGACGGGCAGGTCGCACAGTTCGCGCACGGCGCGGAGCGCCTGACGTATCTCTGAGATGTCGGAGAAGGTTTCGAGTATGAAGAGATCAACGCCGCCTTCGAGGAGCGCGGAGACTTGTTCCTTGAACATCTCCTTCGCTTCGTCGAAAGAGGTGGGGCCGTAAGGCTCTATGCGGAGTCCGAGAGGGCCGATTGCGCCTGCGACGTGGCAACGCTCGCAGGCGGCCTCGCGTGCGAGTTGCGCGGCGATGATGTTGATCTTGCGCAGGTTCGCTTCCAACCCGTACTGCTGCAAGTTGTGTGCGGTCGCGCCGAAGGTGTTCGTCTCGATCACGTCCGCGCCCGCGCGCACGTATTCCTGATGCACCTCGCGCACGAGATCGGGATTCGTCAAATTCAACTCGTCGTAGGAGCGATTGATGTAGACGCCCTTCGCGTAGAGCATCGTGCCCATCGCGCCGTCAAACACCGTGATCTGATCGCTCGCCAAAAGGTCTCGAAAGTTTTCCATAAGAAATCAGTGACGAGTGACAAGTGACGAGTGACAAGATGGAAGACAAGTTTTTTGATTTAACTTGTCACTTGTCACTCGTCACTTGTCACTTAAAAAAAACTCCCGCGCCAAACAACGCGGGACTTCAAAAAAGCGTCTTGAAGTTGGAGATGCTCTCTTGGAGAGCCGTGCTGTTTAGCTGTTTATTTTACGTGGCCGCAAGTCGCCTTAACTCACCACGTCTTTGCTCAACGCGCTTATACTCGCGTCAGACGGCGACTGTCAAGCGCGGCAAACGACGACGGAGGGCGGGGAAGCCAGCGTTTTGGCGTGAAACCCACCGTGCCTGCGCCGCGTATCAACCCGCACCGTCTTGACAGACGCGGTTGATTTTGGCTGAATGCTGAGAGCGTCCAAAACAAATTCAGTGATACCGATTAATAAGCTGTTGGCTATTAGCTGTTAGCTCTTAGCCGACACAAAAAGCTAATAACTAACTCAGGAGAATCTCATAGTGCTTAAGCGCCAGAAACTTTTCACACTCGCTTTTGTTCTGCTCAGCTTTTCCTCCGCCGCGCTCGCGCAGGAGAAATTGCTGACCATTGACGAACTCTTTGACCCGTCGCCAGCCAAGCGCGTCAACTTCAGCGGCTCGACGCCGAACCCGCGCTGGCTCAAGGACGGCAAAAGCTATCTCGTCGCGGGCGACCCGACGAAGCCCAACACGCCGCGCCTCCTGCGCGTTGACGCGCTGACGGGCGAGTCGGCAGCCTTCTTCAACGCGGCGAAGATGGAAGCGGCGCTCGCCGCGCTCCCCGGCATGTCTAAGGACGACGCGCGCCGCCTCGCCAATCGCACCAACTACCAGTTGAATCCTGCGCAGACGGGCGCGCTTCTCAATCACGCCAACGATCTCTTCTATTACGAGTTCGGCTCGGATCGCGCGTGGCGTCTGACCAACAGCCCTGACGAAGAGGTCGGCGAGACGTTCAGCCCCGACGGGCGCATGGTCTCCTACGTGCGCGGCAACAACATCCACATCGTTGACCTCGCCACGCAAAAAGAACGCGCGCTCACAAGCGATGGCTCGCCCAAAATTTTGAACGGTCGGCTCGACTGGGTCTATCAAGAGGAACTCTACGGGCGCGGCAACTTCGAGGGCTACTGGTGGAGTCCCGATTCGGACATGATCGTTTACCTGCGTCTGGACGAAACTCCTGTGCATGAGTTCACGGTCGTGGATCACATTCCGGTCAGGCAGGAATTGGAGATCACGCCTTACCCGAAGGCGGGCGACCCGAACCCGATTGTCAAACTCGGCATCGTCAACGCATCGGGCGGCGCGACGCGCTGGGTTGACACCAGCAAGTACATGCCCGAAGACCTCTTGATCACGCGCGTCGGCTGGACGCCAGACAGTCGCAAGGTCATCTTCAGCGCGCAGGATCGCGAGCAGAAGTATCTCGACCTAAATCTCGCCAACGCTTCCGACGGCAAGACCTCTACACTCTTCCGCGAGGAGACGAAGGCTTGGGTCGAAGCGAAGGACGACAACCCGCGCTTTCTGAAAGATGGCTCGTTCCTCTGGCTCAGCGACCGCAGCGGCAGGCAGCATCTCTATCACTACTCGGCGGACGGCAAGTTGATCCGGCAGGTGACGGACGGCACTTGGGAGATTCGTGCCGTGCAGGGCGTTGACGAAGCGAAAGGCTTCATCTATTTCACTGGCACCGAGCACAGCAACGTCGCCTCGAACGCTTACCGCATCAAGCTCGACGGCACGGAGCGCACGCGACTCACACAACTCAACGGTTCGCATCGAGTTGATTTCAACCCGACCTTCACGCACTACGTACATTACTGGAGCGATCTGAACACGCCGCAGCAAGTTCGTCTCTTCGATGCGAACGGCAAACTCGTGCGCGTGCTTGCGGAAAACAAAGTCGCCGCGCTCTCGCAGTACAAACTCGGCAAGGCCGAACTAATGCAGGTCAAAACGCGCGACGGCTTCACGATGGAAGCGATGATGATTCGCCCGCCCGACTTCGACCCGTCGAAAAAATATCCGGTGATGTCGTTCACCTACAGCGGGCCGCAGGCGGCGCAGGTGCGCGACGCGTGGGGCGGCGGCGCTTACATGTGGCATCAGATGCTCGCGCAGAAGGGCTACATCATCTGGGTCTGCGACAATCGCACGGCGAGCAACAAGGGCGTCGAGTCGGCTTGGCCTGTCTATCGCAACTTCGGCGAGTTGGAACTGCGCGATCTGGAAGACGGCGTTGCGTGGTTGAAGTCGCAGCCCTACGTTGACGGCTCGCGCATAGGCATCTGGGGATGGAGCTACGGCGGCTTCATGACCTCTTACGCCTTGACGCACAGCAAGAGCTTCAAGATCGGCATTGCCGGAGGCACGGTCGCCGACTGGCGCGATTACGACAGCATCTACACAGAGCGTTACATGGGCACGCCGCAGAACAACCCCGAAGGCTATCGCAAGGCTTCGCCACTCTACAGCGCCAAAGACCTGAACGGAAAAATCCTGCTCATACATGGCCTGATGGACGACAACGTACACGTCCAGAACACCATACAGTTTGCCTACGAACTACAGAAGGCGGGCAAGCCCTTCCAACTCATGCTCTATCCCAAGTCGCGCCACGGCGTCACAGACCCACTGCTCGTCAAACACATGCGACAGATGATGACCGATTTCATCTTGCAAAACCTCTAAATCAGGGGAAAGGGTAAGGGGAAAGGGGAAAGGTAAAAACGTAAAGCGGGACGCAGCGATCAACTGCTGCGTCCCGCTTTTGTCTTCAACCTTTCCCCCTTACCTTTTCCTTTTCCCCGTCTTTATCCTCGTTGGCATCGCGGGCAAAAATACGTCGAGCGTCCGGCGTGTGTAATACGGCGGATTCGTGCGCGGCAACTCAAACACGGTTCGCCTTCGCGTCCGTAGACGCGCCAACGACCACCCTCGCCGCCGTCGTAGTAGCTGCCGTCAATATTTTCTGGATCGACATTCATTGTCGAGCCGTGTGCGATTGCCTCGTCGAACACGTCGAGGATGGCGCGATGCAAGCGCGGCAGGCGGCGCGTGGAAACTTCTGCGGCGACGCGAAAAGGATTGATGCGCGCTAGAAACAAAACCTCTGCGGCGTAGATGTTGCCGAGACCCGTGACCTTCGTTTGATCGAGCAGCGTCTCCTTCAAAGTCCGGCGCGTGCGTGCGAAGACGGCGCGCAGGTAGTGCGGCGTGAAGTCATCGGAGAACGGTTCGGGGGCGAGCAGGCGCAGTTCCTTCGCGTGTGCGAGTTCCGCTGTGCCGCAGAGTTTCATCATCCCGAAGTGGCGTTGATCTGCGAAGACGAGCCTGCGGTCGTCGTCGAGATAAAAGACGGCGTGTGTGTGCTTCGGCAGCGCGGCTTCGGGCGGCAACAGCAAAAACCTTCCCGTCATGCGCAGGTGCGCGATCAAGATCAACTCGCGATCCAACTCGAACAGCACATGCTTGCCGCGTCGCGTGACGCGCTCGATGCGACGCCCGCGCAGACGCCGCGCGAAGACTGCGGGCGGCGTCTCCGGCGCAAGCCCCGCGCGCAAAAGTCTCGCGGCGACGATGCGGCGCGAGCTGACGAGACCATCTAACGCACGCGCGACGAGTTCGACTTCGGGAAGTTCAGGCATATTGAAATAAAATCATGATAGGATAATTAAATGAGTAAAGAGCAAATACAGTTATCTGAAAGTGAGGCGCGACAACCAGAAGGCGTTACGCGCAAGACGGAAGACGGTTATATACCATTGCTCAAATTCAATATGCCCGTCTCTGATAAAAGTAGCTCTATAAATGAAGGCGATGATGTGCGGTTTCGCAATTTCGATTATGTTGTTTTTGAAAAGCGCGAGCGCCGTTACCCTGATGTTTCAGAAGCGTGTGATGAATTTTGGTTGCTATTAAAATCACATGTAAAACAGTAAAGACATGGCACTATGTGAGTGATCCATGTTGTTGAATTTTCTTAACCTTTAAGAGACCGTTTGCGCCATCGCGCTGCCTTCGTCGAGCAACTCGTTCATCTTCGCAACGGACGTGGCTTCGGCGTAGATGCGCAGGACGGGTTCTGTGCCGGATTGCCGGAAGAGCAGCCATGATTCGTCGCCGAAGGTGAACTTGATGCCGTCGAGTTGCGAGAAGCCGTGTACGGTGTAACCGGCCACGTCTGCGGGTGGCGAGACGGAAAGCGTTTCTACGAGGTTCAGTCCACGCGCAACTTCGATGTGCAGGTCGCGCCGCCCGAAGTAGAACTCGCCGAACTCGCGGTGCATCTCTTTGACCAACTCCGAAGGCGTTTTGCCCGCCGCGACGATGGCTTCGAGGAAGATGAGCGAGTTGAGTATGCCGTCGCGTTCGGGGATGTGGCCTTTGACGCCGACGCCGCCCGATTCTTCCGCGCCGAGCAGAATGTCTTCGCGCAGCATGAGGTCTGCGACGTACTTGAAGCCGATGGGCGTCTCGTGGAGTTTCAGTTTGTGCGCGGCGGCGATGCGTTTGGTGAGCACCGATTGCGAGAAGGTGCGCACGACGCCGCCCGTCATGCCGCGACGCCGCGCGAGATGCAGGAGCACGACAGGGACGACTTCGTGCATCGTCATCGTCTCGCCAAGTTCGTTGACCGCGCCGACGCGGTCTGCGTCGCCGTCCGTCGCAAGACCTACGAGCGCCTGCGTCTCGCGCACGCGTACACGCAAAGGCGCGAGGTTACGGTCAATTGGTTCGGGATTGACGCCGCCGAATTGCGTGTCGCGTTCGGCGCGAATCGTCTCGACCGAGAGCGCGCCGCCACGCAAAAAACTCTCAACCCAGCGACCGCCCGACCCGTGCATCGGATCGACGACGACGCGCGCCTCCGCCGCCTTCAATTTTTCCAGATCAACGTAGGACGCGATCTGCGCGCGATAACTTTCAACTGAATCGTCCAGCCCGCCGCGCATTGCCGCCGTCAAGTCGCTCAGACGCGGAGGCTGCGCGTCAACGAGAGCTTCGACGGCGGCGGTCGTCTCACGCGTCGCGCTCCCGCCCCAAGGGGCTTTGATCTTGAAGCCGTTGAACTCCGCAGGATTGTGCGAGGCCGTGATCACTACGCCGCCCGCCGCGCCGCGCTCGCGCACCGCCCAGGAGACGAGCGGCGTCGGCACGTCGCCCGCGAACATCGCAACCCTGATTCCGTTGCCGACCAACACTTCCGCCGCGCGCGCGGCAAACTTCTCCGACAGAAAACGGCGGTCGTAGCCGACGACGACGTGCGGCGTCTCAGCCTTGTCGTTTGCTCTGGTCGCTTGCGCCGACGTTTGTGGTTGATTGAGAAAGTCCGCGTAGGCTTGCGCGACTCGTTCGAGGTTGGCGAATGTAAATTCGTGCGCGATGACAGCGCGCCAGCCGTCCGTGCCAAAGAGGATTGGCGTGCGCGGGATGCGTTCGGGGATCAAGCGACCGCTCATAGCGCGCCGCCCGTCTGCGTGTAGTCTGTGAGCGAAGTTTTATCGCCGAGCACTACGCCTGCGCCGACGCGCGCCTCGCGCCCGATGTGGCAACCGCGACCGATGATGGCGTTCGTGATTTGCGCGCCCGCAGAGACGCGTGTGTGCGCCCACACGACGGAGTTTTCGATCCGCGCACGCTCGTCTATGTAGCAACCCTCGCCGAGCACGGAGTTGATGATCTGCGCGCCCGGTTTGATCATGCAGCCGTCGGCGATGAGCGAGCGTTCGTCAATTTCCGCCACCGTCGCCGACTCGTAGACGCCCTCGCGCGCACCCGCGAGGCTGATGTGGCTCACGCGACCCGCGAGCAGATCGTGATGAACTTGCAGGTAGCGCTCGGTCGTGCCGATGTCTATCCAGTAAGCGTTGTCCGGGATGTGCGCGTAGAAGGCTTCGCCGCGCCGGAGCAGGTCTGGGAAGAGTTGATACTCGAAAGAGTAGTTTTCGCCCGACGGGATCAGGTCGAGCACGCGCGGTTCTAAGACGTATGTGCCCGCGTTGATCGTGTTGACGGAGATTTCATCCGCCTTCGGCTTCTCAAGGAAGCGACGCACGCGCCCGTCCGGTTCGGTTTCGACGAGTCCGTAGGCGCTCGGATTTTCGACGGGCGCGAGCACAAGCGTCGCCGCCGCGCCGCGTTCGTTGTGTTCGCGTATGACGCGTTCCAGATCGAGGTCTGTGAGGATGTCGCCGTTGAATACGACGGTCGGTTCGCGTATCAACTCTTCTGCGAACTTGTACGCGCCCGCCGTGCCCATCGGTTGCGGCTCGACCGTGTACTTGATCTTGACGCCGTGCGCCGAGCCGTCGCCGATGAGTTGTTCGATCTTGTGCGGCTGGTAGGAGAGCGATAGCGTGATGTCCGTGATTCCGGCGTTGCGCAACGTGTCGATCTGGTAGAGCAGAAACGAGCGGTTGCAGATGGGGACGATGGGTTTCGGTGTAAAGACCGTCAGCGGGCGGAGTCGTGTGCCTTTGCCGCCTGCGAGTATGAGTGCCTGCATGTTGGTTTAGATAAATAAAAACTGGAAATGAGAAAACTTACGCCTGTCGAGGCAAATGTGACGAAGCAAATGCGAGGCGGAGTCTAACACCCGCGCGCCCGCGTTGACAATTCAACGATACCCTTGACAAATTCAATAACAGGAATATGATTATCACCTCAACGGTTTTTGACTTTAACCCTCAACCTTACGTCAAAAAGCGAGGCTTCCCATGAAAAAGAATATGAGGGCTATCTTTAACAGCCTGTCAATGTTTCTCGGCCTGTGCCTACTCGCCATCTCTCTCACCTTAATAGTCGCGGAAAAGCCTGCCGAGGCATCCGCTTGCAACTCATCGCCTTCTTGTATCTGGGATGTGTATGGTCAAGATTGTTTGGTTGCCTGTAGACCTTGTGATGCTGGCTATGGCAGGTGTTGTTACTATGAGTACGGGCGGTGCGTGTTTGAGCCTTGGTCTGTAACTTTCCTATCTTGCTACCGGGGAACGTGTAATTCTTTTTAAAGATGCGCGGAGGTTCAAACATAACTCAGCCACCATCAGGTTAAGTGGGAGGAGGAACGAAGATGAATTTTATCTCGTCAAACAAAATGAGAGCAGCATCGCTCGCCGTGCTGCTGTTGGGCGTAGTCTCGGTTGTCATCGCTTACTCGCTGCGCCCGCCCAAGCCGCAGGACATATTTATCCTCTCCGAACGAACATTCACACCATCCGGCGGCACAATTATTAGCGAAGGTACTTACATGCGTCTGGCAAAGGCCGACGGTTCTTACGTTGACATCAAAAAGCTCAGAGAGCCGGACGGACAGATCAAGACGAAAACGCTCTTTTCCGAAAACGAGCGTGGAGTTTTCAGCGTGGACGAGAAGACTCAAACTTTGAGTTTTGTATCGGGTTGGTCGCGCCACGCGCCGATCAGCGAAGCGCAGTTTCGCAGCCAACCGAATTTCGCCGGAGAGGGAACAGTGCTCGGCTTCCGTGTCTTCATCGTGAGACAGAACCATGACGATTCGAGCTACACGGAGACTTACGCTGCGCCAGACTTACAGTGGGAATTACTCAAAATGGTGCATCATAACGAATTTGGAACAACGGTCGTCGAAGCCAAAGAGGTAAAGTATGGTGCTGAGGCGCGTGCGTCCCTCGCCTTCACACCTCCGAATCTGCCGATTAGCTACGACCATTACGAGAAGAAGATTGAAGATGTTAAGAAGACAGCACCCAAAAATGCCGAAGCGATGCGACAACTGTTAGAAGAGAAGCGAAAGCAACATCAGCAATAACCACCTCTAACATAGACAAGACGGGTGCTGATTCACACTCGAATCACTCCCGCCTTCCTGCCTCTTGCTTGCCAATTGACGATCCCGCACGCAACTAGCCCTTGCTTGACTCTCCAAAGTGCCAACGTATAATCGTAACTACAGTGACAAGTGATAAGTGACGAGTGACAAGTTGAAACCGACTTGTTCTTCTAACTTGTCACTCGTCACCTGTCACTTGTCACTGTTTTTTTTAAGGAGCAATCATGCCGGACAACAGGGAAGCGGTCATCATCAGCGCGGCTCGTACGCCGACGGGGAAGTTTCAGGGGGCGTTGAAGAATTTTTCGGCGACTGATCTGGGCGCGATAGTCGTGCGCGAGAGCGTCAGGCGCGCGGGCGTCGCGCCCGAAGACGTTGACGAAGTGATCATGGGAAACGTCGTGCAGGCGGGCGTCGGGCAGAATCCTGCGCGGCAGGCTGCGCTCAAGGGCGGCATCCCGTTCGGCGTCTCTGCGGTGACGATCAACAAGGTGTGCGGTTCGGGTTTGAAGTCCGTGATGATGGCGGCGCAGGGTGTGAAACTCGGCGACGCGGAAATAGTCGTCGCGGGCGGCATGGAGTCAATGACGAACGCGCCGTATCTCTTGCCGAAGGCGCGCGAGGGCTACAGGCTCGGCAACGGCACGCTCGTTGACGCGATGATTCACGACGGGCTGTGGTGCGCGTTCGAGAATTATCACATGGGCAACACGGGCGAGGTCGTCGCCGAACGCTACAACGTGACGCGCGCAGAGCAGGACGAGTACGCCTTGAATTCACATCGCAAGGCTGCGGCGGCGATCAAGGCGGGCAAGTTCAAAGACGAGATCATCGCCGTCGAAATCCCGAACAAGAAGGGCGCGCCCACCGTGTTCGACACGGACGAGACCGTGCGCGAAGACACGTCGCTCGAAGCACTCGCCAAACTCAAACCCGCGTTCAAAAAAGAAGGCGGGACGGTGACGGCTGGCAATGCGCCCGGCGTCAACGACGGCGCATCGGCTGTCGTCGTCACGTCGCTCGAACGCGCGCGTGTACTCGGCGTAGAGCCTATGGCGCGCATCGCGGCGCAGGCGACTTCGGGCATCCAGCCGGAACTCGTGATGATGGCTCCGGTCGAGGCGATTCGCAAAGTTTTGAAGAAGGCCGGATGGAGTCTCAACGAAGTTGATTTGATCGAACTCAACGAAGCGTTCGCAGTGCAGGCCGTCGCAATCATACGCGAACTCGAACTCGATCCGGCGCGCGTGAACGTCAACGGCGGCGCGGTCGCGCTCGGCCACGCCATCGGTCAATCGGGGTCGCGTCTTTTGACGACGATTTTGTACGAGATGCAACGGCGCGGCGCGCGACGCGGTTTGTGCGCGCTCTGTCTCGGCGGTGGCAACGCTGTGGCGATGGCGGTGGAGCGATAATGACGCCGGAAGAACACAACAAGACTCTGGGCATCTGTCATCTCGCGTACGGCGGATTTTATACGCTGATCATGCTCGCGATGTTTGGCTTCATGTGGGCGGTGTTCAGCGCAATCCCGACGCGTCCGGGCGCGCCCGATGAAAACTTTCCCCTCGTCATCCTGCCCTTCTTCTTCCTGTTCATGTTCGTCTATTCGCTCATCTTCACGTTGCCCTCGTTCATCGCGGGCTACGCGATGCTGAAACGTAAAGAGTGGGCGCGGACGGCGAGCATCGTCGCGTCTGTGATGGAGACGATGAGCGTGCCCATCGGAACAGCCGTCGCGGTCTATTCCTTCTGGTTCATGTTCAGCGACGCGGGCAAGGCGTTCTACGAGAAAAATAAAGCGCGACCGCAGCAGCAACAGCAGCGTCCATTCGCGCTGCACGACGCGCCGCCGCCCGCGTCCGACTGGAACGCGCAGACGAATTTCGGGCGCGAGCAGGAATACGCGCCGCCCGCACAGCCGCCTGACTGGCGTAACGAATAACTTTTTTCGGACGGAGACAGATATTGTGACAGAGACAATCGGGGTGATAGGCGCAGGGACGATGGGCAACGGCATCGCACAGGTGGCGGCGCGCGCGGGCTACACGGTCGTCATGCGCGACGTGAAAGACGAGTTTTTGGAGCGCGGTATGCGGAGCATTGACCGCAGCCTGCAACGCGACGTTGACAAGTCGCGTCTCGCGGAAGAAGAGAAGCGCGCGATCATCGGACGCATCAGCGCGACGACCGAGTTGGACGCGCTGAAAGATGCGCAGTTCGTCGTCGAAGCCGTGACGGAAAACTTCGCCGTCAAAGCTGAAATCTTTCGCGCGCTCGACGAACTTACCGGAGCAGACGCCATACTCGCCTCGAACACCTCTTCCATCTCGATCACGAAACTCGGCGGGGCGACGCGCCGACCCGAAAAAGTTATCGGCATGCATTTTATGAATCCTGTGCCCGTGATGAAACTCGTGGAAGTCATACGCGGCATTGCCACCTCCGACGAGACTTACGCGCGCACGCACGCCTTAACGGAGCGTTTAGACAAGATTCCGCTCGAATGCAACGACTCGCCCGGTTTCGTCTCCAACCGCGTCTTGATGCCGATGATCAACGAGGCGATCTTCGCGCTCCACGAATCGGTTGCCACGCGTGAGAGCATTGACGGCATTATGAAACTCGGCATGAATCACCCGATGGGGCCTTTGACGCTCGCAGACTTCATCGGCCTGGACGTGTGCCTCGCCATTCTCAACGTGCTGCACGAAGAACTCGGCGATCCGAAATATCGTCCCTGCCCTTTGCTCAAACGCTACGTTGACGCCGGATGGCTCGGTCGCAAATCGGGACGCGGATTTTATGACTACAGTGACAAGTGACGAGTGGTAAGTGACAAGTTAAAATCAAAAACTTGTCGTTTATCTTGTCACTCGTCACTTGTCACTTGTTACTGTTTTGAAGATGCGAAGAAGTTTTCAAGAGATACGTTGCCAGAGATGCGGCGCGGCGAACCCGCTGGGCGAGGAGTTGTGTGAGCGTTGCGGGACGCGCCTGATGCTGGTGGTCGAGCCTTCGACCTTGCGCTTTGAGGAAGAGGCGGCGGCAGGCGTGCAGCACGAAGGGCAACTCATCGAGCGCATTTCGCTGTTGGAGAACAATCTGCTGCGCTTCGCCGAGCGGCTCGAAAAGGGTTTTGAACTGTTGTTGAAACAGTCGCAGATCGCTCTGTCGGATCACGCGCTGCTGGAAACTCTGATCAATCTGCTGGACGAGACGGGGTTAGTTGATCGCAAAAAATTGGACGCGATGTGGCGCGCGGCGCTTGCGGGCGAGAAGTCCGGGGGCAAGGAGCAGAACTCGGTCGAATTTTTGCGCGACACTATCGTCGGCGATTATCAGGGCGAGGATAAAGAAGTTTTCGAGGGGTTCGTCCGGCGCGGCTTGGAGTATCTGGCCGACGATAAGACGGCACGCGCCAAAGCCGAGTTGGAACGCGCCGCCGCGCTCGCGCCCGCACACCCGACGCTCAATTTCATACTCGGCCTGCAATTCTTCCGCGAAGGCAAATTGCCGCTAGCACACGCCTACCTGCAACGCGCGCACGACGCACAGCCCGCCAGCACGCAAGTTTACTTGTTGCTCGGCATCGCTTGCGGCGACGACGGCGAAATCGAACAGTCCAGGAAGTTGCTCGGCGACTCGATTGCGCAGCGCGGTTCGTCCTATGCGGCGCATTACGCGCTCGGGCGTTTTCTCGCGGCGGAGGACGACTGGGCGGGCGCGCTCGCGCATTTCAAGCAGGCGCTCGCCGCGCGACCGTGCGCCGAAGCGCATTACGTGTCGAGTTTCGCGCTCGCGCGATTGGGGCGTCTGCGCACCGCGCTCAAGCATATCAACAAGGCCGTCGAGTCGGATGAAAACTACGCCGCCGCGTTTCAGTTGCTCGGCTTCATACAGGAGCAACTGGGCGAGGCAAAGTCTGCGCGAAAAGCGTTTGCGACCGCACGCGGTTTGGGTGACGGCAGCAGTGCGAGACGCGGGGCGACGAAGCAGCAAGACGGCGTCTCGGATGAAATGTTGCTGCATGCTTTTTTCGGCGCGTCGCGGCATCGACAGAAACGCCTGCTGACGGCGGGCGATAAGCGTCTGGCGCTCGCGCTGCGCGAGGACGCGCTGGCGCAAGTCGGCTTCGGCACGTTGACACCCGCGCGCTGACCGCTATAATTGCTCCTTTTGCGTGCGCCGCATGTTCGCGGCTGTAGGGCGTTCATTGGGGAAGAGTCATGCGGATCGAGGTAGATAAACTGAAAGAGGCGGGCACGCCGTTCGCCGCACGCTACGCGCCCGATGAACTGCAACTCGAAGACGAACTGACGCGCCTCACGTCTGAGGCCAAAGTCGAAGGGCGCGCGAGCAAAAGGCGTGAGCAGGTTCGTTTAGAAGGGACGATCAACGCTTCGGTCGAAGTTCGCTGCGACCGCTGCCTAGCGCCCGTCGTCGTCCCCGTGAACGCGGATTTCGATGTCGCATACATTCCGGCTGAGTTGGACGAGACGGAGCGCGAAGCGACCGAGTTACAGGCGGACGAACTGATTTTCGCTACTTACGAAGGCGATTCTATAGATATTGACGAACTGGCGCACGAGCAGCTTTTACTGGCTCTGCCTCTGCGCCAACTGTGCCGCGAGGATTGCAAGGGCTTGTGCCCGACGTGCGGCGCGGATTTGAATTCACAAACATGCGGTTGCGAGCAGCAGGAAATTGACCCGCGCTGGGCTGCGCTCGCAGCGTTGAAAAAACAGTGACAAGTGACGAGTGACAAGTGACAAGCTAAAGACAAGTTTTAGTTTTAGCTCGTCACTCGTCACTTGTCACTCGTCACTTAAAAAAAGTCACTTAATTAAGGAATAATTATGCCTAATCCAAAACGAAGACATTCCAAGGCGCGCACGGGAAAGAGACGCGCGCACGATGCGCTGCGTGCGCCGCAGACACAGACTTGCCCGAACTGTCAGGAGCCGCGCATGCCACATCGCGTCTGTCCAAAGTGCGGCCATTACAAAGGCCGTGAAGTGGTTCGCGTCAACACAGAAGTCTAAGCGATTTCGGAGCGGTTTGCGTTTACTTCCGACGCGCGCCTCAAGATGAAGCAAGGACGCCAACTGACGGGTAAAGTCGTGTTGGATGCGATGGGCAGCGACCGCGCTCCGCATCCCGAAATTGACGGCGCGATGGCGGCGGCGCGCGATCTCAAGATCGGCGTCATTCTCGTCGGCCAACCGGAAAAGGTTGTGCCGGAGTTGCGTCGCTGCGGCTGGCGAAGGGACGGCGACAACGGCATCGAGTTTGTCGAGGCTGCGGAAGTCGTCGGCATGGACGAACCCGTCGCTACAGCCGTGCGTCGCAAGAAGAAAAGCTCTCTGCGCGTCGGCGCGAAACTCGTCGCGGAAGGTTTGGCCGACGGCTTCGTCTCGGCGGGCAATACGGGCGCGGCGATGGCGACGGCGAAGATGGTCATAGGCATGCTGCCGGGCGTGGATCGTCCCGCGCTCGCGGCCTTGATTCCGACGAAGGCCGGAAAGCCCGTGCTTCTTCTGGACGTAGGCGCGAACTCGGATTGCAAGCCGCACCAGATGGCGCAGTTTGCTATCATGGGCGACGCTTACGCGCGCTCGGTTTTGGGGACGACGAGGCCGTGCGTCGGCCTGATGAGCATCGGCGAGGAAGAGGCGAAGGGGAACGAGTTGACGAAAGAAGCGTTCCCGCTCCTTCGAGAGTTGAGCAGTTTGAACTTCGTCGGCAACGTCGAAGGACGCGACGTGTTCACGGGCGCGGTTGACGTTATAGTCACCGACGGTTTTACCGGCAACGTGATGCTCAAACTCTCCGAAGGCTTGCAGGACGCCGTTATCTCGCTCATCAAACGCGAACTGAGCGCATCGGCCATCACGAAGGCCGGAGCGATGCTGGCGCGTCCGGCCTTTCAGCGTTTGAAGAAGAAACTCGATTACTCGGAATACGGCGGCGCGCCGCTCTTAGGCGTGCAGCGTCTGGTCGTCATCGGGCACGGCAGTTCAAACGCGCGTGCGCTTCGCAACGCCGTGCGCATCGTCAAGGAATTTTCCGAGCACGGCGCGAGCGACCGCATCGAGGAAGGAATAGCCGAGACGCACGCGCGCGAGCTGGTCTTGTCGGACGTGAAGTTTCAGGTGACGCAGGCTGGAGATTAGAGATGGCGAACACTGTAAGCGCCCGCATTTTGAGCACCGGACGCGCCTATCCCGAAGGCGTGTTGACGAACGCCGACCTCGAACGGATGGTCGAAACGTCGGACGAGTGGATCACTTCGCGCACAGGGATAAAAGAGCGGCACAAGGCCGGTGAAGGCGAGTACACTTCGATGTTCGCCGTACGCGCCGCGCAGCAGGCCATCGAACGCGCGCGCATTGATCCATCTGAGATTGATCTGCTCATCTGCGCCACCGTCACGCCCGATCAAGTGCTCCCTTCGACAGGCTGTTTGATTCAGGCCGAACTCGGCGCACATCGCGCCGCCGCATTCGACTTGGCCGCCGCCTGCTCCGGTTTTCTCTACGGCCTGACGCTCGCCAACCAGATGATACGCGGCGGGCAGGCGCGCTACGCGCTCGTCATCGGCGCGGAAGTTCTGACACGTTACGTTGATTACACGGATCGCTCAACCTGCGTCATCTTCGGCGACGGCGCGGGCGCGGCTCTCGTCGGCGCAAGCGAGGGCGACGAGCGCGGCATACTCGCCACGCGCATACGCTCCGACGGTCGCTTCGCAGAACAACTTTACGCCCCGGGCGGCGGCACGCGTCTCGGCATCAGCGCCGCGAACGTCGAGAGCGGCCAGCATTATTTTCGTATGAAGGGCAACGAACTGTTCAAGGTGGCCGTGCGTTCGATGGCCGAAATCTCGCGCGAGGTTTTGGAAGAGGCGAACTACAAGGCCGACGACGTGAATTTGTTCATCCCGCATCAGGCCAACCAGCGCATCACGGACGCGGTGGCGAACAATTTGAAAGTTGACAGCCAGATCGTCTACTCAAACATCGCCATGCACGGCAACACCTCTTCGGCCTCGATCCCGATTGCGTTGGACGAGTGCGTCGAACAGGGACGCGTCAGCGAAGGCGACCTCGTACTGCTCGCCTCCTTCGGCGGCGGCGTCACGTGGGGCGCGGTGTTGATGCGCTGGTAAGTTTAAGACAAGGGGCAAAGGGTAAAGGGGAAAGGTAAAAGGAGAAGAATAACTTTCTTCCTTTTCCCCTTACCCCTTTCCCTTTGCCCAAGATTTCAAATGACTGTCGCATACATTTTTCCGGGGCAAGGCTCGCAGTTTGCGGGGATGGGGCGCGAGTTGGCCGAAGGGTTCGCGTCGGCGCGCGAAGTTTTCGCGGAGGCCGACGACGCGCTCGGCTTCGCGCTCTCCGAACTCTGTTTTGAGGGGCCTGCCGATCAGTTGCAGTTGACGGAGAACACGCAGCCAGCGATCCTGACCGTCTCCGTCGCCGCCTTGCGCGCGATGGAGTCCGAAGGGTTGCCGTCGCCCGCGTTCGTCGCCGGTCATAGTCTCGGCGAATACTCTGCGCTCGTCGCGGCAGGCGCGCTTTCGCTCAAGGATGCGGTGCGGACGGTGCGCGCGCGCGGGCGTTACATGCAGGAAGCTGTGCCCGTCGGCGTTGGCGCGATGGCCGCGATACTCGGCGCGGACTTGCAGACGATTGAGGACGCGTGCCGCGAAGCCGCAGAGGATGGCGAAGTGTGCAGCCCTGCAAATATCAACTCGCCGAAGCAGATCGTGATCGCGGGGAACGCGGCGGCGGTCGAACGCGCGATGGAGTTGTTGAAGGCGCGCGGGGCGAAACGCGCGTTGAAATTGCCAGTGAGCGCGCCCTTCCATTGCGCTTTGATGCAGCCCGCGCAGGAACGCCTGAGCGCGGATTTGGACAAGACGGAATTTGCGGATTTGCGCGTGCCGCTCGTCACGAACGTTGACGCCGTAGCGATTCGGAGTGGGAACGAGGCGCGCGCGTCGCTCGTGCGGCAGGTTTCGTCGCCGGTGCGCTGGCTTGAATCTGTGGAGGCGCTGGCTCAAGCGGGCGTCGAGACGTTCGTGGAGGTCGGCCCCGGCAAGGTTCTGTCCGGTTTGGTTCGACAGATTATTCCCGACGCGCGGTGTTTGAACGTCGGAGACGCTCAGAGCCTTGAGGCTGCGCGCGACGCGCTCTCCGCGACGGATGCCGCGAGCGGTGGCAATTAAGCGTTGAGCGTGTTTTAATTTGCGCACAACACCAAGATAAGTTTTTCTATTTTTTAACCGACCGAAGGAGCACAAACTACGATGCCCGATCAAGCAGAGATCGAGAATAAAGTGAAGCAGATCATTGTGGACGAACTTGGCGTGGACGAAAATGAAGTGACGCCAAACGCGCGCTTCATAGACGATCTGGGAGCCGACTCGCTCGACACTGTCGAACTCGTCATGCGTTTTGAAGAAGAGTTCGGCATCGAGATTCCCGACGAGGACGCAGAGAAAATCCAGAGCGTGCGCGACGCCTATCAATACATCGAGCAGCACTTGAACAAGGCGTAAAGCAGCCGCGCGCCGGGTCGCTGGATGCGCGAGACCTTCGTTGACTCGCTTATAGCTGTTTTAAGTTTGCCGGAAATTTGCTGTTGCCGGATAGTGCGCGCTAGATGTGAACGCTCGCGCGCAAGCGTTGGCGGCAACCGTTACGAGCAATCCCTTTAGGGAGGAGCAGGAATTTTGAAACGTCGCGTCGTGGTTACGGGACTCGGCCTCGTCACTCCCGTCGGTTTGACAGTTGAATCTACGTGGGCGGCCTTGTTGGAAGGCCGCAGCGGCGTGGACTACATCAAGAAGTTCGACACGGAGAAGTTTTCGGTCAAGATCGCCGCCGAGGTCAAAGATTTCGACCCGCTCAAGTTCGTCGAGAAGAAAGAAGCGCGCAAGATGGGCGCTTTCATTCACTACGCCATCGCCGCCGGAGACGAGGCGATCTACGACAGCGGACTCATCGAGCGCGGGCAGAAGTTTGCCGACGACGTATCGGAGCGCGTAGGCACATACATCAGCAGCGGCATCGGCGACTTCTGGGCAATCGAACGCGAGCACTCGAAACTTTTAGACGACGGCCCCGGTCGCGTCTCGCCCTTCTTCATTCCATCGGCAATCGTCAATTTGGCCGCCGGACAAGTCTCCATACGTTCGGGCGCTAAAGGGCCAAACTCCGCAACGGCCACAGCCTGCGCCGCCGGAGCACATGCCATCGGCGACAGTCTCAAGATCATCCAGCGCGGCGACGCAGACGTGATGATCTGCGGCGGCGCGGAGTCGGCCATCACGCCGATGAGCGTGGCCGGATTCGCTGCGATGCGCGCGCTCTCGACGCGCAACGACGATCCGGCGCATGCCTCTCGCCCGTTCGAGCGCGACCGCGACGGCTTCATCATCGGCGAGGGCGCGGGGATCATGATCCTCGAAGAGTTGGAGTTTGCGCGTGCGCGCGGCGCGAAGATTTACGCCGAACTCACAGGCTACGGCATGACCGCCGACGCCTTCCACATCACGATGCCCGACGAGACCGCTTCCGGCGCGGTGCGCGTCATGCAGATGGCGCTTCGTGACGGCCAGACGCAGCCAGAACAAGTTGACTACATCAACGCGCACGGCACTTCGACGCCCTACAACGACAAGTTTGAAACTCTCGCCATACGCAAAACTTTTGGCGCACACGCAGACCGCATCGCGGTCAGTTCGACCAAATCCATGACAGGACACTTGCTCGGCGCGGCGGGCGGCATCGAAGCAGTCTTCTCCGTGCTCGCCATCACGCGCGGCATGCTCCCGCCGACGATCAACTACGTCAACCCCGATCCAGAATGCGATCTCGACTACGTGCCTAACGAACCGCGCGAGGCGCACGTCAACTACGCGCTCTCAAACAGCTTCGGCTTCGGCGGCACGAACGCCGCGCTATTATTCAAACGTTTCGAGGAATGAAAAACTGTCCGTTGTCAGTAGTCCGTTGTCCGTTGCATGTGACTGACAAGCAAGTTGCTAAAGATTGAATCGAGCAACTGACAAAGGACAAAAAACAACTGACTACGGACAACTGACAACTGACTATGAAGATAATTGTGCTCATGAAGCAGGTCGCCAACAAGGACGCGATCCTGCGCATAAACAAAAGCGAGACGTGGATCGAGGAGAGCGATCTCTCCTACGAGGTCAACGAATCGGACGGCTACGCGCTCGAAGAGGCTCTGCGTTTGAAAGAGAAGCACGGCGGCGAAGTCGTCGTCTGTTCGATGGGGCCGCAACGCGTCAAGAGCGTCATCAAAGATGCGCTCGCACGCGGGGCTGACCGCGCCATACACGTCGTCTCTGACGACACAGTGCAACTCGGCCCGTATGCTGCGGCGAAAGTTCTTTCAGAAGCAATCAAAGACGAAGCGGCCGATCTCGTCCTGACGGGTTTGCAGTCGGACGATAACGGCTACGCGCAAACGGGCGTCATTCTCGCAGAGCTTTTGGGATTGCCGCACGCGACCATCGTGATCGAAGTTGACGCATCGGGCGACGCGTTGCGTGTGAAGCGCGAATTGGAGAGCGGCTGGTATCAATGGTACGCGATGACGCGACCTGCGCTCTTAACGATTCAGTCCGGCATCAGCCAGATTCGCTACGCGAGTTTGAAGGGCATCATGGCGGCGAAGAAGAAAGAGATCAAAGAGGTCGCGCCCGCCGCAGATGCCGCGAGTGCTGCCGCGCACCAGCGCGTCACGAAAGTCTACTTCCCGCAAAAGACCAAACAGACGCAATTTCTTGGCGACGGCGACGCCAAAGCCGGAGCCGCCCAACTCGCGGAAAAATTACGAACCGAAGCCAGAATTTTTTAAGCCATCAGCCGCCAGCTATCAGCGGTCAGTCAAACAGGTTGAGTTTGCTGATAGCTGATGGCTGATGGTCGATAGATAAATTATATGCCTAACGGAATCCTAGTCTTCGCAGAGCACCGTGGTGGTGCGTTCAATAAAACGTCGTTTGAGGCCGTGGCCGCCGCGCAACAACTCGGCGCGTCGCTCGGCCAGACAGTCACAGCCGTCGTGCTCGGCACGGACGCGGCGTTGGCTTCGGAAGTCGCCGCGTACAAACTCGACAAGGTCGTCTCGGTCGAAAACGCGAAACTGGCAGACTACACGCCGGACGGTTACGCCGACGCGATGGAGGCTGCGGTGCGTGCGCTCGACCCGCAATTCGTCATCATGCCGCACACGTATCTTGTGCGCGACTACGCGCCGAAACTCGCCGCGCGTTTCGGAAAAGATTTGATCAGCGATTGCGTGCGCGCGACTGTAACGGACGGCGCGGTCGTGTTCTCGCGACGCATTTTTCAGGGGAAGATTGACGCAGATGTTGTGGCGTCGGGCGAGCCGCCAGTGTTCGCGACGTTTCAGTCGGGCGCGTACCGCGCGGATCAGGCGGAGAAGGGAAGCGCTGCGGCAGCGGTCGAATCTTTGCAGGTCGAAGTGGGCGAAGTGAGGATGCAGCCGGAAGAGCCTTTCCAGGAGGTGAAGCAGGCGGTTGATCTGACGAAAGCCGACACCATCATCGCCATCGGGCGCGGCATCAAGGCGCAGGAGCACATCGCGCTCGCCGAAGGGTTGGCCGCAGCGCTCGGCGGCGAGATCGCGGCCTCGCGCCCGATCTGCGACGCAGGTTGGCTGCCGATTGATCGCCAGATCGGTTCGTCCGGCCAGACCGTCACGCCGAAACTCTACATCGCGCTCGGCATCTCCGGCGCGATCCAGCACCTCGTCGGCATGAAGAACGCGAGCACCATCGTCGCCGTCAACAAAGACCCCGAAGCGCCCATCTTCGACATCGCAGACTACGGCATCGTCGGTGATCTCTTTGAAGTGATTCCGGTGTTGACGGAGGAAATTAAAAAACTGAAAGGATAACTGCGAATCGTTTCAGTGAAGATTGAAGTGGCGGCGCGTTCATCATGCGCCGCCACTTTGATTTTAAGAGGCTGGCTTCTCGCTTTGCATTTCTTTGAGCGCGCTTATAACTTCCTCTGGCTTCCACTCGTTGCCGCGAAACATCTTGTAGAGTTTGCCGTCGGGCGAGATGACGGCGGTTCTGAGCGAGTGGACGATCTGCTCGCCCTCCTGTTTGTAGCTCAAACCGAAAAACGCGGCCACGCGTCGAATCTCTTTCGGATCGCCGGTCGCAAATTCCCAGTCGTCGAATTTTTCGCTTTCGTAGTTTTCCGTGTGCGCTGCGCCGTAGCTGCGCAAGACCTTCGGCGTGTCGTAGGCCGGATCGAGCGTGATGCTTAAGAGATGCACGCCCGTTGCGCTGAGTTCGGGTGATTTGTCCAGCTCGCGTTTGATGGCGGCGAAATTGTTGCTCATCAGCGTGCAGTAATCCGGCAGGGGGCAGCGCGTGTAAATGAACGTGACGACGAGCGCGTGCCCTTGATACTGGCGCAGGTTGATCCGCTTGCCGTCCTGATTGACGAGCGTCGCGTCGGGGACGCTCGCGCCGATTCCGGGTTCGGTCGGCCCTACAGCGGCGTCGTCGTCCGGCTTGGCGGGCGCTGCGCCTTCAATTGCCTGCGTGATGATCGGGTTTTCCAGACGCGTGCGCCCTTCGTCCACGACGAGAGTTGCCTGTATCCGGTCGCCCGCGCGCATCACGTCGTAGGCGGAGTCTTCTTTGAGCGTGAAGGGCATCGTCATCGCTTCCATGAAATCGGGCACGGCTTCATGCTGGATGACTACCTGTTGCTGCGCCTTGTTGAAAGAGACGATCTTTCCTTTCAACTCGTAACGCTGCCCGCGATTCTGTTCGGGTGGCGGCGAACAACCGCCGACGACCGCTCCCACGAGCAGCAGAAATATCGCCAACCGCACACGCCCGTTTGCGTCTGAAATCTTCCTCATAAATGCACTTTATCAACAATTACCCCGAACATTTTCAAGTAGCGCCTGACATGTATAGCATTTTGGCCGATGCTCGCCCAATTGTGGCAAAAGTGAATATGTTTGCAAGTATACTCGCTAGCAAAGTTAATCTCTCTGTTTTCGCTGCTTAAGCGATTCTGGAAAAGTGTAGCTGTGTAAATCTTTCAACAAAGAACCAATCGCCGGTCTCTTTTTCAAGCCAGGAATTAGCCCCGTCGTCGTTCGAAATCGGGCATATTGCCTATATAAACGCCAGTTAGCCTACCTTTGAGATGATTGGCAGGGAAGCCCGCGAAATTGGGGAACAGTAGTTGCCACCCGTCCACCGAACGAGTGTATAGACGTTTAGGTGTCACGCTCATGTTCTTCTTAGCAACCTCACCTTTGGCGAAGGAAGGTGTCTCAACTTGCAGCAAATTCGTATTCTTTATGTTGAGGATTACGACTTAGTCCTCTTCACGGTCAAGCAATTATTGGAACTCGAAGGTTGGCGCGTTGATATTTGTCGCGACGGCACGGCGGCGCGGAAAAAACTCGAAGGTGAAGATCATTACGATTTGATCATCCTGGATGCGCAACTGCCGGGCGAGTCGGGGTTGGAGTTGGTGCAGCAGGCGCGTCAATTAGCACATCGTCGGCGCACACCAGTCATCATGTTCACCGGCAGCCTGCGACAGGAGGATGCTATAGCAGCGGGGGCGGACGCGTTTTTGAATAAGCCGACCGGACTGAAAGATTTGATCGCCACCTGCAACGCGCTGCTCGAAAGCGGGACGGAGAAGAAAAGAGAGACCGGCGATTTGCAACAATCGGTCGGCAACATTCGTCGTTAGCGGAAGAAGAAGACCCGACAGAACTCGAAAGCTCCGGTTTTCGCACAAGTGACTAAAGTTCAACAGTAAGTATTAAGTTTCTAATAGTTCCCTCACCGGCACAAATATTAGAAGGCCGCGTTCGCCCGAAAGGCTCTCCGGATAGTTTCCACTATTCAGAGAGCCTTTCGGGTTTTTGCGCTATGCAAGTTGGCGACAGGCCACGAATGAGCGGGAAGGTTTTTGCTACGCATCGCGCACTGCCGCGCGTGCGCCGCGCATGGGTGAAATATGTTAGGATGCCCGTATATTTTAATCGCCTATGTTGACTATGAATGAAGAGAAACGTCGCGCTGGAATCTTGGACGGGGCGCGCGTGGCCGAAGAGATCAAGCGCGAAGTGGCAGACGACGCGGCGCGTTTGAAAGAGACCGAAGGCTACGTGCCGTGCCTCGTCGCCGTGCGCGTCGGGAACGATCCGGCGTCGGCTGTGTACGTCGGCAACAAGGTGCGAGCCTGCGCCGCGCTGGGGCTTCGCTCCGAGCATCACGAACTATCTGAAGAGACGACGACCGAAGAACTGCTGGCGGAAGTCGAGGGCCTCAACGCGCGCGACGACGTTGACGGCATACTCGTGCAGTTGCCACTGCCGCGCGCGACGGACGAGGCGCGCGTCATAGAAGCGATTGATCCGTCGAAGGACGTTGACGGTTTTCACCCGCTCAACGTCGGTCGCCTGACGATGGGGCGCGAAGGCTTTGCGCCCTGCACCCCCGCCGGAATCATCGAATTGCTCACGCGCGAAGGCATCTCAATCGGCGGCCAACACGCCTGCATCGTCGGGCGCAGCCACATCGTCGGTCGCCCGCTCGCGCAACTCCTCTTGCAACACGACGCCACCGTCACCATCTGCCATTCGCGCACGCGCGACCTAGCGACGCTGACGAGACAGGCAGACATACTCGTTGCGGCCGTCGGGCGCGTCGGATTGATTCGCGCGGAGCATGTGAAGGCTGGCGCGACGGTGATTGACGTGGGGATGAACAAGATCACGGACGCCGGGACGGCGAGAGATTTTTTCGGAGAAAACGCCGACAAACGCATCGAAGCTATCAGGCGGCGCGGCTTTACGCTCGTGGGCGACGTTCATCCGGCGGAAGTCGAGCGTGTGGCGGGGCGTCTGACGCCCGTGCCGGGCGGCGTCGGCCCTTTGACGGTGGCGATGCTGATGCGAAACACCGTGACGGCGGCGCGTCGGCGGCGCGGATTGTCTTAAGACACGAAAGATGTTACGCGCTGGACTCACAGGCTCAATCGCGGTCGGCAAGTCTTTCGTCTCGTCCGTGTTCTCGGAACTGGGTTGCCATGTGCTCGACGCAGACCAGACCGCGCGCGAGGTGGTCGCGCCCGAAAGCGTCGGGCTTCGCGCCATCGTCGCAGAGTTCGGCGTCGAAGTGCTACGAGACGACGGCACGCTTGATCGCGCGAAACTCGGTGCGATAGTCTTTGCGGACGAGACGAAGCGTGCGCGTCTGAACGCGCTCCTGCACCCGCTGATCATCTCTGCGCAGGACGAATGGCTGCGGCGGCGCGCTGACGAAGACCCGCGAGGCATCGGCATCATAGACGCAGCCTTGATGATCGAGTCGGGCAGCTACAAGCGTTTCGATAAGTTGATCGTCGTGTACTGCCGAACGGAGTTGCAACTCGAACGTCTGGTGAAACGCGACGGGCTGGCGGTGGCGGAAGCCGAACGGCGCATCGCGGCGCAGATGCCGCAGGAAGAGAAGAAGAAGTTCGCGGATTATTTGATTGACACGTCGAACGGCTTCGACGAGACGAGAGCACAAGTTGCAGCCGTCTATGAAGGTCTGAAAGCGTTGGCGTCGGAGAGTTAAACTTGGTGCGGTGTTGATGAAGAAAAAAGGGCACAGCGGATTTTTCAGTTTAAGCCGGACGCGTTGGCGCGCGGGGCTGGCCGTGTGCCTGTGTGTTTGTCTGACAATCGCGAGCGGCGGGTGCTTTTCAAGCGACGAGGGCGAGATGTATTACGGGCGCGTCAATGTGCCCGCGCGTCAGGAGTTTCGTTGGAGCGACGGTGGGTTGCCGCAAATCTTCGACCCCGCGTTGGCCGCCGCGCCGCCCGACACGGACGTGGTGCGCGCCATGTTTGAAGGGTTGACGGAATACGATCCGCAGACTCTAACGCCCGTCTCCGGCGTAGCGATGCGCTGGGAGTCGGGCGCAGAAGATCGCGAATGGACTTTTCACCTGCGACAGGACGCGCGCTGGTCGAACGGCGCGCCCGTGACGGCGCGCGACTTTGTGCGCTCCTGGCAACGCACGCTCGAACTCGGCGACCGCGCGCCACACGCGAAACTTTTAGCCAACCTTGAAGGCGCGCAAGTTAAGGCGACCACGCAGGCAACGCCCGCGCCGCCCGCAAAACAAGATGAGAATCCTGCTGGCGAGACCGCGAGAGCCGCAGAGCCTCAAGCCAGCGCGTCGCCCGCGAAGAACGAACTCGGCGTCGAGGCCGTCAACGATTTCACTTTGAAAGTGCGCTTGCAGAGACCGGATAAAAATTTCCCCGCGCTCGTCGCGCATCCGGTGTTTCGTCCGGTGTACGAACCGGAGGGCGCGAAGTCTGTCGAACAGGGCAACACGGGCGCGCAGGCTGCGCCGGAGAGCGCGGGCGACGACGCTGCAGCGAAGCAAAAAACGGATGCGTCGCCGATCATCTCAAACGGCGCTTTCAACCTGAGCGCACAGGCGGCTGACGGCGTCGTGCTCGAACGCGCGGACAGTTATTGGAACGCGAAGATCGTCTCGCTCGAACGCGTACGCTTCGTGGCCTCTACGGACGCAGAAGCCGCGCTCTCGGCCTATCGCGCGGGCGAAGTTGACGCCGTGACCAACGCCAACATCGAACCGCTCGCGATGAAACTGCTCGCGCCCTACAAAGATTTTCGCCGCGCCACCTTCGGCGCTCTGACCTTCTACGATCTCAACACGACGCGCCCGCCCTTCGACGACACGCGTGTGCGCCAAGCCCTGTCGCTTGCCATTGATCGTCGTCGGCTCAGCGGGGACACGCTCGGCGGCGCGACCGTAGCCGCCGAAAAGTTTTTGCCTTCCACCGGAACAGGCGACGAAGAAACTGCGGACGCGAAAGATCAAGGCGCGTCAGACAAGAGCGCGTCAAAGGCCACGTCGTTTGATGCGGAGCGCGCGCGCAGTTTGTTGGCCGAAGCGGGTTTTCCCGGCGGCGTGAGATTCCCGCGCATACGTCTGCTGGTGAATCGCAACGAGCAGCATCGTGCGGTGGCCGTAGCCATCGCAGCGATGTGGCGCAGCGTGCTGGGCATCGAGACCGAGATCGTGCTGCGCAACTGGGACGAATACGAAATGGCTCTGCGCACAGGCGACTACGACGTGGCGCGTCGCAGCATCGTCATGCAGACGGTTGACGAAGAGAGCAACATGCTCGCCATGTTCGATCCCGAAAGGTTGAAATTCGGGACGGTTGCAGAGTCGAGCGGCGACACCGGCAGCGAGGCGAATGCTTCTCCCACGCCGAACGCAGAACCCCGCCGAAGCGACGCCGTTGCGGGCGAAGAGAGAGCGGCTAGCACATCGGCACTCAACACGCCGCAGCCGATCCTGACCGAGCAACAGGCGCTCAAAGAACTGCCCGCGATACCGATCTACTTCGCGTCTTCGTATGCGCTCGTCAAACCTTACGTCGCGGGCTTCGACGCCAATTTGCTCGATGCGCCTTCGCTCCAACACGTGCGAATCGAAACCAACTGGCAGCCGCCGCAACGCGAGACCTCCATCAGAATCGTCAGCAACCGTTGAGTTCGTTATCAACAAAGTCTGCCGCACGTTTACTTCACCGTTTGAAATAACAGATTCGATGAACGACGCCGAACCGCTCCTGTCTGTCAGAAACTTGTGTACTTATTTCGCGAGTGAAGACGGCGTGGTCAAAGCGGTTGACGGCGTGAGTTTCGATCTGCACAGGGGCGAGACGCTGGGCATCGTAGGCGAGTCCGGTTCGGGAAAATCGGTCACGAGTCTTTCGCTGCTGCGGCTGATTCCAGAGCCGCCCGGAAAAATCCTGCGCGGCGAAATAAATTTCGAAGGGCAAGATATTCTCACGCTGCCGCCCGCCGCCGTGCGACAAATACGCGGCAAGCGCATCGGCATGATCTTTCAAGACCCGATGACCTCGCTCAACCCCTTCATGCGCGTCTCCCGCCAGTTGATGGAGATCAGCGAGCTACACCTCTGGCACACGAAACGAGAGGCGCACGAGCACGCCCTGCGTATGCTCGAACTCGTCGGCATCCCCGATGCGCGCCTCCGCGCCGAGAGTTATCCACACGAATTTTCCGGCGGGATGCGACAGCGCGTGATGATCGCGATGGCGCTCGCGTGCGACCCGAAACTCCTCATTGCCGACGAGCCGACGACCGCGCTCGACGTGACCATACAAGCGCAGATACTCGAACTCATTAAAAGCCTGAAAGAAAAGACGGGTTCGAGCGTCATTCTCATTACGCACGATCTCGGCGTCGTCGCCGGAATGACGGATCGCGTGATCGTGATGTACGCCGGTAAAGTTTTCGAGGAAGCGCCGACGCGTGAGTTGTTCGCGCGCACGGCAAACCCTTACACGAAGGCGCTCTTGCGCTCGATGCCCGACCCGCAAGCAACTCAGGGCGCGCTCTACCAGATTCCCGGCCTCCCGCCCGACATGGCGCACCTCCCCGCCGGATGCCCCTTCGCGCCGCGCTGCGAGCGCGCGGAAGATATCTGCCGTAGCGAGTTTCCGCCCTTCGTCCAACTCACGCGCGAACACTTTTCTCTCTGCCATTTCGCCGCAGAAATTTACGCGCAGCCCGACGAACGCAAGTACACATGAACACAGAGGACGCACTACATAAACATCCAGACGCGCCGCTGCTATCGCCGTCGCTTGAGGCTGCGACGCGTGAGCCGCTGGTTGATGTGCGTGATCTGAAAGTGCATTTTGAAGTCGGAGGCTCGGCGTGGGGTAAGTTTGCGGGCGACTCCGAGAATGGTCGCGTTGTGAAGGCTGTGGACGGCGTTTCGTTTAAGATACAGCGGGGCGAGACGCTGGGGCTGGTCGGCGAATCGGGATGCGGCAAGTCAACGCTCGGTCGCGCGTTGCTCAGGCTCGCGCAGCCAACGGGCGGCCAAGTGTTTTTTCGCGGGCAGGAACTCGCGAGTTTGTCGTCCGCAGAGTTGCGCCGGACGCGGCGCTTTATGCAGATGATCTTTCAAGACCCTTACGCCTCACTCAACCCGCGCATGACGGTCGGGCAGATCGTCGCAGAGCCGTTGGAAACTTTCGGCCTCGCGCGTGGCCGTGTGGAACGTGCGGAGCGTGTGCGCGAGTTGTTGGAGACGGTGGGCTTGAATGCGCGACACGCACGCCGCTACCCGCGCGATTTTTCCGGCGGGCAACGACAGCGCATCGGCATCGCGCGTGCGCTCGCGGCCAGTCCCGAATTTATCGTCGCGGACGAACCGATCTCCGCGCTCGACGTTTCGATTCAGGCGCAGATCATGAATCTGCTGGCGCGTCTCAGGCGCGAGCGCGAGTTGACATATCTTTTCATCTCGCACGACCTGCGCGCCATACGTCACGTCTCCGACCGCATCGCCGTGATGTATCTAGGCAAACTCGTCGAACTCGGCGCGGCTCGCAGCGTCTACGACGAGCCTTTGATGCCATACACGAAAGCCCTGATCTCGGCTGTGCCCTTCGCAGACCCCGCGCGCGAAGCGGCGCGTCGGCGCATAGTGCTCGCGGGCGACGTGCCATCGCCTATCAACCCGCCGCGCGGTTGTCGTTTCCACACGCGCTGCCCTTATGCGATTGAGGCATGTGCTGAGGTCGCGCCCGCGCTCGCAGAGATCAAACCCGCGCACTTCGCAGCCTGCATACGCATCAGTCCTGAGCAGACGGACATTGAACGCGTCGCAGCCGGAGATGCGCCCGGTCTTAAAAATCCCGCTCAATTCGCAGGAACGTGAAAAAACTGCTCGATTGGTCGTTTACACTTTGAGTCACACAGACACTTCACTCGCTTTGGGCGATGATTTAACAGGCCGCGGTTAAATCTTTCTGTAGAATAAACTTGTCTCTTGGCAGCGGGGCACTTATACTGCTGTGAGGGCGGCTCTAGCCCGCCCCGTCGGAGTCCGGTCAGATTCGGCACACGCGTTTCCCCTTAGAGCGCCGGACGACACACTCAAGACTCGCCCCTTTACCACGCTACGGGTATACCCAACGCAATCGGATTCAGCATGGAAAAGACCGCCGCAACCGAGCGCGCTAAATTCCCAAACGAGGAATCGCCGTCTCTGCGCGACTGGCAACAGTTGCAGGCGGCGGTCGCGGCTGAAAACGATCTGGCGATCCTGCTCGTAGAAGGTCATCAACCGCCGCAACTCGCTATCTCCAACAACAACTCCATCTGCCACGCCTTTCAAAGCTCCACGACGCACGCGCACCTCTGCGACCCATACTGCGGCGTGGCCTTCCAACGCGCGCACGAGGCGGGCGAGACGACGCACTATCGCTGCCACGCCGGACTCCATTGTTTCGCCATGCCCGTCGGGGCGGACACTGTGCGACCGCTCGCAATCATCGGC
Source organism: Pyrinomonadaceae bacterium (assembly GCA_035249365.1). Lineage (GTDB taxonomy): Bacteria > Acidobacteriota > Blastocatellia > Pyrinomonadales > Pyrinomonadaceae > JAIVJZ01. The sequence continues at coordinate 185,465 of DATFGP010000022.1, read as the reverse complement.
GGTCGCGCTTTTTTGTCGAGCGCAGACTATCGCGAACTCGCCGAACGCTTCCGCAACGGCGACCTGCGCGAGTTGCTCAGCACAGAACTCTTCCGCAACGTCATCTTTGCCTCGCGTCACAATCTGGATGAACTGGCCGCGCAACTGGCGGAAGTCTTAGTCAAAGCGAAAGCGCGCGCCGCAGCGATGACGGGGAAAGATGAATTTTCGGAGACGCCGCGCGATTTATCGGGCGGCGAATCGCGCGGAGCAGAGAAGCGCGCGAGCGGCGTCGCCTTTCCGCCCGGCATGACGCTCGAAGCCGCTTGCGAGGGCGCGATTCAAAAGTTGCGCGCCGAATTCAAACTCAAGTCCGTCGCCTTTATGATGCACACCGAACAGGGCTTCGCTCCGGCGTGCGCGACGGGCAAGTACAAAAACAAGTTGCCGCAATTATCCGCGAAGGGAAAGACCGCAGGCGCGCATTTGAGACTCGCGGGCAAAGCGGACGCGGGCGACGCCGCCGCAACAGAGCAGTTGTTCGTCTATCAGGGCGAGGATACGGAAATTTTCCCGCTCGTCGTCGGCGACGAATTGAAGGGCGCGTTGCTTGTGGGCGACGGCAAGTTGACGGAAGAGAAGCAGCGCGGCGTTAGAGAATTTTGCGCGGAGATCGCTCTGCCGCTCGAAGTGTTGCGACTGCGCGGAGAGTTGGAACGGAGCATGCGCGCCTCCTATCACCTCCAAGCCTTCACGCAGCAGATTAACGATGTCGAACCGGCGGAAGCCTACGCGGCCATCCTGCGTCACTCGACCGAGTTGCTGCGCTCCGAACGCGGGTCGCTCCTGTTGTTTGACGAAGCTGCGAACGAACTCGAAGTGAAAGCGGCGGTCGGGCCGCGTGCGGATGTCGCGCAGGAACAGCGTGTGCGTTTGAGCGAGAGCGTTTCGGGATCGGTTCTGCTCGACGGTCGCCCGCGCATCGTGCGCGATCTCACGGCGTCAGAGATGCACCGCGCTCCGGCTGAACGAAAGTACAAGACCGACTCATTCATCAGCTACCCGATCATTGCGGGCGGTCGCAAAGTCGGCGTCATCAACATGACGGACAAGGCGGGCGGTGAGCCTTTCGACGATCTCGACCTGCACCTGCTCGAAACTATGGTTCCGCAAATGGCGCTCGCGCTCGACCGCGCTGGTTGGCATCAGAAGGCGACGCAGTTTCAGTTGCTTTCAATCACAGACCCTTTGACTGGCCTGCTCAATCGTCGCTATCTCGAAGAGCGTCTCGCGGAAGAGTTCGAGCGTTCCAAACGCCATCGCTTCCCCATGAGTTTTCTGATGGTGGATATTGACAACTTCAAGGAGTACAACGACCGCAACGGGCATCAGGCGGGCGATCTCGCTTTGGAGATCACTGCGCAGTGTTTGAAGTCTGCGCTGCGTTCGGCTGACGTGGCTTCGCGCTACGGCGGCGAAGAGTTCAGCATCCTGTTGCCGCAGACGAACATCACGGAAGCTCTCGTCATCGCCGAACGCATACGCAGCCGCGTAGAGAAATCGTCCTACCCGCACGGCGAGAACCAGCCGCACGGTGCGGTCACGGTAAGCATCGGTGTCTCGGCCTTCGGGCCGAAACTCGAAACCCCCGCCAGCATCATCGGCGCAGCCGACCACGCGCTCTACGTCGCCAAGAGTCGTGGCAAAAACTGCGTCGTCTCCTACGTCCCTCCTACCAACAAAACCCCCGCCCGCGATGTCAACTGAACTCTTCAAGGCTTCCCCAGCCAAACGCATACTTGGCCGCGTCGCACCCGAAAACTTTATCGGGCGAAGCGAACACTTGCGTCAAATAATTTCGCTCGCCCCGTCCGCGTCGCCTTTGCGCGGCCTGCTCGTCCACGCCGCGCCCGCCGCCGGAGCATCCGAACTCTTGCGACAGGCTTACGACAAACTCTTCCAGCAGCGCGGCGCGGCGTCGCCCATCTATTTCGCATTCACGCGACAGGAGCGTACGGTCGCCGCAGCCGCGCGCCGATTCCTGCACACCTTTCTCTCGCAACTCGTCGCGCATCGACGCAACGACGCATCGTTCGTCAACGCGCCGCCCGCCTTGCGCGATCTCATTGACCTCGCAGACCCTTCGGATTACGAATGGGTCGAGCGTCTGGTGACGACCTACGAACGCGCGCGTGAAGGCAGCGACGAACTCGCGCTCGTGCGGCTCTGCTTTAGCGCGCCCGTGCTCGCGGCGTCGCGCGGGGCGCGCTCGGTCGTGTTGATTGACGAAATTCAGAACGTCGAAAAGCTGCAAGGCGAAGTCGAACTCGGCAACGAGATCGCGCAAGTCTCGATGCACGGCGACATGCCGTTCGTCTTGTGCGGCCTGCGTCGCGGCTTGCTCGACGAGTTGAGCGGAGGCAACGCGCCGCACCGCTTCGAGGGCTTCGGCACGATTCATCTGGAAGGCTTGAAAGAGGCGGACGCGCGCACGCTCGTCGAACGCCTCGCCTACACGGAACGCGTCGCGCTCAACGACGAGACGCGTGATCTCGTCGTGCAACTCTTCAACGGCAGTCCGTTCTACATCGCTTCGTTCATGCACGCGGCGCGGCGCGAAGGCTTATCGCTCACGTCTTTTCTCGAATGCCAGAAGATTTACGTTGACGAACTTTTGGGCGGGCGCATCAATCGCCGTTTCAACTCCATCCTCGAAGAAGTTACGTCTTCCGTCACGACGCGCCGTGCGCTCGTGCGCCTCCTGCACGACGCGGCGACGAACGCGGGTGGCAAGTCGCCCGTAGAGGCTTGGCGCAGGCGTCTGGAACTCGAACCGGACGAACTCTATCCGCTGATGTTCGCTTTGCACGTGCGCGAACTCGCAAGCTTCAACGCGACCTTCATGGAGATCGGCACGGAGACGCTCTGGCGCGACTACCTGCGCGCTAGCTATCGCCTGCAAGTCGCCGCAGAGCCGCGCGCGTTAGTTGTGGCCGACACGCTCGTGGAGACTTTGAAGCGCGCGCCGCAGACGATGGCGCGTCATTATCGCCGCGCCGCCGCGATGGGCTTGCGCGAACTGCTCGCACGCTTCAACGAGCAGCGCGTCGCCGCGAGCCTCCTTCATTACGACCGTTTCAGCCGCATCTATCGCGGCATCGAAACAGAAGAGATCGAACTCGGACTCGACGCCGAAACCGATCTCATACGCCTGCCGCAGATCGTACATGCGGCGAGCTGCGCTTCGTTTCACCCGCCGATGCTGCACGTCTGCGACGAAGAGCGTTGCGCCGTCGCGCACGGCTTCGACGCGATGCCTTACACGGACGCGAACGAAGTTGTCTGGCTGACAGCCGAAATTGATTCCAAACTCGAAGCCGGGCGCGCCGTGACGGAAGTTTGGTGCGACAGGCTCACGCAGGTCGGTTATTCGTGCGGCTTCAAACGCTTCAGGCTGTGGCTAGTCGCGCCCGAAGGTTTTTCTGCGGAGGCTTCCGAACTGTTGACCGAACGCGATGCTTTCAGTTCGAGCCGCAAGCAACTCGAACTTTTAACTGCGCGTTTGAGTCCCGAAGCGACCGACGCGCACGCGGCTGAATCGGCGGATGCGCCCGACGAATTCGAGATGGTGATCCCGATGGGAAGCGACACGGAGTTGATCGCGGCGCACACCGTCGAGCAGATCGCGCGGCGTCTGGACTTCCCGCCCGAAGCCATCAACCAGATAAAAACCGCGCTAATTGAGGCTTGTATCAACGCTTCGGAGCACAGTCTCAGCCCCGACCGAAAAATTTATCAACGTTTTCGTCTGGAAAGTGATAAATTAGTAGTCACCGTATCAAGCAGGGGTATTATCGTGCCCTCCCCCACGACCGCCGGAACCAACGGCAGCGAAGCACGCGAAGAGAATAACGGACGCAGAGGCTGGGGTCTTAAGCTAATTCGTACTCTGATGGATGAAGTCGAGTTCGAGCGAGTTGACGACGGCACGCGTCTGCGCATGACGAAATACCTACGTCGCTAGAAGGGGCCGCAAAAAAATGGTTGACTCGCACGATCGCTCTCCCGTGCGCTCCGAGCGCAGCGGAGACATCGCCGTTATTTACGCCAGCGACTATCTCAACAAGCTGAGTGGCGAGCGCATAGAGCGCGAATGCCGCGTGCATCTCACTGACGGCTGCCGCGCTCTCGTCGTAGATTTCAAAAACACAGGTCTCGTCAACAGCATCGGCGTCTCGATCATGCTCGGCGTCATAGACGCGGCTGAGCGCGCGGGCGCGCCGCTCGTCTTCTCGAACGTCAACGATCAGGCCGCGCAACTCTTCGAGATTCTAGGTCTCACGCGCCACGCCGCACTGGCGAAAGACGAGAGGGAAGCGCTACGCCTGTTGTCGGACGTGAATCTGCCGCGCGAGGAGCGCCGCGTGCCTGTGGGCAAACACACCTGATTAGATGTCAGACCAGACGACCAAACTGATCCACGCCTTCTCCGCGCTCGCAGACCTCGGCGAAGAACTCGCCGACACACGCGACTTTGAGGAGATGGTGCGCACGACGCTCCACGTCGTGCTCGGCTCGCTAGGCGTCCGGCGTGGCGCGGTGGCCGAATACGTTCAGTCGGACGACGCTTTGCGTTTCGTCGCGGCGTGGGGCTTAGGCGACGAGACGCCTGCAACTCTGCCGTTCGCCGCCGCGAGCGCCAAGATGCTATCCGCCGCACAGCCGCGCGCCCTGCTGCTCTCCGATACGAATCAACTCGAACCCGCGCGGCATCAACTCGGCGAACACCTCTTCAACACGCTCGTCCAATTTCGACTCCAACTTACCGTGCCGCTCGTCGTGCATAAAAAGCTCGTCGGTTTCATCCTGCTCGGCGACAAGGCTACCGGTAAAGACTTCACGGCGGACGAAGGAGAAGTGGTGCGCACGATGGCGCGGCACATCGGCGTAGGGATTTACAACCACCGTCTGCTGCGCGAAGTGGAACAGCGCGCGGAAGAGAATCGCGGTCTCTACGAAGACTTGCGCACGATCTACCGCGACACTGTGCGCGCCTTTGCGGCGGCGATTGATTGCAAGGACAAGTACACGCAGGGACATTCGGAGCGCGTCGGCAAGTACAGCGAGATCATCGCGCGCGAGATGGGTTGGAGCGAGTTGGAAGTCGAAGGCATCGCCGTCGCGGGCTACCTGCACGACATCGGCAAACTCGTCGTCGAACGCGACATCATCAACGCGCCTTACAAGATTGACGCTAAGCAGTCGTCCGAACTCAACCGCCATCCCGCCGCAGGCTACGAGATACTCGCGCCCATCCAGCACCCGTTCGCAGACATTCCGCTGATGGCGAAATATCACCATGAGCGCATAGACGGGCGCGGCTACCCCGAAGGCTTGACGGGCGATCAAATACCACCCGGCGCAAAGATCGTCGCCGTCGCCGATTCGTTCGACGCAATGACGACCGACAGGACTTACAAGCGGCGTAAAGTTTTCACGGAAGTCATCGAAGATTTTCGTAAGAACTCGGGCAAGCAGTTTGCGCCGGAAGTCCTGGCGGCGCTGTGCCGCGCGATGTTGAAGGAAGTGAACGGCGAAACGAAGGAAAGGCGCATCACGAAACTTCTAGGCAAAGGCTACCTCGAACCCGAAGTGTGCCGCCCGCTACTCGTCGAACTCATCGCCGAACTCGAATCCGGCGCGACGCTCGCCGCAAGTAGCAAGTAAGTTTTAATTGCGTGTGGGCGAAGATGCTCACCGCAGAGAGGCAGATGGGGCGCAGAGAAGAATAACTTCTTTCTCTGCGCCCCATCTGCCTCTCTGCGGTGAATCTTTTTATTGCTCCGCCGGTTTACAACTCGGCCCCAAGAGCGCGTCCTTTTTCAAGCTGATGATTGGATACTTCTCCGCCTCCGCGTTCAATTCGAGCCAATCCTGAAATTCGACGGGCAGCGCCGCATCTGAAAAGATGGCTTCGACGGGACACTCCGGCACGCACGCGTCGCAATCAATACAAGTTTCGGGGTTGATGTAGAGGCGGTCAGGCAGTTCGTGAAACGCTTCGACGGGACAGACCGCAGCGCAGTCAGTGTATTTGCAATCAACGCAGGCTTCGGTAACGATGTAGGTCATCGTCAGTTCAGTCTCCTCAAACATTAACAAAAATTTCAGCGCCCAAATTCTGTGAGCACATCAATCAACGCGGTTGGATGCGCAGTGTGTAGCTGCAAATCTCGATCTTGTCGTCGGGCGCGACGGGCACGCTCTCGTCGCGCGGGGCTTCCGTGCCGGAGATGAGCGTGGCGTTGCGGCCTTTGGCGGTCAGCCAGTATTTGCCTTCGGGGTCGCGCGAGAGCGTTGCGTGTACGCGGCTCACTTCCGGATCGCCCTTGATCGGCAAATCGACGGCGACCGACTTCGAGCCGCGACCGATGGTGATCTCCGGTTTCGTGATCGGCACGACTTGCTGACGGACGCCGCCGCGCCACAGCTCGACCGCGAACAGTTCGGTGACTCGCGGGCTGACGCGCGTTACTTCGCCTTCGGTCGGTTCGGCTTCCTGCAAGGCAATGTCCGGCGTCGTCGTCGCGCCGACCTCTGCGGGTCGCGCCGTGACCATCGTGTGGCCGCTCTCGGTCGCGTCCCAGACGGGTTGCACGCGAAACTGGCCTTTCTCCAAAGTGCCGTCAACGCGAAGCTCGACGGCGAAGGATTTAGTTGCGAGTTTCGTAGAGCCGCTGAGTTCGCGCGCGCGCTCGGAGAGCACGTAGAAGAGTCCCTGTTCGAGGCCGCGACGCTTCTCGCCCTGCCAGTCCTTGTCGTCTTCGGTGCTCAAAAAGACGATGTATTCGGGCGGGATGTAGGTTTCCCCGCCGGGCGGCGTGAACATCTCGCGCTGCATCACGATCTCTATTTCGCGCGCGACCTTGACCAGAAATTCTTCCCAGACGCGGCGCGGCTTCGCCTGCTCGTCAACGGAGGCGAGCGGGTCTTCCTCGCCCTCGCCATCAATCCACTTGCGTATGGATTCCAGTATGCTCACGTTTCAATCCACCTCTCGATCATTTCAAACGGACGAGCCTCGTCGTCAAAAACTCATCTTAACTTTGTACCATCAATCCAGCCTTGATCGGCTGACTCTTCGGCGCGGCGCGGGAAACCCCTCTGCAACACTTCGACCTCGCACCAGTTGCCGCTCACTTGAAGTATGCGCACGCGCGAACCGCTCTCGACTTCGCCGATACGGTTATAAGTTCTGTTCGGGCCTGTCCGCAAGTTTACATTAGTCGTCGTCGTCATCTCACGCCCGACTTGCAGGCTGCCGGAGTTAGCTGATGTGGCGGGCGCGCTCGTCCCTGTCGATGATGCGGCGGCGGCAGGCGCGTTCCTCTGGCGGCTTCGCACCTGATACTGTATGCCTAATAACAACAGCGCGAATCCCGCCAGCAGCAATAGCGCGACGATCCAGGGGCGCGCATGTTCAGTGAACCATGTCTTGCGCGGCATCAACGTCCCGCGTTCTTTCTGCTTCGCGGGCGCGTCCTGCTTTGGCTGAGGCTGAATCTTTCGCTCCCGCTCAACTTGAGCGACCGCTTGCTCTGCCGTCTTCACTTGCGGAGTTGGCGGCTGTGCCAGCGCGACGGGCACGACGATGCGCGGGCGCACTTTCGCGCCACCGCCCGACGCGTGCTGCGGTTGACTGGCTTCGCGTTCGAATTGCACGGGCGACGGTTCGGGCGGTAGCGGCGCGAGACGTTGGCTCGCGCCCTTGATTTGCGAGAGCGGGCGCGTCTCCTCGCCGTTCGGCTGCGTCAACAACTGCGTCTTCGGCATCAACGCATCGCTCAACTCGTTCCAGAACTCGCGCACGCTTTGATAACGCTTCGCGGGATTCGTCTCCGTCCCACGCCTGAGCACGCGCAGGACGAACGAAGCCCAAGGCGCGTCCGCCATGTGCGCGGGCAGTTCCGTGATGGGTCGCTGCGAGAAACGGCGCGGCGTTTCGCCTGTCAAAAGCATGTAGGCCGTTTTGGCGAGCGAGTACACGTCCGCCGCAGGCGTCAGTTGCGTCACGGGACTCGTGAGCGAACCCGTGCCGAGCACGCCCGCCTGCATGAGCGGGTGATGTTCGGGCGCGGCGTACACGTCCGTCCCGACGCGTGTGATCAAACCTTCACTCGCCTCGATCTTGGCGACACCGAAATCCGCGATCTTGACGACCTGACGATCAGCCGTCAGCAACAAATTCTGCGGCTTGATGTCGCGATGAATCACGTCGTGCTCGTGCGCATGTGCGAGGCCATCGCAAATTTGATCCAGATAGTAAAGCGCGCGGTCGAGCGTCAGAGGGTTACTGCGGCACAGCGCGGCCATGTCGCCGCCCGGGAGATATTCGAGTACGAGATAGTGGAACGTCTGTCCGGCCATGTCTATCGCCGTGCCATGTCCGAGACGATTGATGATATTCGGGTGGCGCACGCGGTCGAGCGCGACGGCCTCGTTGCGGAAATTTTCGATGAGCGTATGTTCGAGTTCGTGATCAATCGAGCCTTGCAGGAAAAGATTGAGGGCTTTAATGACGACCATCTGCGGCGATGCGCCAGAAGCCGCCGCATCGCGCGCGAGATAAACTTCGGCATAGCTGCCGCGCCCCAGACATTCGAGAATGTCATAACGCCCGTCGAGCCTGCACTGTTGAAGTTTCAACTCACTCATGCTTTCGCAATCTCTATCAACTCTGTCGCCTCACACAACCGGGCACGCTGCCCGACGAACGTTGAACTTCAAGGCGAAGGAAACGCGCTCGCAGACGCTGCGGGCGACGCGACCGTGCCCGGTTCTTCGATGACGTTTCCGAACGAATCAGATGCAAGGCGCGAGGCTTCGGCGTTGTTCGCGCGCAAGGCGGCGGCGGCGAGCGTCATGCGCGTGTCGAGGCGTATGGGGTTGCGACCGGGCGGGTATTGCGCGTCAACGCGGTCGTTCGCACGTTTAAGAGCTTCGACCGCGTCCGCGTACTTGCCCGACAAAAGGAGCGCGCGCCCGTAAAGCGCAAGGAAAATCGCGTCGGTCGAATCCAGAGGTTTGCCGCCGTTCTCTCCCGCCATGCGTTGCGCCTCCGCGCCCGGCGAAGAGTCAACGGCAGCCTTCTGCCGCGCGTAAGTGTCGTAGATGCTGAGTTCACTGGACGGCGTGGGAGACGATGCGACGACGGCGGCGGGCGTGTTGTTGTTAGCGGTCGTGGCTGCAATTTCGGCAGTCTTGTTTTGCTGGTAGCGGATGCCGCCGTAAAAAGCCGCCGCCGCAGCAATCATGAGTAACAACAGAACGCCGAACCAACGGCTCGCGCGTCCCGTCGGGCTGCGCTGCTCCGTTTGAACGCGCGCGGGCGGCGGTGGCAGCGACGGCGCGGCGACAGCCTCATGTGTGTCAATCCGCAACTTGCTGTTTGCGGCGCGGGGCGCGGCGTGCGTGTCGGGCAGGCTGTTCGAGGCTGCGCTGACGAGCGGCGTCTGAAACAAGGTCGTTGAAGGAGTTGCGTCGCGCGTCCCATTCGCGTTCGCGGAACGTCCGGCAGTCGTGCGTTCGGTCAGGAGCGTGCGTTCGTCTTCGTCTGTCGCGGCTGTTGCCTGTGTCGTCGCGCGTGCCTGTGCGCCGACGCGCACGACGACCGCCGTTAAATTATCCTCCGCGCCGCGTTCGTAGCAGAGTCGTTTCATCTCGGCGCAGGCGGCATCGAGCGAGTCGCCGCCGCGAAGCAGTTTGCTGATTTCTTCGTCGGGGAGGTGGCGCGTGATGCCGTCGGAGCAGAGCAGGAAGACCGTGCCGTCTTCGACCTCGATGGTCTTCATGTCAACTTCGACCGACTGCTCCGCGCCGAGCGCGCGACTGATGACGTTGCGGCTCGGATGATTCGCCGCCTGCTCCGGCGACATGCGGCCTGCGCGCACTTCCTCTTCCACCACCGAATGATCTTCCGTCTCGCGCTGCAACACGCCGTCGGGCTTGAGACGATAGAGACGCGAATCGCCGACGTGTCCGATGGTCGCCTGATGACCGTCGAGGTGCAAGGCGACGATAGTTGTCGCCATCATCGAGAGCTGCCGCTGCTCGTGCGACATCTGGTAGATCGAAGCGTTGGCGCGTTGGATGGCGATCTCCATCAGGTCTTCGATGTCGTCGCCGTCCTTGTGATGACGGAAGGCTTCGCCGAGCACTTCGACGGCGGTTTGCGAAGCGACTTCACCGGCCTGCGCGCCGCCCACGCCGTCGGCCACGGCGAAGATGCGCCGCTCCCCGTCAACGAGCATCGAGTCTTCGTTGAGCGGTCGCTTCTGGCTCAAGCCACGATCTGTGACGGACGCGACTTCGAGTTTTACTTCGGCTGATTGCTCACTCATTCAACAGCCTCCGGAATGGAATAATTGCCTGCGGCACGCTCGGACGACGATGCGGCTGGGCGCGGCTGCGCTGGCTGCGCGGCGGCGTCGCGCGCGTTGCGATTGGAAAAAGCCATCAACATGCCGAGCATGGCGAAACTCGTGATCAAACTAAATCCTCCGTGGCTCACAAAGGGGAGCGTGATGCCCGTCATCGGCAGGGCGCGCGTGATGCCGCCGATGTTGACGAGCGCCTGAAAGCCTATGAAGGCGGTCAAGCCCGCCGAGCAGAGTTTGGTGAACATGTCGCGCGCGTCAATCGCCGTGCGCATCCCTGCGTTGACGAACACAATAAGAGCGAGTATGACGAGCGCGCCGCCGATGAGACCTAATTCTTCGCCGATGGCCGCGTAAATATAGTCAGAGTCGGCGACGGGGATCACTTCGGCAAAGCCGAGTCCGAGCCCGCGACCCGTCAAGCCGCCCGACGCGATGCCGAACGTGGCCTGCGCGGGCTGGAAAGCGATGCGGTCGAACCACACATCGACGTTGACAGTCTCGCGCATGGCCTCGCTCGATTGCGCGAGTTCGCGCATACGCTGGTCGCGCGCGAGCGCCTCGTCATAATCCTTCTTCCACCACGATTCGTTGGGCGAAGGCGGGTTGAAGCCGTCGAGCCAGAGGTGGAAACGTTGCTTGATGCGTGCGGGCAGCGCGGCCTGCACTGGGCGCGAGAGCGTCGGCAGTAGCGGCACTTTCTCTTGAATGTCGGGCGGAAGCGATCCGGCGACGAGCACGCCGATGACGAGTACGACCGAGCCGACGAAGACTAGAAGTTGCGGCCAGCGGCGTACGGCGACGAGGTAGAGCGTCGCGTATGCGCCGCTGAAGACGAGCATCTGCCCGAAGTCTTTCAAAGCGAAAAACGGTATGAAGGGAATCAACGCCATCACGACGAGCGGGACGACGGCCTGTGCGCGCGGCATGCCCCAGTAAGTCTTGGCGAGGTCGCGGTAGTAGGCCGTGAGGATTCCGGCGAAGCCCAAAAGGAAGGGAATCTTCGACGGCTCCCACGGCGTCATGTTGCCGAGCGCCTTGCCCGCGCTCGACGTGATGACCGCCGCAACCAGAGGCACGAGCGTGATGAGCACGATGATGAAGCTGTGCCGCTGCACGCGGTTGAGAAAATCGTCGCGCATGCAGAAGTAGTAGGCGATGGCGAAGGCTAAGAAGGCGAGTACGGGAATCCATGTGTAACCGGAAGTGAGCACGCGCCCGACCGTGACGTTCGATTGTGTCTCAGCTTGGTTGATCAACTGTTCTTCGACCTGCTGGCGATTGGTCGAGAAGCCCAGCATCTTCTTCTTGTCGTCGTCGTAAAATTTATTGATGAAGCGTAGGCGTTGCACCTGCGTCTTCTCGGCGCGCGCCTCCGCTTTGTTACGCGAGCCGTATTCGGGGTCGCTGTAGAGGCGATATTGCACGAGCATGCCGAGCGAGAAAAGCAGTATCGCCGTCGTGTACAAAGCCCAGTTGCCGCGAAACTTCATGCGCCGCGCGAGCCAGAGCACGAGGAAGAAGATCGGCACGTAGAGCAGCAGATCGCGCACGGCAGCCACCATCGAAGGTTGATAGCCGCGCAGCAGCGCCGAGCGCGTTACGGCCACGTAGCCCGCGATCTGCAAGCCGACGATCAGGAGCAGCAGAAAGAGATGTGTCGAGGCACGGTTTTTCATAAATGGTCGGGATGATAACTGTTCGCTTAATTACTGTTCGCTAAATTGACGACGCTCAAACGGCGTTCGATTTTATTGTCTCGCAGCGACAGCACGCGCAGTCGGCTTCGGCGTCGGCTGCGACGGACGCGGCGGTTGCGTCTGCCCGGGACGCGGTGTCGGCTGTAACGGTTGACGCTGGCCGGGCTGCGCCTGCTGTTGTTGCTGCGGCTGCGCTGTGGGCGTGCCCGCCGGAACGTTGCCGAGCAAGCCCAAATCTCTCGCCTTCAAGACGAGCGCGGCGGCGATGGGCGCGGCGGCGCGCGAGCCGTAGCCGCCGCCTTCGACGATGACTGCCATCGCGAGTTGCGGGTAGTCGAGCGGCGCGATGCAGAGAAACCAACTGTCTATGCGCTTCTCGTCAGAGAGCAGAACCTGCTTGTACTCGCGTATGACGTTGCCGCGCCGGTCGCGTTCGTACTTCGTGACCGTCTTCGGCTCGCCCGTCTTCTCGTCATAGACGGGCACTTCCTTTTGCGCCGTGCCGGTCTTGCCGCCCGTCGTGATGCCTGCGGCCTGCACGGGGCCGAACACGCCGCGCGCAGTGCCCGACGCGCCGCCCGTCACGAGTCCCATGATGCGGCGCATGTCTGCGGCCTTGTCCGGCGACATGACTTGATTGAACACGGCGGGCGGCTGGTTGAACTCGATCTTCGGCTTCATCAACTTGCCTTCGAGATTGGCGATGGCTGAGGCGGCCAGAGCCATTTGGAACGGCGTCATCTGCCCCGCGTAGCCTTGCCCGAAGCCTTCGATGGCGAGATCGTATGGACGCATCTTTGCGCCCGTCACGATGGTCGCCTCGCTCGGCGCGAGCGCGCGTGCGAGAGCGGTCGTGCTCGTGTTCCAGATTTCGGGCTGACGGCGTGCGCGCGTCGCCTGCTCGCCCGTGTCGTATGCGCCGATGCCGAGGAGTTGCGCGGCCTGCTTCAGACGCTCCGGCCCCATCTTCACCGCCGCCTGCGCGAAATACTGGTTGCACGAAACTTCGTAAGCGGTGTCAACGCCGATGTGCCCGTGTACTTCGCCCGGCCCGCCGTCGTCGTAGATTACTTTCGCGCCGGGTTGCGCGTAATAACCCGCGCTGCTGCAATTATATTTCTCGTTCTGCGTCCCGGCGAGATACTGCGCGATCATCGTGACGGTCTTAAAAGTCGAACCCGGAATGTAGTAACTGCGGAGCGCACGATTGACGAGCGGGCTGTCGCGTTTGTCTGCGTCAAGTTTGATCCACGTCGCCTCGTCCTGAACTTCGGCGAGCGTGTAGGAAGGATTGCTGTACATCGCGAGCACTTCGCCCGTCTGCGGGTTCAAGACGACGACCGCGCCGTGTCGTTCTTTCAACTGTTCGACCGCAGCCTTCTGCAACTCGCTGTCAATCGTCAGACGCACGTCGAGGTTGGCGGGCTGTTTGATGTCGCGCTCAAAAAGCACGTCAATCGCTTCCGGCGCTGCACCGCTCTGCACGCCAAACAAAGCGCGTTCGATTCCGGCATCGCCGCGTTCCGAGCCGAACAACTGCGCCATCTCGCGATCCATCGGATACTCGCGCACGATGCGTCCGCTATCGCCGCGTTTGTAGAGCGCGAGCGCATTCTCAAGTTTGCCGGAACGATCCAGAATCCAGCCGCGCAAAGTTGACTCCGAGAGCCGACGGTTGCGCAAATCCTTATAGTTGAGATCGGAGAAACGATCGTTGCGCTCCTCCGCGTACTGCGCCCAGTAGACGTGAAAGCCGAAGACCGTCAACGCGAGTATGAGGAACAGCCAGCGCAACGCATAGAGACCGCGATTCGTGGACGTGACGCCGAGCCGCTGCCTCACTTCCGTCGGCAAATCGGCGGACGCGACCGACGACAGCGCCGAGCGCCGACGCCTCATCCCAAGCACCAGCGACAGCCCCAGCAACAGAATCATCAACGCCAGCCCCGCCACGTAGATCAAACTCAACATCGCGGGCTGCTTTTCCGGTATAGCTTCAAGAAACATATTTTTTAAGTGACAAGTGCCAAAAGCAGTGACGAGTGACAAGTGACAAGTTGAAGACAAGATTAAGTTTTCCTTTAGTCTTTCAAGCGACGAGTTAAAAACAACGCTTTTGTTTTAACTCGTCACCTGTCACTTGTCACTTGTCACTGCTTTCTAAGTCTTACTTCCACATCGCCGAAGGCGACGACATCGCCGTCTTCGAGTTGGCGCGCTTCGCCGTAATTGATGCGCCTGCCGTTTATATATGTTCCGTTTACCGAACCTGTGTCGGAAACGAGTAGAGTCCCTTCTCGATTCATCACGAGCGCGGCGTGAATCTTCGAGACGCTCGGATGCGCGAGCGACAGGTCGCAATCCGTCGCTCGCCCGACGCTCAGGCGTCTGCCGCCCGGCACGAAAGAGATCACGCTCTCCTCCGACTCCTTGCCTATCTGTATGCGCGCGTGTACCGCGACATTTTTTGCCCCCGTCGCCCCCAACGCCGAAGACACAGGGGCGGCCACCGTCGCCGCCGCGCGCTCGCGCTCCTCGTCCTCGCGCTGCAACTCTTCCTCAAACGCGCCGTAACACGGATCAACCGCGATGCCCGTGGTGAAAATGTCAACAATCGTCTCAACCTCGACGGGCGCGAGCGTGCGCAGGCGTTGGTCATTGATATGATCAATGGCGGCGGCGAGCACTTCGTTCTCCAACTCCTTGACCGACTCCGGCGGCGCTTCCGAATGCGTGCCCCATTCGATCTTGAGCCGCATGACGTGAGGTGCGATGCGCCCACGCTTCGCGTCGTTGCGTGTGCGCTCGTCGATCAAACGATTCATGCGCTCGATGAGGCGCGTCGTCGTAAAACCGCTCTGCGGTTCGTTGACGCGACCGAGCGAACGATCGACAACCGCGCCGACGCGATCCAGCACGCGACGCAGCAAACGCTCGGCCAACGCTTCGTCGCGTTTCGGCGTGACCTCTTTTTTCTCAGTCTTGTCCATGTGAATCTATACGTCCACACTCCGACGAGGTTCAAACGTTAAGTCCTGCTCGGAAAAACTGGCGGGCGCGAAAAGTTCGCGCGCCGTCGGGGGAGGGAATTGTAAACATTTTAAGTCGCGGCTATTTTAAGGGGAAACGGGGAAAAGTAAAAAGGGGAAAGTTGGAAGCCGCTGTTTAGGCACGCATTTGCGACTTATTCACGCGCCGTCGCACGCTGCCGCGCCGCCTCGTAGAGTATCACGGCGAGGGCGACCGCGACGTTGAGGCTCTCGACGGGCGGCTGCATCGGGACGCGTATGCGCTCGTCGGCCAGTGCAATTTCTTCGTCCGACAGCCCTCCGGCCTCCGCGCCCATGAGGACGGCGCGTGCCTCAGTCCACGCGAGATCGGTGTGCGATTTCTTCGCCGCAACGTCGGCGCTCACCGTGCATATGCCGCGCGACGCGCACCACTCGATGACTCCGGCGAAATCCGCGTTCGTCCATAAGGGCAGACGGAAACTCGATCCCATCGCGCCGCGCAGAGCCTTCGGCGAGAGCACATCAACAGAGCCTGCGGTTGTGATAACGCCGTTTGCGCCCGCAGCTTCGGCCACGCGCAGCATCGCGCCCGCGTTCGCAGGGTTGTTGATGCGATGCAGGACGACGACGAGCGGGTTCGGGCGAAGCGAACGCTCAAACGTCGCTTTATCTGTCGCAAACCTGCGCGCCAGCACGACGATTCCCTGCGGGTGTTTCGTATCACCGAGCGAAGCGAAGACGCTCTCGCCGACGATTGTTAATCGCACGCCCCCATGCTTGAGTTCCGCGAGCAAGCGTGCGGCGCGTTCGTCCTCTGCGAGCCGCTCGGTGTAGAGTACGTCTTCACAGACAAGACCAGAGCGTGCGGCCTCTTCGCATAGCCGCAAGCCTTCGATGAAGATCGAATCCCGCACCAAGCCTTTGCTCACGGCGCGTGCGTGCCGTATGAGTGTGTTTTGGCGGCTCGTGATCATTCGGGACGTGTGCGGTTCTGTTTTCGATTAAGTCGCGTGGAGTTTATGATGAAAAACGCGCGCCGTAAACTCTGGCATTTTGCGCTTGAGTGCGAGCGCTGACAGAGGCCATGTCAGCACCGCCTGCTGCAAGCGGGCGGGTGCTAATGTTGGTAACACCCGCCCGCTATCGCAGGCGGTGCTCACTGGTTGTCGCATCCTTTTGAGAGAGAGATTAAATGACGAGACGCGTGATCGTTGCCGTTGACGACATCTTTTTCGCTGCGAAGATTCGCACGACGGCGGAGCACATCGGCGTCGAAGTAATATTCCCGCGAAGCCTTGAAGCGTTGAGCGAAGCGTGCAAGCAGAGCGCGCCCGCGCTCGTCATCGTTGACCTGCACTTGCAGCGCGAAGACCCTTTCGCCATCGCGCGCAGCCTGAAAGCCGACGAGGAATTGCGCGCGACGCCGCTCGTCGGCTTCTTCTCGCACGTACAGGTCGAACTGCAACGGCGCGCGACGGAGGCTGGCTTCGACCGCGTACTGCCGCGCTCCGCGTTCACCAAACGCCTGCCGGAAATTTTGCAGGGACAATTTTAACCGCCGCCCACGTTCAACCGACAGGCGCGGGCGCGATCACTTCATGTATGGCGCGCACTTCCCGCACGAGTTGTTCGTATTGTTCGAGCGTAAGCGCCTGTGCGCCGTCCGAGAGCGCGCGTTCCGGTTGATCGTGTACTTCGATGATCAACCCGTCCGCTCCCGTCGCAACTCCGGCGCGTGCGAGCGGCGTGACCATGTAGTTCTTGCCCGTGCCGTGCGATGGATCAATCACGACGGGCAGGTGCGAGACGCGGCGGACGGCGGGGATGGCTGCCAGATCGAGCGTGTTGCGCGTGTGCTGCGCGAAGGTGCGTATGCCGCGCTCGCACAAAATGACGTTGTAGTTGCCTTCGGCCATGATGTACTCGGCTGCGAGCAACCATTCGTCTAGCGTGGCGGCGAGTCCGCGCTTGAGCAGCACGGGCAGCGACGAGCGTCCGGCGCGTTTGAGCAGAGAGAAGTTCTGCATGTTACGCGCGCCGAGTTGAAGCACGTCGCCGTAACGTTCGACCAGATCAACGCCGTGCTCGTCCAACGCTTCCGTCACGATCTTCAACCCGTAGGCTTCGCGCACGTCGGCCAGAATCCGCAAACCTTCTTCGCCGAGACCCTGAAAGGCGTAGGGCGAGGTGCGCGGCTTGTAAGCTCCGCCGCGAAAGAAACGCGCGCCGCTGCGCCTGACGATTTCGGCAATCGCGAAAGCCTGCGCGCGGCTCTCGATGGCGCACGGCCCCGCGATGAGCGCGAGTTCTTCGCCGCCTATCGCCGCATCGCCGACGCGCACGACCGTCTTGTCAGGTTTCAGATCGAGCGAGATCAACTTGTAGGGCTTCGTGACGCGTATGGCTTCGGCCACGCCGGACATCGTCTCGAAGTGCGTGGCGTCAACCGCGCCTTGATTGCCGGTGACGGCGATAGCCGTGCGATTCGCGCCGGGCAGCGGGTGCGCCTTAAATCCCAATCCCGTGACAACGCGTACAACCTCTGCGACATCGCGCTCGGTCGCGTCCGCTTTCATAACGATCAACATAAGAAAATCTCCAAAGTGACAATTAAACCAGTGGCAAGTGACGAGTGACGAGTGACGAGTTAAAGCAAGAGTTTAGTCCTGTCACTTGTCACTTGTCACTTGTCACTCGTCAATGTTTTCTACATTCTTTCGGGCACACTAATGCCGAGCGTGTCGAGCGCGGCGGTCAACTGGCGACGGACGATGTCGGCGATGTTGATGAGCACGGCGCGACGCGTTTCGTTCTCTTCGGCGATGATGCGATGGCGATGGTAGAAAAGGTTGAACGCCTTCGCCAGTTGGAATGTGTACTTCGCCAGATACGCGGGTTCGGCCTGCGCGGCGGCCTGCGTCGTAGTTTCATCGAGACGCGCCGAGAGCGTCAGGAGCGACCATAGTTCGTCGCCGCCTTCGCCCGCAAAAATTTGTCGCACCTGTTCCGCCGACTCTTCGTTTTCGGCCAACCCCTTCGCGAAATCACGCGCACGCGTGAGGCTCGCCTCGTCCAGTTTGCGAAAGATTGAATTTGCGCGCACGGCGGCATACTGGCAATAAGGGCCGGTTTCGCCCTCGAAAGAAAGCGCCTCTTTGAAATCGAAAGCGATGAGAGAATTGCGCGTCCATTTCAAAAGGAAATAGCGCAACGCGCCGACGGTGATCGTGTGTGCCGTCAACAACTTTTCTTCGGCGGGGAGCTCTGCGTGCCGCGACTCGACTTCCTTGAGCGCGTTCGCTTCCAGACGATCAATGAGGTCGTCAACCTTCACGCCGAGACCTTTGCGCCCGCTCATCTCTATGTGCGGTCGCGCGCGGTCTTCCGGCGTCAACTCGAAACCGAGCTCTTCGGAAGCGGCGGGCGACAGCGCGACCATCTCGTAAGACAAGTGTACGCTCGGCTCGCGCGCGAGTCCGGGCACGACTGCTTGCACGCCGCGCTGCACAATGTCCTGCGTGTACGATTGCCGCGAGTCAATCACGTTATAGACGATGCTCCCGCCGCCAAACTTCGGCGGTTGATTTGCGACCATAGCTTCGGCTGTCGGCGGCTCGCTCGTCGTCACCCAGACGATGTGGCCGTCCGGGTAAGTGAGAAACGGCTTGTAGTAAAAATCGAGTCCGAGCTGGCCAAGTTTCCAGAGTTGATAGGCGATGTCTTTGCCCGCGTAGGTGACTGTGCCGTTCGAGCGGACGATGATCTTGTCTGCGTCGTGCTCGTCCGTTCCGGTGTGCGCGTCGGAAGGCATTACCCAGCAGCCTGCGTTGCGGCCTTCGGTCTCAAGGCGAATCGTTCCCGTCTCTTTGAGACGTTTGAAGGCGTGATCCCAAAAATGCAAATGTAGAATTTCCGATTCGCGCGGCAGCACGTCGTAACGTATGCCGAGCCGCGCCATCGTCTTCAAATGACACTGGACGATGCGCGTGGCGATGTAGTCTGCGAGTTCTGCGGTCGGGTTGTCGCCCGCTTCGATGGCGTGCAGCGTCTCGCTGCGCAGTTTCAAAAGCTCGGGGTCTTCTTTGGCCTCCGCGTCGCCGCGACGATAGAAGAGTCCGACCTGCGCGTACAAATCCCAGCAGTAATAATCGAACGGACGCTCGGGAGGAAGCGACTCGTCCAGACGGCGCACGTCTTCGAGCGTCATGCGTTCGATGTGCATGAATCCGACGACGACATCCGCGACCTGCACGCCCGTGTTGTCAATGTAATTTTGAACTTCGACGGGCGCGCCAGTCGCGCGCAGCACGCGCACGAACGTGTCGCCCAGCACGCCGTTGCGCAGGTGGCCGATGTGCGCAGCCTTGTTCGGGTTGATGTTCGTGTGTTCGACGATGACCTTCGATTGCCCGCCATCGTCAGAGGTGGACGCTTCGACCGGAGCGCCGGAGGCTGCGACGAGTCGCTGCAAACTCTCTGCGCGATCATAAAAGACGTTGAGGTAGCCCGCGCCCGCCACTTCGACGCGCGCCACGCCCGCTTCCGCCTCAAGCGCCTGCTTCAACTCTTCTGCGACGGCGCGCGGGTTGGCGCGCTCCCCGCGCTCCTGTTTGAGTCGCTTTACGACCTCGAACGCGACGGGGAAGGCAACGTCGCCGAGTTCTGTGCGCGGCGGTATCTCGCCTTGCACGGGCGGAAACGAAACGAACTTCTCTTCAATCGTCTGCCGCACGCGCTCGGCCAATCTTTGTTGCAGTTCGAGCAGATTCAATGGCGAGTTTCCTTATCAGTCAATTCTCAAAAGCTACGATGCTACGCTACGGAGCAACGTGCGCCCCACGCGAAAAAAGAGAAGTATAGCGCGAGCGAGCGGAGGTAGGCTAATCGCGCCGAAAGCTCCACTGCTTGACACTTTGTTGGTCGGCTCTGCTACCATCGCCGCCTGATTCCGATGCCGACACAGATTGAGCCAGCTTTGCTCGGAGAGTTGCGCGGGCGACTCCGCAGCGCACGCCGCGTCTTCGTTTTGACTGGCGCGGGCGTTTCGGCTGAAAGCGGCGTGCCGACGTTTCGCGGCGGCGGCCAAACGGCGGTCTGGAAGGGAATGCCCTTCGATGCGATCTCGTCGTTCAGGATGCTCCAGAGCGATCTGCCCGCCCTCTGGGAGTGGTTCGATTATCGCCGCAAACTACTCGGCGAACTGCAACCGAATCCCGCGCACCGGACGCTCGCACTCTGGCAAGACAAATTTGAAAACTTTTGCCTCGCCACACAGAACGTTGACGGCTTGCACACGGCTGCGGGTTCGCGCGACGTGCTCGAACTTCACGGCAACATCTGGACGGCGCGTTGTATGGAATGTGGCGAGCGCGCGTCTCTGCGCGATCTCGATGAGGAGGAACGACCACCCATCTGCCGTGATTGCTGCAACGCGATGCGACCGGACGTGGTCTTGTTCGGCGAATTGTTGCCTGCGGGAGTTTTCGAGCGCGCTGCGGCGGACGCAGCCGCATGCGATCTCTGTTTCGTCGTCGGCACTTCGTCGCTTGTCTATCCGGCGATGCGCCTGCCGGAGATCGCGCTCGAAGCGGGCGCGTACACCGTCGAGATAAACCCCGAAACGACGCCGTTCTCCGCGCTCTGTGACGCAGCGATTCAAGCGCGCGCGGGCGAGGTGTTGCCCCAACTGGACTTTTGATGCGGACACTCTATTTCGATTGCTTCGCCGGAGCGAGTGGCGACATGATTCTCGGCGCGCTCGTCGCCGCCGGAGCGGACGCACGCGCCCTGCAACAGCAACTCGCGTTACTCGACGTGGGCGAGTTTGAAATAACTTTCGAGACGATTGATCGTTCGGGCATCAGCGCGACGCACGCACGCGTGCGAATCGCCGATGAGAAACAACATCGCCACTTAAGCGCGATTCTCAAGATCATCGAGAGTTCGCGTTTGAGCGAGACGGTCAAGGCGCGCGCCTCGCGCATCTTCGAGCGGCTCGGCAAGGCCGAAGCGCGCGTTCATAACGTGCCGGTCGAGAAAATTCATTTCCACGAAGTCGGCGCGATGGATGCCATCATTGATGTCGTCGGCGCGTGCATCGGGTTCGAGCTACTCAATATTGATCGTTTCGTTTCATCGCCGCTGCATGTCGGGAGCGGCACGGTCGAGATGGCGCACGGGCGTTTCCCCGTGCCGCCGCCCGCCGTCGTGGAATTGCTCGGCGGCGCGCCCGTCTATTCGACAGACATCAAGGGCGAACTCGTCACGCCGACGGGCGCGGCGATCATCTCGACCGTCTGTGCCGGAGATTTCGGCGCGCTGCCCGCGATGCGTGTCGCGGCGACGGGCTACGGGGCGGGGACGCGCGAGTATAAAAATTTTCCGAACGCGCTGCGCGTGATCGTCGGCGAGACGGAAGATGCGAAGGCTGCTGGCGAAAATATTTCGGGAACGACGAGCGAGAAACTTTTCATGCTCGAAACCAACTTGGACGACGCCTCGCCGCAGATCGTCGGCCACGCGATGGAGCGCGCGTTCGCGCTCGGTGCGCTCGATTGTTACCTGACGCCCGTGCAGATGAAGAAGAATCGCCCGGGCGTGCTCGTCTCCATACTCTGCCGCGACGCCGAACGCGAGGCTTTGACGAAGTTGCTCTTTGAAGAGACGCCGACGCTCGGCGTGCGTAGTTTCATCGTCGAGCGTCGCGCGCTCGAACGGGAGTTCAAGAGTGTCGAGACGGAGTTCGGCACGATCAATGTTAAGGTTGCACGGCGCGACGGGCGTGTGTGTAACGTTGCGCCGGAGTATGAAGACTGTCGTGCGGCGGCTGTGCGTGCGGGCGTGCCGCTTCACGCGGTTGAGACGGCGGCGCGGGCGGCTTACGATAGAGTGACTGTTGAGAATGGAGAAGATGAAAGCGAACGAAGTTGATCTCAAGAAGCGCGAAGTTGATCTTAAAAAGATCGCGGAGGGTGTGAGGCTCATCTTAGAGGGCGTCGGCGAAGACCCTGAGCGCGCAGGCTTGCAGCGCACGCCGCAGCGCGTTGCGGAGATGTACTCGGAACTGACCGCAGGGATGCGCGAAGACCCGCACGCGCACGTCGTCGCGCTGCCGGGCGACTCGCACGACGAGTTGGTCATCGTCAAAGACATTCATATCGCCTCGATCTGCGAACATCATCTCGCACCGTTCGTCGGTCGTTGCCACATCGCGTACATCCCGAAGGGCGGGCGCATTCTCGGTCTCTCGAAGTTGGCGCGGCTGGCCGATGCGTTCGCGCGCCGCTTGCAGGTGCAGGAGCGTCTCACGTCGGAGATCGCCGACACGCTTTTCGACGGTCTCGATCCGCTCGGCGTGATGGTCGTCATCGAAGCCGAGCACACATGCATGACGCTGCGCGGCGTCAAGAAACCCGGCGCGCTCACGATCACGTCCGCCATTCGCGGTGCATTCCGCAAAGACCCGCGCACGCGCGCCGAAGCGATGGCTCTGATTCAAGGCAACAGATCGTAGAAAAGTAAATCGTGAATCGTAATCGTGAATAGAGGAAAACTGTTTTAATCTATTCACGATTTACTATTCACGATTCACGGCTTTCGTCTATTTACGATTCACGGTTCACGATTTACGATTCTTAGTTATGGAAACTTTTTACGTTACGACGCCGATTTATTACGCGAACAGTTCGCCGCATCTGGGGCATCTCTATACGACGATAGTGGCCGATTGCGTGACGCGCCACATGCGTCAGCGCGGCTATGAGACGCTGTTTTTGACGGGCACGGACGAGCACGGCATCAACGTGCAACGCGCCGCCGCGCACACCGGAAGAACGCCGAAGGAGCACGTCGATCACATCGTCGGCGAATTGAAACAGAGCTTTGCCGCGTTCGGACTCGACACGGAGCACGGCGGCTACGACATCTTCATGCGTACGACCGAGCCTTTTCATTACGAGGCGGTCGCCGAGTTCTGGCGTCGCATAGCCCGTGCTCAAACGCCGAAGGGGCGCGAGGCGATCTACAAAGGCCACTACGAGGGTTGGTTCTGCGCGCCCTGCGCGACGTTCAAGACGGAAGACGAATACACGAAGCCGCAGACGGAAGGCGACGCGCCGCTCTGCCTGATTCACGAAACCCCGCTCGACCGCGTCGCGGAAGAAAGCTATTTCTTCCGGCTCTCCGATTACGGCGAAGCCCTGCTCGCGCTCTACGATTCGCGGCCTGACTTCATTCGCACGGATGCGCGGCGCAACGAAGTCATCAGTTTCATCAAGGGCGGCTTGCAAGACCTCTCCGTGAGTCGTCTCAAAACTTCTGTCAGTTGGGCGATCCCCGTGCCAGATGATCCTGCGCACACGATCTACATCTGGCTTGACGCTCTCTCGAACTACATCACAGCGCTCGGTTGGGGCAGCGCGTCGGGCGAACGTGAAAAGGGGTTCGATAAGTTTTGGCCGGGCACTCATCTCATCGGCAAAGACATACTCCGCCAGCACGCGATCTACTGGCCTGCGTTTCTCATGGCCGCCGGAGTCGAGCAGCCGCGCGGTGTCATCGCACACGGAACTTGGCTCGATCACTTGGGGCGCAAGATGTCGAAGACGCTCGACAATTCGATTGACCTGCCGCTGCTCCGACGCTATTTCGCGCCCGACATCGTGCGCTACTTTTCTTTGCGCGAGATGGTCTTCGGGCAGGACAGCAAGTTCGGTTACGAGGCTGTGATTGATCGCGCGAACAGCGATCTGGCGAGCGGTCTCGGCAATTTGTCGAGCCGCACGCTGACGATGATCGGGCGTTATTGCGATGGTCTCATTCCTTCGCCAGACATCTCCGAAGAGAAACGCTTGCAGGCCAAGCGCGCAGGAATCGACGCCGACGGGCAGGAACTCGCCAGCGCGCTCGAACACGCGCGCGACAGCTTCTTACAGCATTTTCAGGATTACGCTTTCCAGCGTGCGCTCGAAGTGGTGTGGACTGTGATCGCGCGCGCAGACAAGATGATCTCGGATGCGAAGCCGTGGGAGTTGGCTAAAGACGAGACGCAGCGGCAGACGTTGAACGCCGTCCTGTATCGCGCCGCCGAAACTCTACGCTGGCTCACAGTGCTTCTCCATCCCGTGATGCCCGACGCCACGCGCGCCATCTGGCAGCAACTCGGACAAACGGACGACATAACGAAATACGATCCGGCGAAACTTCATTGGGGAGGTCTTCAAGCGGGGGCGCGCATCGGCGAAGTCGCGCCCGTCTTCCCGCGCATTGATAAGGCAAAAATTATGGCTCAGATAGAAAAAGAGAGACAGGAAAAACAAACCGCACAGGCTGACGCGAGCGCGACGCACTCTGGAACGCACGCGACCGAAGCCGACGCCGTACCCGACTCTGCGGGCGCTGCCGAGACAAAACCCGAACCGCCGCAACGCGGCGCGACGGAAGGCGATGCTGCTCCCGCCACGCAACAAACTGCGCCTGAAGGCGTCGCCACGTTCATCACCATCGAGGATTTCATCAAAGTGGAAATGCGCGTCGGCGAGATTCTGACCGCCGAGCGCATCCCGAAGTCGGACAAGCTCCTGCGCTTCACGATTGATCTCGGCGAATCTTCTCCGCGACAGATTCTCGCAGGCATCGCTGAGTATTACGAACCCGAAAAACTCATCGGGCGCAAAGTCGCCGTCGTCTCGAATTTGAAACCGCGCAAGCTGCGCGGCTTTGAATCACAAGGCATGGTGCTCGCCGCCTCCATCGGCGACGAAGGCCGTCCCGTCCTCGCCACTTTCACCGAAGACGTGCCGAACGGAGCGAGACTGAAATAGGAGAGGGGAAAGGGTAAGGGGGAAAGGTAAAAGGATTTGCTTGTCCTTTCCCCCTTACCCCTTACCCTTTTCCCATCTTCTTATGTTCATCGATTCACACGCGCACATTGATGGGACGGAGTTCGACGCTGATCGCGACGAGGTAGTGGCGCGTGCGCGCGAGGCGGGCGTTGTGGCGATCCTGAACGTGGGGACGGGCGATCCGCATAGTGGCGAGTTGGAGCGTGCGGTCGAAGTTGCAGGGCGATATGAAGGCGTGTATGCGTCGGTGGGCGTCCATCCGCATGATGCGCGTTTGTTCGACGACGGCGCGGCGGAGCGCGTGCGTACGCTGGCGCGTGCGAGCGAGCGCGTGATCGCGTGGGGCGAGATCGGGCTTGATTATCATTACGACAACTCGCCGCGCGAGGTGCAGCGCGAAGTCTTCGCGCGGCAGTTGCGCATGGCGCGTGAGTTGAACCTGCCCGTCATCATTCACTCGCGCGAGGCGGACGATGAGACGGTCGAGATTTTGCGCGCGGAGTGGAGCGATGCGGGGCGCGGCGGCATCATGCACTGCTTTGGCGGCGGCTATGAGATGGCCGCGAGCGTGCTCGAACTCGGTTTTATGATCTCGTTTGCGGGCAACGTGACGTTCAAGAAGGCCGAAGCGTTGCGCGACGTGGCGCGTCGCCTCCCGCTCGAACGCATGTTGATTGAGACGGATTGCCCGTTCCTCACACCCGTCCCTTTTCGCGGGCGGCGCAACGAGCCTGCGCGTGTCGTCGAAACCGCGCGGTGTCTCGCGGCCTTGCGCGGCGTCGAACCCGAAGAGTTCGGACGTGTCACGACCGGCAACTTCCTGCGTTTCTTCAACCTTCCGCTCGTGGAACGATAGTTAAAAACCTCCAACCCCAAGTCGTCTCCCTCGCTCCGGTTGTGCTACTTTTACTGCTCGCGCGTAAATGTTATAAATGCTGCGACGCACGTGTGATTAAATTCGTGACTGAATCTTGCTTTTAACTTGTCATTCGTCACCTGTCACTCGTCACTGTTTTCTTATGGCTCAACAAAATTCATTCGACATCGTTTCGCAAGTTGACCGCGCGGAGATCAACAACGCTCTCGACCAGACGATGAAAGAGGTGCGCCAGCGTTTCGACTTCAAGGGCAGCACGGCCGCCGTCGTGTTGGAGAAAGAAGAACTCATTCTCACCGCAGAGGACGAGACGAAACTGCGCAACATGAACGACATCTTGCAGCAGAAGCTCGTGCGTCGCAGCGTGCCGCTCAAGGCTTTCAGCTACGGCAAAATAGAGGCTGCTTTGGGCGGCACTGTCCGGCAACACGTCGCCATTCAACAGGGCATCCCGACGGACAAGGCCAAAGAGATCGTCAAGTTCATCAAGGACACAAAGGCGAAAGTGCAAGCCTCGATTCAGGGCGATGTCGTGCGCGTCACGGGCAAAGACCGCGACACGCTGCAAGACATCATCGCCAAACTCAAAGCCAAAGATTTTAACATCAACATGCAGTACACGAATTACAGATCGAATTAGTGACAAGTGACGAGTGACAAGTGACAAGTTAAAGTCGCAAATCGGGAACAGCAAAGAACTGCTTTCACCATTTACTCTTTATCTTGTTTTGCTCGTCACTCGTCACTCGTCACTCGTCACTTATGATCACTTCCAGTCATCTCGCCGCGATTGAAGAACCGCAAGTTGCGGCGGCGCGCATATTTAGTTTGATCGCGGCGGAGTTGGCTTCCGTCGAAGAGGAGTTTGAGCGACAGGCGCGCTCGAACATTCAGGTCATCGCCTACATCGGCGACTACCTGCGCGCTTCGGGCGGCAAACGCGTGCGCCCCGCGCTCACGATTCTCTCGACTTACGCTGCGGGCGGCACGGGCGCGCAGCCGAACGTCATACGCCTAGCGACCGTGATGGAGTTTTTACACACGGCGACGCTCGTTCACGACGACATCATCGACAACGCGGAGACGCGCCGCAACCGCCCTTCGATCAACAGTCGCTTCGGCAACCAGACGGCGGTGCTGATGGGCGACTGGCTCTACATGTCCGCCTTCGAGGCGAGTCTCGCCGAACGCTCGCTGCCCGTGCTCGACATTCTCACGGCGGTCACGCGCCGCATGACCGAGGGCGAGTTGCTGCAATTGACGACGCTCGGCAGCAGCGATGTCACAGAGGAACAATATTTCGACATACTGATGCGCAAGACTGCGTACCTGTTCAGCGCGTGCTGCGAGATCGGTGCGATGCTCGGTTCGGGCGACGCGGAGACACAACTCGCGCTTCGCAACTACGGCATGAATCTCGGCGCGGCCTTCCAACTCGTTGACGACCTGCTCGATTTCACCGCCACAGACGACGTGCTCGGCAAAGCTGCCGGAGTTGATCTGCTCGAAGGCAAACTCACGCTCCCGCTCATCTACCTGCTGGAAACTGATCGAGCGTGGCGCGCTGACGTGCAATCCGTGATGCGCGTTGGCAACTACGAAGCGATCTCGCGCGCGTCGTTGATGCGTGCGGCTGAGGAGTCGGGCGCGATTGAGCGTGCGCGCCGTCGCGCCAACGATTTCGCCACCGCCGCCAGAAAATCTCTTGACGTGCTGCCCGACACAAAGTACCGTGATGCCTTGAGTTCGATTCCGACTTTCATACTTGAGCGCGACAGATAAACGAGCAAGCCTGAAAGGTGAGAGGAGAGAAGTGATATTGATCGAATCTAAATCGTTCTTATTCATCCCTCATCCCTCATCCTTCATCCTTTTTCCATATGCCTGACGATAATCTACTAGCCACGCTTGAGCAGAGCTTGCGACAGACGCGCGCCACGCGTAACCGTCTGGCCGCTCGGCTCGCCGACCTCGAACTCGAAGCCGATAAACTGCGCACCGAACTCGGCGAGATGGACGCCATCGCCACGCAGACCGAAGCGGCCATGTTTCGCATACTCTCGTCCGTGCTCAACACAGTGCCCGCGCAGAAGTCGCCTTCGGACGCGGAGATCGAAGTGGCCTTGCGCCGCGACGAAGCGCAGGGGCGCAACCTACATCAACCGACTTTCCAAACCGGCCCGCGTTCGACGTTACCGCCCGTCCGCACGGACGTTGAAGTGACGAGCGAGCGTTTTCTGGATCGCACGATCCCGCAAGCCACTGCGATGTTGTTGCGCGAATCCGGCGCTCCGCTCCACGTCAACGAGATTTACAACCGCCTGCTCGAAGGCGGCTTCCAGTTCACCGGCCACAACCCCACTATAAGCATCGCCGTCTCGCTCAATCGCAACGGTCGCTTCCGCAAAGTCGCCCCCGGCACGTTCGATCTCACCATCCGCGACGCCGCACAGGTTTCTTGAAGTTGCGCTCGCCGGAGTTTAAGAATATCTTCGAAGTCTCGAAATATCGTTCGGCCTCTCTCCGTCACCGCTGCGCAGACGCGTCTGGTCGCCCGCTGAATACACCCGCCGTTGATAACAAACACACCGGCAAGATGAAAGGCAGTTGTTAAGTGAAAAAACTCAAGACCGGATACACGTTCGACCCGCACGCCGGAGCGACCTACAACTTCGAGCACATGCCGCTCGCCGAAGCCGAGGAGCGCGCCGAACGGACGGAGACCCCGCATATCGTCGAGGCGATCAACTGGACGAAATCCGAAGGCGGCGAAGTGCATTACAATCGTTACTTCGCGCACAACTTCGACGAGGCGCTCGGCCTTGCCGTCAGGCTGAGGATCGGTTTCGAAGAGGGCGTGGAAGAAGTGATTGCGATTCGCGCGGCCACTAAGAGCGAAGCGGCGGGCGGCAATAAAGCGGCCGCACACTTTCTTGAATTGATGCCGCTTGCAATTTCCAGCATTGATAAATAAGGAAGGCATAAAAGATGAGCGATGAAACTAAACTGATCGCGCTCTCGACTTTATTTGAGGATGGATCGAGCGTGCGCGGCAAGATTCCCGTTCCGGTCGTCAAGGCGCTTAAAGCCAAAGCCGGAGACATACTCGTTTTCGAGCGGCGCTCTGACGGTGCGGTCGTCGTGCGTAAGTCCACCGCCGCCGAGCGCAAGGCCAGCGGCAAAAAATGAGCGGCACGAACGGCGTTGAGGAAAAATAGTTGAACTTATGCGTGCAATGATTCTTGCCGCCGGTTACGGCACACGCCTCTGGCCTCTGACACTAGATCGCGCGAAGCCCGCGCTGCCGTTCATGGGTCGTCCGCTCGTCGGCTACGTGGCGGAATATCTGGCGCGCTTCGGCTGCGACGAGATCATCGTCAACTTGCACCACCGTCCTGAGAGCGTGCGCGCCGCGCTCGGCGACGGGAGCGCGTTCGGTGTCCGGTTCATCTACATCAAAGAAGAACCCGTCATACTCGGCACGAGCGGCGCGATTGACAACGCGCGCGCCTATCTCGAAGGCGACACCTTCGTCGTCGTCAACGGCAAGATCGCCACAGACATCGATCTCGGCGCGGCTCTCGAAACACACAGGCGCGAACGCGCGCTCGCAACGCTCGTCCTTCGCCCGAACGCCGAGCGCGAACGCTACAGCACCGTCGAAGTTGAAGACGGGCTGGTTAAAAGGTTCGGCGGTTATCCGGCTTCTCCGTCCGATAACGCCGGAAGCGCGATTCGCGCTTCTGAAAATACCGGCGCGGGCGACGGGGAAGCGCCTTTGATGTTCACAGGCATACAAATTCTTGAGCCACGCATCTTCGACTACATCCCGCGCGGGGTCTTCTCGCATTCGGTGACGGACGTTTACATTCCCGCCATCGCGCGCGGCGAACGCATCGCGGCGCACACAGCCTCCGGCATGTGGCACGAACTTTCCACTATTCAACGCTACCGTGACATCAGTTTGACTCTGATGCGACGGGAAGGGCGCGACAACGTTTTAACGGGTGCGGGGTCGGTCGTCGAAGCTGGCGCGGACGTGCATGAGACGATTATCTGGGAAGGTGTGCGAGTTGAAGCGGGCGCGCGTGTGCGCCGTTCTATCTTAGGCGCGGGCGTGCGTGTCCGGCACGGCGAGGTGTTTGAAGACGCGGCGGTCGTGCGCGCGGAGTTGATTGGCGATGCGGAGCGACCCGCGAAGGCGCTTGCGGGCGAGGTTTGCGGGGACAATTTTGTCGTGTCACTTGTGCAGTGATACAATTCCTCGCGCTCCAAAAAGCACTGACAGCGGGCAAAACGAGGCTTTCGGACGCGAGCGGCAAATCAGCCCTCGTACGACTCTCCGCACCGCGCCAAACACCCATGAGCCATCCGTCGGGCATCACTGCGAATGCGTTTCTCTCCACAGCGCATGAACGCCTCAGCGAGTATCTCGTCCGCGCCAACTTGGACGCAGGCGGGATAATCGCGCTCACGCCCGACGCCTCCACGCGCGAATATTTCCGCATCCCCTGGCGCGAGCGCGCCTCGGCAGTCGCCGCCGTCTATCCCGAACCCTTCGACGCAGACATTCACCCGTTTCTAGATGTCACGCGCCTCTTCGTCGCCGCACAATTGCCCGTGCCTGAGATTCTCGACATAGACGCGACGAACGGCATCATCGTGCAGGAAGACTTAGGCGACCGGCAACTACGGCACGTCTTTGAGACGGCGACCGACGACGAGCGCGAGGCTTATCTCGAACGAGCCATCGGCCTCATCGCAGATATTCAAGCGGCGACGCCGCTCGCCTTCGAGCGCGATTCAATCGCCAGCCGCCTCGCCTTCGACGAAGCCAAACTCTGCTGGGAACTCGAATATTTTCTCGAACACTATTTCAAAAGCTATTGCGGCGAAACCTTGAAGCACGGCGAACAGGCCGAACTGCGCGTCGAACTAAACGATCTGGCCGCCGAACTGGCCGCACGTCCACGCGTCCTCTGCCACCGCGACTTCCACACGTCGAATCTGCTCGTTGACGCGCAGGATCACTTGCGCATCATAGATCATCAAGACGCGCGGATGGGGCCTGCCAGTTACGATCTCGTCTCGCTGCTGTTGGATCGTCAAACGAGTGTGCCATCGCTCGCGGAGATACGCGAGCGCAGGTTATATTTTTTGGAAGAACGACGGCAGCGCGGTCTTGAAGCGATTGATGCGGAGGATTTCGCGCGCGAGTTTCGTTTGATGACTGTGCAGCGTTGTTTGAAGGCGGTCGGGACGTTCTCGTATCAAAGCGGCGTGTGCGGGCGCGGCGAAGTCTACGCGCATTTCATCAACCCCATGTTCAAGATCGTCTTGCAGGCTGTCGAATGGCTCGCGCGATTTCCCGCGCTCCGCGAAGTTCTTCGTGCGCGCATCGTTGATTGATAAATGGCAATTCGGAATTTGATCAAGAACTAACGAACGAGTATTAAAAGGTAGAAATGGCAACAGAAAACATTGAACAGGCGGGGCAACAGCAGGCGTCGGCTACAGAAAGCCTCGCGCAAGTTTACGTCAACCAACTCGCACAGCACGTCGGCGAAGAAGTGACGCTTCGCGGCTGGCTCTATAATCTTCGTTCGAGCGGCAAACTTCTATTTTTGCAACTGCGCGACGGGACGGGCATCGTGCAATGTGTCGTCTTCAAAAAAGCCGTCGCGGAAGAATTGTGGGATGCGCTCAAGGGTCTCGGACAAGAGACCGCGCTCTCGATTCGCGGCACGGTGCGCGCGGACGAACGCGCGCAGGGCGGATACGAAGTTGATGTCGTCGGCGCTGAAGTGCTGCACACGGTCGAGGGCTACCCGATCACGCCGAAGGAACACGGCACTGAATTTTTGATGGATCATCGCCACCTCTGGCTGCGCTCGCGTCGCCAGCACGCGATCCTCAAAGTGCGCCACACGGTTGTGCGCGCCGTGCGCGATTTTCTGGATAACGACAACTTCACGCTCTGCGACGCGCCCGTTCTGACGCCCGCCGCGTGCGAAGGCACGACGACGCTCTTTGAAGTTGATTACTTCAACGACGAGAAAGCCTATCTGACGCAATCCGGCCAACTCTACAACGAGGCGACCGCAGCGGCCTTCGGCAAAGTTTATTGCTTCGGCCCGACCTTTCGCGCAGAGCGTTCAAAGACGCGCCGCCATCTCACGGAGTTCTGGATGGTCGAGCCGGAGATGGCTTTCGCCACGCTCGACGACGTGATGAATCTGGCCGAGCGTTTCATCTCGAACATCGCGAGCCGCGTGCTGGAAGAACGGCAGGAAGAGTTGAAGGTGTTAGAGCGCGACACGTCGAAACTCGAACTGATCGTGCCGCCATTCCCGCGCCTGCATTACGACGATGCCGTACGCATGCTCCACGAAGGGCACGAGCGCGGGGAACTCGAATCGCGTTTCGAATGGGGCGGCGACTTCGGCGCGCCCGACGAGACGTACATCTCCAAACAATTCGAGAAGCCTGTGATGGTGCATCGTTATCCGGCGGCGATCAAAGCGTTCTACATGGCGCGCGACGCGGAGCGACCGGAGTTGGCTTTAGGCGTTGACGTGCTGGCGTCGGAAGGCTATGGCGAAGTCATAGGCGGCGGCGAGCGCGCCACGTCGCTTGAATATCTCGAAGAGCAGATCAAGGCGCACGATCTACCACGCGAGGCTTTCGAGTGGTATCTGGATTTGCGACGCTACGGCAGCGTCCCGCACGCGGGCTTCGGCATGGGCATCGAACGTTGCACCGCTTGGATGTGCGGCATCGAGCACGTCCGCGAAACGATTCCGTTTCCGCGTATGCTCTATCGCATCAGACCGTGAGAGCAGTGACAAGTGACGAGTGACAAGTGACAAGTTAAAGACAAAAGACTTCTTTCCTGAAACTTGAAACCTGAAACTTGAAACTTGTCTTCAACTCGTCACTTGTCACTTAAAAATATGAGTAGTACACACGAGCGAATCGTGACGATCTTTGGCGGCTCGAAATGCGGGGAGGACTCCGCAGAGTATGGAGAGGCGCGTCGCGTCGGGCAGCTTTTGGCGGATGCGGGTTTCACGATCTGCACGGGCGGTTATCTCGGCGTGATGGAGGCGGCAAGTCGCGGCGCGCACGAACGCGGCGGGCGCGTGCTCGGCATCGTGATGAACCAATTCAAGAAAGAGCCGAACCGTTTTCTCACGGACAAAGTTGCGACGCCGCATTTTTATGATCGCCTGCAACACTTGATCGTGCGCTCGGTCGGATTCGTCGCGCTGCGCGGCGGGATGGGCACGGTCACGGAACTCTCGCTCGTCTGGAATAAAATTCAAACGCGCGTCATAGAGCCGCGCCCGCTCGTGCTGCTCGGCGACTGTTGGCCGCCCATAGTCGCGGCTTGGCGCGAGCATCTGGTCGTGAGCGACGCGGACATACGCATGCTCGATCTGGCGAGTACGCCGGACGAGGCGGTCGAGATCATCATCGAAAAGTCGAAAGGAGTCAGAGTATGAATTGCCCGAATTGCGGCGCGACGTTGATCAGCGGCGCACAGTTTTGCGGTGCGTGCGGCGCGCGTACCACACCGACGGCTGGAGCGGCGGGTGCGCCGCAGCAGCCCGCGCCGAACTTTGCGAGCGGAGGCGGGGCGACTTCCGGCGGCGGCAGCGGTCATGGAATCCACATTGACGCGGATTCGCGCGGGCAGGGGCGCGGCTATAGTTTTGAGGTTTTGCACCAGCCGTCGTTTGCGCTCGCCGTCGTGCAGTTGCAGGCGGAGCAGTCCATCTTGGCCGAAGCGGGCGCGATGGTTTCGATGTCTGCGAACGTAGAGTTGCAGTCGCAGATGAAGGGCGGTTTGATGGGCGCTTTGAAACGCGCGGTGGGTGGCGAGTCGGCCTTCATCTCGACCTTCACGGCACGCGGCGGGGCTGGCGAAGTGACCTTAGCGCCGGGTGGCCCCGGCGACATCGCCGCGATTGAGATGAGCAACCAGATGTTCATGGTGCAATCGAGTTCGTATCTGGCGGGCGACGCCAATTTGACGGTTGATACAAAGTGGGGCGGGGCGAAGACTTTCTTCGGCGGCGAGGGATTGTTCGTCATGCAAGTGTCGGGCACGGGGTTGCTGTTGCTCTCGTCCTTCGGCGCGATCCATCGTCGGCGTCTGCAACCGAATGAGCGCTACGTGGTGGACACAGGCCATCTGGTCGCGTGGGAAGCTTCGATGCAGTACTCGTTGCGCAAAGCGGCGTCGGGTTTCTTCCGCAGCATGGTGAGCGGTGAAGGGATTGTGGCGGAGTTCGCGGGGCCGGGCGAGTTGCTGATTCAGACGCGCAACCTCGCTGCCTTCGCAGGTCTGTTGAAACCCTTCTTCCCGACGCAAGGCAGCGGCGGTAGCGGCTTCAACATCAACCTCGGCGGGTGAGTTTTTTAACCCGTAGTTCGGAGAATTATGTCGGCTTTAAGCGAACAGACGAAATCTTCCGTGATCAACTTGCTGCCCGGAGAAGGGCGGCGCGTGAGCATCATAGGCGTGCCGCTCGGTTTCGGCGCGGGGACGGCGGGTGTTGACTTAGGCCCTGCGGCGATGCGCGTCGCGCGCTTGAACCAGAGGCTCGCGCTGCTCGGCTACGAAGTCCGCGATCTAGGCGATATGCGTCTTGAGCGACCGCAATCAATCGCAGCGCCGCAGGACAAGGCGAAGTACCTGCGCGAGATCAGCATGGCCTGTGAAGAACTCGCCTCGGAAGTGCAGAAGGTTATGCGCGCGGGCGAGTTTCCGATCATACTCGGCGGCGATCATTCAATCGCCGCAGGCTCGGTCGCGGGCGTAGCTTCTGTTCTACGCGATAAGGGGCAGTCAATCGGCATGATCTGGTTCGACGCGCACGCAGACATGAACACGCCGGAGACGACCATGTCCGGCAACGTTCACGGCATGCCGCTCGCCGCGCTGCTCGGCTACGGCGCGCCGGAACTGACGCACGTCGCGGGCTTCGCGCCCAAACTCGACCCGCGCTACTGCGCGCACATCGGAGCACGCGATCTCGATCCGGCGGAGCGCGAGTTGATACGCAAACTCGGCATGCGTTTCTTCACGATGCGCGAGATTGACGAGCGCGGCATGAGCGCATGCGTTGACGACGCGATTGCGATTGCCAAACAAGCGCCGGGCGGCTATTTCGTCACGCTCGATATTGACGCGCTCGACCCGGGCGACGCGCCGGGTTCGGGCACAGTCGTGCGCGGCGGACTGACTTACCGCGAGTCGCATCTGGCGTTAGAGAAGATCGCCGAAGCGGGCGGCATACTCGCCTTCGAGGTGGTTGAAATCAACACCGCCCTCGACATCAACAACCGCACGGCTGAACTCGGCGTCGAACTGATCCTCTCGGCTATGGGAAAAACGATTCTATGACAGTGACAAGTGACGAGTGACAAGTGACGAGTTAAAGCTAAAAGCTAACAGCCAATAGCTAAAAACTTGTCTTGATTCTTACTCGTCACTCGTCACTTGTCACTGTTCTCAGGAGTTTAGATTGAAAAGAAAAATCAGAGTTGGGGTGATCTTCGGGGGGCGTTCGGGCGAGCATGAGGTGTCTTTGCGTTCGGGGCGGGCGGTGATTGATGCCATTGATCATGAGAAGTACGAAGTGATCCCGATTGCGATCACGAAGGCGGGGCATTGGCTGTCGCCCGCAGAGGCGATGGGGTTGCTGCCGCGCGCGACGGCCGAATTGCTGTCGCGCGAGATGGGCGAGAGCCGCGAGGCGCTGACTATCGTCGGCGACCCGTCGCGTTCCGGCCTCGTCCCTTTCAACTCGGACGGCGGGCGGCCTGCTGCTACAGCGGCGATGCCTTTGGACGTAGTCTTTCCCGTGCTGCACGGGACTTACGGTGAGGATGGCACGATTCAAGGTCTGTTTGAGATGGCCGGTGTGCCTTACGTCGGCTGCGGCGTGCTCGCGTCGTCTTGCGGGATGGACAAGGTGACGATGAAGATGTTGTTTCGCGAGGCGGGACTGCCGATCTGCAAGCACATCTGGTTTCTGCGCGCAGAGTGGGAACGCGAACGCGCGGGCGTCGTCAGGCGCGTGGCGCGCGAGTTGGGTTTCCCTTGCTTCGTCAAACCCGCGAACTTAGGTTCGTCAGTAGGCATCTCGAAGGCCACAGACCGGCGCACGCTCGAAGCGGCGATTGACCTCGCGGCGCGCTACGACCGCAAAATAATTGTCGAAGAAGGACTCGACGCGCGCGAGATTGAATGCGCCGTTATCGGCAACGACGAGCCGGAGGCGAGCCAGCCGGGCGAATACATCGTACACGACAAGCAAGGCGCGTTTCTCGATTACACGGAGAAGTACAGCAACACAGGCCACGTCGAGTTCGTTGTGCCCGCGCCGATCCCGAAATCTGTGGCGGCGCGTATACGGCGCATGTCGGTCGAGGCTTTCAAAGCGATTGACGGCAGCGGACTGGCGCGCGTTGACTTTTTCCTCCGGCGCGACACAAACGAACTGCTCATCAACGAACTCAACACCAATCCCGGCCTCACAGATGTTTCCGGCTACCCCAAAATGTGGGCGGCCTCCGGCCTCCCCTTCACACAAGTCATAGACCGCCTCATCCAACTCGCCCTCGAACGACACAAAGATAAAGCACGCAACGAGACGAGCCTTTGAGAAGGGATGAAGGATGAGGGATGAATAAGAATTGGAATCATTGATTCAATGAAACGATGAAACGATGAATCAATTCTTTATTTCTTATTCATCCCTCATCCTTCATCCCTGATTTATTCTGGCATCACTTCGCCGTTCCATTCGTATTGAGCCGCAACCATGAGTGGCAGTAGTTGATGATAGTAACGCGTGACATAGGCGAGGTAGCCACCGGCGCAAAGCAGTTGCATCATGGCGAAGAGGAAATGCCATTGCCTGTCGAGAAATATTTCCGGCCAGAGGTAGATCGCGAGCGCGGTGGCTGTACTGAACACGACGGTCAACGGCATCAACACAAGCACGTTTTTGATCTGTTCGCGTTCGACGACGACGAGTAGCGCGCGCGCCGCCTCTTTGTTGTGCTCTTCGAGACGACGGCGGATCATGCGAAGGTCAACGGCGAACAGCAACCAGATCACGCACCCGTAAACCGCGCTCAGACCGAACCAGTGGAGCGGGTTTTCCAGTTGGGTGAAGATGATGACTTCGAGCAGTGTGCTGGCGATATAGAGGAAGTTGTGTGGAAATTCTAGCGGCCAGCGTATGACTGTGAACGTGTGAATTAGCGAGCGCGACCAGAATAGGAAGATAACAAGTAGCCCCGAAGCGACGTAAGGCCAGAAGAGGTATCGCCGCGTGACTATCACGTCGCGGCTGTTTTCGGTGAGGAAAGAGAGCGCGACGCCTTGAACGATGCTCACGAGCGTCAATTCGATGTTGACGACGAGCAGGTCGAGTTCCTTGTGCGTGTAGGTCTGTTCCTTGATGGGCATGGGGGAATGCTCCTCTTCGTTGAATTGTCTCTACCGCCGCATCCATTCCTCCGCATCAACGCCGAGTCCGTCGGCGATGCGATTGATGTAGTTGAAATAGCCGATAACTTCGACCGCGTCGAGCACGTCTTTGTCGGACAGTCCGGCGGCGCGGAGTCGTTCGACTTCCTCTTCGCGGATGCGCCCGGGCTGTCGCGTCAGTATATCTGCAAACTCGCAGAGCGCGCGCTCGCGTTCATTCAAGCGCGCGTGGCGATAATCTTTTTTGAGTTGCGCGACTAACTCGTCGTCCTCAGTCAGCTTACGGAGATCCTCCCCGTGAGATTCGGTTCAATAGAAGCACTCGTTGATCTGCGAGACGACGGTTGCCAGCATTTCGCGTTCGGCGCGAGACATCCCGGACTTGCCGAACATGGTGGCCTTGTAGAGCGCCATGCTCGCCTGCAAGGTTTCGTGATTCAAACTCTGCACGCGAAGTATGTGCGCGATGTAGCCCGCACGCTCATGTGCCGCGTCGTACTCTCGCTTTAACTCGCCCTCAGCCTCTTCCGGCGAAATTGTTTTGATCCATGCCATCGAAAATTTCCTTGCCTGGTTTAAGTAAATTAACTTTGCGACATGAAAAAAGCGTCGCGCGCTCGCATCAAGCGTAATGTGAATAGACGGTTTTCACCTTGTCGAGAAAGTCGCGGCGGTCAACGAGAAAGTAGAGCTTCGCGGGAGTTGCGCCGCCCGTTAGATTCTCGATCAACTGTTCCAATACCTCGAACTGGTCGCGTTCGGTGATGCCCTGCGCGTCGAGTTGGCCTGAATAGCGCAGGCGGCGTACGAGTTCGATGAGCGTGAGCCGACCCTCGAAGGTGATACCGCCGTGCGCGTGTGAGCGGCTGACGAGGTATTGTATGAGCAGCGCGTCGGCGTAGAGCGACGGCGAGAGATAAAGGCGCGCCCCTTCGTGCTCCCATCCTTCATCGAGACGCTGCGAGCGGCGCACGGCGCGCACGTTCGCGAAAATCTCCGACCAATCGGTCTTCGGTTCTTTGCGTTCCAACATGGCGCGCGTGGCGGCGATGAGCCACGCGTCGTCCGTGAAATCGAGTTCGTGCCCGAGCGCGTCGAGCCATGAGAAGAAGATGTCGCGTTTGGTTGAACGCGACTCGATCAAGGTGAACTGGTCTTCCGCTTTCGGGAGCGACTTGACAAGGGCGCGGCGTGGCGCATCAGTTGATTTGTTGCCTTCGATGCGAAACGTGTCGAGGCGCGCGTGCCAGCGTTTGGCGGCGTTGCAGTAGGGGCAGCGCGGGTGCTTTTCTTCGCTGTCGAAGTAAGGGCGCGCAGGTTCGAGTGCGGTTAACTCCGCAGCCGTCGGGGCGTGGCGTTTGATCTCGGAATAGGCCGTGCGCGGCGCGAGGCCGAGTTGTTTGGTGAAGAGATCGAAGATGCAAGCGAGGCAGACGAGCCTCGTGTAAGCGTTGACCGTGCCGGGCGGAAAATCGTTAAAATCCAGATCGCGCCTTTTCTGTGCTGTTGCCATGAAGTTATTTTACAGGAGAGACGGGCGAAATGATTTACCGACGCGAAAAATAACCGGCGGCACGAGCAATTAATTAATCGTCATAGACTTTCTGATCGAACGCGAAAACACACGGGCGATAGTTGAAAATGATTCTGAAAGACACACCACAGACGCGCGAGCAAGCTGCTGCGCTCATCAAAGCGGGCGGCCTCATAGCCTTTCGCACAGACACATTCTATGGACTCGGCGCAGACCCTTTCAACGCGTCGGCGCTGCAAAAATTGCTCGCCTTGAAGGGCAGGAACGACGGCAAACCCATCCTGCTTGTCATCAGCGACGCAACGGAGGTCGCGCGGTTCGGCGCGCCGCGTTCTCAATTGTTCGATGCGCTCTGCGCACGACATTGGCCGGGCGCTTTAACGTTGGTCGTGAGCGCGCACGCGCATTTGCCGCAGGAGTTGACGGCGGGGACTGGAACGATTGGTTTGCGCCTGCCCGCCGACGAAGAGGTGCGCGCATTGTTGAGAGGGTGCGGCGGCGCGCTCACGGCGACGAGCGCGAACCCTGCGGGAGCGCCGCCCGCGCGCACGGCCGAAGATGTGGCGCAATTTTTCCCAGACGGATTGGCACTCATCATCAACGGCGGCGCGGCGCGCACGGAAGAACCTTCAACCGTGCTCGATGTCAGCGGCGACGAACCACGTTTGATTCGCGAAGGCGCAGTCAGTTGGAGCGAATTGCAGGAGACGATCAAAAGCTGTCAGTAGTCAGTTGTTCGTTGTCCGTTGCGTGTGACAATAACGCAAGTTGCTAATGATTCAACTGAACAACTGACTGCTGACAACGGACTACTGACGTTTTTATTTACTGA
Organism: Pyrinomonadaceae bacterium; assembly: GCA_035249365.1. Classification (GTDB taxonomy): domain Bacteria; phylum Acidobacteriota; class Blastocatellia; order Pyrinomonadales; family Pyrinomonadaceae; genus JAIVJZ01. Next base: position 145,745 of record DATFGP010000022.1, on the reverse strand, counting down.
CCGTCAGGTTTCGCACGAAAGTCCAATCCGCGCCCGCTGCGACCTTGATGTTGCCGACGTTCTTGCGCGCGATGACCATGTTGTTTGAATACCAGAGCGGGAACATCGGCATCTCGCGGCTGATCAAATCCTGCGCTTCGGCGTAGAGCGCTTTGGCGCGCGCGCGGTCGGCGGTGTTAACGGCTTCGCCCAAAATCTTGTCGAGTTCGGCGTTGCGATAGCGTCCGCGATTGAAGTTGCCGCCGGTCAGGTATGTGAAAAGGTCGCGCAGGAAGATCGGGTCTTGGTTGCCGCCCACCCAGCGACCGACTGTGAGTTGATACTGCCCGTTTCGTTGCGCCTCGCGGAGCGTGTTGTCTTCGAGCGTTTCGATGTTGACGGGGATGCCCACCTCTTTCAAAGAATTTTGCATGACGCCCACAAACTGGCGTACGACCGAATTGCTCGCGGAGATTTTCCAACTGAGAGGCGTGGAGAAACGCATCTGCGGGCCGTCGCCGTCGGGGTCTTTGAAGCCCGCCTCGTCTAGAAGTCGCTTGGCCTGCGCCGGATCGTATGTGTAAGTTTTTTGCTGCGGCGAGTAAGCCCAGGATTCTTGCGGGAGGATCGAATGCGCGACGCGCACCTGTCCCTGCAAGAGATTCTTGATGATGCTCTCGCGGTCAATGGCATAAGCAATCGCTTGCCGGACGCGCGCGTTGTTGACCGGCGCGCTCTCGGCGTTGAAACCGATGTACTGCACGTTGACGCCCGGCGATTGCACGAGTTGGAGGTTCGGGTTCTGGCCTAGACTGACGTAAGCGTCGGGCGAGAGTGCCGTGTTGACGGCGAGATCAACGCGTCCGGCGACGAGTTCCGCCTGCTGCGTGTTGGCGTCGAGGATGACTTTCACGCGCAGGTGCTTGATGTTGGGCGCGCCTTCCCAGTAAGCATCGTGCGCTTCCATGTCAACGACCTGCTGCGATTCGTCGAAGCGTGAGAACTTGAACGCGCCGGAGCCGGTGGGCTTTATCGCCTGCGACTCAAACGTGCCTTCGGGAATGATGGCGATGGGGATCAAGTTAGCGAACAACTCAAGCCACTGGCGGCTCAGTCGGAAGACAACCGTGCGCGGATCGGGCGCTTCAACCGATGCGACGAGCGGTTGCTTTTTGCCGTCTTTCATGTCGTAGAAGGAAGTGGCCTTCGGCGCGTCGGAGGCGAGCAACTTGTCGAAAGTGTACTTCACGTCAGCCGAAGTCAGCGTTTTGCCGTCGTGAAACTTCACGCCATCGCGCAAGGTGAAGGTGACGGATAGACCGTCGGGCGCGGTCTGGACATTTTCCGCCAACTCACCGACGTAGTCGAAGTGCTCGTCCTTTTTCATCAGCGAGTTGAACATCAACTGGCGATAACGTTCGCTCGCAGCGTCCGTGCCGCGCAAGGGGTCGAGCGTCTTCGGGCTGGCTTCGAGCACCATCACGAACGCGTCGCCGCCCGCGCGTCGGCAGGAGATGCCTGACAGCAACAGGCACAAGACGACGAAGAGTAAGCAGGCGTCGGATGAATAAGAATGATGACTGTTGGCCGCCCGCTCAACGCGTCCTGAAGTTCTGGTTCGCATCAAATTTTGCCTCCGTAGGTGTAATTGAGTTTGCGGTTGAGCGCAGAAACTTCGTCGGATATTTCGGCGAAGCGCGTCGCGTCGAAGGGGAGTGGTGGTTGGATGAGAGATTTGAAATGTGCGATGCGCGTGAGCGAGATGTTGATACGTTCCTCGCTGAGAGAGCCTTCGCGCGCTGCGGCGAGCAGGGAAGCGTAACCGCGCCGGATCAAGTCTGGTCGCGCGCAGATGAGTAGCATGTCTTCGCCCGCTTCGACGGCGCGACGCACGGTCTCCTCGATCTCATAGTGGCGCGCAATCGCACCCATTTCCAAATCGTCCGTGACGACGAGACCCGTGTAGCCGAGTTCTTCGCGCAGCAGTTTGGTGACTATCTGCGGGTTGATCGAAGCGGGGATGAGCCGCCCGCCCGCAGTGCCGCGCCTCAAGTCAACTTTCGGAAAGCCGCCGTGACTGACCATCACGGCATGCACCATGTTGTCCTCGCGTTGAAAAAGTTCGATGTAGGGCGCGAGGTCTTGCGCGATCAAATCTTCATGCGACAAATTGATGATCGGCATCTCTTCGTGCGAGTCAACCTCGCCCGCGCCGATGCCCGGAAAATGTTTGGCGCATCCTAAACAACCCTGCCCTTGCAAACCTCGCATGTAGACCATCGTGTAGCCGAGCACCTCACCGGGCGAGCGACCGTAAGAGCGCGAGTAGAGACCGTTCGAGAGCAGATCGCGGTCGTCCGTCATAATCGAGAGGACGGGCGCGAAGTTCATGTTGAAGCCGAGTAGTCGCAGGGCTTCGCCTGTAAGACGGCCGAGCGAGCGCGCTCCGGCAAGATCGCCGTGTTGACGTATGGTGCGAGCCGAAGGCATCGGCGTGCAGATTTTCCGCAGGCGATCAACCAGGCCGCCCTCCTGATCAATTCCGAGCAGTGGTTCGACCTGCGACGATGCGCGCACGCTGTCGAGCAACTCGCGCAACTGTTCGGCGGTGGCGACGTTTCTACCGAAGATGATGATGCCGCCCGGTTGTATATCTTCTACGAGCGCGCGCGTCTCCGCGTCGAACTGCGTTGCGGGCAAACCGATGTAGAGCAGTTGCCCGATTTTTTGTTCCAGCGTGAGTGAAGTAAGTTTGTCAGTCATCAAGTTTCAAATGGGCGAAAGAGATGTTGGCTGCGGTTGACGGAACAAAGAGGGCGTAAAGAGAGGGAATCGGACATCTGCGCGCGACAATTTAGAGACGGCGCGAGAGGGGCGCGAAAGGCTTGGCGACCGAGCGCGGCGTGCAAACTGGCGTATTGGCGGCTCAAACGATTCGCGTGCGTATAGTTTTCAGGAGAGTACGGATTTCTTCGGACGAGAGGTTTTCTACATCAACGCCGCGCAACTCGTCAAGCAAGCTCTGGTTGACGGTGTCGAAGAGCGTCGCCTGCGCAGCCAACGCACGTCGCGTCGCACGCCGCGCCGCCTGTCCGAGCGCGCCGCCGTTTTGTTCAACGGCGGAGACATCCTGCGGCGCGTTCTCCGAATTTGAGGCGGCTACGGCCGACTTGGCGTTTTCGGCGAACACGTCGAGTTCGTAACGTTCGAGGCGCTGCAAGACATCACGTGCGCGCGTGAGCACGGACGGGGGGAGACCGGCGAGGCGCGCCACTTCGATGCCGTAAGACTTCGAGGCGCGCCCGCGTTCGAGTTTGTAGAGGAAGATAACTTCGCCTTCGCGCTCGGCGACGCGGATTTGATAATTCTGCGCGCCGGGCAAGCGTTCCGCGAGTTCGGTCAGTTCGTGATAGTGCGTGGCGAACAAAGTCTTGGCCGCGTGTTCGGGCGAATCGTGCAAATATTCTGCGACCGACCACGCGATTGATAGCCCGTCGAAGGTGGACGTGCCACGCCCGATCTCGTCCAAGAGGACGAGCGAGCGCGGCGTCGCGTTGTGGAGGATAGCGGCGGTCTCGGTCATCTCGACCATGAAGGTTGAGCGCCCGCGCGAGAGATCATCGGATGCGCCGACGCGCGTCCAGATGCGATCAAAGAGCGGCAGGCGCGCGCGCTCCGCAGGGACGAACGAACCGACCTGCGCGAGCAGCGCGATGAGCGCGACCTGTCGGAGTATGGTTGACTTGCCGCCCATGTTGGGGCCTGTGACGATGAGCAAACGATCCGTAGAGTTGTTCATGTAGAGATCGTTCGGGATGAAGGGCGTCTCGCTCGTCGCTTCGATGACGGGATGGCGGCCTTGCACGATCTCGATCTCGTCGCCATCGTGGAGCACAGGCTTTTGATAGCGTTGTCGTACGGCGGTGGTGGCGAGCGCACAGAGCACGTCGAGCATGGCGAGCGCACGCGCCGTCGTCTGCAAACGACGCGTCTCGGCTGCGACGCGCGCGCGAACTTCGGCGAAGATAGCCGCTTCGAGTTCGCCGATGCGTCCCTCCGCGCCCAGCACTTTCTGTTCCCACTGCTTGAGTTCAGGCGTCGTGTAGCGTTCGGCGTTGGCGAGCGTCTGCCGCCGTTCGTAATCGGCGGGCACGCGCGCGGCCTGCCCTTTGGAGACTTCGATGAAGTAGCCGAAGACGTTGTTGAAACGCACGCGCAAGCTGTTGATGCCGGAGCGCGTGCGCTCGCGCGCTTCGAGTGCGGCGATGATTTGTTTGGCATCGCGACTGATGGCGCGAAGTTCGTCGAGTTCCTCTGAGTAGCCGTCGCGGATCGCGCCGCCGTCGGAGAGGTTGAGCGGAGGGTCGTCGCTGATGGCTTCTGCGACAAGCGCGCGCACGTCCGGCAACTCGTCCGCGTTCTCGCGCAAGACTTGGAGGAGCGACACTTCCGAGTCCGATAACGTCTGACGAATCGTCGGCACTTGTTCGAGCGAGCGGCGCAGGGCGGCCAGATCGCGCGGCGTGGCCGTGTTCATGCTGATGCGCGCGATGAGTCGTTCGAGGTCGGCCACGTCCTTCAGGAGCGACTGCATGCGGTCGCGCTTCATGTGCGAGCGGTGAAAATCTTCGACCGCCGCGAGCCGCGCCTCGATCTCGCCGCGACGCACGGAGGGACGCAACAGCCACGCGCGAAGGAGACGCGCGCCCATCCCTGTGACGGTCGAATCAATCACGCCGAACAAAGTGTGCGAGCGTCCGGCGTTGTTTTGCGCTTCGACGAGTTCGAGATTGCGCACGCTGACGGCGTCGAGCACGAGATGATCTTGCGACGCGAAATAGGTGATGTCGTTGACGTGCGCGGCGGCATCGCGTTGCGTCTCGCGCGCGTAGCGGAGACATGAGCCCGCAGCCGCGACTGCATCAATTTTTCCGTCCAGCCCGTAGCCTTCGAGCGTGCGCGCGCCGAACTGTTCGAGCAGCAGGGAGGCGCACGAGATCGGTTCCCAGAGCCAATCGTCGAGCGGCGACAGGGACATACAACTGTTGCCGAAGTTTGCCGTCTCGACTGGAGCGGGGCGCGCGAAAGGGACGACGTTTGTGTCGCGCGTGTCTTTTGAGAGCGGGAGCGGTTCTGTGTGCGCGCCTGTTGTGGCGGCGTAAGAATTTTTGATGAGCGGCGCGAGCGAGACAGGGAAGAGAAGTTCGCGCGGGCTGTAGGATTCGATGTCGGCGCGTATGCGCGGCCAGGCGTCTGCACCGCTCGCCTCGGTTGCGCGAAATTCTCCGGTCGAGAGATCGAGGAAGGCCGCGCCGTAAGAGTCGCCCGCGCCGCAGACGGCTGCCAGGTAGACGCACTCGCGCGTCTCCATCAACTGCGGGTCAATCGCCGTCCCCGGCGTGATGACGCGCACGACTTCGCGGCGCACGAGTTTTTTAGTCTTCGACGCGTCCTCGGTCTGCTCGCAGATAGCGACGCGATAGCCTTTGCGTATCAACTTGGCGATGTAACCGGAGACGGAATGATGCGGCACGCCGCACATAGGGATCGCGGAGCCGCGCTCTTTGTGTCTGGCAGTGAGCGTGATTTCGAGTTCACGTGCGCCTGTGATGGCGTCGTCGAAAAAGAGTTCGTAGAAGTCGCCGAGTCGGAAAAAGAGGATCGTGCCCGGGTGCTGCTGTTTCAGTTCGTGATACTGCCGCAGCATTGGAGTAAGTGTCGGTTCAGCCATGTGTCATCCAGCGAGAGGCGTTGCGCCTGAAGCATTAATGTATGGGATCGGTGGGCGACGGGCAAGTTGGGAATTGCCAGATGCGACTTTCGGATTATAAACCCGTTTGTCTTTCAATCTGCAATACGAGATACGTGTTTCGCAAACGTCTCAACGCAGCACGCGCAGGTCGCGCTCGCCGATGATCTTCCAGCCGCGATTGGTCTTTTGCCAGACGATCTCCTGTAGCACTTCGCCGCTTTGGGGCTGCGCCGCGTTGCCGCGACTGTAGGACTTGCGAAAGTGCATCGTGGCGGTCAGCCCGTCCGGCGCGAACGTGATCTGCGGGTCGCTGGTGCGCTTGATTGACATGCCCGTCTCTTGAAAGAGCCGAGCCTTCTCAGCGCGTACAGCCGCGCGCGAAGTGTTCTGCGCGAGATAAAAGGCTGAGACTTTCGGCATGTAGAAGTTCGTCACCTGCGCGAGATTGCGCTCGTTGTGTGCGGCGAGCCAACTATCTACTGTCAAACGAAGCGCAACGCGCTCTTTCTCCGGCACGTCGCCAACAGCCTGCTCGACCGACGGCTGCGGCGACGAACTCGGAGTAGCAGCAGATGTCGGCGCGGGAGACGCTTCGGTTTGAACGCTTGGCGTAGCGACGGGCGAGGGCGCGGTGTTTGTGTTAGCGACGCGTGCCTCTTCCGTCGCAGGGCTGCGCCACGCGTAGAGCAACGCGCCGATCAAAGCAACCAAAGCCAGAGAACCGAGCACGAGCGCGAGCGGGAAACGTCGTTGCTTGTCGGGTTCGTTAAAAGAACTTGACGTTGATAAGTGAGGCGTTGATGAGCGGGACGGCGATGTGCTGACGACTGTAGCCGTCTCCGTTTGCGACGCATCCGCCGAATGCGACACGGATGGTGCGTTGACATCATGGACGGACGGCTCGTTGCCGCCATCGTTCGAGACGGCGGAAACGTGCGTGCTCGTCTCAGACTGCGGAATCGTTTCCGGCTGCGAACTCGTTTCCGGCAGAGGCACGGCGAAACCTTCCTCGTCTCGGAGCGAGGTGGGGTCTTCAAACGTCGGCTCTCCGGCGCGATCAGTTTGCTTCTCGTCGGGATGGAAATGTGTGGACGCGGCTGCGCCATCTGCCGCGACCGTTTGAAACTCGACGGGTGCGTCGCTCGTCTCCGCAGCAGCTTGCAACTCGGAAGTCGCTGTCAGCTTCTCGTCCGGCAGAATATCGAAAGGCGATACGGCGTTGTCGTCGGGCGCTAACGCTTCGCCGATTTCGTGCAGTCTGGAAGCAAGTTCGGTGGCGGTTGGCGGGCGCTCCTGCGGGTCTTTGGCGAGCGATTGTGCTATGAGTTGGGCGAGTGCGTCGGGCACGTCGGGGCGCAGGCCGCGTATGTCGGGCGGCGTCTCGCGGACGTGCTTGAGGGCAATCGCCGTGGCCGAGGGCGCGTCGAACGGCGGGCGACCGGCGAGCATCTCGAAGAGTATGACCGCGAGACTGTACACGTCCGAGCGCGCGTCCGAATCGTGACCGGCGCACTGTTCGGGCGACATGTAGCGCGGCGTGCCGATGAGCGCACCGGCGGCGGTGAGCGGGTCGCCGCTCGTCGTCGTCTGCTCCAACAAGCGCGCGATGCCGAAGTCAACGACCTTCGCCTGTAGTTCGCCTCGATGATCGCGTGTGAGGATGATGTTCGACGGCTTCAAATCGCGATGGACAATTTCGGAATGGTGCGCCGCGCCGATGCCGTCGGCCACCTGACAGGCGATCTCTACGGCGAGTTTGATGGGGAGTTGTGCGTCGGCGTTCAGATACTCGCGCAGCGTTTGCCCGTCGAGCAACTCCATGATGAGATAAGCCTCGCCGTCTGCGAGCGCGCCGTAGTCGTAAGTGTTAGCGACGTTCGGATGATTGAGGCGTGCGGCGGCGCGTGCTTCGCGACGGAAGCGTTCGAGCGCCTGCGGGTCGGAGACGGAATCGGGCAGGAGCATCTTGACGGCGACAGGGCGTTCGAGTTCGACGTGCGTGCCCGCATAGACCGCGCCCATGCCGCCGCGACCGAGCAGACGATCCAGACGATACTTCTCCGCGATGAGGCGCGGGCCGGGGCGCGCGTGCGACAACTGCCCGTGCTCCGCGACCTCGCAGACTGTATCTGTGTCTTCGTAACAACGCCTGCATGTACGGCAGATTTTCATCCGACCAAAACACTCCAAACGTTTTCCGCAAATGTGATGGCGCGGGCGAGCGTCGCGTCCGTTAAGCGCATTCCGATGAACTAGCCCCAGACTAACCCCAGACTAACCGAAGAACAGTTCGGCGACCTGATAAATCTCGTCGCTCAGTTTCTTAACCTCGCGCAGGGCTTCGTCGAGCGGGAAACTGACGACGCGTTTACCGTGGAGCGCGGTCATGTGTCCCCATTCGGCGGCGATCACCATTTCGTAAGCCTTGATGCCGAAGCGCGTGGCGAGCACGCGGTCGAAGGCTGTGGGCGAACCGCCGCGCTGTACGTAGCCGAGTTGCGTGACGCGTGTTTCAAAACCTGAGACGCGTTCTACCTCGCGCGCCAGTACGTGGCCGATCCCGCCGAGCCGCCCTTGCTGGTAAACTTGTTTGGAGTCTTCATCGCTCAGAAAATTTTCTTCCGGCACGGGGCGCGCGTCTTCCGCGACGACGATGATCGAAAACGCGCCCCCTTGCTCTGCGCGATGGCGCAGGAAATCGCAGACGCGCGAGAGCTTGAACGGATGCTCCGGGACGAGCACGACATCCGCGCCTCCGGCAATTCCGCCGTAGGCCGCGATCCAGCCCGTGTGTCGCCCCATGACTTCGACGACCATCACGCGATGATGCGATTCGGCAGTTGAATGCAGGCGGTCAATCGCGTCTGTGACGACGCTCACGGCGGTATCGAATCCGAAAGTAAAATCCGTGCCGCCAACGTCGTTGTCAATGGTCTTGGGGATGCCGACGATGGGGTAGTGGTGCTCACGCCACATGTCGCGCGCGGTGCGCAGCGTCCCGTCGCCGCCGACGACGATGAGCGCGCCGAGCCTGTGCCGCTCCCAGGTTTGGCGTATGCGTTCGAGGAAGTCTGCTTCGTCGAACGGGTTGGTGCGGGACGTGCCGAGTATCGTGCCGCCGCGCGGGAGAATGCCAGAGACAGAGCGGCGCGTGAGAGGCGTGATGTCGTCTTCGATAAGGCCGCGCCAGCCGTTCCTGATGCCAAACACCTGTGCGTCTTCGACCAGTGCGCGGCGCACGACGGCGCGTATGACAGCGTTGAGACCGGGGCAATCGCCGCCCGCAGTCAGAATCCCTATGCGGACACTCATCAGTACAACCGAGTGAAAAGCTCAACTATGAGCCAGCTAATTTGCTTGAATTGAAAGCCGCGCCTATAATCGCGCGGCATACCTGTGCATGTCAAACTTGAGAAGCGAAAGTCAGACGACGCGAACGCAAGCCGACTCTACGGATGAACAGTTGACGACCGCAGACGCCACACCGCTCATCCTGAGCCTCGATACTGCGACCGAAGTGAGAAGCGTCGCGGTCGTGCGGGGCGAACGCGTCCTCGCGCACATGCGCGGGCGCGTGCAGAGGGAAAATACCGCGAGCGTCTTGCAGGACATAGACGAAGCTCTGTCCGTCGCAGCCTTGCAACTCGGCGACATAGAACTCTTCGCGGTCGCCACAGGGCCGGGCAGTTTTACGGGGCTAAGATCGGGGATTGCGACCATCAAGGCTTTCGCCTCGACTCTGAACCGGCCTGTCGCAGGCGTGCCGACGCTTCATGCAATCGCCGCCGCTTGTGCCCCGACGCCGCGCGTGCTGGCTTCTTTGCCTGCGGGTCGCGGCGAAGTATTCGCGCAGTTGCTTTCGGTTGAAGACGCGGGCGTGGTCGAAGAGTTGAGCGAGCCTTTTCATTTGAGTCCCGCAACGCTTTTGGAGAAAGCCGTGATGTGGGGCGGCGACATAAAATGGGCTGGAGCCGGAGCACACGTACACGTCGGCGCGCTCCGCGAGTTCGCAAACGAACGTGGAATTGTCTGGCGCGACGACACTGTAACTGTGGATGTAGTGGCATCAGACAACAAGATTTCTTGGACGCTGGCTCAGCCGTTCGAGTCATACGCGGCGCAGATTGCGTCGCTTGGATTAATAAATTACCGGCAGGGAAGTGCGGGGGGCGCGGAAGATTTACAAGCGCTCTACGTGCGTTTGTCAGATGCGGAGTTGAACGAGAGATGTCGCGGGTAGAACTAGCCACCGAACCTCAACATTGCGATTTTCAAATTGAACCGATGACGGCACACGATCTTCTCGAAGTTGTCGAGATCGAGGAAGCATGTCGCCTGAGCCTGTGGGGATGGGATTCATATCACGACGAACTGGCGCGACCCGAAGCGATCATGCTCGTCGCGCGCCGCGCACGCATGGATCAACTCAGCGGGCATTCCCTCTACGGTTTTATCAGCGCACGCGTCTCCGCGCGTGAGTTGCATATCAATAACATCGGCGTACACGAAACGGCACGCAGGCGCGGCATCGGAGACGCGCTGATGAAAGCCGCCGTCGAGCGTGCCAGGCGACAGGGCGCGCTGACGGCCATACTCGAAGTGCGCGCGGGGAACGTCGCGGCGCAGTCGCTCTATCGCCGCTACGGTTTTGAAGTGGTCGGCAGGCGTCGGCAGTATTACCGCAATCCGCCGGAGGACGCGCTCTTGATGAACGCCGTGCTCGAACCTCTGACTTGATTCAAGCGCGTTTTTTAGCTACCATTTTCCCATTGAAATCATAAACGCGGGAAAGGCATCAACGACTTGTCTCGAACGCGACTTGTTCACACCACCAAAGAGCGCATCTGCCACAAAGGAGGCTTCCCTGACATGGAACTGACCAACACGGACAGCTTGAGAGAAGAATTGATTATGAACGACCCGGAATTTCGCGAACTGGCGCGCGAGCACGGGCGTTACGAAGCGCGCCTCAGCGAACTGACTTCCCTCGCTTACCCGAACGACGAGGAGCAGTTGGAAGAGATCACCTTGAAGAAGAAAAAGCTGGCCGTTAAAGATCAGATGCACGAGATCATGCTTCGCTACCAGAAAAAAGAAGAGTCCACGCACTGACGCGTCATGCACACATGGCGCGCAGGTTCAGAGACGGATTCGACAGCTAAGGAAAGGGGACGCCGCAGAGTAGAAATACGCGCGTCCCCTTTCTCTCATTTCCCGATAACGCGACGGAAGAACTGGACGGACTAGTGATACGAGACGGCATCCCCTTTGTCTTAATTCCACTGGCGGCGGCACTCCTTGCAGCCCTCACAGGCTACTGGTACGTCGCAGTGCCGCTCCTGCTGCTCGCACTCTTCATGGCCTATTTCTTCCGCGACCCCGAACGCGCGCCGCTCTCGGAGCAGGACATCATCGTCTCGCCCGCTGACGGGCGCGTCACGAGAGTCGCCCAACTGATGCCGGACGATCCGCAGTCGCCGAAAGTCGTAAGTATTTTCTTGTCCGTCTTCGACGTACACGTCAATCGTGCGCCCATCGCGGGTGAGATCACGGACGTTTCCTACACGAAGGGACGCTTTATGATCGCCACGCGCGAAGAAGCGAGCGTCGTCAACGAGCAGAACGCGCTGACGATTCAGGGCGAGCGTATGACCATCGTGTGTAAACAGATCGCGGGTGTGCTCGCGCGCCGCATCGTGTGCTGGAAGCGCAAAGGCGAAAAGGTAACTTTGGGAGAGCGATTCGGCTTGATTAAATTCAGCTCGCGTACTGATCTGGTGATGCCGCCGGAGGTTGAAGTTTCCGTGCGCATCGGCGAGCGCGTGCGTGGCGGTGTGAGCATCATCGGGAGGCTACGAAGATGAGCGCGACGCAACCTGAGATGGCAGATTCGGCAGCGACCGTGCAGGAGCGGCGCGGCATACGCAAGGGACTCTACCTGATCCCCTCGGCGTTCACTGCGGCGAACATCGGCATGGGATATTTCGCAGTGATGGGCGCGCTGCGCGGCTTCCAGCTTGTTGAAGGCGGGACTGAAGCAGAACTTTTACAAGCCAAATCTCACTTCGACAGTGCGTCGCTGGCAATCGGCTGGGCGGTAGTTTTTGACGCGTTGGACGGGCGCATCGCGAGGCTCACGAAAACCACCACAGAGATCGGTGTCCAACTCGATTCAATCGCCGACGTAGTGACTTTCGGCATCGCGCCTGCGGTGCTCGCCTACGCTTGGGGCTACGGCTCTGCCTTCGCAGAAGGTAGCAACGCGCACAAGCTGGGCTGGTTTCTTTCTTTCATGTTTCTCATTTGCGGGGCATTCAGGTTGGCACGATACAACGTGCAGGCGACGCGCCCGCGCGTACTCGCCGAAGGGGCGATCAAAGTTGACAAGAAAAACTTCGTCGGCCTGCCGATCCCTATGGCCGGAGGCTTTATCGCCGCGCTCGTACACTTCGCCCCCGCCCCGCTTTCACTTTATGGGATTGAGATGAGCGCTGTTTATAGCGGGCTGCTGATGGGCGCGATTGCGCTGCTTTCGGTGTTGATGGTGAGCACTGTACGTTATACGAGTTTCAAAACTGTGGGCGTCGGGCGACGCAGCACGCGTCTGGCTGTGCTCGCAATCGCAGCCGCAGGAATGTTGGTCTGGCTCTATTCCCGCTACGTACTCGTCTTCATGGTCGGGGCATACATCATCTATGGACTACTAGGGCGGCTGGCTGGTCTGTTCCGGCATCGTGGCGGCGCAACTCAGCATTAATAATTTCTCCACACTTGACTCTCAAACAAACGAAGAAGTAAGTCGCCAGCCTGATTCGGCTGCCTTTAACTATGGGTTGGCCGCTGGTGAAGACGAGGCGAAGGCCAACAGCCCATGGCGTGTGGGAATCAATAAAAGATTGTCCACCAACAGAGAAGTGGCCGAGATATTGCCGTCTTCGCCGACAGGCAATGTGTTCACCTGTTTGCCGTCACGCAGAGAGAGCACGATTGCGGCATCACCCCCGAGCGGAGCGAAAAGCGCACTCCGTGCATCCGTTAGCGGTAGTGCAGCGATGCGCCCGGCCAGTTGTCGCTTCCATAATAGTTCGCCACGGCGAGGCGAGAGCAGATAAACAAAATTATCCAGAGAGGTGGCTATGATCCCACTATCCGTTAGCACTACGGCCTGCACGGCGGCACCCGTCCGTCGCCGCCAGAGAAGACGACCGCTAATCTCGCTAAAAGCATAGACGTATCCGTCAGCCGACCCGAAAAATATCACGCTATCGCTAACGGAAATAGGGCTACGCAAAGCGCCCCGCGTCCGATAACGCCAGAGGATTGCTCCTGATGCTTCATCGAGCGCGAGGAGTGTCCCGTCCTCGCTACCTATGTACAGCCGTTTGTTGTGAATTACTGGATGGGAAGAGAAGGCGCTCGTGTGCTGTACGACCCAAAGTATTTCCCCTGTTGCCTTATTGAAGGCGTAAATGCGCCCATCTGCCGAACCGCCGAATATTTTCGTCGAAGATGAAACGAGTCCTCCTTGAATGGGGAAATGCAGCGTCCTCATCCACAGAGTAATACCCGTACTTTGGCTCAATGCGCGTATAGCGCCGGTCGAGCGTAAAACCTGTGGCGAATTAGCGGAGTCGGCGGTAGTTCTGGATGCCAGATAGACACCCCGCTCGTCAGCAATCGGAGCAGCCGAGAAATCACCGCCGATCTCTGTCTTCCACAACAGTTGCCCGTCCGTGGCCTTTAGAGAAACGATCTCACCGGCTGTTAGCGGTAAGTAGATGTAGCCATTATGAGAAGTCGGGGAGAGAGCGATAATATTGTTCGAATCGAATTGCCAGCGAACCACAAGGGGCTCGGAAAAAATAAAATCATCGCTCGCTGTTTCGACAGGGAAGGGCGTACCCTGAATCCACGAGGGAGACAAAAAAAGAAATAAGGTTAGAAGATTGAGGATTCGCAAAATGTTTTGATAAATAGTATTTTGTTCGTTCTCGCGCATTTTGCCTCGAATGTTAAAATCAACCGAACTTTTGAAAATATATTGTTTATGATGCTGTTCATCTTAGCATTCAAACTTTCGGAAAACCCATCAACGCCTCGGGCTTTGACAACCTCTCGGAGGATGATCGTCAAGTGGAAACGATAAAGCACGATTTGATACTTATACTTGATTTCGGCTCGCAATACACTCAACTGATCGCGCGACGCATACGCGACGCAGGGGTATATTGTGAAATCCTGCCTTTCAACGCCCCGCTGGAAAAAATAGAGGCGCTCCAGCCGAAGGGGATTATTCTCTCAGGCGGCCCCTCGTCTGTCTATGATGGGAAATCTCCGAAATTGGTTGAAGGATTTATTGACAAACTTAATTGCCCGCTACTGGGAATTTGCTATGGGCTGCAACTGTTAGCGGTTGAACTGGGTGGCGAGGTGAGCCCTTCGCAAAATAGAGAATATGGCTATGCCAGACTCACGATAGTCGAAGCGGAAAGTCCTCTGTTTGCGGGGCTGCCCGCGGAAATTGACGTTTGGCTGAGCCACGGCGACTATGTAACACGCATGCCGCCCGGTTTTCGCGCGACGGCGACGACGAGCGGCGCGCTTAATGCGTTTGAGAGCTTAAGCAAGCGCATATACGGCGTTCAATTCCACCCTGAAGTCGTCCATACGCCTCTCGGCGCGCAAGTGCTAAGTAATTTTGTTTTGGCGATTTGCCGGGCGAGCGCAGATTGGTCGCCCGGCGCCATCATTGATGAACAAGTGCAGAAAATTCGCGCGGAAGTGGGGGAGGGGAAAGTGATTTGCGGGCTGTCGGGCGGTGTGGATTCGACCGTTGCGGCTGCACTGGTGCATCAGGCAATCGGCGACCGGCAGGTATGTATCTTTGTGGACACAGGCCTCTTAAGGGAAGGAGAGTTTGAATCAACTTGTAAGTTATTTGAGCAACAAATGAAGTTGAATATTAGAGGAGTCCGCGCCTCTCAGAAGTTTTTGAAGGCTTTAGCCGGAATCACAGACCCGGAGCAAAAGCGACGCATCATAGGGCACATATTCATCGAAATCTTTGAAGAAGAAGCAACGCGGGTCGGACAGGTTGATTATCTGGTACAAGGGACGCTCTATCCTGACGTTATCGAGTCGGTGTCCGTTCTTGGCCCCTCGGCAGTGATTAAAAGTCATCACAATGTTGGCGGATTGCCAGAACGCATGCGTCTGCGATTAATTGAACCATTGCGAGAATTATTCAAGGATGAAGTCAGGATTATCGGGAGCCGCTTGCAAGTTCCACAAGAAATTCTTAATCGCCATCCCTTCCCTGGCCCCGGCCTTGCCGTGCGTATTATTGGGGAAATCACTGAAGAACGACTACAGGTTTTAAGAGCCGCTGACCGCATTCTGGAAGAGGAATTGAAACTTGCCTCCTCTTATGATTCTGTCTGGCAAGCTTTTCCAGTGCTGCTGCCGATCTCTACGGTCGGTGTGATGGGAGACTTTCGTACATATGAGCGCGTCATTGCTATACGCGCCGTGACCAGCGTGGATGGCATGACAGCCGATTGGGCACGCTTGCCGCACGACCTCTTAGCAAGGATTTCGACGCGGCTTGTCTCTGAGGTGCGCGGAATTAATCGCGTTGTCTATGACATAAGCTCGAAGCCGCCTAGCACCATCGAATGGGAATGAAATGGATCATATATACGGGGAAAGCAAATGCTTAATGCGTTATTAAGCATTTGCTTTCGACTAGTATCTGGTATTTGTCTCAAGGGTAATCGCTGAGACGATGGTATTGTTTACGAAAGGGATAAGTTCGATTTGGGGTTTTAGGAGGTATATTATGTGACCGATATAATAATGTTACACTCATACCTCAGGTAAATAGTCAGTTATAGATAGTGTGCGGATGGATATTAACAAGCGGAGTGAGTTGGTTTTTGGAACTTCAAGGCGAAGCACAAAACTTTTGAAGCGAGATAAAGTAGATGCAGGATAAAGAACTCAATGCGTTTGAGAGAGTTAAATTGGCGCGTCATCCGGATCGTCCATACACGCTTGATTTCATAGAAATGCTCTTCGAGGATTTTGTAGAACTCAAGGGAGATCGGCGTTTTGCGGACGACCCTGCAATGGTTTGTGGTTTTGCACGTTTCCATGGATTGCCGGTCGGGGTAATTGGTCAGCAAAAGGGGCGTGATACGAAGCAGCGTCGCCATCGAAATTTCGGTATGCCCAAACCGGAGGGCTATCGGAAAGCCATGCGCGTGATGAGTCTGGCGGAAAAATTCAATCGTCCTGTAATCTCTTTTATTGATACGCCGGGCGCCTATCCGGGAATTGATGCCGAAGAGAGAGGGCAGGCAGAAGCTATCGCTAATAACTTACTGGAAATGGCGAAGCTGGACGTGCGTGTGATCGTTACGATAATAGGCGAAGGTGGCTCAGGCGGCGCACTCGGAATCGGGGTGGGCGATCGGGTGCTAATGCTCGAAAATGCGATCTACTCGGTTATTTCACCCGAAGGGTGTGCGGCGATTTTATGGAAAGATGCTGCTCAAGCTCCTCTGGCGGCTGAATCCCTGGGTCTCACCGCTTTTGACTTAAAGCGTTTGGGGATTGTGGATGAGATAGTGAGCGAGCCAGCGACGGGTGCGCACACCGCACCGGTCGAGGCCGCCAGCCTCCTGGATCAATCTCTCTGGAAAAACTTGGAGTCACTGAAATCAATCACTTCGAGGGAACTGCAAGCGCGTCGTTACGCCAAATTACGCGCAATCGGAGGGTGAAGTGTCGGAGTTAGTTGAAATAATAATCTTTTCCGGCGTAGAATGTCGGCGCGCCGACATTCTACGTTAAAACGGGATATCGTCATCGGATATATCTTCACCGCCGGATGATTCAGTTTTAGCGCTCACAGAAGCATCAGGACGCGCGCCAGACCCGCCGCCTTCATCGCCCCTTCCGCCTATGAATTGCATATCCGTCGCATGAACCTCGAGCGTATATCTCTGCCGTCCATCCTTGTCCGTCCACTCTTCCACGCGTAGTCTTCCTTCGATATATACGGGCCGCCCCTTAGATAAATATTGAGATGCCGTCTCGGCTTGCCGTCCCCATAGCGTCACGCGAAACCATGTTGTAACATCTTGGTTTTCGCCGGCCTTGTCTTTACGCCGTTCGTTTGTGGCGAGCGTAAAACTGCAAACCGGAGTTCCTTGAGGTGTATAACGTAGCTCCGGGTCGCGCCCGAGATTGCCGACCAAGATTAGCTTATTGAAAGACATTTAGGTTGCCCTTTCCTATGCGGGGAAATGAGAAATCTCTGGGGTATACTACCTAGACCGCTAATTCCGGTCAAGGCTTTAACCGATAAGACTCGATTGTTGAGATTATACTTTAAAAGTAAATTATAAATGGATGCTTTGGATTATGTTGAAGTTCCTTAACATAAGTAATTTTGCCGTCATTCGTTTTTTGAGCGTGGATTTCTATCAGGGCTTGAATGTCTTAACGGGTGAGACGGGCGCGGGTAAATCTATTATTGTAGATGCGTTAGGACTCCTGCTTGGAGCCAGGGCTTTTACGGATGTGGTGCGAACCGGCGAGCGCGTGGCGCTGGTTGAGGGAATATTTGAACTTGAAGGGATTAATGAGGAGCGTGTACGAGCCGAACTGAGCGACGTAGGAGTTGAGGTCACGGATGACGAATACTTGACGATTCGCAGGGAAGTGCAACTCGGCGGGCGGAGCCGCATTTTTGTTAACGATCGGATTGTGACGCTGGCTACACTGAAAAAACTCCAGCCCTTTCTAGTGGAAATTCATGGACAAGGTGAGCAGCGTTCGCTTCTCTCTCCTCATGCGCATCTGCTTTTATTGGACGACTTCGCCGGTTGCGTTGAATTGCGCAGGCAGGTGGCTGCGCAATATGAAGAGTGGCGAAAGTTGATGGTAGAGTTAAAGGGCATCGCCAGAGACAGAGCCGAACGCGAACGCCTGCTGGATTTGTTGAAGTTTCAGATTGCCGAAATTGATCTCCTCAAACCGCAGCGAGGAGAAGACGAGCGGTTGCTTGAAGAGAAGAAATTATTAACCTACGCGGAGCGTCTCATCGAATTAAACGCGGGTGCATACCATGACCTATACGAGAGTGAGGAAAGCGTGCTCACGCGTCTCGGGTCTGTGCGGCGAACCTTGCAATCTTTGGAGACGATTGACAATCGCTTCTCTCCTCTATTGAAGACGCTGGAAGACGCCACTCTGTCTCTGTCAGATATAGCCGATACGCTTCGTAGCTACGCCGGACGGATAGAATATTCGCCCGCGCGTTTGAGCGAGGTTGAAGATAGGTTGAGCGAGTTTGAAAGGCTCAAACGGAAGTATGGTGGCGGGATAAATGACCTTAACGAGATCAGAGAGGATTTAGTACGGCAGCTCGACCAGTTAACGAATTGGGAGGAGAGGCAAAGCGATTTGTACGCGAGACTGGAAGTGGTTCGACGCGAATATCAGGTTTTAGCAGAGCGTTTAACTGCTTGCCGAAAGGCTGCCGTGGTTGATTTTGAAAAACGAGTAATGGAAGACTTGAGCCATGTGGCGATGGAGAACGCACGCTTCATAGTGGTGTTGGAGACGGCGAAGGAAGAGCGAGATGTTTCGACAGGCGACCAATTTCAGGACTCTCACAATCGGGAAAGCGATGAACCGTCTGTTGTGTCCTCACCTACATATTGGACTCCGACCGGCGCGGATCGCGTTGAATTTCAACTGTCGGCCAACGTCGGAGAACTTGCGCGGCCTCTTCAGCGTGTCGCTTCGGGTGGTGAGTTGTCACGTCTAATGCTAACTTTGCGAACGATTTGTCGAAGCGCGGCTAAGGTGCAGGATGAACTATCTGGCGATACGACATTAGTGTTCGACGAAGTTGATACTGGTATCGGAGGGCGAGTGGCGGAGGCTGTGGGCCGACGGCTCAAATCTCTGGCCGCTTCACAACAGGTTCTGTGTGTCACGCACCAACCGCAGATCGCGCGGTTTGCGGATCATCATTATGCTATCGCCAAGAGCGTCGAAGAGGGTCGGACGATTACGCAAATTAAAGAGTTGAGTCGAGAGGAACGTGTCGCGGAAATTGCGAGAATGCTCGGAGTCTCGCAAGAAGTTGCGACGGCGCGAGAAACTTCGGAATGGCTGTTGGAGACCGCGACTGAAAACGTATCTATGTTTGCGAAGCGAAAAAAGTCTAACAAAACTCAAAGAAAAAAAGGCGTACAGAGTTAGTCGCGCGCAATTAGGCGCTCGCTTTAGAGAACTATTTCGGCGGCAGTTTCGCATTTCTGATACACTTCACCGTCAAAGGGAGCAGGAGTGATGTTGAGGAGCAATATTTATATCGAAACGTTCGGCTGTCAGATGAATATTGCCGACACAGAGAGAGCCTCTGCGCGACTGCGCGCGGCCGGATACGAAATTTCAGACAAGGCCGAAACCGCCGATGTTATACTCTTCAATACTTGCTCGGTGCGCGCACGCGCGGAACAAAAAGTCTTCAATAGAATCGGCGAGATAAGAAAAGAGCGGCAGGGTGCTTTTGAACCTGTGATAGGGATCATGGGCTGCGTCGCACAGTTGGAAGGGGAGTCGCTTTTAGACGATAACAGCGGGGTGCGAATTGTCGCAGGGACGCGTGCCACGCATCGTCTTCCGAATTTGATTGAGCGTGCGCTCGACGGTGAAGAGCGCTTGATAGATTTGGGTGAGCGCTCGGATGGTGAGGAATGGGATGTTCCCGTCGCCGGGCGGCAGTCTCCGTATGTCGCTTATGTCCCGATAATCGAAGGGTGCAATAAGTTTTGCTCGTATTGCATCGTTCCGTATTCGCGTGGTCGTGAGCGTAGCCGCGCGGCATCCGAAATCGTCTGTGAGATCGAAAGATTGCGTGATGCGGATTATCGAGAGGTTCAACTTATCGGCCAGAATGTCAACAGTTACAGGCCGAAAGTTGAAGCAGGGCTGGAAGGATTTCAGGGGGCAACGCCTTTCGCCAGGCTTTTGCGCGCTGTTGCCGCGACGAAAATGCCGCGCATCAAGTTCACCACTTCTTTCCCCAGAGATTTCCATGCGGACATCGTCGCCGCTATGGATGAAAACGAGAATCTTTGTGATTGGATTCATCTACCCGCACAGACAGGCAGCGACCGCATCTTGCGCGCCATGAGACGCGGCCATAAAGTCGCCGATTATATTTCCCGTATAGAGTCTATTAAAAACGCCAGGCGAAGATATGCTCTGACCACAGATATTATCGTGGGTTTCCCCGGCGAAACCTCGGAAGACTTTGAAGATACGCTGCGACTTGTAGAACATTGCCGGTACGATGCCATTTACATTTTCAAATATTCCGAGAGACGCGGCACACCTGCAGCGAATTTAGAGGATGATGTGTCCGATAACGAAAAGACATCTCGCTTTCTCGCTTTGGAGCAGTTACAAAAGGAAATTCAAAAGGAAATTTACGCGGATTACATCGGCAGAGAACTTTCCGTGCTGGTCGAGCGTGAGAGCGCAAAGTCTGAGTTTGATATGAGCGGCCACTCGACTTGTAATAAGGTGGTGAATTTCCCTTGTGATACAAGCCTTTTGGGGAAAGTTGTTTCGGTTCGTGTTACGGAAGCGAAAGCTAATAGCCTCTACGGGGAATTGGTCAGGTAATAAAGTCTTGCCGGGGTTAAAGTGTTGGGTGAGGTTGAAGCATGGAAATCGAAGTGAAAATTAGAGGTTTAATGATGGACCCTAATAGCGGGACGCCAATCGTTATCCTCAAAGACGTGAATAGCGAGACCTTGCTGCCGATCTGGGTGGGAGCCTATGAGGCGAATGCAATCGCTCTGGAAATCGAGAAAATAGCGACCCAGCGTCCGATGACGCACGACTTGTTGCGGAATCTGATCGTAGAGATGGGCGCGCGTGTGGAGCGTGTCGTCGTTACGGAACTGCGGGACAATACGTTTTTCGCAGTAATCGAGATGCGGAACAGCAGCGGCGATTTTGTCATGCTGGATTCGAGACCGTCGGACGCCATAGCTCTAGCCTTGCGCGCGGATTGCCCGATTTACGTTAACGAAGAGGTTATTCAAGCCTCCCACAGTCTGACCAGCGAACAAGCAGACGAATCCGGCTCAGGGGAAGAGGACGAATGGCCGGATGTGATTGGCGAAGCAGGCGACCTGCCGATGTAGAGTTGTAGTTCCCTTGACGAAAAGTTCACTTCAGGCAAATTATAGCGAAGGGGATATAAACTGAACTTAGTTATCGCCATCGCAAATCAAAAGGGTGGGGTGGGTAAGACCACTACTGCCATCAACTTAGCGGCTGCCTTTGCCCGCAGGGGCCAACGTGTCTTGCTGCTCGACATGGACCCGCAAGGGAATAGCTCTATCTCCTTCCTAGACCCGGCCACCGTTGAACTGTCCGCCTACGAATTGATGCTAGACGGTGATGGGACGAGCGACGGTTATATCTACAAGACGGGCATAGAAGGTTTAGATATTATTCCGGCGCGTATAAGTCTGGCAAAGCTGGAGTCCAAACTGGTCGGTGATTTCGACGCGCCGTTCAGGCTCAAAGACCGCCTGGAGGCTCTACGAGCGCGCTACGATGTAATTCTTATTGACACTCCGCCGACGCTCGGCTTGATAACCGTAAACGCTCTCGTTGCCGCGACACACATCTTGATTCCCATACAGTCTTCGTATTTTGCCTTGGAAGGGACGGACGACTTGCTCGAAACCATAGAGAAAGTTAAAGCACGGCCTAATCCGCAACTCAATGTGTTGGGCGTGGTCGTGACGCTCCACGACCGGCGTACGACGCTGGCGAGGGAAGTACATGAGCAAATCAAGAGTGTGTTCGGGACACAGATGTTCGAGACCGTGATAACCAAGAGCGTGCGTCTGGAGGAGGCTCCCGCCTACAAGGAATCTATTTTTACCTTCGCCCCGCAATCTTCCGGCGCAAGCGAGTATGCAAAACTCTGCGATGAGGTGATTGGTCGTGTCTAAGAGAGGACTGCCATCCGGCATCAGAATGCGCCATGATGCGCATTATGTCGAAGAACTAGCTACGCACCATCCCACGCCGATAGGGCGTCTGATCGCTTTAGACCAACTTGACCCGAACCCTGAACAGCCGCGCGTGGAGATCGGCGACTTGGAAGACCTCACAGCCTCTATCAAAGAGAAGGGAGTGCTCGAACCGCTCCTCGTCAAACCCTCACGCATTACCGGACGTTGGATGATAATTGCGGGCGAGCGTCGCTGGCGAGCCTCGAAGGCAGCGGGATTGAGGGAAGTGCCTTGCATTGAGATGGAGGTTGACGACAGGGCGGTCGCGGAGATCGCTCTGATTGAGAACATGCAGCGCAAAGACCTGACTGCGTGGGAAGAGGCGGACGGGCTGGCCGCGCTCTGCGAGCGTTTCGGTTATACGCATGAGGACGTGGCGCGGAAAGTGGGAAAGAGCCGTAGCACCGTCACAGAAGCACTCTCAATAGCCTCTCTACCTGAAGTGATACGTGAGAAATGTCGTCGCGCCGACATCGGCGCAAAATCTCTCCTATTGCAGATCGTGCGTCAACCTCACGTCGAAGCGATGCACGACATCTTGGAGGAGATCACCACACAGGGGTTGAATCGAGACGGTGCCCGTGCAGCACGTCGTTCAAAGCAGGAAGGTAAGAAAACTCCGCCAATTTCAACAAAAGCGGAGCCGTATGTCTATACATACGAGCCGGAAGGCGGCGCGTATAAAGTAGAGGTGCGCTTCAAAAGTTCTGAGGTGGAATTGGCGGAAGTCGCCGCTGCTTTGAAAGTCGCTTTGAAACAGCTGGAAGAAACTGCAGAGTCGGATAACGACTGAAATTATATTCAAGTTATACTTTAAGGTCTGGCAGGATTTGCTCTCGTATCTTTAGATGCCCGGGTTCTTTTTTCTCTCCTTGGCGGCCTGGCGTTGCAGGGACTTAGCCCAGCGCTCGAAGGTAGGTTGCAAAGGTTTGAATATACGTGTGCGCAAGCTGTGTTGCCCCTCACTCCAGAGTTTAAGATATTTTTCGGTATAAGCACGCACGGACGGCTCTATCTGGCCTTTTTTGATAGAGTGCCGGAGGGTCAAATAGTAGTGCTGGCCTGCGAGGGAAAATATCACAGAGGCCAGATTGCCTTTGAACGATAGACGCGGCAGGAGACGTTTGAAAAAAGGCTTTGAGCGGGGAAGCAGCACGCCGGTCGAAACTTCCAGCCATGCCGGCTGTGTCCCTTGCCTCGGATGATAGAGACCCGGTAGTTGGCTGCTTTGCGGTAAACGAAGCCTAGGGTCGTTTATATTGTCTACGAGACGCAAGCGGTCTATCCCGCGCAGGTGTTCGCGTGGGAGCGTTTCGATTATCCTTTCGATTTGCGCAATAGTATTGCGCGGGAGCGGTGCCGTCGAGGTGTTTTCGATTTTAATTGCCATCTTTTTTGTTACTCTAGGCTAGCGAGGGAACTGCCGTCAAGTGTGTGCGATGTGGGGCTTTGAGTGAAATTTCATTATTGCTTAGTGTAGAGGGATTCGTTGATGGGTCGTGATTTAATCGGCGAATATTTTGCCTATTTGAGAGTTGAAAAGGGATTGTCGTCCAACTCTCTGGAAAATTACGCACACGATTTGAATAAGCTGCGGGAGTTCGCAGAGAGATCGCAAAAAACGGCGCAGGATTTAAGTAAAAACGAATTATCCGAGTGTTTCAAGCTGCTAACACAATCCGGTTTGTCGCCCCGCTCGGTTGCCAGGACGATTTCCAGCGTGCGTGGGTTTTATAAATTTCTCCTGCGCGACGGGTTTATCAAAGACGATCCAATGGCGAATGTGCAATCGCCGCAACTCGATAAGCACCTCCCGAATTTCCTTACAGAGAACGAAATCGAGCGTCTATTGAACGCCCCCGACCTCAGTACGCCTGAAGGCGTAAGGGATCGTGCCATGTTGGAGCTTTTATACGCGACGGGGCTGCGCGTCTCGGAACTAACCGGACTCGTCTCTACAGATATTAACCTGGAGCGTGGTTTGCTGACTTGCCGCGGGAAAGGAAGTAAGCAGCGATTTATACCAATCGGCAAGAGCGCACTTTATTGGCTACAGGAATATCGACGCGTCCGTACGGCGCTGGTTAAGAAGAGTTCTGTTAGAGCGTTTTTCGTGCGAATTAGCGGAGACAAACTAACGCGCCAGAATTTCTGGGAGATTCTGAGGCGGTACACGAAGGGGCTCGGGCTTGACAGTGTGTCGCCGCACACTTTGCGGCATAGCTTTGCCACACACCTAATGCAACATGGAGCCGACTCGCGCTCCGTACAAGCTCTGCTGGGGCACAGTGATTTGGCTACGACTCAGATTTACACGCATTTATCAAAAGAGCACCTGCGGCAGACGTATGATGAATTTCACCCACGCGCCACAGTGGGAGTAGAGAAGCCGGACAAAATAACCGGCAAGTGAGCGGTATTTGAATATATCTCTTGAGTCCGATAATGAATATTATGTACGAAGCCCGGTTTATTAATTCTAATATTTGGGCATGTGTTTAAGCGGCATAACAGGCTTGCAATCTTGACACGCCACTTGACCGCTGGTACAGTACGCGGTCTTTTGTCTAAACACGCCTGGAATAATCCTTTAAGGAGCACTGAATTTTGAGCAACACCGGCACTTATCTTTTTACTTCGGAATCGGTCACGGAGGGGCATCCGGATAAAATTGCGGATCAGATTTCCGATGCAGTCCTGGATGAGGTCTTGCGTCAAGATGCGAACGGGCGCGTCGCCTGCGAGACTCTGGTGACTACAGGGTTGGTCGTCATCGCAGGGGAAATTACTACGGACGCGCGAATTGATTTCTCTCAAGTGGCACGTGAAACAGTTAGAGAGATTGGTTATACAAGAGCCAAGTACGGCTTCGATTGCGACACTTGCAGCGTCCTGACCGCCGTCGGACGCCAATCGCCGGACATCGCTATGGGCGTAGATACGGGTGGCGCGGGCGACCAGGGGCTGATGTTCGGGTTTGCCTGCAATGAGACGCCGGAGCTGATGCCCCTGCCGATACAGTTGGCGCACCAGTTATCTGCGCGTCTGGCGGAGACACGCCGCTCCGGTGAACTCCCCTATCTCAGGCCGGATGGTAAATCACAGGTCAGTATAGAATATCGCGACGGACGCCCCTTCCGTGTTGATGCTGTGGTTATCTCTTCGCAGCACGACGAGAAGGTGGAAAACAAGCAACTGCGCGATGAAATCCTCGCACAGGTCATCAAACCGACTATCTCTTCTGAGTTGATAGACAAAAACACGAAGTATCACATCAATCCCACGGGGCGTTTCGTGACGGGCGGCCCACAGGGAGATGCGGGTTTGACCGGACGAAAGATCATAGTAGATACCTATGGCGGTTACGCACCGCACGGCGGCGGAGCGTTTTCCGGCAAAGACCCCACCAAAGTTGACCGCTCGGCGGCTTACATGGCGCGCTACATAGCAAAAAACGTAGTCTCCGCGGGGCTGGCCGATAGGTGTCTGGTTCAACTCGCTTACGCCATAGGGGTTGCCGAACCCGTCTCCGTTCTGGTAGATACGAGCGGGACTGGACGTGTGAGCGAGGATTTGCTGGCAAATTTGGTTCGCGAACATTTCAAACTGACCCCGCACGGTATCATCCAGAGCCTCAACCTGCGCAGCCCAATCTATAGAAAGACGGCGGCTTACGGGCATTTCGGAAGAAGTCTGGAAGGGTTCACATGGGAAGCGACAGATAAAGCTGAACAGTTGCGTGCGGCGGCTGGGATTTAGCTTTTTCTCTCTGTGGAATATCCATAGAATTAATAAACCACTCGAAAAAGGATTATATAAATGTCTGCAACACCGGCAGTTGAGTACGATGTCAGAGACATCTCTCTAGCGCCCGACGGAAAACGTCGGATTGAATGGGCCGAAAGAGAGATGCCCGTCCTGCGCCTGATACGCGAGCGCTTTGCTACGGAGCGACCGCTCGATGGTGTACGCCTGATTGCGTGCGCGCACATCACCACGGAGACGGCTAACCTCGCGCGCGCCTTACAAGCGGGCGGGGCTGAAGCCGTCCTCATCGCTTCTAATCCCCTCTCCACACAGGACGACGTGGCCGCATCGCTCGTCTCCGACTGGGGGATTCCGGTCTACGCTATCAAAGGCGAAACGACCGAAACCTATAACCGGCACGTACGCACCGCTTTGGATTTTCACCCCGAAGTTATTATTGATGACGGTTCGGATGTGGTTGCGACTCTCATAAAGGAGCGCGGCGAACAGGTCAAGGAAGTGATCGGCACTACGGAGGAGACGACGACTGGGATTGTGCGTCTACAGGCAATGGCCGCCGCGGGCGTGCTGACCTTCCCCTCTATGGCCGTCAACAACGCGCAGACCAAGCACCTATTCGATAATCGCTACGGCACAGGACAATCCACACTCGACGGCATCATACGCGCCACCAATATTCTTTTGGCCGGGCGCACTCTGGTCGTAGTGGGGTACGGTTGGTGCGGAAAGGGCGTGGCGCTGCGTGCGCGCGGCATGGGGGCGAATGTTATCGTCGCAGAGATCGATCCGATTAAAGCCGTCGAGGCGGTGATGGACGGATTCCGCGTAATGCCGATCAAGGAGGCCGCCACTCTAGGCGACATCTTCGTTACAGTGACGGGCAACCGGCACGTCATAGACGGGCAGCACTTCGAGCGCATGAAGGACGGGGCCATCGTCTGCAACAGCGGGCACTTCGATTTGGAGCTGAATCTAGTCGGGCTGCGCGAGATGTCTGCGGAACCTGTGACGTTGCGACCGTTCGTACAAGAGTACAAGGTTCAAGCCAACGGTCATAGGATCATCGTTCTGGGCGAAGGTCGCCTGATTAATCTCGCGGCAGCCGAGGGGCATCCTGCGAGCGTGATGGACATGAGTTTCGCCAATCAGGCGCTCTCGGTCGAGTATCTGGTCAAGCATAGAGGGGAGTTGCAACCCGGGGTGCATTTGTTACCGCGCGAGGTTGACGCTGAAATCGCCAGTCTCAAGTTGCGTGCTCTAGGCATCTCCATAGATACTCTAACGCCCGAGCAGATCGAGTACATGAATAGTTGGGAGACAGGCACCTAAGCGTCGTCGTTAGCGCTGTTTTCTCAACTTGCTCGAGATAGAGCAAAGCGAGGCAGACAAGGTTATATATCTTGTCTGCCTCGCTTTGCTTTGCTTTTTTCTAATGCTGCTTTTCTAATGCTGCTTTTCTAATGCTGCTGTCAATTCGAGATAAATTAGGTGCGTGCGCGAGAGAATAGAATCAAACCGAGTGCTGTGAAAATCAAGGGTGTCGCCCAGGCAGCGAGCGCCGCGGGGAGCAGTCTATAATTCCCTAGCTGCTGAAATCCGCTGGCACTCGCCCACAAAGCGAGTCCGATAACAATAGCCGCCCCTAACGCCCAAAAAGCGGAACGCCTGCCGAAGAAGACGCCGAAGGGGACGCCGATGAGCGCCAAAATAACGGGCGTAGAGATATCGGCCAATCTTCTATAGAGGGCGACGGACAAATAGGCCACCTCTTCCGGTTTGACTATTTTAAGGGCTTTTATATATTCGCTTAAAGCCCTCGAGCTAAGCTCCGAAGGCTTATTAAGCATAGGCTTAAAGGACTCCGCCGCCACGTTTTCCTTGAGCGCGTATCGTACGGCGTGCGTAATATTTCCCGCCCGCGCCTGCCCAACCTCAACGATCTCCGCATCCTGAAAGCCCATCTCGCTCGAACTCACCCAATTCCCTTCTTTAGCCATAATCAAGCGCGCCAGATGTACCCCTTCAGAGTCGAATTCGAATACAGCCGGATTGGCGAGTGCTTCTCTGCCTTCTTCATATTTATATGTGTATAGACGTTTCGATTCTGGAACGGCCAGCCATTGAAAGCCCGCCTGTGTCGTCGCGCGATTTAATCCCCCGCGTATTTGCGCACGGTAGCCTTCCTGCTTTCGGTTAGCCTGAGGCAGTATATTTTCCTGCAAGAGACCCAGTGCCAGACTGATAAATAGGGAAAAGATCAATGCCGGCATAGATAGCCTGTAGAGACTTTGCCCGCTGGCCCACCAGACGACCACCTCGCTGCGTCTTGCCATCAGCGCATATGTAATGAGTACAGACACCAGCAAGCCTATGGGTGCTAAACTCATACTCGCGAGAGGCACCAAATATAGAAGGTACAGTATTACCAGATGCCATTCAGTGCCTGTGATAAAGCGCAAAAGTTCAAATAAGGTAAAGATCAAAAAGATTGACAGGAGCGTAACGTAGGCCAGCGCGAAGTTGAAGCATATGGCACGTATGAGGCTTCGATCTAAGAGTCCTAACAAGACGGAACTGCGCGCACGATTCCCTGCGGAGAGGGGAGATTCCGTGCTTGAAGAAATTCGTTTCAACCTGTGTTTCCAACGGGCCCCGCCGCGTTCGCTCAAGATCAGTGAGAGAAGACCTGCGACCGAAGCCAGCCCGGTCGCCAGCCAACTGCCTATCTCGGGCCGGACTGTGCCGTTGCGGCTTAAGTGCTCGCCTCCCAGCAGAACCAAATAGTACAAGAGCATCGCGCCCAGGGAGATTAGTACGGCCTGCCCCCGTCCGAACCTTTTTGTACGCCCTCCGAGCCCTGCGCCCAGTAAGGCAAAGGCCAGCGGCGCGCAACAGATCGCCAACCTTTTATTTAGAGCGATGAGAAGCGTGCGTTTATCGACACCTGTAGTCGTACGCACCTTGCTAAGAATTTCGCGCCAATCTAACTCCTCTATTTCGGCGCGCCTCTCCTGGAAGCTCTTAAGAAGCGCATTTCGTCCTGTGTTAAGGCGTATACGGAATTGTGCGGAGCTTTCCGTCACGACTTGCGTGGAGTTGGTGCTCTGTACTCCGAGCTGCGCGGGTAAGGTCGTCACGACCGCATCTGTTAAGACCAGTTCGGTCTGCTCCCCTGTTATATCCAGACGACCGCTTCGAGCCGTTATCAGACGGAGGTCTTTTCCGTCCTGCCAGTGGATGAACACTCTCCCCCATTGTCCGAGCTTTTTATCGCCCTCCCGCACATAGACGACTTTGCCCGGCATTTCCGTGTTGAAAGTGTGCGGCTGGATGGGCGATTCGATCTTGGAGAGTGTGACCCTGAGGACTGCGTCGCGCATCAAGCTCGTCGCGCGTGGCGCGATCTCGAAACCGACGTAGAGCGTCAACAAGGTAAAGACGATGCCCAGCAGAAGCACCGGCGATATGAGCCGCCAAGTCCCTATCCCCGCGGCACGCATCGCTATCAACTCGCTATCGCTGCCGAGCCTGCTCAAGCCCGTCGCCGTGCCTATGAGCACGGACATGGGGAGCGTGAAGATCAATATATTCGGAATCAATCCAAGCGCGATGTCCGCCGCAGCGTCCAGAGTAGGGTCTGCGGAGCCTAGAATTTCCACAAACTTGCCGGCCTGCTGCGCTAACAGCACAAACGTCAGCAAGAGCAGCGACAACCCTACGTAAGGCAAAATCGCCTTGACTATGTACCACTCTATTAGACGCCCGCCTCTTGTCTTCATGCTTCCTGTATTTCCGAACCAAACGCAGACTTCGCGGACTTAAATGCCGACGCTTTGCCGCCTGCAAACAGTTAAATTATTCGGACGCGGCTCTTCCCCTCGGAAGCCTCTCAAGTGCGCGCGTAATCAGACGTTCGGTCATCTGCGAGAGTTCCTTACGCGTCGATTCCTGTGTTTCGACGCCCGCGCGCGCCCAAGCCGCAGGTGACAGCCTCTGCGTCGCACGCAGACGCGCAGACGCCTCTCTACTGAGGGGCATGTCCGCCTTGTGCGCGCAACTGTCGCAACGCAAAGCCCCGTCTATTCCTAAATACGTCTTCAAGTTATTTTCGCCGAAAATCTTCTTGCAATTCACGCAGGAACTCAGCCCGGGCAGAAATCCGGCGAGTTTCAACAGCCACACTTCGCAATAACGTGTAATTTGGCGCAAATCTCCGGGCGCTGTCGAAGTAGCTTCCAGACAGGCTCTGAACATACGGAAAATTTTCTCGTTCGGCTCATGTGGCGGAGTGAATTCAAGAATTAAGCCAGCTAGATATTCCAAGGCGTTGACGACTTCCGTATTTCTGCTGAGTTCGAAATAAGAGCGCAGGATTTCCGCCTGGCGTATGGATACAAGCTCCTGCCCTTCCTTCTCGAAGTAGGAGAGGCTAATGTGCGTGAAAGGTTCGAGTGAAGCGCCGAACTTGCTCTTCAGACGACGCGCCCCGCGTGCCACCCCGCGCATGACGCCGGAATGCTGCGAGAGGAAGACGATTATTTTGTCAGCCTCCGCCAGCTTGTACGTCCTGAGAACAATAGCCTCGGTTTCAGCTACACCCATCTGCACCCTGACAAGCATTCAAGCTTGTGTAGATTCCCCTCAAACTAAATACTAAAAGCTAAAGATAACAAAACCTCCGACGTTATCGGACGCATTAGACCGGTAGCCAGAATAAAACCCATGCTAAAACCAATCCGATGCCGACGAACTCTATGAATATCTTGGCTCCGTAAGTGACACGCTCACGCGGTTTCTCACGCCCCACGATGCCGAAAATTATAGCCACAAAAGCCGCGAATAAGACCATGACCAGGAAATGTCTCACTTCTTCCTCCCGGCGGCAATATCGAATGCGTCCAACATGCTCAAATAATTAAGCAGCCCCGCCACCATCAAAAAACGATCCCCGTATTCCGATGTCGCCAGCTGCGAGTGGTCTGTCACACCTATATTCGAGAGCAAACTCAAGAGATAGAGCAATCCCGTCCCTAGGTCGCAGAAGCCAAACACATAGGCCAGAAACCCTGTCTCCGAAACGTTATGCAGCCCGTACAAGTGCCCGCCGAACAACAAGCCGAGCAGGTACATGACGAATACCGTCCCGCCCAGCAACAGCCCGCGTACAAAATGCCCTTGATATAAATGGCCTGCACCGGGAATCGCCCACGCCAGACCACCCGCCAGCCAAGCCTGCACACCCGATTTTTCCACAGGAATTCTTATCTCTTCCAAAATCCTCTCCTTCACATAACAAGTTGACCTGACAGAGTTTAAGACTCGATATAGAGCTTTCCGTCAAGAGCCTAAGACTTCGTAATATGCTCCCTTAGCGCAAGGCAGACACAGAATTTTACCGTCTTGCCCCAAGATTTCGCGCCCGTCGTTGACGCCCTCCAGACATCTCTCACAAGTAACGCGCGTGCGTGGACGACCGGGCGCGTCCGTCTCTCTCAACTCCACAGAGACAGACTCTATCTTGAATAATTCCACATCTGACGCTTCCCTGTAGGCGCGCATTTGCCGCTCTTTTTTACTCTCCAGAGACGCATAACGCGAATCCGCCAAAGCCCTCGAACTATCGAGCGCCGCGAGTCGCACTGCACGCCCCGTCTCCGTGTTGAGGAAAGTCGCCGCTACCTTGCCGTAATCCAGGAATTTCAGACTCCTACGGCCGAGCCGCACCCCCGTGACCGCGCTCAAAGCATCCGTCATGCAGCGGTCTACCTCTACCCACACGATGAATTTTTTCCTGTCCGCCCCGCGCGGGTCTTTTATCTCGATCAACTCGCAGCCTAGGACGGCCATACGCGCCCCCAGCACCTGACCCGGACAAATATGCCCGTGCAGCGTCTCACATTCCTGCAACAATGAATCGAGTGGCGGCAGCATTACACGTCTATTTAAATTAAAGTAACACTTTACCTGTCGGCGCGACGACTCTTCATGTAACATCAACGCTGCCAAGTCTCAAACGCCGTAAAATAAGCGCTTAGTAAAGTAAAAATTTAGCCCTCAAACTCCGGAAAGCAGCCTGTTTTTCCTTCCAGGAATCTTCTATCTGCTCAAGCGAATCTCCCCTCTCGATTGATTTTCTCAAGCTGGCAGTCCCCGCTATGACATCGAAAGGATTCTGGTCGTAGACGTATTCATAAGGCGGCTCTTTCCACAAAAATTGCTCTGGGTAGAGGTCGTGCGCGACTTTAACAGCCGCGACCCCTGCGCGCACAGGCTCAAACTCCCTGCGATCCGTCACGTGTATCTGGACGCCGCCGCAAGCCCGCCCTGCGTGTTTTTGAAAAGTCGGCTGGAACGAGCAGGCGCGGAAATGCACGCCCGCGAAATCGTAAGCTGCGAGTTCTCTCTGGTACTTGTGTGCGTCTATATAGGGCGCGCCAATCAACTCGAAAGGGCGCGTCGTGCCCCTCCCTTCGGACATCTGCGTCCCTTCCAGGTGTACAGTCCCCGGAAAGACCGCCGCACTGTCGAGCGTAGGAATATTCGGCGAGGGCAGAACCCACACTGCATCCGTCTCGTCAAACCAGAGTTCGCGCGTCCAGCCGTCCATCAAAACTAAATCCAGTTCGCAGTTGATTCCCCAGTGCTCTCTGAACATACGTGCCAGTTCACAGACGGTCATCCCGTGGCGCGTCTGTATGGGAAACTGGCCGACGAACGAAGCATATTCGGGTTCTAAGACGTTCCCTGCAACCTTTTCGCCCCCGATGGGGTTCGGCCTGTCGCAGACTACGACGCGCTTTCCGTATTTCTGCGCGGCACGCATGCAATTCGCCAGCGTGTAGACAAAAGTGTAGATGCGACACCCGACATCCTGCATGTCAAACAGGAGCACGTCCACGTCTCTCAACATCTCTTCCGTAGGCTCGCGCGTCTCGCTGTAGAGCGAATAGACGGGCAGGCCTGTCTCTGCGTCGGTCGTGTGCGGCGTCTCGATCATGTTGTCCTGCACTTCGCCGCGTATGCCGTGCTGCGGCCCGAAGAGCGTGGTAAGTTTGAACACGCTCTCGGCGCGGCAGAGGTCTGCGGAGTGCCGCAACTCGTGATCCACGGATGCCTGATTACAGATCAGCCCGACGCGCGCCCCGCGCAGCAAGTCTCCACGCTTCGAGAGCAGTTCCTCGATTCCCAGTTTGATTTTTCGCTTTTCAACTTGACCCAAGAAAGTTCCCCTCTCGCTATGAAAACGAGGCAAATTCCGCCAACTCCCCAAAATGCCTCTTTGAAACTTAGCCGCACAAGACCGAGCCGCCGTTAATATTCAACACTTCCCCCGTGATATGCCGCGCCCACTCGCTGCAAAGAAAGAGCACAGGCAGCGCCACGTCGTCGGGCGTGGCGATTCGCCCGAGTGGAATTGATTCTTCGACGCTCCGTCGAAAGTGTCCATCTGTAAACGCTTTCGCGGTCATCCCGGTTTCCACCCACCCGGGCGCAACCGCGTTCACGTTGATGCCGTACTTCCCCAACTCAACCGCCAGAGACTTGCAGAAAGCTATCTGCCCGCCCTTTGACGCCGCGTAATTCGAGAAGTTTGCTTCGCCGCGCTGCCCCGCCGTCGAACTCACTATGACGATCTTTCCCTGCCCCTGTCGCTTCAACAAGGGCGCGGCGGCGCGACAGACAGCCCAAGTCCCTTTCAGATTAATGTCAACGACGCGTCCCCAAAGTTCCTCCGACAGCTCTTCGACCGGCGCACCTTCCCAAATTCCTGCATTGCACACCAAAATGTCCACACGCCCGAATTTCTCCACAGCCTCGCCGATCAAACGCTCCGCTCCGTTTACATCGCACGTGTCCGCCCTTACTGCTAACGCCTCAACCCTATATTGCTCTGTAATCCCTGTGGTGGTTTCCAAGGCCGCCGCTTCGTCGCTCTTGAAACTGATGACAACCCGCGCACCCGCCTCGGCCAGACGTTCCGCAATCGCCCTCCCGATGCCCCTCGACCCGCCGGTGACCACCGCCACCCGCCCGCCCAGGCTCAACCCTTCCGACACTCGCCCCATTTATCTCTCCGTAAAAAATTTAAGAAAAGTATTTCGCACCGGCGTTATCGGACGCGAAGCCGTGCGCGGAAACGTTTTAGCTTACACTGCTTTCAAAAAGAATCCTGTTTCCGCGTCGCCCGGACGAGAAACGCTCTGACGCTTCGACGAACGACTTGAACAGATTCTCCGAGAACGCATCCTCTTCCCATTCGATTTCGGGATGCCACTGGACGCCGATTGCCCAGCGGTCTGTTCTCTGATCTTCGAGCGCCTCGATCAATCCGTCTGCCGTCCACGCCGTCGCCCGAAGCCCTTCGCCGACGGTTTCGATGGCCTGATGGTGATGGCTATTTACCAGCGCGCTCTCGCACGCGGCCAGTTCGGCCAGAGCGCTCTCGGCCAGCAAGCGCACGCGGTGTGAACGGCGTCCTCTGGGCGCGCCCTGTTCGTGCTTGATGGCCTCCGGCATTCCGCTCTCGATGTCCTGAATCAAAGTCCCGCCCTTGTGTACGTTCCAGATTTGCATTCCGAAACAGATCGCAAACAGTGGCATCGCGCGTCGCTCTACTTCCGAGAGCACGAGCGCGTCCGTCTCGTCGCGCAGAGGATGCACGGCTCCGAGCCTGCGTTGCGGCTCGCGTCCGTATCGCAGAGGGTCTACGTCGGATGCGCTGCCCGGCAACAGCACGCCGTCGAGCGTGTCCAGCACAGCCTCCACATACTCCGCCTTCGGGATTAGAGACAGGTGAATTGGCACGCCGCCCGCTGCCTCTACCGCTTCGCTGTACGCGCGCGCGAGATAGAAACGCTCTGTCTCTAACTCGTGCCGCATTGTGATTCCGATGAGTGGTCTCACGTCTCGCTTGCCGCTCCTCTAAAAATATTTATCCGCCCGCCCGGCGAGTTATTCGAGTTGCATCCTTCTTCGATTCTTCTCTCCGGCTATCATAACGCAAAACCGTGCCATGTCCGATTCCACATACTCCACGCCGCATCCACGCCGCACATCAAACCTCCTTCCTTGACTTCCCTCCGAGCCACTCCCTATATTTCACCGTTACCAATATGAACAAAGAAACTTCAATGCCGCGCCTGCGCAGTACGACCATCCTACTGGTGCGCCGCAACGGTAAAGTCGCCATGGCGGGCGACGGGCAAGTCTCTCTCGGCGACACAGTGATGAAGAGCGGCGCGCGCAAGGTGCGTCGTCTTTACAACGAACGCATACTCGCAGGCTTCGCAGGAGCCAGCGCGGACGCCTTCTCGCTGCTTACGCGTTTTGAAAGCAAGCTCGAACAGTATCAGGGCAATCTTGAGCGCGCTGCCATCGAACTCAGCAAGGAATGGCGCACAGATAAAATCCTGCGCCACCTTGAAGCACTGCTCATCGTCGCCGACGAGAAAAGCTCTTTTCTACTGTCCGGCAACGGCGACGTGATCGCGCCAGACGATAAGGACGACGCGCTCGCCATCGGCTCCGGCGGCTCCTACGCGCTGGCCGCCGCGCGCGCGCTCCTGAAGAACACAGAGATGAACGCGCGCGAAATCGCACACGAAGCGCTCAACATCGCGGGCGAAATTTGCATCTACACGAATCAAAATATTATCGTCGAAGAATTATGAAAAGCAGAGGTCAGAGATTAGAGGCTAGAGGTCAGTCAAAACAAAAACTGTCTTCACTAACCTCTAGCCTCTGACCTCTAACCTCTAACTTATGGTTATTTATCTCTCAGGCGAAGTGGACGAAGAAGCACGGCTCGACGACATGACGCCGCGCCAGATCGTCGCGCAGTTGGACAAGCACGTCGTCGGGCAGCATGCGGCGAAACGTGCTGTGGCGATTGCGCTCAGGAATCGTGTACGGCGTCAGAAGCTCGCGCCCGAAATGGCCGCCGATGTGATGCCGAAAAACATCATCATGATCGGCACGACGGGCGTAGGCAAGACGGAGATCGCGCGTCGCCTCGCGCGCATGTCGAGTTCGCCGTTCCTCAAAGTCGAAGCCTCGAAGTTTACCGAAGTCGGCTACGTCGGGCGCGACGTGGAGAGCATGATTCGTGATCTGACAGAGATCGCAGTCGAGATGCTGCGCGCGGAAAAGGCCGAAGAAATTGCGGAAAAGGCTGAACTCAACGTCGAAGAGCGCATACTCGATTTGCTCCTCCCGCCGAAACCTTCCACGTCCTTTTACAGTTTCGACGATAACGACAACAGCGCCTCGTCTGATTCCGACGCAGTCGGTGCTCCGCAACGCGACGATCAATTTCAGCGTACGCGCGAGAAACTCAGAGAGCAACTGCGTGCCGGTAAGTTAGAGAACCGCATGGTCGAGATGGAGGTGCGCGAGAAGAATTTCCCGACCATCGAAGTCGCGGGGCCGCAGGGCGTCGAAGAGATGGGCATCAACATGAAGGACATGCTTGGCAATCTCTTTCAGGGGCGCACCAAGCGCCGACGCATGCGCGTTGACGAAGCGATGGAATATCTGTTGCAGGAAGAGGAAGAGCGGCTCATAGACATGGACACGGTGGCGCGTGCCGCACTCGAACGCGTCGAATCTTCCGGCATCATATTCCTGGACGAGATAGACAAGATCGCCGGGCGCGAGTCGGGCGGTGGTGGCCCGGACGTGTCGCGCGAAGGCGTGCAGCGCGACATACTCCCCATCGTCGAAGGCACGACCGTTAACACGCGCTACGGCATGGTGCGCACGGATCACATACTCTTCATCGCCGCGGGCGCGTTTCACGTCTCGAAGCCGTCGGACTTGATCCCCGAACTGCAAGGCCGTTTTCCCATCCGTGTCGAACTCGAATCGCTGACGATTGAAGACTTCAAACGGATTCTGACCGAGCCGAAAAATTCGCTCGTCAAACAATACCGCGCGCTGCTCGAAACCGAAGGCATCGAGCTTGAGTTTACGGACGACGCCATCGAATCCATCGCGCAGTTTGCCGGTCGCGTCAACGAGCAGACTGAAAACATCGGCGCGCGCCGCCTGCACACGATCATGGAGAAGGTCTTGGACGAGATCAGTTTCGCAGGGCCTGACCTCGAACCGAAGCGGCAGGTCATAGACGCCGCCTACGTCTCGGGCACTCTCAGCGACATCGTCAAAGACCAAGACCTCAGCCGCTACATTCTGTGAGCCACATGAAGCACCCGCGCATGAAACCGTCACGCCCCGACACAAATTTCAACCGACGCCGCTTCCTCCTGCTCACGTTTCTGATCGTCCTCGGTGTATCGGCTTGCGGCAAACGTCGCCCGCCGCTGCCGCCCGTCGAGAACGTACCGCAGCGCACGGAATTGCTCTCCGGCGTGCAGCGTGGCAATCAAGTCATACTCAGTTGGCCTGCGCCGCGCCGCAACGCCTCTGCGGGCAGCGTGCAGAGCATACGCCGCATAGACATCTACCGCGTCGCGGAGAGCACGGACGATCCCCTGCCGCTCACCGAAGAAGAGTTTTCCACGCGCGCCACGCTCATCGGCTCAGTCCCTTACTCTTCCATCGAGCGCGCCACAGAGAATTTAACTTTCGAAGATACGCTCACGCTCACAGAACCCGTGCGCCTCCGCTACGCTCTGCGCTACGTCAACGCGACCGGCCAGCGCGCCTCTTTCTCAAACTTCCTCTTGATCGAACCCGCGACACGCGTGAGCCAACCGCCCGTGCTCCTCGCCGTTGCAAACGAGAGCGAGAGCGCCGTTAAAATTCGCTGGCAGACGCCGCCCGCGAACGTGGACAATTCAACGCCCGTCAACCTGCTCGGCTACAACGTCTATCGCACGGATCGTTCGCAGAACGAACCTGCGCAGACGCCGCTCAACAGCGCAGTGCTGACCGCGAACGAGTTCAGCGACCAGACATTCAAGTTCGGCGAGGAGTACGTCTATGTCGTACGCGCCGTCTCGCTCGGCACGGGCGGCGCGCAGGTCGAGAGTCTCAATTCAAACGCGCTCGGCATCGCGCCGCGCGACACGTTCCCGCCGTCCGCCCCTACGGCCATCTCCAGCAACGCAGCGCCGCGTCGCGTCTCGCTCTTCTTCCCCGCTAACCCCGAACGCGACGTGGCCGGTTACAACGTCTATCGCTCCACAGACCCCAACGCGCCGAAAGACGCCTGGACGAAACTCAACCGCACGCTCCTCGAACGCACGACTTATCAGGACGACGCGGTCGAGTCCGGCACAAAATATTATTACTACCTGACGGCTGTGGACACTGCGGGCAACACGAGCCAGCCCTCCGAAGTCGTCTCCGAAACGGTGCCCTGACATGAGCAAAATCATCTGTCGCTTCCTGTTGCAAAAAACCGGCGAGCCGAGTTACGGACTCGTTCAGGACGGCGCGGTTTACCCCGTCCCGCCCACGCGCATCTTCAACGACGCGCCCGCCCCCGTCTGGTCTGTCGAAGGGCTGCCGCTTGCGGAAGTGAAGTTGCTCGCGCCCGTCACGCCTTCAAAGATCGTCTGCGTCGGGCGCAACTACAGAGACCACGCAGCCGAACTCGGCAACCCTATGCCCGACGAGCCGCTCCTCTTTCTCAAGCCGCCCTCGTCCGTCGTCGGCCACGAGCAGGCAATCGAACTCCCTGCTGTCTCCGCACGCGTCGAACACGAAGGCGAACTCGGAGTCGTTATCGGACGCCGCGCGCGTCTTCTGAGTGACAGCGAAAATCCGCTCGACTACGTGCTCGGCTACACCTGCGTCAACGATGTCACAGCGCGCGACCTGCAACGCCGCGACGTGCAGTTCACGCGCGCCAAATCTTTCGACACCTTCTGCCCCGTCGGCCCCTACATCGTGACGGGCATAGACCCGCTCGACCTGCAAGTGGAGACGCGCGTCAATGGTGAGGTGCGGCAGCGCGGGCGCACGAGCGCAATGGCCTTTCCAATCTCTTACCTCATACGTTACATCTCGCACATCATGACGCTCGAAGCGGGCGACGTGATCTCTACGGGTACGCCCGCAGGCGTCGGCCCGCTCGCCGACGGCGACGTGTGCGAAGTTGAAGTCGAACAGGTCGGCACGCTCGCCAATCCGGTGCGTGCGAGCAAGTGAGGACAGGAACGCATGGGGGTTGAAAGTTCAGAAGTCGCCGCGCCTACGCAAAATAAGATCGTCTCTGTGCAGGCGCGAAAGTTTGACGGTCGGCTTCATCGCGAATGGCAAGCAAACCTCTTGACGCAGGACGATTCGCTCGTCGTCGTCGAAGGCGTCTTCGAGGAGGAAATTCGACACCCGCAGCTTGGCACGATTGCAACGGGCACGCTCAGCACCGAATACTACTGGACGGATCGCTGGTACAGCATCTTTCGCTTCCGCGAGCCATCCGGCGCGCTGCGCAACTATTATTGCAACATCAATCAGCCCGTAGAATTTGACGGAAGCGTCTTGACCTTCGTTGACCTTGACATAGACGTGCTCGTCGCCCCCGATTTCTCCTACCGCATT
This sequence comes from Pyrinomonadaceae bacterium, assembly GCA_035249365.1. Lineage (GTDB taxonomy): Bacteria > Acidobacteriota > Blastocatellia > Pyrinomonadales > Pyrinomonadaceae > JAIVJZ01. The sequence goes on along the minus strand of DATFGP010000022.1, from coordinate 106,616 downwards.
CTCGACGAAGAAGAGTTTATCGCGCACGCGGCGCGTTACGTCTATCCGGCGTTCGTGCGCGACTCCGTGCCGCGCGCGCTGGCGGAATTGATCGGAATCATCGAACGCAGAGAGTACCCGTTTGACCGGCACGCATAGGCGAGACGCAACGCACGCAAGGGATGGTGTACAATCTCGCATCATTTAACAATTGATTGACTCGGAAACTTATGGCTTCAACACGCACGAAGACGAAACAGCAGCCCTCGAAAATGGAGCGCCTGCGCGAGCGCGAACGCCGCGCCGAAGAGGGCGGCGGGCACGATCGCATCGCACGACAGCACGCGGCGGGCAAGTTGACTGCGCGCGAGCGCATCGCCTTCCTGCTCGACGAAGGCAGTTTTGAAGAGTTCGACAAACACGTCCTGCACCGCTCGCACGACTTCGGCCTCGAAGAACAACTTTATCCGGGCGACGGCGTCGTCACAGGCTACGGGTTGATAGACGGGCGGCGCGTCTTCGTCTTCGCGCAGGACTTTACGGTCTTCGGCGGCTCGCTTTCAGAGACGCACGCGGAAAAGATTTGCAAGGTGATGGATTTGGCGATGCGCGTCGGCGCTCCTGTCGTCGGCCTCAACGATTCGGGCGGTGCGCGAATACAGGAAGGCGTCCTCAGTCTCGGCGGTTACGCGGACATCTTCCTGCGCAACACTTTGGCTTCCGGCGTCGTCCCGCAGATCAGTTGCATCATGGGGCCGTGCGCGGGCGGCGCGGTCTACAGTCCCGCCATCACCGACTTCAACGTGATGGTGAAGAACACCTCTTACATGTTCATCACAGGCCCCGACGTGATCCGCGCCGTCACGCATGAAGAAGTCTCGAAGGAAGAACTCGGCGGCGCTGACACGCACAACCGCATCTCCGGCGTCGCGCACTTCGACGCAGACTCCGACGAGCACGCGCTCCAACTCGTGCGCGAACTGCTCTCCTTCATCCCCTCCAACAACATGGACGAAGCGCCGCGCGTTCAAACTTCTGACCCTACGGATCGCCGCGATGAGCGTCTGAACTCAATCGTGCCGGAAGCGTCGAATCAGCCCTACGACATACGCGACGTGATCCATGCCGTGATTGACGATAATTATTTTTTCGAGACGCACGAATTTTACGCGCCGAACATCGTCGTCGGTTTCGCACGTCTCGCAGGGAGAAGTGTCGGCATCGTCGCCAACCAACCCGCGTATCTCGCGGGCGTGCTCGATATTGACGCATCCGTCAAAGCAGCGCGCTTCGTGCGCTTCTGCGATTGCTTCAACATTCCGCTCATTGTGTTTGAAGACGTGCCCGGTTTCTTGCCCGGCGTACGCCAGGAGCACGGGGGCATCATACGTCACGGCGCGAAATTGCTCTACGCCTTTGCCGAGGCCACCGTCCCCAAGATCACAGTCATCACGCGCAAGGCTTACGGCGGCGCTTACTGCGTCATGGCATCGAAGCATATACGCACGGACATCAATCTCGCGTGGCCTACAGCCGAGATCGCCGTGATGGGCGCGGGCGGCGCGGTCGGCGTTCTGTATCGACGCGAGATCAGCGAGGCATCGGATCAGGAGAGCGCGAGACAATCGCGCATCGCGGAGTTTGAAGAGAAGTTTGCGAACCCTTATGTCGCCGCCGAGCGCGGCTTCATAGACGAGATCATCGAACCCGCCGAGACGCGCCTCAAACTCATACGCGCGCTCGCCCTACTCGAAAATAAACGCGACTCCAACCCGCCGAAAAAACACGGCAACATTCCGTTGTAGTAAATGTCGAGTTTTTTCGTTTCGCTAACGCTCAGTGAAAATGCGAAGAGGCCGGAGAGGTATAAACCTTCTCCGGCCTCTTTCGTGTGAGTTGCTAAGTTTTCTTAAGCCGCCTTTTGCTGCTGTGCGGGTTTGTCCTTGAGCAGTTCGAGGGCTTTCTTTAACTGCGTGTCTTCGGGCTGTTGCTTGGGCGACGCGGCCTCCGGCGCGACTTCTCTTCTCTCACCGTTCTGCGTCGGAGCGGCAATCGCGTCGTCGTCGTTACCCGTCAGGTCGTCAGGGTCTATGGCTGCGGCCAACTCCGGTCGTTTAACTTCAAACGTCGGCGAAACGCCCGCACCGATGAACGACTTGCCAGCCGACGAAGCCCACTTCACGGTCGTCAACAAAAGCCCGTCGCCGTTGCGTAGCGGGAACAGTTGCTGCTCCGCGCCTGCACCGAAACTCTTCTCGCCGACAACCTCGCCGCGCTTCCGCTCGATGAAGGCCGACGCGACGACTTCCGCCGCGCCCGCCGTGCCTCGATCAATCAACACGACAACCTGTCCGTCGAAGATGGCGGCTTTCGGGTCGGCGGTAAAAGTTTTGAGGCTCTTGTTGCCGCGCCCGATGGTCTGCGCGAGCGCGCCGTCTTTGATGAACAGATTCGCCACCTTCACGCCTTCCGTGAGCGAACCGCCCGCGACGCCGCGCAAGTCTAACACCAGCTTTTGCGAACCCTGCTTCTGCAATTCCTGCACGCGCTTCTGCACCATGGCCGCTTCGCCGTCCGTCAGACTGTTGATGCGAACGACTCCGACCTTCGACGCCTCCATGCGCGTCTCGACGCCCGGCGCTTGCACCGGCGCACGCTTGATTGACACAGTTAGCGGGCGCGTTCCCGAGCGAAGTATGCGAACTTTCACCTCTGTGCCCGAAGCGCCGTTAAGAAGTTGCTTGGCGTCGTAGAGCGAAATATCGCGCGTCGCTTTGTTGTCTATGTACTCGATGATGTCGCCCGCCTGCACGCCCGCTTGCTCCGCCGGGCCGCCCTTCACAGGCGCGATCACGTATAGGTAAGAGGCCACTTGCGAAAGCTCTGCGCCGATTCCGGCCTTGTCTTTATCCAGCCCGACGCGGAAATCGCGCACCTGATCAACCGTCAGGTACGTCGAATACGGATCAAGCCCGTAGGCGAGTCCGCGAAGCGCGCCCGCGCGCACCTTGTTCAAATCCGGCTCGTCAACATAATCGTCATGTATATGTTGAAGGACGCTCTCGAAAATTCGTAGCTGCGCGCCCGGGTCGTTCTGCTGTTGCGCGCGCGTATACATCAAACCGCCGACCACCGCGTAGAGGGCGAGCGTGGCGGAAAACACCACTACGAGAAACTTACTGCGAAATGACATCGTTCACCTCAAGAAAACTTTTTAGAGCGCCGGATAATTCCAACACCCGCCGAGCCAAATTGCACGGCAGGCTGGAAGTGATGATACAGTAGCCCTCTCGCGCGTCGCAAGACGGTCGAGCCAATTGGCCGGTAGCCTTGCGGCTGCGCTATACTTCAAACGTTTGCAATAAAATTTAGTTTGCCGAAATCCGAGTTTCCAAAATTCGTAGACGAGTCGCAGCCGTGCAAAGTAAAAGGCCGCCTGCTGTCGCTCGATATGGGCACGAAGCGCGTCGGCGTCGCCGTCAGTGATGAGTTACAACTGACTGTCAAACCGCTGCCCACGCTCGTCCGAACTAACTGGAAAACGCTGCTCAGGCAAATCTCTGATTTGCGACACAGCTTTGACGCTCAAGGGGTGGTGATTGGTTTGCCGCTCAACCTGGACGGCACGGAAGGCGACGCGGCACAGGAGGCACGCCGCATCGCACGCAATCTCTCCCTCTCGCTTGATGTTCCGGTGCATTTACAGGATGAACGGCTCACTTCGCACGCCGCCGAAGAGTCTCTACGCGATGCGGGAGTGCGCGGCGCAGAGCTAATCGCACGCCTCGACAGCGAAGCCGCCGCGCTCATCCTGCGAGATTTCATCTCTCAAAGAGACGGCTAGCCGGAATATAAAACGCTTGCGAACTCTAATGGAGGCATCTGCTGGCGCATAATCGCTATATTTGACGTCTAGGCTCAAATTATAACATATCAACATTTACGCAATCATCGTTCACGTAATCTCGCATGAAAATTTTTCGCCTGTTAGCCATCCTTCTCGTCGTCTCAGCCTGCGCCACAGGAGTTTTCGCCTTTTGGTTCTACCGCGAACTCCACAAGCCCGTCGCACATTCCCTCTCGAATCAGTACGTCGAAATACCGCGCGGCTCTACGCCCGACGAAACAGTCACGCGCCTCTCATCCTCCGGCGTTATCGGACGCTCGTGGCCGTTGCGGCTCTACATAAAATTCAGCGGCGCAGCGCCGCGCCTGAAAGCGGGCGAGTATCGTTTCCCTTCTCCTATCTCGCCTCTCGGCGTGTTGCGGAAGTTGGAAGAGGGCGAGCAGCGGCTCGCGCGCTTCACAGTGATCGAAGGCTGGACGCGCTGGGACATAGCCAACGCGATGGCGCGTATCCCCGAACTCAAACTCACGAGCGCCGACGAAGCCTTAGCTCTGATGGACGACACGAGCGACATACGCGACCTCGACGCACAGGCCACGAACCTCGAAGGTTATCTCTACCCGGACACGTACAGTTTCCCACCGAACACGACGCCGCGCGAGATGATCTCGGTGATGGTCAAACGCTTCCGGCAAATCTGGCGCGAGCAGACGGGCGAGCAGCCTCTTCCGCTCGACAAAACGCCGCGCGAGATCATCACCGTCGCCTCGCTCGTCGAGACGGAGGCCAAGCTGAAGGACGAAAGACCTCTCGTAGCGTCTGTTATCTACAATCGCCTGAAAATCGGTATGCCGCTCGGCATTGACTCGACAGTCATCTACGCTTCAAAGCTCGCAGGGAAATGGAGAAACGACGGGAAAGTTTATCAGAGCGATCTGGATCGCGTGTCTCCCTATAACACGCGCAGGGTGCGCGGACTTCCGCCGGGGCCAATCGCCTCCTCCGGCGCGCGTTCTTTAGAAGCAGCCCTTCGTCCCGCCGCGACAGACTATCTCTACTACGTACGCGAACCTTCACGCGACGACGGCGCGCACAATTTTTATAACAACGAAGCGGACTTTCAGCGTGGAGTGCAAGCCTTACGCGCTTGGGAGCGCGTACGCGACGCCAATGTCGCGCCCGCCGTAAACACAAACAATTGAACGTGTCGAACACAAACAGCCGAGAGTGCCGTGAATAATTTCGTACGGATCATTCACGCGCTCGCAACTCTTTCTTGAAAAGACTTGGGCGTTGTTTTATTCTCCACACATCTCCCGTCGAATTGAAACACTGAAAGCGACTGAGGCGCTCACGGGTGAGGCCGAAAGGTTAGCAATGAAAAAAGTCTTAACGCTCTTCATATTTCTGCTACTCGCCGCCTGTCACATCTCCGCACAAGAGAAGGGCGTGGACAGGCAGAACGACCGCATACGCGATTCGGGCACCGACCGCTCGCCGGGCAATAACGGCGTCAAGCAGAACACGGGCACTGGGCGCGGCATTGATTTCGGGAAAGGCCGCACGCCTACGCCGCCGCCCATTCCTAATCCTTATCGCTTCACGATCCGCCGCGACATTGTTATGCGCGCGGTTGAAGAATTGATGGCCGAGCGCAAGTTGATCGTTGACACGAGCGTCTCGAAGACGGATGAGGGCGTGCTGATCAGCCAGCCTTTCAGGTTCGTCAAAGGCGCGGTCGTGGCCGGAACTGAGTTGAACCGCTACGCCGAGTTGACGCAGGAGAACTCGCGCGGTTGGACACAGGGACGCTACACGTTCATCATCGAAGTGCAGCCGCTCGATGCCACGACGACGAGCGTTGCGGTTAACGCGCGGGTTGAGGGTCGAAGCGATGGGGCGTCGGGCGCAGAGTGGGTGAACCTGCGCAGTTCCGGTTTGGCAGAGCAGGAATTTATCATCGCGCTGGTCGAAAAACTCACGGGAGGGCCGCCCACTACGACGGGGGCATCACAGTAACTTGTTTGCGAATCATGCGCCGCCGTAGCGCCAGGAATTTCAGGAGTTTAGCTGGCTAAACTTAAAGTAAGATTGAAAGAAGAAGTTGTATAAGATGAGCGGTAATCGAGGCACAGACGAGCGAATTTCCGAGCCGCACCTGTTGTTGGAGGAAAGCGAAAGCCCTCCCTCGAAGTGGGTTAAGGTCGGGGCAATCGCCTGCGCACTAGCGGTCGCCGTCGCGCTCCTCGTCGGCTATCGTTACCTGCATTCGCGACAACTCGAACGCGTCCGTGCGGCTCAACAAGCGGAACAGCCTGCGAAAATCGCTGCGCCGCCCGAAGCGCAAATTTTTGAGGACGAGGCCAGACTGAAAGGCCCGGATGCGCTCATCACCGGCACGATTCGCAACATCTCGGATAAAAAACTTGAGGATTTGAGCCTCGAAATGGAGTTGAAGCGGCGAAGCGCAACCGCCACCGAACGCCGTAAAATCGAAGTTGACCCCGCAGACCTTGCGCCGGGCGAGGAAGGCCGCTACACGCTGAGCCTGCGTTCTTCCGAGTGGAGCGGGGCGCGCGTGTTGACTCTAAACAGCGCGGGACGCAACGAGGCGATAGCTTTCAAGTCTACGGTCGGCACGCGCCGCGCGCCCGAACGCCTACCGCAAGGCAGCCCGAAGATCGTCGTCACGCCGCCGCGTCCCAGACAAAAAGGCGAGGAGTTCATCAACACGCCTGACACTCCGGTTCGCATTCCATAGAGAGCCTTTCTTCAAGTAAAACTTGACAAGTCGGCGCGACGACTAATCTCAAGTAAAACATTAGGGATTGATTTGTTTTTTGCACGCACCCCCTTGTTCGGTTTTTTAAGTCCGGTAGATTGAAAGCAAGACAACCGTTACACATGCTTTCCACGTCACATTGATGTGCGTCGCCGTATGAAAATATTGTCCGGCGTGACTTTATAAATTCTACTGCCATCAATGCCAAAATTAATGTTTTTACGAGTTTCACTTCCCTCTCTAATTCTCGCGCTCTGCGGCATGGTCGCGGCGCAGACACAACCTGCGCCGAAAATCCCGCGCGCGATTCGCAACGATAGACCCATAGGCAACCAGCAGGAAGACCCTGAGCAAAATGCTTCGCACAGAGAGATGCTCAAGGAGATGGAACTCAAACGCGAGGAGAGCGACTACAAAGAACATCTCGCGCGCGCCAAAGAGAACGCCCAACTCGCCGCCGAGTTACAAGAGACTTTCGCGCGTCAGAAAACTTTTGAATCCGCGGATTTGAAGAAACTCGGCCGCATGGAGAAACTCGCGCGCCAGATACGCAGTCGCGCGGGCGGCGAAGAGGATAAGGAAGACTTGAAAGAGCCTCCGCCGAAAATTGAAGCAGCGCTCGGGCGTCTCGCCGAACTATCAACCGAGTTGCAGAAAAAAGTTGAAAGCACCCCGCGCCAGGTCGTGTCTGCGGCGGTCATCAAACGCGCCAACGAAGTTGTCGAGTTAGTCAGGTATATTCGCACCATCTATCGCTGATGATTTCAGAAAAACCAACAGACGCCGCACGCCGCCGAAACATCTGCACACGCCTTGTGCGCCCTCTGCCTTACGTAATATTCGCCTTCGCTTTCGCACTCTCCGGCCTTAACTTTCCTTCCCGCGCGCAGGATGCGCAGGACGACGATGTTGAGCGCGTGGAGACCAACCTCGTCGTGCTCAATGTGACGGCGACGAATGAGGGCGGCGCATATGTACACGGCCTTGAGCGTGGGAATTTTAAGGTTTACGAAGACGGAAAGGAACAGCGAATCACTAACTTCAGCCGCGAAGAGACGCCGTTTGCGGTCGCACTCTTGCTCGACGTTTCGGGCAGCATGGAAGGCCGCGTCTCTATGGCGCGCTCGGCGGCTATACGCTTCCTCGACGGGTTGCGCCCAGAAGATACGGCTGCGGTTTACAGTTTCCACCGGAAGGTCGAACTGGTGCAGGAGTTTTCCCCTACGCGCGATCTTTCGCCAATCGCTTACGGCCTCCAAGCGAAAGGCGAGACGGTCTTACACGACGCGATCATGCGCGCGGCAAGCGATCTGGCGGCTCGTCCGGAAAAACGGCGCGCCATTGTCGTGCTCTCAGACGGGGCGGACACGCGCAGTGAAGCCAGCGCAGATAAAGCGCTCAACGCCGCGCTCGACGCGAACGCCACGATCTACACGGTTGACATGTCGGAGCAGACTCCCAGCCCGCAAAAATCATTTCCGGCGGCAGGGGTTTTGCGCGAATACGCGACCAAGAGCGGCGGGCGTTTCGTGCCAACGCCGGGCGGAAAGGCTCTGCGCGATGCCTTCGGCGAGATCGTAGAGGAGTTGAGCAACCAGTACACCATCGGCTATCGCCCGTCGAACCGCACGCACGACGGGCGCTGGCGCAGCATCGAGGTCAAAATAGACCGCCCCGAAGTTAAAGCGCGCACGCGTCGCGGCTACCGCCTGACGAAGAAATCAAAATAAACGGAATCGCTTGAATCGCTGCCTGTGAGCAGCAAGGTAGTCTTACGCCAAATCCTGTTGAAAATAGATAACCCGTAAACCTTGCGTTATCCGACAAAAAGGCTTTTGCTTCTCAAGTGATGGATGAAGTCCTGATGCCCGTCGAATCTGTACATGTAAGGCCGGAGAAGGCTTGGGTGATGCGCCGCGCAGTGCATTTCTTGAGTCATAGACCGGGTGAAGCCTTTTTGCTGTTGCGAATGGCCATGTGGGTTGCGCTGCTCTCGTTCCTGATAAAATTCCTGCCTCTCCCGCGCGTCCTGTCTTTAATCGCCGGTGGCACGCGCGGCACGAGTCCGAAAAATCCCGCGATGACTCAACAGAGGTTGGCGCAGTTGGTTGACGCACTGTTGGGGATAAACTTCCTGTGCTTTACGCCAACGTGTTGGAAGCGCGCGCCCGTCCTTTATCGTTATCTCGGCCTCTACGGCATAGAGACGCGCATAGTCTTCGGCGTGCGCAAAGGACATGACTCGCTGCTCGCAGGGCATGCGTGGCTCGAAGCTGACGGACAACCGCTCTTAGAGACATCGCCGCCCCGGTACACTACGACCTATTCATTCCCTGCCTGAGACTACTCTCCGCTTCCTTTCACAAAACCTGTGTTAGAACCGCCTGCAAGTAGTGGGCGGGTCTTGCTAACAATAAACCCGCCCGCTATCGCAGGCGGTTCTGACATGTGCTACTCCAAAAGTGAAAACCCTGAGTCGTCGTAAAACGAACTCAGGGTTTTCGGTTTCGGGGGCTAATTCGCGTAGCCCCGTTTTATGAGAAGCAGTGTTTGCCGCCCTCGCGGATTTGACTGCTAACGCCTGTTGGCCTTCCCGCCCCTCGGCGCTTTAGTCTCCAGGGTTGCTGTCGCCGCGCCCAGAACTGCTTCTGTGTTGACGAAGAAGCGGTAACTCCCGTTTTGCTGGACGCCGACGGTCAATTGCACCGTCACGCTATCGCCGAATAGCAAAGGCTGCGACAGGTTGACCGTGACGCTTGAGTTTAGGCCGCCACCCAAGGGTTGCGCGGGCGGTTCGTCAAGCGTCGTCCCAAGCGCTTGTATGTCGCCGGGCACGAAGGGGTTCGACGGCGTCACGGTAGCCGAGGCGGATGAGAGCAAGCGTAAGTCTGCCTGCCCGTTGTTTGGCGCGTAGCCGGGGCTATTGAGCGTCGTGATGTCAACGACGCGGAAGCGCAGGGCGGTCACGCTTTGCTGGTTAGTATTCTTGAATTTGCGCCGGAACGTAAGCGTGCCGCGCGCTGCGTTCGTGGGATTATTGGCTGCGCCGTCGCGTACGCGGTTTTGACAACCCGACGTAGGAGTGCCGATGTCAAAGCAGTTGTCGATGAGAGATGCCTTGACTGTGCCGTTGCGCTGTATGGGACTTTCCGTGCTCTCCGGCCCCGGCGCGCCGAGCAGGTTCGGTGTTCCGCCAACCGTGCCTGTCGTCGAGACGAGCACGAAGTCTGCGGCGTTGTTGTTGGTGTCCTGCGGGAATCCGCTTGTCAGTCTGCGTACGAAACTGATTTGTTCGTCGCTCGCAGGCGCGACGCCGCCCGCAGGCGATAGTCCCGTCCCTTCGTTGAACCCGGCAGCAGTCCCGCTGAAGCCTACGGCATCAATGGTATCGCCAACCGCGTCGGTGAGTTTTACGCCACCATTATCGGGGAAGGCCGCGCCCGCATAAGTCTGATCCGGAGTTGCGGGAGCGGTGAAGGCGGCGACAACGCCGTTTTCGAGGCTGAAACCATCCGAAGCGACGAGATAATGCCCGCGCGCCGGAATGGTTGAGCCCTCGTCTATAACCACGTTGCCGCCGGTCGCCGAGCCGAGCGTCCAACCGCTTATGTCCACAGGCAGTTCGGAGTTGTTGTAAAGCTCTATGAACTCGTCATTCAACCCGTTCGGGCCGTTGAAGCGGAACTCGCTGATCAAAACCGCCCCCGGCAACGTCACAGCCCCCGTAGCGAAGTACGAGACCGCCGCATCGTGGTCGGAGAGCCGTTCGGGTCGGTTCGTGTCCGCTGCGAAAGATTCGGAGAAGTCTGCGTTGTAGCGCCCGTAGGCGAATCGCGTCTGGCGCGCGCGCATTTTATTGTTGACTAGAACATGATCAAGCGCCTGCGCATTACCCTCGAACAGCAGAGAGTATTGCTGATCCGCCGGAAGAAGCCTGAGCGAGTTGTAAAGCTGATACGTCCAGATATCTGTGCTCGGCTCGACGACTTGCTCGGGCGGTACGGGCGTGCCCTTGATCGTCCCGACAATGTCGCCGAAGCCGTCGTTGAAGTCGAACGCGTTGAGATCGCCAGTGACGACGAGGTTTTCGTTTTGACGTGCCTGCACCAGATTAGCTATGTCTTCGGCTTGCAGGCGTCGCTTCTCGCGGTTGCGCCCGCCTTCCGTGCCGCCCGTGCCGCGCGGCACAGGGCTATCGACGGCGATGAGAGATTTGGTGTGGTTATGAATCACCGTCACACGCAACTTGGTTGCCGTGCCTGCCTGCGGTACATCGGCGGTCAGGATAAAGGGCGGACGGTCGTGGAGCGTCGATGTTGTACCGGCGTAGGTAAAATTATTGCCCCGATAAGCCTGAACGGGCATTCCTATTACGTCCACGCGCGCCGTGTTGACGAGGAAACCGATGTCCTGATCGTCTGCAAAGTTGGTGGAGGCGTCGCCGGGAATAATTCCCTCTTCAAGGTATGCCACGTAGTTCACCGCCGCAGAGTTGCCCGCGTCGGCGTTGATTTTGGCAGCCAGTTGATCGAGCGAAGGTTTGTCGAAGACCTCTATAACGCCGAGAATGTCTGGCGTGCGCATAACGTTGCGGATGGCGAGCGAGGCTTTGTTGAGCCGACCGGCAAAGTCCGCGTTCGACGCGCCGAAGTTTTCCAGATTGGCCGAAGCGATGGTGAACTCGCCCGTCGCAGGTGTCGGGACGGGGATAGCCGCTGTGATGCCGCCGCTCGTGCCGGGCGTCACATTATAATCAAGTACGATGCGGTAATTGAGAAACGCGAAATCAAGCGGCCCTGTGACGCCCGTAACGACTGTTCCGGTCGTCACTTGAACCTGCGCCCGACGCGCTCCCGCAGGCGTGGTCGCGTCATCGCTGTCAACCTGAATACGCTCGAAGTTGCCGTCCCAGATGGGCACGTTCGGCGGCGTCGCCGACGCATACGGGCCTTGGTCTGCTACGGGAATGGGATCGCCCCGCTCGATGCCGGGTTCGCGGAACGGTCTCGGCACGCCTGTCACAACGCCCCAGAACTCGCCGAAATTATTTGTCGGCTCGCTGACCGTCATCGAAGGGACGCTCACGCGCATGAACTCATATTTCTCCAACTCCGCGCCGCGACTGAGCGCATTCGGGTTGAAGATATTGTTGTTGCCAGACACATCAATCGCCGCAGGCAGCGGATTTCCAGACGAATTTATGATGAGGGTGAACGGCCCGACCAACTCCGTCGCGGTCTTGGGATCGGGAACGGGTGTGACGCCATCGGGTTCGTCGCTGTCCGCCGCCTCAAACTCGCTTACCGTGCCTGTCACAGTCACAGCATCGCCGATGGCGACGCCAGTCGGCGCGCTCGACGTAAACACGAAAATAGCGTTTGAGGTATTCGGATTACCGTCGTCGGACGCAGATTGGAGGAAGTAGCCGTTAGTCTTGCGTCCGGTAACGATGCCGTTAGTCGTAACCTGCTGGCCGTTGAAAGGCGAGGACATGCCGCTGCCTTGAATATTGAAAATCGGAGTGATCGAGAAGTCGTCGTTGCGAATCGTACCTAAGCCCTGCGTGTCGCCAGCAGTCACGCCCGACACGTTCGTCACGTTGACGAAGAAAGTTTCGTTAGGCTCGACGTTCGTGTCGCCGTTGACTGTGACGGTGAAGGTCGTAGAAGCAGTATTCGCTGCAATCGTTCTACCTGTTTCGCTCTTGGCGACGTAGTCAGTGTCCTCGCCCGCAGGGACTCCGTCCTGCGCCGTGCCATCGGCGGTGGCGATATTGAAGGTCACAGCAGACGGGGAGACGGGCGACACGCTCACGGTGAAAGTGAAAGTCGTCGTCCCGCCGTTGCCCTCATCCTGAGTCACATCATTGATGCTCAGCGTCGGCGTGGCGGCTCCGCAAACAGCGGGCGTCGTCATGCTGTTGCGCGGGGCTGAGGGAGTGAGTCCCTCGAAGTCGTTGGCATTGTTGTCCGTGTCCTGACAGCCTGCGGACTTACGCGCGCGGCTGTCGTTGTTTGCCGGAACTGACGTATTCGTTGTTTCCGTGAAACCCGTCGTTGAGGTTGTGCCGTAAGCAACCGAGTCAACAATCGTACCCGTGTTGGCCGCGCCGTTACGGAGCGCGATGCCTGCGCCGGCGGCTGCGCCCGACATGGAAACGCTGCCCGAATTATAGGTTCTGTCGGCTGCGGGTGCGCCGTCGTAGCCCGGAGATGCGGCAACCAGATAATAACCGCCCGCAGGAACCATCGTGGTCGTCGTCCATACCGCTAAAGGCGTGGTCGCGTCGGTCGTGCCGGTCGAAGTTCGATATACCAGACGATGGCCGTTTAAGTCCTGAGCTACACCGCTGACGTTATGCAATTCGACAAATTCGTCAGTTGCCACCCCGCCGCCGGTTTGAAATTGGCTGATCACAAATGTCGTGGAAACCGCCTGCGCGGCGGGGATGACGGAGTTAAATCTTGTCGGCAGGAGTATCGCTAAAAGCGAAACGACCAGCGCGAGCGCGAAGAGTTGGCGACGCGCAAATATAGGGCGACGGCTGCGGAGTGGGATAGAGATCACGGGTGAAAATCCTTTCGTGGGTGTCTGGCTTGTGCCGCGTCAGCGGCTCACAGTTAGGGTAGAAAGACGCACGAGGGGCGATAAAATTTATACCGGTAGAGCGATGTTGAATGATGACGTGGAGACTTGCCCGATATACTTCGGCGAAGTCATGTCAATCATTCTTTTTCCTATTTTGCTTGGAACAGCGCTGCGCGCACTCGCAGCACCGGAACATGGATGTCGGGACGCAAAAGGGCAGCAATTATGAAAACCCGCAACTCAGCCTGAACACTCAACTTGCCTCTGCGGTTCGAGAACAAAAGCTATCACAAAAGACCAACCGGCAGCAATTGGAGGAGAGCCTCGACAACGAAAAGTTGCCTCACTGCCCGCCGTCCTGCCGGAGCAGTTTGCGCGCCTCCAGCGACGCGACCAGTTTGTCGAACGACGCGGCGGCGTGTTCGGGCGTTACATCGTAGGCGTCTGTGATGTCGCGTATGATCTCTTCGCGCGTGCGCTTACGTTCGAGGCCGCGCCAGATGATCATGGCCGTCTCGTTCAGCGTGTAGTAGCGTTTGGAGTTCAGGTCAACGAGCACGGCTTCGCTGTCGTCAAATTCCGTGAACACGACATGCTCGTGCGGGCTGGGCATACTTTCAGACATCAAATGGATTCCTGTTTAAGAAAAATTGCAGACTCGGCGGCGGGCGCGCTCACGGCGAGAACCGGCAGCGAACGCGACTTCGATTCCGACGCCTTGTGCCAGGGGATTTTACCGAAACTTTGCAGGCAGTAGAGACAGGGCGAGGCGGTGTAGAGATCAGGCTCGACGCCTTTGCGCGCGATCTCCGCGAGCGCTACCTTGCGCCGTTCGAGTTGCCGCGCGGCCACTTGACGCAGACGCACGAAGCCGTCGGCAAAGTCTTCCTTCGTTAAATCTGCAACCACGTCAGTCTCTTCCGACGCGCCGCGATAGCCGGAGAGGTTACAGCAAAGCGTGAGCCTGCCGCGATAGTCGATATTGCAGTTCGTGCCTTCGAGCGCCTGACAGGGCGGCGCGGGGTCTAAATTGTAGTAGCCGGTGGCGACGCCGATCTTCATCTTGAAGATGCTAGCGAGCACGCCTATCTCCTGTTCGACGTGCGCGCGTTCTTCGATGCTCAGACCAGACTCTTCTTCCGCGCCGGAGGAAGTCGGGAGCAGGTGGGAAAAGTGTATGGCCTGCGCGCCGAGTCGCGCGGCGAGCAAAGCGAATTGTTCGAGTAGAGGGATGGTGTCGCGGCGTATGCCCGTCTTGATGAGAAACGGGATGCCCTTCATGTAGCAGCGCGTGATGGCGCGCATGACGCGCACAAACGATCCTTCGCCGCGCCAGAAGTCGTGCGTCTCGCGCGTCGGGCCGTCGAGGCTGAACGCGACCATGTGCAGCGCATCGCGGTTCGCCATAAGCGTCGGATAGACGCGGTCGAAGTGCCAGCCGTTTGTGACGAAACCGAACTGCCAGCCCTCTTCCCTGACCGTCTCGACGATCTCTTTGAAGCGCGGGTGAATGGTGACTTCGCCGCCCGTGAATGAAACCGAGTTGAAACCGCAAGCGGGGTCGCTCGCGCTGCGTATGATGTGGCGTAGGAGTTCGACGGAGAAGAAGTTGGCGGGCGCATGATAGAGCGCGTCGTCGTCGCGTGCGCAATAGCTGCAATGAAGGTTGCAGATGTTCGTCAACTCAAGGCTGATGTGCTTGAGTTTGTGCTCGACAGTGCTTGCAGCTTGCGCGATTGCCATAAATTAACGTTCGATGCACGCGGCCAAAAGTGCGGGCGCGAGCGACGAGTCTTCGATCAGATCACGACCGGCATGGAGTAAATAAGATGTACACTGCTTCGCCAGCAAGCCGAGCACGTGTAGATGTTCGCGCGCGCTGCTTGCATCGTAGCTCGCCCAGGGGCATTGCCTGATGAGTCGCGCCATCGCTTCGCTCGAAGTGATCCGTTCCGTGCGGCTCGCCCGTTCGCCCGTCAAGGTTGGGAACAGTAGCACACGCGGGAAGCAACTCCCAACAAAGCCTTCAGGGAACGCGACGGCTGGATCGAGTCGCCGCTTGCTCGGATCGGAATTGACGGGCGCGCCGAGCGCCGGTTCCAGTTCGCTCAAGCAACAATTGGCGAGCGACTCCGAAGAGACCGAGAAGACGCGGCGCAAAGCCCAGGCCTCTACCTCGCCCGCTGCCTCTTCGCCGAGCACCAGCATGTCGTCCGACAAATAACGCCAACCCGCGCTCGCCAAACGAACGGTCAGACTCGACTTCCCGCTGTTCGAGTTTCCGACGACGATCAAGCCCGTGTCCGTCTCCGGCTCGACGACGCCCGCCGCGTGCAGGACGTAGAGGCCGCCGCGCCTGAGTGCAGCCTGCAACGCGTAAGAGAGAGCGTTGATGATCGCGACGGGGTGGCGCGCGTGTGCGGTTGCGCCGAGCCAGACCGAGACCAGACGCGCCGACGCCGCGTAGACCGCGATCCGCGATTCGTCTATGTCAAGAAAGTGCTCTGTCCCGTCTGTGTAGCACTGCCCGCGCGGGACTTCAAATGACTGGCAATTGGGCGGCAGAAATGGCGGCGGGTCGCCGTAGAAAATTTGGACGGTGCAATCAACAAAGCGAGCCGCGCGGCCTGAGAACGGGGTGAAATACATACCCCCGATGAACTCTCCGGCGACCCGCGCGGCTACTTCGTCGTTAAAGTTGAAAGCGAGAAGACGCTCCCCAATCGTGTAAAACTTCTTGATTGAAGCTTTGCTCTGCGCTGCAACGACAGACATCGTCTCCCGGCCACTTTCACTCACAGGGAAAGCAAATTTACGTCGTCAACGTCTGGATGGTATCCACTGTCGGGCCTTGAAAGAAAGCAGTCGCCTCCAAAACATCAACAGGCACGGAGACCACCGGTTCAACAAAGGGTTTCTTTTCTTGAACGGGCTGCGATGCGACGCTTTCTCCCCGCTCCATCTGCTCCAACTGCTCGTTGACTGGGTTACTGTTTTTTGTGTTCAAGGCTCGATATCTCCTCACATTTTTGTAGTTTGTTGGTTGTTGGATGGCGACACTAAAACGAGGCGCAGCGGTCTGACTTCGTAATTCGACAGATTGGTGCGCTGGTAAAGAATGACGTTTGGCGAAATGGCGCGTACCGCTTGCTCCATCGTGTAATTGCTAAAGTCCACATCCACAAGTTCTGTAGATTCATATTTCATCTCGAACGGAATGTCAACTTTACTTGCGATTTCATAGAGCACCGCCGTCAAAGGCTGCTTGCGCGCATGCACACTGAGTTGATTTTTTTCGACCGACACGCTGAGCGGTTGCTTCGCTTCGTCCTTGACGTTCTCAGCGTCCATACCGTCTTCCGTGTTGCCCTCGATCAAAATCGCTTCCGAGCCGCCTTTGACCACAGCGGTTTCGGCGGGCGGTTCTTCGTTCATCCCCTGCAAGTAGACGGCAACGACTTTCGGCTGTTTGCCGGGGTCGCCGCTGAGTTCGTAGTCAACGAAAACTTGCGGCGCGAGCAAGCGCAACGCACCTTCTAGCGGCAACGCCTCAAACTCCTGCGTGATCACTTGCTTCTGCATGAGCGGCGTCAGGATGACGGGCACTTTGAGCCGCTTGCTGATGTCTGCGGCGATCTCCGTGAGTTTGCCGTTCTTCGAGGAGAGCGTGATGCTGACGGGCGCGCTCTTACTGACCTTAACGCTCCAGGGCGACTTGGCCGCTGCCGCCATACCCGCCGCAGGAGTCGCAGCAGGACGCGCAGGGGCTTTGACATCGCCAGTGGCGGTGCTTACGGGCGCGGGCGTTTTCTTCGCAACCGGAGCGGGCTGCGTCTGGGCTGGCTGCTTCGGCTGCGCGGCGGGTTTCTTCGCAGGCTGTTGCGCGGCGACGGCGACGACCGAAGAAAGTAGCAGTGCCCCCCCCGCGAGATGTAGAACGAAACGCTTAGAAATCATGTCGAACATTTTAACCTACCTCTTACTCCTAATCCATTAATTAATTATTAACGGGCAAGCGCGAATCGGCTCACACGCTGAAACCTTCGATGTCCGGGGGAGAAATTAGTTGCAAGTGAACTTCAAAGAAGAAACATGCTACCCGCTACGGTCAAAAATGCCATCGGCTGTTGCCACATGGCAAGCGGCGGTCACGCTCATCGGGCGCGTAAAATTTGGCTGGCTTTTGTTAAGTAGACGGCAAAGGCCATCGGACAAGTCAAACAAGCTAGCGCAGGCAGACGGAACTTAACATATTTAACTGCGAGCATCAATCTCTTAACAGCGTCCCGTAAGTTTAATGTTGCAAGTGGCTCGGCCCGCCCGTCCAGAGCATGCGCAGCGGGCGCAGCAGATAGTAGACGAAAGAGAGCGACGCCGGAAGCCTGACGAGCGTGAGGTCTTCTTCCGTCGGGCTGATCACGTAGCGGCAATAGTTGAACTTATCACGCAGGCGGCGACGCGCCTTGAACTGGAAAATAAAATAACCGGACATGCCGCCCGCCTCATTCCCTTCCGCGAACAGGCACGTATAAATTTGCTCCGCCATAGGAACAATCTCGGCATCAGACTCAAATCTCTCCCGGACGTGTTCGGGGAGATTCGCGCCGAGCAGATCATGCGCAACGAAAAGGCCGAGCAGCAGCATGCGCTCCGTGCCGGTGCGCCGCGCGCGTTCGAGCAAGTTTGCCCAATTCAAATCGCGTTCAACTTCGACCAGACGCGCGATGTCCGCGATCCAACTGAGCCTCTCCCACAAGTGCTTCGCCCCGTGTACACAAAGCGCGAGCAATAAATCTTCCGGCGCGAGCGTTTTAATTTGCATCCCCTCGAAAGTGTCCGCGCGCGAGTTCTTCCATAGGCTCTCTTCGTCGAATGGTGCGGAGAAAAGTCGCGCGCTCACGCGCCAGTGAATTTCCACGATGAGGCGATGCTCGTCACGCGTGAAAGGTAAGTTGCATTGCGTGCGCAGCATCAACGCTTGCTGCACGCCGTTCAAAGGCGGATGGAGCGCATAGCCTTCCGCGAGCAGCAGACGCATCACGCGCGGCACGTCGCGTTGACGAACGATAATATCGAGGTCGCCGAAATGCCTGAGCGCAATGTTTCCGTAAGCGTGTGCCGCGAGCGCGGGGCCTTTGTAAGGGATAGCGTCAATTTCGTGCGCAGAGAAAAGTTTGAGCAAGCGTCGAAGCTCGCCGCTCAGATAGACGTTCAGAGCGGAGATACGTCGAAACTGATCGCGCAGCGTCGCATAAACTGCGGGCGGGACTTTTTCGGACGCGTGTACGTGCAGATGATGATAAAGCAGCGGGATTAGACCATGACTCTCTGCGAAGCGCGCGACGTACTCCCAATCGAGCGCGCCGTCGAGCAGTTGGCGAAGACGCGCGATAATCGCTCCATCAACATGCACACGCGCGCAGCACAAAAACAACTCGACTTCAGGCCGCACGCTGGCTCTCACCGGCTGTGCTGTTGGGGCAGCGATTGTTTGCATTACTAACGAATCGAAAACGAGAACGCCGTTACGTCTTCCGCACGACGGCGCGGGCGGTGAGGATAAGTTTGCAGCGCGTGGTCGCTATTCAACTTTCACGCCGTAGCCGAGTCCGTCGCCGACGGGGAGAACCACCGCGCGCAAATTTTTATGGTTCACGAAATGTTGATTGAAGCGACGCAGGCTCTCCGTAGATTCTTTCTGATCGGGTGAGCGAATCTCGCCCGCCACTTGCCCGCCCCACAACAAATTATCCGCGATGACCACGCCGCCCGTGCGCAAAAGCGGCAAAGAGAGTTCGAGATAACCCTCGTACTCTTCTTTCATGGCGTCTAAATAGACGAGGTCGAACGTGTCTTTTAGTTTCGGTATCACGTCGAGCGCGAACCCGCGTTCTATACGCACGCGCTCAGACACTCCGGCGCGCTGAAAATAATCGCTCGCACGCGCGATCATCTCTTCGTTCGGCTCAATCGTCACCACCTGCCCGCCCTCTCCCATCCCGCGCAGCAAGTGTACGACCGCATAGCCGATTGCCATTCCGATCTCCAAAACTTTTTGTGCTTTCGCGGCTCGCGCAGTTATTTCCAGAAACAGAGCCACCTCGCGGTCTGCAATCGGCACACGGTTTGCCGCCGCAAATTCCTCCATCTCCGCGACGAGACTGTCGCCGCCCGGGTGCAGTTGATCGAGATACAGGGCTTGTTCACGCTGAAGGATCGCGTCGAGACGTGCTTTCATAATTTACCACGCAGAACAAACTGAATTTTGAACGAGCACGCCAAGTCTAACCGCATTGTTCCGTCAGGCGCAATCGAACAGGAATGAAAGAATTGAGACGCAGGGTTGTTATTTGATTTGCACTCTGAGTTAAACCGAAATCTAGTGCTTTGCCGCTTCGTCGCGGTGCGGGCTTTTTCTGAGGACGGGCGAGCCGATTGCGCGCCAAACGTCGCGTGCGCGCAAGTGCGCAGGCAACTCCGTCACGCTGCTCATCACGAAGCCGAAACTTTGCTGCGCGCCGAGGTTGCCGTGCGTCGCCTGCAAGAACGCGAAGACATCGAGCGGCGCGCTGCCTGTGTAATAGCCGTCGGCAAAATTCACTATGACGTTTGCACGATTACGCACGCGCTCGCCGACGCCCTCGAAGATGCGCCACAACACGTCGGGTCGCGCACCTTCAACCGTCGCCGCAAACCAATCTTCGTCCGCGACGAAATCCTCTTCGTCAACTTTGCCTTGTCTCTTCAAAGATTCGACGAGCGGTAAAAGTTCCAACGGGTCGCCTTGCGATGCGCGATAACGAAAACGCTCGCCGCGCCGTTCTATCGTCGCCGCCCCGCGTTCGTTAAGGACATAAACCGCGCCGTCTTTTTCGTAGGCCGCGAAATCAACACCGCGCACGCGCGAGGCGACTAACGCCAGACGCGCTTCGTTACCTTCTCTCGTCCACATCACGGCGCAACCGACGAGTCCGAACTGCGGCAACACGACGCTGCGCTCGTCCTTAATCTTGTCGTGCAATTTGAAATCGGCGCGGCGCAACGCCGACTTGAGAGAGACGCGGCGATAGCCTTTGAAGTCGTTTCCGTGATCGGAGAAGATCGTGACCTGCACGCGCCCGCCGCCGTCGCGTACGATATCTTTGACCGTCTCGTCGAGCCTGACGAGAAAACTTTTGAGCAGGCGCTCGCCACCGAGATGCGCCAGCGAATCGCTCGCGCCCGTGTAGGCGAAGAAGACCGGCTCGCGCGAAGCACGAAACTTTTGTTTTAAGCGCAGGAGGTCTGTCAACGATTCGAGGTAGGTGCTGACGGGCGGCGCGGCGTAGCCCAGACCGCTCTTGATCGCAGACGGGTGATAGTCGAAGAGTTCGCGAAACGTGCCTTTGATGAATCGCTCGCCGCGAAAACGGTCGAGTAGCCCGCCGCGCATCTTGTTCTTCTCCACGTCGAAATAATTATCTTCGTAGCCGAGCGATTCGCCCGCGCCCGCAGGCTTCAATATTTCGCTGAGCGCGAGATTGGTGAGACTTGGGAAAGGCGCGATCATGCGCGAGGGCGCACGGAATAGTTTGAAACGACCTTCGGCGCGCATCTCTTCAATTGTCGAGAACGCGACGCCGTCCACGCAAATGATCAGGTGGCGGACAGGCTCGTCTCCGGTCTCAGGCACAACAGGCGTTCGCGCCTTAACTTGTAAATTGACGACGTGCGCCAGCAGTAGGAAGAAAGCGATGGTGCGATATTTAAGTGAAACTGATTTCATCATGCCCCCTCGCAACCGCGCCCCGCGAGCGATTGCGCAAAAATTCAGCATGACGAATTGCAAGCGGTGTTCCGCGACGTGCAGGGGAACAAAAATCTTCACCGCAGAGGCGCAGAGTACGCAGAGGGGGCGCAGAGAAGGAAGTTAATCTTTTCTCTGCGCCCACTCTGCGTACTCTGCGCCTCTGCGGTGAGTCTTGGTTTCCGTCAGTTGTCGGATTTATCCGGCGTTTGCGCTGCGTCGGAATCAAGCGTGACGTAGCGGCGCGCGAGGCCGAGTTCGCGCAGTTTGTGTTGGAGCGACTGGCGGTGCATGCCGAGGATGGTGGCGGCGCGCGTGACGTTGCCGCCCGTCTCTTCGAGACAGCGCGCGATGTAGCGACGCTCGAACTCGCGCCGGTCTTCGCGAAAATCCGCTGTGAAAGGCACGGACAGACCATCGCCATCGTCGCCCGCTTCATTTGACGTGGGGCGCGATGTAGTGGCGTTCTGAGTTGCGCCGCCTTGCGCGTTGATCTCTTCGGGTAGATCGCGCGCGGTTAATTCGTCGCCTTCGGCGAGTACCATCGCGCGTTCGACGGCGTTCCTCAGTTCGCGCACGTTGCCCGGCCATTCGTATTCGACCAGACGCCGCATCGCTGCGGGCGCAATCGCGCGCACAGGCATCTTGTATCTTTCGGCGGCGAGCCGCATGAAGGATTCCGCGAGCGCGGGTATGTCTTCGCGACGTTCGCGCAAAGGTGCGATCTCAACCGTCACAACGCGAAGGCGGTAAAAAAGGTCTGCGCGGAAGTTTCCTTTTTCGATCTCCTGTTCGAGCGGGCGATGCGTCGCGCTGACGATGCGCACGTCAACGGGGATAGACTCCGCGCCGCCGCCGAGCCGTTCGATGCGTCGCTCTTCGAGCGCGCGCAAAAGTTTGGCCTGCACGTTCGCGCTCATGTCGCCGATCTCGTCCAAAAAGAGTGTACCGCCGTCGGCCTGTTCAAACTTGCCTTGCCGCCGCGCGGTCGCGCCCGTGAACGCGCCTTTCTCGTGGCCGAACAGTTCCGACTCGATCAACTCCGAAGGAAGCGCGGCGCAGTTGACTGCGACAAACGCGCCGCTGCGCCGCGACGTGCTGCGTTCGTGAATTTCGCGCGCCACCAATTCCTTGCCAGTGCCCGATTCGCCGCGCACGAGCACAGTTGCGTCCGTCTCTGCAACTTTCTCGATGAGCGAGCGCACGCGACGCATGGATTCCGAGTTGCCTATGAGCGAGCCGCGCTGCGCGCCTTCGAGTTCGAGCGACGCGCGCAAGCGTTGATTCTCGCGGCGGAGTTGAATCGTCTCGACGGCGTTCTTGACGACGAGCCGCAGGTCTTCGACTTCAAACGGCTTCGAGAGGTAATCGTAAGCGCCCGTCTTGATCGCTTCGACGGCCATGCGCTCCGAGCCGTGCGCCGTGATGAGGATAACGAGCGGCGTATCTTGTTGCGCGCCCTCGGCGGTTTGCAGTTCGCGCAAAAATTCCAGCCCGCTCTGCCCGGGCAAGTTGACATCGAGGAGAAGAAGATCGGGCGCGCGTTTTTCAAATTGCGTGCGCGCCTCGCTAACGCTTCCGGCTTCGGCGATCTCGTGGCCGAGATTTGCAAGCGCGCGTCGCATCCCGTAGCGCGCGGCCTCTTCGTCGTCAACGAGGAGCAGGTTGATTGCGTCGCCTGATCTTTTTTGCGTCATCTTTTCAAACTCGCTCCTTCGCATTAAACACGCGCTATCGATTCTTCTGTCGCTTCTCGCACTCCCGCCGCGTTCGTGATCGGCAAACTCAACTCGAAGCGTGCGCCGCCAGCGCCCGCCGTGTGAGGCGCGAGGCGCGCTTGGCCGCCCGCGTCTTCAATTCGCTTGCGCACGATGGCGAGACCCAAGCCCGTGCCGCGCTGCTTCGTCGTGAAGAAGGGTTCCCAGATACGCCTGCGCAACTCTGCGGGCACGCCCGCGCCGCCGTCCGTTACTGCGAACAACAACTCGCCGTCGCGCACGACAGCTTCGACCAAAACACGACCGCCGTGCGGCGTCTCTTGCAGCGCATTCAACAAAAGATTCGAGAGAGCATCGCGCACGGCGGACGCCTGCGCGCCGTCCAACAACTCATTCGCTTCGCAGAGCGCGTCGAGTTGGATGTTTCTACTTTTGGCCTCTGCGCGGAAGAGTTCGACGATGCTGCGCGCGAGGTCTCCGGCGCGTGCGGGTGCGCCTGTGGGCGGTGCGTGGCGCGCGAAGTTGAGTAGTTGCGTGACGCTGCGGTTGAGGCGGTCGGTTTCGCCGACGATGAGATCGAGATCGCGCGTGTACTCGGCGGAGAGCCGTTCGTCTTCGCGCATCACCTGCGCGATGGATTTGATCGCGGATAGCGGATTCTTGACTTCGTGCGCGACAGTGGCGGCCATCTGTCCGAGCGCGGCGAGGCGTTCGCCCTGCGCGAGTTGGCGTTCAAGACGCACGTTCTCTTCGATCAAGCGATAATCTTCCAGCGTGAGCGCAACCTGTCCGGCCAACACTTCCAACACGGCGCGCACGTCCGCCGTCAGAGCGTCGGGCGCAGCGTCAACGAGCATCAGGCCGAGCGGCTTGTTTTCACGCTGCAACAGGTACGCGATTTCGAATCCGTGTTCGCGCAGCGTTTTTTCATCTTCCAACACGCCGCCGACGCTCTCCGTCGCCAACTCAAGCACGCGTTCTTCCCATTCGACACTCTGCGCCGTCGCATCGTTCGCATCTTCGTCCGCGTCGGACGGCGAGAGTTCGTGCTGTCGTGTGTAAAAGCGAACGCTGCGCAAGCCGAGTTCGCGCGTGGTTCTCTCTTCGATGAAGCGCAGGAGTTCGGGCAACTGCTTGTAGCCTCCGGCCTGCGCGCCGATGCGCGCGAGCACGTCGCGATAAATCGAAGCCTCGCGCTCGAAGAGTTTATGAAAGCGTTTGTCGAGCCACGCGCGCAGAGGGGCGACGACGAGCGCGAAGGCGAGTACGAGCAGCGATTCGACCGCGCTTGCGCGCAAGTTGTAGCGTGCGGTCAAGGCAAGCGCGAGCGTGCGTATGCCGTAGAGATAGACGACGAGCACGACCGCCGCGAACGAGGCGACGACGAGGCTCTCTTTGATGATTAGTTCAAGATAGCGATAACGATAGATGTGGTAGGCGATGAGCGCGGTCGGCAGGAGCGAGCCAAGATTGGCGAAGGTCTGCAAATAGAGTCCGGCGATTGTTCCCTGCCCGACGCCGAACGCGTAAGCCGAGAGCAGCAGGAGCGCGATGCCAATGAAGGATGCGGCGAGCGTTTGCATCAAGCGTCGCTCGTTGCGCGAGTCGGATGAGCGCGCGATGAGAAAATCCGTTCCGGCGATAAGCGCGAGCACGTATGTCGCCCAGACGCCGAACGGGAGTACGAAGAAGTTCAGCTTCTCCAACATCGACGCATACGCGCCCGACCAGACGCGCGGGATGGCGACGGCCAGAAAGATCGCGGGGATGTAGGACATAAGGACGCGCGCACGCTCAAAACGCGTGAAGCCGCGATTCTGCGCGCGTGCCCAGAGATGAAGGTGTACGTGCAGGAGAAGCGAGTAGGCGAGCGTGATGCTCGTGACGGCAATGGTGTCGGCGACGCGTAGCACGCCCGACCAGTGCCCTGCGTCGAGGCCAAGCAGCGCGCGGAGCGTGAGAAAGAGGTTGCTCACGTGCCAGAGACCGATGGTGATGGCGAGCGCGAGCAGCACGCGCTCCGCCCTTTCCAGCGCACGTCTCTGCCTCGACAGCAGGACGCTCATCCACAACGTCAACACCGCGCCCATGCTGTAGCCGACAAGCTGTAGAACTTCGAGCAGCGACATGGATAGATAGTAAAACGTGAATCGTAAATCGTGAATAGAAGAACTGCTCTTTTCTATTCACGATTTACGATTCACCTTCTACTTTTCTTATGTTGTTACCTGTTGCTGGACGATGCGCTGCTGGCGCTGATCGGGATGAGCGTGATCTCTGTGCGACGGTTGCGCGTGCGTCCGGCGGGCGTGGTGTTGGAGGCGACGGGGCTGTCAATGCCCATGCCCGCTGCTTGCACGCGCCCGTTCTCGATTCCGGCGGAGACGAAACGACCCGCGAGCGCGTCGGCGCGCTCCTGCGTCAACTGGCGCAAGGCCGCCTGATCGCCGCGACTGTCGGAATAGACCTCGATCACGATCTGAAAGTCGGGATTGTTGGCGAAGAGCGCAGCGAGCGGTTCGACTGTCGCTGAAGCCGCCGGAGCCAGTTCGGATGAGCGTGCGCCCGCCCAGAGGTTATCGGGGAGGACGAGCGTGATGCCGCGCCCTGTGTCGCGCACAGTGCCGTAACGCGCCAGAGATTGGCGTAGCGCGATGGCGGCCTGCTGCTGCTGTTCGATGCGGCGCGCGGCTTCCTGCCGCTGAATCTCCGCGCTCTTCTCGCCTTCGTAGCGCGCGACTTTCAACTTCGCGTCTTCCGATTCCGCGCGTACCGTTTGCAACTCGTCGCGCAAGCGCGCCACTTCCATCCTCAGTTCGCGCACCTGCTGGTTAGCGTTCGCCAGATCGCGATCCGACAACTCGCGCGCGCGCTCCTCGCGTTGGAGCGCGGTGCGCAGATTCGCAACCTCCTGCGAGGCGGAATCCGCCGAACGCTCCGCATCACGCACAGCCGCATCGCGCCGCGCGATCTCTTCGCGCCGCAGACGCGCAGCCTTGCGCGACTCGGCTACCTCTTCGGCGTTCGCCGCCAACTGCGTCGCACGTCGGGCTTCGACATCAACGTCTTCTTCCGGTTGTTTCAGACGCCACTTGTTTTCGGCAACTTCAAGTTGATCCATCGCCGCTTTCAACTCTGTCGTGGCGTCGCGCTCCGCGCCTGCAAAGCGCGCGAGGTTGACGGCCTGCCGCGCGCCGAGCAGGGAGATGGGCGTGCGCACGTAATCGGCGTCGGCGATCTCAGGCACGCGGCTGCTGTTCAAGTAGTCGCTTGAGTTTCCGAGATATTGGACGGGGGCGGTCGCAACGGTCGCTTCACCCGGATTGTTGGGCGGCAAGTTTTCGAGCACGACCGCGCGGCTCGGCCCGCGCACGAGAAAATGCGGCTCGGCTGTGACGATCATGGCGAAGGTTTGCAGGGGCGTGGTGGCGTCGAGTTTGGAGTTGACGAACATGCCGCCGCCGCGCTTGATCTCGCCGAGGTTATCCACGCGTCCTTCGGGCGTGATCGCCCAGAGCACGAAGGTCGAATAGACGCCGCCGACTTCTGTGGCGCGCGGAAGATTTTTGAGGCTGAGTTCGACGCGCGTGCCGCGTCGCCCCGTGCGACGGACTTTGGCCTCGCCGGACAGGCGCGGCAGACGTGTCGTGCCGCGAAAGCGTACGGTCACGTTTTGATCGAGCGGGTAAGTGATGGCTACGGTTTCGCGCCGCATGTCGCTCTGCGCCGCAGCGAGCGTGGCGAACGACGCGAGCAGGAGCAGCGAGACGACGATGCCTTTGAGCAGTTTTTCCTGTGAGCGGGGATACTTCATATAACTTGGCCTCTCAAAATTGGTTGAAAAGATGTGCGCTGACTACGGCGCAGGCACGGGAGAGCGCAAGATGTCGCCTTGAATGGATGCACGCGCCGCGCGGAGTGTTGCCGAGATAATTGCGCGGAGAGGCTGCCCGTACTTCAAAGCAGCCTCTCGAAATGTGTTCCGGCCATACTTGCCCAAGCCGCGCACTCAACCGCGCGCCGCGCGCCGCTCCGCCATCCACTGCACGACGGCGACCGACACAGCACACAGCAAGAGGACGTGTATGAAACCGCCCTTCCCCATCAACACGCCGACGAGCCACACCGCAAACAGCGTCACAGCTATACCCCAAATCACCAATGCACAGTCACCGCATCCTTCGGTCAACTACTTTATGAACTATCGCCAAACTTATTTCGACGCCTTCTTGACATTAACCGGCAACCCTACGGCGCGAACAGAGGAGCGCGCCGCATCGCCGCCGACGAGAAGCGGAGCGCCCGCGCTTGAAACCGCGCCTGTCAGCGTGCGCAGCATACGCTCGTCGGTCGTTGCGCTCGCCGCCGGAGACGGCGTTTTCGCATTCTCGTCCGCGCGCCAGATCAACGCGCCGTCGCGACCGGAAAAGCCGAGCGCGAAAGCCGAGCCCGATGCGACCACTACGTCGAGCACGCCGTCGTTGTTGAGATTCGCAAACGTCGCCATGTAAGCGTCGGTTGCGCCCTCGACCGCCCAGTTGACTTTGCCCGCCGTGCTGATCACTGCGACGCGTCCGGTCTGCGTCACCATCACGATCTCGATCGTGCCGTCGTCGTCAATATCGGCGGCTGTCAGTCGCCCGCGCGGCGCATCCTGTTCCGTCGTGATGCGTCCCAGCGGTTTCAATTCCGAGCCTTCAAAAAATAGCAGGCCGTGTTCCGTGCCGATGATGACGAGCGTGCCGCGCGGCGTCGCCAGTACGAGCGGCGGCGTGGTGAATGGCACGTCGAACTTGATCGCGCGCACAACCGCGCCATCGCGGCGGCGTATTTCCAACTGCCTGCTGTCGAGCGCGTAGGCGACGCCGTTCACGTCGCCGTGCGTGAACGGGATGGGCGGGCCGATTAGCCCCGCGCTGAGTTTTGCTTTCGAGATGATGCGCCCCGTCTGCGCGTCCAACACCGTGAGCGTGTCGGGGTCGCTCGCCGCGACGACGAAGTCCGACGCCGCGCCTTCGCCCTGCAACTGCGCGACCACGCCGCTCTGCAAACGCCCCTGCAACACCGTGCGCCACAACTCGCGCCCCGTCTCGCCGTCAAGGCCGCGCACGCCGTCGGCGGAAGCGACTGCAACGACAGCCTTCGTGTCCGCAGACGCGGGCACAACGAGCGGCGTGAAAAGAGCCGCGCGCGCCTTCTCCGCCTGATCACCCGTCGGCGCATTCATGCGCGCACGCGCAGACCAGAGCGCTGTGCCGTCGCCGCCATCGAGCGCGTAGACGATGCCGTCCGAGTTCAACGCGACGAGGTCGTAATTCTTACCCGTGCGCAGGCGCGCGGCGAACGGACGCGCCACCGAGCCGATGGCCGCCTGCCAGCCGACATCCGCAGGCGGTCGCATCACGGTCGCAGCCGTTGCTGTCGGCGTGATGGTTGTTGTCGTCGCAGTCGTCGCTGTTGTCACGGGCGTTGTCGTCGCTTCAACCAGAACGGGCGCGGAATAACGTCCGGTCTCAGGCGTGGCGGGCGCGACACGCCAGTAGTATTTGCCCGGTTGCAGCCCGCTCACCTCTTGTTCGAGTCCCTCGACCGCACGGTCAAACACGATGTCTCTGAATGTTCGGTCGAGCGCAACCTGGAGGCGATAGCGTTTGACGCGCGGCTTCGCAGGCCAGCGGAGTTTGAGCGAGACGGCAGTTTGTGCGGCGTTCGGCTGCTGTCGCGTTGCAGCGGCGGCGGTCGCGGGTTGCGCGTGGCCGGGAATCGAAAGCGCGAGCGCGACCAGCGAACTGAAGCAGAGGGTCTTGAGCCGTAAGCGGGAGAGCGGTGTTTGTAGCATCATAGCGCGTCGTTGAGTTTGTACCCGACGCCACGCACGGTCAGCACGTAGCGCGGGTTCTTCGGATCAAGTTCAATCTTCTGCCGCAGGCGATTGATGTGCGGGTCAACATTGCGTTGATAACCTTCGTACTCCGTGCTCCACACCTCGTCGAGCAGTTCGTTGCGCGACCACGCGCGACCCGGCTCGCTGGCGAGGCGTTCGAGAATTTGAAACTCAAGCGGCGTGAGTTCGACGAGCGCGCCGTCGAGCGTCACCTCATGTCGGCGTTTGTCTATGACGAGACTCCCGATCTCTATACGCGGCGACGGCTGTTGCCCTTCGCCCTCCGCCGGTTCATCCTCGCGCGGCGGGCGGCGCAGCAAAGCCTCCACGCGCAATTCGAGTTCGCGCGGCTCGAAGGGCTTGGCGAGATAATCGTCCGCGCCCGCTTCAAAACCTGCCACCTTGTCGTCGAGTTTATCCTGCGCGGTCAGAAAGAGCGTGGGCGTTTGGATGTGGCGTTCGCGGAGTTTGCGCAACAGTTCGAGTCCGGTCATGCCGGGCGGCATCGAAACGTCGAAGATGAAACAATCGTAGTTGCCGCCCAGCGCGAGCGGCAAGGCTTCTTCCCCGCTCTCTTTCTCGTCCACCTCGTAGCCGAGTCGCCGGAAGTAGCCCGCCAGCAGCAGGCGCATGCTCGTTTCGTCGTCAACGATCAGAATTTTTCGGTTCACTTGTTCTCGATTCACCTGTGATGAGCTAGGCCGGAAGACGCAGGTGCGTCCCGCCCCGATTCTAATTCGATTATTCTAAAGCGCGGCGATTATAAGTCAAAAGCCGTCAGGATGTTGAAAAAAGTCGCACGCTTCGCACCGGCCTCTTTATCGTCGCGTGACTGCTCGGACTGTTCAACGCCTCCGGCCTTTAGCTTGACGCTTGCGCCGCAGTGTACGTATAGTTTTTGTTCCGTTACCGTTGAACTTAAATTACCTTCCCCGCAAACCGGAAAGAACCGCAAGCACACGCGCGCTCAACGATGCACGATCTTCGGCGACTATTAACCTATCTCAAGCCACACTGGGGAAAGTTCACTCTCGCCACGGTCGCGATGGTCGCCGGAGCAATCTTGCAGAGCGCAGTCGGCGCTCTCATCGTGCCTATCTTCGATCAAGCCTTCCGGCGCGGCGGCGACGGCGCGGGCGAGCGTACCAAGACCCTTTTCGATTTACAAGAACTACTCCCCGAATCGAGTTTCGACGCGTGGCGCACAATCGCCATCCTGCTCATCACCTTCACCATCGCCAAAGGCGTCGCCGAATACTTCTCCACATACCTGATGGCGCGCATCGGTCAAGAGTCGGTTCTCAAACTCCGGCAGGATTTATACACGCACTTGCTCACGCAGTCGGCAGATTTTTTCGAGCGACATCGCACGAACTATCTCGTCTCGCGTCTCGTCTCTTCGGCGGCGGCGATTGAGGCGGCGGTGACGGGGACGCTGCGCGACATGCTGCGCGAGAGTTTTACGCTCGTCGCGTTCCTCGCGGCATCTTTTTATTACTCGTGGCGTCTGACGCTCGGCTCTCTTCTCATCGCACCCGTCATCGGTGTGCTCACAG
Organism: Pyrinomonadaceae bacterium; assembly: GCA_035249365.1. Lineage (GTDB taxonomy): Bacteria > Acidobacteriota > Blastocatellia > Pyrinomonadales > Pyrinomonadaceae > JAIVJZ01. Next base: position 76,476 of record DATFGP010000022.1, on the reverse strand, counting down.
CACGCTTCGGCAAGAGTTTGCGCAACCTCGCGCGCGAGACTTACGAAGGCAGCCAGCGCCTCGTTGACACCGCGCAGGAATCGCTCGCCAATCATCACATCGTCAAAGCCTATCGCGGCGAAGCGCGCGAGCAACGTCGCTTCACAACGGTTGCGCGCCAGATCGTCAGCGCAAATCTGCGCTCGGCGCGCATCAACGGCTTTGCGCCGCCTGTTATCGAAATCATCGGCGTCATCGCTGTCGCCATACTTCTCTATTTCGGTCGGCGCGAGATCATGGCCGGACACATGAACCCCGCGCAGTTCCTGACGTTCCTGTTCTTCCTCTTCTCTTCTTACGATCCGATGCGCAAACTCTCGCGCCTTCAAAACGCGCTCGAGATCGCGCTCGCCGCCGCGCGTCATGTCTGGGAAGTGATGGACGAGAACTTGGAGACGGTCGAACGCAAAGATGCGGTCGAATTGAAACCGTTGCGCGACGCTATCGAACTGCGCGATGTGTCTTTCGAGTACGCGAACAGTGAAGAGCGCACGGTGCTGCGCTCCGTCAGTCTGACGATTCCGGCGGGCAAGATGGTTGCGCTCGTAGGCGAATCGGGCGGCGGCAAGTCAACGCTCTCAAAACTCATCTTGCGTTTTCACGATCCGGTCTCCGGCGCGATCCTCTGGGACGGCACAGACCTGCGCGACGCCACACTCCGCAGCCTCCGCCAGCACATCGGCCTCGTCACGCAAGAGACAGTTCTGTTCAACGACACCGTGCGCTACAACATCTCATACAGTCGCCCCGATGCGACCGAAGCGCAGATCGAAGACGCGGCGCGCGTCGCCTACGCTGACGACTTCATCAAGGAGTTGCCGCAAGGTTACGACACAGTCGTCGGCGAGCGCGGCATCTTTCTATCCGGCGGGCAGCGGCAGCGGCTCGCTATTGCGCGTGCTGTTCTCGCAGACGCGTCCGTGCTCGTGCTTGACGAGGCCACGTCCGCGCTCGACGCGGAATCCGAACGGCTCGTGCAAAAGGCGCTCGCCAACCTGACGCGCAATCGCACCACGCTCGTCATCGCGCATCGCCTCTCAACCATCCGACGTGCAGACACAATCGTCGTAATGGAGCGCGGGCGCATCATTGAAATGGGCAAGCACGAAGAACTGTTGACGCAAAGCGGCACGTACAAAAAACTCTACGAACTGCAATTCGCCGACGAAGAGGAGGAGGTTGGAGTTAGTCCGTAGCCGAGTTAGTCCGTCGTCCGTTGTCAGTTGTTTGTGCCAAGCGAAGTAAGCTACTAAAGATTGTATTGAACAACTGACAACGGACGACGGACTAACTCGGCTACGGACAACTGACCATTCGTTATGAAATCAATGACCGGCTTCGGGCGCGGGTCGGCGACGGGCGAGAATTTCAACGTCTCCGTCGATCTCAAGACCGTCAACAACCGATTTCTCGACGTACACCTGCGCGCGGGCGCGGAACTGTCGAGCCTCGAAAGCGTAATCCGCCGTCGCATCAGCGAACAACTCTCGCGCGGGCGTGTGGACGCGACCATCGTGATTGACCGCACGAGCGAAGTCGCCTACGAGATGAACCGCCCGCTCATCGCGGGTTTCATACAGGCGATGCGTTCGGTGCAAGAGGAATTTTCGCTCGCGGGCGAACCGGACATAAACGTTTTGGCGCGTTTGCCGAACGCGTTGCAGCCCGTGCGCGACGGCAACTTGACGGACGCGATCAAGGAAGGAATCGAGCGCGCCGTCAACGAGGCGCTCGCCGAGTTGAATCAGATGCGCGGAGTGGAGGGCGAGGCTCTGGCCGCAGAGATGCACGCGCGGCTCGACGAGATCGAACGGCAAGTGCCCGTCATCGAAGCCGTTGCAGATGATCTGGTCGAAACTTATCGAGCGCGTTTGCAGCGTCGCATCAGCGAACTGCTCGCGCGCGACGGCCTCGAAATCGTCGAACTCGATCAAGGCAGGCTCGCGCAGGAAGTTGCCTATCTCGCGGATCGCAGCGACATCAGCGAAGAACTTGCGCGGCTGCGCAGCCACGTCAAACAATTCCGCGAGATCATCGATAGCGACGGCGACACGGGCAAGCGTCTGGATTTTCTCTTGCAGGAATTTAATCGCGAGGCGAACACTGTGCTCTCCAAGTCAACCGACATGACGATCAAAGAGGCCGCGCTCGCCATCAAAGCGGAAGTGGAAAAGTTGCGCGAACAGGTGCAGAACGTTGAGTGAGAAATTGAACGCCGAACCGTTAACCACGTCCGCTCCCGTCCAGGCGGAGCGTGGCATTCTCTTCGTCATCAGTTCGCCTTCGGGCGGCGGCAAGGGTACTCTGATTCGACGCATACTGACGCACATGCCGCGCCTCGGCTATTCGGTTTCGTGGACGACGCGCGCGCCGCGTCAAGGCGAAACGAACGGGCGCGATTATCATTTCGTCACGCCGGAAGAGTTCGCTGCGGCGCGCGAGCGCGGCGAATTTCTCGAATGGGCTGTCGTACACGGCAATCTGTACGGCACGTCGCTCAAAGTTGTCGAGCGCGAGTTGGCCGCAGGTCGAGATATAGTTTTGGAAATAGACGTGCAGGGCGCGGCCATCGTGCGGCAGGCGGGAATTGAAGCCGTGAGCATCTTCATCCTGCCGCCTTCGTTCGAGATTTTGCGCCGTCGCCTGACGGGGCGGCAGTCGGAAAACTCCGATGCGCTCGCGCTGCGCTTGCGAAATTCGCGCGGCGAGGTGGAACATTATAAAGAGTTCGACTATCTCGTCTTGAACGACGATGTCGAGCGCGCCGCGACGCAACTGTCCTCGATCGTGTATGCTGAGAGGGCGCGGCGCGTGCGGCAGGAGCGACTTGCCGAGCGTGTGCTCGAAACTTTTCCGTGAGCGTCGGGAATCGTGCGGCACGCCGTTGGTTGGAATGAAATAATTTTTTAGTTATCAGGAGAGCCGACCTATCCGGTCGAAATGGAAACGAATATGGCTAAAGCAACACAGTCGAGCAAAGAAGATCACAACGAAGCAGTTGAGGAAAGACAACAGCCCGAATTGGATTCCAAGTATCGCATGATCATCGTGGCCGCGCAGCGCAGCAAGCAGCTACAACGCGGCGCGCGACCGCGCATCGAAATGGACGCGCAGCAACACAAACACACGCGCGTCGCCCTGATGGAAGTTGAGCAGGGAAAAATCGACTTCACGATCAAAGAAGACGACATCGAAGCGTAAATCGTGAATCGTAAATCGTGAATAGAAAGAGCAGATTGTATCTATTCACGATTTGCGGCTTTTGAATCTATTCACTACTTACGATTCACGCTCCGCCATCTACGCATCCCTCACATGTTTTTGTAATCAGGCCCGCCGCCGCCTTCGGGCGTCACCCAGTTTATGATCTGGTAAGGGTCCATGATGTCGCAGGTCTTGCAGTGGACGCAGTTCGAGAAGTTGATCTGCAAACGCCGCTTGCCAGCCTGCGCAGGGTCTTCGACCATCTCGTACACGGCCGCCGGACAAAATCGCTGGCAAGGATTGCCGTACTCTTCTGTGCAACGCTCCACACAGATGTTCGTGTCGAGAACATGAAGATGCGCGGGTTGATCTTCGTCGTGGCCGACAGCAGCGTGATAAACGTCTGTGAGTTTGTTGAACGTCAACTTGCCGTCGAAGCGAAGCCCGTCGTAGCGTTGCTCAATCGCGTCGCCCTTGTAACCGTAGGCGGAAAGTTTTTTGAGCGCGACATGTCCGGGCTCCGCTCCCGCGCGATCAAACAATCCCCACGAACGACCGCCCGTGAGAAACTGCAACCCTGCATTGGCAATACCCATCCAGCGCCCTTTGCGAAAGCCCGCGTGGAAATTCCTCACCTTGCGAAGCTCCGGCATGATCCAACTTTCCTTGACGAGCGTTTCATAACGCTGTAACTGCCGCGCCGAAAAATCTCCTGCGAGCAGAGCCTCGAAGATCGTCTCGGCGGCGAGCATGCCGCTCTTGATGGCCGTGTGGATGCCTTTCAGGCGTTGCGAATTGAGGAAGCCCGCGCAGTCGCCCACCAAGAGCACGCCGTCCGCATAGAGTTGCGGCATCGCGTAGAACCCTCCGGCGGCGATGGTCTTCGCGCCGTAGCGCAAAAGTTTTCCGCCTTCGAGAATTTTTGCGATGGCCGGATGTTGTTTGAAGCGTTGAAACTCCGCGTGCGGATCAAGGAGCGGGTCTTCGTAATCGAGGCCGGTGACGTAGCCGAGATTGAGTATGCGATTCTGCATGCCGTAAATCCAGCCGCCGCCGTAGGTGTGCGTGTCCGAAGGATAGCCGAGCGTGTGCGTGACGCGCCCCGCAGGATAGCGATCATCGGGGAGTTCCCAAAGCTCCTTGACGCCGAGACTGTACACTTGCGGCTCGCGCCCGTCGTTCAGATTAAGGCGCTGCGACAGACTCTTCGTAAGAGAGCCGCGCGGCCCTTCGCCGAGCACCGTCACCTTCGCCAACAGGTCAACACCCGGCTCGTAGTTCGCCTTCCGCTTCCCTTCCTTGTTGATGCCCTTGTCGCCCGTGCGCACGCCGATGACCGCATCGCGCTCGTCATACAACATCTCCGCGCCCGGAAACTCCGGGAAGATGTTAACGCCCGCCTCTTCGCATTTTTCGCCGAGCCACGCGACAAGTTTGTTCAGCGAGACGATGTAGTAACCGTGATTTTTGAGCGGCGGCGGCGTGATGGGCGAACGAATCGCACGCGTCTTCGTCAGGTACAAAAACTCGTCTTCTTTGACCGGCGACTCGACCGGCGCGCCATGCTCAAGAAAATCAGGAATCAACTCGCGCAGAGCTTTCGGATCCATCACCGCGCCCGAAAGTATATGCGCGCCCACAGCCGCGCCCTTTTCGATCACGCCGATCTCAAGTTCGCCGAGCGGCTTTCCTTCGCGTTTGCCCTGCGCGACAGCCTCGTTATGCTCTTTCACCAGACGCGCAAGGTGCAGCGCGCCGCTCAAATTCGCAGGCCCCGCGCCCACGAACACCACATCCATCTCCAAACTCTCACGTTCCATCTAAATCACTCCGTTAATTAAACAAACTTGGAGCAACGCATGCCCTGCGTAAGCAGAAGCCGACTGATCGCTCCTCAAAAATGAATCGTCATTCAGTTTTCGCAGTATAACAAAAACGTCGCGCTTGTCGAAGTTACAATACGCGCGTGGGGCTGTAGAATGATCGCAACCAACAAAGAAAGGGCAAGGGGAATGGAACACAAGCACACGAATCGTCTGCAAAGCGAGACCAGTCCGTATCTTTTGCAGCATGCGCATAATCCTGTTGACTGGTATGCGTGGGGCGAAGAGGCTTTGGAGCGTGCGCGCGCGGAGAACAAGCCGATACTCCTCAGCATCGGCTACTCGGCCTGCCACTGGTGTCATGTGATGGAGCGCGAGTCTTTCGAGAATGAAGAGATCGCCGCGCTGATGAATGAGAACTTCGTCAACATCAAAGTTGATCGAGAGGAACGGCCTGACCTCGATCAGATTTATATGAACGCGGTGCAGTTGATGCTCGGTCATGGCGGCTGGCCGTTGACAGTCTTTTTGACGCCAGACCTCGTTCCCTTCTACGGCGGCACGTACTACCCGCCCGAAGATCGTTATCGCCTGCCCGGCTTCCCGCGCGTCCTCGCGGGTGTCTCAGACGCTTATCGCTCGCGCCCCGACGAGATCGCGGAAACGACGACGAGTTTTCTGAACGAGTTGCGCCGCATGAACGTGGCCTATGAATCGAACGAACCGCTGAATTCACAACTTCTAGACGAAGCCTACAGCGCGCTCGTACGAAGCTACGACAAGAGGCACGGCGGCTTTGGTGGCGCGCCCAAGTTTCCCGCGTCCATGAATCTCGAATTTCTCCTGCGCGTTCATTACAAAAGCGGCAACGTCGAAGCTCTCGACATGGTGACGCACACCTGCCGCAAGATGGCCGAGGGCGGACTCTACGATCAACTCGGCGGCGGCTTTCATCGCTACTCGACCGACGCGCACTGGCTCGTTCCGCACTTCGAGAAGATGCTCTACGACAACGCGCTCCTGTCGCGTCTCTACCTGCACGTCTATCAAGTCACGGGCGACGAATTTTTCCGACGCATCGCCACAGAGACTTACGACTACGTTGCACGCGAGATGACAGACGAGGGCGGCGCTTTCTATTCGACGCAGGATGCCGACTCCGAAGGTGTGGAAGGTAAATTCTTTGTCTGGACGACGGAAGAGATTAACGAACTGTTAGGCGAAGAGGATGCCCGTTTGGTGTCGGCTTACTACGGCGCGACTGCCGGGGGGAATTTTGAAGAGAAGAATATCTTGAACGTACCGCGTCCGGCTGAAACGGTGGCCGCAGAGTTGAACGTGACGGTCGAGCGTTTGCTTGAGACGGTCGAGCGCAGTCGGCCTGTGCTCTTTGCGGCGCGCGAAAAGAGAGTTAAGCCCGGGCGAGACGAGAAAGCGATTGCCGCGTGGAACGGGATGATGCTGACGAGTTTCGCGGAAGCCTCGTGCGTCCTCGAACGCGAAGATTATCGCCGCATCGCCGAACGTAACGCCGAATTTATTCTCACAACTTTGCGACGCGAAGGCACGCTCCTGCACGTCTACAAGGATGGGCAGGCCAAGCATCACGGCTATCTGGACGATTACGCCTGCGTCGCCTCCGGCCTTCTCTCTCTCTACGAAGCGACCGGCGAGACGCGCTGGCTGACCGAGTGCATGACGCTGACCGAACAGATGTGCGCGGAATTCTGGGATGAGACGGACGGCGGTTTTTTCTACACCAGCGCACGCGGCGAACAGTTGATCGTACGCAACAAGGATTTCATGGACAACGCCACGCCCGCCGGAAATTCCGTCGCCGCCGAACTGCTCCTGCGTCTCGCGCTGCTCACGGAGAATCAGGATTACCAGCGCAAGGCCGTCACCGTCTTTCGCTTGCTACGCGATCAGATGGCGCGCCACCCGTCTGCGTTCGGCTATCTGCTCGGCTCGCTGGATTTTTATCTCTCGACTCCGAAAGAGATCGTCGTCGTCGGAGAGCGCGGTGCAGACGATTCGCTCGCGTTGCTACGTGAAGTCTGGGCGCGTTATCTACCCAATAAAGTTGTAGCACAGGCTGCGGAGAATGATGCGGAGGCGTCGAGCATCGTTCCGCTGTTGCGTGAACGCCCCGCGCTCGGCGGGCGTGCGACCGCGTATGTCTGCGAAAATTATACTTGCCAGCAGCCCGTCAACACACCCGCCGAACTCGCGGCGCAATTGGACGGGGCTAAAACAAGGGGCGCGCTCACCAGCTAGCGCGCCTCTTCCTCTCAACCTTTTCTGCGGCAATTATTTAGCCCTAAAAGCTCCGCCCCGCCGGATTCGCGTCCGCATCATTCGTATTCCCCTATAAAATAGGCTTTTCTTGTGAAAAAGCCTTGACTTTAGGCCGGTAAAACGTTTACCTTATCTTTGCCAACATTGTTTGGCACTTCTCAACTTCGCAAACCTTCCGTTTCCTGTCCCCTGAAAAACAGACAGGACGCAACCAAAACAAATTCCTTTAAGTCTCCTTTAACCAACGGGAAATCCATCTATATGCCCAACGGAAACTGGAAGAGCCTCGCGCTTTTATGCGGTTCGGCAGCGCTGGCGGCAGCCCTCCTCGTCTTTTCCCTCGGCGATTTGCAGTCGCTCACGACCAACGGCTACCTCTGGAGCGGCGCGTTGCTGGCTTTGACGCTCGCCGCTGGCCGCCTGACCGTCCCGCTCCTCAACGCCGACGGCACGTCGAACAGCAGCAAGTCTGTGGCCGATGCGCTGATCTTTCTGGCGGCGATGATGTTCGGCGCAGCCCCCGCCGCGATTCTCGCCGGAGTGGACGGCTTCACCTCTTCAAAACGCGCGGGCAATTGGAGCGCGCGTCTCTTCCGCACGGTTTCCGCTATCATCGCAACTTGCATCGCGGTCTTCGTCTACAACTTGCTGACGCGGCTCACGGTCGGCAGTTCGGCCTCGACCAACGCGCACGCCGCGTCGCTTGAAAGATTGCTTTTCCCGCTCTTCGTCCTCGCCATCGTGCAGTTTGCTTTGAACACACTGGCGTCCGCCTTCTACGTAGCCTTTGAAGCCGGAACAACCAAATTGCAGTTCTCGCGCGAAAGTCTCGTCTGGACTTCGATGACGCAACTCGCGGGTGCTGCGGCGGCGGCTCTTTTCTATTCGACTTACATCGGCGGCGGCTTCTCTTTCCTCTTCGTCGGCGTCCTCATCGTTTCGCTGGTCTACCTGCTGTTTCGTTTCGACGAGAAACGCGTGGGCGAAACACGTCGCGGCGAGGAAGAGAAACTTCGCCACATACAGGAGATCGCAGACCTCCACATGAACACCATCGAGTCGCTCGCCATCGCCATTGACGCGAAGGATCAGACGACTCACGGGCACGTCCGCCGCACACAAATCTACGCGATGGAACTCGGTCGCATACTCGGCGTAAGCAGCGAAGAGTTGCATGCCCTGCGTGCGGGCGCGCTCCTGCACGACGTTGGCAAACTGGCCGTACCCGAATACATCTTGAACAAGCCCGGCAAACTTACCGCCGCCGAGTTTGAGAAGATGAAGATTCACACGGTGGTCGGCGGCGACATCATCAAGCGCGTTAACTTCCCCTATCCGGTTGAAGACATCGTTCGCTTCCATCACGAGAAGTGGGACGGTTCGGGTTATCCGAAAGGCTTGCGCGCCGAACAGATTCCTCTCGTCGCACGCATCATCTCGGTCGTGGACTTCTACGACGCGACGCGCTGTGATCGTCCTTATCGCGTCGGCATGAAACGCGAAGACTCGCTCGCGCTCCTGCGCCGCATGGCCGACAGTTCGTTCGACCCGCGCGTTGTTGACACGTTCGTCAGCAACATTGACTACTTCGACAATCTCATCGCCGAGCACGACATACAGGAGCAGGTCGCTTCGGAAGAGGCGGGCGCGAATAACGCCAGCCCCGACGCCGGACTCGCCTCCGACGTTCTCGGTTCGACCGACAAGGACTCCGACTCCGGTTTCCGTTCCATCGTCGAAGCGCAGCGCGAGGTCTTCGCCCTGCACGAAATTGCGCAGACCATCGGCTCGTCGCTCAACTTGCAGGACACCGTCACGCTCGTCGCCAGCAAGTTGCGCTCGATTGTGCCGTTCGATACCTGCATCATTTATCTCGTTGACGACCGCTCGGGTAAAGCCATCGCCGCGCACGCTTCCGGCGAGAATGCGGACGCGTTCGCGCGCCGCCGCATCACTGTCGGCGAAGGTATCTCCGGTTGGGTCATCGCCAACGCGCGCTCGATGTGCAACACGCCGCCCGAACTCGACCTCGTAGGCATTCCCGAAGAAGTCTCCAGCAACATTCGCGGCGTGCTCGTCTCCCCTTTGATTCGCGAAGACGGCGCGTTCGGCGCGATCACTGTCTACTCGAAGACGCGCGCCACGTACACGACCGAACACGTACGCCTGCTCGAATCCGTCTCGCAACATGCTTCCGTCGCGCTCAACAACGCGATGACTTTCGAGAAGACCAAAGAGAGCGCGCTCACCGATCCGCTCACCGATTTGCCGAACGCGCGCTCGTTCCATCACGCGCTCGAACAGCGCATCGCCGAGTGCCAGCGGCTCAACCGCGAACCGCTCTCCGTGCTCAGCATGGACTTGGACAACTTCAAACAGATTAACGACACGCACGGGCACGCCATCGGCGACCGTCTGCTTGCGAGCGTGGCGGCCATCATCAAAAAGCAGTTCAGACAGATGGACGTGCTGGCGCGTTACGCGGGCGACGAGTTTGTAGCCATCATGCCGATGGCTTCGGGCGACGTGGCCGAAATGGTAGCGCAGCGCATACGTAGCGCCGTCGAGTCGCATGATTTCACGATCCGCACAGGTCGGACGACGAAAATCGGCATCAGCATCGGCATCGCATGTTTCCCGTCCGACGGCGAAACGCCCGAAGCACTGCTCTCACAGGCCGGGCGCAACATGCAGCAGGACAAACACGGGCGCAAGCTCAACCCGCCGTCCGCGCAAAACACGGTGCTCACGATAGATTCTTTCAGATAACACGGCTGCACCCGTCAAACATTCACGGCGCATCTTGATTCTCTTCAAGGTGCGCCGTTTTTTGCGTGGTTATCGCCGTGTTTTATTGATGCTTTTGCAGTGCGGCTCGCATCTCGCGTATAATCCCATTTTGCCAATACCAGTATAGAGCGGTGGTTTGATGGGTCGGACGCGCGGGCAGCCTCGCTTCCGGCGTGCGGCCTTCGTCTTATTGCGACGCTTTGCATTGAGCCTGAGAGAAAACTTTCATGAGCGAACTTAAAGTTACACCGTTGAAACCGCGCGACCAGTCTTCGGGTCAAGCGACGGCCACAGGCGTCGCCGAACGCGACTCGGCCGACAACCTCAGCCCTGACGAACTGCGCGAGGAGCACGAGCACCGCCAGCAGCATCTTCATAAACAGATCGAAGAACTCGACCGCGAGACGCTGCAAAAAATTCTCTACCAGATGGTGCTCATACGCCGTTTCGAGGAGAAGGCTGCGGAAGCCTACACGCTCGGCAAGATCGGCGGCTTCTGCCACCTCTACATCGGGCAGGAGGCCGTAGCCGTCGGCTCGCTCTCCGCGATCAACGCTGACGACTACGTGATGACGAGCTATCGCGATCACGGCCACGCGCTCGCGCGCGGCACCTCCGCCGACGAAGTGATGGCGGAACTCTATGGCAAAGCGGGCGGCTGCTCTGCGGGTAAGGGCGGCTCGATGCACCTCTTCGACCGCGACGCCTATTTTCTCGGCGGTCACGGCATCGTCGGCGGCCAGATTCCGCTCGCAACGGGCGTCGCCTTCGCAGCCAAGTACAAGGGCACGGGTCAGGTCTCGCTCGTCTTCTTCGGTGAGGCCGCAGTCAATCAGGGCGCGCTTCACGAATCATTCAACATGGCGCAGCTTTGGAAACTGCCCTGCATCTACATCTGCGAAAACAACCAGTACGGCATGGGCACGTCGCTCGCACGCGCGATGTCCATTCAAGACGTTTCGCAAAAGGCCGTCGCCTACGGCATGGCCTCCGAGTTTGTTGACGGCATGGACGTGCTCGCCGTACGCGAAGCGACCGAGCGCGCCGTCGAACGCGCACGCAAAGAGTCGCTCCCGACGCTCATCGAAGTGCGCACCTATCGTTTCATGGGACACTCCATGTCCGACCCCGGCAACTACCGCACGCGTGCCGAGATCGAAAAACATCAGGAGCGCGACCCCGTCAAACTCTTCTCTGACAGTCTCAAACACAAAGGCATCATGGACGATGCCGCGCTCAAAGAACTCGAAGACCGCGTGCGCGCCGAAGTCGAACACTCCCTCAAGTTCGCCGAAGAAAGCCCCCTACCCGCGCCCGAAGAACTGTACACGCATGTCTATGCCAATCCCATAAAAGTGACGAGTGACGAGTGACGAGTGACAAGTTAGATCAGAACCACTGTCTTAAACTTGTCTTTATCTCGTCACCTGTCACTTGTCACTCGTCACTGTCTTTGGAGGTTTTGAATGGCCGTTATCACGATTCGAGAGGCTTTGAATCAGGCGCTTAGCGAAGAGATGCAGCGCGACGAGAACGTGTTTTTGCTCGGCGAGGAAGTTGCCGCTTATCAGGGCGCGTATAAAGTCTCGAAGGGACTTCTGGAAGAGTTTGGCGACAAACGCGTGATTGATTCGCCGATCACGGAACTCGGTTTCGCAGGTCTCGGCGTCGGCGCGGCGATGGCGGGCTTGCGCCCCGTGATCGAGTTTATGACGTTCAACTTCTCGATCCTCGCCACCGACCAGATCGTCAACTCCGCCGCGAAGATGCTCTACATGTCCGGCGGCCAGTTCAAAATTCCAATCGTCTTTCGCGGCCCGAACGGCTCTGCTTATCAAGTCTCTTCGCAACACTCTCAGGCGCTCGAATCGTGGTACGCGCATTTCCCCGGCCTCAAAGTCGTCATGCCTTCGACCGCCGCCGATGCGAAAGGCTTGCTCAAGAGCGCCATCCGCGACGACGATCCCGTAATCTTCATGGAGCAGGAACGCATGTACGGCATGAAGGGTGAAGTGCCGGACGATGCGGACTTCACCATCCCGCTCGGCGTCGCAGACATCAAGCGCGAGGGCACGGATGCGACAATCGTTGCGCGCTCGCTGACTGTGCCGCTCGCTTTGAAGGCGGCGGAGGAGTTAGAGAAAGATGGCATCAGCGTCGAAGTGGTTGACCCGCGCACGATCCGCCCGCTCGACATAGACACGATCATACGTTCGGTGAAGAAGACGAACCGCGTCGTCATCGTCGAAGAGTCGCACGCCTTCTGCGGCGTCGGCTCTGAGATCAGCGCGCAGATCATGGAGCGTGCGTTCGACTATTTGGACGCGCCCGTCAAGCGCATCTCAAGCGCCGACGCACCGATGCCCTACGCTAAGAATCTCGAACAACTCGCTCTACCGGATGTCGCACGCATCGTCGCCGCCGTGCGCGAAGTTTCTTACGTGTAAAAGAACGTCAGTTGTCAGTAGTCAGTTGTCCGTTGCACATGTCGGACAGCTTGCGCGCTGAGGATAAAGGCTCAAGTCGGGCTAGACAAAAACAACTGACAACTGACAACTGACAAAGGACTAATAAAATGGCAACGCAGGTAGTCATGCCGAAACTCTCGCCGACGATGGAAGAGGGGCAACTGGCACGTTGGTTGAAGAACGAGGGCGACAGCGTGAGCATCGGCGAGCCGATCGCCGAGATTGACACCGACAAGGCGACGATGGAAGCGCAGGCTTTGACGACCGGCGTGCTGCGCAAGATTCTCGTGCAAGCCGGTGCGACCGTGCCGCTCGGACAAGTCATAGCCATCATCGGCGCGGCGGACGAAGACATCTCTGCGCTCGTTGCAAGTGCCGAATCGGGCGAGGCCGCCGCCGCGAATAAGCAGAGCATCGAGGAGAACGTCGAGGCCGGACAGGACGGCGCGCAAAAAGAGTTGGCGGGTGTCGTCGTCGAGGGCGCGCGCACGCAGGCGACCATCGAAGGCGCACCGCTCAAGGGCGACACCGGCGGCGCACCTTCAACCGACGGCGCACAAGCCTCAACTGATAAATCTTCCGCACAAGCGGCGACCGCAGACGGCGGCGATAGCAGCGACACATCCGGCAACGGGCAGCGCGCGGGCGGGCGCATCGTCGTCTCGCCCATCGCCGCGCGCATGGCAGCCGAGGCAAACATCAACATCAAGTCTCTGACAGGCAGCGGCCCCGGCGGGCGCATCATCAAACGCGACATTGAAGCTGCCATTAACGCCGGACAGCAACAGCAAGCTCAAGACAGCGCGCCGCAGGGACGAAGCGTGCAAGAGCAGCCGCGCGCGGTCGAAGCGCGTGCGCCGCAGCAGCCCGCGCAGCAACCGTCGGTCGAAGGCGCGTCGCCCTATCGTGACGAACAGGTTTCGACCATGCGCAGCACGATTGCGCGGCGTCTCACCACGTCACTCGGCCCCGTGCCGCACTTCTTCCTGACAACAGAGATCGAGATGGATCGCACCGCCGAACTTCGCGTGACGCTCAACGGGCTCGATCAAGAGAACAAGGTCAGCATCAACGACATCATCATCAAAGTGGCGGCGGTCGCGCTCGTGCAGCACCCGCAGGTCAATGCCTCGTTTCAAGATAAAACCATACGCTATTACGAGCGCGCGGACATCGGCGTCGCAGTCGCGATTGACGAAGGGTTGATCACGCCCATCGTGCGCTCCGCCGACCGGAAATCCATCGGACAGATCAGCCGCGAAGTGCGCGAACTGGCAGGGCGTGCGCGCGAGCGCAAACTACAGCCCGACGAATACATGGGCGCGACTTTTTCCGTGAGCAACCTCGGCATGTTCGGCATAGACGAGTTCACGGCGATCATCAACCCGCCGGAGGCTGCTATCTTAGCGGTCGGCGCGATGCAGCCTAAGCCCGTCGTGCGTGAGGGCGAAATCGTCGTACGCCAGTTGATGCGCGTGACGATGTCCTGCGATCACCGCATCGTTGACGGCGCGACGGGCGCGAAGTTTCTGCAAACTTTCAAGAAGATGTTGGAAAACCCGTTGATGCTCATGTTGTGAGTTTCAACTTTCGTTTGGACAAGGGGTCGCACGCTCTTTTCATGGATGCCACAACTACCGCGCCTGCTCCGCCAGCGAGTCTCAAGCCGCACGCCGCGCTCGTCGCCGTGCAGCTTATCTTCGGGACGTGGCCGGTCGTCGGGAAAATCGCGCTGCGTTCGCTTCCGAGCACCGGCCTCGTCACCTTCCGCATCGTCGGCGCAACGCTCGCCTTCCTGTTAATCCGCCGCGCCACCGGCCATGTCCGCATCAAAAGCAGAAGCGACTACGCGCAGCTCGCGCTCTACAGTTTGCTCGGCGTCGTACTCAATCAATTCCTCTTCGTCAAAGGACTCGAACTTTCCACCGTCATCAACTCGGCTCTACTCGGCACGACGATCCCCATCTTCACACTGATGGTCAGCGTCCTGCTCGGCTACGAGAGCGGTTCCTGGCGCGTCGCCATCGGCCTCCTGCTGGCCGCCTGCGGCGTCGTCTATCTCATCAATCCTGCGCAGGCCAACTTTTCACGCGAGACAAATATCGGCAATCTCATCCTGCTGTTCAACTCGATGGCCTACGGCGCATACATCGCCATCTCGCAGGACATGATCAAACGCTACGGCGCGTTGACCGTCATCACTTGGATTTTCATTTTCGGCAGTTTCATCACACTGCCAATCGGCGGCTACCACCTGTCAAAACTTTCCTGGTCAACCGTCCCGACGAGCGCGTGGCTGGCGATGCTCTACATCATCATCATCCCGACGGTCGCGGCGTATTATCTGAACGCGTGGGCTTTGGGGCGCGTCGCGCCGAGCGTCGTCGCGATCTATATTTACCTGCAACCGCTCATCGCATTCGCCGTCGCGCCGCTGATTCTCGGTGAGAGTTTGAACTCGCGTACGTGGCTCGCCGCCGCTTTGATCTTCGCGGGCGTGGCGACGGTCACGCTGCGCTCGCGCAGCCGCGTCATCGAAGAGGTGTCGGAGCGACCGGAAGCGCTCGGCCACTGAATTTGTTAACATCGCCCCGCGCCATTGTCTTTATCGAATAAACAGCTTCGCCATTTTTGGTTCGCACGAGTTTGCATGTCAGTTCCAACCGCGAGAGAAACGTCCGCACACGCACACGCCGAAGAGGCGACGCTGAAAAATTCTGCGGCGCGTCTCTCGATCATGGCCGCCGCTTTTTTGATCTTGATCAAGACCGGAACCGGCTGGCTGACCGGCTCGATTGCAGTGTGGGCGTCGCTGCTCGATTCGGCGATGGACATCTTCGCTTCGTCAATCAACTATTTCGCCGTGCGCGCCGCCGCACGCCCACCCGACGAGGATCACGCCTACGGGCACGGCAAAGCCGAATCGCTCGCAGGGCTTTTTCAAGCGGCTGTCATCTCGCTCTCCGGCATCTTCCTCATACGCGAAGCCATCAGCCGCATGATCTACCCGCACCCGACACGCGATGAAGCCGTCGGGGTTGCGACGATGATCATCGCCATTCTTGTAAGCATCGCGCTCGTCACGCGCCTGCGCCGCGTGGCGAAGCTGACAGACTCTCCGGCTCTCGGCGCAGACGCCGTGCATTTCGCCTCCGACGTGTGGACGAACGGCGGCGTCCTCTTCGCGCTCGTCCTCATCTATTTCACCGGCTGGACTATCGCCGATCCTATCATCTCCATCGCTATCTCGATCTACATTCTGGCTTCCGCTTTGAGCGTCGGGCGCGAGTCGGTGGATGTGCTGATGGATCGGCGTCTGCCTGCGGACGTTGACGAACAGGTCGCGGAGATCGTCAACCGCTTTCGCGACGAAGGCGTGCTCGGCTTCCACGATCTGCGCACGCGTCGCTCCGGCTCGCAGAAATTCATAGACCTGCACTTGGAAGTGGAACGCGACAAAACTCTCGAAGAAGCACACGCCGCTTCCGTCCGCGTGCTCCGCACTATCGAAGCCGAAATCCCACGCGCCAAAGTGCAGATTCACACAGACCCAGCGTAGCAAGACGAAGCAAGAAAACCTTTCACCGCAGAGACGCAGAGGACGCAGAGGGGGCGCAGAGAAAGACATTGTTCTTCTCTCTGCGCCCCCTCTGCGTCCTCTGCGTCTCTGCGGTGAAAGGTTTTAATCCTTTCAAATCCCGCGTCTAAATGAACCTGTCCGGCTACGCGCTGCGTATCGCTCTCACTTTCCCCGCATCATCCTCACCATCTTCTGCCATGCGCCGCAACTCGAAGAGTTTCATCAGGGCTTCTACGGGAGAGAGCGCGTCGGGGTCTAGTTGCATTAACGCCTGAATCAAGTTGCTCTCGCGCTCGCGCGCCTGAAGTTGCGCCGGTTGCTTGGCCGCGCTCTCGGTTTGGAAGTGCCGTTCGCCCGCGCCCTGCGCTTCGTATTCGCGTAACAGTTCTTCGGCGCGTCGAACGACGGGGCGGGGCAGCCCCGCGAGTTTGGCTGCATAGACGCCGTAACTTTTCTCCGCGCTGCCCGGGCTGATCTTGTAGAGGAAGACGAGTTCGCTTCCCTCTTCGGCAATCTCGACATGCAGGTTTTCAAGTCGCGGGAGCACGGCGGCGAGCGCGGTCAGTTCGTGATAATGCGTGGCGAAGAGCGTCTTGGCGCGCAGTTGCGGGTGGTTGTGTATGTATTCGACGACGGCGCGCGCGACGGCGAGACCGTCGTAGGTCGAAGTGCCGCGACCAAGTTCGTCGAGCAGGATCAGCGAACGCTCAGTGGCGTGATGAAGTATTTGAGCAGTCTCGACCATCTCGGTCATAAAAGTTGACTCGCCGCTACCCAGACGATCGTAGAGACCGATGCGCGTGAAGATGCGGTCACAGAGTCCGATGGTGGCGTGCGTCGCGGGCACGAACGAGCCTGCCTGCGCCATCAGGACGATGAGCGCGGTCTGCCTGAGGTAAGTTGATTTGCCGGACATGTTCGGCCCCGTGATCAAAACGATCTCCGGCGCGTTTTCGCCGCCCAGTTTCAAATCGTTTGCGACGAACGATCCGTCTGTGAACATCCTCTCGATCACCGGATGCCGACCCGCAGTGATGCGCAGGAGCGGCGACTCCGAGATGACCGGGCGAACGTACTTGAACTCGGCTGCGACTTCCGCGAATGAAGCGACTACGTCAAGATGCGCGATTGTCGAAGCGGCTGTGAGAATCTCGTCGCGGCTCTTGCCGATCTCGGCGCAGACTTGGCGGAAGATGTTTGTTTCGAGTTCGCCGATGCGCTCCTGCGCGTTGACGACGAGCGATTCGTGCTCCTTGAGTTCGAGCGTAACGAAGCGTTCGGCTTGCGCGAGGGTCTGCTTGCGCGTGTAGCTCGCGGGAACGAGATGAAGGTTCGGGCGCGTGACTTCGATGTAATGGCCGAAGACTTTATTGTAGCCGACGCGTAGACTCTTGATGCCTGTGCGCGCGCGTTCGCGCTGTTCCATCTCGGCGAGATAAGTCTTGCCGTTGCGAAGCAACTCGCGCAGTTTGTCGAGTTCGTCAGAGAAGCCCGCGCGGATGATGCCCGTCCCCTCG
The DNA here is from genome assembly GCA_035249365.1 of Pyrinomonadaceae bacterium. Lineage (GTDB taxonomy): Bacteria > Acidobacteriota > Blastocatellia > Pyrinomonadales > Pyrinomonadaceae > JAIVJZ01. The sequence goes on along the minus strand of DATFGP010000022.1, from coordinate 58,757 downwards.
TTCTTGCGCTTTGGCAACTCGTCAGCGATAGCTTCGCGTATGACGCGCGCCGCCTCCGTGCATGCGGGCAGCGCGGCAAGGAGCGACGCGAACCTATTTTGATCCTGTTGCAGGACGGCGCGCACGCGCGGGATCGTCTCAAGACCCTGACCGAGCGCGAGCGCGTCTTGAGCGGACGCCCAGCCAGAGCGCGCACGACCGGAAAGGCGTTCGAGGTCGTGTACAAATTCGAGCGCGGCGAAGAGTTCGGCGCGCGCCTTCGTGTGCTCGACAAACCATGCGACATGATCGTGGCGACGCATGATCTCAGTCACGTCAAGCAGCGGATGGCGCAGCCATTGACGCAGGCGGCGACCGCCCATCGCGGTTCGCGTCTGGTCGAGTGTTGCGAGCAGAGAGGGCGCGCCGCCGAAGCTCTCGAAAATCTCAAGCGAGCGAAGCGTCTGCGCGTCGAGCAACATGTAGTTGCCTGTGTGATAACTCGTCAGGCGCGTCAACTGTCCGGCTGCGGCGTCCTGTGTGTTGCGCAAATAAGCGATGATCGCTCCGGCGGCGGACGTGGCGAGCGGCGTGCGCGAGAGGCCGAAGGCTGCGAGCGAACGCGTCTCGAAGTGGTTGAGCAAAGCGCCGCGTGCGAGTTGCGCGGCGAAGTAATCGTCGTTGCAGCGCGTGATGAAGCCGGGCAAATCCGCGTCGGCCGTGTCTAAACTGCGCGCGACGAGAATTTCAGAAGGCGCGATGCGTTGGAGTTCGGCGAGCGCCGCCGTCGCTTCGAGTTCGGTGGCGGCAAACTCGCCGGTCGTCACGTCTGCGTAAGCGATGCCTGCGCGTCGCCCGTCCGTGCAGAAGGCTGCGAGATAGTTGTTAACTTTACTGCGGAGCAAACCGGGTTCGATGATCGTGCCGGGCGTGACGACGCGCACCACGTCGCGTTCGATCAAGCCGCGCCCCGCCGTTTCGCCTTTGACGGGCGCGGCGGTCAGTTGTTCGCAGATGGCTACGCGGTGGCCGCGCGAGATGAGTGTTGAGAGATGACGTTCGAGACTGTGATGCGGCACGCCCGCGAGCGGGACGCGCACGTTGCGACCCATCGGCTTTGAGGTGAGAACGATGCCGAGTTCGCGCGCGATGAGGCGCGCATCGTCGTCGAAGGCTTCGTAGAAGTCGCCGATGCGGAAGAGGAGAATCGCGTCGGGGTGGCGGCGCTTGATGTCTAGGTATTGCTTGCGTAGGGGTGTGCCGATCATCATCGCTCGATGAATTCCGCGAGCAGGTCTTCGACGGACGTGAGGGCGCGGTGAAGCCTGTGCAGTTGTTCAAAGCTCAGAATCTTTGTGACGCGCCCGATCTCGTGAAACGCGCCCGTGCGCGCCGCGCTCATCTGTAGGTTGGCGCGATTCGTGTCGCGCTCGCTCGCCACGATGAGAAAGGGTTTGGAGCGTTGCGCCTCGTAAGCGCGTTTGAGTTTGGCGAGCGCGGCATCGACGTTGCCCTTGCGCTGCACCTCGAAGATGTGACTGAGACGCGGACTCTTCTCGCTCGCGCGCCAGACCACGTCGTAATACTCAAACTCGCTCTCCGCGTGATGGCCGAGCACGCGCCCGATGTCGAGAAGCATCTGCTGGACATCTGTGTGCGAGAGCGCGTCGGCGCTTGTCTCGGACGGCGCGGGTTCGATGTTGAAGGAGAAGCTCGGCGCTTCGTCCGCGATGCGTTTGCGCCCCTGTGCAGTGATCGTCCAGAGACCGCGCCGTCGCTCGATCTGTCGTTTGTCCGAGAGTTCGCGACCCGCGCGTTGGACGTGTCGCTTCCACTGGCGAAGCTCGCCGTTCGTTTTGGCTTTGTGCGCAGCAGTGTCCATCTGCGGGAAGTAGGCGACGAGGCGTTCGTAGAGATAGCGCACGTCGTCCATGCCGCCCGTAGCGACGAGTTCTTGCAGGATCGGTAATTCCAGACGCGCGACGCCGGGATAAGTCATGGGTTAAGCAGAGGAACGTCCGGGAGTCGAAAACAGGTGGAGAAATCAACTTGCTTACGCACACAAAAATTACAGGAGATGCGGCGCACAATCAAGTCAAGAACCGGCGAATGGAAGTCGAAGCGACGACGAGCACGACGGCGAAGAGGTACAGAAAACGTCGAAGGCAGCCACAGATGATCTATGGCTGCCTTCGACGTTTATGTTTATTGCTGCTTGTTTACGCGGCGGCCTGGCTCGCGGTCTTCAGACCGAAGCACTCCTGAATCTCGTCAGATTCCAGAGTGTCGCGCTCCATAAGTCCTGCGACGAGACTTGCGATCTCCGCGCGGCGCGATTCGACGATCTCGCAGGCGCGCGTCATCTGCGCGTTGATGATGTCGCCCGTCGCATGTTCCACGCGATCAAGGAGAGATTGGCTGTGCGGGTCTTCCGGTTTGCCGAGATGAATGGGGCCGAGCGGACTCATGCCGAACTCCGAGACCATCTTGCGCGCGATCTCTACGGCGCGTTCGATGTCGTTCGACGCGCCCGCAGTCATCGTCTCCAAAAGAATCTGTTCCGCCGCGCGCCCACCTAAGAGGAGCGCGATCTGGTCTTCGAGGTATTCGCGTTTCTTCATCAAGCGGTCGCGTTCGGGAAGCGACTGCGTGACGCCGAGTGCGCGCCCGCGCGGGAGGATCGAGACTTTGTGAATCGGATCGCCGTGCTTCACGTCGAGGCCGACGGCGACGTGCCCCGCTTCGTGTACGGCGGTCGCGTAGCGTTCCTCTTCGTCCATCATAAAGCCGTGACGTTCCGCGCCCATCAAAATCTTATCGCGCGCGTATTCGACGTGCTCGCGGCAGACGGCGTCTGCGTTGTGGCGTGTGGCGGCGATGGCTGCTTCGTTCAAGAGGTTAGCGAGGTCTGCGCCGGAGAAGCCGGGCGTGCCGCGCGCGATCCAGCCGAGTTCGAGTTCGGGCGAGAGCGTCAGCTTGCGAGCGTGGACGCGCAAGATTGCTTCGCGACCGCGCACGTCCGCGAGGTTGACGGCGATCTCGCGGTCGAACCTGCCGGGGCGCGTCAGGGCTTGATCGAGAATGTCGGGGCGATTGGTCGAAGCGATGACTACGACGCCTTCGAGTTGTTTGAAGCCGTCCATCTCGATCAGTAGTTGGTTGAGCGTCTGATCCTGATCGGCGGAAGCTGAATCGCCGCTACGACCGCGACGCCGACCGAGCGCGTCAATCTCGTCTATGAAGACGACGCAGGGGGCGAGCTTTCGCGCCTGCTTGAACAGGCGTCGGACGCGCGCCGCGCCGAGTCCTGCAAATTTCTCCTGGAAGCTCGAACCCGACACCGACAGGAAAGGCACGCCCGCTTCGTTGGCGGCGGCGCGTGCGAGCAGGGTCTTGCCCGTCCCCGGCGCTCCGGAGAGCAGTATGCCGCGCGGCGCGCGACCGCCGAGCCGACCGAAGCGCAGCGGGTCGCGCAAAAATTCGATTGTTTCGGCCAACTCGTTTTTCGCTTCGTCAACACCGGCCACGTCTGCGAAGGTCGCAGTCTGTGCGCCGCTCGCGTCGCTCAATTCAAAATCGCCATGCCCGCCGCTCATGCTCGCGTAGAGACGCCAGCCGACGAAGCCTATGACGCCGAGCGTGAGCAGCGTGATGAGCCAGTTCATGGCCGAAGCGAGCCGACCCGGCTGCATCGTTGCAAAGACGATGGGTAGTTTTTTCTGCTCGAAGACGCTGATGACTTCCTGCTGCGCCACTGCGTTCGTGACGATGGCCTGTGCGCGCGTGCCGTCGGTTCGCTCGACGACGAGCAATTCGCCTTCGACCGTGAGCGAGCGGATGGCGGGGTCGTTAATGAGCGCGTGAAGCTCTGTGTAGTTGAGATTCTGCACGACCGGCTGCTGGCGCGAGAAGTAAAAAAGTTGGAACACGACGACGACCAAGAGCGTCGAGATCGCGCCGATGGCGACGAGCAGGCTGGTCTTTTGCGTGCGGGGGAGCAGACGTGAAAATGGCATTAAAATTTCTCCGGGCGCGGCGCGGTCGCGGTTTATGGGGAAACGACCGAGCGCCGCTTTGAGATTTCAAGAATCTAAAATTATTAACTGAGGAAAACCCGACTGAAGAAGGCCGACTCGCGGAATCTGCGGTAGGAGCCTATCTACTTCCGTGAACGCTAGCGCGGCGGGAGTGGCCGCGAAACTAAAAACTACTCTAGCATCCGCAGTTACACTAAGTCCAGCCGAATGTTTCTTATTTGTGTCGGACGTGTTGTTTGAGAAGTCACTAAAAAGAGCTTGAAGCGGCCGTCCTGATTCCTCAAACCTCCGATGATGAAAAAAACCTGCGAGGTTGCCGCCAGCGTCGCTCGCATGAGTTTTTTTCAACGCTTCGCTCTGATTTAGAACACAGGCGTAGGTTCTCAGGCGGCGCATTTCCATACAAGAGACGCGTCGCAATTGTCGTGTCCAGCGCGAATCTGACACCGTTCAGGCGGTCAAACTTCTTAGTTACAAGGGTTTAAGTTAACGGATGGGAGACGCGCCGTATGCTGGCATGGTCGTTGCACTAGGGAGGGCAGGCGGGTTCACAAGAACCGGGAGATTTGACATAAAACCTTTGCTAAGGAGAATGCGAAAATGTTGTGGACTATTCTGGTAGTGCTTCTGGTGTTGTGGTTACTCGGGCTGATCGGCGGCATCGGCGGCTCGCTCATCCACTTACTTCTCGTCGTGGCTCTCATCGTGCTGGTGGTCAACCTGTTGACCGGACGCCGCACGGTTTAAACCGGACGACACGTGCGGATCATAAAACTTGGGAAAAGGGATGCGGTCTTAACTGAACCGCATCCCTTTTCATTTGCCCGAGCGATTCAACGCTAACGAGTTTGCGTTAACCGCATCTTTCAACGGAAATCCGTCAGTCGCGCGTTGATGGGCGTTGTGATGCGCCCGACGGGATAGACGTTCATCAGCGGGTCGTGGTAAGGCGAGCGGTCGTAGAAGAAGTTCAGGCGTTGGCGTGCGCTCGCGGCAAACTGCGAGTCGCTCGCCACGCGCGCCTCAAATTCCTTACGCAACTTCTCATCCTTCGCGAGCATCTCGCGCGCGAGTTTTTCCACCACGTAGCTTTCCCCGTACTCCTTCTGCTCGAAGATCGTGTCGAAGAAACCCCAGTAGACGAACGAATCCGGCGCGTCCGGTTCGAGTAGATTTATGGCGAGACGACCCGCAGCCTGCGCCATCGGCACGACGACCGAGCCAGCCGCGTAGGTGCGACGTTCGCGCAACGGCTGGTTCTTCTGCGTGACCGGCACGTGACCTTCAAAAGACGCGCTCGCCCACTTCACTTCCGTAAAACGATAACTCTCAACTTCGACCGTCAGCGGTTCGGCCAAACGCTGCATGTACACTCCGTGCGCGGCGAGGCGTTCGATCACCTCCGTCCACTGCTGCGGGATGATGTAGTAGAGCGGCGTCGAGACGGAGATGAGGGCACGGCTGTCGTTGTAGAAAGGCACGGTGAAATCGTAAGGCTTCGTGCCGTAGACTACGCGCTGCGCCCCCGACACCTCGCTCTTTTCCGTATGAAACTCGACGCCCTTGATCACGCGCGGAACCGACTTGTCTGTGAACCCGACGCGCAGAGCGACTTTGTGCGCAGGGTCGTACTTGCGCCCTTCCGCTGCGACCGCTTCGTCCGTCTCTTTCGCGGCGCGCAGCCAGCCCGCAGGGTCGCGGTTCACGTCCTCCAAAGCGGCACGCAGCAGGTCATATGTCGCACGCACACGCGTCTTGTAGTCTTTGAGCATGTGCGTCTCTATGAGGAGCGCGGGGCGATTGCGCAGAGGCGCGTAGCCGGTCGCGAAACGCGGCGTGCCGATGAAACCTTCTACGCCCTTCCCTACCGGATCGCGGTTGTCTCGAAACTCCATGTAAGTCGTCAGCAAATTGCCGAGCGCTTCGGTCGCAGGGACGATGCGCCCGTCGAAGGCCGACTTCATCCAATCGCGTAAAGGCTGTGGGACGTTCTCGTGCTGTTCGTACTGGTAAGTGACGTTGTAGCGAAAATCCGCGCCGTCCGTGACGTGGCAATCAATAAAGAGGTCTGGATTCCATTCGTTCCACAGGCGCAACCACGCGCGCGTCTCCGGCGTGTCGGCCTTCATGTAGTCGCGATTGAGATTTTGGTTGGTGGCGTTCGCGCGCCAGCCCATCTCTTCGGGGCCGTTCTGGTTGATGCGATTGTAAGGACTGCGCCGCTCGTGGCCGTCCACATTGTAGATGGGAACGAAAAGAAGCGTGACGTGTTCGAGCAGGCGCGGCTGCGTCTTCAAGACGATGATGTCGCGCAAGAGCGCGAGTCCCGCATCTTTACCGTCCGTCTCGCCCGCGTGGATGTTAGCCTGCACGAAGACGACTACTTTGCCCGCGCGGCGCGACGCGGCGGGTGTGAAAGTCTTGCCCTTCGCGGCGATGAGTAACGGCAGCGCGCGGCCTTCGCCGCTTCGACCGAAATCCGTGAGCTTTATTTGCGACGGCGCGGCGGCTGCGAGTTTGCGGCAGTAGGCGAGCGTCTCTTCGTAGAGCGGCGTCTCGCGGTAATCGGTTCGCTCGGCGTGTGTCTGCCAGTCGGGCGGCACGGGCGGCGTCTGGCTTTGCGCGTTTGATTCGTTCTGGGTCATCACGATTAAGAGAAACAACAGGGCGCAGTAGAGGCCGCTAAAGCGTTGCATCCGTTCAACTCCAAATTCAGAAGCGCGTTCACGTCTTTTTCACTTCAAAGCGTCGCCGCAGGAGCGACAGTGCGCGCGTCGCCTCGCGTTGAGCGTCCCGCACGACGCGCAGCGATTGTACATCGTGCGCGCGAACCAATTTGTGATGAGTGCGCTCACGAGCAGTATGGCGACGAACACTGCGACACTGAGAAGCGTATCTTTCAACTCCTGTATCGCTCCCGTAAGTTTTTATGATAACTCTGGCCGCGCTCGTAGCCGCGACGGAAAGCGTCTTGCTCGTAGGCGTCGCTGTATCTTTCGCGCAGGCGCTCTGTTGATTCATCAAACGATGCGCCGCGCAGTTGCGGGTGCAAAGCCGCCTCGAAGCCGCGTCGATAGACAGGCTCGTCAGTTTTGAAATCGCGTCCCTGCCCCGTGTAATTCTCTTCCTCTGCATCGCGCAAACCAACCCACCAACTCTCGCGCGCCGCGTCCACGCTCTCCGCCCCCGCCTCTTTCAACGCGCCCTCGACGGCGTACACCTGCCCTTCGGCTTCCAACTGCGCGATGACAACCGTGCGTCCCTGCCGCAGCGCATCCTCGTAAACGAAAAGCTCGTCGTGCGGAAGGCCGTCCGCGATCTGTCCTTCGAGCGCGCCGCCCGCCGCCATCCCTGCGACCGCGCCGCCCGTGCCGAACAAGGCCGCGCCGATCAAACCTGCGGCCATGATCGGGCCGACGCCGGGGACGAGCAAACTCGCCGCCGCCGCGCCGAGCGTCATCCCGCCCGCCGCGCCCATCGCGCCGCCGACCACGCCGCCGACGGCGTTTCCCATACCCGGCTGCTCCGTGTCGCTCGTCGGCACATCCGTCTCCGACTGTCGTTCGGCCTCGGCGGGCGAGAGTAGGCTCAGGTTCTCGTCAGACAGACCGAGGCTGCGCAAGTTTGCGACGGCGCGTTCGGCATCGGCGCGCGACTGGAAAATTCCGGCGACTGTATTCATCGCTTGTAGAGTCTCCTTTTGGATAAGTTTGCGTTTAGTTTTATCTCTTTATGCGGCGACATTCAAGTTCGCCGTCAAGCGCGCGAAAAAGAAGATTGAGCCGCATCTGGGGTCGTGTTAAAGTGTCCGCAGCACGTCCGACCTCGAAAGCACCGCATGGGAGATATGCACGCGAATGATTGAGATCATCGAAAAGCACTGGCCGATGTCTGTAGGCGACGGCAAAGCCACGCGCAAAAAGAAACCGCGCATTCTCGCCATCACCACCGACTGCTGCACGGGCTGCGCGGGTTCGCCCGCGTGCATCGAGTATTGCCCGATTGAGGCGTGCATGTTCTGGGTGCCGGACGAAGACCACCCGCCGTTCGGACGCATCGAAGTTGATCCCGAACTCTGCATCGGTTGCCAGAAGTGCATCAGCAAAGGGCCGGAAGGCGCGTTTCTCGACGGCTGCCCGTGGGATGCAATCGAGATGGTTCCGACCGAAGACTGGGAAGCCGCACACGGCATCACGCTACCGGACGCGCCCGCCGGACGTTAAAAATTTTCACTTATCGCGCGACGCGGCTCTTGATGGCTTCCGCCGTCAGAGCCGCTTGCTTTTTGATCTCTTCCGACATCCCCACCACTTCTCCACGCGCATAACGCTCAACGTCCGGCAACTCTTCCGCACTGCCTACCAGGTACAAAGCACGCAAAGCCTCCCAAGCGTTTTTACTGTCGGGCGCGAGCACAAGCAACTCGTCGCCCGCCGCGAGATGCGCCCCGTCAGACGCCGTAACACGCTCAATCTTACCAGCGACCGGAGCGCGTACTTCCTGCAACGCGCCTCCGGCATCTCTCACGCGCGCCAGCATCGCTCCTCGCGTCACGTTCGACCCGACCGGCAAAATCGTGACGAGCGTTCCCTCCATCGGCATACGGACATTCAAAGGGCGCAGCATTGACAGCAACTCCGCGCGCGCGCTCGCGTCGTTGAAGCGCGATAGAGACAACGCCGCCATCCTGCGCACGGCTGGCTCGTCGTCTGCGAGAAGACGCTTTAGCGCGTCGTGAAACTCAGGCGATTTGTTGTCGTCGCCCATCGTCCACGCGGCGGCCATGCGCAAATCGGGCACGGAGTTTCCCGCCACGCGTACGACCTGCGGATACCATTTTTTAACGCCCTCGTCGCCCGCCACGATGCGCTTGTCAATCTGTTCGAGCGCGTGTTGGACGTGGCGCGGCTTCTCCTGATCGTTCAGATATTTCTCTATCTCTCCGTCGTCGAGCGAGCGCCAGAAGGTTGTCCCGTACCAGGAGAGGAACGGCAGGATGATGAACAGCGCGGCGACAACCGCGAGCGGCCAGGGCGAACGGCGGCGCGCGGCCTGTGGAACATCCGGCGCGGGAGTGTTATCGCGCGCGTGATTGTTGTTTGAGTTATCCCCTGCCATCTTCTTTGAACATGTACGCGCGCTAACGCGAAGGGTAAAGTTGATAGAGCATGAGATAGACGACGACGCCTGTGATTGAGACGTAGAGCCAGAGCGGAAACGTCCAGCGCGCGATGCGGCGGTGTCGCCCGAAGTCGCCGCGCCACGCGCGCCTGAGCGTGACGGCGATGAGCGGGACGATGACGACGGCGAGAAAGGTGTGCGTCAGCAGGATCGTGAAATAGACGGGGCGTATGAAGCCCTGTCCCGCAAAGCGCGTCGAGCCATGATTGTAGTGATAGACGAGATAGGAGACGAGAAAGATGCAGGAGACGACGAGCGCCGCTGTCATGCAACGCAGGTGCGCTGTGATGCGGCGGCGCGAAATGAAATAAAATCCGGCGACGAGGAGCAGCCCGCTCGTCGCGTTGAGCATGGCGTTTAAGTGCGGCAGCTTTGAATAATCCATGAATATTCGGAACTACAAAAGATGCGCGGATTATAACACCCGCGCCGCACGCCGACATTATGCGAAGAAGATGCGGGAAGTGATGTGGACGAATGAGGGCGCTGCTACTCTTCTTTTTTCTTTGCGGCGTGTGCGGCTTTTTTCGGCGCGGGCGGCCTTTCGCTCATCTGTTCGTAGCCGCAGCGTTCGCATTGCCAGAGCGGGAAGACTGAGGACGGATCGTTTTTACTTTCGTAGACGGCGCGGTCGGACGGGATGATCTTCCCACCGCATTGCGGGCACGCACGCCCGCGTATGCTCTGGTGGTCGTTGTTGAGGGCTAATGCCTGATCGTTTGCCATCTTCTTCGGTCTCGTTTGAAATTACTCGCCGTCTTCGGGCGGCTTGCGATGCTTGTAGGCGACGGCGAAGATCGCGCAAAAGATCGCGACCGGCGGGCACAAGAGAATCAACGTCGAGATGTTAAGAGTTCGCGCCGAGACGCTGTCGAGATTTGATGCGGAAGCCTTGCACATCGCGCACTGCGCGGCGGCGTCGGGCGCAAACGTCACGAGCGCCGCTGTGGCGAGCGCGAGCAGAAGAAATAGTTTGCAGGCCGTTTCTCTTTCCATCGCCTCTAAGCCTTTTTACCTATAGGCGCGCAAGCCCAACAGACGGAAGCTGTCGGGGAAGAAGATGAAGAGCAGGCAGATGCATATCACTAGCATCGGGATCAAAGTGTAAACCAGACTCATGCGCTCGTAGCGCAGGTGCATAAAGTAGGCGAGGATGAGCGCGGCTTTGATCAGCGACAGGCCGATCAAGATCGTCAACATCAACACGAGCGGCACGTGCATGTAAGCCAGATAGACTTCAATCGCCGTCAGGAGCAGGAGGAAGCCGAGGACGGAGAGGAAAAGTTTGGTCGTGCCCTCGAAGTGAACCGGAGCGGCATGCGCCGCAGCCCTCTCTGCGTCGTCGCCCTCGGCGGCGAACATCTCTCGCAACATGCCGTTTTCGTAAGCCCAGTAGAGCGGGATGGCGGCGAATATTCCGGCGAGGATGAGACTGACTAGCATGATGAAGAGGCTGTCAATGGAAAAGAAATTTCCCGCGCGTCGCACGTTCGACAAAGCCATGAAGAGAAAGCCCGCCGCAAACAGCAGGCAGACGGCGTTCAAGATCAAGTCTTGCCTCTTCGTTATGTTGCCGAGTGCTCCGAAACGTGTGCTCATGCTTCTTTAGTCCCACCTCACTTTTGCAAAGTTTCTCTAGTGCGCCACCGGACTGAAATCCACCGACAGCAAATAGATCAACGGGAAGACGAACATCCAGACGAGATCGACGAAGTGCCAGTAGAGGCCGCTGATCTCAACGTCCTCGTGCGTGCGGCGACGTATGCGCAAGGCCACGAAGCCGAGATAGATAACTCCTGTGAGGACGTGGAACATGTGCAGGCCGGTGATGGCGAAGAAGGTTGCGCCAAAAAGTGGCGACGCCTGCGGCCAGCGTTCAAGCCATTCGTGCGGAAGGCTGAACGGCTTGAGTCCTTCGTCTTCAATTAAGTGATGCCACTCGTACAAGTGGAGTACGAGGAACGTGAGTCCGCCGAGCATCGTCGCGCCGATCCAGCGACGCGCTTTTTTCCTGTCGCGCCGCGCGGAGGCGGCGACGGCCATCACCATCGTAAAACTCGACGCCAGCAGGCAGAGCGTCATCACGGTCGAGAAGATGATGCTCGGATAGAAGGCGAAGGGCGTCGGCCACTGGTCACTGGCGACGCGCGCGTAGCTGTAGCCGATGAGGAGCGCGGAGAAGGTCAACGCGTCCGAGACGATGAAGAGCCACATGCCGAGTTTCTTGTGGCCGATGTGATAGGGAAAAGTCCCGCCGCTCCAGTCGTCCGCAATCAAATGCTCTGTCTGCGCGTGTGTGCTCAACTCTTACCTCCACAGGAAAAGAAGTGCGAATAGATAAACCCACAGCCCGTCCATGAAATGCCAGTAGAGACCGATGGCGTCGGCGCTCGCGCGCTGCTTCGCTTCGGCGACGCTTCCTCCTACAGCGCCCTGCTGCGAATCTCGCCGCGCGCGAAGCATCAGGTAACTCAAGCCAGCGATGCCGCCGACGAGGTGCATGGCGTGGAGTCCGGTCAGCAGGTAGAAGAAAGAACTGTGCGGGTTCGTCGCCAGATAGATTCCCTGCCGGACGAGACCGCGCCACGCCAGCAGTTGCGACGCGAGGAAACCGAAGCCGAGCAAAAGCGACGCGAACAACCAGCGGCGATAAACTTCGCGCTCGCCCCTGAAGAGTGCGCGCCGCGCGATTTCAAACGTCGCGCTGCTCGTCAATATCAACGCCGTGCTCACCCAGAGCAATTGCGGCACGGCGAAAAGTTGCCAGCTCTGCTGCGTACGCGTCGAACGAAACACGTAGGCGCTCGACAGCGCGGCGAACATCATCAGGATCGCCGAGAGCGCGAGCCACATGCCGATGCGATATTGCTGCGGCGTGGCATCACGCGACGAACGGAAGCTCCCATCGCCGCCACCGCCGTTTGGCGGTTGTGGCCCGCCGCGCGAGCCGTTGCCGCCCGCGCGCTTGCCCGTCCCGCCGAGCGTGATGGTCTTCGCGCCCGTCGAGGAGACGTTGCCCGATGGTTTAGTGGTGACCGTTGTGACCATTGCCTGAACTCCCCTGTACTCCTTGCGCTGCCGCCTGCCCCGCCGCCGACACGTTCCCCTCGCCCGCGTCCGGCGTCGTCTGCAAGACGTAATCATCCGGCGCGTCGGGCACGGCAAATTCATACGGGCCTCTGTAGACGGTCGGGAGATGCCCTGCGAAGTTGTCGTGCGGTGGCGGTGTGGTCGGCGTCACCCATTCGAGCGTCGTCGCCTCCCACGGGTTGCCGCTCGCCTTTTCACCCTTGAAGATGCTCCAGATGAAGTTGAAGAGGAAGATAAACTGCGCGAGCGCCGTCACGATGGCCGCGATTGTCACCAAGAGGACGAGCGGGTCGAGCGGGCGCAGGAAGTCATATTCCTGAAACGACGCGTAGCGGCGCGGCATGCCGACGATGCCCATGATGTGCATCGGCACGAAGATGCCGTAGACGCCGATGAAGGTCGGCCAGAAGTGTAGTTGACCGAGCCGCTCGCTCATCATCCGCCCGAACATCTTCGGGAACCAGAAATAGACGCCCGCGAACATGCCGAATATGGCCGCCACGCCCATCACCAGATGGAAGTGCGCGAGCACGAAGTAGCCGTCGTGTATGAAGAGGTCGAGCGAGGTTTGACCGAGTACGAGTCCGGTGATGCCGCCCGCGACAAAGAGCGAGACGAAGCCGATGGCAAACATCATCGGCACGGTGAAGCGTATCTTCGCGCCCCAGAGCGTTCCCAGCCAGTTGAAAGTCTTGATCGCCGAAGGCACGCCGATGGAGAGCGTCAGGACGGAGAACGCGATGCTCGTGCGCGGGTCCATGCCGCTGATGAACATGTGATGCCCCCAGACGAAGAAGCCTAGGAGGCCGATGGCAAACATCGCGAAGACCATCGCGCGATAACCGAAGACGGGCTTACGCGCAAACGTGGAGAGGATGTGCGAAGTCGCACCCATGCCCGGCAGGATCGCGATGTAGACTTCAGGGTGTCCGAAGAACCAGAACAAGTGTTGCCACAGAATGGGCGATCCGCCCTTGTGCGCCTGCACCGTGTCGTTGAAGACCAGCCCGCCCGGAATGAAGAAACTTGTTCCCGCGTGCCTGTCCAAGAGGAGCAACACGCCCGCCGCGAGCAGCACCGGAAACGCCAAGAGCGCAAGTATGGCCGTCGTGAACCAAGACCAGCACGTCAGCGGCATACGCATCAGAGACATACCGCGCGTGCGCATGTTGAGCAGGGTCGTGATGAAGTTGAGCGCGCCGAGAAGCGAGGCGACGCAGAAGATTGCAATGCTAGTGATCCAGAGCGTTGCGCCCGCGCCCTGCCCCGGCCCCGCGACTTTTCCGAGCGCGCTCAGGGGAGGGTAACCCGTCCAACCGCCGATGGGGCCAATCGTTCCAGTGCCGCCGCCGCCGAGGAAGTTGTTGGCGAAATCCGTGTTGCCTAAGATCGTGCTGCCTTCGACGAAGATGGCCGAGATGAGCACAAGCAGGCCGATGAGCGTCACCCAGAACGAGAGCATGTTAAGGACGGGGAACGCCATGTCTTCCGCGCCGACTTGAATCGGGAGGAAGTAGTTGCCGAAGCCGCCCTGCGGCGCGGTGGTCAGAACGAAGAAGACCATCATCGTCCCGTGCATCGTCACGAGCGACAGGTAGAACTCCGGCGACATCACGCCGCCCGGCGCGCCGAGCGGAAAAAGTTTTTCAAGGATCGCCCACTTGTGCCCCGGCCACGTCAAATTCAGACGCATCAGCACCGACATGAACATTCCTGTGAACGCCGAGAAGATGGCGAGCAGCAAATACTGTATGCCGATCACTTTATGATCAATGCTGAAAATATATTTGCGTATGAAACCGGTCGGCGGGCCGTGATGATGCGCGGCGTGCGGCGCGGCATCCGCTGCCTCTGCCGCATCCGTCGCGGCGGTCGCAGCGGACGGCTCAATCGGGGTCGTGGCCTCTTCCATCTTAAAACTCCTCTCCCTTCGGGATGAGTCGGGTTCGGTCTTTATCTCAAAGCGGCGACGGTCTACTACTTGCGCTTACTGCTTAATTCCGAGCGGATACTCTTTTATTAACTGCGTGATGCGCGCCTGAAACTGCGCTTGCGGCAGAGCCGCCAACTCGTCGTAGACGTTGGGGGGCAGCGCGATCAAATAACTCTTCATCTTGTAATGAAGCTGTCCGCAGAGTTCTGCACAGGCGAGTTCAAAGCGCCCTTCCTTCGTCAAATTGAAGTGCATCTTGATCGCCATGCCAGGCACAACGTCCTGCTTGTAGCGCAGTTCAGGCACGAACAGATCGTGCGTCACGTCCTTCGATTGCAAGGTGAGTTCGATGGGGCGACCGACGGGTACGGCCAGCGTCGTAACGACCTGATCATCTTTCGCATTCTGGTCTTGATCATCTAAGCCGACGAAGTTCAACTCGGCATCTTTGACGAGCGAAGGGTCTGTGCGCCCGAAAGTTTTGTCTGCGCCGGGATAGTGAAAGTTCCACTGAAACTGTTGCGCGACGACGTGAATCTTCGTTGCGCCCGCAGGCGCTTCGTTCAAATGCAGTTGCGCCCACACGCGCTGTCCCATCAAGCCGAGCGTGATGAAGATGAGCGCCGTGATGGCCGTCCAGACGATCTCCAGACGATTGTTGCCGTGCGAATAGACGGCGCGCTCGCGGCGGTCGCCTTTCGCGCCGTAACGGAAGATCGCCCAGCCGAGTCCGATTTGCGCCGCCGCAAACGAGATTCCGACGACGGTGATCGTGATCATGAATTGACGATCATAAGCCGGGCCGTGTTCGGAAATGTACGGGGGCAGCCACCAGCGCCCGTTCACGAACAGCCACACCGACGCAATCGTCAACAACCAGATCAACACGCCCAGCGCACGACCCATGAAGACCTCCTTCGGAAGTAAGCAGTAAGCGGTGAGCAGTAAGCAGTCAGGAAAAAGTTTTAACTGCTCACTGCTTACTGCTCACCGCTCACTGGTTGATCACCATCAGAACAAACAATACGGGCAAGTACAGAACGGAAGCCAAAAGCACGCGGCGTGCGCTCTGGCGTGAGAGCGTGACGGCGGCGGCGATGCTGCTCCACAGGAAGAGTGCGCCGAGCACGAGCGCGCCGAAGAAATAGACCGCACCGGAGATGCCGAGCGCCGCCGGAGCAAGACTCACGGGCACGAGCATCAGCGTCCACAACACGATCTGCTGTTTCGTGATACGCCCTTCCGGCTCAACTACAGGCAGCATCAAAATCCCCGCACGCGCGTAGTCCTCTCGATACATCCAGGCGATTGCGAAGAAGTGCGGGAACTGCCAGAGGAACAAAATCGCGAACAGCACCCACGCCTCAAGGCCGATGTGGTTCGTCGCCGCAGCCCAACCGAGCAGCGGCGGAACCGCGCCCGGAAACGCGCCAACCAGAGTCGAGAGCGACGTGCGCGTCTTGAGCGGCGTGTAGCAGAGCAGATAGCCGACGATCACGCTCAGGCCGCACACGGCTGAGAGCACGTTGACGAACGCCGCGAGATAAATTTCAGCGCCGACGGTTAAACTCAAACCGAACAGGAGCGCAGCGCGCGGCGTCAAAGTGCCGAGCGGAAGCGGACGACGCGCCGTGCGACGCATCAAGCGATCTAGATCGCGCTCCATCCATTGATTCAGAGTGGAGATGCCGGAGCACAGGATGGCGACGCCAAAGAGCGTGTGCGCGAAGAGTTGATAATCGAACGCGCCGCGCGTCGAGCCGAGCAAAAATCCGGCGGCGGTCGTCAAGGCGACGAGAAAAGTGATGCGCGGTTTCGTCAACTCGTAATAAGCAGACACTTTCTCGCGCATCGCGGATGGCGAACGCGCCTCTGTTGCCGCCGCGCTCGGGACGGCGGCAACAGACTGCTCGATCTCTTCTACAGCGATTGTTTCCATGAAAAGCCTGTAAAGCAGTGACAAGTGACGAGTGACAAGTGACGAGCAAGAATCAGAACAAGTTTTTTGGTTTTTAACTTGTCACTCGTCACTTGTCACTTGTCACTCTTCCTAATGTTTCGACGCCACCGGAAATTCGATGGCGGGCATCACTTCGAGCAGGCCGAGCGAGGCGGTCTTGCCTGCGCTCGCGTCTACTGTGAAGTCCTGCGTCTTGATCTCTTTAGCGCCAACCGTGACGGACTGAGTTTTCTCGCCGTAACGTTCGTGCCAGGTGGCGAGGGTATAAGTGCCCGGCGGAACGCCCTTGATCTCGAACGCGCCGTTCTCGCCGCTGACGGCGTAGAGCGGGTGCTTCAAGACGCCGATGTTCGCCTTCATCCAGGGGTGCTGGTTGCACTTGACGGGGACGACCACTTCGGCGCGCGTGAAACTCTGTATGATGGGCTGCGCGCCCGCTGGCTGCGATTGATTCCATTCCTTGTTGCTCTTCGGCGAAGGGTGTACGTTGTGCGCTGTCTGGTCGCTGTTCGTGACCTTCAACTTCTGCCCCGCCATGATGCCGAGCACGTGCGGGACGTAGTGACAGCCTTTTTGATCGAGCACGACTTCGGTGGCCGGAATGTCGAAGGCGAAGCCGGTGATGCTCTTGCCTTCGGCGGTCTTGCCGTCTTTGATGTAGACGAGGACGTTAGCGAGTTTGCCGTCTTTAACCACCACGTCTTCGGTCTGCGGGTTCGGGTTGCTCTGCGCGCAGGCGGCGTCGGCGTCCATGCTGATGGGCTTCGGCGCGGGGGCTTCGCCAGTGAAGTTGATCGCGCCCGTAATCGAGCCTTCGTTGCCGCTCGTCTTGTAAGGCGTGCCCGCCGTCTCGCTCGGCGAGTTGTCATCCTCCGCCACGTCGTCGTCATCGCTGCTGCCGCAGGCGATCATCAGAGAGAGCAACGCGGCGGCGATCATCAAGGTTAGAATCCTGAGTAAATATTTTGAAGGCATTAATTATCTCCTGAACTGAAATTTCCCCGATTCTACCAAGAACGACCGCTCGGCGGCGAATACGCGCTGCCATATTGCCGCACGGACACGACCAATTCACGCGCCGCGCTCTCACGCATAACTGCGCTCGCACGCGTCGCGCGCCGGATGCCTCCACGAAAAACGTTCTTCGTCGCAGCCGCGCGCGAGCCGTACTTCCTCTGTCGTCCCGTCGCTTTCGAGCGCGTGTGATGCGTGCTCGACTGGGTTGCGGCGTTAGTGCTTTCGCCCGTCGTTGTCGTGCCGCCTGTGGCCGAAGGCGAACCGGCGGCGAGGCGCGCTTGCTCGGCTGGCGTCAGTTGCAGCATGTAGCGTACGAGCAAATCTGCGTGGTCGCCCTTGTACTCGTTGAAGCTCGCGGGCAGTTCGCCGTTGAAGACCCAACGCTCGCCGTCGCGTTTGAAGAGTTCGGAGGGCATGGCCGTGCCCGGAATGACCTTCTGCGGATCGAGCAGCCAGCGGAAAGTCCAGCCGGGCTTCAAGCGTTCGCCCGCCTGCAAGAAGTTCGGCGCGGAGGCATTCTTGTCATGCGCAGGATTCCCCGTCAGGTGACACTTCAAACACGGCGCTTGTTGCGACGTGAACAACTGCCGCGCGAGCGTGCGCTCTTGATCCGTCAACGGCGTGACAGGCTCTTTGATGAACGGCTCTTGCTGCGACGACACCGCGAGGAAGAAACGCACGAGCGTGCGCAACTCGTTCGGCGAGAAATTGAACGTCGGCATGCGCGCTTTCAGATAGAGACGCACGCCGTTCTTGTTCGCGCCCGGCTGCGGCGGCAACTCGCGGCTGTCGTTGTTCGGCTTCGTCACGCCCGTCGTGCTCGCGCTCGATGACGACGCGCCGCTGCTTGGCGTTTGATTATTACCAGCCGTTGCGCCGCCCTGCGGTTGGTTGCTTGCCGACGCGCCGACGCCGCCCGACCCGTTGCCGCCGGATTGGCCGCTGTCGTTTCGTCCGGACATGCCGCTGTGCGCGCGAACGGTCGGGTCGTCCGAGCCGTTGCTGAGCGAAGGATCGGTTAGGAAGCGTAGCAGCCAGTTCGGATCGACGCGCGCGCCTTCGGTCATAAGCGCGGGCGGCAGTTGATCTTTGCCGTCCGGCGTCAGGTATTGCGGCAACTCTTGCAGGACGGATTTTTGCCCGACCTGTACCGAGTGGCAGCCCATACAGTTGTACTTCTTGATGACCCACCAGCCGTCTTGAATATCTTTGCGTCGATCCGTCGGTTGATAGAAGAATGACGTGGGCACGTTTGCGCCCTCCGTGCCGACGCTGCCTAAGAGGAAAGTCGTCAGCGCGTTTTTCCATTCGGGCGTCAGGAACGGATCGGGCATGCGCAGGTGATCGCGCGGCTCTTTCTCTTTGCCCTTGTCGTAGATGCCCGGCTCTTCTAGCTTGTGCTCGAAGAAGCCTTTGTGGTTGTACCACTCCGCCTTTTTGCCCTCTTTTTCTTCGTACTTCGCTTCCGTGAACGGGTTGATGCCGTTCTCCGCGTCGTGCGTGAGTAAGGCGAAATCTAAACGCTCAATCGGCGTAGAGCCTTCGGCGGTCAACTCTTTGCCGATGCGCTGCTCGTCCTCGAAGCCGCGAATCTCGTGGCAGTTGGCGCAGCCGTATTGCTTGATCAAGTACGCGCCCTGATCCTTCAACTTCGGATCGTCCATGAACGACGCGTCAGGCCACTGCGACTGTTTGCCGAGCGAGAAGAGATATGTGGCGATGTCGCGCGCGTCCTGTTCGGAGAGACGGAAGTTGGGCATCACCGTCATGTTTTGCACTTGCAGTTCCGCGCCGTCGTTCGGGCACTTGGAATTTCCGTGCGTGTCGAAGCGGTAAGGCTTGTTGTTCTTCTCGTAATCCTCGCGCGTCAGGTCGCGCTTCTCCTTCGGGCAATAAGGTGCCCAACGCTCGCGGGGGTTGTAAATCCAGCGGACGATGTAATTGAAGTCGGCCTTCTCGCCGACGCGCTGTAGGTTCGCTGCGAACGTCCCGCCGACCTGATTCTCAACGCCCTCGCCTATGGAGTGACAGGCCATGCAGCCTTTCGTCTCGAACAACTCTTTGCCGTGCGTGGCGTCGCCCGGCTCTTGCTTCGGCACTTGCCCCTCAAAACTCGACTGCCAGAGATAAGCCGCAATCGCCGCGCGCTCCGTGTCTGCGTTCTGTTTGAAGTTCTTGGCGAGCGTGTGATCGGGATTTAGATACCAGAACGTAGGCATCTTCGTGCCCGGGCGGAACGCTTGCGGGTCTTTCAGCCACACGGGAATCCACTCTTTACGCAACTTCAAACGCACGTCTTTCAAATTCGGCCCGACCTTCTTCTGATCCTGCATCAGGTAGCGCGCCTGCACGTTCAACTGTTCGATGCGCGCCTCGATCTGGCTGTTCGTCACGCGCAAGGAGACGGCGCGCGCGAGTTTTCGTTGCGCTTCCGTTTCGTCCGCAACAGTGCCCGCCTCAACGTCCAACGTACGCGCCTCGCGGTCGTTTGCAGCGAGTTGCTCTTCCAACTGTTTGATCGTCTGTCGCGAATTGGCGAGTCCGTCCGTCTCGCGGTCGAAGCCTTCGTAGCGGTGGCAGCCGACGCAGCCGCGCTCCTGGAAGAGGTCTTTGCCCTTCGTCAAGGTGTTCGCGCCTTGCAGCACGCGATCCGACGAGTGGCACTGCTGGCAACCAGCCTCCATGTTTTCTTTGCTGTAGAGCGGGTGCAACCAGAAGCGGTTGAGGCCGTGCCCTTTGACGATGCTCGTCGTCGCGCGCCCGTTTCCGCCGTGACAGCTTGAGCAGCCGAAGCGTTCGGGATTGTGAATCTGCAAAAGCTCCTTGCTCGGATGAGAGACGAAGGCGCGCGCGTTCGCGTCAATCCGCTTGCCCGGTCGTTTGAAGTTGACGGGCGTTAGTTCCAACGGTTCGCGTATGCCGAGATGACACGTCTCGCAGCGGTCAACGATTTGATCGCCGTTGACGTTGATCTGCCGCATCGTATAGTCGAACTTGTTGTTCTTATCGATCAACTTATCGATCTGCTCGGCGCTCAGACCGATGACGTTGTCTTTCAGATAGGTGTCGCGCTTCTTCGCCAACTCGTCCGACTCTTTGAGGACTTCCGCGCGTTCTGTAAGAAGCGCGGCTTTCTTCGCCTTCAGATCGTTATACTTCGTTTCGAGTTCGACGAAGTTGAGTTTTTGCTCCTCGGTCTTCGTGGAGTTGGGGTCAACCGGCATCTTCACAGAGACCTTCTCTTGCTTCTCCTCCTGCACCTCTTTGCGCAGATCGGCCTTGTCCGATTCGTCGGAAGTCTCTATGCGATAATTGACGACGGTGATGTAGCCGCGTTTGTTCTGGAACGGATCGGTGACGGCGGCGAGTTGACGGTCAATGAACTTGACCTCGTTGTCTATCTCCTTTTTACGCGGCTCGGCGGCCTGACGCGCTTCCTGCGCGGCGCGGTCTAATTCCTTGTACTCCTCGGTCTCTTTGACATCCTTCTCCGACTGCGTGCCCGTCCGTTTCAGACGCTTGAGATAACGGTTGTAGCGCGCGACAAAATCCTGCTGCATGCTCTTCCAGGGGCGCTGCAAATAGGCTTCATCCAACAAAGCCCAAGCCAGGACAGCCATGAGGAGCAGAGCGCAAACAAGCAGGATGCCGCTCGTCGAACGGCTGATGATCGGATCGCGCGCGGGCGCTTCCGGCTCCCTACGTGCCAGCGCGTCCGTGTCGGATTTAGGAGTCTCGTCGGCCACCTTCATCTCCCTCCAAGGATTCGGGTTCAGATGTTAAACCAAGGCGTTACCCATACGTATTTGATCGTAAAGGCCAACCGCAGCAGGATTTTCACAGGCAGCGCGATCAGCACAGAGATGGCGAAAAATTGGAACGTCAGATATTGCAGCACGCTCGTGCGCGCAAGGAGTTTCCGCTCAAACTCGTTGCGCGTCATCAACCAGTGCAGAAACAGTCCGGCCAAGACGTAGAAGAGGCCGACGACGATTGCGCCGAAGATGATCTTGCCGGGCACGCTCGTGATGCCGAAGATGTCGTGCAAATCACGGTTCTTATCGAACACGACGGCGTTGTGATCCCAGGTCTGTCCCGGCCAGAACCAGACCCAACCCGGCCCGCGTATGAAAGTGCCGATCACGATCAGAATGATCCATGTAAACCAGCCGATGCCGAACATGCCGAGCGCGAACTTGCGCTGGCGAATCGTGTAGTAGCCGTTCCCCAAAGGGTTCGAGTCAACGTAAGGGAAGACCATCAAGCCGATCATCATGATTGACGGCATGACGACGCCCGCGATCCAAGGGTCGAAGTAGACGAGCATCTCTTGGAGGCCGAGGAAGTACCAGGGCGCTTTCGAGGGATTCATCGTCAGGTTCGGGTTGGCGGGTTCTTCGAGCGGCGCGTCGAGCGTGATTGACCAGACGAAGAGGATGACGGTCACGATCACGGCGGCGAGAAATTCTATTCGCACCAGATAAGGCCAGACGTGCAACTCGCGCGCCCAACCCGGACGCCAGGGCAGCATTTTGCGATGGTGCGTCTTGGCCTTCGCCGCGTCGCCTTCGAGTTCGACGATCAATTTGTCGTTCTCGCGCGCCTGCTTCAATCCGTACCAAGTGAAGAACGGCACGAGGAACAACATCGCCACAATCGGCACGTTGTCGGGCGCAGATGTGATTGTCCAGAGTTGATGCCAGTCCATAAGCAATCCTTAGTGACAAGTGACGAGTGACAAGTGACGAGCGAAAGACAAGATTGTGTTTTCCTTTAGTCTCTCAGTGACGAGTTTAAGACGAGCTAACAACAAGTTTTTGGTTTTAACTTGTCACTCGTCACTTGTCACTCGTCACTTCTTTTTCATTTCCGATTCGAGCATCACGGGCGCGGGGCCGCTGATGCCGCCGTCTTTGCGTATACGCCAGAAATGCACGGCCATGAAGATCGAGGCGACGAGCGGGATGCCTATGCAGTGCCAGATGTAGGAACGCAGGAGCGCGTTCGCATCCACGATTGAGCCGCCTAAGAGGCCGAAGCGCACGTCGTTGTAGGGCGTCATGCCGAGTTGCGCGCCGAATGGGCCTTCGCTGCCGAGCATGGGCGTGGCGCGCGCCATGTTCGTGCCGACCGTCACCGCCCAGAAGCCGAGTTGATCGTCGGGCAAGAGATAGCCCGTGAACGAGAGCAACAGAGTCAGGACGAGAAGCACAACGCCGACGCACCAGTTGAACTCGCGCGGTCGTTTGTAAGAACCCGTCAGGACGACGCGGAACATGTGCAGCCAGGTCGTGATGACCATCAAGTGCGCCGCCCAGCGGTGCATGTTCCTTAGAAGTTTGCCGAACGGAACGTCGTGTTCTAAGTAAAGGATGTCGCGGAACGCCTGCACCTTCGTCGGGTGGTAGTAGAACATCAAGAGCACGCCCGTGAAGGTGAGGACGATGAAGAGATAGAACGTGATGCCGCCCATGCCCCATGTAAAACCGTAGCGCACGGCGTCGCGGTTAATCTTCGCGGGGTGTAGATGCAGGAAGACGTTTGAGAGAATTGCGAGCGAACGATTGCGCGGATCGCTGCGGTCGTGCGAGACGCGGAAGATGGACTTCCAGAGTTGCGTCTGCTGCGGGTCTTTGTAAGTCTCTGCCTCTTTGAGCGCGCGGTCTTTGAGCGCGAGGCTTTGCTCCTTCGCGCGCCCGATGACGCCGACGCCTGTTGTCGCCCCAGTGCGCCCGCTCTCAGTCGTTGCTACGTCGCTCGCAACCGCCCTTTTGCTGCCCGCAGGCACGCCGGACGCGGCTTGCAGCAGAGACTTGATGTCATCTTTTCCGGCGGGCGTCTGCGGCGAACCGTTACCCGCCTTCGGCTGGCCTTCCTTCTCGTCAGGACGTTCAGAATCCATCCCCATCTCTCCTGTCTACTGGCGTAAACCAAGAATACTGCCCGCCGCCGTGTCTCTAAAGCGGAATGTATGCGCCCGGATCGTCGAACTTGTTTTCGCCGCCCTTCGGCCAGTCGTAGAGTCGGCCTGTGTTGACGACGATCTGGCCTTCGGCGTCGAGTTCGACGTGCGCGCGATCCATAGGGCGCGGCGCGGGGCCTTCAAAGTTGATCCCTTCGCTGTCGTAGCCGCTGCCGTGACATGGGCACTTGAACTTGTTTTCGCTGGCCTTCCAGTCGGGCGTGCAGCCGAGGTGCGTGCAGCGCGCGTAGATGACGAAGAGACGATCCGAGGTTCGCGTCACCCAGATGCGATATTGTTGTTGATACTTGGTGTCAACGCCGAGGCCGAAGTCGCCCGGAAAGCCTACGCGGAAGATGCTCGACGGCTCGAAGATCGCGCGCGGCAGGAAGAAACGGAAGAACATCAAGAGGCTCGTGCCGAGGAAGCCTATGACGCTCGCCCAGATGATGCGGCGGCGCATCTTGTTAATGGGCGCTTCGGGCACTGTGTCAACGACGGTCGGGCTCTGTCTCGCAGCGACGGGCGCGGGGATACCTTTGGCGACGCTCGCGGTCGGCGTCGTTGTCGTCTTCGCCGCACCTGACGCGACGCGCGCTGCCGGAGGCGTGCCCGCAGGCACTTCCTTGCGCGGCGTGGCCGGAACATTCGCGGGCGCAGACGGCGCGGCAGTAGTCGCCGCGTCTGCCGCAACTGTTGGTTCGCTCGCAGCAGATGCGCCGCCCTTCGCGGCGGCCATCTTGGCGGCGGCTTTCGCTTTGGCTTCGGCGATGATGCGTGCGCGTTTTTCTTCGGGAGTCTCGTCGGCTGGTGCGTCGCCGGTTGCGGGCGTCGTGCTGGCGGCAGGCGGCGCGGCGGCAGTGTCGGTCTTGGCTGGCGGAGTGCTCCCCGCTGCCGCGCTTCCCTTCGCGGCCATACGCGCGGCGGCCTTCGCTTTGATCTCGGCCATCTGGCGCGCACGCTTCTCTTCGGCTGTCTCGCCGTCACTCTCGACCGGCTGGTTAGGGTCTTTTTCGCTATCCAAACGCAACCTCCGTGTTAAGAAATGTGAGGCGAGCGCGCTCACACGTCGGGAGATAGACAACCCCCTTGTAAGCCTCACGGGAGGAGGTTGGTAGGACTCTCCACACAAGAGGAGTGACCTCTCTCCGCGTCAGGTATTCGGATGCTATGCGTTACTATTGAAGAGCCACCGAGCCAATAAAATTATAGTAAGCGGCTCTGGCGTGTTCGCATTTTATACTCTTTTCAAGGCATTGTGGCAAGATGTTATTTTCCCAGACCACTTCGGGGCATGCACGACGCGCGCCCGCGACAAAAAGTGTCTGTTAATTAACGAGACCAACCGCATGGACGACGCACGAAAAGCGCAAGTGACGCTCTACACACGCCCCGCCTGTCACCTCTGCGACGAGGCGAAACAGGCCATGCTCGCAGCGCGTTGCGAAGACCTCTACACGCTACGCGAAATCAACGTTGACTCCGACCCGGAACTCGCACGCCGCTACGGCTGGGACATACCCGTCGTCCTCATCAACAACATCGAAACCTTCAAACACCGCCTCGACGCGTCCGACTTCAAACGCGAAGTTGGACGTGCGATAAACAACGTCAATTAGGTTTCATCCCGCCGCCCGCATGGGCACGCTCAACCACCGCCTGCGAAATGAAGCGAGGCGGCTTTCTCGTCAATCAACCCGTAGAGTTGTTCGCGCTCGCCCTCGTCGGTCGTCTGTCGGTAAGCGAGCAGCAGTTCCTTGAGCGAGGCGAGGTCGCGATAGACTCCCGCGTCTTCGACGGGCGGCGTCAGGTAAGAGATCAATTCAGCGTATGAACGCCTGCGCGCGATTGACCCTTCGGAAGGGTTGTTGACGCTGTAGATGTAGATGTTCGGCAACTCGCCGATGAGACGGTCAGGCCAGCAACTTTCCGACAGCCCCACCTGCTTGCCCGGCATAAATTCCAAAGCCCCGTGTGTGCCGACGTGCGCAACCGAATCGGCGCGGAATATCTTTTCGATGAACGCGTAGAACGCTGCGAAACCGTGATGCGGCGTGCAGCCGCGCGCCATCAACATCTTCATCGGGTCGCCCTCGTAACCGAAAGTCGGCTGCACGCCGACGAAGACGTTGCCGAGTTGCAAGCCTTGCACAAGGAGCGTCCCGCCGAAAGAGTTGATCGCGCCCGGCGCAGTTCCCCACTCCGCCTCGATCTCCGGCGCGAACGGACACAGACGCCTGTACTCTTCGACCGTCATACGATAAGCCACGTTCGCCGTCGCACCGTGCGCGTCGGCATTGCCACCGAGAAGTCGCTCGCGCAACTCGTCCGCGCTCTGTGGCACTTCGACCGAGTAGCCTTCGCTTCGCAGGCGCGCGAGCATTTCCCACAGGCTCGGAAAAACGTCTAGGTCGGCGGCTGTGCCGATGTTGCCTTTGTTCGGCGGGAAGCAGAACGTGACGAGCGCGAGTTTGATCTCCGAGCGCGGCGCGGTCTGCAAGCGATTCCATTTTGCGAGGCGGCGCGCGATGCGCTTGCAACGATCTTCGAGCGGGAGCGGCGCGGCGCTCGACTCGGACATGCCGCCGTAGACGAAAGGCTCTGTCGCGCCGTCAATTTCGGGAATCGCGATCTGCATCCCCGCCTGCACCGGATTCAGCCCCGTCAAGGAATCGCGCCAGGCCTCAATCGTCTGCACGTCCAGACTCACGGCCGAGCGAAACGGCACATTCAACTCACGCAAAAACTCGACCGCCGCTTCGCTGTCGTTCATCGCCGGGCCGCCGACAAAACTGAAGCCCGTCAGCGACACGATCTGGCTCACGCGCGGTTTGCACTTTGTCCGTTGTCCGTTGTCCGTTGTTTTCGATTTGCCCGCCGCGCGCTTCCCCTTTGAGTTCAAATGCAGCCCGCCGACGCGCAACTGACTACTGACAACTGACGACTGACGTTTTTCGACAAAGAACATCTCGCACGCTTCGCGGTTGTCCATGAAGGTCGAGATCGCGGGGATGGTCGCCAAGCCTTCGGCTTCGACGGCGCGGATCAAAGCGTCGTAGTGCGCGTGCGCGCCGCTCACGATCTGCGGTCGCATCAAGAGCAGGCCGATGGTCTTGTCCGCAACGAGTTTCGCACGCCCCGATTTAACCGCACGCTCGTCGTACCAATCACGATACGACGCGAACGATTCGAAGAGCGCGGGCGCATCCGGATGGTAGACGGCGACGGCGGGCATTGATTCCGGCGGCGGGAGTTCGATTTGGTCTAAGCGTTTGTCCGCTGCGTAATGCTTGAGCGCATGGAGCAGCATCGTGCGTATGTTGGCGGGCGTGGGTTGCAGGAAGTAGCAGAAGAGCGAGAGATAGTTCTTCGCGTCGCGCAGGCGTCCGGCGTTTGGCACAACGCGCAGGAGCGCGGGCAGACGCTCGATGTAACGCAGGTATTGTGTGTGGCTCGCGCCCTTCTTCGAGCGTTCGCGTCGCGTGCGCGCCTGTTCGCCCATCCAAGCACCGACACGACTGACCAGACGCCGTGCCATTCCCTCGTTCGCGCCCGCGCGTCTGCCCGTCGCTTCGTCCGTCTCTTGCGTTGCCTCGCGCCCGAAACGCAGACGCCCCATGCGCGTCCGCCGCATCAGGTCGGGCATGCAATTGAGCACGACGACCGCGCGGTGCGTCGCCTTGTATTTTTCCAGCAGCGGAATCAGACGCGCGGCGTTTTCGCCGTCCGTGACGTGAATCACGAAGACCACTTGCGACGCGGCGAGTTCGTTTTCAACTTCGCGCCACTGCGCTTCGTTCAGCGGTGCGCCGAAGTTATAGGCCGCGACCTTCAAGCCCAAAGCATACGCGCGCTCGATCTCGCGCTCCGCCTGCTTGAGCGGCGCGAGCAAACTCGACCCGACGTAGAGCACCGCGATCTTAAGCGACGCCTTCAATGCGATCCTCCAATCCGGCAAAGATGTCTCGCAGTTGTTCGATCACCTCCGCCTCGGCCTGCCAGAAACCACGCCCGTTGGCTTCGAGCAGGCGCGCGACAATCGAGCGCGCGGAGTGCGGATTGAGTTCGCGCAGGCGTTCGAGCATCCGTTCGTCGAGCACGAAAGTTTCGGCGACTTCCGTGTAGACCCAATCGTCAACCGCGTCTGCGGTCGCGCTCCAACCGAACGTGTTGGCGACGTGGCTTTCGATCTCTGCCACGCCGCGAAAGCCGTGCTTGAGCATGCCCTCGTACCACTTCGGATTGAGCGTCTTCGTGCGCGTCTCCAAGCGAATGGTCTCTTCCACCGAGCGCACCTTCGCCTCGCGCGAGAGCGTGTCCGACAGATAAATCGCCGGACGCGACTCCGACTGTTTCTCCACAGCCTTCGAGACGCCGCCCAGATATTCAAAATAATGATCAACGTCCGTGATGCCGATCTCGAACGAATCAATATTCTGATACGTCGCTTCGACGCGCGCGAGTGCGCTGTTCAAAGCCGTGCGCGCTTCGCGCCCTTCGAGCGTGTACCCGTCCGCGCCGCGCCCGTAAGCGAAACACTTGCGCGTGACGAAAAGATCGGCCAGCGTGTCGTCCGCTTCCCACTGCGAATCCATCACCATGAAGTTGACGTTCGTTCCGTAGTTGCCCGCAGCGTTTGAGAACACGCGCAACGCGGCTTCGTCAAAGTCGCATGCTTCCGCTTCCATGCGCGCCTGAATATTGCGCCGCACGTAGTTCGACTCCAACGGCTCGTCGAGCGCGGCGACCGTGCGCACGGCGCGGTCGAGCAACGCCATCGTCGCGCCGAAGAGATCGCGGAAGATGCCTGAGACGGTCATCACCACGTCAATGCGCGGTCGGCCTAATTTTTCGAGCGGGATGGCTTCGACATCCGTGACGCGGTTCATCGCATCGCGCACGGGACGCACGCCCAGAAGCCACAAAGCCTGCGCGACGCCTTCGCCCTGCGTCTTGATGTTGTCGAGTCCCCAGAGTACGAGCGCCATCGCCGCCGGATAACGACCGTGCTCCGCAAGGTGGCGTTCGAGTAAAAGACAGACGACACGTTCGGCGCGTGAGAAGGCGAGATCGGAGGGCACGCCGTAAGGATTGACTGCGTGCGTGTTTCTGCCCGTCGGCAGAATGGCCGGATTCTGCACGATGTCCGCGCCCGGCCCCGGCTCTATGTACTCGCCGCGCATCGCACGCACGAAAGCATCCAACTCTTGATTGACTTGCAACTGCGCCGCGATCTTTTCGAGCAACGCGAAGACGGGACGCGATTCCACAACAGGCACGCGCGCCGTCGTCTCCAACCAAACACACGCGGCCTCGCTTCCCTCTTGCAAGAAGCGGCTGATGGCTTCGCGCGTCAACGCTTCGACGCGTTCGCGCGCCTGTAGATTACTCTCGCTGAGACTCGCTTCGTCCTTCGACGGCGAAGCGAAGTTGATCTGTAAATTTTCTTCGATGAGTTGCGGGAGCGCGCGTGCGTTCGCTTCCGGCCTGTCGAACGAGGCGACCATGCGCAACAAGTCGGCGCGCTCTTGTTCGACCGACGCGCGCCCGAAGACATGCAGGCCAGTCGGAATCAAACGCCCCTCGATCTCCGACACCTGCTCGCACAGTTCGTGTACGCGACGGTCGCGCTCAATCTTCGTGAGCCGTTGTTGTTCGGGGCGATCGCTCATGTTTGAACAAATTGAAGCCGAAGCGGCAAGACTTAACGGGCGCACATAAAATAGTCAGGTTTCAATCGCTTTGTAAATGAGAACGCGGGACGGCGACAAAAAGGGAAATTTCGTCACACGAAAAAAGTCGCTCGCTACTGCAACGAAGGCAGATGCACGTAGCGCCCGCCGAGTGCTTGCGCTAACGCTTGCCCTTCACCGCCCGACGTGAAGCGATTCTGCGTGTCAACGACGACGGAGGCGACGCGGTTGCGTTGCAGTGCAACGCCGATTTTTTCCAACTCGCTCTTGATGCGCTGCCGTGTCGTTGCGCGGTCTGTGTTGACCTTTCCGTCGCGCGGCACGTTCGCGCGCCCGTCCGTGAAGATCAACAGAACTATGCGCGGCGTTCCCTGTCGCGCGGCGCGTTCGCTTACTTCGAGCGCGCGCAGCAAACCGGAAGTCAAAGGCGTCGCGCCGCCGACGGGCAGCGCGTCGAGCAGGCGACGCGCGAGCGCGCCCGACTGGCTCGGCGGAAGCAACAGTCGAGCTTCGCGTTCGCGGAACGTGATGAGCGCGACGCGGTCGCGGTTGATGTACGACTGGCGCAGCAGGCGCACGAGCGCGCCCTTCGCCTGCGAGATGCGATTGAGCGCCATGCTGCCCGAAGTGTCAACGGCGAAAATAAAGAGCGTGCCAGCGCGTCGGCTGAACTGCTTGTAGCGCACATCGCCCGCCTCAACTTGAAACGCTTGCGCCCCCGCCGCGCCGCGACGAAACATCTGCGACGAAGCGGCAGCGCGCACAGTCGCATCGAGTGCAACTTTCAGGTCGCCGGTTCTCGCGGCAACGGCGCGCGAATAATGCCCGCGCGTCTGACTCGCAGCAGTCGTCCGCATGTTCCCCCGACGCCTGGCGTGCGAAGTTGACTTTGCGCGCGGATGATTGAGGCGCAACACATTGTCGAAAGATTCGCGCGGCAACTTCGCATCGAGCGTCGGCGCGGGGCGTTCTTCGCTTTGCGCGTCGGGCGCGCGCCCTTCGCTTTCGCGGCGCGGATCGGTGCGCGATTGACGCCCGCCGTCGTTGCCGCCGCTCTCGTCGGGCGGAGTTTTTTTCGGCCTGAGTCGTTGCGGCGCATCTCCCGTGTCGGCTTCGATTTCGCTACTCGTGTTGTCGCTTGCTCCGAACAACTCTTCCGTCGCCTGCTCGATCTGCGAGCCGCCGCTTGTTTGTTCGAGTGGGTCGCGCCGCAGGCGATGACGCAGAGCCATCGCGGCCACGCGTCGCACGTCCTCAACTGCCACATCTTTTCGATTCTCGAACGCAGCCAAAGCTCGCGCCGCACGCGCAATCGTCAACTCGCCGCGATGACCGTCCAAGTTCAAACGCTGGCACAACTCTGCGATCCGGCGCACCAACGCGGTCGAGAGACGCACTTTCGCGAACGCCGCGCGCGCGCGAACGAGGCGACGGCGAAGCTGCGCTTGCTCACGCTCCCAGTGCGCGCAGAAGGCCGTAGGGTCGCGGTCGAAGTCTTCGCGGCGTGTGATGATCTCCACGCGTTCTTCGATGCGTGCGGCGGTGCGAATCTCCGCGTAGAGGCCGAAGCGGTCGAGCAGTTGCGGCCTGAGTTCGCCCTCTTCGGGATTGCCCGAACCGGCGAGCACGAACTCCGAAGGATGCTCTATCGAAATCCCTTCGCGTTCGACGCGGTTGCGCCCCGAAGCCGCCACGTCCAACAACAGATCGACGAGGTGGTCTTCGAGCAAATTAACTTCGTCAATGTAGAGAAACCCTCGATGCGCGCGCGCGAGCAGCCCCGGCTCGAAAGTCTTGAAGCCTTCCTTGATCGCACGTTCAAAATTGATCGCGCCTGCAACGCGGTCTTCGGTCGCGTTCAAGGGCAAGTCGACGACGGGCACGGGCGCGCGTTCTTTCAAGAGTTTCCCCGTCTCCGCGAGTTGCGTCTGGCAATCCGCGCAGAGGTTGGCTTCGATCGAAGGGTCGCAGCCGTAGAGACAACCGCGCACCTTCGAGAGCGGCGGCAACAGTTCGGCCAGCGCGCGCACGGCAGTTGATTTTCCGGTGCCGCGATGTCCCATGATGAGGACGCCGCCGACGGAAGGCGCGATGACGTTCAAGAGCAAACCGAGTTTCAACTCATCCTGCCCGACGATGGCCGCGAAGGGATAGACGTGCCGCTTTTGCGGCGGCTGCGCGATTCGTTTTTTGGATGTATCTGCGCGTCGCGTCATGCTGTTGCTCTTAGTATTGACTTCTAATCCTTCCGGTTATAGTGTGCGCCTGTCAATCCTCGCTTCCCGCATCACGACTCACCTCGCACGTTAAAATTAATCCGATGTAGGAATCTTTAACTGCTGCTAAAAATGAAAGTCCAACGAGGAGGCGTTTTTGTTATGCGATTAAGACTTTCCTTCGATCTCCTCGCCTTCACATTCCTGATTGTTACATTAAACCCTCGTGTTGCGTCAGGCCAAAGAGTACCCCCACAGATTAAACCTCCGCCGGTTGCGCCTCAGCCTATGCCCATTCCTCCGCGTGCGCCCATTCCTCCGCCGCGTCCCCTTCCCACTATCATAATTATTGATCCGGCCCGGCCTACGCCCGTGCTAACTCCGTTTCCGCCTGTTGTGCGACCTTCTGCGCCTATTGCTCAACCAGCAGTTCGGCCTAGCCGCGCGCCTGTTGCCTCTACTACGCCTCCGCCGGATACAACTACGCCTGCTCCTGACAGCGGCGGTGATGATACGCCGACGCCGACGCCCGAAATAACTCCGACAGTTACACCGACGCGACTTCCTACATCAACTCCCACGCCGGACAGTGCTGCGGCTACACCAACACCGTCCAGAACTCCGACTCCGGCTCCAACTCTGACTCCAACACCCAGCCCGACGGCGACTCCGAGTTCCACGCCCGACGAACTCACGTCCGCAACTAGCTCCGGTTCCTGGTGGCCGTGGCTGATCGGAGGCATCGTTTTAGTCTTGATTATTATTTGGGCTTCAAGTCGGCGCAGCAGACGTTATTAAACTCGCTGACGTAACTGTCGGTCGTAAGTAAAGCGATCCGGATTCTCAAATCACACGCGTCAGGCGCGAGCGCGCTCAACCGAGACGATTCGAGACTGAAGTCGGGGCGACCTGCATGGCTGCCGCGTAACGTCTGGTCAAAACGTGGCCGACGAGCGAGAGTGCGGCGACGCCGGTGAGCGACAGCACGACGGGCGCGCTCACAAAGCCCGCAGCCGTACCCGCGCCGACCGCGCTATGCACGGCGGTCGCGTAGACGTAAGACTTGACGCCCATCGCCGCCAGCGTCGCGATCAAAAAACGCGCGGGCGGGATGTGCGCCAAGCCCGCCGCGTAGTTGACGAAACTGTGCGGGCTGGGAGCGAGCCGCAGACCGAAGAGCGCGAGGAAACTCGAATGAGTTGACAGGAAACGCCGCGTGCGCCCCTCTCGGAAACGCTCCGCCCACGCGCCGCCGACGAAACGCGCGAACAGGTAGCCGCCAGCCGCGCCGAGCACGCAGCCCGTCGTCGTGATCAGAGTAGACCAGCGTGGCGAAAACAGTAGGGGCGTGAGTATGAGAAAGTAGGAAACGGTGAGGCCGCACGTCAAACTCGCGGTCATAATGAAGACGATAACGAACGCCGTGACGACGCCTGCGCCGCTCGCCTGCCATTGCTCCGGCGAAGCCCACATCTCGCTGCGACTGTAGAGCAAGAGCGCGACGACGACTGCCAGCAACACAACCGCAACGCGCCACGCGCCCGTCGTGCGTCTTTTGACGGCCTGCACTTCCCCTTCCGTGTTTCGTCCTTCTTCCATTCGCTCGCCAGAAAAACTTCGTCGCGCTGCTTTCAGACGCCGCCGCCGCGTTAAGGCTCGATTGACATACGCAGCACGGCGCTCATCGGCTGCCGTTCAACCGTCCCGTTCTTCGAGACGATCACGAGCATGCCCCTCTCGACCGTCACGCGGCGCACGCTCGACATGTCGCGCACGAACCGTTCGCCATCGCGCATGACGAGGACGAGCCGCGTGCTCGGCGCTCTCTCAGGTGCAGTTGTCTCGGATGGAGTCTCGGCGGGCGTTGAAGGGACGGAGACTGCGGCTTCGGGCGTTGTCGTCGGCGCGTCGGTTCTTCTCGCCGTCGTCGTGTTGCGGCTGCCGCGTGCGCGCGGCACACGCACGGGTCGTTTGCGTTCCGGCTTAGGCGCGGCAGGCTTCTCAGTTTCGGATTCGTTCCCCTCGTCCGTCTTTGCAACGTCACCCTTCGCGGCATCCGACTTTGACGCTTCGGATTTCTCTGCTTCGTCATCGCCCGTGTCGGCTTTCGGAGGCGTCTTGCGCACCGCTTCCGCGCGCGACGTTCGGCGTGGAGGCGTTCTGGTTCTCGCCGTGCGCGGCGTCGGCGTTCGTTTCGTTGCGACGGGCGGCGCTTCGGGTGTCTCTTCTTTCTTCGGTTCTTCTTTGGCGACCTCTGCGACGGGTTCTTCGATGCGCGCGCCGACCGACGAGACGCGTTTAACTTTCCTGTCCGCGCTTCTCGCGGGCGGCGTGTTCGCGGCGGCTGTCTCGTCAACAGGCGACGCGGCGGCGTCACCTAAGAGACGTTCGGCGGGTCTGAACGCGCCGCCGAGTCGTATGCGATAAGTGCCTTCCGCGTCGTTCGGCGTGCGCGCCTGCACGCGCAGGATGAGCGGTTCGGCGCGGCGCAGGTAGACGGTCTTCGACGCGCGGCTCGCGCTCGCTCCGGCGTAGAGCGTCACTTTGGTGAGCGGGCGCAGATTGCCCGCGAGGAAGATGTCCACGTCGCCGTCTAGATTGTTGCTCTCGACAGTCAATTCGAGATCGCCTTGCAGGCCGTTGAAGGTGTAGAAGTAGCGCGTCGAGCGCGAGTCGCCAATGTCGAGCGGAGCGATGCGCCCGTTGATCTCGTTTGAGACGACCGGCGTAGGCGAGTTGAGATCAACCGACTGCGCGGAGACGGGCGACCACGCCGAAGCAACGACCAGCAGCAAGGCCGCAGCAGTTGCCGCCGGGATAAGTCGCCGTCTCCCGAATGTTTTTTTGAAAGTAATAAAGGGCATCGGCATTGCGCGAGACAAACTTGAACGAAAGAGAGTTTAACAGTCTCGACGATAGCTCACAAAGCCCGCGCGCGACGGGCGCTTCGGAAATAAAAGTGAAATAAAAAAGGGCGGCACTTTCATGCCGACCCTTTTATTCGATTGCGAGAGATTGATGCCGAAGGGGGGACTCGAACCCCCACGAGTTACCTCACACGCCCCTCAAACGTGCGCGTCTACCAGTTCCGCCACTTCGGCTGATGAAATTGTCAAACGTGCGCGCCGCGTCTGTCGAAGCGTGACGACTTCAAACGCGCCGGTTGTTCGTTACTTGCTCGGCTGCGGCGACGCTTGCGGCTGCGCGTTGCTGCTGTTGTTAGCATTCGCGTTGCTGCCCGCTGCGTTCGTGTTCGCGGTTGGCGTCGTGGATTCGCCGCTGCCCTGCGGCTGCGTCGTTATGATGGGCGCAGTAGTTGTTGTGCCGTTCGGCGCGGGCGTGGCTGCGGGCTGCGCGGGCGTCGGCGTCGTTTCGGCGTCGCCGGAGACGACCGAGCGCGAACCCGTGACGATGGGCAAAGAGAGCGTCAGCGCGACGAGCATGAAAAGCGCTGCGGCGATGATCGTGATCTTCGCCAGAATGGTCTGCGTGCCGCGCGGCCCGAACGCCGTGCTCGACACGGAACTCGTAAAGAGCGCGCCCGCGTCAGCCTTGCCCGGCTGCAAGAGCACCGCTATGACCAACACGAGGCACGACAGGATAAATAGTCCGTATAAAAAATAGGTCAACAAAACTCGATCCTCGATTCAAAGAGTTTCAGGTTTCAAGTTACATGTTTCAAGTCTGAATGTTGCTCATTGCTTTAACTTGAAACTTGTAACCTGAAACTTGAAACTTACAAGTTGTAATGTACGATCTGCGCGAACGTGTCGGCTTCCAAACTCGCACCGCCGACGAGCGCGCCGTCAACGTCCTCTTGCTTCATCAATCCGGCGATGTTGTCGGGCTTGACCGAGCCGCCGTAGAGGATACGCAGCGCGTCGGCCAACTCCTGCGAGTGCCTTTCCGCGAAAACGCGCCGGATAAACGCATGCATTTCCTGCGCTTGTTCCGGCGTCGCGCTGTGTCCGGTGCCGATAGCCCAGACGGGTTCGTACGCGATGATGATACGGGCGAGATCGGAGGATGTCAAACCGCGCAAGCCGCCTTCAACCTGCCCGCGCACGACCGATTCGGCGTTGCCCGATTCGCGCTGCGCCAGCGTCTCGCCGACGCACACGATCACATTCAAATCCGCCGCGAGCGCCGCATGCGTCTTGAGATTGACGAACGTGTCGGTCTCGAAATAATACTGCCGACGCTCCGAATGGCCGACGATAACGTGAGTCGCGCCCACGTCTTTCAACATGTCCGCCGCGATCTCGCCCGTGTGCGCGCTGTGCTTGATTTCGGTCGAGCAATCCTGACCGGCGATGCGTATGTTCGACCCTTCCAGACGATCCGCCACTGTCTTCAAAGACGTGAAA
The DNA here is from genome assembly GCA_035249365.1 of Pyrinomonadaceae bacterium. GTDB lineage: Bacteria > Acidobacteriota > Blastocatellia > Pyrinomonadales > Pyrinomonadaceae > JAIVJZ01. The sequence continues at coordinate 23,322 of DATFGP010000022.1, read as the reverse complement.
GTCGGCGCGATGACCACCTCGCAATGATTCACGTTCGACACCAGCGGGCGCAAAGCGAGCGCCGTCGCCACAGAGTCGGCGACCAACTTGTACATCTTCCAGTTTGCGACGATAACAGGTTTACGCAATGCAAAATAGGGATGAGGGATGAGGGATGAGGGATGAAACAAAGACGGCTTCGCTTCTCCTATTCATCCCTCATCCCTCATCCCTCATCCTTTCTTTCGTTGAGTGCGGCGACGCCGGGCAGTTCGTCGCCTGCGAGAAATTCGAGTGTTGCGCCGCCGCCTGTGGAGATGTGCGTGATGCGTTCGGCGACACCGGCCTGCGTGACGGCTGCGACCGAATCGCCGCCGCCGACGATGACAATCGCGCCCCTGTCCGCCGCATCGGCTACGGCGCGCGCGATGCCGATCGTCCCTTCGTCAAAACCGAGTTCCTTTTCTTCAAAGACGCCCATCGGGCCGTTCCAGATGATCGTCCGCGCATCGGCGAGAGCGCGCGAAAAGTGCGCGATGGTTTCGACGCCGATGTCTAGTCCGACCAAACCGGCGTTCGTAAATTCGATGGGGATCGTCTTCTTGCTCTTGAGCGGGTCAAAGCTGTCAACCACCTGATGATCGGTCGGGAGCAACAGTTCGACTCCGGCCTTCCCGGCCTTCTCTTTGATCTCGCGCGCCGTCTGCAACTTGTCGTCTTCGACGAGCGACTTGCCGACCGTGAAGCCTTCGGCCTTGAAGAACGTGTAGGCCATCGCGCCGCCGATGAGAAGTTTATCCACGCGCCGTTCGATGAGCGCCTCGATGACCGCGATCTTGTCGGACACTTTCGCACCGCCGAGGATGGCGACGAAAGGATGTTCGGGGTTGTTGATGACGCGCCCCAGATAGTCGAGTTCCTTCTGCATCAGAAGCCCCGCCGCCGCTTGCCGGACGTGCTTCGTGATTCCGGCGGTCGAAGCGTGCGCCCGATGCGCCGCGCCGAACGCGTCGTTCACGTACAAGTCGCACAAACTCGCCAACTCTTTCGCAAACGCGTCGTCGTTCTTCTCTTCCTCCGCATGAAAGCGCAAATTTTCGAGCAGCAACACGTCGCCGTCTTCGAGCGCGTCAACCTTCGACTTTGCCGCCTCGCCCGTGCAGTCTTCCGCGAACGCGACTTCGCGCCCCAACAACTTCGAGAGATGCGCGGCGACGGGTCGGAGGCTGTACTTCTCCACGCGCTCGCCCTTCGGCCTGCCCAGATGCGACGCGAGTATGACGCGCGCGCCCTGCTCCGTCGCATACTGAATCGTCGGCAGCGCGCCACGCACACGCGTATCGTCCTCCACCACGCCATCCTTCAACGGCACGTTGAAATCAACGCGTATAAAAACGCGCTTGCCCTTCAAGTCGAGGTCTTTGATTGATAGTTTCATAAAAACAGTGACAAGTGACGAGTGACAAGTGACGAGCAAGAATCAAGGCAAGTTTGAAGACAGACTTTCTTCTGTTTTAACTTGTCACTCGTCACTTGTCACTCGTCACTGCCTTACATTCCTTTTTGCGCGATGAACTTGACGAGGTCGCGTACGCGGCAGGAGTAGCCCCATTCGTTGTCGTACCAGGCGAGAACTTTGATGAGTTTGCCGCCGATGACTTTGGTGTAGTCGGCGTCCACGATGGACGAGTTCGAGTTGCCGCGAAAATCTACAGAGACGAGCGGCTCTGTGGAGAAGGCGAGGATGCCTTGCAGTTCTTCGCCCGCCGCGTTCTTCAAAGCCTGATTGACCGCTTCGGTCGTCGTCTCTTTTTCGACTTCCATTACAACGTCAACGAGCGAGACGTTCGGCGTCGGGACGCGCACGCTGATGCCGTCGAACTTGCCTTTGAGTTCGGGCAGGACGAGCGCGACGGCTTTGGCCGCGCCGGTTGAAGTCGGGATCATGGAGAGCGCGGCGGCTCGTGCGCGTCGCAAATCTTTGTGCGGCAGATCGAGAAGCTGCTGATCGTTGGTGTAGGAATGGATGGTCGTCATCTGCGCCGTCTTGATCTGGAAGTTTTCGTGTATGACTTTGGCGACGGGCGCGAGGCAGTTCGTGGTGCAGGAGGCGTTCGAGATGATGTGATGCGCCGCCGCGTCGTACTTGTCGCTGTTGACGCCGAGGACGATTGTGATGTCCTCGTTCTTGGCGGGCGCGCTGATGATCACTTTCTTGACCGTGCCGCGCAGGTGCTTTTTGGCGTCCTCGGCATTGGTGAAACGACCCGTCGATTCGATGACGATTTCCGCGCCGACCGATTCCCAGTCAATCAACGCCGGATCGCGTTCGGAGAAGACGCGCACTTCGTCGCCCTCAACGGTGATGCTATTGTCTGTGGAGGTGATCTCATGTTCGAGATTGCCGAGCACGGAGTCGTATTTCAAGAGGTGCGCGAGCGTCTTGGTGTCCGTGATGTCGTTGACGGCGACGAAGTCTATTTCTTTGTCGCCGAGCGCGGTGCGCAAAATGTTGCGCCCGATGCGACCGAAACCGTTGATCCCAACTTTAACTGCCATTGTTAATCCAGCCTCCTCACCAACGTTATGATTTTAAGCGCGCAGAGTTTTTGCGTGCGTGTCATGCGTCGAGCCGCGACGGCACACGACGCGCCGTAGCCCGCATGTTGTGCTCTTAAACGCGAAAATATGTTGCAAAATAAGATTTGCAAGATAATGCGCGCGCGCGGCGACTGTCAAGGAAGGCCACCGCGCGAGCACTTCGAGCGTCGCGCACATTGATACGATTTGTGGCGAATAAGCTCAATAGCCATTTCGATATTGGGATGCTCGTTTATCGTTTTCGGGAACGGCGGGCAGATGTGCGCCGTACAAGGCGACAGGCTTCCGCCGAAAACCGCTTAATCCGCGCGGCCTCTAACTTGCTTTAGTATCATGTAATTTGAAACTCCACGCTGATGCGTGTCGTAGTAGTCAACTGACCGCTTGCGCTTTAGGTTTGAGGAGTTTGAAGAAGTCGAAACGGGCGCGGCGGGTCGTTCCCAAACAGTTTCCCTTTAGGAGTTTTCGGTTTGATGTCCAGTAATCGTTTGCGTTCAACCTTGCAGACCGCCACGCTGTGGATGGCAACCTGCGCCGTGACACTCGCACAGACGCCCGCGCCGACTCCGGTGCAGCGCGACGTGACGCGCCCGCCCGGCGCGGGGCAGCAGACCGTGCCCGACCAATCGCGACCCAGACCCACTGACCCGACCGCCCCTCCGGCCACGCAGCGCATCCCGCCGCAGACGCCGCCGGGCAGAACCGATCCCGCGCCGCGACCCGCGACTCCAATCGTCACGCCGCCCCAGCAGCAGACGCCGAGCGTTGTTGATCCCCTACAGACGCCGACGCCCGCGCCCGATGCGTCGCCGCAGACGCCCGACGCTCCTCTGAGCGAGCCGACGTTTCCGACCGCAGAGCGTCGCCCCGTGCCGCCGATGCCGTCGCTTGTGCGCCTCGGCGTCCAGAGCAGCAACACCATCGCGCTCACGCTGAACGAAGCGATCCGCCGCGCGCTCGCCAACAACAACGACATCGAAGTGGCGCGCAACGACGTGCGCTTCGCCGAGACGGTCTTGCTCAGTCTGGAAGGCGTCTACGATCCGGTGCTCACGTTCCGGCCTGAGATAGATCAATCCGTGCGCCCCGTCATCAACGTCTTCGGCGGCGCGGGACAAAGCGGTACGGTCTCCACCACTGACATCAACAACAATCTTTCCGTCAACAAGCAGTTCGCCAAAGGCGGCGGAAACTACTCCTACTTTTTCAACAACACGCGCGAGAATTCGAGCGCGAGCAACCAGACGCTCAATCCTTTCTACTCGGCCAGTCAGGGCATACAGTTCACGCAGCCCTTGTTCCGTAATCGCTCGATTGACCGCAACCGCCAGCAGATTCGCATACAGCGCAAGCGCGTCGAACAGTCGGACGCGGACTTTCGCATACGCACCATCGGCGTCATCTCGACCGTGCAACGCTCGTACTGGGATTTGGTCTTCGCCCTGCGCGACGAGCAGAACCAGATCGCCAACGTGAATCTGGCGCGCGAGAATTTCCGGCGCACGGAGGCCAGCGTCGCTGCGGGCGCAGCCGCGCCGCTCGAACGCGCCGAAGTGCAGACCGAACTCTCGAACCGCGAGGCTTCGCTTTTGATCGCGTCGCAAAACGTCTCCATCGCGGAGAACAATCTCAAGCAGTTGATCCTGAAAGACCCGCTCGCGCCCGAATGGTCTGCCGCGCTCGTGCCGACCGATCAGCCGACGTTCGACGAAACGCCCGTCAATCTCAACGATGCGCTCACAGAAGCGCGCGCGAATCGTCCCGAACTGCGTCGCCTGAAACTTCAGGAAGAGATCAACAACATAGACATACAATATTTCAAGAACCAGACGAAGCCGATCGTTGACTTGACCGGCGCGATCTCCACGACCGGTCTCGCAGGTTCGCTCCCGGCCGTGACCGGCACGACTTCCGCGCCGCTCATTTCCGGCAGCCCCGGCACGAACGCCGCCGCGTTCCTGCTGCAACAACTCAGAAACAACAACCTGCAAATTGACCCCATCCCGACCGTCACGGCGAACGCTGCCACCGTCCCCCAATTTTTGGTCGGCGGCTACGGCCAAACTTTGCAGAATTTGTTCGGGTTCAAAACCCGCAACGTGCTCGTCGGCGTGACGCTGCAATTCCCCTTGCGCAATCGCACGGCGGAAGCGAATCTCGCGGGCGCACGCATACAGAAAGAGCAACTCGACGCTTCGATGCGCTCGCAGGAGCAGGGCGTCGAAGTCGAAGTGCGCAACGCGGCGCAAGCGGTCGAGACGGCGCGGCGTCGCGTTCTCTCCGCGCGTCAGGCGCGTGAGAATGCCGAACTCCAACTCACGGGCGAACAGCGTCTCTATCAGGTTGGTCGTTCGACGACATTCCTCCTGTTCCAGCGTGAGAATGCACTCGTCAACGCGCGCAACCAGGAACTGCGCGCCGAGACCGACTACAACAAGGCGCTCGCAGACCTCCAACGCGCCACCTCTACGACCTTGCGCGCCAACAACGTCATCGTCGAGACGCCGACGCTTCAATAGTTCTTTCGCATTACGCTGGCGGCCTTACCAAGGATGGCCGGACGAAGTTTGCATGAGCCTTGCTCTCAAACATCGTCCGGCCATTAACGTTCTTGAGGGTTGCCATCCCGCCATTAACATTCCTGACGGTTGACGCTTGGTTGACGCTTTCGTGCGCCTCTACGTATCCTCCCAACGCGCCCGCGCGAGAACTTCTTTAACGCTCCGCGCCGCCGTTCACACATTTGAAGACTACCGCCACGATCATCACTTTCAACGAAGCCGGCTACATACGCGCGGCGTGCGAGTCCGTCAATTGGGCTGACGAGATTCTCGTTGTTGACGCGGAATCAACCGATGCGACGCGCGAGATCGCGGAGGATTGTGGCGCGCGCGTCATACGCCGCGCGTGGCCGGGCTTCGCCGCGCAGAAACAGTTTGCCGCCGAGCAAGCCCGTCACGAATGGATTTTCAGTCTCGACGCAGACGAACGCGTCTCGCCCGAACTCCGCGCCTCAATCGAAGATTTGCTCTACACCAAAGACGAGCAACTCGCCGACGGCTATCGCGTCGCGCGTCGTTCGTTTTATATGAACCGCTGGATTCGCGGCGGCGGCTGGTATCCAGATCACCAGTTGCGCTTCTATCGCCGGACGCGCGGGAGTTGGCAGGGCGCGCACATACACGAGTCGGTTCACATGCAAGCGGGCGCGCGCGTCGAGACGCTCAATGGCGACTTGCTCCACTACACCGCGCGCGACGCAAGCTATCATCACCGCATGATCGGCGAACGCTACGCGCCGCTCGCCGCACTACAGATGTTCGAGGCGGGGCGTCGCACTTCCGCATTCGGCGTCGCGCTCGCAGGCCCCGCCGCCTTCGCGCGCAGCTACATACTCAAAGGCGGCTTCCGCGACGGCTTCGCAGGCTTCTGCATCGCACGCTTCGCCGCGCACCACGCCTTCCTCAAAAAATTATTATTGTGGGAAATGCAGGAGAACGAGCGTAGACGCCAAAGTCGGACGAGCGATAAACAATAAACTGGTTCGTAGTCGCGCGAGCGGCGATAACTACCTACCGCCGCTTTGCGACTTTGGATCGCTTGTAGCTTTAACTAACCTCTGACCTCTAACCTCTGACCTCTGTTCTACGCGTAGACTGTTTGGCGGCAACAACTGTCGGTGCGTCTCCGCGTCCATGAGCGGCGCGGGCGGGTGGCCGTTGATGGTTTCGGCGAGCAGTTGGTCGGCCATCTGCTTGTGTTCCCAGATGCGGTTGCCTTGCGCGAGGATGGCGAAAAGTATCAGCCCCGAGTCTTTGGTGAAGACTACGCCTGCGAGATTCGACATGCCGCCATCGGTTGTCGTCAGCGTGCCGGTCTTGCCGACGAGCGAGCACTCGTAGCCCGTGCCCTCCATGCGACGGCGCACCGTGCCCCAATCGCAGCCGACGACGGGCAGCAAGTCTTCCGGCTTGAGTCCCTGCCGCTGCGCTTCCTCGACGAGCGCCTTGATGACGACGAGCACGCCGCGCGGCGTCATGCGGTTGTTATACAAACCCGACGCCGTTTCGAGCGCGACCTGTTCGGGCGGCAACTTCAACTCCTCTACGAGCGTGCGCACGATTGCCTGCGGGCCGCCGAGGAACGCGCCGATGCGGTCTGCGACGAAGTTGTTCGAGTGCGCGTTCATGTAGAGCAGGATTTCGCGCATCGGGTTGGAATAGAGCGCGAACAACTCCGTGCCCTTCGCCTCTTCCATGCCCGTCGCAGACTCTTTCAGTTGCATCACGCGCGCCGCGAATCCGGCTGAGTCCTCCGCGCGCTCGTTGAAGTTGAAAGAGAATCCCGGCGCGGCCAGTATCTTGCCCTTCACGCGTGTGATACCGCGCGCGCGCAGTTCTTTCGCGATCACGTTCGCAGACGCGTCGCCGAACGTCGGATCGTTGCTCTCCAAATAGAGGTTGCCGTCGAGCGTGCCCTTTGCATCAATCGTTCCGTCTGTAAAGACGTGCGTAACGAAACGATAATCCGGGCCGAGTCTTTTGAGCGCGACGAGCGTGGTCGTGAGTTTGACGAGCGAGGCGGGATTGAAGGTCGTGTCGGCGTTGTGCGAAGCGAAGACGCGCGAGCCGTCAAAGGTCTGTATGAGGACGCCTTGCCGCTCCGGTTCTTCGCCGCGCGCTCCGTACCAGAGCGCCACGTCGAACTGCGGCACGATGGGCTTCTGCATCTCCGCTTCGAACGCGGGCTGCGGCTCTCTGCCGAGCGAGGTCTGGACGGCGTTGGCAACCTTGTGCCCCGCCTGCTTGACCATCGTGAGCGAATAAGGAACGAAAGTGAGGACGGCGACGATGATCGCGCCGATGCAGATGAGTGCGATAATTGGTCTGCGCGAATTCAAGCGTGCTCCTTTCCCTTCGTTTGTTAAAATTTAGGTCTTTCGCAAACCTCGTCGAAGCCTTAATATGCTTAAAGTAAGACGCGGGCGTCAAGCACTCACTTGCCCTCGCACGCTTTGAGACGGCGACATCTAATCGCCGGAAACAAACTGACAGGATGGCTCAACTGCAAAACCTAACTTCTCTCGCCGACCCGACGCTCGTGCCCTTCCCACTCGTTCTCGTCTTCGTCTCCGCCATCGGCGCGCTCATCGGCAGCTTCCTCAACGTGGTCATCCACCGCGTCCCGCGCGAAGAATCCATCGTCTTTCCGAACTCGCGCTGCCCTTCGTGCGGCATGGCGATCCGGCCTTACGACAACATCCCCATCCTGAGTTTCCTAGTCCTGCGCGGACGCTGCCGCAACTGCGGCGCTGGCATAGCACGACGTTATCCTGCGGTCGAAGCACTGACCGCGCTACTCTTCGGCGTCGTCTTCCTGCACGACGGCCTGACGCTCGCGCTCCCATTCGATCTGATCTTCGTCGCCGCGCTCGTCGCGCTCGTCTTCATAGACGCCGAGCACATGATCTTGCCGGACGTGATCACGCTCCCCGGCATCCTCTTCGCGCTCGTCGTACGCGCGCTCGTGCCGAACGTTTACGGTCTCGCGTTTTTAAGCGAAGGGATACTTCAGGGCTGGCCTGTGTGGGCTGTGTCGCTCGCAGGCGCACTGTTTGGCGCGGCCATCGGTGGCGGTTCGCTCTGGCTGATGGGCTGGCTGTGGGAACGCCTGCGCGGCGTAGAGGCGATGGGACTCGGCGACGTGAAGATGATGTTCATGGTGGGAGCTTTCTTGGGCTGGCCTCTGACGGTGCTCACGATCTTTCTCGGCGTCGTCGGTGGCTCTGTCGTAGGCGTCTCGCTCATGCTCTGGCGACGCGAGCGTGACATGCAGATGCTACTTCCCTTCGGCATCTTCCTCGGCATCGGCGCAATCCTCAGCCTCCTCGCCGGACAACAGATCATCGGTTGGTATCTCAGTCACTTCATTCCTTGAAGTGTCAATAACAGTGACGAGTGACAGGTTAAAACAGAAAACTAAAAACTTGTCTTCAACTCGTCACTTGTCACTCGTCACTTTTTATGTTAGGCCGTTACGAAAACCGCGTGCAGTTGGTGTTGGCGTTGGTGGTCGGGCTGTTGCTCGTCGCCAATCTGTTTACGCTGACACTTGTTGCCATGACGCCGCCGGATCGCAGCGTGCGCCCGACGGTGCTGTTCACGGTTTTTACGATCACTGTGCTGGTGAGTCTGCCGGGCATCTTTTTGCTGCCGCGCTGGCTAGTGCGCCCGTATCGCCAACTCGTCGGCGAGGCCGAACGCGCGCCCGTCGCCGCACGCCCCGAAGGAGCGCGCGACGAAGCGGAATTCGTGCTTGAGACTTTTCAGGCTGTCGTCGCGCAGTTGCGCGCGCAGCAACGCGAGTTGGAGCAGTTGAGCGCGCAGGCGAGCGCGCGCGCCGCGTCCGCAGAGATGTTCAACGAGCGCGTCGTGGCGAGCGTCCCGTCCGGTCTCGTCGCCTTCGACGCGGCTGGCCTCGCAACGGTCATCAACCCACCCGCGCGCGCGCTCCTTGAAACAGACGCGGACGCGACCGGACAACACCTCACGACGCTCCTGCGCCTGTCGCCCGAACTGACCGGCATGGTCGAACGTTGTTTGCAGACCGGAGAGCTTTATCGTCGCGAAGAGGTTGCGGCGACGACGAGCGACGGGCGTGTGCGGCGTCTCGGCGTCACCGTCGCACCGATTGACCCGCAGCCCGCAAGCCATGCGCGCGGCGCGCTCTGCCTGCTCACGGACATCACGGAGGTTGCGCAACTGCGCGAGGCGCTCGCGCTCAAACGCAACCTCGAAAGCCTCGGCGAGATGTCTGCGGGGCTGGCGCACGAATTCAAAAACGCGCTCGCCACGCTGCACGGCTACGCGCAGCTTCTACAAAATCTCGAACTCGACGAACGCAGTCGCGGCGCTGCCTCCGCGCTTCTGTCGGAAGTGCGGAGCCTTTCGCAGATGGTCACGGCCTTTCTCAACTTCGCGCGCCCGCAGCCGCTCCAACTCTCCGAAGTCTCGCTCGGCGAACTGCTCGCAGACTGCGCCGCCGAGCTACAGCCTCTCTATGATGAGCGGCGCGTTGCGTTCAATATCTCCGGCGACTTCCCCGAAGTGCGCGCAGATGAGTTGATGCTCCGACAAGCGTTGCTAAATCTGCTGCGTAACGCCGCCGAAGCGATTGACGACTCATGCGCGTCGCGGCGCGTGAGCGCGCACGGAAAAGTCGAGACGGACGATGCGAGCCGCCGTTGGCTCGTCGTCTCCATCGAAGACACGGGCGCAGGGCTCGCGGAGTCGGAACTTCAACGCATCTTCATCCCCTTCTTCACAACCAAGACCAAGGGACACGGCATCGGCCTCGCGCTCGCGCATCGCGTCGTCGCCGAACACGGCGGCACGCTCACTGCCGCCAATCGCAGCGGCGGACAAGGCGCGGTCTTCACGTTGCGCCTTCCCAAATAACTTCTAGAACTTACTTACGCAGCGACGGCTTGACGTGTACGCGCTTGAGTCCAAAGGCGATGAGGCGCGCGGGCAAGTCTCTGAGAAACGGCACGCGAAATAAAAGCCGTGCGATGAGCGGGATTTGCAACTGTTGATTCGATCTCAAAGCATTAGCGATTAAACGGCGCTGTACGAACGATTGCACAGCTTGTATGAAACGCGTCGGCCATTCGCGCTGTCTCTGCACTTCGCGCAGGTGACGGAGTTCGACGCGTCCGGCGCTGAGGGGTTCGGCGAGAATGTTTGCGGCGACGACCGCATCCTGAATCGCGTAGTTGATGCCGACGCCGCCGACGGGCGACATGACGTGCGCCGCGTCGCCGATGAGCAGCAGTCCCGGCTTGTGCCACTGTTTGAGCCTGCTCGATTCGACCGAGAGCATCGCCACCTGTTTCCAGTCTTTCAAATGCTCGACGCGATCCGCGAACTCCGGCACGATTAGCGCAATTGATTGCCGGAGCGCGTCCAGCCCTGCCGCGCGCACCTCTTTGAAGCTCCCTTTGAGAATGATGTATGCCACCTGCCATTCGTCCAGACGGTCGAGCATCGCGACGCCGTGCCCGTGGCTGAAACGTCCGACCACGCCTTCCGGGTCTTCAGGCTTTCGCGGCAGTCGAAACCACAACACATCCATCGGCGGCGAACTTTTCACAGGCTCCATCCCTGTCAGATGACGCACGCGCGAACTGCGCCCGTCCGCGCCGACCGTCAGTTGAGCGCGTACTTCGTGTAGCCCCGCGTCATCCTCATAACGCACGCCTCGCACTTGTCCGCCCTCTTCGATCAACTCTTCGACGCGCGCGCCCATACGTAGCTGGAAGTTCGGGTATCGCTTCGCCTCGGTCGTGATGAATTCGAGGAAACGCGCCTGCGGAATGATCATGATGTAAGGAAAGCGCGTCTTGAGTCGTTCAAAATTTAAGAGCGTCAACGCGCCCATAGGCGTCTGGAAAGCGGCGGTGCGGATTTTTGAATGACGAAAGGCGTGGAGTTGTTCGGCGAGGCCGAGTTCGTCGAGAATTTCGAGGACGGAAGGATGTATGGTGTCGCCGCGAAAGTCGCGTTCAAAATCTTCGTGCGCTTCCAGTAGGACGACGGGAATTTTTTGCCGCGCGAGGATGAGCGCGAGAATCGCGCCCGCAGGCCCGCCGCCGACAACGCAACACGCAGTTTCAAAAGTCTCGACGCTTTTTTGCTCGCTCATTCGTAGCCCCTTTCGCGCGAGGGGGTTTTCCGTTTAGTTCAAGCCTCTTTCTCCGGCGTCGCGCCCGACGGGAAATATTCCCGCCAGCGGCGATCAACCAACTCTTTTATATCAGGACGAACGATCAACTCTGCGGGATAGTTCGGCTTCATGCGCGCGTCAATGACGATGGGCGCGCGATATGAGAGATGATGACGCTCGACGGTTGTTGCGGCGGCGTAGATGTCCGAAGCCGGTTCAAAGCGCGTCCAAGTCGCCCAGAGGAAATCTGCGGACGAGCGTGCAACGTTTGAATCGTCGTGCAACACGACGAGCGGCCAGTCTGCAAACGCCGCTTCCGTCGCAAGTCGCGCGGCGAGTTTCGGGTCGTCTGCGTAAGATGCGCCTTCGACGACGAGACAGCCGCCGCAGAAGACTTCCGCGCGCGCGACACCCTGCGGAAGTTGTCCTCGAAATTCTCGCGGCAGATCGCGCACTGCACGCCCTAGTCCGAGCAGAATGGCTTTGCTGCCCTGATTGAGTTTGCCGCTCGTGTAGTCGAGCGTGTCCATCGAGACGTTCGAGAAGATGAAAAGGTCGCTCTCGAAACGCGTGCGTGCGAGGATGTGCTCGAAGAGACGCGGGAAGTCGCGCAGGTCTTGCGGCGTGTCTGTGAGCAGTAAGAATTTTGTGAGCGAGAGTTGGCCTTCGCCGAGTATGCGAAAGCCTGAGACGAGCGCCTCGCGCGCGTAGCGTTCGCGCACGACCGCCGCTGCGAGCGAGTGAAATCCCGTCTCGCCGTAAGACCACAGATCGCGCACGCTCGGCATGACGAGCGGAAAGAGCGGCGACAGTAGTTCCTGCAAGTAGTCGCCGATGAAAAAATCTTCCTGTCTTGGTTTGCCTACGACCGTCGCCGGATAAATCGCATCGTGGCGATGACAGACGGCTTCGGCGTGGAAGACCGGAAAGTCGTGTTGCAGAGAGTAGTAGCCGTAATGATCGCCGAACGGCCCTTCGGGTCGCCGCTCTCCGGGCGGCACGCGTCCGACGATGGCAAACTCGGCTTCGGCGACGAGACGATGGCCGTTCGTGTGCGGCTCGCGCGTCATACTGATCTTTTCGCCCGCGAGTACGGAGGCGAGCACGAGTTCGGGCACGTCTTCGGGCAGCGGCGCGATGGCCGAAAGTATGAGCGCGGGCGGGCCGCCTAAAAAGATCGTGACGGGCAAAGACTCGTTCGCGGCTTCCGCCTCATGATAATGAAAGCCGCCGCCCTTATGTATCTGCCAGTGGAGGCCGGTCGTCTCCGCGTCGTAGCGCTGTATGCGATACATGCCGAGGTTGTGTTTGCGCGTGCGCGGGTGCTCTGTGTAGACGAGCGGGAGCGTGACGAATGCGCCGCCGTCCTCCTGCCACGTCGTCAAAATCGGCAACTCGTCGAGCCGCGCCGGACGATCAATTACTTCGAGGACGGGCGCGTAACGCACACGGCGCGTGCCCAGTTTGAAAGCTTCGAGCGCGAGCGAGCGATGCTGCCAGAGTTCCTTCGGGCGCGGCGGGAGCAATGATTCAGCCACGCGCACAACTTCTTTGACGAGCGATTCAGGCTTCGAGCCGAAAGCCAACTCGATGCGGCGCGCCGTGCCGAAGAGGTTTGTGACGACGGGATAACGGCTGCCCTTCACGCGTTTGAACATGAGCGCCGAGCCGCCCTGCGCGATGACGCGACGATGGATTTCCGCAAGTTCGAGATACGGATCAACTTCTGCCTCGATGACGATCAGATCGCGCTCGCGTGTGAGTTGGTCGAGGAAGGAGCGTAGGTTTCGGTGCATAGAAGCTGTCAGCTGTCAGTGGTTAGCTATCAGCTTTTAATACCATACAAAAGCGAGAAGGCGCGAGCACGCACACTCGCGCCTTCCGACTTTGGAATCTCCTGATGCTGAACTAGGGAGTATCGCTTGAGACTTTGCCGACTTGCCGCGTGCGCTTTTTGGTGTCGGGCGCTTGCGGCGCGTTGAGGCGGCGCGTGATTTCGCGCGTGGCGAAGCGCGCGGCGTCGGCGATCCTGGGGTCGGGCGAAGAAGCGTACGGCTCGACGACCTGTAAGGTGTCGGCGTTACCCGCGCGCGCGAGGGCTTCGAGGAGTTTGATCTGTGTGTTGCCGTTGACGCGCGGGAGAATCGAGTAGAGCGGGTCGGGCGTTTCGAGTTCGGCGAGATAGGCTTCCGATTGATTGTAGCGCGTTGAATCGAGATCGCGTACGACGGTGTAGAGAGCGTCGGGCTTGCCCATGCGATAGAGCGCCCAGTCGAGCGCGAGGCGCACGCGCGCGTTCTTCTCCTGCAAACGATAGCCTTCAACGAGCTTGCGCTGCGGCGTAGCGGCAAGACGCGCTAACTCTTCCGCCGCACGCTGCCGCACGAGCGCATCGCGGTCGGTCAAACGGCGCATGAGGACGTTGACATCCGCCTGTGGCGCGTCGTCCTGTCGCGCTGCCGACGCGTGCGAGATGGAGGCTGCAAGGATTAACAACGCGCAAGTTAAAACTGCATTCAGCTTGACGGTAAATTTATATGGCATGGCAAAGTCCTCTCTTCTTATGGCTGAGATGGGAGAGACATGCGAGACGGGAGAGCGAATGGACGTTCAATTAAATCAGTTTGCAATTAGTTATTAAGACATTCACCGCAGAGACGCAGAGGACGCGGAGTTAGCGCAGAGAGTTGAATCTTCTCTCTGCGCCCCCTCTGCGTTCTCTGCGTCTGCGGCGGTGAGTGCTTGAACATAATGTTACTTCGTCTTACGCAACTGCGCGGCGTTGAGGTCGAGTTCGGCGACGGGAATCACTTCGACGTTTTTGTACTGCTTCTGGAGTTCGGGGAGAAACTTCTTGGCATCGCCGACGATGATGATGTTGGCGGCCTTCGCGTCGAGGCGCGAACCGGCGAAGCCCTGCACGTCTTTGGCCGTGATCGTTTGCACGTTGTTGATGTAGTTGTTGATCTCGTCGAAGTTCAGGCCGTAGAGCGCGAGGTTGGCAACTTGCGCGACCAGCCCGTCGGCGGTCTCAAGGTTGCGCGCGAAGCCACCTATGAGAACGGCCTTGCGCGGCGTGAGTTCCGCGTCGGGGAGTTCGCCGCCCGCGAGACGCACGAGTTCGCCGAGCAGGAGTCCGGCGACGACTGCGCCCGATTCGTTTTTCGTCTGCGCCTCCGCCGTGAAAGGCCCCGTGTCGCGCCGCGTTTCTAACGCGCTGCGTGCGCCGTAGCTCAGGCCGCGCTTGATGCGTATTTCCTGATTGAGACGACCGGAGTAGCCGCTCAGGACCGAGTTGGCGACGATGCCGCGAAAAAATTCGGGGTCGGTGCGGCGTATGCCCGTGCGCGCGACGAGCACTGCGGCCTGTCCCGCGTCGGGTTTGTCAATCACGACAACGCGCGGTTGCGCGCTCGCGCTTGTTGTCGCTTCTGTTGGCTTCGTGCTAGACGCGGGGAACGGCGTGGTCGGCTTTTGCCAGTCGCCGAAGAAGCGTTCGGCGGTCTTGAAGGCTTCAGTTGCTTTGATGTCGCCGCCGATGACGAGGATGGCGTTGTCGGGGCGATAGTAGGTCGCGTGCATGCGCGCGATGTCGTCGCGTTTGATCTGCGCGATTGATTCGGGCGTGCCTGAGAGCGGGTGGCCGTAGGGCGTATCGCCGAAGACGACGCGCGAGGCGACGTAGCGCGCGATTGAACCGGGCTGGCCGAGCGCGACCGTGAGTTCGTCTATGTACTGCGCGCGGAGGCGTTCGATCTCTTCGTCCTTGAAGGTCGGGCGGCGCACCACGTCTGCGAGTATCTCCATCGCGGGGTTGATGCGTGAAGACTGCACGCCGACGCTCGCCGTAGAAGCATCCCAACGCGCGCCCGATTGGATCGAGCCGCCGAGCGCTTCGATGGCTTCGGCGATCTGCGGCGCGCTGCGCGTGGCCGTGCCCTTCGTCAGAAGCGAGGCGGTCATGTCTGCGAGTCCTGAGAGTTTCGGCGGGTCAACTTCGCCGCCGTTCTTGACGACGAACGAGGCAGAGACGAGCGGCATGTTGCTGCGTTCGATGACGACGACGCGCAGGCCGTTCGGCAAAGTTCGCTCGATGGGCTTCGGTACTGTGACGCTGCGCGGAGCGGCGGGCGGCGGCGGCGTGGCCTGCGCGGTCGCCTCTTGCGCTGCGATTGTGAAAGACGAGAACGCAAACAATGCTGCGAGCGTGAAAAGTTGCGTTGTGCGTTGTAGCGTGCGACGCGAAAGTTTTTTGAAGTTAAGGTTCACGTTATTTCCCTCCCTTGCTCTCGCGCGCGTCGCGCTCGCCGCCGCTAGAAGACTGTCCGGTCTTCTCCGCCGCAGGCTTCGCGGGGCGAAGCGATTCGGGCAGGTAATAGATGACGAGACGGTTCGCATCGGTCATATATTTTTTCATCACGCGCTGCACGTCCGCAGCGGAGACTTTGGAGAGGCGTTCGATGTCCGTGTTGGCGCGATTCGGATCGCCGAGGAGAACCGCCGCGTCGCCGAGCGCGAGCGCCTTGCCGTTGTTGGTTTCGCGCTCGCGTAGTTGGGCTGTGATGATCTGGTTCTTGGCCTTTTCGAGTTCAGCAGCGGAGACGGGCGCGTCCTGCATCTTCTTGATCTCGGCTAGGAGCGCGCGCTCGGCGTCGTCGGGCTTCTTGCCGCCCGCGACGATGGCGAAGAACTGGAAGAGACTCACGTCTTCGCGCAAGTCCGTGCCCGCGCTGGCCTGCGCCGCAACCTGTTGCTCGTAGACTAGCGAGCGATAGAGTCGCGACGATTCGCCGGACGACAAAATTGACTCGGCGATGCGCAGCGCGTCCGAATCCTCGCTCGCTTTCGGCGGCGCGAGGAACGTGAAAGCAACCGCTGGCAGCGGCACGCTCGGGCTGAACTCCACGACGCGCATCTCGCCCGTGCGCTCAGGCTCTTTGACCGTCACGCGCGGCAGAGGTTTATCCGGCTTCGGAATCCCTGCGAAATATTTATCGACCCACGCATCGAACTGTTTCTGGTCGAAGTCGCCGACGACGATGAGCGTCGCGTTGTCAGGCCGGTAGAAAGTCGAATGGAAGGCGCGCACGTCTGCGATGGCGGCGGCGTCGAGGTCTGCGATGCTGCCGATGCCGGGGCGTCGGTAAGGATGCTTGGCGAAGGATTTCTCCTGCATCAAGATGTAGAAGAGTTTGCCGAAGGGGTTCGCATCGACGCGCTCGCGGTATTCTTCCTTCACAACGTCGCGCTCGGATTTGAAGTTCGCGTCGTCAACGTTGAGCGCGGCGAGGCGGTCGGCTTCCGCCCACAGAAGCGTTTCCAGATAATTGGACGGCACGACTTCGTAATAGATCGTCACGTCGTCGGCGGTGCTCGCGTTGTTTATGCCGCCCACGTCTTCCGTCAGGCGATCCATCATTTCGGATTTCATGTTCTTCGTGCTTTTGAACATGATGTGCTCGAAGAGGTGCGCGAAGCCGCTGCGGCCTTCGGGGTCGTCCTTCGAGCCGACCTTGTACCAGACCTGAATCGCAACGGTCGGGCTGGACTTGTCCACCGCGCTCAACACGCGCAGGCCGTTCGGGAGCGTGCGCTCGTGATAATCGAGGCGCGGCACTTTGGTTTGCGCCCGCAACTGCGGGACGACGCCGACGAGCACGATCATCGCGACGAGCGAGATTTGCAGAACTCTTCTGGAAAAACGAAACATTGATTTTGTTGGCTCCTGAATGAAGTGTAAACCGACGGACGGCAAAAAGCGTCTGCCCCTTTAAGATGCGCGTGTGGCCGCAGACTGTTGCACACGCGAAGCACACGGCGCGAACGCGGCATTGAACCTTACCGCTTGGTCGAAGTGGTTTACGAGTCGCCGCACGATTTAGTTTTAAGGGAAACCGTGTCGCGTTTGAAGTTGCTACAGCTTAACTCTCTGCGCCCCCTCTGCGTCCTCTGCGTCTGCGGCGGTGAGTTGAGAAGCATAAGCATTCACCGCAGAGACGCAGAGAGCGCAGAGGGGGCGCAGAGAAGAAATCAATTTAAGACTCCACTCATAATGGCTATTTTTGCCCGTATGGTTAATCTTAGTATAAAATAAGCGGCGTTGGCGACTACGCGCTGGGACGACCGCAGATTTCGAGCAAGGCGGTCGCAGACGCGGTCGCCTCTTTGATTAAGGTGGCGGGTAGCGGATCGAGTTTTGAAATATGGCGAGTGGTCTGGTTGTACACGTTGAGTTCGGCGCGGAGCGTCACACGGAAGTGCTGATGCACGAGCGTATACGCATCGGCTCGGACGCCGATTGCGAACTGCGCTTCCACCCCGATGCCATCCCGCGCGCCGATGGCTTCCTGCTTGAACTCCAACGCACCAACGGCCATTACCGCGTCGGCGATTTCGCACGCTCGCTCCGCTTGACGCACAACGGCGCGCTCCTTGCGCCCGACGCTTCAATCGAAGACGGCGACAAGGTGGGCATCCCCGACACGGATTTCGTACTCCAATTCTTCCCCATCGCACAGCCGCCCGCGCTCGTCGCCAATCGCCGCGCGGACGTTCACGTCGCGCCCTTCATCGAAAACGCGGCCATCGAATCGGCGGCCACCGCAAGGCGCGACGATGCCAAAGTCTTCCTGCGCGAGTTCACGCGCGAACTCATACGCGAGATCAATTTGAGCACGAAGATCATCGCGCTCTTGATCACGGTCGCGCTCGTTGGCGGCTTCTTCTATTTCGGATTCGCGGGCTTCAAAGAGTTGAAGCAGAGCCGTCGCCACATCGAAGAACAGAACGCGCAGATCGCGCGTCTGAATCAGAAGATGGGCGAGTCGCAAAATCAATTCGAGGAAGTCAACCGCTCCAACAAAGACATCATCAACAGCCTCTCGCTCGCGCCCAAGCTGCGCAGCGAATACGGCAACGGCGTCTGTCTCATCTCCGGCGCTTACATCTTCGTCGAGAACGGGACGGGACGCCCCTTGCGTTACCCGCAGGGTCAATCCGCAGCAGAGGCAGACGCTGAGACGGACGGCGCAGATGGCGCAGAAGGCGCTGCGCAGAGCGAAGCGCTGACGCCTGACGGGACGGGTGCGGTCGCAGAGTTTCTTTACGTCGGCACGGGCTTTCACGTCGGCGGCGGTTACGTGTTGACGAACCGCCACGTCGGCGTCGAGCCTTGGGTGGCGGACGAACGCTCGATGGTCTTGAGCAGCACGGTCAGCGGCAAGCCGCGCCTGACGAAACTCGTGGCCTACTTTCCCGGCCACACGCAAGCCTATCCTTTGAAGTTCAAACAAACTTCGACGCGCGACGATCTGGCCGTACTCTTTTTCGACAGCGGCACAAACCCCAACGACATTCCCGCGCTCCCGATTGATGATAATTCGGACGCGGCGGGCGTCGGCAAATCCGTAGTTATGATGGGCTACCCGTCGGGGCCGGATCGCATACTCGTCTCTTTGCCCGACGACGAGGCCAACAACATCAAGCAGCGTTTCGGTTCATCGGTTGACGTGCTCGTCAATCATCTCGCCGAGCGTAATCTGATCAAGCCGTTCACGACGCAAGGCCACATCACGGATTCGCAGACGCGCCGCATCATCTACGACGCGCGCACCGCAGAGGGCGGATCGGGCGCGCCGCTCTTCGGCCAGTCGGGGCGCGTCATCGGCGTCAACTTCGGCATCTTCGAGGGATTGCCCGACGCGAATTTCGCAGTGCCCGTGCGCTTCGCCGTGCCGCTTCTCGAACGCGCCGGTTGGAAGCCCGCCGCGCCTCCCGCCGACAACGCTGTTCCGGCGGCTGCGAACGCAGGTGAAACCGCCGTCAAGGATTCGCGCACGACGACCGCCGCGCCGCCCAATCAATCGCGTTGACGTTCAAGACGTGTAGAGGCTTGAGTGGCGCGCGGCGACGGACGGTAGTGACAGTCGAGAAAGTGTCATAACTACTAAGTTGCGTGCGCGCGCGGTTCTTAAACTCGAAGCCGTCGCAAGTTTTTGACAGGCCGCCGGAAGGCAAAGTAATCTTTCGCTTTTTTCGCGCGTCGGCTCTGCGTGCGCCGCCCGTTCGTGGCTGTTCAATTTTCCGTCTGGAGTTTGACTTAACACTTTGTCCGCTACCGCTGCAACCGCCGTCACGGCCAACATCAAGCCCGAACTCTACAGCGGCCAGAACGTGCGCGCGCTCAGTCGCGCGCTCGTCGTCTCCGCTCTGGTCTTGATCGTGGCGGCGGGCTTCGGTTTTCGCGCGAGCGGCCTTGGCGCGGAAGGACTCAGCGAAGACGAACTGAACAAACTACGCGCCGTCTCCGACTACCGCACCAAAGGTTTGACTTCGACAAACGGCGAGCACCCTTTTTTGATGAAGGCGTTGATGACCGCGAGCGTCGTCGTCGCCGAAAAGTGGAACGAAACGGGCGTCGCTGCCAATCGCCCGTCGCTTCGCGTGTCGGAAGAGACTGCGTTGCGTCTGCCCGCTGCGCTCGTCGGCGCGTGTACGTCGCTCTTGATCTATCTCGTCGTGTCGGAGTTGTTCGGCACGGCGACGGGTCTCATCGCGGCGGCGTTGTGGGCTTTCGACCCGGCAGGCATCGGCTTCAACCGCATCGCCAAAGAAGATTCTTTTCTACTCTTCTTTTTCCTGCTCGCAAACGTCTTCTGGCTGCGCGGGCAGCGCGCGGCTGAATCGGGCGAGGCGCGGCCTGAGAAATATTACTGGGCAACCGCCATCGCATTCGGCGCGATGCTCGCGTCGAAATACATGCCGCACCTGCTCTCCATCAGCGCCGCCTACTACTACATCTTTCAAGGCATCCCCGCCACGCGCTGGCGCATGGGCAAACGCAAGTGGCTACTCTTCTTCGCTGTGATGGGCGCGGCTTTCCTCGTCTGCAATCCCACGATTTTGTTGCCCGGCACCTGGCGCGAAATGCGCATCTTCGCGGGCGAGCACCGCATCGGCCACGACGCCTACGAGTTCATGGGGCAACTCTATCGCAACCAGATGACGCTCTGGTTCAAAGGCTCGCCCTGGTATTTCTACTACGCGTTCATGGCCTTCAAACTGCCGTTGACGGTACTGCTTGCGTTCCTCATCGGGCTGCCGCTGCTTCTGACGAAGCGACTTGGCGACGGGCGCTACTTCGTTTTCTTCTGGCTCTTCTTCTGGTTCTTCCCCTTCCCCCTGCTCGGCGGAAAATTCACGCGCTACTTTACGATGGCTCTACCCGTCGTATTAATCACGTCGGCAATCGGCATCAACGCGCTCGGACAGTGGCTTGCTCAGGCGTTCCGGCGACGCGTTGATGGTGCGTCGTCAGGCGCGACGTTCGGAGGCTACGCGCAAGCGTTCGTCGCGTTGCTCTTCATCGCCGCTTCCGCTTACGCGTCGGCTGGCGCGATGCCGCATTATCGTCTCTACACGAACGCGCTCGGCGGCGGGCACGAACGCGCCGGAAGCTATTTCCCGCACGACGAATTTTACGACGCGAGCATGCGCGAGACGGCAGAGCGCATCGCCGCGCTGGCACGCCCCGCCGCGCGCGTCGCCAGCGAAGCGCCCGAACTTTTAACGCACTACGCCGAACGCGCAGGACGAACCGACCTCATCTCGATCTCGCTCTCCGAACGCACGGCTATACAAAACTTACAGGCGGGCGACATTGTCGTCGTCGCGCGCGGTCGGCGTTATTTCAGCAACGACGCGCTCATCGCGAAACTCGGCGCGACGAGCCAGCCCGTTGCGACTCTTTCGCTCGCGGGCGTCGAATCAACGCGCATCTATCAACTAGACGACGAAGCTCTGCGTGCGCTGTCCGAAGTTATCGCGCGTTGAATAGCATTTTGATGGCAACGGGCGCTTGCTGGAATGGCATCGGAAGACAAATCCTCGTGGGCAGTTTGTAAACATTTGTGGTCGCTCAGGCGTCAATGATTAAGACGGTTGGCGGCAGTTGTCGAAACGCATCTATACAACTTTCGGCACACGGGTTGCAGTTCGACGCGGCGAAGTTATACGAGAGTTAACGTGTGCGTGCGTGGGGTGGCTTTGTTTACAAATTACGATCGGGTAGGCGCAGCTAATTTGCTCCAAGAGGAGTGGGTTTGTGAGCACAAACGGTAATCGCACAAAGGGATGAACTACGTGATCTCGAACCAGAGGGCGCGGCAAATTGCCTGCATGCTTTTCGCTCTCCCGCTCCTCCAACTGTCCGGCGCGTGTCCGTCTGCCGCCGCGCAGACCGCAGCCGTCTCCGCTCCCGCCAGTGCCGAGCGCACACAAATCCCGCCGCCGGGTTTTCGTCTCGAACGCACTCCCGTCGCGGGCGGCGCGGAACTCCTGACCGTCTTCGGCAGCCTCGACGGGCTTCCGCACGCGGGCGACGAAGACGTTCCACTCGTCAGCATCCTGCGCGACACGCTCGGCGACGAAGCGACCGAGAACGACCGCCTCCGCTACGTCTGGATGCACACATACACGCGCCCATCCTTCGGTCAGCGCGCCGCTTCCGCCGTGCCATTTCTCTACAGCCGCGTCGGCAACAAAAAAGGCTCGGGCGCATCGTCGCCGCCACCGCACATACTCGACCTCGCCGGAACGGAACGCGAAGTCTGGCACAGGGTCTTCTGGAACGCGCTGCAAACGCTCGTCTTCAATCCTTACAGTTTGACCGTCAAAGCCACGACGCACACCTATCGACGCAACGCAGACGACTATCGCAAGGCGCACATCATACGCGCGCTCGCCGTGCTCACGCTTTACCAGACGGAGTCGGGCGCGCAGTCGGTCTTCGCGCCGCACGAGTTGAAGGAGATACAGGCGCGTTTGATGTTGTCGCAAAAAACTTTCGGCGGTCTCATTGACGACCTCTATCTAGGCCGCGTCTATGACAAGCAAAATTCTCAATGGCTCGACACGCGCGGCCACAACTGGGAACTCCTGCGCCAGCGCGCCGAAGCCGAAGGCTTGTACTTCGAGCCGCTCGTCTTGCCCGACGGCAACGCCACGCACGCGCTTCTCTGGGTCGCGCGCACAGACCTTGAAGCGAATCGCACGCGACGCTTTGACAAACGCTTTCTCAACCTCGACAACCCTTGGAGCGACAAGCGCCTTCTGCGCTGGCAAGGCTACGCCGAGACGAGATATTTCGATTCCGACAATCGCCGCGTGACTGCGGACACCGAGGGCGCGCGCGCCGTAGAGATGATCCCGCTCGCGCTCTACGGTCTCGATCATCCGAAGATTCCGATCCTGCTCGTAGACTTCCGCGACAACCTGAACCCGAAGAAACGCGAGATGTCGCAGCGCGTCTTGCAGGACGTGGCGCGCACCACGCTCGGCCTCTCGCATCTCGAACTTCCCTATTTTCTGGGTCGCGCCGTCTACGATTTCGTCACCGACCGGCGCGGCATGGACGTGAACCAACCCTCGCGCCTGCGCGCCTATTCGCAACTCAAATTGCTGCTCGCGCTCGATGCCTCGCTCGACCCCGCGCTGCGCGACGAACTCACGCGCAAACTCGAACGCGTCTCCATGAACCCGCTCGAAAACGACACCGGCGCAGAGGCGCGTCTCGCACGCGAGCAATACGCCGCGCTCCTCGATTACGCGCGCCGCACAGACAAAGGACTCGGCGATAAACTCGAACGCGATCGTCGCGCAGAGCTGACGCCGCTCGTTCATTCGCGCACCGAGCGAGTGCTCCTTCGCGCCGCAAACGTCGCCACCTTCGGCCTCTACACGCACCGCGAGCGCGCCGCGCCGGAAGAACAAGTCGCCACGCTCGACACGGCGCGGCGTCTCACTTACCACCGTCAGTTTTTGCGCGAAGTTGCGCGTTCGAGCGCGGAAGTCGAAGTGCAATGGAACATCGAAGACGTGCGCCGCTCGCTGGCTTTCGTCAACGAGCACGGCGAGCGCGCCGACGGCAAGACGGCTTCGGCCATCGGCCACATCTTCGCGCACACGAAAGATGAGCCGACGCAAAAACTCTGTCTCTCAAGTCTCTACCGCATCAACAAC
>DATFGP010000021.1:0-206555 GCA_035249365.1 Pyrinomonadaceae bacterium | reverse complement strand
CGTGCCCATCGGTGGCAGCGACCTCTACGTCAGGCTGTGGTCGCAGATCAGCGGGCAGTGGCAATTCAACGACTACACTTACCACACGCTTGACGGGCGCGCTCGCATCACCAATCCATCCAACGGCTCGACGCTCACCTCCTCGTCTGTCACCTTCTCGTGGACGAGCGGTTCGGGCGTCAGTAATTACTATCTCTACGTCGGCACGTCGCCGGGCGGCAACAACATCTTCAACAACTTTGTGTCCAGCAGTTCGCAAAACGTTTCAGGCTTGCCGACTGATGGACGCACGGTTTATGTCAGGCTCTGGTCACAACTCGGCGGTGTCTGGCAGTTCATTGATTACACTTATCAGGCCAGCAGGTAACCACTGTAGAGTCGGCGTCAAGCGTGCATTAATCTTTGTGGCTGATTAAGGGCTTGGCGCATGAAAAGAGGCACTCTCCGCGCGTCATCGGAGCCACAGACAGGGCGGTCTCAAGTCCAGCAGCAATCTTTAATAAGTATCGAGAGCGCTTATAAAGATTGCCGCCGGACTTGAGACCGCTTTGTCTGTGAGCCAGTGCTCGCACCGCGAAGCCACCGAACACCAAACCACATGCGGGCGCGCCATGCGCGGCAGCCGGAGTCATAAGCGCTATCCTGAGTTGAGCTACCGGGGCACTCAGATCTCGAATATACAAGCGCCCGCGCACGTCGCGGGCGTTTTTTGCGCGGCGGCGAAAGAGGGGACGGTTCTTGACAAGCATATAAGGCCAGAGTATGTTGCTGATGTTCCCGACACCCCCCTCAGAAGGCCGTTGAATGTAGCCTCACCAGCTATTCTTCAACCACATCGTTCAACTTACAGTGGACTTGCTGCGATTCTCGGAGGCGATTGTCAGGCACGCGAATGAGAGGCCATAGAGCGTCTTTTATTCAAACCCGACAACCTGAAAGTTTCCCCAGCGATAGCCCGACCCGGCCTTCACTGTCCGGGCGACCGCCGGAGACGCACATGAAAAAGCGTAGCAACTTATTACTCGTGATCTTCTTCACCGCGCTCACCGTATGCCTGACGGCGGTGGTGGTCTTAACGTGGGAGAAGGTGCTGCTCGCGCCTTTCTATTCGCTCATCGAGACGCGCTATCCCGGCGCGGCCAACAGCGTCGCACGCTGGCGTTGGCAGCAGCGTTTTGAACACTTCTTCATCTCGACCACCGTTGACGTGATCGTCGTGACGCTACTCTTGCGGCTCGTCGGTCGCCAGCAGCGCAAACTGGCCGCCAGCGAGGAGCGTTACCGCGCGCTATTTGAACACGCCAACGACGGCATCGTCATCGTGGCCTCCGGAAACCGCACCGTCATCGAGGTCAACAATAAGTTCTGCGAACTTTTCGGCTGCCGCCCGCAAGAACTCGTCGGCAAAGACATCCGCGAACTTGATTGGGGCGAGGTTGACGGCGACGAAGCGGGCGATTCGCTGTCCGTGATCTTGAGCGACACGGATTGCACCGATAGAGAGTTGTCCATACACACTTCGACGGGCGTGCCGCTGCCCGTCTCCGTGTCGTGCAGCACGCTCTCGGCGGACGAAAAGCGTCTGCTCGTACTGATCGTGCGCGATTGGTCAATCCGCAAGCGGCTCGAAGCCGAGAAGGCCGAGATGCAGCGCCAACTCTTTCACAACGAAAAGATTTCTGCCTTGGGGCGCGTCGCCGCGCAGGTGGCGCACGAGGTCAAGAACCCGCTCGCCGGACTGCTGCTTTACGCCATGCACTTGAAGTCGAAGCTCGGCGGTAAATTAACCGAGAGCGAAGTCGCGCTCTGCGACCGCATCATCAACAGCATCAACCACCTCGTCGGCACGACCGAGCAGATACTCAGTTTCGCGCGCCCCGTCACGCTCTCGCCGCGCCCGCTCGACTTAAACGGCGTGGTGCAGAAAGTCGTCCAACTGTTGCAGCCGCAACTGAACGCCAACCGGATCGAAGAAAAACTCGACCTTGCCGACACGGAAGTCGTCGCGCTCCTGGACGAGCCTTCCATCACCTCCGCGCTCATCAACCTGACTTTGAACGCCATCCAGTCAATGCCCGACGGCGGGCGTCTGACCCTCAAGACCAGCCGCGTGAACGGCACGAGCCAACTCACGATTGCAGACACTGGCTGCGGGATGACCACAGAGCAGATCGAAAAAGTCTTCGAGCCGTTTTACACGACCAAAACCAACGGGCTTGGCATCGGGATGCCCTACGCCAAGAAAGTGATCGAACAACACAAGGGCGCGATTCACATCGAAAGCCAACGCGAGGCGGGCACGCAAATCACCATCGAGTTGCCTGCGGAGAAATAGATGCGTTCGTGGATCAAAATCTTAGTCATCGACGACGAGAGCAGCATCACAGGCGCGCTCGAAATGATACTCGGCGAGCAGGGCTACGAGGTGCAGACCGCCGCCAGCATGACGGAAGCCAAGCGTCTGCTCGGCGGTCGCGCCTTCGATCTCGTCTTTACAGACTTGCGCCTGCCCGACACGAATGGCCTCGAAGTGCTCAACCACATCAAGGCTGAAAACCCCGACACGGAAGTCATACTGATGACCGCGCACGGCTCGCTTGAAGTCGCCATCAGCGCGATCAAAAAAGGCGCGTACTACTACGTCGAAAAACCTTTCACGCCCGACCAGATCATCATGCTCGTCGAGCGCGCGCTCCAGTTTGCCGGAATCAAACAGGAGAACCGCGTGCTCAAGAGCACGTTTGCGGGCGAGAAGGAATCCTACGGCATCATCGGCAGCAGCCCGCAGATGCGTCAGATTTACGAAACCATACGCGCCACCGCCCCTTCGGAAGCCTCCGTCCTCATCGAAGGCGAATCGGGCACGGGCAAAGAACTCATCTCCACAGCCTTTCACTTGCAGAGCAAACGCGCGAGCCGCCCCTTCATACGCATCAACTGCGCGGCCTTCCCGCCCGACCTCATCGAATCCGAACTCTTCGGCTACAAGAAGGGCGCGTTCACAGGTGCCGACCGCGACAAGCGCGGGCTGATCGAAGCCGCCGCTTCCGGCACGCTCCTGCTCGATGAGATCGCAGAGATGCCCGCGCACTTGCAAGCCAAACTTCTGCGCGTCTTGCAAGAACGCAAACTACGCCGTCTCGGCGACGAGCAGGAAATTCCGGTTGACTTCCGACTTCTCTCCTCCACCAATCGCAACACGGCGCAGGCCACGCGCGAAGGACTCCTGCGCGAAGACCTCTACTTCCGCATCAGCACGGTTAAAATTACCGTCCCGCCTTTGCGCGAACGCCCCGACGATCTGCTGCCGCTCGCGGATCATTTTCTGCAACGCTATGCGGAGAAGTATCACAAGCAGATTCGCGGCATCTCGCAACCCGCGCTCACGCTCCTCACGCGCTACGATTGGCCGGGCAATGTACGCGAACTTGAAAGCGTCATCGAGCGCGCCGTCCTCTTCTGTCAGGAAGAACAACTCACCATCGAGAGTTTGCCCGAACACTTGACCGAAGCCGCCGGAGCGGGTCAGTCAAAGTGCCTCATCCCGCCTAACCTCAGCCTCGAAGAGATCGAGCGCGAAGCCATCGCGCAGACGCTCGAACGCACCGGCGGCAACGTCAAAAAAACCGCGCAGATACTCAACATGCACCGCCCGACGCTCTATCGAAAGCTAAAGAGATTCAAACTCATGAGCGTCTGAGCCAGCAGCCCTCCGCACGCCGGGATACAAAATAAAACACGCGAAGTCGAATGTCTGATTGATGGGTTGAACTTCAATGCCCGTCGTCGCAGTCAATCTTTCACGCCCGAGCGCGCACGCGTCCGCCGTCGAAGCTAAACAACAGCATTATTGCAAAATAGCCCCAAATCCCGCCAAACTCGCCGCCTTTCTAAAACATAAACGCAACACTGCGCGATTGCAGAGTCGCTTTATTGTGCGACTCTTGTAATTGCGTGATGTTTTACTGTGAACCACCGCAAAGGGCGCAAGTTTCATTGTGAAACACTTGCAACTTCCCGCCTCCACTCCCCTAATCGCCCTAACTTTATCCTTGCCAGTATTTAAGCATTGAGAGCTTTGTGGAACGGTGCTTGCCATATAAGAGGCGCAAGTCGGAATACCCCCCAAGCAGAGACTCAACTAGAGCGACTCTGTCTAAGTTTGAAGGCCAGACGAAGTCGCTTTCCGGCTCGCAACGGTTCAAACGCTTCACAACCAAAATCTTCGGATGCGGTTCGCTTCCACATCGGTTTTACAGGCGGGAGTCTGGGTAAAGATTAGACGCGAAAGTCGGCGCGTGAGCCGACACGGACGCGAATCCTCTGCCCTCGTGCATCCCCAACAAAATCTAAAGGTGATTGAATGAAGTTAAAAGTTCTCCTGATAGCTCTCTGCTTACTGGCGCTCGTTCCCCAACTGGCGTCTGCACAACAAACCAACTCCAAAAATTCCTTTCGCAAAAACGACGGGGCGATCCCCAATAGCTACATCGTCGTCTTCAACGAAGACGTTCCCGCAGGCCGCGTCGCCGCGTTCGCTTCGCAGTTGGCACGCGCGCACGGCGGCAGAGTCGGCTACACCTACCAGAACGTTCTGCGCGGCTTCTCCGTCCAGATGAGCGAGGCGCAGGCCATCGCACTCAGCCGTAGCCCGCAAGTGGCCTACGTCGAAGAAGACGTGATGGTCGAAGGCGCGTCCGTTCAGGCCAACCCGACCTGGGCGCTCGATCGCATTGACCAGCGCAGCCTCCCGCTCGACACGAAATACGACTACGCGAACAATGGCGCGGGCGTCAACGTCTACATCATTGATGGCGGCATACGCTACACGCACCAGGAATTCGGCGGTCGCGCGTCTTCGGCCTACGACTACGCCGGAGGCGCAGGGCTCGACTGCAACGGTCACGGTACGCACGTCGCAGGAATCATCGGTGGCGCAACTTACGGCGTCGCCAAAGGCGCGAAACTTTTGTCGGTGCGCGTGCTCGACTGCGCGAATCAGGGGCCTGTGACGCAGATCATCGCGGGCGCTGACTGGCTCGCGCGCAATCACGTCAAACCGGCGGTCGCCAACCTCAGCTTTGCGAGCGGCGTCGGCAACGACACGCTCGATCTGGCCGTCAGGAATTTGATCGCAGCAGGCATCACCACGGTCGTCGCGGCTGGCAACAACAACGGCGACGCGTCCCTGCGTTCGCCCGCGCGTGTGACGGAAGCCATCACGGTTGCGGCGACAGATCAGAACGACACTAAAACATCACTGTCGAACTTCGGCGCGGTCGTTGACCTATTCGCACCGGGCGCGGCCATCGTCTCGGCGCACAGCACGAGCGACACGGCGATTCTCAGCCGCACGGGCACGTCTTCGGCTGCACCGTTCGTCGCGGGCACGGCGGCGCGTTACCTGAGCGGCAACCGTCAAGCAACTCCCGACTCCGTCAGTAAAGCCCTTGTGAGGAACGCGACGCCGGGCAAGGTTGTGAACGCGGGCGCAGGCTCGCCGAACCTTTTGCTCTACCGCCCGGACGGCAAGATCGCCTTCCAAAGTGGCCGCGACGGTCAGGTCGAAATTTACACGATCAACTCTGACGGCACAGAAGAGACGCGCCTCACCACGCACGACTACAGCGACGACATGTGGCCGGAGTATTCGCCCGACGGTACGCAGATCGCTTTCACGAGCGGGCGCGGCGACGATCTCTACTATCAGATTTACTTGATGAACGCCGACGGCACGAACGTCAGACGCCTCACCAACAACCAGTTGGGACACAACGCGGAATCCGCATGGTCGCCCGACGGCAAGCAGATCGCGTTTCGTTCCAGCCGCGACGGTGATTGGGAAATTTACGTCATCAACGTGGACGGCACGAACGAGCGGCGTCTGACCAACGCGGCGGGCGCGGACATCGATCCGGCGTGGTCGCCTGACGGCACGAAGATCGCTTTCCCCAGCTTCCGCGACAGTCCATATAACATCGAAATCTACATGATGAACGCCGACGGCAGTAATCAGGTGAACATCACGAACAACCTTTCGGGCGTCGGGGCGAACAACGATTACTACCCCGCCTGGTCTTCGACCGGCGCGAAGCTGTCGTTCGTCTTCGACGGCGGAAACGAACCCCGCAGCGATCAGATTTTCGTGATGAACGCCGACGGCAGCGGGCGCGTGAATCTCTCAAACAACACCTTCTACGAATACAACCCCTCCTGGTCGTCTGACGACAGCAAGATCGTTTTCAGTACCGATCAGTTCGACGGCCACAGCGATATTGTCGTGATGAATGCAGACGGCAGCAATCGTGTGAGGCTCACACTCAACGTTGGGGATGGTGTTGATGTGACGACTTCTCAGGACTATCTCCCTGACTGGCAGGCGTTATAAACCCCTGCTGCGATTAACAACTTACAGCAGGGGCAACTTGATGCGTTGAAGCTCAGGCAGAGCGCGCCGCCCACTACGGCGCGCTCTCCGGCTCGACATGTGACCAAAGAAGCAATCAAGGAAAAGCAATGAAGAGATTATCAGCACTACTTTTATTAATAGGTTTATGCGCCGCGGCGCTCACCACCGCGATCACACACGGTCAGCGCCCCGAATTTTCACGCAACGCGCCCGCAGCCAAGTTTCGCAAGAACGCTGCGCCGGTTCGGAACAACTACATCGTCGTTCTTGATGACAACAGCGTCGCGCGGAATCAAGTCAGCGCACTCGCTAAAGCGCTCACACGCGCGCACGGCGGCACGCTCGGCGTCACTTATGAGAACGCGCTACGCGGCTTCTCGGTCGAGATGAGCGAGGCGCAGGCCGAAGCTCTCAGCCGCAACCCGCAAGTGGCTTTCGTCGAGGAAGACACAATGGTTGAAGGCGCTTCGACGCAGGCCAATCCGACGTGGGCGCTGGATCGCATTGACCAGCGCAGTCTCCCGCTCGACACGAAATATAACTACGCGAACGCCGGAACAGGTGTCAACGCTTACGTCATAGACGGCGGCATACGCATGACGCATCAAGAGTTCGGCGGTCGCGCCGCATTCGCTTTTGATAACGTCGGCGATGGTCGCAACGGCACGGACTGCAACGGTCACGGCACGCACGTCGCAGGCATCATTGGTGGCAACACTTATGGTGTGGCGAAGGGCGTGAAGCTCTGGTCTGTGCGTGTACTCAACTGCTCCAATCAGTCGCTGGCATCGGGCATCCTCGCGGGTATTGATTGGGTGACGGCGAACCACGTCAAACCGGCGGTTGCAAACCTCAGTTTTGCGAGCGGCGTCGGCAACGACGCGTTGGACTTGTCAGTCAGGAATTTGATCGCAGCGGGCGTCACAACGGTTGTTGCGGCAGGAAATAACAACGGCGATGCCTCGTTGCGTTCGCCCGCGCGCGTGACGGAAGCCATCACCGTTGCCGCCACAGACGAAAACGACGTGAAGACTTCGCTGTCGAACTTCGGCTCGATTGTTGATGTGTTCGCGCCGGGCGCGAATATCGTCTCTGCACATAGCACGGGAGATGCGGATACGTTCACACGCACGGGCACGTCTTCGGCTGCGCCCTTCGTCGCGGGCACGGCGGCGCGTTACCTGAGCGGCAACCGGCAGGCGTCCCCCGCTGCCGTCGCGAAGGCTATCACGAGCAACGCGACTGTGGGCAAGGTGTTGAATGCGGGCGAAGGGTCGCCCAACTTGTTGCTCTACAGACCCAACACCAAGATCGCTTTCTTGACCCAGCGCGACGGCGGCAATCAGGAAATTTACACGATGAACGCGGACGGCAGCGAGCAGACGAATGTGACCAACAACAGCACGGCCATAGATCAGTACCCTTCCTTCTCGCCCGATGGCACCAAGATCGTCTTCTCTAGTTGGCGCGATGGGGCGCACGGCATCTTCGTGATGAACACCGACGGCACCGACGTGCGGCGTGTAGCCACCGAACCGAGTTGGATCAACTTCCCGGTCTTCTCGCCCGACTCGACGAAGATCGCTTACGTCTACAACCAGGACATCTACGTCATCAACGCCGACGGTAGCGGGCGCACGAACCTGACGCCTAGCACCCCTCGCACCGAGACTGAACCGGCGTGGTCGCCCGACGGCTCGAAGATCGCCTTCACCAGCGACCGCGACGGCCAGTACAGCAATAGCAACACAGAGGTTTACGTGATGAACGCCGACGGCAGCGGCCAGACGCGTATGACTTTTAACGACATGTCGGACTTCCATCCCGCGTGGTCGCCCGACGGCACGAAGATCGCCTTCGCCGCCTATCGCAACTGGGCCATGAACATTTACGTCATGAACGCGGACGGCAGCAATCAGGTCAACGTCTCGAACACCGGCGGGGGCGACAACCGCGAGCCGTTCTGGTCGGCGGACGGCAGCCAGATCGCGTACGAGCGCGCCACCAACACCGAGAACGGGTGGGACATCTACCGGATGAATGCGGACGGCAGCAACCAGACGCGGCTCACCTTCAACTTGGGTGACGGCGTCAACTCGGCGACCGCGATTGACCGTGCCCCCGTCTGGCAGGCGCTATAGACGCCAGGCCGAAGTAAACGAATTCAGAGCACTGTCTACATGATTTCAAGGCTGCGGCGCGCCGCCCACCACGGCGCACTCCGGCTCAACGTGTGACCAAAAAAGCAAAGTCAGGACAGCAATCAAGGTAAAAGCAATGAAAAGGTTAACAGCACTACTTTTGTTCATAGGTTTGTGCGCCGCTGCGCTCTCCCACTCGACGACGCACGCGCAGCGCCCCGAATTTTCGAGCGGCGTGCGCCCCGCGCCCGCAGCCAAGTTTCGCAAGAACGCTGCGCCCGCTCAGAACCGTTACATCGTTGTCCTTAACGACAGCGTCACATCGAAACAAGTCAGTGGTCTTGCCAACGCGCTCACACGCGCGCACGGCGGCACGCTCGGCTCTACTTATCAGAACGCCTTGCGCGGCTTCTCCGTCGAGATGAGCGAGGCGCAGGCCGAAGCTCTGAGCCGCAACCCGCAGGTTGCTTTCGTCGAGGAAGATACGCTCGTCGAGGGTGCTTCGACGCAGGCGAACGCGCCCTGGGCGTTGGATCGTCTCGACCAGCGCGACCTCACGCCGAACAGTTCCTACACCTACGCGAGCGACGGCGCGGGCGTCAACGCTTATGTCATTGACGGCGGCATACGCATGACGCATCAGGAGTTCGGTGGCCGCGCCGCCTTCGCTTTCGATAACGTGAATGATGGGCGCAACGGCTCGGATTGCAATGGTCACGGAACACACGTCGCAGGAATCATCGGCGGTAACACTTATGGTGTCGCCAAAGGCGTCAAGCTCTGGTCTGTGCGCGTACTCAACTGCTCCAATCAGTCGTTGGCATCGGGCATCCTTGCGGGCATTGATTGGTTGACAGTTAATCATGTCAAACCTGCTGTCGCTAATCTGAGCTTTGCGAGCGGTGTCGGCAACGACGCGTTGGACTTGGCGGTTAGAAACTTGATCGCAGCGGGTGTGACAACTGTTGTCGCAGCGGGCAACAACAACGGTGATGCCGCCTTGCGCTCGCCTGCCCGCGTCGGCGAAGCGATCACGGTTGCGGCAACAGACCAGAACGATGTGAAGACTTCGCTGTCGAACTTCGGCTCGGTCGTTGACGTGTTCGCGCCGGGCGCGGCAATCACTTCGGCGCATAGCACGGACGATGCGGCGGTGTTCACGCGCACGGGCACTTCGTCTGCCGCGCCCTTCGTCGCCGGACTCGTCGCCAGATATTTGAGCACGCGCCCGGGTGATGCGCCCGACGCAGTTAGTCAGGCGATCACTAATGATGCGACGGTTGGCAAGGTCGTTAATGCAGGCGAAGGCTCGCCTAACCGTCTGGCCTATTCGGCGATCACCATTAGCGACGACTTCAACGACAACACGCCCGACACGACGAAGTGGAACGTCGCCGTTCCGCCGGGCGGTACTATCGTCGAACAGAACGGGCGTGTCGAAGTGACGCCGCCTGCGAGCACCACCGGCTACGGCGGTTATTACTCGGCCACGACCGTTGACCTGACCAACTCGCGCATCAGCGTCGAAGTCACGCCGGGCAACGCCGGAGGTTACGGCGCGGAGACATATCTGTCGCTCGCGCAGGGCAACAACTACGTGCTGTTCGCCACAGGCGGCGGCAACCTGCTTTTCCAAACCGCCGTCAACGGCGCGATGTCGCGCACATACATTCCTTACAGCCCGACGCAACATCGCTTCTGGCGTCTCCGTCACAACCGCGCAACCGATGAAATCTTCTGGGAAACCAGCCCCGACGGCGTGACGTGGACTGTGCAACGCACGGTTGTGCGCGCATTCCCCATCACGAATTTGCAGACGCAATTGCAGGCCGGAAAGTACACGGCCACGACACCGGGCGGCACGACCATCTACGACAACCTCTGGCACGAGCCGAACCCGACTCCGCCCGTCGTGTTGGCCGACGACTTCAACGACAACTCGATCAATACGCAGATGTGGACGGCTTCCGACCCGAACTCGCCCACCACTGTCGCCGAGCAGAACGGGCGACTCGAAGTGACGCTTCAGCCGTACACCGCAGGCTACAACAGTACGGGCGTGGCCGGGAGGTTCGACTTCAGAGACAAGACGCTTCAGGTCGAATTGCAGACGGCGAGCCAGGCGGGCTGGGTCGAAACCTATTTCCAGTTGTATCTCGACAGCGGCAACTATCTCCTCTTCGACACCGGAGCGGGATCGTTCACCTGCGACGCTTGGGTCAACGGCGTCCGCGACCGCACCCTGCTCAACTGGGACGGCAGCCGCTTCTGGCGTTTCCGTCACGACTCCGACGCCAACACCGTCAGCTTTGAAACGAGCATGGACGGCACGACGTGGGCGACGCGCAAGACCATTGCCGCCAGTTTCCCGCTTCATTCGGTGACGGCTTCGATTGGCGCGGGCGCTTGGGGCACAGGCAACGGCGCGCCCGGCACGGCCGCTTTCGACAACTTCCGCCTCGAACGCTACAAGCCTCTCTTCCCTCTGAGCGACAACTTCAACGACAACACGCGCGACGCGAAGCGTTGGAACACCGCCGGAGCAGCCGGCATGAACATCGTCGAACAGAACGGGCAATTGCAGATCACGCCGCCCGCCTCGACGACCGGCTACGACGGTTATTTCTCGCCCATGAATATTGACCTGTCCGACGCACGCGCCACTGTCGAAGTGGTGCAAAGCACCGGCCTCGTCTACGGCATCGAGACGACCTTCACGCTCGCCGACCAGAACGGCAACTACATGCTCTTCGATGTTGGCGGCGGCGGCTTCCTCTGCCAGCAGAGCGTGAACGGCGTGATGACGCGCACGCTCCTCGGCTACGACGCGGCGCAGTTTCGCTTCTGGCGTTTCCGCCACAACCGCGCCGCAGACACCATCAACTGGGAGACCAGCCCTGACGGCATCACGTGGACGACGCGACGCACAGAGCCGCGCTCGTTCCCCATCACAAACTTGCAGACGCAACTCTACGCCGGAAAGTACACGGCGACGACCACGGCCTACACAGCGATCTTTGACAACCTCCGGATCGAAAGAAACGAGGGAGGCAAAACACGATGATCGAATTGAAACAAGAGTTAACCAGTTGGCTCGGCCTGCCACGAATGACGGGCGAGGCCGAGCCGGATTATCCGTCCAACAACCAGACTAAGGAGAAGTACGCAATGAAGAGGCACAGGAGACGCGGCGTATGGCCGAAGCTGATCAGCATAAGTATGCTGTTCGGCCTGATCGTCCTCGCAACCAGTCCGGCCTTGGCTCAAAAGCTATCGGCTCAAAAACAGTTTTCCTACACCAGCGCTCGAAACGGCGAGCGTCTAAACTATTTCGATAATAACTCCGGCGGCACGACGCGCGTTGTCGCAGGCGATCCCGTCACCACGAACGTCAGCCCCGCGCGTCTGCCGGAAGACAAACTAACCTCCGGCGCAGAGCGCAAGGATGACGGCACGACGACGACAAACGCCAACGTCACACGCACCAGCGGCGACACGGCTACCACGACGAACGCGACTGTCGCTCCCGAAGCGAAGGCCGCGCCCGTCGCGGAAACGAACAGCCCTGCGGCGACGACGACTGCGACGACAACGACAGCCGCACCCGCTGCGACGACAACAACGACTGCGGCGGCAACGACGACGGCGGTGCAAACCGCTGTCCCTCCGCAGTGCAGCCGCACGATCACTGCGAACGTGGTCGCGCTCGATCAGTTGTACACCTACAACCGCCTCGGCGCGTTCAATCCCGCAGGCATGATGTATGCGCTCAAGCGCGACGTGACTTTGATCGATTCGACCAAAGGTTTCGTCGCCGGTAACGTCCGTCTGAAACCGGGCAAGCGCCCGCGTCCGCTCGTCTTGCGCGCCAACGAAGGCGACTGTCTGACGGTCAACTTCACCAACCTGCTCACGCCGACACGCGCCGAGATTGACAACATCAATGCGGCCAACGGCACGTCGCGCCTGGCATATTTCGACAAGCCGCCTTTCTTCATCCCGAAAGAGGGTACGGTCTCCTACGACCTGTCGCAGAACAAACTCCGCACGCTCACCAACGGTCAGGTGAACGTGATTGACGAAAACTCACAGGTCATTCAAGACGGCAACATCAAGCTCCAGAAGGAAGACACGCCCGCGACGCGCGCCGCTTCGATGCACGTCAACGGTATGGACTATCTCAACATCGCTTCGGACGGCGCGAACGTTGGCAACAACGCCTCTTCGCTGGCCGCGCCGGGCGATACGAAAGTTTACCAGTGGTACGCCAAG
This sequence comes from Pyrinomonadaceae bacterium, assembly GCA_035249365.1. Lineage (GTDB taxonomy): Bacteria > Acidobacteriota > Blastocatellia > Pyrinomonadales > Pyrinomonadaceae > JAIVJZ01. The sequence goes on along the minus strand of DATFGP010000021.1, from coordinate 193,733 downwards.
AAGCAGGGTCAGTACCTCATGTACTCGATGGGCACGGTCGCTGGCGGCGAAGGCGACGGCGGCCAACTCGACCTCGGCCTTTTCGGCTCGGTCAACGTCCAGCCGAAGGGCTCGAAGTGGTATCGCTCGCAAGTGACGGCGGCGCAGTTGGCGGCTGTTAAGACGGGCACGAACCCGAACGGCACGCCCATCATCAACTACGACAAACTCGGCACGGACAACCTGCCGATCCTCGGCATGCTCAGCGCCTCGAACGAGATCATCTATACCGATCTCAACGCGATCATCGCGCTGAGCGGCGAGCAGTGTGAATTCCCGTCCACGTCGGGCGAGCCGACCGGCGCTCCGCCTTCAGGCACGTGCGGCCAGTCGTTCCGCGAATTCACGGTCATCTTCCACGACGAGACCAAAACCGTGCAGGCGTTCCCCGAACTTACACAGGAACTCTTTCACGGCGTCCGCGACGGCTTCGCCATCAACTACGGTTCGGGCGGGCTTGGCGCGGAAATTCTGGCAGTCAAAAAGAAAGTCGGCCCGGCGGCCAACTGTCCCGATTGCGCCTTCGAGGAGTTCTTCCTGGAGTCGTGGGCTAACGGCGATCCGGCCATGAACGTCCGTAAGGACGCGACGGGCAAAGCCGTCGAAGCTCTCTTCCCGGACGATCCTTCGAACGTTCATCACTCTTACATGGGCGACCCCGTGCGCTTCCGCAATTTGCACGCAGGGCCGAAAGAAACGCACGTCTTCCACTTGCACGCGCACCAATGGCTGCATGAATCGCGCGAAGACGGCTCGACCTATCTCGACTCGCAAACCATCAGCCCCGGCGGCGCGTTCACCTACGAGATCAACTACGGCGGATCGGGCAACCGCAACCTGACGGTCGGCGACTCGATCTTCCACTGCCACCTCTATCCCCACTTCGCGCAAGGCATGTGGGAACTCTGGCGTTCGCACGATGTGTTTGAATCGGGCACGGCTGATCGCAATCTGCCCGACGCAGAGATCGCGGGCGGCACGCCGAATCCGGCCATCGTCCCGATCCCGAACAAAGTGATGCCGCCGATGCCTACGGCGACGTTCAAAGGCTATCCGTTCTACGTCGCGGCGCAGGCCGGGCATCGCGCCCCGCAGCCGCCGCTCGACATGGATTGGGATGGCGGCCTTCCGCGTCACCGCATCCTTGAGGCGCAGCACGTCAGCGGCCCTGCCGCCATTCCTGCGGGCGTCTTGAACGATCCGGTCGCAGCGCATGTCCTCTCGCTCAACAAAGACCCGAACCTCTTGGCCTTCGCGCACAAGTTGACTTCGGCCAAACTCGAAATTCTTCCGCAGACCGGCACGCCGGACGAGAAGGTCGCGATGGACTTCCATCAAGGCATACTCGCGGGCGGCGCTCCTGCAACCACTCCGGTCGGTTGGCCGGGCGCGGCTTACCCGTCCTACACTTCGGCGGGCGTCGCGGGTAAATTCTTCGTCAACGGTCGCGCGCCGAAGCCGGGCGCACCGTTCTCCGATCCTTGCCCGACTAACTTCACCGACGGCGCGGGTTCTGTCCGCCCCGTCCCTGCACGCAACTATCGCGCGGCTTACATACAGTTCGACATGACCGTCAATCGCGCCGGTTGGCATGATCGGCAGGCGCGCATCATGACGCTCGAACAGGATGTCACGGCCACTCTGAACGGCACGCGTCCGCCAGAGCCGCTCTTCTTCCGCGCCAACTCCGGCGATTGCATCACCTTCAAGGCGACCAATCTCGTGCCGGGCGCGCTTAACCTCGACGACTTCCAGGTTTACACGCCGACTGACATCATCGGCCAGCACATACACCTCGTTAAATTCGACGTGACCTCGTCCGACGGCGCGGGCAACGGCTGGAACTACGAGGACGGTACGTTCGCGCCCGACATCGTGCGCGAGCGCATCGCAGCCAACAACGCGTACCAGCAGTCAATCGGCGGCACGCAAATCTTGACCGCCAAGACGCACCCGGCGTTCGGCGTCGGGCCGAACAGCGAATGGGTCGGCGCGCAGACCACCACGCAGCGTTGGTGGGCTGACCCGCTCGTCAACCGCGCGGGCGAGGATCGCACGATCCGCACAGTCTTCACGCACGATCACTTCGGCCCCAGCTCGCACCAGCATCACGGCCTCTACGCCGCGCTTGTTGTCGAGCCGACCGACTCGACGTGGATGGCGTTTGACGGTACGACGCTCGGCACACGCGCCGACGGCGGCCCGACATCCTTCAAGGCCAACATCATCTACGACACGCCCTACACCTATGACCAATCGCCCAGCTACCGCGAATTCAACCTCGCGCTCGCAGACTTCGCGATTGTTTATACGAAAGACCTGCAGCCGGTGAACCCGCCGGGACGCAAGGAAGTCGGACTGCCCGCAATCGTCGCGCCGCCTGACATCCCGCAACCCGAGTCGATCTCGGCTGACGATCCGGGCACGAGCCTGATCAACTATCGCAACGAGCCGATCCCTCTGCGCGTGCAAGACCCGAACACCAAAGCGCAGTACGCGGCAACTGACCCGCGCGGCAACATGGCGAACGTCTTCCGCTCGAAAGACGAAAAGGGCGTGACCATTCACGGCGATCCGTTTACGCCGCTTCTTGAAACCTACGAAGGCGACAAGATTCAGGTGCGTATCATTCAGGGTTCGCAGGAAGAACAGCACGTCTTCAACGTACACGCCAGCAAGTGGCTGCACGAACCGAGCGTCGCCGATTCCGGTTACTACAACGGTCAGGCCATCGGCATCTCCGAACACTTCGAGTTCGAGTTGCCGCCCATCCCTGCTGTCGGTAACGTCAAGGGCGCTAACCCAGACCTCGCGGACTTCATGTACAGCAGCGCCGGAACAGACAACCTCTGGGACGGCATGTGGGGCATCATGCGTGAGTACAAGGGCTTGCGTCCCGGCGTCGCGCCTTTGCCCGGCAATCAGGGCGCGATGGTCAGCAGCAGCGACCCCGGCCTACGCACGGACTTCTGCCCTGCGGGTGCGCCCAAGAAGAGCTTCTTCGTCGAAGCCCGTCTTGCGACAGACCTTGCGGTGGGTGGTATCACTTACAACAAGAAGTTCGGCCTCGCTGATCCGGCTGGCATAGTGTTCGTACAGACCGGCGACATCACGGCGATCAAGAGCGGCACGAAGAAACTAGAGCCGCTTATCTTGCGCGCTAACGCGGGCGACTGCGTCAACGTGCAGCTCACCAATTACCTTCCGGCGACGCTGCCGGATTATCCGGCGTGGAATTTCATGCCGATGATCGTGAACAACTTCAACCTCAACAACCTGAGACCGTCGAACGAGGTCAGTCTGCACCCGCAGTTGTTGGAGTACGACGTGCGCACCAGCGATGGCGCGAACATCGGCCTCAACGACCGGCAGACCGTTGCGCCGGGTCAGAACACCATCTATCGCTGGTATGCCGGAAGGGTTGATGTCAACCCCGACGGTTCACGCACCGCCACTCCGATCGAGTACGGCGCGGTCAACCTCACCGACTACGGCGACATCATGAAGCATGGTTCGCACGGAGCAATCGGCATGTTGGTGGTCGAGCCTCAAGGTGCGAAGTGGTCAACGTCTGCCAACTCGAACGCCGAAGCGTTAGTGTACGACGCAGTCAAAAACGTGTTCTTCAGAGAGAACGTCGTCCTCTATCAGGATGATGTGATTATGAAGGCTCCGAACGGCAACCCCGTCCGCAATTATGTCGGGGAAGAAGATTCGGAAGATTCAGGCAAGAAGGCGTTCAACTACAGAACCGAACCCATCTGGGCGCGGCTCGGATTCACAGCCGAAATGAGCAAGAGCGATCCGGCGACTTTCCAGCACGTGGACGAACTGCTCAACGACGTGAATCAGGCGAACGTTCTCAGTTCGGCTACGCACGGCGATCCGGAAACTCCGATCTTCACCGCAGCAGCCGGAGAGCAGGTGCGCTTCCGCGTCGTTGAACCGACGGGGCATCCGCGCCAGCACGCCTTCACCGTTCACGGTCACTCTTGGTTCCATGAAGCCTGGACGAACAACTCGACCAAGCAATGGACGCCGGGTGTTGACCCCGAACCGCATTCGATGAACATCGGTTCACAGGGCGGCCACACCGCGCGCCGCCACTGGAACATCATTCTGCCGAGCGCGGGCGGCAGTTTCCAACAAGCTGGCGACTACCTGATGCGAACTCAGGAAAGTTACCAGATAACCGACGGGCTGTGGGGTATCTTCCGCGTCAAGCCGACGTGCGATGCCGCCTGCACGCAGCAAAAGCAGTTGCTGTTGACGCAGCCGTAACCCGTGTCACACTGGGGGGCAGCCTGATTCCGGTTAGGCTGCCCTTCAACCTTTGAATCATCTCGCCGTATAATGGGCGAACCGTAAAAATTAAGTATTTATCAAAAGAGGAAGTATTTGATCATGCCAGCCGTTTACCGAATTGCAAGAGAAGGATTTCGCAGATTGACGGGATGGTCTCTGTGGCAGACCTTGATATGGACGCTCGCGCTCATGTCCGTCGCAAGCGCGCAGGTCGCAGGGCCTGTCACGCCCAGAAAAATTGATCCGAACGCGCCGAAGAATCCCGCGTCCATCACGCAACGTACGGAGAAGGAAGGCATCGCCGTTGACTTCTCGCTCGTGGCGACGCCGACGGCGGGCACGGAAAAACCTGCGGCCTTGGTCGCCGGAGCGGACGCCGTCGCCACTTTCCGCGTGACCGACGCGCGCACGGGACAGCCCATCACAGGTCTGCACCCGAACGCATGGCTCAGCTCGCGTCTCGCTTCCGCCGAGCCGACAACCGAGACGCAGTGCAAAGATAAAATCCGCACCTTCATGGGCGGCCTCCTGAGCGCGCGCGCAGACATCGACCTCAACAGCTACCTGTTGATGTCGCTCAACCACGACCGCACGCTCACCTTCACCAATCCGCAAATCGCGTTCAGCAAGACGAAGCTGGAGGCCATCATCGAGCTTCCCGGCGTTGGCGCGGACTTCGTGTTGAGCAAAAATAAAGAGAACCTCTACATCACGATACCCGAACAATCGGCCATCGTCGTCGTCAACACGATCACGAGAAAGATCACAGACACCATCACGCTCGAAGGCAAACGCAAGCCCATGCGCATCGCGCTCGAACCCGACGGCAGCCACGTCTGGGTCGGCCTCGACGATTCGCCCTACGTCGCCGTCATTGACACGGCGACCAACAAACTCGCACGCACCGTTGAGGTGGGCGCGGGGCTGCACACCATCACCTTCACAGCCGACAGCCGCTTCGCCTACGTGACCAACACCGCCGCCGACACCGTCACGGCGATCGACACGAAGACGCTCTCCAAAATCGGAGACATCGCGGTCGGCAAGACTCCCGTTCCGGCGGCCTACAGCGCGGCGAGCCGCCTCGTCTACGTCGCGGCTTTGAACGGCTCGACTATCACGGCCATTGATCCTGCGACGCAAAAGGTCGCGGCAACGATTCCCGTCGCGCGCGGCACGGTCGCGCTCGCGTTCGAGCCTTCCGGTCGCTACGCGCTCGCCGTCAACCAACTCGACAGCACCGTCTCCGTGCTCGACTCGGCGACCAACAAGATCGTCGGCTCGTCTTCTGTCGCCAGGAGTCCCGACCAAGTCACGTTCACGGGTCGCTACGGCTACGTGCGCAGCACTGCGTCGGAGAAGTTTTCGCTCGTTGACCTCAACAGTCTCGGCAAAGAGAAAGTTTCGGTCGTAGACGTGCTGGCGGGACAGAAAGCCCCGAGCACGAGTCCAGAAGACCTCGGCGTCGCCAGCATGATCGTGACGACTCCCGAAGGCAACTCCGTGATGATCGCGCACGCGCCCGACCAGATGATCTATTTTTACGTCGAAGGCATGATGGCTCCGATGGGCACGCTCAGTAATTACAAGCGACGCCCGCGCGGCATCCTGATCCTCGACCGCAGCCTCACGGAGATCGCGCCCGGCACTTACTCCACGCCCGTCAAACTCGGACGCGCAGGAAGTTACGACGTGCCCGTCTTGATCAACGAGAACCGCATCGCACATTGCTTTCAGGCGAGCGTCGGCAAATCACCGAACGCGAACGCCGCCGAAGAGAAAAGTACGCTCGTCGTGACGGCTTCTTTCGCGGGGCAGAGTTTCAAGGCGGGCGCGGGCGTTCCGCTCCGTCTCAAACTCACCGACTCGATTTCCAATCAGCCCATCACAGGGCTTGAGGACGTGCAGGTTCTCGTCTTCGAGCCGCCCGGCGTGTGGCAGCAACGCCAGTGGGCGAAGGAAGTGGGCGCGGGCGAGTATGAGATCACGCAGGTGTTCCCGCGCGCCGGAATGTATAACGTGATGGTGCGCGTCGCTTCGCGCGGCGTGACCTTCGCAGACTTGCCTTTTACTCCGGTCGAGATCAAAGAAGGCGACGTGGCCGGGCAGAAGCCCGAATAAGATTTACCGCCGCACCCAAACAAGCGGCGGCGAAAGAGGATTTATCATGCAATTAAAATTCAAACGCGCGCTCTTTTCTTTCATCGCCCTCGCAGCCTTCGCCGCGCTGCCCTACGCGTCAGCGAACGCGCAAACAGTCAAGGCGCAACGCAAACCCGCCGTCGCCAAGAAGGCGGTCGTCTATGCCTGCCCGATGCACCCGGAGGTGAGATCGAATAAGCCGGGACGTTGTCCGAAGTGCGAGATGGCGCTCAGGCTGGTCAAAGACGAACCCGCCGTCGCGCACGACGAACACGAGCACGACGGCGCAACCAAAAATGCGGCGACGACGAACGCGACCACTGTCGCGACGACGCCCGCCGCGCCGCGCGGGACGACGACAGTTGCCCCGAACACGCTCAAGATTCCAGACACCTCCGTCGTCGATCAGAATGGACGGAAGCTGAACTTCTACACAGACCTCGTCAAAGGCAAAACGGTTGCCATCAATTTCGTCTTCACGACCTGCACGACGATCTGCCCGCCGCTGACGGCCACCTTCCGACGCGTGCAACAGGAATTAGGCGAACGCGTCGGGCGCGACATCGAACTCATTTCCGTCAGCGTTGACCCGACGACGGACGTGCCCGAAAGGTTGAAGGAGTTCAGCTCGAAGTTCAAGGCCGCGCCCGGTTGGACTTTCGTGACGGGCAGCAAGCCGGAAGTTGACGAACTCCTGAGTGCGCTCGGCTCGGCGGTCGCAGACAAAAACGATCACACGCCAATGGTGCTCATCGGCAACGACGCCGCAGGCTACTGGACGCGCACTTACGGTCTCGCTTCGGCCTCGACGCTCGTCAAAGTCATCAACGAAGCCGCCGCCAAGACCGACAGCAGCGCGACGAACACAAGCGCGAGCGACGTGCAGATTCCGCTGCCGCAGACGACGAACGCCAAAGCCGCCGCGACGACAAACGCCGACGCGACAAAGACAACTGCGGCGTCGATGGCGAAAGGCGGCGCAGCCTATTTCCCGAACCACGTTCTGCTAACGCAGGACAATCAACCCGTGCGCTTCTACGACGACTTGCTGAAAAACAAGATCGTGCTGATCAACTTTTTGTTCACCACCTGCAAGGGCGCATGCTCGCCTATGACTGCGAACATGGCGAAGGTGCAACAACAACTCGGCGCGCATCTCGGTAAAGAGGTCGTGATGCTCTCGGTCAGCGTCGATCCTGAGACGGACACGCCCGCCGCGCTGAAAAAGTATGCAGAGAGTTTCAAGGCGCAGCCCGGCTGGTATTTCCTGACGGGCAAGAAAGAGAACATCGATTGGGTACTCTACAAACTCGGCAACTACGTCGAAGATAAAAATCAACACGGCCTCAAACTCATCGTCGGCAACGAAGCGACGGGCGAATGGATGAAGCTGCACGCGATGTCGAACCCGACGGAGATCGCCGCCGCCGTTTTGAAGTTGATACCCGCAACAGCCGACGCAAAGTGATCTCGTCGGCAGCGGCGTTTTTCCGGCGAACGCTGACGCCGATAAAGATACTGTAGGAGCGGCGGGGACACTGTCGCGCACGTAGGACGGGAAGGAGAAGCGTGCGCGACAGTGTCCCCGTCCCTACAGTTTAAGCGTAAGTTCGGATCGTAAATCGAGATGATAATTCGTCGCCGTCAAATCAAACTGATTTTAGCTCTGCTCGCTTGCATCGCCGCGTGTTGGCTCGTGTTCGGCGAGCGAGTCGGCGGCGCGCAAGGGGAGACGGGCAAGCGAGAGTTGTCGGCGCAGGAGAAGCGCGGGAAGCAACTTTATCTCAAGGGCGAAAGCGCGGACGGCAAAGAGATCAAGGCGCTGCTCGGCAGCGACGGGTTGGAAATACCCGCGAGCGCCTTCCCGTGCGTCAACTGTCACGGCCTGCGCGGCGAAGGCACGCGCGAAGGCGGACTCCAACCGCCGCCGGTTAACTGGGCGACGCTCACAGCCCCGCACACGTCTGCGCTGACGCGCCACGAGCGCGTCCCTTACACCGAAGCGACGCTCGCACGCGCCATCAAAGACGGCTTCGATCCTTCGGGCGCGCGTCTTCATCCGGGCATGCCGCAATACGTGCTGTCGCCGGAACAGATGGCCGACCTCATCGCCTACCTCAAGAAACTCGGCAACGATGCCGACTCAGACCCCGGCATTGACGACAAAAAAATAAAAGTCGGCGCGGCGCTTCCCTTGACCGGCGCACTCGCGCAAGTGGGCGAAGATGTGAAGGCGACGCTCGACGCTTACTTCGCCGAAGTCAACGCGCAGGGCGGCATCTACGGGCGGCAACTCGAACTCGTCGCGGTGGATTCGCGCGGCGACGCTCAGGGGACGCTCGCGGCAACAGAGCGTCTGGTCGAGAGCGAAGGCGTCTTCTCGCTCGTCGCCAGTTTCGAGCCGGGCACGAGCGACGCGACGAACGATTATCTCAAGCGTAGCGAAGTCGCGCTCGTCGGCCCCGTCACGCTCTCGCCGCGCCTCTCCGTTCCGCCCAACCCTTACGTCTTCTACCTGCTCCCGACCTTCGGCGAACAGGCGCGCGCGCTCGTCGATTTCGCCGCCGCGAAGTTCAAAGAGCGCACGCCGCGCATCGCCGTCATCAACACCGACAGCGAGTTTGACACGGACGCGCTCGCGGGCGTGCGGGCGCAGGCGAAACTCTACCCGATGGAGATCGTCGCGGAGCAGACTTACGCGCGCGGGAATTTTCAGGCGGAGAAGTTGGTCGAGTTGATGGCGCAGAAGAAACCGGACGGCATCTTCTTCTTCGGCAACGCGGAGCAGTTCGCGGCGTTGACGCGCGCGATGGAGGCGGCGAAGCTGAACGCCGCGCTGTTCAGTTCGGTCGTGATGATCGGGCATGGCGCTTTCGCCGCGCCCGCATCCGTTGCGCCGCAAATTTTCCTCGCCTACCCCGCCGCCTTGCCCGGTCAGGACGACTTCACGGAGTTCGTCACAGTCATGCAGAAGGGCAACGTGCGTTTGCGCAGCCCCGCGTTTCAAACGGTCGCTTACGGCGCGGCGAAAGCGTTTGTCGAGGCGACGAAATTGAGCGGCAGGCAGATGAACCGCGCCACGCTCCTCGCTTCGCTCGAACAGTTGAGGGATTTCAAAACAGGCGTTGTCCCGCCTTTGACCTTCGGCCCGAACCGACGCATCGGCGCGAGCGGCTGCTACATCGTCGGCATTGACTTGACCAAAAAGCAGTACGTCCCACTCGGCGCGCGCCTCGTACCTAAAGATAAAAAATAGGACGCGCGCAATGTGCGTCCTATGCTGCTCGTTATCGTGATTGAGCCAACCCTGCGGCTGGCTCTTTTGTTTTAGTCAGCAGGTTCTTCTTTCAACTTATAGGCTTCGCGCGAACGAGCCAGACGCTGCGTTGCGCGTCTTTCTCCGAGACGTAGGCGACGAACATTTGGTCGCTCGCTCTCGACGCGACGGGCAGTTCGCCCGAACGCGCGAGCAATGCAACGCTTGCGGGAGCATGTTGGCGTTCGCCCTGCGCGAGTTGCGTCGTGGCAATAGAGGGCGCGCCGCCTTCGCCCCGTTCTTCCCACACCGCCGCGAGTCGCTCGCCCGCGAGCAGAACGGGCGTGCCGCGACCGCTGCTGCGTGCCAGCGGCTCGCGCGGCGCGAACGTGCGCCCGCCGTCGCGCGACTCCGTGCGATAGAGGCCGGGCGTGCCCGCCTCGCCCGCCGTGTACCATACGACGTGAAGCGCGCCGTCCGTCGCGGCGACGAGAGCCGCGCCCGAGACGGGACAACCCGCGATCTGCCACTTGTCGTCGCTGACGACGACGGGCGACGAAAACGTCTGGCCGCCGTCGGTCGAAGAGGCGACGGCGATGTGTCGAAAATCGCCGGGCAACACCTGTCGCCAACTCGCATAGATGCGACCGTCCGCGCCGACGGCGAGCGAAGTCTTGCAGCACGGGCACACTTCGGTTGCGATGCGCCGGTTCGCGGAGAAGGTGCGCCCGCCGTCAGTCGAAGCGGCGAAGAAGACTTCGCTGTTGGGTTCCTTCTGCTCGTGGCCTGAGCCGTGCTTCGGTGCGGGCGCGGGCGGAGGCGGCTCGACGTTTCGCTCGTCGAGCCAGGCGACATAGACGCGCCCGTCCGCGCCGACAGCCAACGAATGCATCCCGTGTGCGCAAGGCTTCTCGTCGTCGTTGACTTTGACGGGCGGGGCGAAACTTTGCCCGCCGTCGCGCGAGGCGGAGAGATAGAGCGTGTTGGCGTGTCCTTTCTCAGCCGCACGCGCCGTCCATCCGACGTAGATCGTGGCATCGGGCGCGACGGCGAGGGTCGGCGGGTCGCCGTGCCAGGCGGTCGCTTCGCCAGCCTTCGCATTAACACGCACGGGCGAACGAAGCGGCTTCCCTTCCGCGTCGAGATGCGAGAGCCACACGTCGGCTTCCTTGCCGCGATGCTCGACCCACGCGACGTAGGCCGTCCCGTCGCGCCCCGCGACGACCGCAGGCTCAGCCGCGTCCGTGCCCTCTGCGGAAACGCGCAGAGGCTCTGTCGCCGTCGAAGACACCTTTTGCGCGTCGCCCGCCGAATCCGCAGACGACGCCGGAGACTTGTTCGACGCGTTTCCCGCTTGCCGCGTGCAACTCACGACGAACGTGAGCAGCAGGGCGCAAGCGGCAACGATCATTTTTTTCGTCATCATCTTTAACCTTTATGAGTTGAGCCGCAGCAGGCCGAACCTGAGTTTGTCGCGTGTTGTCGGCTGAGCAGTTTTGAGCGTTCTTATTTTACTTTACGGGAAGCAAAAAAAGCCCGTCCGGTCAGACCGGACGGGCTTGTTAGTTTGTGCCAGTGGTAGTTGTTTAGAACAGCAAGCGGAAGCCGAAGCGAACCTGACGGCCAGCCTGGAAGGAGTTGGCCTGTCCGTAGCGCGCGTCGCGCCCGCCGTTCTCATTGATGGCCGTGTTAATGGCGGCGGCGGTGTTCTGCCGCTGGAACTGCGCCTCCGCCGTCGCCCTGTCAGACGACAGGCCGAAGTCTTCGCCAGCGAAGTTCAAGCCCGGCGCGATGTTCTCGAAGACGCCGAGCACGTTGCTCTCGTTGAAGGCATTGAGAATGTCCAGATCGAAAACAAACGTGAACCGCTCGTTCGTGCCGAAGCGATACTTGTGACGCAAAGCGAAGTCGGTCTGCGTGAACGCGTCGGTGCGGCCGAGGTCGCCGCGACTTGTGAGAATCTGGTTGTCAATGCTGTAGAACGTGAAGCGCGTCGTCAGAGGCGTGCCGCTCTGGATGGTGGTGAAGCCGGAGAGTTCGGTCGAGTTGTTGCGACCGAAGCCCAACTGCTCCGCCCAGTCCAGCGTGTATGCGCCGTAGAACTTGAAGACGTGCGGGCGATCCGTCGGCAGGCGTCCGGTGTCGAGACCGCCGAGCGCCGTGAAGCCTATGAACGGTTGATCGAAGTAGCGGTTGACGTTCGGGCTGTTGCGTCCAGCGCCCGCCGTCACTTCGTCTGAACTCGCAAGGCCGGAGTAGTTACCGAACAGGCGCGAGAGCGTGTAGTTGGCGTTGAAGTAGTAGCGACGCGTGAAACGCTTGTCGAGACGAATCTCGAAGGCATCGTATTTGCGCTCGGCCTTGATCGGGATGAAACCGAAGTCCTGCGCGACCTGCGCCGCCAGACCTTCGCCCGGGTTGCCGATGATGTACGCCTCGCTGCCCTGCGCGTTGGCGAAGCCGATGTCTTCGACCGCGCGGTCAACTTGCTTGTGCGTGTAGCGACCGCTCATCAGATAGCCGCCGCCGAGATCGCGCTCCGCGCCGACGGTGAACTCGGATTGACGGAACGGTTTAATGTCGGGGTCAATGCCGCCGCCGTTCTCGATGCCGAGTCCGGCGTTCGAGGCGATGCGGAAGTCTATCTGGCAACGGCTCTGGCCGGGGCCGCGACCGGGGATCGGGCACTGGCCGCCCGGAACGTCAACGAGTCCGGCGAGAATCCGCGCGGGCGTGTTGGCCGAAAACGGCCCTGAGCCCGGGAAGATTTCAAAGTAGTCGTTGCGGAAGAAGTCGCCGCCGAAAGAGCCGCGCGGCAACTCGTATTTGAAGCGGTCGTAGAACTGGCCGTAGCTGGCGAAGAGTTTCGTACGCCCGTCGCCCGTCAGGTCGTAGGCCACACCGAGACGCGGCGCGATCTTGTCGCTGAAACCGAACTCGACGCTCGGACGACCGGCGATGAAGCTCGGAGCCTCTTCGCGTTCGGCGCGCACGCCGATGTTGAGAGAGAGGCGGTTGATCGGTTGATATTGATCCTGAATGTAGATGCCGGTGTTGGTGCTCGACGCGCTGCCCTTCGTGCTGAAACGTTGGATGAAGCCCGAGCCGATTGCGCCCGGCGTCGGCGGCAAGATGGACGCGCCGATGCCCGACGTTTCGTTGATGGTGCGCCCGTAGCGCAGCGACACCTGATCGATGAAGGTGGTGAACACGTCGTTCGCCAACCCGTTCAGTTGCACGCCGCCTTTGAACTGGTGGCGACCCGCGAAGTTGCTGACGAGATAAGTTGCGTCGGCGTCAAACGTGCGTCGGCGCGAGGCGTCGAAGAGCAACTGCTCTGTGAACGGGGTGGTCTGCGTGCCGCGCTGGCATTGCGCTTCGGCAGGGATCGTGCCGAGGCTCGACGCGCTACAGAAGATGCGCGCGTTGCCGAAGGCCGGAGGCGTGCCGTAAGAACCGATCTTCTCGTTCAGGAAGCTGTAGCCGCCGCGCACGCTGACGAGCAGCTTGCTGGTCGGCGTCCAGTCGAACTTGCCGATGGTGTTGTTCGAGTTCTGGCGGCCACCGAGTTGATTGAGATATTCGGGGCCGACGCGCGTGCCGATTGAGCCGCCGAAGACGCCCGAAGGAATCGTCGTCGTCAGTGCTTCGGCGAAGGTCGGCGGGATGCCGTTCTGGATGATCGGATTCCATGTGAACGATCCGGAAAAGCGCAGGTTGTTGGTGATGTTCGTATCAACGCGCGCGAAGGCATATTCGTTGCGTTGATTCTGCGTGAAGCGACCGCTTCCGGCGACTATGCCCGTGTCGGGGTCTGTGAAATTCACGTCGCGGATGGTGTTGAGAATCTGCGGCGTGTAGCTCAGGAAGAACCACGCGCGGTCGCGGATGATCGGGCCGCTGAAGTTTGCAGTCGGGTAAAAGTCCGTCCCGTTATCGCGGCGCGGCTGGAAATAACGCGCGCCCTCGGTCAGTGGAAAGAGGAAGCGGCGCGGCCCGGCTTGAAGTTCCGCAGGGCGGAACGACACGCCGAACTCGCCGTGCCAGTCGTTGCTGCCGCTCTTCGTCACGACGTTGATGACGCCGCCCGTCGCGCCGCCGAACTCCGCCTCGAAGCCGGACGACTTGACTTGCACTTCCTGAACGAACTGGAACGGGATGTTGTTGTTTGCATCGAGAGAGCCTGTGCGGAAGTTCGTCACTTCCTGACCGTCGATGATGAAGGTGTTTTCCGAACCCGATGCGCCGTCAACCTGAAAGCCACCAGCCGTCGGTTCGTTGCGAACGGCAGGCGCGACTTGCAGAAGGCTCGCGAAGTTCGTGCCCTTCGGCAGAAGCTCCGCGACCTGCGCCGTGATGTTCGTTTGAATCTTGTTGTCGGTCGGGTCGATGGCAACCGCTTCGGACGTGACCGTCACGGTTTCGCCGATGCCGCCCGCTTGCAGAGAGATGTTAACGGGCGTCGTTTTGCCGAGCACGACTTCGACGCTCGGCACGGTCGCGCCGCTGAAACCGGAGATGGCCGTCGTCGTGACGGAGTAGAAACCGGGCGGCACTTCCTGCACGCGGAAGAAGCCGCTTTCGTCTGTGGTAGCGGTGCGGGTGAAGCCGGAGGTGGCATCCGGGCGCGCGCCCTCCGTGCGTCCCACGCCGCTCACTGTCACCGTAACGCCCGGCACGACGTTGCCTTGCGGATCAACAATCGTGCCCTCGATGCGTCCCGCAGTCTCCTGCGCAAACGCCATTGCGGTGAGGCAGAGCAGGAGCGCGATAGCTGTGCATACCTGCCTAAAGTTCTTAGTCATAGCTTTAATAGTTCCTCCCAAATCATCAGCCTCGTTACGACGCAACGACGAGCGAGCGACGCATCACGGCTGTTACATCCAAATAATTGAATCGCTTGACGAACACACTTGCTTTCAGCATCAGGCTCAACGTGAGTTGTGATGTGTAAGCACGATTTACTAAGGCAGACGGTGTGCCATTCGGCGTGTGCAAAGCGGAAGGCGCGAGCAACTCGTTGACTATGCGTGAGGAAAAATTTTCGAGAGCTACGCGAGCGCGCCAGCCGCGCTCTGCCGGTTGCGCAAGAGTCTTGCGACTTTTGAAGATCGGCCTACGAAAAACTGGCGGAGTCCGAAAATCTACATCGAACGTGCGCTTCGGCGCGCGTCGAGTGCGCGGCGAAAAATTACATATGTTTGAATAAAAATTCAGATGTTTGAACTGGCATCGCAAAGACGCGAAGACTCATCACAGTGAAAACTTCAGCGAGCGTTTAGCTGCTCGCCACGCTTGAGAGTCGTCTCGGCACAAAAATCCGCCGCCTTATCACAAAGGCTTTTCGTGCGGTGTGGCGATTGATTTACCATCCGAGAAGTCGGCATCGGGCGTGGACGAAAACTACAAGGGGTGTGTAAGGAAGTGGGGACAAAAAAATTGAGCGCGGATGAACTGCAACCGGAGATCGCCGAACTGATCGAAGTGGTGCAGCGTGAGTTGCTCAACAACATCGCGCGGACGTTGCTCTTTGCGGGCCCGTCGCGCGGGACGACGAAGCCGCAGCCTTATCCGGCCGAGCGCAAGTTGTTCGACGTGAATCAAAGCATCGACCTGTATGAAGAGTTGCGGCAGTATGAGATCAACTTGATCCAGTGGGCGCTCAGGCAAGCGCGCGGGAAACAAAAGATCGCCGCGCGCCTGCTCGGCATCAAGCCGACGACTCTCAACAACAAGATCAAGCACTACAACATCGCTTGGAAAGACAAAGCCGTCTCCACGCAGTCATAACCGACTGCGAGACGCGCCGCTCTGCGTGTCGTCTCACTCAAAGCTCTACAAAGATATTTCCGAATCGCGTCCAGCAAAGAGGGTTTGCTGTGAGGCGATGCCATGCGCGTGGCATCTCATGCCATGTGAGGAGAGGCCGACCCAAGCTGCGGGGGCTCGGCGTCGGCCTCTTCATGGTTCACAGAATTTTAAGGCTTACTACTGGCCGAACCTCAAGCGATACTCCGGTGAGTTCATAAAGCCATTGACCATGATGCGTATGTTGTTCGGGTCTTGGTTGATGACTCGGAGCCACGCCTGATAGCCGCCGTCTTCCGGCGTGCGTCTCAGATAGCCGTAGTATTGCATCGCCACGAACGCAGCGTTGTACTCCGCCGCCGCAACTTCGTCCGACTGCGCGATAGCCCGCAGCACTTGCGCGCGGCTGAGCGTCTGCGTTCGAGAGTGATTCGCGCCGAGCGCATAGAATAAGTCGGTGCGCGTGAGCACGACCTTCGCAGCGCCGTCCGGGTTGGCCGGATCAGGCGTGGTGATCTGTTGCAGGTTGTAGCGGTTCATCAGATACATCACGTAACCGGCATCGTCTATCCCGCCGTACTCGTTGCGAAATTCGCGGCGCAGCGTGAAGTTGACGGCGAAGTCGGCGCGCTTGGCGTAAACCTCTTCGGCAGTCGCCCCGCTCACGCGGCGCATGTCGGCGATGATCTCGTCATACTGCGGCAGACGCGCGAAGGCCAGCCGGTAAAAGGCGAAGACGTAGAAACCCTTCAAGCGAAACTCCGGCGAGCCGAAGAACGATTGCGAGACGAGTATGCGGTCGCAGGCGGGATTGTTGTTGACGTTCGGGCAATTGTTCAAAACCGCCGACCAGGGCTCGCCCGCTTCCGGCTCGCGCGAGAGGAAATCCAGATATTGCATACGCACGAAGAAGGGCGTCGAGAAGATCGGGTTTTGCCCCTGCCCCGCGTCGTTGTCCTGAATGGAGAGCGTTGAAGAGGTCGTCGCGCCCAAGACCGCGCCCACAGGACTACTGAGGCGCAGCCGCACAGTCTCCTGCCCTTCGGTGAAGGCGTCGTCTACGAGCGGGATGGTGATAGTCTTGCGCGTCTCTCCGGGTGCGAAGGTCAGCGTCTCGACGACCGTTGCGTAGTCGCAGCGCGCGTAGGCCGCACCGTGATTGTTCACCGTGTCGGCACAAGTGACGGGCGCTGGATCGTCCACAACGGAGAAGTCAACCGACACCGCCCCGACGCTCGTGCCGACGCGTTCGACTGCAATGGTCGCCCGCCCGTCGCCCTCACCCGCTTGATAATTAGCAGCGCTGAATTGGAAGGACGAACGCGGCGGCGCGGCGGCGTTCCTCCACGTCGGGTTGCTGTCGTTGCGCGCGCCGCTCGTCACCTGCGTCAGGTTGCTGCCGTCGCTGCGCATGACGTAGATGTCGCCGCCCCGGTTGAAGACGATCTTCGTGCCGTCGGGCGACCAAGCCGGTTCGAGGTTCGCGCCCGGCGGCGTGAGCGCAACGACGCCGCTTCCGTCCGGGTTCATCAAGCTAATCTGCGCGCCGCCGGGCGCAGGAGCGACGAACAATATCTTCTGCCCGTCGGGCGACCAATGAGGCGAAGAGTAGGCCGCATAACCGCTCGTCAAAGCCGTCTGGTTCGTGCCGTCCGCGTTCATCACGTAGATGTGATTGGCGGTGTAGAGTCCGGCAGCGTAGACGATCTTCTTCCCGTCGGGCGACCAATCCGCTTCGTTGCCGCCTGCGGGAAGTTGCGTCTGGGTTTTGCCGTCGGCGCTGACAATGTAGTAACCCGAAAACTTTCTGACGAGAAGTTTCGAGCCGTCGGGCGACCACGCCGGAAACGACTCGAACTCGTGCGTGTTCGTCAGACGCCGCACGCCGCTGCCGTCGGCGTTCATCAAGTAGACGTACCTGCTGCGAACGAAAGCGAGCGTCTGCCCGTCGGGCGACCACGCGGGCGTGCCGCTTTCCAGATCGTCGCTGGTGAGACCCGACAAATTAGCTCCGCCGTCGGCGTCGGCAATGTAGATGTTGCTGTACGGGAATTGATCATAGCCTGCGAAAGCTATGCTGCCGCTCAAACCCGAAATGGGCGTCGGCGTCGGCGTCGGTGTCGGTGTCGGCGGCGGCGTTCGGATCGTCCCGACGAAGTTCAGGTTGAGCCTGTCGGACGTTAAGGTGCTGATCGTAGCATCAACCGGCTCGAAGTAGCCGTTCGGGCTGTAGGGCGTCACACGATAATCGCGCGTCGCGGGCGCTTCAAACGAATAGTTGCCGTTGGCGTCGGAGAAGGTTTCGCTTATGAATGCGGCCGGGGTGCTGATGCTGACACTGATGCCTGCGAGCGGGGCGTTGTTCGCGTCCGTCAACCTGCCGCCGACTTTGAAGCGCACGAGCGTGGACGCGAAATCAACTCCCGTCACGTCGCTGTTAACAATCGTGACGGTGCGGCTGGCGGGCGTGATGTTTTGGAATTGACCCGTCACGGTGACGGTGTACGTGCCCGGCGTCAGCCCGCGAATCGTAAAGCCGCCGGTGTTGCTGCCGAGGCTGATCGGGAATTGCCTCGTCTTCGGGCCGGTCAGCGTCAGAGTCATCTGGCTGAGGAAGGCTTCGGACGTGATCTGGCCGCTGATGGCATACGTCTGCGCGAGACACGATGCGTTGTTGCCGACGTAGGCAGCTATCTGATCGCGCGAGTAGGGACAGAAGGATCGCGAATAGCCGACGAAACTCTGCATGATCGAATTTTGACAATCACCTGCCGACGGGTCTTGATCCGAGTGTGTCGCACCTAAGTTATGACCGAGTTCGTGCGCGGTGAGGCCGACCTTAATGTCCGTCTCGAATAATCTCTGCGACATGCCGTAGGCTCTGGCTGGCGCGAGGCAGATGCTTCCGATCTCCGCGCTGCCGATCACGGTGCCGTCCAAATCCTTCCCCGTCCAAAGGTGTGCTGTGTCGCGTGCGATGTGCGTGAAGTTGGCGTTCCAGTAGTTCTCGAATTCGGTGAGCCCGAAGTTGGGTGAAGACGATTGATAAGGGTCTGCGGTCGTCGCCCAGGTGTGCTGGTAGACAATGGTGAAACTGAGGCCGAGTTCGTTTTGATAAACTCCCTCGATCAAATTCATGATGCTCAGAATTTCATCGTTGGCCGATTCGGAGCTACCAAACGCCGAGACGTATTCGTAATCGGCTTCGGTTGCGAGTTTGATGTCACGGTTGAGCGGGATCGTTCCGGCGGCAGCAGCGGCGAGCGAGTCGCGCGACGATTGCAGCGAGACGACTTCGCCCGCCTGCTTCATCTTTTCGTCGAGCGTCGCATCGCAGGAAGCGGGCGCGGTCTCCAGAACATCCGACTCCTTATAAAAGAGAAACTCCTGCGGCGCGGCTGATTTGAGGTACTTGCTTTTCGTCTCGACGAAATACTTTTCGCCGTCTATCAGGACGAGACCTTCGACGGTCGAATCGTCAATCGTGAAGCGCGCGGCTGCGCCTTCCTTCCCGCGAACGATCCCTTTGAACGTGCGCACCGGACGCGCCGAATCGAGCGCGCGAACCTCGCCGCCGTCCTGCGACTCTTCCGCACGGTAATTGGCAGCCCTTAAATCGTTCGGCTCAAGTTCAATCTCAAGCGTTTCGGTGGGAGTGACGAGCGTGAGCCTCCCGTCTTTTCGCACACGCTCGGCGGCCTGTGCGGCGTCGAGTCTGAGCGTGTCGTATCTGCGTAAAACTTTATCAATCTTCTGCGCGTCCGCATCCTGCCCTTCGTCTGTAGCCGACGGGCGCGTGGTCGTCGCATCGTTGGACGGCTGCATCGTCGCCGACGACGACGAAGAACCTGCTGCGGCTTCGACCGCCATCTTAAACGCTGACAGGGCAGACAGGCATCCGGCCAAAACTAAAACTGCGACGAAGAGGCGCAGCGAAGCATAGGCAGTCCGCGACAGTCTTCTTACGCGACGAGGATTTTTCATGTGTCGTTAACTAGCGCGCGTTATGAGTTTTAAGAACTCGATTTATTTGAGATTTCGCGAAAATTGAAGGCGGTAATTAATTTACTAAACTTCGAGCGGTTCGGCCATATAGATTTTCAAAGCCGGAAGCCGTTTGAAAATCTAAGGGAAACGTATTCCCCGATTTTGCACAGGATATAGATGCGTTTCAGCTACCGCCGGTTCGCTCAAACGGCTCAAATTCGGGCGAAATCTTAGCGAAAAGTTAGCATACTCAATTGAGTTGAACTCTCTGCGCCCCCTCTGTGTCCTCTGCGTCTCTGCGGTGAATGCTTGTGATTCTCACTTCACCGCAGAGACGCAGAGAGCGCAGAGGGGGCGCAGAGGAAAACTGAAAATAGAATAATAATAGAACAATAGTTGGTCGAGCTAAGGATTAACAACCGCCCTCGATTCTGTTACCCTATGCCGCACCTCGGCCACAGCAGCAGGCGGCAGCAGAACTTGTGCCGCCAATGCCCCGACCGGCCTGACCACGGTTAGCTCTAAAGCAATAGGTTCGGACAGAAGCGACCGCCCAGTACAGGTCAATTCTTTAATGTACGGAGCAATGGGAAGCGCTAACGACGCTACTCCGCTCGACGACGATGTGGCCGAAGGCTGAATGGGTTTACGGCGTGACCCGCACGAACGCATTTACTCGCTCAGATATCAGAACGCACACAAGGCAATTTCTCATCCGGCTAAAAACGTGAGGGTGTCCGGCTTCCTCCAATCAGCAAGCCGATTCACCCAAGCGAATTGCCGGTGCGGCCCGTTGCCTTGCCTCAACTGTAAAGTTACGTTACCCACCTTAACCGACAGTGAATTGAAGGGAGAAAACGAATGCGTAAGAGTTTGTTCCTAGTGTTGCTGGGAGTTGTTCTGGCAGCAGCCTCCATGATCCCCTTGACGAAATCCGGCGCGACCAACGCCTCACAACAGAAGAGTGGCCGCACGGGCAAGTCTAAACCCCAACCCTCTGTGCTCCCGGACTACGACATCCGCCTCGCAGACGAAAACGGTTTCAACGACTACGATCTTCAACCGGGCGGCGCTGTGAAGGGCGCAGCCGCAAACGCCGCGATGCGCTCGCGCGCAAACGCCGTTGACAACTTCCGCGCGAGC
The DNA here is from genome assembly GCA_035249365.1 of Pyrinomonadaceae bacterium. GTDB lineage: Bacteria > Acidobacteriota > Blastocatellia > Pyrinomonadales > Pyrinomonadaceae > JAIVJZ01. The sequence goes on along the minus strand of DATFGP010000021.1, from coordinate 173,053 downwards.
CTGAAAGGCACGGACGCCGCTAACCTGCGCGCGACGGCTAATGAAACGGGCGCGATGAAAAATTTCTTCGTCGACGGCGCGGCGCTCTCCGCACCGCAGTCGGGCGCGCCCGATTCTGTGGCGCGCGGCTTCCTGAGCCGTCACGCTTCTCTCTTCGCTCTGACGGAAGACGGCATCGCCGATTTGAAGTTGAGCAGAGAGGACAACGATCAAGGGACGACGTTCCTCAGTTACGTCCAGACAATCGGCGGCGTCAAAGTTTTTGAGGGCGACGTGAACGTGGCCGTCAATCGCAACGGCGAAGTGCTCAACGTGCGCGAAGGCTTCCTCGTCTCATCAGCGCAGAACGTCTCGACCGAACCCACGCTCGACGAAGCGCAAGGCATCGCAAGGGCTTTCGAGCACGCAGGGCGCGGAGTGTCTACGTCGCTTGCGGAAACTTCCCCGCGCTCGTCGAAGGGCGAGAAGGCTACGTTCGCTAATCCCGTAGAGCCCGGCAACGAGGACGTGATCTCCGAGTTGAACGTCATGCGCATAGGCGACTCGGCGCGGCTCGCGTGGCACGTCTACGCAGACATCGGCGCAGACGCGTGGTACGAGTTGCTCGTCGACGCGCACAGCGGCGAACTGCTTTTCCGTCGCAACCTCTACGTCGAAGCGGCGCAGGGCACGGTTTACACGGAAGACCCCGACGCAGGCCCGCGCCAACTCGTCTCCTTCGTCGGCGACACGACCATCAACACCACTGCCGGTTGGATGGGCACTTCAACCGTCACGACGGGCAACAACGTCGAAGCCTACCTCGACACGAACGCCGACAACGCGCCCGACGCCAACAACAGCGCGGGGCTGTCAAACGGCCACGCCTCGTCTGCAACACAGGATTTCACGTTCCCCTTCTCCACGACCGTTGACCCGCGCACGCAGCAGGCCGCCGTCGTGACGAATCTTTTCTACTTCAACAACGTCATGCACGACTTCTCCTACAACCTCGGTTTCACGGAGGCGGCGGGCAACTTCCAGACAAACAACTACGGTCGCGGCGGACTCGCCGCCGACAGCGTGCGCGCCGAAGCGCAGGACGGATCGGGCACGAACAACGCGAACTTCGCCACCCCGCCCGACGGCCAACGCCCGCGCATGCAGCAGTACCTCTTCACCGCGCCCGCGCCTGACCGCGATAGCTCGGTTGACTCGGACGTGGTTTTCCACGAGTACGGTCACGGCATCTCGAATCGCCTGATCGGAAACGGCAGCGGCCTTGGTGGCACGCAGTCGGGCGCGATGGGCGAGGGCTGGTCTGACTACTGGGCTTGCACCCTCAACAACGACGGCGTGATGGGCGAATACGTCACGCTCAACACGACGCGCGGCATACGTCGCGCTGCTTACACAGTCCCGGCGGCTACAGTCCACGATTCTTACGCGGACGTTTGCGCGGGCGGTTGTGAAGTTCACAACGACGGCGAAGTCTGGGCGTCGGCGCTCTGGGATTTGCGCACGCAACTCGGCGCAACCATCACGGACAGGATCGTCTTGAACGGCATGAAGTTCACGCCCTCGCGCCCGTCCATGCTGAACGCGCGCGACGGCATCATTCAAGCCGACCAGAACTTGAACGGCGGCGCGAACCGCTGCGCCATCTGGACGGTCTTCGCGCGTCACGGCATGGGCGTCTCGGCAGTCGGCAACGACGGCACGACGCACACCGCCGCGACGAACGTTCCGACCGATTGCGGCGGCACATGTACCTTCTCGATCAGCCCGACGAGCGCGAGCTTTGCGGCGGCGGGCGGCACGGGCAGCGTCACCGTGACGGCTGGCGCGGGCTGCACATGGTCGGCTGTGAGCAATGCGACGTTCATCACAGTCACGGGCGGCGCAAGCGGCTCGGGCAACGGCACGGTCAGCTACTCGGTCGCCAACAACGCGGGCACGGCTTCGCGCACTGGAACAATGACCATCGCGGGTCAGACCTTCACCGTGACGCAGGCGGGCACGACGGGCGGAGGCGTCGAGTTGATCGTAAACGGCGGCTTCGAGACGGGCACGACGCCATGGGTTATCAGCGGCCAGACAGTACGCAGCACGGGTTCTTTCCCGCACAGCGGCACGGCATACATGATCCTCGGCGCTGTCAACAGTTCGACCAGCACGCTCTACCAGCAGGTCGCTGTTCCGAGCGGCGGCGCAAACCTCAACTTCTGGTTGAACGTCACCACGAACGAGGCTGCGGGCGCGTCGGTCTTCGACCAACTGTTTATCGAAGTGCGTAACACGTCTGGGACGCTGCTCGGCACGCTCGCGACGTTCAGCAATCAGAACAGCGGCACGGCGGGCGCTTACGTCCTGCGTGGGCCGTACAACCTCAACGCTTGGGCTGGACAGACGGTGCGGGTACAGTTCCGCTCCACACAGGATATTTCGCTGCCGACATCGTTCCGCGTGGACGACGTTTCGGTGAAATAATTACTACGAAGCGCACGGCCTCACGCGCGTGAGGCCGTGCGCTTCCTAACAAGTCAGAAACGCCTGCGGTAGAGGGCGGGTCTTATGCTCGGACAAGACCCGCCCTCTACCGCAGGCGTTTCTGACTTGAGTTAAAAAATTTCCATACGCTGGCGCGCTCTCAGACGTTGACAAGGACGGTCATCTCCTGTAGTTTTCCCAGGCATTTTAGTATCCGCGCGGCAGGTTTTTCGAGTTTGCCGCAGAAGAGGCGTCTAGCCCTTCCCCAATCAGTCCTGCCCCGGTCTGTAACGGGTTTTACTTCCGGCTAAATCGTCCGCCTCATTCCATACCTTCGCAAGTTTGTGTGAGTGAGTTTACCCGCTAGGTCTCAACGATAGAAGTTGCAGTTAACCCCCCAAGGTCAACTGACTTTAATTTGCAACGCGCCCGCATCCGTGCCAGATCAATCAGGCGCAAGTTAACTTCCGACACGTCTCAAACTGTGGCCGCAATCCACTTCTGACTCACGACGCGTCAATGCCCGCACAGGTGAACTACTAACTGATTGGAGTGATCCCCCTGATGAACTTCCTTCGTCCCCGTCTTGCCGCCCTTAAACTCAGCACACGCCTCTTCACACTCATCGCAGCATTCGGCATCGTCGCCTGCGCGCTCGGCGCAACGGCCTACATGCAGAGCCAGCAGCCGAAAGCGCAACAGCCGCCACCTCCGGCGGAGCGAATAGGGAAACCCGGTGTGCTCGCGCCCGCGACGAGGGAAGGCATAGCGGAGACGCCGCCGCTCGCCCCCATCGGCGATCTATTGCCTACGGTCGCGTCGAACTATACGAACTTCACGACGACTACCGGATCGCTCACGGACATGACGACGGGCACGACACAACTGCTCGGCGCGAATATTGACGATACAGCCTCCGCGCTCACGAACATCGGCTTCGACTTCTATTTTCAAGGCGCACGGTTCTCGCAGTTCTCTGTGAACGACAACGGCGTTCTCCGTCTCGGCGCAGCGGCGCAGACAGGCTCGCCGTACAAGCCTCTGGCGCAGGCAGGCATCCCCATTCTGACGGCTTACGGCGCGGATCAGCGCACGCACGCGGGCGACGGCAAGGTGCATTTCAAAGTTACCGGCTCTGCGCCGGATCGCGTGCTCGTCGTCGAATGGCTCAACAATCAGTCCACTTTCAACACGGGCGGCACGGCAGACCTTACTTATCAAATTAGATTATTCGAGACGACAGGCGTTATTCAATACGTTTACGGCAAGGCGACGATGAGCGCGGCGGGCGCAGCCGACGCTAATTCGAGAGACCCGCACATCGGTTTCTCTTCCAGCAACACGGCGGGCACGGTCGGCTCGGTCACGGCGGCGCAATCGGGGACACCTGCGCCCACTTTCAACGGCGCATCGGCCACGCCCGTCGCCAATCTCTACACGGCGGGCGTCATCCCCGTGCTCAACTCCGCTGCGGACGGCTCGCGCCGCACGTTCACCTTCACGCCGCCGACGCCGAACGCGCCGACCAATCTCACCTTCACAGCCGTCACGCCTTCGTCATACACGCTCAACTGGGCTGACTCGGCCAACGAAACCATCTACGCCATCTATCGCTCGACCGATGGCACGAACTACAGCTTCGTCAACACGGCGGCGCAGAACGCTACGACGTTTGCCGCCACCGGACTCACTCCGAGCACGAACTATTTCTGGCAGGTCTTTGCCGTCTCCGAAGGCGCGCTCAGTTCCGCGCTCACGGGCAATCAAGCAACCGCCGCACCGGGCAACATCTCTTCAACGGCTGTCGGCGGCAACTGGAGCGCAACAACCACTTGGGTCGGCGGCGTCGTCCCCACCGCCAGCGATAACGTCACCATCGCCGACGCCGCGACCGTCACGATTGATAGTGCGGCCACCGCCAATGCATTCAGCTTGAGCGTCGGGACAGGACTCGTTGCTCCGACAACTCTGATATATAACGCGACCACAGCGCGCACCTTGACGGTCGCCACCAACGTTACCATCGCCAGCAACGGCATTTTCCAATCTGCGGCGACAGGCACTATCACCACGCACGTCCTTTCCGTCGGCGGCAATCTCACTAACAACGGCGTGCTCGATTTCAGCACCAACTCGAACACTGCGGGCGCGGACATCACGTTCACGGGCGCGGCCAACAACACCTTCGGCGGCACGGGCGCGACGACGGACGTGCGTTCGATCACGATCAATAAAGGCACGTCCAACGCTAACATTCTTGAACTGAACCCGACTGCCTTCACCGTTCGCGGTGCTGCTACGGATGCAACGAATGGCTATCTGACACTGACTAACGGTACATACAAGATTTCCGGCACGTTCACGTTGTCGAGCAGAACCTTCACTGCCAATTACACTATTGCGGCGACCGCAGGTATTTGGCTGAACAATCCCAACTACACAGTTTCAGGAATAAACGGATCGCCAACAAACGCCGGATTGCTTCGACTCACGCAGGGCACGTACAACGTCGGCACTGCCTCTGGTAACTCGATGGGCGGCAATGCAGGCGCGGTCTTCATCATCGAAGGCGGCACGCTGAACACGACGGGGCGTTTCTCGCCGCAGAGTGCGGTCAGTTACACGCAGAGCGCAGGCACGGTCAACGTCTGCACAGTCGGGCAGAGCAGCAGCGCTTTTGGCAGCTTCGAGTTGTTCTCGACATCTTCATCCTTCACGATGAGCGGCGGCACGATTGTGCTCAATCAGGCCAGCACGGCAGCCACCACGCCCCTCGACTTCGACATTCTCTCAGGTACGGTCAATTACACGGGCGGCACGTTACAAGTCGGTTCAGCCGCCACCGCGACCAATTTCAATTTCAGGATTAACGGCAACGCACCCGCGATCATCATCAACAACACGACCAACAACAAGACCGCTACAATGTTAGGTCAAACCGTCGCCTTCGGCGACACGACGGTTTCGCCCGGCACGACGTTGAACCTCAACGGATTTTTGTTCGCCCAAGTCGGCGCAAACCTCTTCAACAACGGCACAATCCTCGGCAACACGGCGGGCAGCCGTCTCTATTTCGCGGGCGGGAGTCCGCAGCAGTACGGCGGCAGCGGCGTTGCGGGCACGAACGCCCTCCCGCTGCAATCGCTCGACTTTGATTCGGCTGGCGTGACCCTGCTCGCAGGCTCGGCCAACAACATCATCGCGAACCGCGTCATCCTGTTCAGCGGCAACGTCACGAACAGCAACAAGATCACGCTCGGCACGGGCGGCGCGTCTCAAGGCATCGTCCAGATCGGCAACACCACCACGCCGACGAACGCGGGCAGCTTCGACGTGCCCCCGATCTTCAACTTCGGCACGGGCGGCCAGGTTATCTCCTACCTGCGTGAGACGAACCCGCGCACTACAGGCAACGAAGTTAACCCGACGCGCGTGCTTACCACGATGACCGTTGACAACAACGTCAACGGCATGACCATCGCGGGCGGCGACCTCGCCGTGACGGGCGCGCTCGCGCTCACGAACGGCACGGTGACGACCGGTAGCAACACGCTGATCAGTTCATCCACCGGCACGCTCACGCGCACGAACGGCTACGTTATAGGCAATCTACGCCAGACCTACACGGCGAACGGCTCGAAGACCTTCCCCGTCGGCACGGCCAGCGGCTTCTCGCCCGTAGTCTCTAATGTCACCGCAGGGACGGGCGACATGATCGTGAGCGCCACACAGGGCAAGCTGCCCGGCATCTCCGGCGCAAACGCACTCGCGCGCTACTGGACACTCACCGGTACGGGACTTACAGCCGATCTACAGTTCTTCTATCTCGCGGGCGACGTGACCGGCACGGAATCCAACTACGCGATCGTCAAGCAAGGCAGCGGCGTGCTCACGCTCGCGGGCGGCTCGGTCAACGCCTCTACACACGTCGCTTCAATCAACGGCGTCTCGTCTTTCTCCAACTGGACGCTCGCCGAACCGTCGGCCATCATATCCGGCACGATCCAGTTAGACTCCGCGACTTACAGCGGCGGCGAGAGCGCGGGCACAATCACGATCAACGCGACGCGCACGGGCGGCACGGACGGCACAGTCACCGTCAGCTACGCCACCGCCGACGGCACGGCCTCGTCAGTCAGCAACGCCGATTATCAATCTACCGCAGGCACGCTCACATGGCTCGCAGGCGACGGCAGCGCCAAGAGCTTTAACGTGCCCATCACATCCGACACGGATGATGAATCGGATGAAACCTTCACCGTCACGCTTTCTAACCCAACCGGCGGCGCAATGCTCGGCTCGCCCACGACGGCCACCGTCACCATACAGGACGATGACACGGCAACGCTGCCTAACGTCGTCTACGTTGACGACGACTTCACAGGCCCGAACGGTTCAGACCCCGACGGCGCAGGCCCCGCCACAGAGATCGGTTACGACGCATTCCCGACCGTTCAGGGCGGCGTCACGGGCGTCGCATCGGGCGGCACGGTCAACGTCGCCGCTGGCACGTACACCGAGCAAGTCATCATCGGCAAGAGCCTGACGCTCGCGGGCGCAGGCGCGGCCACAACCACTATCGCCACGCCCGCCACACTCGTGCCCGGCATCGGCGGCAACCTCGTGCTCGTCGAAGTCAACGGCGGCGCGACCGTTAATGCTTCCGGCATCGCCGTCGCAGGGCCTCGCGTCTTCAACGGCTGCTCGGCGCAAATCTTCTACGGCGTCTTCGTCTCCGGCGCGGCCACGCTCAACTTGTCTAACTCGACCGTGCGCGACATACGCCTCGCCGACCCGTCGCTCCTCGGCTGCCAGGACGGCATCGCCATCCGCGCCGGTTCGCAGGCGCTCTCGCAGACCGCCACGCTCTCGCTCAACAACGTAAGCGTCACCAATTACCAGAAGAGCGCCGTCATCGTTGACGGCACGGGCACGACCGCGTCGATCACGAACAGCACGCTCACCGGACAGGGCGTGCCCGCCAACATCGCCGCCAACGCCATACAGATCGGGCGCGGCGCGGGCGCAACCGTCACAGGCAACAACGTCAGCGGCAACCTCTGCAACAACGGCTCGTGCGGCCCCGATCCGTTCACGCAAGCCTTCTCCACCGGCGCACTCGTCTTCTCGACGAGCGCCGCCGTCAGCTTCTCGAACAACACCTTCTCCAATAACGACGTTGGCATCTACAACAACGCCGCGAACACAACTGTCAGCGGCAACACCTTCACGGCCAACCGCTACGAAAACCTGTTCCTCGACGAAGGCAACGCAAACGCCAGCGACAACAACATGTCGGGGCCGTCGAACGTAGGCGTCCTTGCCATCTCCTACTTCGGCAACACTGGCAACTCGACGGGTACGCTCACGCGCAACAACATCACGGGCGCTACGACGGGCTTGCAAATGCTCGACGACACTTCCGGCGCGGATAACTTCACGCCGCAACTCACCGCCCACTTCAACCGCATCGTCTCGACGACGACCGCGATTGACAACCCGCAGAATCAAAACGCCGACCTTGAGAACAACTGGTGGGGCTGCAACGCTGGCCCCGGCAACACCGGCTGCGGCACGGTCACAGGCACGGGCGCGGATTACAACCCCTGGTTCGTCATGTCCGCTTCGGCCACGCCCAATTCAATCGTCCCCGGCGGCACGTCCAACGTCGCCGTTGACATGACCAAGAACTCCAACGGCGATACTCCCGCGACGACGCTACCCGATCTGCCCGTCAGCTACTCGGCCACCAACGGCACGATGATGCCGACGAGCGCAACCGTCAGCTCCGGCGTCTCATCTTCAACATTCACCTCGACCAACAGCAATTCGGCTGTAGCCTCCGCGACGGTTGATAACGAAACCGTCAACGTGCCCATCACGGTCAACGCCCCGGCGTTCTCCGTCGATGACGTTACGCACATGGAAGGCAACAGCGGCACGACCTCCTACCTCTTCACCGTCACCAAGACGGGCGCGACGAACCTTCCGGCCACCGTCCAAATCGCTACCGTTGATGGCACGGCGACTGTGGCTGACAACGACTATCAAGCCAACTCCACCACGCTCAACTTCGGCGCGGCTGACATGACGATGCAGTTCACCGTCCTCGTCAACGGCGACACCAACATCGAACCCAATGAGGCGTTCACCGTCCATCTCTCGAACCCGTCGGGCGCAACCATCTCAGACGCCGACGGCACGGGCACGATCACGAACGACGACCGCGCACCGGCCAACGTCGTCTACGTTGACGACGACTGGGCGAACGTCCCCGCAGGAACAGACCCCGACGGCGCAGGCCCCGCAACTGAGATGGGCTACGACGCCTTCTCCACCGTTCAGGGCGGCGTGAACGGCGTCGCATCAGGCGGCACGGTCAACGTCGCTGCGGGCAACTACTTCGAGAACCCGACCGTCAACAAGCCCCTGAGTCTCATCGGCGCGAACGCTGGCGTCGCAGGCTCAGGCACGCGCGGCGCGGAGTCTTTCATACGCAGCACAGGCGCGGCGAACCTTGCAGTCATCGCCGTCACGGGCGCGGCAAACGTCACCATCAACGGCTTCATGCTCGACGGCGACGATCCCAACTCAACGGGCATCGCGCTCACGAGCGGCGAAGACACCAACGCCTCTTACGGCGTGCGTCCGACGGGCGCGGTCAGCAATCTCGTCGTCAGCAATAACATCATCCGTCGTGTCGAGATCGGTCTGCGCGGCGACGTGGCTTCGCAGGGCAACAGCGTCACGCGCAACCTGTTCGACAGCATCGGCCATTTCGACTTCGGTTACGCCGTCTCCATTCGCAACAACTTCTATTGCGACGTGACGGACAACAAGATGACGCGCGTGTGGACGGGCATCCACGCCAACAATCACAACGGCGCGGGCGGCCCCGCCAGTTGGTCGCTCTCGAATAACGAGATTCATTCTTACGCGGGCGGCATCCTCTACTGGTTGCAGTTCAACGGCGCGACCGGCGCAACCATCGCCTCTAACCAGATCACAGCAGAGACTACCGGAGCAGTCGCCAACAACTTCGGCGTGCTGTTCGTGAGCATTCAGAATGCCGTCAACCCGTCGTTCACAGGCAACACGATCACGGGTCACAACTACGGCATCGGCCTCTTCAACGTCCCGACCACGAACAACATCACGCTCGGCTCGACGAACTCCATCGCCAACTCGTCGCTCGCCGGTCTGTTCCTGACCGACAACCTGAACTTCAACCCCATCGGTCTGACCAACTTCCTCGCGGGCGGCCCCGGCGCGGCTTCCACCGTCAACGTGAACGGCCTCTCGATCACGGGCAACACAGGCTCCGGCGTCAAGGTCGAAGGCGCTACAAATACGCAGACGCTCAACGTCAACGGCGCGACCATCAGAGGCATGTCCGGCACGCGCGGCGTGGAAACCGTCGGCGCGCAGGCCGCGCCGAGCGTAACGAGTTCCGAGATCACAGGCTTCGACACGGGCTTCTATCTCAGCAACGCTTCGGGCGGGCCGCAGGTCACGAACGCACATTTCAACCGCGTCGTCGCTACGACGACCGCCGCGACGACTACGGGCGGGGGCACGTTCAACGCCAACCTTGAGAACAACTGGTGGGGCTGCAACGCAGGCCCCGGCAACACGGGCTGCGGCGCAGTCTCAGGAAGTCCCGATTTCACGCCCTGGCTCGTGCTCACCGTCTCTGCTTCGCCCAACACGATCATGCCGGGCGGCATGTCAACCGTCACAGCCGACCTGCTCCACAATTCCGACGGCGCGATTCCGTCGAACACCACGTTCGTCCCCAACACGCCCGTCAACTTCAGTGCGACCGAAGGAACGGTGTCGCCCATGAGCGGCACGATCACGAATGGCGTGGCTCAGACGGTCTTCACCTCCACGTCCGCCAACAACGGCACGGCTTCTGCGACCGTGGACAATCAGACCACTTCGACCACGATCAACGTCACCGCGCCCACGCTCTCGATTGACGACGTGACGATGGCCGAAGGCAACAGCGGCACGACCGCCTTCATCTTCACCGTCACCAGAACGGGCAACAACAGCTTCGGCGCGAGCGTTGACTACGCAACCGTCGACGGCACGGCAACTTCGCCTTCCGACTTCGCGGCCATCCCGACCACGACGCTCACCTTTGCGCCCAACGAGATGTCGAAGCAAATCACGGTCAACGTCGTCGGCAACAAGGCTGTCGAGCCGGACGAGGCGTTCACCGTCCATCTCTCGAACCCGTCAGGCGCGACCATCTCAGACGCCGACGGCACGGGCACGATCACGAACGACGACACAGTGCCCAACGTCGTCTACGTTGACGACGATTTCACAGGCGCGGCTGGCACAGACCCCGATGGCGCAGGCCCCGCGAACGAAATCGGCTACGATGCCTTTAAGACCATTCAAGGCGGCATAGACGGCGTCGCGCCGAACGGCACGGTCAACGTCGCTGCGGGCAGCTACGGCGAGGACGTAAACGTCAACAAGACCGTCAGCCTGCTCGGCGCGGGCTCCGGCACAACCACTATTCACGGCCCCATCGGCGGCTCCGGCACGACCGTCTTCATCACTGCGAGCAACTCGACCGTTGCGAACTTCACCATCACGCGCGACGGTAACAACACGACCGATTGGGAAAACGCCGGCCTCAACTCGGCAGGCATCGCCATTCAGGGTCAGGCCATCTCGAACGCGCTCATACGCGACAACGTCATTACAGGCAACCGCACCGGCATAGACATCAACAACAGCAACGGCCACACCGTCCGCAACAACTCCATTGACTTCAACCGGACGGGCTTTATCTTCCGTAACCAGACCGACTCGATGAGGGTTATGGAGAACTTCATCACCAACAACTGGACGGTCGGCGTACTGTTCCTCGACGCGAGCGGTGGAACGAACTCGCCGCGTCAGTCGTCCATAGCCTCCGCCTTCACCAACAACAACATCAGCGCCAACTGGTACGGCCAGGTCGTCGATCGCCAATCGGGCGGTTCGATCCCCGCACCCGGCACCACAAATCTCAAGAACTTCAGGGGCAACTGGTTCGGCTCCACCATGCCCGTCGTCACGACCGCCAACAGCACGGAGCCGGGTTACGCCGCGCAGATACCCGTCGCCTACGGCGGCACGGCCTCAGCGCCGGGAGGCCAGCCTGACATCGCAGGCCCCGCTTCGGCCAACATCAAGTACATTCCGTTCCTCCAGAGCGGCACGGACACCAACATCGAGACCACGCCCGGTCGCGGCACCAACGGATTCCAGGGCGTGTCGGCGCAAACTACGCTCGTCGTCTATCCGCCCAACCAGAACGGCTGGGTTATATCAACGAGCGGCACGGCGACCGCATCCTTCGTCAACGGCCCGGCCACGCCGCCGCTCGGCGTCGGCAGCGGCCAACTCTCCGTCGGCTCAAACGGCGGCAGCGCAGCGCAGTTCCGCCAGACCAACTTCAACGGCACGCCCTTGAGCGACCTGAACGAACTGAGCTACAGCACCTACACGAGCAACGACGGCAGCGCGCCGCAAACGGGCGACCAAACCATCTACATCATCATCAACACCGACAGGGACGGCAACGGGACGCTCGACACATTGCTGTTCTTCGAGCCTGAATACCAGCACGGTTACACAGCCGCCGTGCCCGATCAGGGCGATAACGTTTTGAACACCTGGCAGACGTGGAACGCGCGTGGCGGCGGCTGGTATGCCATCGATCCCTCAAGCGGCGCTCCGGTCTTCGCTGGCCCGGGCTCGAACGTCCAGCCGCTCAACAATTTCATCACGGCCTTCCCCGCCGCGCTCATTCACAATGCATCGTCCGGCAGCATCCGCCTCGTAGCGGGCTTCGGCGCAGGCTCTTGGGACAACTTCGTCGGCAACGTTGACAAGGTCGTTATCGGCGTCAACTCAACCACTACCACTTACGACTTCGAGCCGCTGCCGCAACTCTCCATTGACGACGTGACGCAAGCCGAAGGCGATAGCGGCACGACTGCATTCAACTTCACCGTCGCGCTCTCGCGCGCCGTTGACGTGCCCGTCACGTTCACTGTCGCAACCGCAGACAACACGGCCACTGCGCCTTCCGACTACGCCGCCGTCTCGCCCACACCCGTCACCATTCCCGCCGGTGAGACTTCCGCGCCCGTGACCGTGCAGGTGAACGGCGACACGACGTTCGAGCCGGACGAGACGTTCTTCGTCAATATCTCGAACCCGTCGAACGCCACCATCTCGGACGGTCAAGGCGTCGGCACGATCACGAACGACGATCCTGTGCCCTCAATCTCCATCGGCGACCGCACGTTGGCCGAAGGCGACAGCGGCACGACCGCCTTCGACTTCGCCGTCACGCTCTCGAACGCGTCGAGCACGCCCATCACAGTTCACTATTCGACGGCGGATGGGACGGCCAGCGCTTCGAGCGACTATGCAGGCGTCGCGGATGCCATTCTCATGATCCCCGCAGAGACCACTTCGGGGACGATCACCATCAACGTCAACGGCGATATGACCTACGAGGCGAACGAAACCTTCTTCGTCAACCTCTCGAACCCGTCGGGCGCAACCATCGCAGACGGTCAGGGTCTCGGCACGATCACAAACGACGACGCGCCGCCCGCAACGCTCGTCGTCAACACCACAGACGATGCCGACGACGGCTTCTGTCTCTCAGACCATTGCTCTTTGCGCGAGGCCATCAACGCCTCGAACCTGTTCGCGGACACCAACACCGTCACCTTCCAGATTCCTGTAACGGACGCGCGCCACTTCTACTATGCGGATGACAGCACGCCCGGTCAGGTCTCGCAAGCCGCCATCTCTACGACCACGGCGGACGATTCGGCCAACACCGACCTCGACCCCGACTGGGCGCATAGCTGGTGGTCTATCCAGCCCGCCGCGCCTCTGCCGGGCATCACGCAGCCAACCGTCATAGACGGCCACACGCAGATGGGCGCGAGCGCCAACACGCTCGCCGCAGGCAGCGACGCCGTCCTCCGCATCGAACTCTCCGGCGGGTTCGTACCCGCGAACGAGTACGGTCTCACCATCACCGCGATCAATTCGACCGTGAAGGGTCTCGTCATCAACCGCTTCGCGCACAGCGGCATCGCCGTGCAGGGCGCGACGCCTACGAACAACACCATTCAGGGCAACCGCATCGGCACGGATGTTTCGGGCATGGTTGCGCTCGGCAACGGCGACCGCGCAGCCGTCGAGTTCAACGCCTCGAACGGCAACATGCTCGGCGGGCCGAACGCGGCTGACCGCAACCTGTTGTCGGGCGGCAACGCCTACGGCGTCTTCGTGATCAACGGCGCATCCGGTAACACGGTGCAGGGCAACCTCATCGGCACAGACGCCTCCGGCTCGCTCGATCTCGGCAACGCGCAGATCGGCGTGCTCATAGACAACCGCACCGGCAACACCATCCGCGCCAACGTCATCTCCGGCAACGGCTCGGACGGCATACAGATTCGCAACAACCTTGCGAGCGGCACGAACAACGTCGTGCAGGGCAACTTCATAGGCACGAACGCGACGGGCGCAACCGCCGCCGGCAACACCGGACACGGCATTGCAGACGTGCGCAGCGGTTCGGACATGAGCGTCGGCGGCAACACCATCGGCGGCGCAGGCGCGGGCGAAGCGAACACCATCGCCTTCAATGGCGGCGACGGCGTCGCCGTCGTCTCCGGTACGGGCACGACGAGCGGCACGACCATCAGCCGCAACTCGATCCATACCAACACCGGACTCGGCATAGACCTCGCCGACAACGGCGTTACCCCGAACGACGATGACGATCCGGACACAGGAGCTAACGACCTACAGAACTTCCCCGTCATCACCTCCGCCGTCACCAGCTCGATGACGATCATCAACGGCACGCTCAACTCGACGCCTTCGACCACGTTCACCGTCGAGTTCTTCTCGAACGCCGCCTGCGATGCGTCGGGCAACGGCGAGGGGCAAACCTTCGTCGGCTCGCTCACGAACGTCACAACCAACGCGAACGGCGACGCCACCTTCATGTTCCAGACCGCTTCGCCCGTCGCGGCGGGGCAGTTCATCACGGCGACGGCGACCAATCCGGCGGGCAGCACCTCTGAGTTCTCCGCCTGCCATGCGGTCGAGTCAGCCGGTAGCATCCAGTTCTCGTCGCCCACCTTCACGGTGAGCGAGAACGGCACGCAGGCGACCATCACCGTCACGCGCACGGGCGGCACGGGCGGCGCGGTCTCGGCCACCTTCAACACCTCGAACGGCACGGCCACAGCCGGACAGGACTACACGGCCGTTAACAACGTCACCGTCATGTTCGCCGACGGCGACGCGTCGCCGAAGACCGTCAACGTCCCCATCACGGACGACAACCTCTACGAGGGCGACGAGACGGTCAATCTCATGCTCTCCAACCCGCAGGGCGGCGCAACTCTCGGTTCGCCCTCGACCGCAGTTTTGACCATCACGGAAAACGATCCGCTGCCCGCCATCTCCATTGACGACGTGACACGCAACGAAGGCAACTCCGGCATCACCTTCTACTCTTTCACCCTCAGCCTCTCGCGCCAGTCCGTCCAGACCGTCAGCGTGACGGCCAACACCGCCGACGGCACGGCTACCGCGCCTTCGGACTACACGGCCATCACGAACCAGACGATCACCTTCGCGCCCTTCGAGACCATTAAGACCATCACCGTGCTGGTCAACGGCGACACGACCTTCGAGGACAACGAGACATTCTTCGTCAACCTCTCGAACCCGATGAACGCCACACTCGCAGACGGGCAAGGTCTCGGCACGATCACAAACGACGACGCGCCGGGCACAGCCCTCATCGTCAACACGACGGACGACAACGACGACGGCTCTTGCCAGGTGAGCCACTGCTCTCTGCGCGAAGCCATCAACGCCGCGAACCTGAACGTCGATGCCAACACCATCAGCTTCCAGATTCCGGCAACTGACGCGCGCCACTTCTACTACATCAACGACAACGTGGCCGGTCAGGTAACGGCGGTTCTCGTCGCGACGACGATGGAAGCGGACGACGCGAACATCGCCAACATAGACCCCGACTGGCCGCATAGCTGGTGGTCTATCCGGCCGGGCATCGGCGGCCTGCCGAACCTCGCCAACCCCGTCACCATTGACGGCTACACGCAGACGGGCGCGAGCGTCAACACTTCGGCCACAATCACGAACGCTGTCCTGCGTCTCGAATTGCTCGGCACAAACGCCGGAGCGGGCGGCGACGGCCTGCGCGTCGTCACCAGAAACTCGGTCGTGCGCGGCTTCTCAATCAACCGCTTCAACGGCGACGGCATCGTGCTCAAGGAAGACGTTGACGCCGCGAACGACGGCGACTCGAACGCCGTGCGCGGCAACTACATCGGCACGGACATTTCGGGCACGGTCGATGTCGGAAACGGCGCGAACGGCATCACGACCGAAGTGGACAACACTTCGCACAACTCCGACACGAACACCATCGGCGGCACTATCCCTGCCGACCGCAACCTCATCTCCGGCAACACCGGACACGGCATCCTGATGACCTTCTCCTCCGGCAACATCATACGCGGGAACATCATCGGTCTTGCCGCGAACGGTACGACCGCGCTCGGCAACAGCGGCGCGGGCGTCGAAGTCACAGGCAGCTTTATCGGCGGCGACGACGCAGCCGACGGCACGACCGACGGCGCGGTCGGCGCGCGCAACGTCATCTCCGCCAACGGCACGAACGGCATCCAGTTCGTCTCAACCGGCGCGAGCACCGTGCAGGGCAACTATATCGGCACGGACGTGACGGGCACGCTCGACCGTGGCAACGCCGGTTCGGGCATCAACAGTTCGGGCTTCAGCAAGAACATCGGCGGCACGAGCGCCGGAGCAGGCAACGTTATCTCCGGCAACGACGCCAACGGCATCGTGCTCAGTGGCGGCAACGGCAACCTCGTCTTCGGTAACTTCATCGGCACGCAGGCCGACGGCACGACCGCGCTCCCGAACGGCGCGAACGGCATCACCCTAACCGCCTCCACCATCTTCAACACCATCGGCGGCACGAACGCGGGCGAGGCCAACCGCATCGCCTTCAACGGCGGCGACGGTATCAACCTCGACCTGACCGCAGGCGCAAGCAACGCCCTGCGCGGCAACTCGATCTACTCGAACGGCACAACGGCGGCGCACCTCGGCATAGACCTCGGCGCGGACGGCGTGACGCCGAACGATCCGCAAGACCCGGACACGGGCGCGAACAGCCTGCAAAACTTCCCCGTCCTCGCCTCGGCCACAGTGACGGGCAGCACCAAGAAGATCACGGGCATGCTCAACTCGACGCCGAACCAAATCTTCACCGTTGACTTCTACGCAAACGCTTCGTGCGATGCGTCCGGCAACGGCGAAGGCCAGACACACATCGGCTCGATCACGACCGACGAGACGGACGCGAACGGCAACGTTTCGTTCAGCTTCAATCCGTCTGTGCTCACGGTGGGTCAGATCATCACGGCGACCGCCACGAACAATCTCAACAACACGTCGGAATTTTCGGCTTGCGTTATGGTCGTAGGCGGCACGGCGGGAGACATACACTTCACGTCCGCCACCTACACGGTCGCGGAGAACGGCGGCATGGCCTCAATCACGGTCGAGCGCGTCGGCGGCGCGGACGGCCAGATCATGTCCACCTTCAACACCTCGAACGGCACGGCCACAGCCGGTCAGGACTACACAGCCGTCAACAACCACACCATTACCTTCAACGACGGCGAGACGGGCATGAAGACGGTCAACGTGCCTATCCTCGACGACAACGTCTACGAAGGCGACGAGACGGTCAATCTCTCCCTGAGCGGAACGACGGTTAACATCGCCGGTCAGAGAAGCTTAGTCAGCAGCGGCACGCAAAACGCCGTGCTGACCATCACCGACGCAGCCGACACGCCCGCGATCAGCATCAACGACGTGTTCGTCTCCGAGCCGCCTGCGGCTGGCACGAGCAACGCCGTCTTCACTGTAACGCTCTCTCACCCGTCGAACGCGCCCGTCACGGTTGACTACCAGACCGCAGACGGCACGGCCACCGCGCCCGACGACTACAACGCCGTCACCACGACGACGCTCACGTTCGCTCCCAACGAGACCTCGAAGACCATCACCGTGACGGTCAACTTCGACAATCTGACCGAGGGCAACGAGACGTTCACAGTCAACCTCTCGAACCCGACGGGCGGCGCGACCATAGCCGACGGCTCAGGCACGGGCACGATCACAGACCCCGTCGCCGAAGGCCAACTGCTCATCAGCGAGTTCCGCTTCCGAGGCCCGACCTACGATGTGGGCGGCGGCGTGGACGGCAGCCGCGACGAGTTCATAGAGTTGTACAACAACACGGAATCGCCCTTGACCGTCAGCACGACCGACGGTTCGGATGGTTGGTCGGTCGCAGCCCTTTCGAGCGATGGCATGTCGGCAGTCCCGCTCGTCACGATACCGGCTGGCACGGTCATTCCGGCGCGCGCGCATTACCTCGTCGCCAACTCCGATCAACCCGTCAATCCTGCGACGGGCGGTTACAGTCTCGGCGCTTACGCCGCGCCCGACAAACTCTACCTGCCCGACATCGCAGACAACTCGGGCGTCGCGGTATTCGCAACGGCTACGTCTGCGAACTACGCAACCGGCAATCGTCTCGACGCCGTAGGCTTCAGCGGCACGACGGGAGCGACGGCTGACATGTTCCGCGAAGGCGCGGGGCTCGTTTCGCCGGGCGCAAACGACGGCCAGTATGCCTTCACACGCAAACTGACTTCGGGCTTCCCGCAGGACACGGACGTTAACGCGGACGACTTCACCTTCATCTCCACCGACGGCGGCACATACGGCGGCGTGCAGTCCATACTCGGAGCGCCGGGGCCGGAGAACAAGCCTACGAGTCCCGTCCAACGCAACGGCGTGATCAAGGCTTCGCTGATTGACGGAACAGTCTCTTCGGCTGCTCCGCCAAACCGCGTCCGCAGCGGTCAAATCCAACCGGGCGTCCCGAACGCTTTCGGCACGCTCTCCATCCAACGCCGCTTCAAGAACACGCTCGCCGTGCCCGTCACGCGGCTGCGCTTCCGCGTCGTTGACATCACGACGCTGAACACTCCCGTCGCTTCGAGTCCGCAAGCAGACCTTCGCGTGCTCTCCTCGACGGGTACGGTGACGAACTCGCAGGGTCAGGAAGTCGTTACGGTGACGGGGCTGACTTTGGAGACGCCTCCCGCTCAACCGAACGGCGGCGGCTTGAACTCCTCGCTCACCGTCATCCCGCCCGGCGGCATGCTCGCGCCGGGAGCGACCATAGACGTGCAGTTCCTCTTAGGCGTGCAACAACAGGGAGCTTTCCGCTTCCTCGTCAACGTCGAGGCGCTGCCGGGGCCGTCGCCCGCTCCCGCGCCGGATCAGGCCAACCCGAGACGCAGCGGCACGAAGACGACGGACAGCACGGGTAAGAAGCAGTAAGTGTCGGAAGGTTCGAGATTTCGCCCGCGCCGTTGCTGAAAAGCGGCGGCAGGGCGGAAGAGAAGAAGCCGCCTGAGCAGCGAGGGCTTAGGCGGCTTCTTCTTTATCTTTCGGCGGAGGATATTTCCTATTGACCTCCGGCAGCGTCGCAATTTGCGGCTCAGTCCGCTTCGTCGCGCTCGTGCCCGAAGCTCACTTGCTGTAATTCCATCAAGAGAATGTTCACCATCTCAGGATAGCGTTCCCAACTCTCATATTTTGAGAAGCTCTCTAATTGCTTCTTACCGCTCTTCCCCCGTTTGCCTTCCAGATAATCGTCAATCGCGTCGTACAACTCGAAGCCGGGTGCCCAGTTCGACTTGTGGCGCGCGTGTATGGTCTGCCACCAGAGCGCCATGCGCGTGAGCCACTTTTGCCAGACCCTCGAACAACGCGCGTAGCCGTACAGGCTACTGCGCCAGAGCCAGTAAAACTCCTTGTCCGGCGTTTCATCATCTTCAGCCGGTTTAGTCCGTCCGGCGATTTTCAGGAGTTCCTCGTAAGTGACGTTGCGCAGCCTTCCCGTCTCATCGTCTGTGGAAATCAGCCGCGTCCGCACGTGCGCGAAGTCCGACTCTTTCTCGACGGGATTCCTCACCGGCAACCCGATGCCGAGTTGCAGCCGTGTGGTGTTGGCGCGGCGACTGCCGAGCAAGTCCATCGCCCGATGCGCCAAGCGGCTCGAACGACTGCCGCCCGCAACGGCCAGAAACCAATCGCCGCGCACGCTGAAATGTCCCGGCAAACGCACGGCCACTAAATTTTCCGCCAGATGATGCTGCTCGATCAAATCGCACGCGCTCTGATACCAATGATGCGAGGCGACGGCAGCCGGATTCGATTGTCTCGATTTGAACTCGAACGAATAGTTGTGCGGCGTGTTGAGCAAGTCGGTGAAATCAATCACCTCGGTCAGCAGCAGCCAAGCCTTATAAAGTTCCAGCGAGTAACCCGTCTTCTCGCCCTCACGTCTGGCCTGCAAAATATCTCCGAGTGATTTTATCTTGCCTTTCGTGTTCAAGTCTCCTGTCAGCCTATCGAGCAGGCTGATGCGGTTGCCCGCGTCCGCCCTGTCCCATATTTTCTGTGAAAGGAGATGTGCGAACCTCTCATGCCGGGTCGCACAGAGTTTTCCTGCGGCAACTTCCCCTCCCTGTTTCTTCTTGGTCTCGTAAATCTCCGAGAGCCAGATTTCCAGTACGAGACAGGAAAAGGCTTCGCCGTCGTTGAGGCTGAAATCGAAGGCGGGGATCGGTGTCGAGAGTTTCGCCGAATGATATTCGCCGACCTCTTTGCAGGCTTCGAGAAAATCGCGCCACGAAACTTTGCCGCCCGCCTCCTCACGCACCTCTTCGTTTCCGTTCGCTTCCTCGCGCTCGGCGTCTGTTGCTTTCGATCTCGATTTAGCTTTTGGAATCTTATTCCAGACCTCAACTACCTTCGCCCTTTTTCTGTTGTCCCTTCGATCCCCTTTTTTCGTTTTCCGGATCATGTACTCCGTCCACAAATTCTCACGGCAGAACGCGAAAGCGAAATCCCAACAGAACGGGACGCGGTCAATCTCGCTCTCCGGTAGCTGTTTGTCATCGGCGTAGCCGGAGCGGGCAGTCTCGGTCGCCTCCGCTTCCGCGTGCTGCTGCGCTTTCTCGATCTCCTCCGCTCTCTTTTTGTCGAAGCCGTAGCCGAGACGTTCGTTGTCGTAAAAATTCCAGCGGCGGTATGGTTCCCGCATGTCCGGTTTAGCATCTTTGGTTTGCTCGAACGTTTTTTGGAACAGGTAGTAAGCGTCGGCGGCGCGATCCGGTTCGCCGTTGGCGTCAACCGTAATGGCGTTCAGATAAGACGACCACTGGCGTTGCAGGATGCCTGCCATGCGCGCCTGCGATTGTCTGGTCAGCCACGTCAGCCAGAACTCGTCAACTTGAAAGACCAGCGTATGATCCAGACGTGTATCGCGTTGGAGATAACAAAACTCGCGGAAGGATTCATATTTCGGCGGGTCGAAGCCGACGATGACATCGGACTTTTCGGCGTGCGGCACGAAGAGTTCTTTGAAGAAAGTGTTTTCGTCTTCGATGTATTTGATGAGCGTGGGCGTGCCGGGATAGAGGCGCACTTCGAGCGGCACGGGATGCGGGTTGCCGCGCTCCAACCCCGCGTACAATTCAAAATGCGGATCAACCGTGAGATTACGATCAACTTTCTCGCCGCCCGACACCCACTCCCCGCGCAGTTCGCGAATCAGCCCGCGATTTTTCAGCGACAACGGCGGAATGGCGGTGATGCCGACGCGCGTTTCACCGTAGAAGGGGATGCGCCATGTGTAGAGCCGGTAGTCCGCCGCCTCGCGCAACGAACTTTCAAACCGTTCGGACAGCGCAATGTCCGGCTTGCCGCTCTGCGTATCGAGGATCAAAGTGGAGATGCCTTCGCGCCGCAAATGAAAGAGGAGGAAGGGCAGCAGCAAAGGGTCTTTGTGAATGTCGGGGAAGGTGTTGCGAAAAGCGTTGAAGTCGTCAATCACCATGCGGATGCGCCACGAGACCTGAAAACGTCCCCTCACTTCCGGCAACACATCTTCCGGGCTTTTGCCGAACAGCTTTTTTTGCGCCGCCTCGATGTTGCGTTGAAAGATATGCGCGATGACGGGCGAACTCATGTCGTGAATTTCCATCCGGCGACAGATGGTGTTGCGCTTGATGTGATCGTATAGCACCGTCTCGAACGACTTGATCGCGCTTTTTCTTTTATCGCCGCTAATCGGGCCAAGCAGACTTTTGACGTTGAGCCATTGCAGAAATTCTTTCGCCAGTTCTTCGCTGTGAGTATCCTGCGTCGTCATCAACACGGCGACGCCCGGAACTTTTTCCACCGCCAGCGATTGGAGATAAGCGTCTTCAAGGAGCAGACGGTTCAAACGCCGCAACCCTTCTCCGCCCGGCTTCTCCTGCTTGAACTCCTCCTTCAACTCGCGCTTCAACGTTTCGGTCGCTTCCGACAATCTGACGCCCGCCGAACCGATCAGTTCGGAGAGCAAGTCCCATTCGAGCAGCCTGTTGAACTCGCCTACGAGGAGATACACCAGTTCGTCCTTCGGCTGTTTTGTAGGATCGTGAGATTCGAGCGCGCGTCTGGTTTCCTGTCGGAACTCTTTGTAGAGATGGGGGGAGACCCGGTCGTCGTGAAGTTTGAGACTTTTGATGAAGCGAGATTTGTCGCGAAAATCGTCCGCGATGAAAGACGGGTAGGCCGGTTCGGGTTCACCATTCAAATTGAGCTTCCGCAGCGGGGCTTGTCCTAACGTCTCAGACATGCGCCGCACGCCCGCCTCGAAATCTTCGGTCGTCCGCCCGTCGGGGTGGAAGTCTTTAATAACTTTATCGGCGAGGGCTTTCGCGAAAGGATAAAAAGCGCGCCCCAGAAAGGCTCGGCCAAGCTGGCTCTTCTGCGTGAGCGCATCGCCGATGAGGGCGGTGATCCGGCTGCAAGGCAGACCCCGCTTATCCCCGCCGGTCTGTTTGTTCCCCTCCGGGGCATCGCCGCCGAGCATCGAATCCAGATTCGGGATGCCGAAGCCCGCGTACTTATCTTTCGGCGGTTCCATGCGCGGCTGTCCCTGCGTCTCCATCACCAGACGGCTCAGGTGATTGATTGACGTGAAGACCTGCACGTAACTCTGCAACTTTTTCTTGCGCTCCGGCTTCGTTGCACCATCCACAGGCTCAACGTCATCGCCGACGGCGTCGGACTTCTGATTCTCGCGTGTCTTGCACGGGTGACGCACATCCCAGTATCGCTCTTCTCTGGGATCGTCCTGATTCACGTTGGCGTCGCTGCCGGTCGTCGAACCGCCGCCGCTGCGCGTCACGAAGAGGTGCTGCCCGCGCACATGCGTCTGCCCGCGCGTCTTCTCTATCTCGATCGTGCGGCGTACGTAGCCGTTGATCTCGGTGTTGCGCAGACGAATCACGGCATCCGTTACAAACTCCTCCGGCAGGCGTTCGTCCTTGGTTTCTTCGACGACAAAGAGGAGGTGACATTTTTTCGCGGCCAGACGCATCACCTGCGCGATGCGTGCGCGGCGGGTTGATTTCTCGCCGAACGCGTTGAGATCGCCGACCAGAGTTTCAAAGCCTTCGACGGCGTCAATCACCACCATGTGTCGAGGAGCATCGAGGCTCGTCGGCAAGTCGAGCACCGACATGATGCGATGTACGAACCCCCAGTCGTCACCCGCTGTCGCCTGCGCCAGGTCAACGAAGTACACCTCGTTCCCGTCGTTTGCGGTTTTCGCCAGAACGCTGTTCATGTCCTTCGGCAACTTGCCCGCCAGCCCCAGGCATAAAGTTTCAGGGAGTTTCTTTTTCTCCCTCGTGGCGAATGGCTCTTTGCGTTCGAGCGGGTGGCGCAAGTCGAAGTTGTCCCAGATCGTTTCGGCCATGCTCTGCGTCAAATCCGTCGAGATGTACAAAATTTTCGGCTTCGGCAAGTTCCCGTCGGATACGCGGCAATCGGAGAGATATTGCGCCGCCAGATGCAACGCCAGCACCGACTTGCCTGTGCCGTCCGGCCCGATCAGGCAGAGGCTTGTTGTCAACACGTGCCCGTCTTTATTTTTCGGGATGTTCATGCCGATCCCGTCATCCTTCGCGCCGATGAGTTTGTCCAGAGACTCGATCCCGAATCGTATTGTGGCGGGCATGTTCAGGCTCCTTGTAAGTCCCAATTAGTTGCTTGCAGCGTCAACTTCTCCTTGAACTGCTCATCGTTAGCTGCCGTCAGGCGACCCTGCGCCCGTTGCATCAAGTTATTGACGAAGTATCTGCGCCCCAGACAACTGCACGGGTCGTCGTCGTCGCTGTGACTGTGCGGCAAGACCGACGCCAGCCCCTCTGATGTCAGGGCATTCAACCCTCTCGGCACGCGCCGCCATAGCGCAGGCACGAGCACGCCGAGCGGCGGCTCTCTGTCTATCTCCATACGCTTGAGATGGACGACCGCCAGCAGGCGACTCGCCACTTCATTACGCGCGGCGGGCGTCGTGGCTTCAAGCGCGAGGAAAATTTTATGCATGGCCTCGATCAGAGAACCGGCGTGCGCGGTGGTGATGACGAGATGGCCGGTGGCGGCAAAATCAACCAATGCTTTCCAGTCTTCCTTAAGACGCGTTTCGCCCACGAAGAACACTTTCGGAGTTTGTCGCAGGGCGTCGCGCAAGGCGTCCTGCAAACACCCCGAATCAATCTCCTGCTGGCGCGGCGTGTAATCAATCTTCCATTCCGCCGCGCTCATCACGACGTTCAATTGCTGGTGCGCGTCCTTGGGCTTGTACTCATGGTTCGCGAAGTATTTTTCGATCGGGTCTTCAAACGTGACGAGGTGCGGTAGCCGCTTCGGCTTCTGGTGCTCGTTGACGTTCTCGAGGTAAAGGTGGATCAAGCCACGCGTGATCAAACTCTTCGCGGAATTGGTCGAGCCAGAAATGACGATCAGCCCGCTCACTTCGGAAAACTTTCCTTTCCGGTGCGCCTTTATTTTCTCTCCATCCTGAAGCGCATCGGCTTTCTGCCCCGCATCTTCCACCTTGTCCGTGGCGGTGACGGCGGTTTCTATGTAACTGACGACTTGAAAAATTTCCTCGTAAAGCTGGTTGCAAAGTTCTTCGATGGAATTGAGATTGCCGTCCACATCGCTGTCCGGCTCGTAGCCCGCGCCGCTTTCCTGCTCGCGAAAAGAAAGACTCCAAATTTTCCCCTCGTAGGACAGCCCGGCCAATCCCCTCCCGACTTTCACGCGCTGCGCGAGCGGCTTGATAGAGTCGTTGAATAGGGAGCAAAACCTGAAATAGCGGCTCAGCTTTTTATGCTCATCATCTTTAACTTGTTTAAGAATCTCCTCCTCTTCTTCGGTTCCCTCAACCGCACCGGCAGACGTGAGGAACTCGTCCAGTTCGTCACTCTTTAGCAGGTTGTTCAATTCGCGTATCAGTTTCTTGACGAGATTCTTATCCGCCAGTTTGTCCTGGCTCAGACCTTTGGAAGTATCGGGCAGCCTTTGTTCAATCAGCGCGTAGGGTGTGGAGACCAACTTTTTATCTCTGACCTCAAGCAGCTTTTGCAGGAAGACCACTTCGTACACAGTTTTCGCGTCAACGGTTTTCGCGTCCACAAGCAAATCTTTTTTGTCGAGCAGCGTTTTCAGGATGTGGACGCGGCATGAATAGTTTTGCTTCGGCGGTGAAAGTTTAGCTTTCGCTTGTTCCGTGTCGTGCGGCTCGCCCGCAGCGTTTTTTGTCGGCGTCGCGTCTTCCGACGCTTCTTTCGGCGTCGCAACGGGAGGTTGCGCATCGGCGGCATCTCTCTCTCCGCTCGCCCGCCGCAAAAAATGGTTGACGTGGTGCTCGTCGTCATCATTTCGCAAATAGAAGGTGAAATCCGAGCCCTCCCTGTCTGCCAGCACCAGAAAGACCTCCTGCTCGCCCACCTTGATCACTTGAGTCTTTTCGTCGGCCACGTTGAACGACCTCCTACATGCGTGCGCGCCGTCGCGCAACATAGAAGCGGCGGCGGCGATTGGATAGGGCTGAAAGCTCCATACAACGATTGAAGATGTTCGCGCGTTCGTGAAGGAATAAGATGATTCAGCCGCGACACTGAGGTAGAAGCGCCAAACCGAACTGGGTTCTTGTCGTCTGACAGGAGCGCCTTATATAACAATCAGGCTGGCGGAGACAAGAGTTTTATGACGGGCAAAAGAGTTTTTTATTGAAGAGATTTAACCGCTCCGTTCGGGAACATAAAAAAAATCGGCCTCGGAATCATATGTCTGATCCGAGGCCGATTCTATATCCCTTGATTAACGCGCCTGGTCGGCGCTTTTGCATTACTTACATTTCGAGTAGCCGCAGTCGCGGCAGAAGTCGCAGCCGGAGGCGTGTTCGAGTTGACCGCGACATTCGGGGCATTCGCTGATGAGCGAGTAGTTGGTGTTGGCCTTCGCTTGCAAAGGGGCTTCTGCGCCCGCTGCCGTCTGCGCGTAAGACGCAGCGCGCGCCGAATCGGGTTGATTTTGCAGGCGGCGACTCGTCAGGAGTAAACACTCTGCGACCGCCTGTTCGGGGCTGGTCAGGAGACGCTCGTTGAACCAGACGGAGTGCGTGCCGATCACTTTGTTGAGACTGCGCGCGACTTCGCGGTCGTCGAATCCGCCGCGCAGCATCTTCGAGGCGAGCAGGCCGACGCCGCCCGAAATCGGGCCGGTGGCGAAGACTTCAAGGATCATGCGCCCGTCGTGGTTGACGGTGACGTAAAGATTCTGCCCGTCGAAAGGGATGCGCCACGTCGCGCCCTGCAACTCGCGCGGGCGTTCGATCTGGATCGGCTGTGCCGTCGCCGTCGGAGCAATCGCAGGCGTTGAAACGCGCGGCGTCGCCGTTAAGGCGGCTGCTGTAGGAATAGACTCGCTCGCGGGTGGTTCGTCCGCGAGCGTTTCCAGAGTCGCGGCTTCGGTGACGATGGCCGGATCGCAGGCGATCTCGCCCTTCGGCTCTGCGCCCTTCATGCTGGAGAGCACCTGCGACTCGCGCGAGCCGTCGCGGTAATAGCTGACGGCCTTGCAGCCGAGTTCGCGTCCGAGACGATAGAGACGATCAACCGACTCGATTGTGTCGTCCGATGCGCCGTTGCAAGTCTTCGAGACGCCGTTGTCAACGTGACGCTGCGCGGCGGCGAGCACGTGTATGTGCTGTTCGGCGCTGATGGACATGGCGGAGATGAAATAGTCCGGCAAGTCGCGCTCGTGCTCGACGACATATTCGGAAGCGTAATCAATCGAGGCTTGATCCGTCTGGTCAACTTCCAGCCCCAAAGCGCGCGCGGCGAGCGTGTGTACGTAGGTGCGTTTGCCGAGCGTGTCCTGGCGGACGTAAGCCCAGGAGAAGTTCGGCTCGATGCCGGAGGATGTCTCTGCGACGAGCGAGATCGTGCCCGTCGGCGCAACCGTCGTCGTCTCGTAGTTGCGCGGCGTGAGCATGTCGGCGGGGACGCCGATGTCGTCGCGCAGGAATTTGTCGTAGGCTTCCTTGTTCGGGTGATACTCCGCGAAGACGCCGCGCTCCGCGCCCAGACGGCACGACTCCAACCACGCCTCGCGCCTGACGAAACTCATCAACTCGTCCATGAAATCAATCGACTCGGGCGAGCCGTAGGAGATTTCGAGTTGCAAGCAGAGGTCTGCGAAGCCCATCACGCCGAGGCCGACGGGACGCGTGCGCTTCACCACGTCGTCAATCTCCGGCAGCGGCCAAGAGCACACGTCAATCACGTTGTCGAGGAAGCGCGTACTCCAACGAATCGTCTCACCCAGAGCTTCCCAGTCAACGCGCTCGACCGGATCGTAGAACTTCGCCACGTCAACCGAACCGAGATTGCAAGAGTTGTTGAAGTGCAGGGCTTGTTCCGCGCAAGGGTTCGTCGCGTAGATCGGCCCCATACTTTTGATCATGTGATTGTGGCGATTCACTTCGTCAATGAAGATGACGCCCGGCTCTGCGTAGCGGTGCGCGGAGGCGACGATGCGATTCCAGATGTCAGGCGCATAGACCATGCCCGCGCGCGGCGGTTCTTCACGCGTCGTACCTGAGAGGTCTGCCGCCGCGAACGCTGCCTTATCGCGGAAGGTGACGGTCGAGCCGTCCGGTCGGCGATAGACAGCATAGTCGCCGTTCGCCAACGGATCGAAGATCGGCTCAGTCCACGGCTCGCCGTCGAAACTGAGTTGATACCATTCCTTATTTTCCACCGCTTCGAAGAATTTATCCGTGACGGTGACGGAGATATTGAAGTTGGTCAAACTCGTCTGATCGTTTTTCGCGTGGATGAAGCGCAAGAGGTCTGGATGGTCAACGCGCATGATGCCCATGTTTGCGCCGCGACGCACGCCGCCCTGCTTCACCGTGTCGGTCGTCGTGTTGAAGATGTTCATAAACGAGACTGGGCCGGAGGCAACGCCGTGCGTCGAGCGAACCATTGCGCCGACGGGTCGCAGTTTCTCAAACGTGAAGCCCGTGCCGCCGCCCGTCTGGTGAATGATGGCGGCGTCGGTTGCGGTCTTCATAATTCCGGCGATTGAGTCGGGCACGTCGAGCACGAAGCAGGCGGCGAGTTGGCCGTTCGGCTTACCGGCGTTTACGAGGCACGGCGTGTTCGGGACGAACTCGCGCCGCAGCATGATCTCGGACATGCGGCTGTAGAATTCGTCGCGCTTCTCAGAGTCGGTCTCCGCAAGGCTCACGTGTCCGACGACGCGGCGCACCACGTCCGGCCACTCTTCAATCGGATTCCCTTTCGCGTCCTTCAACGAATAGCGTTTGCTGATTACCTTGCGCGCGTTGAGACCTAGTTCCGTGCTCTGCTTCGACGTGCGGTTGGCTGCCTCGGCGGGAATCGGATTACCTTGGGGGGCATTCGGCTCGATCACTGTGCTCATCTTCAATTCGCCTTTCCTGCGCTCGGATTTTTGGGCGCGCGAGTCCTGTCTGTGCTTGTACGTGCCGGCGCGGGTTGCACGGATCGCGCCGTCTATCTAAGTGTTATCGGAAACTGCGGTTGGCTTGAACGTTAAGCGAAAGATTTCCTTGCCGGACGCGCCTCGGGAGTCGTGGCGTTTCGGCCTTCTGACGTTCTCGTCATCAAGCGGAGCGCAGTATACATAGCTCATAGGGGGCTGTCAATACCCAGCCCCAACATATTGTATCAACTTTTCTTTTCAGCGGAATATCGTGGACACTTTAAGAGTTTACCTTAACCCAACTTTAGGCCGCTTTAGAGCATCAAAACAGTTCTTTTTGCCGCCCAACGCGGGACAAACGGAAGACTTCGGACTGCCAAAAAAATATTTTCGGGTGCGGCGAAGGATGGCAACCGGAATAAACGAACGACCCAGTGGCTAAAAGCCACCTGGTCGGAGGTTGTTTAGTCAAGAAAGATTGTTGAGAGAATAAATTTCAAGGGGCGTAAATTTTGAACGAAAAACAGAACATGAACACGGACATGCTCGTGCGCGCGACTGCCGCAGACGGCGGCGTGCGCTGCATGGCGGCGGTGACGACGAACCTCGTGGCCGAAGCGGTCGCGCGTCATCAGACTTCGCCGACCGTTGCCGCCGCGCTCGGTCGCACGTTGACGGGCACGCTGCTCTTGGGCGCGGGGCTGAAGGAACTTGATCGCCTGACGGTGCAGATCGTTTGCGACGGGCCGGTCGGCGGCATCACTGCGGAAGCGAACGCGCGCGGGCAGGTGCGCGGTTACGCGCGCAACCCTGCGGCGAATCCGGACTTGAACGGCAACGGCAAATTCGACGTGAGTTCCGTCGTCGGAGGCGGTATGTTTTACGTCACGCATGAATCGGGCTACGAGATCGGTCTGTACACAGACCCGTATCGCGGCTCTGTCCCGATCGTGTCGGGCGAACTCGGCGAGGACTTCGCTTACTATCTCGCGAAGTCGGAACAGATTCCGTCGGCGGTGACGCTCGGCGTCTACATGCGCGCGCGCGAGACGGGCGAGACGTACGCGGCGGCGGCGGGCGGTTTGATGATACAGGTGTTGCCGGGTGCGGACACACAGATCATCGAGGCGGTCGAAGACGCGATCCGGCGCGGCCCGCACACGACGACTTTGATACGCGAGGGCGCGCGGCCAGTTGATATGTTGCGCGCCGCGCTCGGCACGATTCCGTTCGAGGTGTTGGAAGAGAAACCCGTCAGCTTCGCATGCACGTGTTCGCACGAGCGCGCCGTCTCGCTAATCTCTTCGATTGATCAGACGGAGTTGGAGACGATCCTGCGCGAAGACAAAGGCGCGGCGATGACGTGCCACTTCTGCAACGAGACTTATCGTTTGGACGAATCTGCGTTGGAAGAAATTCTAGAGTTGCGTCGCGGTCAACAGCAGATGGTGAGCGGCGGACAGTAAACAGCAGGCTTATCAAGAGCGACAAACGAAAAGACCGACGAAGATGTTTATCTCTTCGTCGGCCTTTAATTTTTGTTGCTGTCCGTTTCCCGTTATTGCTTCGAGACGAGCATGTCGTAGTTGCCTGCCTGGCGATTGTGATCGTCGAGCGTGCCGAGCACGTCGGAGGTCTCTTCAAGCATCTGCTTGGTCATGGCGATGGAGTCGCTCAGTTGCTCGAAGTCGAGCGCGGAGACGCGTTCCGGCGTCGGGAGCGTGACGACTTGATCGTTGACCAGCCCGAAGAAGTTTTCAATGGACTGCAACTGCCCTTCGACCAACTTCACGGAGCGTTCGAGGTCGCCGAAGGCCGCGAGCCGTCGCTTCAGTATCTCCACGTTGGCTTGCTGGATGCGTTTGGCGCGTTCGTCGGGCGCGTTCTCGACGGAGCGTTCGGCCTGCGTCAGTTGGTTCTGCACTGCCTGACGATTGATCGAGCGCAGGTGATTCTTGCGGCGTCGGTAAACGTCTAGGAGGTCAACGAAATCTTCCCAACGCTGTTCGAGGCTCTTGATGTTCGAGGGCACTTCCTTCGCGCCTGTGAACTTCGTGTAGTTGTCGAAAATCTGCTTCTTCAACCACTTCAAATAAAGCACGGCTTCGCGCTCGCGCGGGTCGAAAGTTTCGATCAACTTCTCGCGCTGGCGGCGGCGCATCTCGAAGAGTTGTTTTTTGGTGCGCGTATCGACGAGGCGACGGTAGAGCGCGTTGGCCGGAACGGTCGCAAGATACAAGCCTTCGGCGACGAGCGCCGCGCCGAGCGGGATGATCGAGCCGGTGTAGGCCGCAGCCACCGCGAAGCCCGCCATGCCCCAAAAGTTGACGGGTTCTTTGACTGCCTCTTTTAAGTATTGGAGGTCTACCTTTTTGATGTCCGCCATAAAAACTACTGTTAGTCTCGCACTGTCTGCTGTGAAAGTTTACCGTCCGCGTCGTTGATCAGCGATCTTCGCTCGCCGCCGGAAGCGCGCCCTGCTGCTTGGTCGTAGAACTCGGCAACAGACCCATGCTCTGCTTGTATTCGAGCAGCTTGTCCTGCAACTGCATGTCCATCGCCTCGCGCTCGATGTCCTGCATCTGCGAATCCACGGAGGCCGCGCCGAGTTGCATCTTGGCTTCGGCGGCGGCGGAGCGGCGGTCGATCTTGTCGCGCATCTCGTTGAAGGTCGAAGCGTCGTCGCCGAGTTGGAACGTCTCCATCGTCTGCGCGAGTTGCTCCTGCAACTTCGCCTGCTTCGACTGGTTGATCAACTGCATCGCCTCTGCGGTGCGCTGCTGCATTTGCAGCATGTAGTTGTCGCGCGCCTTGAGCGCTTGCTTGGATGCCAGCTCGGCGTGTTGAAGTTGCTGGCCGGTTTTGTTGAGGTCGAGTTGCGCCTGTTGCAGTTGGCCTATGTAAGCGGTGGCGATGTCGTCGCGCCCCATCTTGATCGAGGCTTTGATCTTGGAGTCGAGATCAACGACCTGACCTTCGAGCCGTTCCTTGTTCTTGGCGAGCAGGCGTTCGGTCGCCATCACCTGCGCGACAGAGTTGTTGAGTTCCGGCACGCGGTCGCGCATCTCGCGGATGGTTTGATTGAGAATCATCTCGGGGTCTTCCGTCTTCTCGATCAGACCGCCGAACAACGCGCGCAAAGAACGCTTGAACCTGCTCCACGATGACATCTTTTCTGCTCCTCCGACTCCTCACAGGGCGCACAGACTTTTCGACCGTCGCCAGTGCTGCCAACCTCTCGCGCCGCCCGTATCGAACGCGCGCCTCTGTTAGTACGTAAGCGCGCACCTTGCGGTTCATTTTCGGCGGCGATGCCGCTCTAAGCGCCGAGTATAGCAGGAGTCGCGTGCGGCAGACTAGAGCCGCTTACGGTTTACTAAATCTTCCGATGTCGCGGCGGTATTGCATCCCGTCCCAGCGTATGTGCCGGACGGCTTCGTAGCAGCGTTCGAGCGCGGCGTCGAGCGTCGGGGCGCGCGATGTGACGCCGAGGACGCGCCCGCCCGCAGTGCGCCAGAAGCCGTCGGACGCGCGCGCGGTTCCGGCGTGGAAGAGTTGGACGGAAGGCGTGCGCGCGGCTTCGTCCAAGCCTTCGATGCGTGCGCCCGTTTCGGGCTGTTCGGGATAGCCACGCGCGGCGAGTACGACGCAGGCCGAAGCGTCGTCTGACCATTCGACGCGCACGCCGCGCAGATTCTCGTGCGCGACCGCTTCAAAAATTTCGACAAGGTCGCTTTCGAGCCGCACGAGGATGGCCTGCGCTTCGGGGTCGCCGAAACGCACGTTGTATTCGAGCACGCGCGCGCCGTCAGGCGTCAGCATCAGCCCGATGAAGATGACGCCGCGAAACTCTAATCCATCGGCGCGAAGACCTGCGAGCGTCGGCTCGACGATTTCGGTGACGACGCGCGACAGAGTCTCTGCGTCGAGCACGTCTGCGGAAGTGATCGCGCCCATGCCGCCGGTGTTGGGGCCTGTGTCGCCTTCGCCGATGCGTTTGTGGTCGCGCGCTGGCGGCATCAGTGCGTAGCTCTCGCCGTCCGTCCAGAACAGTAGAGACGCTTCGGGGCCTGTCAAGGCTTCTTCGATGACGACGCGGCGCGCGGCCTCTCGCCCGACGCGCCCGCCCTCCATAAGCTCGGTAATAGCCTGCAAAGCCTCCGCGCGCCGCGCGGCCACGACGACGCCTTTGCCCGCCGCGAGCCCGTCGGCTTTGACGACGACCGCCGAGTCCTCACCGCCAAACTCGCCGCCGAGCAAAATCTCGCGTGCCTCCTCGGCGCTCGCGGCGACGCGGAAACGCGCCGTAGGGATTTTGTGCCGCGCCATGAACTCTTTGGCGAAGGCTTTGCTCGACTCAAGTTGCGCGGCTTCGGCTCGCGGGCCTGCGACGGCGAGTTTGCACCGCTCAAATTCGTCCGCGAGTCCGGCGGCGAGCGGCGCTTCGCCGCCGACAATCGTGAGCGCGATGCGTTCCGTCTCGGCAAACGAGGCGAGCGCGGCAACATCGGTCGCCGACACAGGTACGCATCGCGCGATCTCCGCGATGGCGTCGCTGCCGGGCGCGCAGTAGAGTTCAAAGGGGCGACGGGAAGTTCGCTTGAGAGCATGGCAGAGCGCGTGTTCGCGCCCGCCCGAACCGATGACCAGAATCTTCATAGACGCAAATTAACTTCGGACTTCGTAGATGAATTGATACTTGAACGCGCGGATGCTGGCACGGCGCGAAAGTGCTGTCAAGACAGACCGCCTAAGCTCTGAGTCGAGCGTGCTCAGAAAACCTTGACACAGTTTCGTGATAGTTATACTTTGCACAGTAATCGGGTCAGTGTCGGGCGGCTCTGGTTGAGTTCAAGGCGGGCTAGCTCACATGATCTTTTAACGCATAGATCGGGCTGAGGTCTTTAACGCGAGACTCCGCCTTAAAAAATTTACTCTTCCTTCGAGCGACTTTTCCTCACTGAACGTCCGACTCCGGGGAGCATATCCGTGGGGGGTTACTGACATGTCACAAGCTCAAGCAACCGGCAAAACAAATGGGGAGTGGACTCAAGCCGAGACCGAATTCCAAGACCGCAACATTCTTTGCGTTGACTGCAACGAAGACTTCATCTGGACGGGCGGCGAACAGGTTTTCTTTCACGACAAAGGACTGAAGAACGAACCGAAACGCTGCAAACCCTGTAAGCAAGCCAAGAACGAACGATTGGCCGCCATCGCCGCCGCGCAGGCTTCGGGAGTGCGCCAGCGCATTGAAGTTTCCGTTAACTGCGCGCAGTGCGGTCAACAGACGACCGTTCCCTTTTATCCCTCGCAGGGTCGCCCGGTTTTCTGCCGCTCTTGCTTCCTCGCAAGCCGCAGCGCCGCAGAGTCGCAAGACGATAGCAGAGCCTAAGCGCCGTCGAAGATTTAACACCCGACAGACAAATCTCCACACACATTCGCCGCCGCGACGAGAGCGTGCGGCCTCGTCGAAGTGCGTCCGGTTGCGAACGCAGAAAGTAAGCGGAGGACGAGAGATTGTAAAGACTCGTCCTGCGCTCACTTTCAACTCTAGCCCGTTTAGGGGCGTGGCTTCTTTAGCTTTAAGAACACAGGTACAGTTGAGGGCTATGGCTTGTCATTTGAAGGAAGATAGTCTGCCGCAAACCTCCGCGCCATAGGTGAATCTTTGGTCAATTCGCTAAAGATTCTAATTTCATCTCTCATTAAACTTAAATTATTCGACTCTTTTATAATTTCCAAGTGGACTTGGAGGCCAAATAAAAGAACTGGGTAAAGTCCACGTTCACATGTCTTGTCTGTACTTGCAGAAACAAAAAGTCTCCTATGGTCGTCAAAATCCATTTTTTTAATGCAATCAGGATTTTGCTCATACGCATGAGCGATTGAAGTGTAATATTTTTTAGAAAGAAGAAGACTATGCGATGCTGAATCGTCTTGCCAGTATTTTTTGTAGGGAGGCCATTTCTGTAACGCTTGCACATCAAAGTCAATATCTCTCTGCGTATCAAATGGAAGTCGCCACACGCTTATGATGAGCACGTCGGTCACCTTTCTCTCCGCAATGTCCCGCTTAGGGAGTCGTTCAACCAACTCGCCTAGATCATCCAAGAGGAACACAACTCTGGTGGGAGAAATTTTATTATCCGTCTCAAACTCAACCAACTGTTCCTTATCGATTCGGATTTGAGTTTGAATCTCGCTGAGGCGCTCCCTTTCTTGCTGTTGGCGCGTTAAAGTATCGTTAAGATAACGATTCTCTCTTTCTTTACTTTCAGCTTTTCGAGCCTGCCAAATAGTTAGAAAAAGACCCAAAATCGCGACTAGGGTCGTTATTAACGGGACATAGATTGCAAGTCTATACCCCAACTTACTCTGGCGTTTTAGATTCTCGATTTCTAAATTTAATTTTTCTAGTTCTGTTTCTGAGATGCGATCATCTATTGTCATGAGAATTACCTCAAATTCGCTGACATGAGGATTAGTGTTCATTGAGCAATCTAACTCCCGGCATCACCCACCGCCCCTAGCGACTGATTTACATGAGAGCTGTCGTGTCGGCGGTCGGGTGCATGCCGTTGTTGGGCGGCGCGCTCTGGAACTTTCACTCTTCTCGCATATCCGATTCAAGCCTCATCAGGTATGACCACAACTTATCCTCGGAAAGGTCTAGCAACAAATCTCGCTCAACGTTAACTTTCAACTGCTGAGCGATAATCTTTCCAAGAGACTTCGATAGGGCTATCGCATCATCATAGGTTGCGGTAAAGGCAATTGGCGAATAATCGCTCGAAATTCGACGGGCTAGATTTGTGCGGTTGATTTCTAGCATTTCATTGACTGTCCGAACATTAAAAGCATCCTGTTCGACACTGTACTCAACAACGAAGAGTTTATTGAACTCTTCAAGTTGCATCTTTCTGGGTTTTGGTTTCGTTACCATTTCAGTTCTCAGAATATAGAAGACGCCCAACGCCCGGCATCACCCGCCGCGCATTCAACTAAACAGGCTTTCAAGCTGACGGATGACATTCTAGCTGAGTCGCGGTCGGGTGCATGCCATTATTAAGCTGCTGCTGCTGCAAGTAAGAGTGGTGCGCCTAAGTAACCTATAAGGCTACGACACACCGAGCTAGAATGATGTCAGTCTTCATCCTCTGTCTCTTTGATGATGTCAGATAAACCTCTGAGAGCCATTGTAATTTCAAGATGCGCTTTGGTTACTCTATCCGCTCCCATTTTTGGTGCAAGATAAGCTGATAATTCTACAAGTTTTCCATACGCCATCATGAATACACGAGAGGCATTCTCCCAACCTTGATGATTGGGCTCCACTTCGTCTAAATATTGCTTTAGTTCCTCAAGCATTTCCAGAGTCTTGTTATCCATTTGCGGCTCCTTTATGTAGAGAGGTTATCGAATTCTGACTTTACTACGCCTTCAGAACGTACGAGCCGTTACGACCTAACGCATATTCTACCGCAGCCTGCGGTTATAACTCCGTCATAGGGCGGCAAAGCCGTACGGTGCGGTCTAACACGCCTGAATGCGTGTATGATGCTGCTCCCACGACTCACAGCTTGGCAGATCACACTTACAGAGCCCGCCACGTTGCGTCAGTTAGCGCAGGACAAGCCGTAATTAGCCGGACGATGCGAATTGTGCCCGCCTCTCCGAACGCTCACAGGGCGTTATTGGCAAGGGTCTGCCGGGTGAATTGAGCTCATACCTCAGATGTGGAATGCATAAATCAGCCTTTGCAATGTGATCACCTTAAAGACTGTGTTAGAAGGTCAGATATTAAATGTCAGGAATGGCCTGTAATGTTCAATTCAACATTGAGAGATTGACCCGAGTTCTGTGACAAATTCCGAACGGCTTGCTTCACCCGCCCACATGTACGACGGGGCGACGCTTCGGGTCTTTCTCCGCCTGTCGCAAAACTTCGTGCGTGACGGGCGCGGTGTCGCCCTCGCCAAACGCCACGTACTTGAAGATGTACGTCAGCGGGTTGCCCTCGCTCCAACCGAAATAGATGTGCGGGACTTTCCCAGTCATGTCGCGCACATGCAGCAGGAAGGCGGCGATGGCGTTTGGCACGGCGGGGCTTTTTGTACGCAGCACGCGGTAGCCGTCCAACTCCACGCCGCGCACTTTCAAACGTTCGGAGAACTCCGAAGCGTCGCCCGGCTTGACCTCGAAGAACAGCACCGCATCGCGCACGGGGATGTGATTGTCCGCACGCTTCTCGCGCTCCTTCACCATGTACTCGTTCACGTCGCCGCGATCCCGACGATTGGCGACGATGCGCACGTCGCCGCGCCTGCCCGCCTCTTCTATGAACTCACGCGCCTTGTCATCCAAGATCAACTCGACGACGCGCAGTTCGGTCGTGCGCCAGACGCGCGAGACGAGCGAGGCGAGCACGATGCCCCCGATGAAGATCGAAGCGATCTTGATTCCTTCGGGTCGCTCGAAGACGTTGACGACTGTGGTGTAGCCGAAGACGAGCGCGATCAAGAGGAAGGCGACAGTCCACGCGGTCGCCCCACGACGTCGCGCCGAGAGCATGACGGCGAAGGCCGCCGAAGTCATCAGGACGAGCACGCCCGTCGCGTAAGCTCCGCCCTGCGCGTCAACGTCCGCTTTGAAAATGATCGTGACGGCGAAAGCGATGGCGGTGAAGACGAGCACGAGCGGGCGCGTGGCGCGCGCCCAATCGGGAGCCATGCCGTAACGCGGCAGATAGCGCGGCACGATGTTCAGGAGTCCGGCCATCGCCGACGCGCCCGCGAACCAGAGTATGAAGATCGTGCTCAAGTCGTAGACCGTGCCGAAGGCATCGCCGAAGAAATGGTGCGCGAGGTAAGCAAGCGCGCGCCCGTTCGCTTCGCCCTGCGGGGCGGTTGCCGTCGCCGGTTGAAATTGTTCGGGCGGGATGATGAGCGTTGTCACGAAGCTGCTCGTGATGAGCATGACGCTCATGATGAGCGCAGCCGTGCGCAAGAGTTTTCGCGTGTCGCGTATGCGCCCCGCAGGGTTCTTCTCCGTGTCTTCGCGGTCGCCTTTGACGAGCGGCATCACGGCCACGCCCGTCTCGAAGCCGGAGAGTCCGAGCGCGAGTTTCGGGAAGACGAGCAACGCGGCGGCAAGCATCATCAAAGGATTGGCATGCGCAGCGAAGAGCGCGTCGCGCCAGCGCGGCAGATACTCCGGGTGCGTCGCCACTTCAAGCAGCCCACGCCCGATGACGACGACGTTCAAGAGCAGGTAAGAGACGACGAGGACGACGGCGATGCCGATGGCTTCCTTGAATCCTTTGAGGAACACCGCGCCGAGCACGCCGACGAGGATGAGCGTGATGTAGATGGGGTGATCGAGTACGTTGAATCGTTGCGCGTAAGGGTTTTCGAGTACATGCGCGGTGGCGTCTGCGGCGGAGAGCGTGATCGTGATGACGAAATCGGTTGCGACGAATCCGAGCAGTGCGAGCACGAAGAGTTTGCCCTTCCAACGCGCCAGCAAGTTTTCGAGCATCGAGATCGAACCTTCGCCGTGCGGACTTTCGGCGGCGACGCGCCCGTAGATGGGAAGCGCGCCGAAGAGCGTCAGGGACACGAGGATCAAAGTGGCGATGGGCGAGAGCGCACCGGCGGCGAGGAAGGCGATGCCGGGTTGATAACCGAGCGTGGAGAAGTAGTCAACGCCCGTCAGGCACATCACTTTCCACCAGGGGTGCGTGTGATGTTGTCCCTCGCGTTCGTGCGGCCCTTCCATCTCCTCGACGCGCCCTTTGAGTAACCATTTCTTGAAACCTCTGGGCGGACGTTTCGCTACGACGGTTTGAGTGGACATTGAAACTCCTTCTCGCTATGTCGCGCGAGACGGCAAAAGGCGCAGAGCACGAAGCCCTGCGCCTTTTAGATTCTCGTTGCGCGGAGTTGCCCTTCCCTAAAAGCCTACGAGGTTAGCTGACGGGCTAGGATTTGGAAGTATCCGTCATCAGAGTCCGACTGTGCGAAGTCAGACGCTCATGATGCGCCCCGTGTCACGCCCAAAAGGGCGAAACGTTGGTTCCCCCGTGCCGCACGCGGCAGTTAAAACAACCCGCTCAGCGTGTGACTTCGGCAGACAAATTTTCAACGTGGCGGATGTTACGCCTGCGCGCGTCGTAAAGCAACCGCCGGTAAATTCCCTCACCCGCCGACGTGTACGACGGGACGCTTCTCCGGGTCTTCCTCTGCCTGCCTGAGAACTTCATGCGTGACGGGCGCGGTGTCGCCCTCGCCAAATGCCACGTACTTGAAGAGGTACGCCAGCGGGTTGCCTTCGCTCCAACCAAAATAGACGTGCGGCACTTTGCCCGTCGTGTCTCTCAGATGAAGCAGGAAGGCCGCGATGGCGTTCGGCACGGCGGGACTCTCCGCACGCAGTACGTGATAGCCTTCAACCTCTACGCCCTTCACCTTCAACACGCCCGCAAACTCCGAAGCGTCGCCCGGCTTGACCTCGAAGAACAGCACCGGGTCGCGTGTCGGGATGTGGTTGTCCGCACGCTTCTCGCGCTCCTTGAACTCGTACTCGCTCACGTCGCCACGATCGCAGCGGTTCGTCACGATGCGTATCTCGCCGCGCTTGTCTGCCTCCTCGACAAAGGCGAGCGCCGTCTCGTCAAGTTCCACGCGCTCGACGCGCAACTCGGTCGTGCGCGAGACGCGCGAGATGAGCGAGACAAGGACGATGAAGCCGATGAAGAACGAAGCGATCTTGAGTCCTTCCGGCTGCTCGATGATGTTGACGACTGTTGTGTAGCCGAAGACGAGGGCGATCAGCATGAATGCCCAGCGCCACTTGCTGCCCTCGCGCCATATGGAGAGCGCAACCGCAATCGCCGCCGAACTCATCAAGGCCAGCACGCCCGTCGCATAAGCTCCGCCCTGCGCCTCCACGTTCGCCTTGAAGAGCGCCGTCACTGTGAAGCAGATGAGCGTGAAGACGATGACGAGCGGGCGCGTCGCCTTCGCCCAATTGGGAGCCATGCCGTAACGCGGCAGGTAGCGCGGCACGATGTTCAGGAGTCCGGCCAGCGCGGACGATCCTGCGAACCACAAAATCAAGATCGTGCTCACGTCGTAGGCCGTGCCGAAGATGTCGCCGAGGAAGGTGTGCGCGAGATACGCCAGCGCGCGCCCGCTCGCTTCGCCCGCAGGCTGCGTGTCGGTCTCCGGGCGAAACTCTTCCGCCGGAATAAGCGTCGTCACGACGATGCTGCTTGCGATGAGCAGCACGCTCATAATGAGCGCGGCGGCCTTCAACAGCCTACGCGTGTTTTCGATGCGCCCCGTTGGTTTCTGTTTGTCGTCGCCCGCTTCGCCCTCGACCAGAGGCATCACGACCACGCCGGTCTCGAAGCCGGAGAGTCCGAGCGCGAGTTTCGGGAACACGAAGAGCGCGGCGGCGATCATCATCAGAGGGTTGCCGTGACTGGTGAACAGAGCGTTCTTCCAATCGACTATGAGATGCGGCTGCCTCGCCAGTTGATAAAACCCGACGCCGAGCACGATCACGTTGAGCAGTATGTACACGACGACGATCACGACGGCGATGCCGATGGCCTCCTTGAACCCTTTGAGGAAGACCGCGCCGAGCGCGGCGATCAAAAAGAGCGTGACGGCGATCTGATGCGGGTGGAGGATGTGCGGCGTGAAAGGGTTGTCGATGATGTGGACGGCGGCGTCGGCGGCGGAGAGCGTGATGGTGATGATGAAACTGGTGGCGGCGAAGCCGAGCAGCGCGAGCACGAACAGTTTGCCCTTCCAACGCGAGAGCAAATTCTCCAACATCGAGATCGAGCCGTCGCCGTGCGGGCTTTCGGCGGCGACGCGGTTGTACATCGGCAGCGCGCCGAAGAGCGTCAGCACCACCAGCACGAGCGTCGCGATTGGGGCAAGAGCACCGGCGGCGAGGAAGGCGATGCCGGGTTGATAACCGAGTGTTGAGAAGTAGTCAACGCCCGTCAGGCACATCACTTTCCACCACGGGTGCGTGTGATGTTGTCCCTCGCGTTCGTGCGGCCCTTCCATCTCCTCGACGCCTTGGAACAACCAGCGCTTGATGGGGCCAAGTTTTCGTTTCGGCGGGGCTGTCACAGTAGCCATCAGCAACTCCCGTTAAAGAGCACAGGCGAATCGTCAGCCCGTGTCCCCTTGAATTGAGATCAAACAGTCGGCGTCGAACCGGACGCGTGCGCGCCGCATTGTTTGAACAGTCAATAAAAGTCTTCCGGCCTCTTATCGCTTGTCAACGCACACGAAGACGCCCGCGCAGGTTAAAGTTCGCTTCGACTTGGATTGCTCACAACACTTTAACTTAAACGTCAAAGCCTTTGCCACAAAAAAACAGTGACGAGTGACGAGTGACAAGTGACGAGAAAAGCCGTGAATCGTGAATCGTGAATCGTGAATAGAGGAAAGCAAGGTTTCTCTATTCACGATTCACGATTCATGTCTTTCCAGCGATTTGCGTTTTCCGGCTTGTCACTCGTCACTTGTCACTTGTCACTCCTCAAAAGGTCTGCTAAATTCTGGAATGTACAAGCCTTTAGGACTGTTTTCGAGTAGTGCGACTCGAAGGCCAGAAACAGACTCCTTTCCACCCGATACTTGTTTAACCGCAGCGAAAGAGCGCTCGACGTGTTTCCTCGCTCTTGTGCCCTGACACATGAATACGCGTTACCCAAACGACGGCAATGAGCCGGAGACGACCGCGAAGGCGGCGGGCGTCGTCAACTTGTCCGAGGCGCGTCGGCGCGTGCGCGAACGCGCCAGTGCCGCGCACGCGTCGCTCGCGGCGGAGATAGAAGCCACGCGCGAACTGCTCGACGGCGGACAGGCCACTGAAGCCGAAACGCGTCTGCGCCACATCATCAACTCGGCGCGCGACGACGAGGAACTGCTCGCGCAGGCGCGCTACATGCTCTCCGTCTCGCTTGAGACGCAGGGGCGTCATCCCGATTCGCTCGCCGCCGTGCAACTCTACGAAGACCCGCAGGCGCGCGCCGCTCTCGACACCGAAACCTCCGTCTTCGTACGCGTCCAACTCGGCCTCGCATACAACTACACGGGCGATCACCCCAAAGCCATCGCGCTTCTCAATGCGACGCTGCGCGAAGCGACCGAGAACGCTTCGAGCGCGCAACTCGGCGCGATCTACATCGCGCTTGCGCGCGTCTACCGGCACATCAA
Source organism: Pyrinomonadaceae bacterium (assembly GCA_035249365.1). Taxonomy (GTDB): domain Bacteria; phylum Acidobacteriota; class Blastocatellia; order Pyrinomonadales; family Pyrinomonadaceae; genus JAIVJZ01. Next base: position 131,258 of record DATFGP010000021.1, on the reverse strand, counting down.
CGAGTACCCGATTGCGCGCGACAACTCGCAACGCGCGCTCAGCCACTTTCGCAACACAGGCGACTGGCGCGGGATGGCCGAATCCTATCGCGGCCTCGCGCTCGAATGTATCTTCGAGGGCACATACGAACAGGCTCTGGAATATTACGAGCAGGCTTTGAAGCTCGTCGGCGATCATCCCGCGCCGTTCATGCTGGGCAAGATTTACGCCAACATGGCGGGCGCGTGCTGGTTTCTCAAACGCCCGCATGACGGCATACGCTTTCTCGAAAAAGCGATTGATTATTACGAGCGCACAGAACACAAAGCCAACGCCGTAGACGGCTACAACAACCTCGGCATCAACCTCATACTCGTCGGCGATTGGTCGCGCGCGCAGATCGTTTTGGAACGTGCGCTCTCGCTGGCTTCGGAATTTGACGAGCAGGGCGCGAAGGCCAAAGTGCCTATGATCCTCGACTCACTCGGCGAGTTGCAGATGCTGCGCGGCAACCTTCTCGAAGCGCAGGAACATTTGCAGCGCGCCGTACGGCTCGCACACGATCACGGCAACAAGTGGTATGAAGGTCAGGCGTTGCGCACGCTGGCGCGCTGTCATCTGTCGATGAACGAACCGGAGCGCGCGCTCGTCGAAAGCAAAGAGGCGCTCTTGCTCGCCGAGCGCATAGGTGATCGTCAGGCCGTCTGTGATTCGCGCCTGCTCCTGGCGGAAGTGTACCTGCGCTGCAACGACCCGCATGAGTGCGCCGCCGAACTGCAAAAAGTTTCGGAGCAGACGACCGACGCCGCTGCAGACCTCGCCGTCGCGGGCGAGGCGCAACGCGTTCAAGGCATGCTCGCGCTCGCCCAATCCGATGCTACGCTCGCCATACATCACTTCGGTCGCAGCGTCTCGATCTTCTCCATACTCGGCGACCGCTACCGCACCGCGCTCGCGCTCTACGGACTCGGCGCGGCTTACGAAACCGTCCAGCCCGAACGCTCCGCCGAACATTTCTCTCGCGCACTACACACCTTCGGCGAACTCGGCGCGCGGCTCGACATCATGCGCACGGAGGATGCGCTCTCGAACATCGAAGTCGGCGCGCCCGAACAGCGCCACGAGGTTTCGGCCTTCGCGCAACTGTTGACGCTCAGGCTCGCCGAAGCAGTCGCTTCGCGCGAACTGCTGCTCAGAGAACTGGCGGCGGTGCTCGATCAAGAGACGAACGCGCGGCGCGTGCTCATCACCGAAATTGACGAAGAGGGCACGATCAAAGTCGTCGTCGCGCACGGCGGCGCGGGCGACGAGAACGCAGAGATGGCGAACGCGCTGTGCATGGCGAAGAACGACAACGAGCGCGAGCGTTTTGCGCTCGAACACGACGCCTCAGTCACCATGCTCCGCCCGACGAACGCTACGCCCGCGCTGCTCTACATAGAACCGCGCGCGGCGGCCACGCTCTCCGGCGGCCTGCCGATAGATTCGCTGCTGCGCGTCGTCGAACTCGGCATGAACGTCTGCGCACTGCGCGCGCGCGTCAGTTCCGGTCGCGGCGTGCAGGAGCAGAACACCTACACCGGCACCGGCCTCATGCCCGGCTTCATCCACTCGTCACCAGCCATGACGCGCTTGGTTGAAGAAGTACACAAGATTCGCTCTTCCGACGTGACCGTACTCGTCACGGGTGAATCCGGCACAGGCAAGGAACTCGTCGCCCGCGCCATCCACGCGCTCTCATCTCGTCGCTCGAAAGTCTTCGTCCCCTTCAACTGCACCGCCGTGCCGAAAGAACTCTCTGACGCTTACCTGTTCGGCTATCGCAGGGGAGCGTTCACGGGCGCAGTCTCAGATTCACCGGGCGTGATTCGCTCTGCTGCGGGCGGAACACTCTTCCTCGACGAGATCGGCGACCTGCCGCTCGACGTGCAACCAAAGTTGTTGCGCTTTTTGCAAGAAGGCGAGATACAACCGCTCGGCGAGCAGCGGCCTGCGAAGGTGGACGTGCGCATCATCGCCGCCACCAACAGCGACCTCGAACGCATGGTCGCCGAAGGACGCTTCCGCGAGGATTTGTACTATCGCCTGAACGTTATTCGCCTGCGTGTGCCGCCGCTGTGCGAACGCCGCTCCGAAATCCCGACCATCGTCAACTACTATATCAACCACTACTCCGCGAAGTTCAACCGGCGCGACATACAGATCACGCCGCAGACGATTGACCTCCTGATGGTCTGCGATTGGCCGGGCAACGTCCGCCAGTTGTGCAACGAGATTCAACGCATCGTCGCACGCGCCGAAGACGGCACTTTGATCACGCCCGATCATCTCTCGCCCGAACTCAAACGCATCTCCGCGCCCATCTCGCTCCCCGCTTCCGTGACTCCCATCGGCACGAACACCATCACGCTCTCCGGCCAGCACTCCACGCTCGCCGACGCGATGGCCGAACTCGAACGCCGCATGATCGCCGACGCACTGCGCCGCCACAAAGGCAACATCTCCCGCGCCGCACGCGAACTCGGCCTCACCCGACGCGGCCTCTATCTCAAACTCGAACGCTACTCCCTCAACGCCGCCAGCGCCTAACACACCCAACATCGACGGCGCAGCGGCAGACCGTCAAGCTATCAGGCGTGCGATAGTCTCAACAATCTTCCCCACGTCCTGCGGCTTTCTTAGATATTCATTAGCGCCCGCCTCTCGCGCATCCCTGCTACATTCACTCGCAGAAATCATAACGATAGGCGTCTCTCTGCGATGCGCCAGATCGCGCGCTCTGCGCGTCAGTTCCAAGCCGCTCATGTTCGGCAGTTCATTATCTAAGAGAATCAGATCGTAGTGCGCTTCACTCTTGATCAACAGCCAAGCTGCAAAACCATCGGCGCACGTTCTCACGCGCCATCCTTCCGCCTCAAGCGTCTCTTTGACGGCATCTGCTACGAACTGACTATCTTCGACTAAGAGGATCGTTGTGTGAGGCATAGGATTATTGCGAGGCTTGCGCTGTCCTTAGACGCAAGCCTCGCGTGCCTCTGCCTGACGCAAACCGGAAAGCAGAGGCAAGACGAACTGCGGCGCGGTCTGGTATCATTCGCACGTTCGAGTCTTTGAAAACTTGGCGACGGCTTATGCGTAGCTCAACCTCAACCTCAGTCGAGTAATGAGCATCGCCGTTAGAGATGAAAGGTTCATTCTCACGGCGACGTTAAGGCGTAGCAGCATTCTAATCCAAATTAGGATTAGCGGCAAGACTTTTTCATTAGGAGACAGATTCTAATGGGAAGGGCTGCACGCTTGAGGTCTGCGCGCCTTCCCGAAAAGTTGCGGCAAATCCGCGATGCGCTCGGTCTTTCGCAGAACGAACTAATCAAGCAACTAGGGCTTGACGATGTGCTTTACCAAAGCAATGTCTCTGGCTTTGAATCGGGCGAGCGCGAACCGCCTTTACCTGTCCTCTTGAGATACGCGCAACTCGCAGGCGTCTGCCTCGACACGCTCGCTAACGACGACCTTGATCTGCCCGCCAAACTTCCCGCCAAGCCAAAACATTAAGCACTTTTGGATCAAGCCGCAAAGTTATGGATCAAGATGGGGTTATGAGGCAAAGCTCTTCCTGTGGATACTTGGTAAACAGTGGATACCTGCTAAACACTTTTGCGGTTGCGTGTTAATTTCTAAATTTCCCTTCTAAAAGCAGTTTTCTGGCTGGTGAGCACGAAAAAGTGGATACATCGTATCCATTTCGGGGAGTTTTTTGGGTGTGTTTCGGGAGTGTGTCGGTGGGCTGTAAGTTTTATTATTTCTTTAGTTAGCGACTTGGGGAGGTGGTGTGTGGGTGTGGCACAATTGTTGTAATTAGGATGGACAGATCGTTGACAGGGAAAGGGCCGAGAGTAACGCGGCCTTCACTCTTGGGCCTGATGCCGGTGTTCCTCACGCGCATGTGCATTAGACCTGTCAGCGGTCTTAATCTTGAAAACAAAATTGAAGGGATGTCTTAGCTGTTCCCCTCGCGCTCTCACCGCGAAACCCGCAGCCGTAGACATTGAAGAAGGGAAAACTACAATGTTGCGTCGTTTCACAGCTTGCCTTAACGCCACCGCTATTGCGCTGGTCTCTCTCGTCCCCTTAACCGCCGCATCGGCCAAAGCCCATGCCGCCGCCGCTTTGCAAATCGTCTCGACCTCCAAAATCGCCCCCGAACTACAGTCTACGGGCGGCAGCACTTCGACGCCCGCGACTGGGAACACGGGCAGTGCGTCGTCAGGTCAGACCGGCGGCGGCAGGCAGATCGTCCGCATCGTCGTCCAAACCAAAGGCCGCCCCACGTCCGAGCAGCAGGCGGCGATTGTGGCCTCGCAAGGCCAGATCAGCCAGAGCTACGAGACGCTCAACGCGTTCGTCGCGGATGTGCCGCTCAGTTCCGTCGGCACGCTCGCCGCACGCGATGACGTGGCCTACATCTCGACCGACCGCGTCGTCAAATCGCAAGTCAGTCTGGCGCGCGAGACGGTTGGCGCGTCGGCAGTCGCAGCAGGCGTGGCGAAGACGCCGAAGTCCACCGGCAAGAACGTAACCATCGCCATCATGGACAGCGGCATCAGCACCTCTGTCGCAGACTTCGGCAAGAACAAAAACAAATCGCGCATCCTCACCGCCGTTAACTTCACGGGCGACGGCAAAACCGGCGACCCGAACGGTCACGGCACGGGCGTGGCGAGCGTCGCAGCCGGTAGCGGCGACGGCACGAACAACTTCGTGACGAAGCCCGTCGGCATGGCTCCCGACGCCAATCTCGTTGACCTGCGCGTGCTCGACGCAAACGGCGTCGGCCAGACGAGCAACGTGCTTCGCGCGATCAATTGGGCGATCCTCAATCGCGACCGCTACAACATCCGCGTGCTCAACATGAGCCTCGGCTCGCCGGTCGTCGAATCCTTCCGACACGATCCGGTTTGCCTCGCGGTGGCCGACGCCGTGCGCGCGGGTATCGTGGTCGTCGCCAGCGCGGGCAACTCCGGTCGCACCGAAGAAGTCAACGAGAGCGGCCCGTATCACCGCCTCGTCTACGGCACGATCAAAAGCCCCGGCAACAGCCCTTACGTGATCACGGTCGGCGCAACCGATTCGCACGGCACGGCCAAACGCTCCGACGACACCATGGCCGACTGGTCTTCCAAAGGCCCGACGCAATACGATCGTTCGGCCAAGCCCGATATCGTCGCCCCCGGTCGCCACATCATCGCGGCGATTGACCCCAACTCCACGCTCGTCGCGCAAAATCCCGACCGCGTGCAAAGCCCCGCCAACAACTACTTCAAGTTCTCCGGCACGTCGTTCTCCGCTCCCGTCGTCGCGGGCGTCGTCGCACAGATGTTGGAAGCGAACAAGTCGCTCACGCCGACGCTCGTTAAAGCCGCTTTGATGCGCACTGCGCAGAACGTCCCCGGCCAAACCTACGCTACCAAAGCGCAGCGCGTCTTCACGCAGGGCGCAGGACTTGTCAACGCAGTCGGCGCGGTCAACATGTCGAACGCCATCGTGCCGAACGCCAACAAGCTCGTCGCGGGCGACAAGCTTTTCAACGGCAAGAACACCCTCACTTCTCTCGGCAACTCGGTGCAGATCGCTGGAGAGACCATCCCGCTCAGCGCGAATCTCCTCTACTCGAACGGCATCATCTTCGGTGATCGCCCCTTCCTCTCAAACGGCATACTGATGAGCGACGGCATCCTGATGTCCGACGGTATCATCATGGCCGATGGCATCCTGATGTCGGACGGTATCCTGATGTCCGACGGCATCTTGATGAGCGACGGCATCTTGATGAGTGACGGCATCTTGATGTCCGACGGCATCTTGATGAGCGACGGCTATGTCGGCGGCAACGCAGTCGTGCAGGACGGAAGGCTTCTGTTCCGCGACGGCATCTTGATGTCTGACGGCATCCTCATGTCGGACGGCATCATGCACGGCGACGGCATTTTGATGAGCGACGGCATCCTCATGTCGGACGGCATCTTAATGTCGGACGGCATCCTCATGTCGGACGGCATCTTGATGTCGGACGGTATCCTGATGAGCGACGGCATCCTTATGTCGGACGGCATTTTGATGAGCGACGGCATCTTGATGTCGGACAGCGTCATGATCAAGAACGGCAAGGTGCTGAGCGATGGCATCTTGATGAGCGACGGCATCCTCATGTCGGACGGCATCTTGATGTCGGATGGGATTCTGATGAGTGATGGCATCTTGATGTCGGACGGCATTCTCATGTCGGACGGTATCCTGATGAGCGATTAAGTTTCCTCACGACTCGCCTTGTCCGACGACGCAACCGGGCAGGCATCTCAAAGCGGATGGGACGAGATGATCGCCCCGTCCGTTTTGTTTTATAGAGACTCACATTAGGAATTAAAACCTTCACCGCAGAGACGCAGAGGACGCAGAGGGGGCGCAGAGAAAGAATAGAATCTTTTCTCTGCGCCCCCTCTGCGTCCTCTGCGTCTCTGCGGTGAGTCTTACTTGTTAGTCACATCCAATAGCAACTTAAGGTTGTCCGAAGCGGCTGCGATACTCTTTCGAGTTGGCGAAGCCGACCACCATCGTGCGGAAATCGCCGGGGTGCGTGTTGAGATAATTCAACCACGCATCGAACCCGCCGGTCTCGGGGTCGCGCTTGAGATAGCCGAAGTATTGCATGGCGACGAACGCCGGATTGTATTCTTTATTGAACACCTCAGTGCTCTCGACAATCGCACGCAACACCTGTGCGCGCGTCTTCGCGCCCGTGTTGAGATCGTTGACGAGTTGATCGCGGTTCGAGAGCGTGACCTGCGCTGTGCGCGAAAGCGTGTCAACGTAGTCGGCGTTCGACAATCCATCGTAGAGGCTGCGGAAGGCCGGACGCTGCGCGAAGGCGTTCGTGTAGGCGTCGCGCTTTGCGTTGACCTCGTCCGCCGTCTGCCCCGTCACAAACTGCATGTCGGGGATGATCTCCGTGTACTTCGGCACACGCCCGAAGGCCACGCGGTAGAAGCGATAGACGAAGAAGCCTTTCAGTTGAAACTCCTGCGACTGGAAGAAACTCTGCGAGACGATGATGCGGTCGCAACTCCGATCATTGTTGACGCAGCCATCGAGCACGCCCACCCACGCAGCGAAGCCGCCCGGGTCAGGCTCGCGGAAGAGGAAATCCAGATATTGCTGGCGCACGAAGAAGCCGTTGTTTTCGAGCGGGTTCAACTCGACGTTGCTCGTATAAGGATCGAGCGCGAGCGCGCCTGAGAGATAGGCCAACTCGCCCGAATCCGAACGCAGGCGCAACGTGTAGTCGCCGAATTTCGCGCTGTCGGCAACTGTTAAATTGAAACTGACGATGCCGTAGTTCGGCTCTGTGATGCCGTAGTTGGCCGGATTCTCCCGCGCGAAACTCGCGGGGTCAATGATCATAAAAGGCGCTGCGAGATTAAAGCCCGTAGTCGTCAAAGGCACATTGCCGAGTCCGTTGCCGCCGACGGCGAAACGATACGTGTGTCCGGCGGCGAGTTGCACGGGCGCACCCTGCAACGCGTTGACGCCGAGTATACGCGGGTTGACGGTGGGCGCGGTGACGTTGACCGTCAGATTCGAGATGGCGGTCGCTCCGGCGGCGGGGATGTTCACCTGCGCCTCCGTCGCCTGAAACGGCACTTGATTAGCGATGCCGCTGTAGGGCGGCGACGCGGAAATCTCTCGCGCGACGACCGGCTCGTCCAGGTATTCGACTCTCACGCGATAGTCGGTCGGCGTAAGTTGATCGATCCGGTAGTTGCCGTTGTTGTCTGTGATGCTGCTGCCTTCGACCCGTCCCGTGTAGAAATTCTCCGCCCAGACGTGCGCGCCGACCGCGTTCACATGCCCCGCAATCGCGCCGACGGGCGTGGCGATCCGCTGCCCGTAGATAGAACGTATGCCCGCGAGATCGTCATCAGAGAGCGTGCGCATGGTGAAGGAGGGGTCTATGAAGTTTTGACCCTGACGCGGCTGCATCGTCGCGCCGACGACGCCGGAGTGATCGAGGCCGAGCATGTGTCCGAGTTCGTGTACGAACGTGGATTCGAGATCGTAAGTGCCGGATGTGCCGTCGGTCGAGAATTGAACGTTCGGGCTGATAGCGAGATCACCTTCGCGTATCAAGCCGCTCGCCGCGTCGAAAATGACGCGCGTGCGACCGAGACGCCCGCTCGTGAAAGAGGCGTTTGTAGAGTTGTTCGCCACCGTGATCAAGCTGACGCCGTCGCCGCTACCAGAAGGGTTGACCGTGTCGAGGCTCGTGGAGGATTCGACGAATTGAATGTTGGCGGCGTCAGACCAGCGACGCAAAGCCCTGCGCGCTGCGCCCAACACGTCGCTGCCCGGCTTGATGTTCGCGGGCGGCGAACTGAGCGAAGTGGAAAGCGCGATGTTGATGGTGGCGACGCCTCCCGCGCTCGGCCACCTAACTTGAACGGAGCTGCTGCTGTACGTGTAGATGTAGCCGTGAACCGGCAGAGCCGCGCACAACATGATGGCGGACAAGAATAGAGAAGCAAGAATGCGAGCCATGAAAACTCCCTGCGGGTAGATGTTTGATTCAATTTATGAGGGGAAAACTTTTAGATGCGAGATTGCCGCGCTCTAGTTGGCAGGCAATTTCATCTGCCGGAGTTGCTCCGGCGGGGCACTTAAATTTATAGCAGTTACGACGCGCTGTAGACAAGTGCTTACTTTCGACGCGTCCGTATATTTCAACTTCAAAGCACGCACGCGAAAGACTAAAACACTCGCCCAACTCTCGTCGCACGAAGAAACCTCAAAGCGCGCCGCCTGCATCGAACGAATACAGAACTGGCGTGGCAGAGTTTAACGGGCGCGATTTTCCTTGGATATTTTGACGTGTCGCTGTTGGCACGGTGTTTGTTAGAGAGGAACAAGGAAGCGCGTTTTGCCGCATAGTCCCGCAGGGTTATTTCTCCCCGAAATTTCACTTCTAGTTGGAGGCCGAAAAATCGGATGAGCACTCAGGCCGTTTCTCAAAATCAAATCATACGCAAAAACATCGCAGCCATCTCCGAGATGCAACGCAAAGACGTGGAAGCGCGCAAGCCGCAGGAACGCTTCTCCGATCTCATCACGCGTTTCTCCGGTTCGATGGTCTTCGTTTACATTCACGTCGTCTGGTTCGGCCTGTGGATTCTGCTCAACGTCAATCTCATACATCTGCCGCACGTGAGCGAGTTCGACCCGTTCCCTTTCGGCTTGCTGACGATGATCGTCTCGCTCGAAGCCATATTCCTTTCGACCTTCGTGCTCGTTTCGCAAAACCGCATGGCGGCCTTGAGCGAGAAGCGCGCCGAACTCGACCTTCAAGTCAACATGCTCGCCGAGCAGAAGGCCGCCAAGACTTTGGAACTGCTCGAACACGTCGCTAAGCAACTCGATTCGGTCTACGACCGCTTCGACTTCAAGACCGATCCCGAAATTCAAGCGCTCAAAGTTTCGCCCGAACCGCATGAAGTGCTCAAAGTGATGGAGGATGCGGTCGAAGAACAGGCGGAAGAAGTTGCGCACGCGATCAAGAGTAAGGTTAAGGACATTACGGGCGAGGTCGAGGCCGTGCGCGATGATGTCGAAGAGGTAGGAGAAGAGGTCAAGCGTGTCGCAGGCGACGTGCGGGAAGTCAAAGAAGAAATGAAGATGAGCGCACGCTAAAGCGGACAGGATAGAATTAAAACCCTCACCGCAGAGACGCAGAGGACGCAGAGGGGGCGCAGAGAAAGAAGTTATTCTTCTCTATGCCCCCTCTGCGTCCTCTGCGTCTCTGCGGTGACTCCTATTACTTGCCCGGCAGTAACTTGAAATTTGCTCTAGCGCCGTTTGGTCGTGCGCGCGGCTGGCGACGATGCGCCCAGCCCGTCTGCGGCGGCAGCCGAGTCGTCGTTTGGCGCAGGCTCCGTGAGTGCGCGTTGGCGCGCGCCGCCGAGATCGGCGAACGCGACGATTAAGAGCAGCCCCGTCACGCTGAGCGTCGCCAGAACGTAGAGCAGCGCGACCTGTTCCGTCCAGATTAATGCGATGATGATCGCAGCCGCCACCGCGATCCATAAAAGTGTCATCCGGCGGTTGCCCTTCTTGCGCCCACCCGCCGTCGTCGTGCTCCGAGCCATCTTAAAATCTCCTGAGTAAAGTAAAGTCCCGAATGAAAAGACAATTTATCATAAACCTGATGCGACGGCGACTCGTGCCAAGAGTCGTGAGTCGCATTCACCGTCGCAAATGACGAGAGGTTGACTGCGGCGGCGGTCGCGCGTCAATCAACCCCTCAAGCCCGAAAGGTCGCCTTCGTAGCCGTCTAGTAGAGAATGCGCATCGGGATGCCTTGCGTGGCGATGGTCGAGCCTGCGCCGAGGGCGAGGCCGAGCAGCGTGCCCGGAATGTTCTTCGGGTCGAACTTCCCTTGCGCGGGCACTTCGATCACGTCGTAGGGTTGGAGCAGCATGTCCTCTTTCTTGCCCTGCTTGATCGCCTTGAAATCAACCGTGACGACTTCCTGTTTCATCATCCCCGGCTTCTGGCGATAGATGCGCACCTTGTCCTCTTTGGCGTTCTTCGGGCCGCCGACGATGGCGATGGCGCGCGAGAGCGTCATGTTCTCGCGCAGGTAAAGGTTGGCGGGTTGCACGACGTTACCCGTCACGTAGATCGGCGCGGCTTCGGCCACGTAGATCACATCGCCGGGGTGTATGTACGGGTTGGCCTCGCTCTTGCCCATCTTGAGTTCTTCGACGCGGTAGACTGTAAACGGCACTCCGATCGTGTCCTCGCCGCTCTCGGCGGGCGCGGCAGTGGCGACTTTCATCTCGTCCGGTTCGGGACAAAGAAGCGGCTGCGTGTGGAAGACCTGAATCGTGCCGCTCTGCTGTTCGGTGACGCCGCCGCTTTTCGACAGCAGTTCGAGCAGGCGCGCGGGGCGGCGCATCTCGTATTGCGCGGGCGAACGAACCGCGCCGTAGACGGTCGCGGGCGGACGGCTCTTCTCCTCTTTGACGGCCATGTAAATCTGCGGATTCTTGAGGAACTTCGAGAGCGAACCCACTACCTCTTTGCGAATATCTTTGACGCTGCGGCACTGCGCAACGATCGGCTGCTCGACAAACGGCACGACGAGATTACCGTCGCCGTCAACGGTATACACACCGTCAAACTGCGGCTCGCCGAACACTCTCAGTTCGACCACGTCGTTCGGCCCGAGCACGTATTCGCGTCTGACGGTCATCGTGCCGCTAGCTGCGTCCGGCTGCTTGACTGCGGCGCTGACGGGCTGCGTCGTCGCGCTCTGTTGCGTTTGCGGCTGCTGCGCCCGCGACGGAAACGCGAAGGATGAGCAGACAAAGGCGAATAGAAGTAAAGTTTTGATCACTCTCATGTTTGTAAGTTCCTGTTAATCGAAAGGCTCAGGCGGCGCAGTTTGCTCGCGCGGTTTCCACAATCGTCTCGCTCTCGTGCGGAAGACTTATAGATGTGCGAAAGAAGTTAAAGGGCTGCCCGTCGAGGCAAACTTTTAATTCGTCGGGGAGGGTTTCGGCGACGCCCGTTCCCTTGCGCGTGTATGCGTGTTAAATCGTTCGACGCGCGCCAATTGTCGCACAGCATGAGGCCAAACACCAATTCACGCCCGAAAGCCGTTTCAAAGCGCATTGCTTGAATTTTCGTAGACTCTACAGCGCATCCGGCCGCGAAGTTCAACCTTCGCGCGCCTCAGACTTTTTCTTCGCACGGCGACGCGGACGTAGCGGCGGCTCTTCTTCCACGTCGCCCATCGCAAGGCGTGCGCGCAGCAGTTCGATCTCGCGGTTTATGCGCGCGGCGGCTTCCTCGCGCGCGTCTTCGCCCATCTCGGCGCGTGAGAGGTAGAAGAGTGCGTCGCGGTAGCGCGCGACGGCGCGCGTGTAGCGTCCGCGAAAGGCTGCGCGTTCCGCCAGTTCGACCCAGTGCGCGACCTTGACGGAGGCGATGAAATTCCGCACGGCGATGGTCGAGTCGAGCAGTTCCGGTTCGGCGGGATAGATTTGCAACGCCTCGTTGATCACGTCAACGGCGCGCATCGCCGTCTCGATCTTATCCGAGACGCTGACGCGCCGCTGCGCTTCGTGCGTCAGGCGTTGCGCCTCGCCGCGCACCCACGAGAGCAGGTGGTGCTTTTGCAGAGCGCGCACGCGTTCTTGTCCCACGCGCAGTGCGGCGCGCACGTCCGTTCCCGTGCCCGGCGTGCGCATCGCGCTTTCCGTGCTCGCCAGATATTTTTCGCAGAGGCGATAGGCTTCCAGATGCGCTTCGGGTTGTTGCGCGCCAGCCTCTTCGGCCTTCGCAAGCCGTTGCTGCAAGGTGCGCAAAGAGTTGGCCGTCGCCTGCACGCTCGCCTTGCGCGCGGGGCGCACGCTGCCGGTCGAAGCGACCTGCGTGCCGTCGCTGCCCATACGCATTTCGAGTTCGTGCGTGTAGCGCGCCCACGCGCGGCGCATCACCACCTCGCGCGCGGCCACCGCGATTAGCATCACGACGCTCGCGGCGAGACCCGCAGGCAGCCAGGGCGTTTCGTCGCCGCTCGTGACGAGCATCCACCACAGACCGAAAAAGACTACGAGCGAGACGAAGGCCGCCGTCAGCATGAAGCCGAGAGATGAAGGGCTGCGCGGGCGCGCGGACGGGCGCTTGCGCGACTGGCCTCCTCCTGCGGAGTTGGCTGCGCGTGGCTGGCGATTTGAGTCTGTGTAGTTAGCCGATTCGCTGGGCAAACGTTCTCTCCGGGGACGAGGGACACGGGCGACTTCTCGCCGCGACGAAAAACGTGCGGCTCGCGTCCGGCGCGTTGAACATGTCGAACGCGAGCGAGGCGCACTGCTGGCGTGAAACGCCTTTCAAGTTGAAACGAAAATTATAGTCACCTTTTCAGTCGTGTCTGTCAACAGTTGACCTGGACGGTCGCGTGCCTGCGTGTACGCCCCGACCCGCACGAAATTATACTGGAAGTGCGCGGGAAATCTGTTTATACTGGCGCGCGTTATTGGAACTTCGTGCTTGCCGTCTGATTGCACGGCTGAGGTTCGGTCGTCCCCGTTTCTTCGACACCGCGCAAACATAAAATTTAACGCCCGACGCGCGAGTTGGCGCTTGCGTGCGCTTCGCGTTTGCGCGGCGCGAGAGTTTAGATGGTCAACTGTCCCAAATGCGGCGCAGCCGTGAGAGAGGAAAAGGCTTTTTGCCACAACTGCGGCTCGCCGATGGACGCCGTGATGCGCGAGCGCGAGACGCCGATGCCGGACTTCAGCGCGACCATCATCGAACCGCCGCGCCGCGTCGCGCCGCAGCCCTTCATGCCTCCGGCTGCGGTCACGGAAGTTCAAACGGCGGGCAGGGAGACCACGCACATTCAGCAGCCCGCAGGCGTCGCCTTACCCTCGCCGCCCGCCGCACCTTTGTCCGGCAAACGTAGGCGGAAGATCGGTTTCGCCTTCGTCATTCTCGTACTCTTCCTGATGTTCTTGGTGTTCATCCTCGCGCTCGTGCTCGACTGAGCGGGGAGCGCGCGCTCTAGCGCCCCGAAAATTTCGATGAACGAATTTGCAGGCATCCCGCACACGCCGCTACAGGCTGCGCCCGTCGCCGCTGCCCTTCCGGCGCGACCGCGCCGCAGCCTCTTGCGCTGGGCAGGCATAGTCGCCGTCGCGCTCGTCGCGCTGCTTCTGGCGCTGCTCCTGCTGTTGATGACGGGGCTTGAAACCGGCCCCGTCCCGCTTCTCATAGGCTTCGTGCTGGCGACCTTGCCCGTCCCGCTCTACGTCGCGCTCGTCCTCTGGATCGACCGCTATGAATCCGAACCTGTGTGGACGCTCGTAACTGCTTTTGCGTGGGGTGCAATCGGGGCGGTCTTCATCGCGGCCTTCGTCAACACGCTCGGCAGCCTCGTCGTCGCCTCGCTCGTGAGCGACGAGGCGGGCAACTTCTTCGGCGCGGTCGTCTCCGCACCCATCGTCGAGGAGAGCATGAAGGCGGCGGTGCTCTTCGGTCTCTACTTCTGGAAGCAGGACGAATTCGACGGCGTAATTGACGGCATCGTCTACGCCTCGATGGTCGGACTCGGCTTCGCAATGACCGAAAACATACAGTATTACGGCAGCGCGGCGTTGCAGGGTGGCGTCGGCGGAGGTCTCGCGCTCTTCATCCTGCGCGGGATGATGGCTCCCTTCTCACATCCGCTGTTCACGAGCATGACCGGAATCGGGCTGGGACTGGCGACGCAAACGAAAAACGGCTTCGTAAAATTCCTCGCGCCCGTGCTCGGCCTCATGCTGGCGATGATTCTACACAGCCTGTGGAATCTTTCAGCCTCTATCAACGCCGCGCTCTACTTCATCGTCTACTTCCTGATCATGGTTCCGATGTTCGTCGCGGTGCTGGTCTCAATCTACTTCGCGCTCAAGCGCGAGGGTCGCATCGTGCGCGAGCACTTGCGGTATGACTTGGAGCACGGTCGTCTGACGCCAGCCGAGCTTGAGTTACTGGCGAGCATCAGAGGGCGCATGGGCGCGTCTTTCAGGGCGTTGCAGAAGGGCGGCTATCGCTCCTGGCGCACGCGCCGCGAGTTCAACCGCGTGGCGAGCGAGTTGGCCTTTCACCGCAATCGTATCGCGCAAGGGGCGTTGGTCAAGGACGGCGCAGCCGTCGAGGAATTGTACGTCCGGCAACTCACGGAGCTGCGCGGGCAGTCCGGTATCTCTTGAAGCAGCAGCGCGTAAATTAAAGCGGAACTTCCCCCGTGAAAATCCAACTCCTTCCCAGCACTTTTGACCAAGAAGGCCGCGCCAGTCAGGAACAGCGGCTCACTTGTTTTCTCATCGACGACCGCGTCGCCGTCGATGCCGGAAGCATCGCGCTCGGCCTCTCCGAATCGCAACACGAAACCGTCCGCGACATCATCGTCACGCATCCGCACATGGATCACATGGCGACGCTGCCCATCTTCATAGACGATCACTTCGCGCTTCTGACCGAACCCGTACGCGTGCATGCGACCGAAGAGGTCATCGGCCTGCTCGAACGCGACGTGTTCAACTGGACGGTCTACCCGCGCTTCTCGCAGTTGAAGAACGAAAATTGCGCCGTGATGGAATACGTCCCGTTTCGCCCGCGCGAGGAATTTCAGGTGGCGCACCTGCGCATCACAGCCGTGCCCGTCAACCACATCGTCCCGACCGTCGGCCTCATCGTCTCCGACGGACGAACGACCGTCGCGTTCAGTTCAGACACGGCAGCGACCGAAGACTTCTGGCAACTCATCAACGAGAGGCCGGATATCTCCGCGATCTTCATCGAGTCGTCGTTTCCAAATTCGATGGGCAAACTCGCGGAAGTCTCTGGCCACCTCACACCCGAAGGCGTCGCCGCCGAACTACGCAAACTCTCGCACAACCACTTCGACGTGCTCGCCGTCCACCTCAAACCCTCTTACCGCGAAACGCTCGTACGCGAACTCGACGCGCTCGGCATACGCGGCCTCTCCGCGATGGAAGCCGGACGCGCCTACGAGTGGTGAAAATCCAAAACGATAAGACTCACCGCAGAGACGCAGAGGGGGTGCAGAGAAAGAAGTTATTCTTCTCTGCGCCCCCTCTGCGTCCTTTGCGTCTCTGCGGTGATGGTTTTAGCCGTCAATTTCACATGATCAGAGTTTCAACTCCTCACTCGCAAAATTCCCCGCCCGCTGTCGTCGCTTCCGAGCCTGTCAACAACCCTTCCATGTGCTGTCGCGCTTTCCAAGCGCCCGTGCGGTTTGCCACGTCTATCCCGTCAGTCCACGCGCGCCGCGCTTCCTCGCGCTGTCCCTGATTCATGAGCGCCGTGCCGAGCATTTGATAGGCCGCCGTGAAATCGGCGTTCAACTCGACGACGCGCCTGAGCGCGTCCGCCGCGTCGTCCCAGCGTTCGAGTTTGAAGTACTCGTTCGCCAGCCCGTACCAGACCATCTCCTGATCCGGCTGCGCGTCGGCCATCGCCTTGAACGCTTCGATTCTTTCCTGTGACAACCTGTTACCGCCTTCCGTCTAAACTTCCGAAGCCGCGTTTGTTCGCCCGACTAACTTGACTAGTTTGACTAGCGCACCGTCTCAAACTCGTGCTCCGTGTGCTCGCCCGCCACGCCTTCGAGCCGCACGCGCCCGCTCGGCAACAACTCTACGATGCGGAAAGTGCGCTCCGCGCGCTGGCGACCTGGCATCAACTCGCCGCGAAACGTGACGCTCATCCCCGGTCGCGCCCACCTGTCGAGGCCGCGCTCGCGCTCCTCCCTTCGTTCTTCTCGCCCGCGCGCCGAACGCTTCGCGCGCCCCTTGAGCAACGCCACCGCGCCCAAGCCCCCGACCGCCAGCGCCAAGCCGCCCAACAGACCCTTTGCGGTTCTCCTCATTCCTTTCGCCCCCGTCGCTGTCTGCACGTCGCTGTGCGCCCCGCGTCGCTCGTAGAGACGACGAAGCGCAAGCCCCTCCAAGCGTCGAGAGACTTGCGCGCCGTCTGTCCTGCCACACGCCCGCTGCCTGCCCGTTCGAGCGTCAGCACAACGGGTCGAGTTTTTCGCTCTGGATCGGCAAGCCTGCTCTGAGCGACCTGTCGGCGTTGATCTCTGTATAGTGCGCCCACTCCGCAGGAACTTTGTCTTCGGCGAAGATGGCTTCGACGGGACATTCCGGCACGCACGCGTCGCAATCAATACAAGTTTCGGGATTGATCACGAGCGCGGCCATCTCGTCGTCGAGATGGAAAGCCTCTACTGGACAGACCAGCGCGCAGTCCGTATAGCGGCAGCCGAAGCAGGGTTCGCACACAACGTAAGTCATTCTAAGTTAGCCTCCTCAAGAATTATATGACGATAGCAGCAGCCGCACGGAAGGTTCGCGTCCACGCCGAACGGAGCGGGCGCACCGGCAAGAGCGCGGCGGCAAAACATGGAAAATCTACGAGCGCGCTTATATTAAGCACGAACCGGCAAGATTGAAAAGCAAAAAGTTGCGTTGTGCCGCGCGTCCGTTGTGGGCGGTCAACGGACAACTGTCAGTAGTCCGTCGTCAGTTGTCCGTTGTTCAATTCAACCTTTAGCGACTTACTCGAATACCACGAAAACAACTGACTACTGACTATGGACAACGGACGTTTTTACCCTTCTTCGCCGGCGCGACGTTTGTGTTTAACTTTGCGCTCGGCGGGATGCGCGCGTTCCTCCGGCTTGGCGCGGGTGAGCGGGTGGCCGGGCGGTGCGAGGGGCTTGCGGAGCGTGTCGTAGAGAGCGCGCGTCGTGCGCTTCTTCGGCGTCTTCTTTGAGTTTGAGGACATGGCGTTATCAGCCTCTTTTTAGGGGATGTGGCGGGATGCTACGCGCGCATCAGTTCCATGTCAATAGTCGGGCGCGCGGGCGCGTTTCTTTTTATTGTAGGTCGCAAGGCGCGTCGAAGTGTTGACGCGCGGGATGGGCGGGCGTGGCTGCGAAAGAGTTTGCGCCCTGTCGTCTCAACCGGACGACAGGGCGCAAGAGAGTTGCTCCGGCTGTCGGAAATTTATGCCTTGCTCGGCTGCGGCGTCGTCTCGCCGAAGAGGGTCTTCAAGGCGTGCGAAGTTTCTGTGCGGCGTTTTTGCTGGAACTCGTTGACCCACTCGGAGACTGTCGCTACCACGTCGCGCGCGGCCTCGTGCGCGGTCTTCTTCTGTTCGCTGCTTGCGGCGACGGCGGCTGCTTCCTGCGCGGCGCGTTCCCCACGTTTGATGATCTTGATAGATTTATTCTTCGTCATGATTGCGTTACCTGCTTGTCGTTTAATTCTTTCGTTACTATAAGACGCTGAAAGCGTCCTAAAAGTTCCAATTTGTTGTTTGCGCCTGCTAGCGCCTCATCGGAACTTGCTGCAACAGAAGCAAATTGAAGGCCACAACTTTCAACTCACAAAGAAAGCCTCCGCGCGTGCGACCAACGAGAAACGGCGCACGCAATTTTCCCCGCGTTTCAAACGCACTTTACACGCGCTTCACAAACGCGCAACGTCGGCGTGACAGTTCCACCGGCAGGCGCGCGCACACCACATAGTTTCTCAATCGTCCACTCTTATCCCATACGCGACTTTTTCTGATACGCTTTCATGCACTGACTCCTGCCCGCCCCACACGCTTTGCAGAATGCCAACGCGACGACAGCCCTTGCGCGCTTTGCCAAGCCGACGGTGACTCGCCCGACCCCGCGCGCGATGCCGCATCGTCCACGCAAAAACAACTAACCCCTGTGCTCTGAATGAATGGCTCTTGGACGCGCTGCCCCGCGCGCTTGAAGCGACGCGCTGGCATGTCCGTTGCCCTAGTCAATTGCGTCATGCGCTTGAGTGAAATCATCATCATCTACCTCGCCGCCGCCGCCCCCTTCGGGGTCTCCGATTTTCTGAATCGTCCCGCAAGCGCTGCGCGCACGCGCTCTCTATTCAAAGCGACGCGCGCCGCGCTGCTCTGGCCGCTCGCGCTCTTTTCCCGCCCGCTCGTTCAGAAAAATCTCAGGCGGCGCGAACTCAAGACGAACGCACGCGCGGCTTCTTCATCATCTCGCGAACTTAGAATTGACGATGCGCGACGCGCGCTGCTCTCCGCCTTGTATCGAACGGAAGACCTCGCACAGCAAGTTTCCGGCGCGGCTTCCGTTGCAACGCGCGAGGCGGTGCGCACCGGGATCGAGGCGGTCGAACGATACGTCGGCCTCGCGCTGGCCGTCGAAAACGCCGACACAGAGGCGTCGCCTTCGCCTCGCGAGACAGAGTTGTGTCGCCTCGCCGGACGCACCGGCGACGACTTGCGAATCGCTGGTCGCTGTCATCAACGGCGCAACGCCGTACGTCTCAAGACGCATCAAGCGCAGTCGCGTCTAGAACTTTTGCACGCCCTCGCCGAGTTGCGCGAGGTCTTTGAAAGAGCGCAACCGACGCTGTCTGACGCAGACGCCACGCGCCCGCACATCGCCGCGCTGCTCGAATCCTACACACGCGCGATTGACCTGCTCTCGCTGCTCGAAGACGCGAGCGCAGCCATAAGCGTCGCGCGGATTTTCGATGTCGCTTGCGCGCGTCTCGTGCGTCGCACCGAATCTCTCTCGCCGCAAGACGCGCACGCGTCTCTCGTTCAACAAAACATGACGGGCAACGTCGCCCGAAAAGACGAGCCATGTACAACGTCCATCACGCAAACCACCCCGCAACCGCAGCCACCGCGCACGCAGACGATCCGTGCGCACGGCTGAACTGGCTCTCGCGCTGGAACGCGGAGGTCGAACAACACGCGCATCTCGTGCGCAACGCACGCGTAGAGGAACAGGTGCTCTCGATGCGGCGTCCAATCTCTACGCGCGAGGCTCTCGCACTCTTCGGCCTGCTGCTCGGCGTGTTCGTTCCGGCGGCCATGTTTTACCGTATGTTCAATTACGGCTTTCACGAGAGCGGTTCGAGCTTTGAACAACTGTTCTTCCCGCTGCTTCTCTGGGCGATGAATGTCGTCTGCGGCTTGATGGGTCGGAAGATGGGCAGGGTGTTTGGCGGCAGGATTGATAAATACGAACGCACATCCTGGCATCGTATGTTTTTTTGCGCGACGGGCGCGGGCGCATTGTGGGGACTCACCACAGGCTCTGTAGGCGGCGTCCTGTTCTTCGGCTTCGGCTCTCTGTTAGGCGCGTTGCTTGCCCTTCCCGTAGGCATGTTGGGCTTCGCGTTTTTCGCGCCCCTTCACCGTCTCATGTCGCGCGGTGGTATGATTGACGCGCGCCATCTCTGGCCGCTCGCGTGCGGCGTGGCCTTAACCATCGCCGCCCTGATTCTCAGCCCGTACCTCTGAAAAGCTGTCCGTCGTCAGTTGTCCGTTGTTTAGTGACCATCACACAAGTTGCCAAAGATTTGGATTGAACAACTGACTACGGACGACGGACAACGGACAAAGACCAACTGACAGCTATCTCATGCTGCTGCTCCTTCTCTTGCTTTCGCTGTTCCTGCTCGTGCTGCTCGGCTTCTACGTCTTCGTCGCCGCGCCGCGCAGCCGCACGCACCAGACCTTCGCCGCCTTCGTACTCTGCCTCGCGCTCTGGACGGTGAAGGACATCGTGCTGTGGGAGTTCAGCGGCCATGCGGCTTCCGCCGTGTGGTGGGCGAACGCGAGTTTCATCATCGCGCTCGTCTTGCAATACTCGCTCGTCGTCTTCGCGTGGCTCTTTCCCGAAAACAGGCGCGTGCCTTATCGTCGAGCCGCCGTACTGTTCGCGCCGGGCGCGGTCTTCATTCCCGCCACGCTCGCTAACTTGATGTGGCAGGACGTGAGCTTCACGGGCGGGCGTTTCAACATCGAACTCCGCCCGCTCGCCTACGCCTTCGGCCTCTACATCTACTTCCTCTTCGGCTACGGCTTCGCGCTGCTTTACCGTAAATTCCGTCGCTACCGCAGCGAACTCTGGGGTCAACAACTCGGCGCAGTCCTCTGGGCGCTCGCGCTCACAGGCGCGCTCACCACGCTCGCAACAATCGCGCTCCCGCTCGTCAGTGTCTACGCGCTGCTGCCTTACGGCGCGGTCTTCGTCCTCCCCGGCGTGCTCGTCTATGCCTACGCCATCTCAAGCTTCAAACTCTTCTCGCTGCAATCCGCGCTCGACGGTTTCCGACTCTTTCCCATCGCTTACAAAGTCGCGCTCTCGATTGCTGCGGTCGCCGTGCTTAGTTTCGCCGCGCTGCAAATCCCGATTGTCTGGTGGAGCTTCGGCGCGGGCACGCCGGATGCGTGGCGTCGTTATCTCGTCTTCAGCATCGTCAGCGCGCTTGTGCCGAATCTCATCCTCGTCGCGCTCGTCATACGCATCATCTCGCGCCCGCTTCGTCGTCTGACGGAGGCGGCGGTCGAGGTGTCGGGCGGCGCATACGGAACACAAGTCAAGATCGCGAGCGCGAACGACGAGGTCGGCTTGCTCGCCGCATCATTCAACGAGATGAGCCGCAAGATGGCCGCCGACATCGAACATCTACGCGCGCTCGGCGATCAACTCGTACGCACCGAAAAACTCGCCGCCGCCGGAACGCTCGCCGCAGGCGTCGCACACGAAGTCAACAACCCGCTCGCCTCCATCTCGTCGCTCATTCAAATACTGCAAACGCGCGCCGCCGCAAACGAAGCGGACGGCCAAAGCGCAGCGGAGACGCGCGAGATGCTGCGTCTCATCTCCACGCAGATCGCGCGCATCACGCAAGTCCTGCGCGACATGATGGATTTTGCGCGCACGCGCCCGCCTGCACGCGCCCCGCTCGACGTGCGCCGCGCGCTCGACGCCAGCATACGCCTCGCCTCCTTCGACAAAGATTTCAAACGACTCGACCTGACAACCGACTACGACGACTCCGCCCCGCACGTCTCCGCCGACACGGATCAACTGCAACAGGTCTTCCTGAACCTGCTGCTCAACGCGCGCGACGCCATGCCCGAAGGCGGTCGTATACGCGTCAGCACCGCCTACTCGCGCGACACGCAAGAACTCCTCGTCGAGATCGCCGACAGCGGACAAGGCATCGCCCCCGAACACCGCGCGCACATCTTCGATCCGTTCTTCACCACCAAGCCCGCAGGCACGGGCACGGGACTCGGCCTCGCCGTCTGCTACGGCATCATCACGGCGCATGGCGGCTCGATTGAAGTTGCGCCCAACCGCAACGGCACAAGCGGCACGACCGTTCGCGTCGCGCTGCCCGTGTTTTCCGGCGAGCCGGAAGTTGAAGGCGCAAACGTCACCGGCGCAGCTACCGTCGAAAGGAGCGTGCGATGATCTTTATACTCGTAGTGTTTACAGCGGTCACGTTGCCTTTCGTGATCATCGAAGACGACCGGATACGCAGGCGTATCTACATGCTCTTCTCCGCCGTGCCTGTATCCATTAGTCTCCTGATGTACCTGCGTGCATACAATGGATATTCCATCATAGTGATTGGACTCTTTATCATCCTGCCCCTGAGCCTTATACTCACCGCCGTCGGCGTCGTGCTCGTCCTTAACGCTCTCTCGCGTAAAGAGGCGTGGGGCGGGCTGGCACTCGCCACACTTCTGGCAAGCACGCCCGTGTCTCTCATTATTGTCATACAAATTTGGAATCATTTTCGCCCGTCGGGAGGATAGCGCAGGCGTCTCAAACAAACATGGACACACAGCCGCTCATACTCATCGCAGAAGACGAAGACCTGATGCGCGTCATCCTTTCGGGCTTGCTTGAAGAGGCGGGCTACCGCGTCGCGCACGTTTCGAGCGCCGAGGAAGCTCTCGAACGTTTCGCCGCCGAAGATGTGGCCGTCACACTCACCGACATACGCATGGCGGGCATGGACGGCCTCGCGCTGCTCGACCGCATCAAGGACATTGACGGTGAAGCGCTCGTCATCGTGATGACCGCTTACTCGTCCGTCGATTCGGCCATCGCCGCGCTCCGCAAAGGCGCTTACGACTACGTGACGAAACCCTTCGTCAACGAAGATTTGTTGCAGTCAGTGAAGAACGCCATACGCCAGCGCGAACTCTTCCGCGAGAATCGCGCGCTCCGACGCGAACTCGAACGCCGTTACAGTTTCTCCGAGATCATCGGCACGTCGGAAGCTTTGCAATCGGTCTTTCGCCTCGTCGAAAAAGTTGCGACGACGACGACCAACATCCTCGTCGAAGGCGAATCGGGCACGGGCAAAGAACTCATCGCGCGCGCCATACATCATCACAGCCCGCGCGCCGAGCGCCCCTTCGTCGCCATCAACTGCGGCGCGCTCCCCGAAACGCTACTCGAATCCGAACTCTTCGGCCACACCAAAGGCGCTTTCACGGGCGCACACGCGAACAAGCCCGGACTCCTGCGCGCGGCGGAAGGCGGCACGGTCTTTCTGGACGAGATCGGCGAGATCACCCCGGCGATGCAGGTCAAACTTCTACGCGCGGTGCAGGAGCACGAAGTCTTGCCCGTCGGCGCAAGCGCGCCCGTCTCGTTCGATGCGCGGATCATCTGCGCGACGAATCGTGATCTGGAAAAGGAAGTCGAGGGAGGGCGTTTTCGAGAGGATTTGTTTTACCGTCTAAACGTGATCGAGATTCACCTGCCGCCCTTGCGCGAACGACGCGAAGACATCCCGCTCCTCGTGCGCCATTTCATCACGCGCACGGCGCGCGAACAGGCTCAAGCCGAGAAGCCCATCCAACCCGAAGCCATGTCCGCGCTCATCAACTATCGCTGGCCGGGCAACGTGCGCGAATTGCAGAACGCCGTCGAACGCGCCTTCACCTTGAGCGGCGAGCGCATTGATCTCGACAGCCTGCCGCCGCGCGTGCGCGAAGCAGCAGCGGCGACGGGCGACCAACTCCCTTTGCGCGATCCGGACGGCCTACGCCCCACGCTTGCCGAAATCGAACGCCGCCACTTGCTCGAAACGCTCGCCTCCGTCAATCAAGACAAGGTGCGCGCCGCCAACATCCTCGGCATAGACCTTTCGACTCTTTATCGCAAACTTAAACGTTATGATGAAATATGAACGCCCTAAACCTCCGAATCAGAGACGTGAACTACGGTCATAATAAAACTTCAAAGAGGGGCGCAACTGTGATATAGAATCAGCCCGTGTCAACAGTTACTTAAACGTGTAGTTCTCAAATTCCCCACAGCCCCAAGAGGTGACATATGCATCACGGCCCGGTAACCCCTGAAATCGCAGACGGACTTCTGGCACTCAAAGCACGCATCAAAGCGGCGAAGATTCCCCCTTCGCGGCTGGACGACACTGTAAATATCGCAATCTGGAACATTCGAGAGTTTGGCAAGGTGCGCCGTACTCTACCGGCGCTTCACTACATCGCGGAGATACTGGGACAGTTTGACCTCATTGCTCTGGTCGAGTTACGCGACGACTTGACGGATATGGGGAAGGTGCTGACGTTCCTCGGCCCGACATGGAACCTTGTTTATTCCGACTGGATAGCCGACTCCGGCGGGAACAAGGAGCGCACCGCTTTCCTCTACGATAAACGTGCAGTGACCTTTAACGGACTCGCGGCGGAGGTTGATGCTCCGCGCGAGAAGACAGATACCGAGTGGCTCGCCGGGCAGTCTTTCTGGCGCGCTCCCTACCTGTGTTCGTTCCGGTCGGGCAACTTCGATTTCCTCGCCGTTGCCATGCACACCCGTTGGGGCGACAGTCTCGAAGGCCGTAGAGCCGAACTACAACTTCTGGCTGATTGGATCGATACGCGATTCAAGAGCAAATATGTCGAGGATAATGACTTACTTGTATTGGGCGATTTCAACATTCCGAAGGTTGACGACGATCTCTTCAAAGCATTGACGAGCAGCGGCCTCCAAATTCCCAAACAACTCAAGCAACTTAAATCCGGTGATGCGGTGATCGGCGGCTCAAATCTGGGCAAGAACGCGCGCTACGATCAGATATTGCATCGTCCTACCGTACCGGAAAACTTCTGCAACAACGGCGGCGTGCTCGACTTTTTTATTGATGACGATCACATTGATGAACTCTTCCCCGGAAAGAAATACACAAGGGAGAAGTTTAGTTTTCAGATGTCTGACCACATGCCGGTTTGGATTCAAGTCAACGTTGACATTGACACCTTCCGGCTCGACCAGATTGTGCAAAGCGAAAAGAAGTAACTGAGTCGCTGCACTTCCGAATTTCGATTGAGTGGTAGGAGAGGGCTGAGAATCTCTTTGCCATTCACGTTAATCCGCTGGAGAGAAGAAAGTCTCTAAGGACAAGCCTGGGGGACATAGGATCATTCTCTCTTTTTCATCAGCAGCTTATTCGAGCGACGCCATGGGCGTGACGCGCACGGCGAAAGGAATCTTCTTCTTCTCGCCATCGCTTTCGATCTCCAGTTCGTCCGGCAATGGCTCAGATGGCTTTTCTTCGCAAAAGGCGATCACGCCGAAGGTGTTCTGTTTCCCTCGCTTGATCTTATCAACCAGGATGGCGTGCGCGCCAAGTTTCCTCAAAAAATCAGAATGCTCATCACGTGCCGCGTTCGCCTCTTTCTCCGTAGCCATAACTCTTACTACCTCACTTGATCTTGACCGCCTTGGTCAGAAGTTTTACCTCAAGCGCCTTCAGCACCTCGTCTATCGGGTTGCAGACGCTGCCCTTGACGCCGTTTTTGTCGGGGAATCCCGCAAAGTGAAGGCCGACGGCCTTCCCCGTCTGCGTGTCTATCACGAGCGACCCTGAATCTCCGTTGTTAGTGTAGCGCGTGCAGAATATCTGGTCTAGAAAGCCGACCGTGCCGACGCCGGGGTAGCTCATGATGAAGCGAAAATTCACGTCCTTCACAATCCCCTTGGTCTTGCCGGTAGTGCGTCCCACCTTCACCACCTCCATGTCACGCGCAGCCTTGGTCGTCCCCTTGGGGATAAACAGCCCTTTAATCTCTGACGTGAGCTCGCCCAGCCGATCGTCCAGAGGTAGTGCGACCGCGCAATCCACACGGTTGAGGAAGTCGTTGCCGACTTTGAACTTCACGAAGTCGAAGAGCTTAGCCACGATGTCCTGCGGGGCTTTGCCTTTGTCCGCGCCGCCCGGATAGATAATTCTGTCGCCCTTCTTGCCAAGGCCGCTATTGGCCAGAACGTGACTGTTGCTCAGGATGAGAAACTTTCCGTCTCTGGTTACGACGGCTCCGAACGTGCCCGACCCTTCGACCGTGCCGATGCTGAAACCGGGCTGGAGCGGCTTTCTGACGGCGAGCGGATTCTTCAAGTCCTTCACCGCTTCCGGTCGCGGCTTGCCGACGGCGACCACGTCTGTCGGAATGACCGCCGGGCCGCTGATAGACTCCGGCACGGCAGGCGGCACGGCCACGCTTGCTTTCATCTTGCTGAGCGGGAGTTTGCGCTCCACGTAAAAGGTCAACGCAATCGTGCCTGTGGGCTTGCCCTGACTGATTTTCTCGCTGATGCCGACCGCCACCACGTTTTTCGTGTCCACGACGCGGCGTATGTTTTTGGTATGTGAGCGCGCCGCCGTGGACAAGCCTTCGAGTTCGGCTTGCGGGGCGATAGTCATGAGGTCGAGTGCGCGAACGAGACTCTCTTCAGAAGCCATTAGGTGTCTCCTCCATTGTAGGGGTGTTAGGGGCAATGCAGGATGCCGAGCCGAGAAGGCAACTCGTCAACCAATGTGATTTGAACAGTCGGACTGGCGTGCTCCGCGTGAGGACTGCTTGCGCGATAAGCTGCCGCAGCAGTCAACAGGCACGTGGATCACAGAAAACTTTCAAGCGGGCAGAATATACTCCAAATGATAGTGTGCTGGAAGAAATAAATTTCGTGAGTCTGCATGCGCGCGCAACCCGACGCTGCGGCGTGCCTTTATCAACTCGTTAAGTCGGCGACACGAAGCAGAGGGACTACGAGGCGGTTGGGTGAAGGCTTTCGGATTTCTATTCTGACTGTTAGTTGTACCATCAAAAATTGATCAGGCCGCACGGATTCCCGTATGCGGCCTGACGCAAAGAACCTTAAAACTTGGACGCACTACCGGCGAAGCTCTCTATTCTTTCTTTCCGAACATGCCGCCGATATTGCCGAGCACGTTCTGCGCCGTGTCTGCGACGCCGCCTGCGACGTTCGCGCCGCCGCCGATGGCGCTGTCTATCGTGCCGGAGACGGAGGCGGGCAATTTGTCGCGCATGTAGCCGAGCACGGTGTCAACCGCCTTGCGCGCCTGATCTTCCGAGATGCCGGAGCGTTGGCTCACTTGTTTGATCAACTCTTCCATAAGTTTTCTCCTTTAACCTGCGCTAGATGAAAACCACCGACTGCGCGTTTGGAATGTCGAAACGCTTGCGGCAGTTTTTGCATGAGAGCACGTCGTCAACACGCACCATGTAATCGCGCGAGTTGCGAAAGCGCGCACGATCCTGTTCGCTGGCACTGCGCGGCAAATCTTTCTTCTTCGTACGCTTCAGCCAACGCACTTCGTAATCCTCGCGCACGCGGCAGTGCGGGCAACTGTAGTTTGCGCGCTTCGACTCTTGCTGTTCGTTGAAAAAATCTCTCTCGTTCATAAGCTAAAAATACTGCGGATCGCGCGGCCAACTCAAGCGCGCTCGGCCTTCAATCCCCCGCTTGTCTCGCCCCGGCGCTCGCGCCGCCGGTGATGAAGCACGATGAAGAGACCGGCCAGCGCGTTCAGGAGCATGATGGCGTTTGTGACGACGAAGACCCAGTTGCCGACGAGCCAACTGTAGATCGTGAAGCCGACGGACGCGGCCAGTTGCCCTATGAAGAGCCACTTCGAGACGTTTTCGCTCGACCCTTCCTTCCACTGTTTGAAAACCTGCTTGCCGATGGTCAGCACGAGTATCAACGAACTGATCCACCCGATAGCTTCCTGCATAACGCGCCCTCTTGTTCTTAAAAATCTCCCGCCTGCAAATCAACATCCGCGCTGCGCCCTGCCGCGCCGCCGCCCGCGAGCAAGCGGCGCACAGTCTCCAACAAACTCACGGGATTGACGGGCTTCGGTTCGTATGCGTCCGCGCCGATGGAGAGCGTGAAGGTTGCGCTGCCCGTGCCGAATCCGGTCGTGACGATGATCGGCGTCGCGCTCAATTCTCCCGTGTCGCGCACGCGGCGTACGAAGTGCGCGCCGTCAGCGCCGGGCATGGAAACGTCCGTGATGATCAAGTCGGGGCGCAAGCCGAGCGCGAGTTCGTAAGCCTTGAGGCCGTCTTCGGCGGTCGTCACGGCGTAGCCCTGACGCTCAAGCGTGCGGCACATCAACTCGCGCGCCAGATCGTCGTCTTCCGCCACCAGAATTTTCTTCGTCTCAGTCATATTTGGAACAGTGACAAGTGACGAGTGACAGGTGACAAGTTAAAACTAATTCGTTTCGAGTTTGTCATCGTCATTTTCCGCTTCGTCGCGTTGTTCGCAGAGTTCGCGCAGGAGGCGAAAGCTATAGATGCCCGTCTGGTGGCCGTCGCTCCAGCGGAAGGTGAGCGCGTAGCGGCCTACTATGTCTAGGCTCTCGATTGAGAGATCGTCGGGGACGCTCGCCGGATCGAGCACGCGCTGTCCGGTCATCTCGTTGACGCACTTGGCGCACGGGCAGACGCGCCTGAGCGCCGCAGCCCCGTAGCCGCACGCGCGCCCGTCGCCCCACTTGATGCGCAAGCCCGCCTTGCCCTCCTGCACGATCTCATGCGGCTCGATCTCAGGCCCTAGTCTTCGCGTCGTCTCAGTCATAAGAGAACAGTGACGAGTGACAAGTGACAAGTGACGAGAAAGAATCAAGACAAGTTTTTAGTTTTAACTTGTCACTCGTCACTTGTCACTCGTCACTTCTAGATATTTTCCCGCACGGCCTGTTCGACGGCCTCTGTGGTGATGTCGAAGTGGGAGGCCGACCAGACGGCCTGGCCGTTGCGCAGGATGATCGCCTGCGGCGACTCATGCCGGATTCCTGTTAGCTCCGCCACGCGGCGCGAGAGTTCGCGCGCGCGCTGCACGACGAGGAGCGAAATCTGCGCGGCCACTTCACCCGACAGACGCTTCATCTGTCCGTGCGCGCGTGCGCTGATGGGACAGGTCGTGCTGTGTTTGAAGAGTACGACGGGCGCTTCGTGCGAGCGCGCGAGCAGTTCGTCGAACTCTCCGGCTTCGGTTACGGGCTCGAAGTTAGTCGGTTGTTGCGAAGTCTCCGCCATTTTAGAATTGCCTCCGCCAGTCAGAAATTGGCGCACCTTTTTCCACATAAAAATTATTCGTTTGTTCTCGCGGGGAACGCGCTTGATATTAACGCACCTCAGCCGCACGTACAACTAAGCGATTTCCAGATGAAGGCAAGGCACTCACCGCAGAGACGCAGAGAGCGCAGAGGGGGCGCAGAGAAGAATTGAATGTCTTTCTCTGCGCCCCCTCTGCGCTCTCTGCGTCTCTGCGGTGAATCCGGTTGCTTTCCCGTTCCTCAACGCCAATCGCCGACGAGGACGAAGGGTGCCCAGTAAAAAGGCGCGCTGTTTTTCTTGGCCGTGATCATGGCGATTTGCGACGCACGCATCGCGGCTTGCGGCGTGGCCGACTGTTTGGTGAGCAGGCGTTTGTAGAAGTCCGTCATCAACTCGGCAGTTGATTTGTCTGAGACTGACCACAGGCTGACGCCGACCGTCGGCGCACCCGCGTACATGAAGGCGCGCGTTAAACCTATCACGCCTTCGCCGCGTCGCTCTTTGCCGAGTCCTGTTTCGCAAGCTGACAACATGACGAGCGGCGAACCCAGACGCAGGTTGAAAATTTCGTCTGTGCGCAGGAAGCCGTCGCCTTCGCGGTTGCCGACGAGCGAAAGGACGACGCCCGTGAACTGCGGGCGCTCCGTGTTCAAGAGTCCGTGTGTGGCGACGTGCAGGATGCGGTACTTGCTCACGTCCGTTTCCTTCACGCGCGCTTCGCTGGCGTCGAGGTCGAGCCAGATGTCCGGGCTGAGACCCGAAGTGCGCGCGAGCGCCGCGATCTGCTGCGCCTCTTCGCGCGTGCCGTTCAAGCGCGCGAGTTTGAAATTGCTCGCGCCCGCCGCCGGTGCTGCGCTCGACGCGCCCGTGATGTCTGCGACCGCGCTGTCAACCGCGAGCATCTCGCCCTCTTGCGCCGCCTGCGGCCCTTTCAGGCGCGCGTCTTTCGCGTCGAAGACCGGATCGGCGACGACGAGCAGGCCGCCCGTTTGCGCCGCGCCCGCAGCGTTCGCCGACTGTTGCCTGATCGCCGCGATGACCGAAGCGGACGGCGCGTAGCCAACCTCGTTGGTCTTGACGAGATAGGCGAGCGTCGAATAGTCGCCGCCTGCGACCGTCTCTGTGACGAGAGCTTCAAACGGAACGTAGTTGAGTGCGCCGTCCGCGACGACGAGCAGGCGTTTGTTCGTGAGCGAGGCGGCGACGGGCGCAACCGTGTTTTGATAGAGCACGTTTGAGGCTTCGGCGAACGCGGCAACGTTGGCGGTCGTCGCGTTGTTGGAGAGCGCAAGGCCACGCGCTTCGGTCAGGCCGCGCGTCGGCGCGCCTGTGTCGAGCAGCGCACGACGCAAACTCTGCGGGACGATGCGGTCGCGCAAGGCCATCGCCATCGCGTCGAGTTTGTCGCGCGCGGGCAGTTGATGAAGCGTGACGCCGCTCGTCGTCACAGCCCACAGGTACGATTGATCGCTACCGAGACTGTATTCAAGGAGCACGGTGTCGGCGTCCAAAACTTTTTGCTGCACTTCGGCGAGCGTCAAAGGTTGCGCGGACGTGAGAGCGCCGTAGCGCGGGCTGGATGCCCTGATCTGATTTTCCAGACTATCGTATTCGACCGAGAGCGTTTCGAGTTGTTCTTCGAGTTTATCGACACCTTCGGTGGGCGGTTCGCCCGTCAGGCTGACGCCCGTGATCTGCTGCGCGATCTCCTGCTGGCGTTCGAGGTTCTCGCGCTTGCGCTGTAGGAGTTCCGGGGAGACGCCTTCGGTGATGGTCGTTCCCGTCTCGCTCAACATGTCGAGGAGCGAACGCGCGCGACCCTGTTCGACGACGCGGAAGGCTTCCGCCGCGTATGCGAGCGACTGTCCTTCGAGCGGCGCGGACTTGTTCGTCGCCGAAGCGAGAGCCGCCGCCGCGAGCGCGCCCGATGCTTCGTCGAACACGTCGCGCGTGGTGGCGAGAAAAGTCGTGCGCGCTTCGTCTGCGCGCAGCGATCCTTGACGGATAGTTTCAATGGTCTGCAAAGCGGCGCGATAGGCGGCGAAGGCTTCCTGCAAAGGCTTCGCACGTTTCGCGGCGTCGGTTTGCTGCGCGGCGATCAAGAGGTTCGCTTTGCCGATTCCGCGTTGCGCAGGCCACTGTAGGTCTAACCGCTTGTCGGCCTGCGCGCCTTTGGCCGCGTCGGTGAAGAACTTCAGCGCGGCCTTCGTGTCGCCCTGTTTGAGCGCAACGTCGCCGAGGCTCGTGTTGGCCGCCACGCGGAAGCGGCGCATCTGCCCGATCTTGCCGATGACCGGAATGTTTCCGGCGGTCGCTTCGACCGTGTTGGTGAAATGCTTCTTCGCGCTCTCCAAGTTGTCGTTGAAATAATCCACGCGTCCGAGTCCGAGTTCGTAAGTCGCGTAGAGAATGCTCTGACGATAAACTTCAAACTGCTGCTGCACGGCGCTTATAGTGCCGACGACGCTCGTGCCCGTCGAAATGGATGCGCCGTCGCCGCGCGCGATGCTGCGTCCGAGCCCGCCGATGCTGCCTAACAGCCCGCCCGTCTTCTTCACTGTGCCGAGCGCGCTCGTGTCCGGTTTCTTCACCTGCATACGCGAATAAGCCGTGCCCGATTCGGCGATGTTGCCCGCGCGATAATGCGCCTCGCCGATCTTGGCGAGCATCAAATTCGCGTTGAACTCCTCGTCGCCTACGCCTGTGACGCGCTTCACGATGGCCGCCTTGTTGCTCGCCTGTTGAAACTGCTCGTGCGCTTTCAGGTAATGCGCGAGCGCGGTGCGGTGCTGTCCTTGACGAGAGTAGAGGTCACCTAGCGCGTCGTTCGAGGCGGCCTGCCCGCGCATGGCATTCGCATCCGTAAAACTCTTGAGCGCGCTCTGCAACAGCGGGAGCGCCTGATCGGCCTTGCCCTGCTTCAACAACTTGCGTCCCTGCCGCAACGCTTCGATCCCATCGCCGCCCTGTGGCGGCTGCGCAGTTTGAACCGCGGACGCTACAGCGGCTCGCGCGGCTGACGCGTTGTTGACGACGGCGGAACTTAGTGGCGACGCAATGAGCGCGCAACTTATAACGAAAGCCAAAACTAACATTCGGGGTTTCATGAACATCTCCGTATTTATTTATGAATCAAATCAATGGCCGTGACGAGCATCTTCGAGTCGGAAGTTGCGGTCATGCGGATGATGGAGGGCTGCGGCGCGCCCGCAGCGAGGCCGAGTCCACGCGTTGTCGCCTCGCGTTCGTCGGAAGTTTGCGTGCGCCCCTGATCTTTAACTTTGCTGACAGCCACTTGCTCGCGCTCCTGCGCGCTTTTGAGTTCCGCCCACATCGCCGTCGCCGGATGCCAGGGGCAAGTGTGTTGCGCGTCGAAGCAGTAGTCGGAGAGCGCCGCGCCCGTCGGCACACCCGCGAGCGGTTGGCGCGCGAGCACGACGTAGAGGCGTTCTGCTGCGGGCGGGTCTCTGAAGACGAACCAGCGCATGTCGTCCGTCGCTCCCTGACTCGAAGGGATTTCAAACGGGACGTGCGCTTTGACTAGATTGTTGCCGCCTGAGAGTCGCGCGTCGGGGAAGATCATCGAAGCCTCGCCGTCGTTCTCTGTGTGGAAGATGTAGAGATAGCCGTCGGTGTTGGTTTCGAGCGCGAGGCGTATGGCTTCGCCCGTGCGAAACTGTCGCGCTGGATCGGTGCGCACGGCCTCGCCGTTATCGCCGAGCGTGAAGAGCGTGTAGCCCAGACCAATCGGGCGCAACTTCAACGCCGCTTCCGCCGAAGCGCCGCCCGTGTCCCTGCCGGTAGTTTTTTCGTCCGCGTCCGCGCTCTCTTCTCTCGCGTTGTCGCCTGTGCCCTTCTTCACACTCTTCTTCGGCTTATTGTTGACTGACGATTTCGTGATGCTCTTTTTCGGATTGCCCGGCGTGTTGTTGGCGGCGACCGTCGCATCGGTTTTCTTGTCGGGCGTTCCGGCAGACAGCGCCGCACCGGCCTCGGCGCTCGCGGTCTTGCCCGGGGTCTTCGGGCGCGTCGTGAGAAACGCGCCGCGCGTAACGATGCCCTCGTCCGGCGACGCTGGCGTTGGTTGAGGCTGTTGTTCCTGCACGCGTGCGAAAACTACGTTGGAGCATGCTACGACGAGCGCGACGAAGAGGAGTTGTGAGAAAAGTTTGTAACGCATTTTCGGAAATTCTCCTTCACTGCTAAAGAGAGAGACGCTTCTGCGTGGCGAGCAAATGATCTTCCTGCTCCGACGCGACTAACGCAACTCGCGCCGTCTCGCCGTAGACTCAACGGTGCTCGATACGAATATCAAAGACGACGGGTTCGCCGGACGCTCCCGCTGCTGGCTGCGACACAAAAACCGTCACCGCCGCAGACTCCGCGCCCGTCGCACCTGACTCTTTTACGTCCGCGACCTGTGCGGCGGTTTTCGAGCGCGCGCGCAAGTCTTCCAACTCCTTCAACTCGGCTGGCGTTAACTCGTGTCCCGAACTTGCGGCGAGGAAGGCGGGTTCGAGCAGGGGCGTGCGCGAATAGATGACGACGTACTCTTCCGTGCCCGGATTCTTGTCGAGTTCGAGCACCTGCCCCTCGCCGTAAGGGAAAATGAAATCCGCGCCCGCCGCCGCCAGATTCGTCTTCATAATTCCTGCGGGGCGCGCGGTCAGGAAAGTCGTCGGCGCATTGCCCGCGCCGGGGCCGACGATGTAGAGGAAGCCGCGCTCGCGCGCCTTGAAATGAAACTTGAACTGCTGACCCGAACGCAGCGACAAAACGTTCGCAGCGACGCGTTGACTCGCAGGTTGCTCCGCGTCGTCGAAGGCTTCGAGCCAGTAGTCGAGCAACGCGACGCGCGCGGGCGTTGTCGAGCCGTCCCCGTCGCCGTTCGATACCACGTCTCTATTTTCGCTGCGCGCCTGCCAACGACTCCACGCGAACCAACCGCCCGCGACGACAAGGCCGAACAGCAACAACACGAACGCACCGCCCACGATCCATTTCGCGCCCGAACTACGCCGCACAGTCGGCGCGTAAACGGGCGCGAGCGGCGTCTGCTTCGGCGTCTGCGCGACCGATTGTTGTGCGGCGGCGGCGTTCGCAGACGCTTGCGGCGCGCTCTTTTGCGGCGCGGTTTCGACGCCCGCGCGCGGCGCGTTTGTCGCGTTGATGTTCTCGCGTATGAGTGTCTGCGAAGATTCAAAGTCGGGTATAACGACGGCGGATGATGCGACCGCCGCATCGCCCCTGTTCGTGTTCGCCGTGGTGCTAAGTTTGGGTGCGACGCCGAGCGCGGCGCGAATCTCTGCGGCGAAGACTCCGGCGGTCGCCGGACGATCCGCTCGATCCTTCGCCATCGCATGTTCAATCGCCCGCGCAAACTCCGCCGACACGCCCGACGCAACCTCGTCTAGCGGCGGCAGTTGACGGCTTACGTGCCCCTGTCGCAACTCCGCGAGCGAATAGCCGACGTAGGGTTTCTCGCCCGTGACGAGTTCGTAGAAGATGACGCCGAGAGAGTAGATGTCTGCGCGCCCGTCAATCTCCGGATTCGCGTCGCGCGAGAGTTCGCCCCACTGTTCGGGCGACATGTAGTAAGGCGTGCCGAGAATTTGTCCGGCCATCGTGAGCGCCGCGCCGCCGCCGTCGCCCGCCTGCGTCTCCGCCACATCGCGCAGTTTGGCGATGCCTAGATCGAGCAGCTTCACTTGCAACTCGCCCGCCGCCGTGCGATTGAGCATCACGTTCTCCGGTTTGAGATCGCGATGGACGACGCCCTGCGCGTGCGCGGCTTCGAGCGCGCTCGTGATAGGTTCGAGAATCTGCCACGCCTCCGCAGGCGTGAGCCGCCCGCGCGCCTTCAACTCTTTGTCGAGCGAATGGCCTTCGACATATTCCATCACCATGTAGGTGAGGCCGTCCGCGCCCGTGCGCAGATCGTAGACGGTGACGGCGTTCGGGTGTCGAAAGCGACGCGCGGCGCGGCCTTCGCGTTGAAAGCGGCGCAGCCATTCGGTGTTGCTGCGCATTTCGGGCTTGAGCGTTTTGATCGCGACGCGGTCGCCTAAGAGTATGTGGCGCGCGCGATAGAGCGTGCCCATGCCACCGCGCGCGATGAAGGATTCGATCTCGTACTGCCCGTCGAGCACGCGCCCCGTCATGTCTTCGGCGGCGTCTTCCAGCACTTCGCCGTCGCGCTGGCAAAACGTCACTGCGCCGTCGTAGCTGTTGCCGCATTTTGGACAGAATTTCATCGAAGGGGTCGTTACGAAAGAATGGATCGGGCAGAAACTTTCGCCCGTCGAGGGCTCGCTTTGTATGGCGAAAACGTTACCGCGCAAGCGTTCTTGTCTGTTCGCCGCTCGCTGCCGTCACGGCGATTCATCGTAGGTAAAAGTCTAACATGCGCGCACTGGCGTGTGAATCAACTGTGCGCGGCGCGCGGGCGGGCGCGGCGTGCGAAAGTTCTCTGACAACCTAAAAAGATGATGCGGACATCGAAACAAAAGGTTAAACTCTGGCGCGTTTCACAAACGTGCTCTCAGCGTTTACCCCCAGACCGCTCGGAGAACATATTTTATGTCGCTTTTGGAACGTCTCGGCCAGCGTTCAAAAATTTTCCTCATCACGCTCGGGTTTCTGCTCGTCGTCCTGCAAAGCATCATCAACTATTTGGTTGGCCCTGACATCGCGTTCTTCATCTTCTACCTGCTGCCGATCTCTTTGGTCGCGTGGCTCGTCGGGCGTCGCGCAGCCTTTTACATCTCGCTCTTTAGCGCGGCCAGCTATTTTTTCACCGAACAGACCACCGGCCACTTCGACGGGCGACCGCTCATCCCCTACTTCAACGTGTTCGCGCAACTGAGCGCATTTCTCTTCGTCACCTACTTCGTCTCCGCGCTCCGCCGCTCGCACGACCACGAACGCGAACTCGCGCGCACGGACGATCTAACAAGCGTCATCAACCGCCGCTCGTTCTTCGAGGCGTCGCAGCAGGAGATCAACCGCGCGCGCCGTCATCGCCATCCCTTCACCGTCGCCTACATGGACGTTGACGATTTCAAGTTGATCAACGACCGCTACGGCCACAGCATCGGCGACACGGTGCTGAAAAGCGTGGCGCAGACGATCAAAAACAACCTGCGCGAAATTGACGTGGTCGCGCGTCTCGGCGGCGACGAGTTCGTCATACTCATGCCGGAGACGGGCGAGGAAGCGGCGCAAGCCGTCATGGCGCGCGTACACCGCAACATCATGGACAAGATTCAAGAATACGGCTGGCCGATCACCTTCAGCATCGGCGTCGTGACGTGGACGACGCCGCCGCGCACCGTTGACATAATGCTCAAACGCGCCGACGACGCGATGTACGAGGTCAAGAACAACGGCAAGAATCAAGTCACCCATCTCAAACTCTCAGGCGAGCCCGTCGCCGCCGCTTAAATTTTTCAAACTTCGACCGCGTTTAATGACTGTTAAAGTTTGCCGTAGAAAAGGTGGACAATTATCTAAAGCTGTGATATTTCCAGCCTCAGTTCTACACAAGTTACCTTATCAACTTGAGGCGGAAAAATGAGCAACGCACAGCAACCTCACAATGCAGGTAAAAAAACCCTACGCAGCAAGCAATCAGACGAGCCTACGAGCCAAAGGCCGGCTCTCAGGTTTGGACAGCCAAACTTAAATGCCCGTCAGATCGCAAAATCGCTTCTCCCTTACTCGGACGATCCCATTTCATTACTCCTCTGGCCGCCTAATCTCTTTGCTTTCACGGGCAGCATTTTAGGTCTGACGGGGGCTTACTATTTGATCGTTTCGCCGCCGCGAGACGAAAACAACGATATACGTCAGACGTGGCCGCCGAAACCCGATGATAAAGAAATAGACGACAACGAGCAGGAATTTTTGATGTACGAGTGGCTGTATGAATGGATTGAAAATCATAAAGAGGCCGTCAATCAAGAAAAGGGTAAAAACAAAGACTTAAATGATTGGGCATATTATGTCCGCACAGTTGGCTGGGAGTGGCGCAAGAGAATCGGCGAATGTGAGGAAAGCTATCTCGAAAAGATTCTGCACCCTTCCGGGGTTGAAGAAACAGGTGGTGAGTCCACCATAGAGGATGTAATCAAAGACATCGTTCCTGCCGAGGTATTGAAAATATGGGAATTGTTCAGCAGTGGATTTAGCCCGGGAATGGATGGCGATATTATGGACTTACGTTGTAATGCCGAGGAAAATAAAATGCGAAAAGCGCATTGGATTTTCTTTGTCTTACTTGTAACTTTACACGCCATTGCCGATGAAGCCTGTAGTGGATGGGGCAAAAGAAAAAGCATCCACATACCGGGTGAAACAAAGAAAACACCGGCGCAGAAATTTGCCGAACGTCAATTAAGTGCGCGTGGCACGCTTGCCACAATCAACGAACACAGGTGCCGTGTGTTACCCAAAAGGCATACCCCTATCATCGGCACGACGCTTCGTTCGCTTTCCAGCAATCTGGCATTTCATCGCTCTTCAGTTGATGTCGTGTGGCGGCAATCCGTCAACAGCCCTTTGATCAAGAAAACAAACGAAGGGGCAAAAGAAGATGAAAAAGGTGAAATCTCGTCGTTGCAGGTTTTACTATTCCCCTGGCCGTTTGATGTGAGAGCGACCGACTTTAAGTCTATGAAGGTACTCGGCGAGTCCGTCGTCGCTTCACATAAGAGCGAGGCTTTTTTTGAGTACGACCCGACATCGGAAGATGAAGAAGAACGGGGGAAGATAAAGAACTTTCGACTGCTTCTGCGTGCCACCATTGAGAGGGCAATAAAGGAAGCCGGAAGAATTGACCTGGTGATCCTGCCAGAGTCTTCCATCAGTGAAGATTATGTTAAAGAGCTTGAGAAAGTTCTGAAAGAGAACAACATCTCCGGCTACATTGCAGGCGTCAGGATCAAAGGCGCGTTTCAACCTGTTAGAAATGGGAAGGCAAAAGCAAGTAAGAGGCGATTCAACCGCAATGTTGTCTATTGCCGAATGTTCGACACAAAAAGCTGGGTGCCCATCGCGCGGGAAGAATACAGGCAAGACAAGCATCACCGTTGGCGTTTGACGCGCACACAGGTAAGGCAATATCAACTTGGCGGGTCTCTGTCGTCGAAAAAAGATTGGTGGGAAGGAACAAAGTTGGTCTCTCGAAAAGTGACCTTTATAAATATAGGTGAGAATTTAACGATTTGCCCTTTGATATGTGAAGACCTCGCGAGGCAGGAGCCGATAGCTGATCTAGTTAGAACCGTCGGGCCGTCGTTGGTTATTACCATACTGATGGACGGGCCACAAACATCGGATCGTTGGCCTGCCAATTACGCCAGTGTGCTGGCCGATGACCCTGGGTGTTCCGTCATCACGCTAACTTCTATAGGCATGGTTAATCGCTATCAAGTTCCATGGAGAGAAAAATCGAGGGCAGTGGCTCACTGGAAAGAAGCTCAAGGTATCCCTACTCCAATCGAACTGGATGATGATGAAACGGGGATTATTCTTTACTTGAACGTTGACGTTAAGAAAGAAAAGATTGCCGATGGAAGAGAGGAACAAGTCGGAACTTCGTACCTCACATTAGGTGGAATCAATCACATCAAGGACAGCAAAGGTCTGAGACTTAAACTTATGTCTTAGAAAACATGCGCCGTTGCGACATCATTCAGGGTTGAGAATAATTTGAACTCCTACATTCTGGCGCGTGACTTTCGCAGATGAACGCAACCGAGAGCATCACGCTTGCCCTGCTCATTCTGCTCGCCGCCACGCTCTATTCTTCGGTCGGGCACGGCGGCGCGTCAGGCTATCTGGCCGCGATGGCGCTCTTCGGCCTCGCGCCCGCCACGATGAAGCCGACCGCGCTCTGCCTCAACATACTCGTCGCGTCAATCGCCACCTTCCGATTCTGGCGCGCGGGCTGTTTCTCCTGGCCGCTTCTGTGGCCTTTCGCCGTCGCCTCCGTCCCGCTCGCCTTCGTCGGCGGCGCGATCACGCTGCCCACCAACGTCTACAAACAGATCGTCGGCGTCACGCTGCTCTACGCGGCCTTCCGCCTCTTTTTGTTCACGCGTGCGAAGGCTGACAGCGCAGCGGCGACTGCGACGCGCAACGCGCCGCTCCCGCTGGCGATCTTCTTTGGCGCGCTCATAGGTTTGTTGTCGGGATTGACGGGCGTGGGCGGCGGAATCTTTTTGAGTCCGCTTTTGCTGCTGGCGGGCTGGGCTGACACGCGACGCACGGCGGGCGTCTCCGCCGCGTTCATCCTCGTCAACTCGATTGCCGGACTGTTAGGAAACTTCACCAGCGTGCAGGCTCTCCCGCGCGCAATTCCTTACTTCGCGCTCGCGGCAATCGTCGGCGGACTCGTCGGCTCGGAGTTTGGCAGCCGACGGCTAGCGAGCGTCACGATCCGACGCCTGCTCGCCGTCGTTCTCGTCGTCGCGGGCGTGAAGATGATCTTTGTTTGATTGACAGTTGCGATAAGGAAATAAAACCTTCACCGCAGAGACGCAGAGGGGGCGCAGAGACTTGAATAGAATCTTCTCTCTGCGCCCCCTCTGCGTCTCTGCGGTGAGTCTTACTTATTCGCCCTCATCCGAAACTTTGATGTTGGCTATCGTGTCAACGCCGACGGGTCTGGTGTCGGGCGCGCCGCCGATCATCTCGGCGGCGGTCGTCTCTCCGGCGGCCTCCACGTCGCCGACCGAGCCTTTCGCCGAATCAGTCTGCGTCGCTGCGGCGTCGGCGTCGTGAGCGCGATCCGTCTCTGGCATCTGCTCGTCTCCTTCGCGCGCTAGACTTCGACCGGAGCGCGCAACACTTCCGGGTTTTCGTCGGCCGCCGAAACATTCGCCGTGTAAATCTTCTGCACGTACTCTTGCACCATGCGGTCGCTGTTGAACTGCGGCACGAGCGTTTCGATGGCGCGCTTCATCATCCCCACCCAGCGGCGCGGAATGCCCTCCGCATCGCGCTCGTAATAGGCTGGCACAACTTCCTCTTCGAGCAACTTGTAGAGCGATTCGGCGTCGCGCAAATCTTCCTCGTGGTTCTCGCCTTCGACGTGCATGTCGCCGATAGCCCAGCCATTTGTTTTGTCGTAGCCTTCCGGCCACCAGCCGTCTAGAATCGAAAAATTCAACCCGCCGTTCATCGCCACTTTCTCGCCGCTTGTGCCAGACGCTTCGAGCGGGCGGCGCGGCACGTTCAGCCACACGTCAACGCCCTGTACGAGTTTGCGCGCGATCTCCTGATCGTAGTCTTGCAGGAAGACCGTGCGGTTGACGACTTGCGGATCGAGTTTCCAGAGCGCGAGTTGTTGAAGGATTTGCTTCGCGCCCTGATCCTGCGGGTGCGCTTTGCCCGCGAAGACGAACTGGACGGGACGCTCCGCATCGTTGATCAACTTCAAGAGGCGGTCGGGGTCGGTCAGAATCAAACTCCAACGCTTGTAAGCCGCGACGCGGCGCGCAAACCCGATGGTCAACGCTTCGGGGTCGAAAGTCTTGCGCGCGGCTTCTACAAACTCCATGCCTTCGCCGCGTTGGAGTCGCGCGAAGTACTGGCGCTCGCGTATGAAGGCGATGAGTTTCTGCTTCATCAAACGGTGGACGCGCCACAACTCTTCGTCGGGCATCTGCGCCACGCCCCGCTGCCAAACTCCTGCGTCGCACTC
Organism: Pyrinomonadaceae bacterium; assembly: GCA_035249365.1. Classification (GTDB taxonomy): domain Bacteria; phylum Acidobacteriota; class Blastocatellia; order Pyrinomonadales; family Pyrinomonadaceae; genus JAIVJZ01. Next base: position 90,732 of record DATFGP010000021.1, on the reverse strand, counting down.
GTTCTCATCCCAATCGGGCGCGACGTGTTTCTCGTACAGGCGGCGCAAGAGCGGCGACACCCACGTCGGCGCGTGGACGCCGTTCGTGACATACGTAATCGGCACTTCGTCCACTTTGAGTTCGGGAAACAACTTCTGCCACAGCGCGCGCGAGACTTCGCCGTGCTGTCGGCTCACGCCGTTCGTCGAGCGGCACATCTTCAAGGCGAGCGGCGTCAGGCCAAACAATTCCTCTTCGTCGCCCGCCTCCACGCGACCGAGATCGAGAAATTGTTCGTGCGTCAGCGTCAGGGATTCCGTGTAGCCACGACCGAAACAATATTCGACGAGTTCGGGCAGAAATTCGTCGTGGCCTGCGGCAACAGGCGTGTGCGTCGTGAACACGCAACGACGGCGCACCTCGCGCGCAGCCTCTGCGAAAGTTTTTCCTTGCGCTACAAGTTCGCGCGTGAGTTCGAGTGTGAGAAACGCGGAGTGGCCTTCGTTGAGATGGAAGACGTGGGGCTCGATGTTGAGTTTGCGAAGCAGTCGGACGCCCGCGATGCCTAAGACCATCTCCTGCACGCAGCGCGTCTCGCGGTCGCCGCCGTAGAGATGCCCCGTGATGAGACGATCAATGTGATCGTTCTCTTCGAGATTCGAGTCGAGCAAGTACAACTTCACGCGCCCGACCTCGACTTGCCACGCCTGAAAGCGCACGAGCCGCCCGCGTATCTCTAATTCGACGCGAAGGGGCGCGCCCGTCGCAGGGTCGTTCAGAAGTTGGATGGGAAGTTTCGCGGGATTGATCGTGCCGTAGTGTTCTTCCTGCCAGCCGTCGCGGCGTAGGCGTTGGCGGAAGTAGCCGTGATGATAGAGCAGGCCGACGGCGATGAGCGGCAGGCCGAGGTCGCTCGCGGATTTCAGATGATCGCCCGCGAGCATGCCGAGGCCGCCAGAGTAAAGCGGCAGCGAAGTGTGTATGCCGAACTCGGCGCAGAAATAAGCGACGGGATTTTCGTGTGTTATCCCGCGTGCGTTCTCGCGCGCCCAGGTGCGCGTCTGCGGATTCATGTAGCGCGCGAACTTCTCTGAGAGAGCACGCACGCGCTCCGCGTAGATGGGATCGGTCGCCATCTGCAACAAGCGATATTCGGAGACATCGAGCAGCAGGCCGCGCGGGTTCAACTCGCAGTCTTCCCACACCTGCGGATCGAGGTCGCGGAAGACCGAAGCGCCGTCCGCAGCCCAACTCCACCAGTAGTTCCCGGACAAATTCTCCAACGCGCTCAACGTCTCGGGCAGCGCACGCCCCAACTTGTATTCCACTTGTTCGATACCCTCACTAACAGGCTATTCAAATTTATGATGACGTAAAAACATTTTAGCGCTCGACTCCGAAAAGAAGACGAGTCGCACTTCTTTGAGCGTGCCGCGTGCGCCCGTCTCACCGTCGCCCGCACCCGACAAAAAATCTCGTATCGCCTGCGACGAAACTTGCGCCGCCTTATCTAAAGGGTAGCCGTAAGCTCCGGTCGAGATGGCCGGGAAAGCAACGGAAGCGAGTCCGTGTTCGACGGCCAGCGCGAGCGAGTTGCGATAACATGCGGCGAGCAGTTCGGCCTCACGCCCCGCATGCTGTCCCCAGATGGGGCCGACGGTGTGAATCACGTAGCGCGCCGGAAGCAGCCCGCCGGTCGTGATGACGGCCTCGCCCGTCGGCAAACCTTCTGGATACCTTGAGCGGCGAATCTCCTGGCACGCCGCGAGAATTGCAGCGCCGCCCGTGCGATGAATCGCACCGTCCACGCCCGCGCCGCCGAGCAGCGTAGAGTTGGCCGCGTTCACAACCGCGTCCGTCTCTTGCCGCGTGATGTCGCCCGCGACTACGAGCACGCGCCCGTCGAGAAAACTGTTCATTGTTTGATCAGACAACTAAGTGTAGCACCGTTTGGCCCGAAATACAGTTCGCAAAGACACACTCACATTTGAACGGCGAATAAAAAAAGCGTCGCCGGTAGACGCCACCGACGAAGCAGCTAGACGGAGTTGTTTGACAGTTAAGTTTACGAATCAGTTGAAGGCTCGTCGCCTGTGTCTTCGAGTTCGTCTTCGCCAGCGAGTTTGTCTTCGCCAATTTCGTCGCGCGGCTCGACGCTGATTTCGTCAAACAAGCCTTGACGCTTGAGAGCTTCGGCGACGCCCTTCGACTTGTGCTCCGTGAGCGGGTGTTCGGGGTCGAGGCTCGCGATCTCGAACAACTCCTCTTCCAGCATGCGCACGCCGAGCATGCCGAGGGAGACGCCGGGCACAACCTCTATCTCCTTCAGATTGTGTATGCGAAATCTGCCCGTCTGTTCGACCCAATCTTCCAGAAACGGATCGCGGAGCGCGTGCTCGGCCTCGGACTCTGTCAGGTACGGGCCTTCCACGATCAGGCAGTATTCACGGCCACTGTTAGTCTTCATGGTCTGCCACTTGAGGCGCGCCGCCCGTCGTTCGAGGGCTTACGAGGGGACGCTAAGGTGGGCTAACTTTAACACCTGTCGGCGGCGCGCGGCAAAATTTTTTTACCGGCAGCGAGAGGCGAATCGGGAGGAAAGTTGACGAACGAAATTAAAGAGACGCCGACGAAAAGTACAAACTTTTCGTCGGCGTCTGAAAACTTCCTATCGGGCGCGCGGGCGATGCGTCAGGCGACGCGCGTGCGCGTTGTTGAAAACTTAGTAGCCGACCTCCGCCTGCTCGTTCAGCGTCCGGCTCAGGCGCTCGAAGTAGGCGTTGAAAGTGACGAAGCTCGTGCCTTGATAGAAGGCGCGTCCTCCCGTCTCTTTCGAGAGGCGATTGAGCGCGCCTTGCCCGTAGGCGATGGCCTGACGGTTGAAGCTCGTCAAGCCGACCGACGGCGCGTAGAAAGAGTAGACGACGACGTTGCGGCGTTTCGCCTCGCGCGCGGCGCGTTCCATGTCAACGCTGTTGAGCGACGAGAAATCGAATCCGTGCGACACGTCGAGTCCGTCGGAGATGAGCAACACGGCGTTGCGGTTCTTAGAGTCCGCGTCGAAGTGGCGCAGTGCTTCCAAGACTTCCACGTAAGGATTGTATGGCGCAGCCGAAGCGTGGCCGACGGGTGCGCGCAAAGCGCGTCCGGCACGATCCAAGTCATCTGTGAACTCCTGTCGCACCTGCAACGATCCGCTCGTCAAATAACCGACCATCACGCGCGACCCTGCGGGCAACTCGCGCAAGAATGCGCGCGTCGCTTCGATTTCGTTACCCACGCGTGATTCGAGATCGTCCTGCACGAGTATGGCGAGATTGAGCGGCACGCTCACGCGTCGCGAGTTCTTAGCCTTCTGATTCGCGCCGCCTTCGGCATACGCCGGAGCGACAAACACAGACGCGGCAATCAACACGAGAGCCGCAAACGCCGAGTAGATTTTTCTGGTATTAAACATCTCAATTCCCTCTTGTCCTGAAATTCAAGTAAACGCTCAGGACTCCGAACCTGTTAAAACGACCCCTTCGCTCGCAAGAAAACGCGCAGGCTCAAACTGCTCGCCGTGCGCGCCATAAGATTTTCGCGCCAATCACTGGCGACTTATTTTGGCGAAACTAAGATGCAAGGAGACGCCGGAGGGATGGCCGGGAAAAGGATGAAGTAAAAGCTGTCCGTTGTCAGTTGTCAGTTGCATGTGACAATCACACAAGTTGCTAAAGGCGGCCTTGAACAACGGACAACGGACAAAGAACTGTCTTTATTGTTTCTGGTGTAGCTGGCAGACGCCCGTTTCGTCGCAGGGCGGTGGGATGCCGAATAGTTGATAACGGCGTTTGGCGAGTTGGCGGTAGAAGACGGGGCCGAGGGCTGTGAAAGGCCAGCGTGCAAACAGCCACGCGAGCCAGCGAAAGCGCGGCAGCACGCGCAGGACTTCGATCCACCCGAAGAAACCTTTCGACCACGCGCCGTCTTGTTTGCGACGCGTGTACATCTCCTCGGCCAGTTGCTTGTGCGTGTGCGGCGCGGCGCGGCGCAGGGCTTCGGGAGAATTCAGGTCGAGCCATTCGATTTTACTGTCGCGGTCAAATGGCTCTACGCGCGCGCGCATCCACAGGCACAGAGGGCACTGGCCGTCCGTGTAAACTTCCAACTGCGCCGTCGCTTCGTTCAATTGTTCTCCTCCGTAATCGAGCGCGGCGGTCGCGACGTAGAAAAATATTGCCCTTCGTCGAGACGCCGCTGAAGTTTTCGTTGGTTGACGACGAGCAGCGCGATCACGAAGATTTGCAAAACCTCCACGCCCGCCCAGAGCATCACGAGAAATCTCAACGCCTTGTCACCTCCCCGCCGGAACTTGCAACTGCACGCCCTGTCCGCTGCCATACATGATGGTCAGCGCGCCCTGATGATTCTTGATGCCGTCGGCGCGTGCGCGTTCGATCTCAAGTTGGAGTTCGAGTCGCTTGATGTCGAGCAGCGCGGGGTTGGCGTAAGTCTGCGCCTCGATCTGTTTGGTCTGCGCGGAGATTTTGGCGGCTTCGAGTTTCGCTTCTTCGGCCTGCTTCTGTTTTTCGTTGGCGACCACTTCGGAGGCTGCGGCCTCGATGCGGTCGTCTATGAAGTCCGGGTTTCCGATCTGCACGCTCTCCATCACGAGTTGCAGTTGGCTTGCGAGTTGCGGCTTGAGCGAGTCAACGATGCGCTTCTGAATCCCCTCCTGATTCGCATAAATCTCGTAGGCGTTAAACTCCGAAAAGGCGTTGCGCGCTTCGGTCTGCAACAAACCTTTGAGAATCTCATTGCGCCGCTTATGGCGTTCCGCTTCGTCGAAACTGTACTTGCGCACGTACTCCTCGACCTTCGCGGCGTCGGTGTACGCGGTCACGTCTATGTTGACGTTCAAGGCCGCGTTGTCTTTGCTCGTGACGCGCACGGGCGCGCTCTCTGTGAAAGACCTGATGTTGACTTCATGGCTATCGCGTCCGGGCGCGAGCGTCGTGAACCAGCCGTCCGAAGGCGTGTAGACGCGTTCGATGCGCCCGAAATATGTAACGACTTTGACCGTCCCCTCCTGCGCGTAATCAATGTTGGCGAACGCCGTCGCCGTCCCGACCAAAACTATTACAATCAGTAGCACAATCCCCGCGATGAGGTATTTGCTGCTCGTCATAGACTCTCCTTTGTTGATGTCCACCACCGTCGGCCATTTAGTCTTTTTCATCTCAAATGTTAATACGAACTGAACCCGCGAAAGTTGTTACAACACTGTAAATTCCGATGCCCACGCCCGCGTTTGGAGCACGCCCTCACGACCTTTTCCGCACCCAACGCTCACTACTCGACCAGCGAACCACAGCAATTTTCCCTGCATACCCGCTTCGCACTGGATAGTCCTTTCGCACTATCCAGTAAATCCACATTTTACACAACTTAACCTTAGCACGCGCTCCGCCTGCATACCTTTTTCGCACTTGCCGCGCGTCAGGCCGAGCGTCCGCACGGCTCGCGTTTGGAGCTATATCGCTTATTTTCGACGTTTTCCCGCCAAAACGCGCGTTGGCATAGGCATTGCCCAACGAAGGTTGCAACTTTCGCGGTTTTTGAGTTGTCAAAGCGCCTTTCGCCCCGACACGCGCACGTCATTCTCAGACACCACACACGCGCCATTTTCAGGCAGGAGATTCTTTGTGTATGCGCAATAAAGTGAAATTCGCAGTCCTCGCGGCGGCCATCTGCGGCGGCCTCGCGTGGTTCATCTTCCACGCGACTGCTTCGGCCAGCGCCAGCCAATCGAACTTAACGCTCTCTGCGCCGTTTGAACGCCGCATCCTCGCGACGACCGAAGAAGCGCCCTTCGATTTGCGCTTCTTCATCACCGCCGTCAAGACCGATTCGCGCGGGCGCATCATCACAGGCCCGACCGACGATCCCGTCAAAAACATAGTCGGCGCGGAATCGGCGGGCGTGCGCGCCGGACACGAACGCTTCACCAAGATCATGTACGGTGCGGGCTACATTGACGGGCGACCCGATCCGGGCACGCGCATCGACCCGAACAATCCGGTCGTCAAAAGCGGCAACCAGTTTTGGCCGAACCGCGAGCAGCCTTTCCGCAGCCAACCGCGTGCGCTCACGCTCGCGCCCGACGGGCGCAAACTCTACGTCGCGCTCCCCGGTCGCGAAGGCTATCCGGACTGGCGCGTCGCCGTCGTGGACACGGCGAGCCAATCCGTCTCGCGTTGGATCGACCTGCGCCCCTTCGGGCAGACGCGCGGCACGCGCCCCATCGGTCTGAAAGTCGCGCCGCTCAACCGCGCGATCTACGCGAGCCAGTACATGGTCGTGCTCAACCAGTACGGCAACTTCGCTTCGGTCGTGAACACTACGACGGACGAAGTCATAGGCGAGTTTGAGACGGGCTTCTACGGCGAGAAGTTGATCTTCAACGCGGCGGGCACGCGGCTCTACATCACCGACCGCTTCAAAGATCAAGTGCGCGCCTTCCGCGTCGAACCCGGCCCCTTCTTCGTGCCCATCGCGGAGATTCCGACCGGCACAACCGACCTCGAACGCGCCAACCCGCGCGATCTGGACATCAGCGCCGACGGCAAGACGCTCTACGTCGCCAACACGCTCGGCCACACCATCGCCGCCATCAACATTGAAGCCGATGCCAACACGCTCGACAAGAACCTGATACTCGGCGGCCTTGCAACCGACGTGAAGATCGCCGGTCGCTGGGGCATCGTCTCCGGTCAGGAGACGAACACGAAGTTGAACGAGCGCGAGACAGGACACGGCTTGCCGACGAAGAACACGCAAGGCACGGTCATACGCAACAACGGGCAGCCACTTGGCTACACGCCCGTCATGACCGACGCGACGAAGGCCACCACTTTCGACGACATCGGCAGCGAACTCAACGTCTTCGACACCACGACGAACCTCTTCGTCTATCGCTACGTTGACCGCGACCGCGACATCTCGCAACTCGTCACGCCCGGCCAGTACGTAGACCTAGGCGATCACACGTCAGCGCAGAAGATCATACGCGGCAGCGGCCCCGAACAGATGGTCGTCAAAGGCAACATGCTCTTCGTCACGCACGCGCACTCGGAGAAGGTCGAAGCGTTTCGCATCAATCAAAATCCCGCAGACCCTTCGCAGATTTTAACCGAGACAGGAATAGAGTTGACGGGCGGCATCACGCCGCAGGGTGTCGAAGTCTCGCCCGACGGCTCGCGCATCTACGTCGCCAACTTGCAGACCGAAGACGTGTCTTTCCTCTCGGTTGACGCGAGCGGTCGCTTGCAGCGTCAGGGCTACTTGGCCGTCGGTGTAACGCCCTCGACGCCCGACCCGACGAAGCGCGGCAGCAACGGTCAGGGCTTGTTTGCGACGGACGAAGAAGTCGGCCTGCGCTGGTTCTTCTCCGACGCTTATTCCGACGACAATCAAAAGTCGTGCGGCTTCTGCCACTGGGACGGCCGTCAGGACGGTTGCCAGTGGAACGTCGCTGCGAACGCTGTGGGCGGCGTCAAAGTCTGCCCGCAGAACAAGGACATCTCCGACAACTGGCCGGAGTGGTACGAGGGCTTGAACAACGATCTGATGGCCTACGCTTCGGCCTGCAACGGCGAAGTGCTACTCGGCGAACGCACGCCGACGCCGCTCTTCCCGCAAGCGAACGCCGTAGATCGTTTCCACGCACGCGAAGATTACGTGCTGCGCCGTACGGAAGAAAACTCTGCGGCGATTGGTCGAAACGACTTGAACGGCAAGGCGCGCAAGGTTGGCTATTACGATCTGGCGTACCTGCAAATTCTCTGGTCGCAGAACGAGACGCGGCAATTGCCGAACCCGCTCAACCAGTTCCCCGACACGGACACGGCATCGCAGATCGCGCGTGGCAAGCAGATTTTCACGGCGTCGGTCGAACAGGGCGGATCGGGCTGCGCCGAGTGTCATCACAACGGCAACAAGTTTACGAACGGCGTGCTCGACGACACGTTTCAGGATTTCAACATACACGAACCCGGCGTTATCTCGGAGACTACGGTTGACGGCGACGGGCCGTTCTTCCGTCCCGAAAACGATTATTTCTTCACGCGCTTCGGCCCGCCGCAGGACGTAGGCACGCCGCAGAATTTTTCGAGCCGCAACACGAAGCACCTGCGCGCATGGTGGGACAGCGTGCCCAAGTGGCTGCATCACGGCTTCGCGCACACTGCGCGCGAACTCCTGCTCGCGCCCGATTCGCCGCTGCTTCTGCCCGGCGAGCGCGGCTTCAACTTCCGCACAGTCCGCGCAGATCATCGTCGCGGCGCAAACAACTTGCCAACTGAAGTGCCCGTTACGTTCGGCGACAGTCGCGGCGGTCTGGCGGGCGACGGCATGGGGCAGATTTTCGTCAGCCTCGACAGCCCCGTCGTCTTGCAGAACGGCAAGCCGCAGATTGATCGCCTCGGCACGAGCAACGTCCTGCCACTCACGACGGGCGGGCAGATCAACCCCGCGCTCGCGGCCAACAACGTGCGCGTCATCAAGGACACGCACGGCAAGACCTCGCACCTCTCCGCGAGCGACTTCGACGCGCTCGTCATGTATCTGAAATCGCTCTCGTCGCGCACCGTCCAGTCTTCGGGCAACCCTGCGCCGACGCCGAACCCAACGCCGAGTCCTACGCCTACGGCGACCGCGACGCCTACGCCTAAACCAACTGCGTCACCGACACCAACTGCGACGCCAACCCCGTCCGCGACGCCAACGCCGACAGCAACACCGTCGCCGACCGCCACGCCTTCGCCCACTGCAACGCCGACGGCAACGGCGACACCGACGCCCACACCGTCTGCAACACCTTCGCCGTCTGCGACGCCGACGCCTTCGCCGACACCTTCAAAGCGGCGGAACACTGTGCAATTCAGCGCGTCGAGTTTCAGTGCGAACGAGGGTGTGGGAAGCGCGCAAGTCGTCGTCACGCGTACGGGCGATACGGCGGACGCCGCAACGGTCGAAGTCTCAACCGTTGACCAGAGCAGCATCTTAGCGCGCTGCGACAGCAACACGGGCGTCGCCTCTTCACGCTGCGACTTCGCCACCACGATTGAGACGCTGCGTTTCGCGCCCGGCGAAACCGCCAAGACTATCAACGTGCCCGTCTTCGACGACGCGCATCAGGAGAACCCCGAAACGCTCAGCCTCAAGCTGAACAATGCGAGCGGCGCGTCTCTCGACACGCAGACCGAAGCGTCGCTCGTCATCAACGACAACGACGCCGCGCGCGCTCCTGCGTCGAATCCGGTTGACGAAAACGCGTTCTTCGTCGGCATGCACTACATAGACTTCCTCTCGCGCGAAGCCGAACCCGACGGGCTGAGCGCTTGGAAGGGCGTTTTAGACAACTGCAATAACGTGACGAACAATCCTGAGTGTGATCGCGTCACGGTCTCCGCCTCGTTCTTCCGCTCGCAGGAGTTTCAACTCAAAGGCTTCTTCGTCTATCGCTTCTACAAGGCCGCGCTCGGTCGGCTGCCGCTCTACTCGGAGATCATCCCCGACATGCGGCGCGTCTCAGGCGCAACCGCCGAAGAAGTGGCTGCGAAGCGCGAGGCTTTCGCCAGCGACTTCATGGAACGCGCGGAGTTTCGCGGGCGCTACGACGGCACGACCGGCGCACTCTTCGTCGATCGCTTAGCTGAGGCGGCGGGCGTCGCGCTCCCGAACCGCAACGAACTCGTCGCCGCGCTCGACGCGAACACGAAGACGCGCGCGCAAGTTTTGCGCGAAGTGGTCGAAAGCGCACAGGTGGCTAGCAAGGAGTACAACGGGGCGTTCGTCGCGATGCAGTATTTCGGTTATCTACGGCGCGACCCCGACATGGACGGCTTCAACGCGTGGCTGCGCGTCCTCGACGCCAACCCGCAGGACTACCGCACGATGGTCAAAGGCTTCGAGACCTCCGTAGAGTATCGCCTGCGCTTCGGCAAACCATAAATCAAGGGGAAAAGGGGAAGGGGTAAAGGGGAAAGGATTGAAGAACGACCTTCTTTCATCCTTTCCCCTTTACCCCTTCCCCTTTACCCTTTTTCCCTTTCGTCACGCGGTCTAATCTCTCTTCAGAGTAAGTTCCCGATAGAGACTAGAACAGTTCCGCCTTGTAGTTTTGGGTGTAGGTAGTTGAGGGATTCATTTTGGCCTTTCTGGTCAAGTCCTTCTCATCCGCGTCCAGTAAGAATCCGGCTCTGTTCAAGGCTTTGGCCGCAGCGTCGAATGCCTTGACGTATTGCCCGACATTTTTGAAGAAACCTGCATCTCCGATTGACCTGACGTGATCATACCCTCCGAACAGACGCCAGACCTGCGGCGGAACCGGAATCGGAAGGAGTGCCGGAGAAATAAATTTGGCCTCTCCGACTTCTAAAGCCGGATGACGGATTCCGCCGAGAGCGTTTCCTAATGCGTCGCGCTCAATCTGACCCGCAGAGAATTTGAGCAATGTGGTCGGCGGAGGCTCTTTGCCTTCTGTGACCCAAGCGTCTCCCGCCATGAAGAGCGCCTTCATAAAAGGACTCCAGTTAATCGGAGTCGTGCCCTTAACCGGAGGCAGAGGACTCTGGGGCGGGCCGGGAAATATTTTTCGTGAGTTTTCCGAGTCGGAGATATGTGGACAGCCTGCGCCCGCATACCAGCGTTGGTTCGGCGACTCGCCCTCCAACGGTCTGAAATCATACTCGGTGTTATAGACGACGACCTTCCCGCTGACAGGGGCTGGTTTATGCACCGCGCCGAGCGACGCGATACAGGGGAAAGAAAGCTCGAACGCATCGCGCCCGTGAGGCTCATTTAAGATTCTATGCAACGCGCCGCCCGAGTCGGAAAAGCCTATGCTGTAGACCTTCTTGACGTCTCCCACGAGATTGTGTGGGTTTCCTCTCAGCGCGCTGGCAAATTGCGTAATAATCTCGCGGTCAGTTTGTGGTTGTTGCGGGTTAACGACAGCACCGGCAATAACGATTTCAAAACCCGGATTAGGGTCGAGGATACGATTCCCGATGGCGCTGTAACCGGCTGCCGCGTGGCTAAAGCCTCTACCGAAGAGAAACTCAGCGCCCAGTATGTCAACGCGAGCGATGATGCCGTCGCTGAAGTGCGGCACCTCGACGAGCAGACGCAAATTTCCCTTGTCGGGAGTTGACGGTGCGGTAATCTCGTAAGGCACGCTGAACTTCCCCTGACTCGTCTCACCTGTAAATCGTCCCTTGTATTGCACGTAACTTATGCGGTTGAACGTGCCCGCAGTTGTTTGACTCAACGGAGACTCAATGTTGCTCATTTCATTCTCCTTTCGATTGTAGAGGAATTCGTAATAGAGAGAAGAAGTGTTCTATTACTTCAAACAGGTTGGTGACGTGAGGCTAACAAAGGCGAGGTAATTCGCTAGCAGAAAACGTGCGATTCGACGCGCGCACAATATGCCTGTCGGCAGTTGATGTCAATAGAATTATTGCGAATTTGTCCTACGTATTTACTCGTAGTGTTCGACGCCTGACAGGATATGATACGAGTCTAACCGCCGTGTCTCTATTTTATCCTTTCCTCCTTATCCTTTACCCCTTCCCCCTTTCCCTTTCCCCCTCGTCTTTTGCCTTCGCTTTGCCCGCTTGCTTTCCCCCCCCTGCTCGGATAAATTTGCCTGCACATCCGGAGCGCGATGCCGCAACTCTTTTAAGGCCGTCTGTCGGCCACGCGGGCGCATCGCTTTTTCTCGGCGCAAACAAAATCCCTCTGAAAGGATGCTTCTCTATTAGTCTATGAAAGTTTATCCGACCAACCAGATTCGCAACCTCGCCGTCATCGGCCACGGCGACGCGGGCAAGACGCAACTCATCAGTTCCCTGCTCTACGTGACGAATGCTACGCCGCGCTGGGGCAAAGTCGCCGAAGGCACGACCGTCACCGATTATGAGGAAGACTCCATCGCGCGCCAGATCACACTCAACACCGCGCTCGCGCACCTCGAATTTCGCGAACACAAGATCAACTTCATAGACACACCCGGCTACGCAGCCTTCGTCGCACACGCGCGCCCCGCGCTTCGCGTCGCAGACTGCGCGCTCGTCGTCGTTGACGGCGTCAACGGCGTCGAAGTGCAGACGGAAAAGACCTGGGCTTACGCCAACGAGTTCATCGTCCCGCGCATCATGGTCATCAACAAACTCGACAAGGAGCGCGCGGATTTCGGCGCGGCCTTGGACAGCGCGCGTTCCACCTTCAGCCGTGCCATCGTCCCCTTCACGCTCCCCATCGGCAAAGAGGCCGACTTCAAAGGCGTCGTGGACATCGTCCACATGAAGGCTTACGAATTTGACGAACAGGGCAAGGCCAAAGAGCGTCCGCTGCCCGAAGCCGGACGCGACCTTGTTGACAAAGAACGCGAACGCTTGATCGAAGTCATCGCCGAATCCGACGATGCCCTTATGGAGAAGTATTTCGAGAACGGCACGCTCGACGAGGCGGACATCATCCCGAACATCTCGAAAGCCATTGCCGCGAGCAAGCTGTGTCCCGTCTTCGCCTGTTCGAGCCTCACGCTCGTCGGCCTGCAAACTCTGCTCGAAGGCATCGTTGACTACGCACCCGCGCCCGACACGCACGAGGCAGAGCACGGGCGCGCGAGCACCGACGCCGAAGGCGAACAACTCACGCGCAAGTACAACGAGAGCGAACCCTTCTCCGCTTATGTCTTCCGCACCGTCGCAGACCCTTTTGCCGGTCGCATCACGGTGATGAAAGTCGTCAGCGGCCACGTCAAACACGACGCCACCGTGCAGAACACTACGCGCGGCGTTACAGAACGGCTCGGCGCGCTCCACTCGATGCAGGGCAAGCAACTCGACAAAGTTGACGAGGCGGGCGCGGGCGACATCATCGCCTGCGTCAAACTCAAAGAGACGCAGACGGGCGACACGCTCGCAGACCGCGCCGCGCCCATCGTCTACGACGCGCTCCAATATCCCGAAGCCGCCATCGCCTTCGCCATCGAACCGAAATCGCGACAGGACGAAGAGAAGATCAGCGTTGCGCTGCACAAGATTCTCGAAGAAGACCCGAGCTTACACTTCACGCGCGACGCGCAGACCAAAGAGTTCATACTCTCCGGCTCAGGCCAACTGCACGTCGAGACGGTTGTGCAGAAGTTGAAGGATCGTTATCACGTCGAGGTCGCCTTGCACCCGCCGAAAGTTCCTTACAAGGAGACGATCACTGCGCGCGCAGAAGTGCAGGGCAGGCATAAGAAGCAGACGGGCGGGCGCGGCCAGTTCGGCGACTGCAAAGTCATCTTCGAGCCTTTGGAACGCGGCGCGGGCTTCGAGTTTGTTGACAAAATTTTCGGCGGGAGCGTGCCGCAGCAATTCCGTCCCGCCATCGAGAAAGGCATCGTCGAGGCGGCGGCGCACGGCGCAATCGCGGGCTACCCGCTCGTCGATTTCAAAGTCACGCTCATAGACGGCTCTTATCACAACGTAGACTCGGACGAGCACAGTTTCCGCGCGGCGGGACGCAAGGCGTTTCGCGCGGCGATTGAAAAGGTGAAGCCGTCCATTCTCGAACCGATCATGGACGTTGAAGTCGTCGCGCCTGTGGAAGCGAGCGGCGACATCATGGGCGATCTCAACTCGCGTCGCGGGCGCGTGCAAGGCATGGAGATGCGCGGCAAGAATCAGGTCATCAAGGCGCAAGTGCCGATGGCCGAGATGCTCGACTATCAATCCAAACTCAACTCCATCACCGCCGCGCGCGGCAGCTATCATATGGAGTTCTCCCACTACGACCCAGTCCCCGGCCAGATCGCGCACAAGGTCGTCGAACAGGCGAGAGCAGAAGGTAGGATTAGAGCGGAAGAGGAAGACTAAGTTTATGTCTCTGCCCGAAATCAGCAAGTATTACTTCAGCGTGGCCGAGTTTGAGCGCATGGGCGAGGCGGGTGTCTTTACGAAAGACGCCCGCCTTGAACTGATCGAGGGAGAGATAATCGAAATGTCACCGATAGGCAGCCGCCATGCCGCTTGCGTCAAGTTTCTCAGCAGGTTTTTGAACCGGGTGGTCGGAGACATCGCACTCGTTAGCACTCAAGACCCGATCCGGCTCAACGACTTTTCAGAGCCGGAACCCGACATTGCCTTGCTCCGTCTGCGCGACAATTTTTATAGCGACGCGCACCCGACTCCGGCTGATGTGCTTCTCATCATCGAAGTCGCGGACACGACGCTCGGCTACGATAGGCAAGTCAAAGCGCCACTCTACGCGAAGGCGGGAATCGCGGAAGTCTGGATCATCAATCTGACAGACGAGCAGATCGAGGTTTATGCAGAGCCGTCAGGCGGCACATATCAAACAGTCGTTAACTTCAGGCGCGGCGATGAAGTACGCGCACACACCATCGCCAATCTGGCTGTCAGCGTCGCCGACGTGTTGGGATAAGTACACGAGCGAAGGAAGAGTCAGAGGCGAAGCGAAAGATTAAGCCGAGCTATCATCGTCCGGCATCAAGGAGGTTGAAACAATGTCAACTCGCACACAGGGCGCGGCGCACAAAACGTCGCGCCCTGCTCGTTCAAGTGAAACTTCCGAAGGCGCGCTCGCGTGCCGTCGCAAGTTCCTCAAATATTTTCCGAAGGGTTTCAATGATGCGACCTACTTGAGTTGGGAGCGCGACTACAAGTGGGAGTCGCACGAGCGTTGGGAAGAGGCGTTGGGGCAGGCGGAGTTTCGTCGTCTACTGCGTGCGCGCGAGTTTGCAGAGATCGCCGCACGCGCCGTTCGCGTCGAGCAGCGCAGCCGCCACAGCATGATCTTCTCGTTCGAGAAGATGGCCTTGCGTGATGCGATCAAGACTGAGGAGGGCGCGCGCCTCTTCGCCGAAGGGCTTTACGATTTTCTGCACGGCGCGGGCGACGTGAAAAGCAAATTCGAGCGTTGGGTCGAAGCGGTCGCCGCGCTGCCGCGCAAACAGACACGCGTGCTGACGTGGCCGCTCGTCACAGTCTTCGGCTTCATCGCGCAGCCTGACACGCACATCTTCCTCAAACCAAACGTCACGCGCATCGCCGCACGCGCCTACGGCTTCGACTTTCAATACAAGTCGCGCCCCAACTGGGACACCTACTCGAACTATCTAGACTTCGCCGCGACCATCCGGCGCGACCTGAGCGATTTGAAACCGCGCGACATGATAGACCTTCAATCATTCATGTGGGTGCAAGGCTCGGACGAATATCCCGGCTAAGCGATCCCCGGCCCACTTGTTTTACATCCTACGGCAGACACGTTAGTCGGAGTGTCCCTTTAATCCTGTGCTGCGGACGTAACCGTAACGTTAAAACATTCGTCTTTATATTTACTCAGGTAAGTTGCCATCGAACACGCCGGTTAAGGAGACTTATGCGAAAGACTTTATCGCTCGCGGCTCGTGTTTGTTTCGCCGCTCTACTATGCGTTTTGCTTCAGCAGGCGGGCATGGCGCAGGCGACGAAAGTGTCTGCCAAACTTTTACACACGGTCACGGATGGCTATACCAACTGGTGGAGTCCTGACGCGAGGACTTTCGCCGTGTTCGACGGGGACGTGTTGCTGTATGACGCCGCGACGGTGAAGGTGCGAGCGGTAATCAAAACTTCGGGCGCGCCGATGCCGAAGGCGCTCTCTTTCACGCCGGACAGTCGCGCGCTAATCATTCTTTCCGACCGCGTGCGCCTCTACGACGTAGCCGACGGCAAGTTGCTGCGCCAGTTCGGCGAGGGCACGGAGCCGATCAACCGTTACGAAACGAAATTCAAGGGGGAGATGGTCTCGGTTTTGAACAGCGATGGTCAGTATGAAACCGAATATAAGTCGCCGGACAATTACGAACTGACTTTGGAACTGCCCACCGCGTACATCGGCGACCGTGTCACCAGCCCCGACGGCAAATCTCTGCTCGTGCGCGCACGAAAAGATGTGGATGCGCAGGTTTATAATTTGGACACGGGCGAATTGAAGTTTACGCTTGAGCCTTTCGTCGAAGCGGGAAAGAAGAGACGCGGAGGGGGCGACGCGCTGGGCGAGTTCAGCGCGGACGGGAGGTTCATCGTCACCTCGCACGAGGATCGCACGCCGCGCCTGTGGAACGCGGCGACAGGCGCGCTCGTCGCCAAC
This sequence comes from Pyrinomonadaceae bacterium, assembly GCA_035249365.1. Taxonomy (GTDB): domain Bacteria; phylum Acidobacteriota; class Blastocatellia; order Pyrinomonadales; family Pyrinomonadaceae; genus JAIVJZ01. Next base: position 74,555 of record DATFGP010000021.1, on the reverse strand, counting down.
CTCGCGCCGCAGACCGACACGGTTTACGGGGTGCGATTCAGCCCCGACAGTAAATTCGTCGTGACGACTAGCTTTGACGGCATCGTGAAAACATGGGACGCGGCGACGGGCACGCTTCGTCACACCATCGGCTCGAAGAAAGACCAGCACTATTTCGCCGTCTGGAATCCGAAGGACAACTCCTTCGTCACGAAGTCGATCAAGAAGCGGGAGATCAACATCTGGGACGCGGCGACGGGCGTGCTCGTCGCCAAACTCGACAACAAAGCTGCGAAGGAAAAGTTTGAAGACGATCTGACCTTTGATTACAGTCCCGACGGTAAAATTTTGCTCACCAAAGCCACCAACTACAGCACCGTCCTGTCGCCCATCCTGCCGAATAAAAAGCTGCGCGCCATCGCGCACCTGTGGGACGCACGCAACGGCTCGCTCATCGCTTCTCTGCGCGACGACAAAGCGCGCGACGGCGATGCTTACTATTACGATAAATTTTTCTGGAGTCCGGCGGGCGACTTCCTCATCACCACCGGAGCCGTCGTGCGCCTGTGGAATCCGCGCGGCGAACTGTTGCTGGAATTGGATAACAAAGCGGTCGGCGCAGCGAGCTTCAGCCCGGACGGGCGTATGTTGGCACTGACGGATGCGTTGTCGTTGGGAACGACTGTAAAGGGGGTGGCGGGAATTTTGATCGGGAAGAAGCCGAAAGCGTTGTTGTCAAAAACACACCTCTGGCAAATTGAACGCGCGGTGTCGGATGCCATCTCGCAGCGCGGGTCTGACGTTCGACCGTAGCCTGTCTATAGCCGGGCAAAATAACAAACAAGGCGGGAAGCAAGTAACATTTCGCATCGAGCCTGTCAGGAGCTAACGATGGTTAAAATGATTCTCGTCGTGTTGTTAATCATGGCCGGTCAAGGCGTCTGCGCGGCGCAGGCGAGCGGGAACATAGGCTATTCACAATCGGGCGGCAACGCCAGAGCCGAACAGAATGAACGCAACAAGCGCGTGCTGGCGAAGGAAGATGCGCCGCCGTCCGCCACCAGCATGTTCGTAGAGGCCAGCGTGCTGATCAACGTGAAAGCCGACGAGCACGTCGCTGTGTTTGGCCTCGCGCACGAATGCGCAACGGTCGCAGAGTGCAATCAGAAGATGGACGCCACGGTCAACGCGTTCTCCGCCGACTTGAAGCGTCTGGGGATCGCAAGCGAGTCGGTCTTCGTAGACTTTGCGGCGCAGAACAAGATTTACGGCTTTCAGTTGGAGGGTAATCTGGCGAAGGAGCGTTTGGTCGGATTCGAGTTGAAGAAAAACGTCGCCGTGCATTATCAGGACAGGTCGCTGCTGGACAAGTTGATCGTCACGGCGGCAGGGTCGAAAATCTACGACCTCATCAAGGTGGACTACATCGTACGCGACACAGGCAGCATCCACAACCGTCTTGCGGAGGAAGCCGCGCGGATTATCAAGCAGAAAATGGCGCGGCATGAGAAGCTCTTAAGCATCAAACTTCAACCTCCCGCACAAGTCTTTGCGGAGCGATACAGCGCATACTTTCCGACGGAGATGTACGACTCATACACGGCCGCCGAGTCGGAGGATATCAGTCAGGACTTCGACGAAGCGAAGTACACGGTGCAGCGTGCGCGCAAGAGCCGTACGTTCTTCTTCAATCCATTAAATGCGGACGGCTTCGACGCTGTTGTCAACCCGATAGTGATCGAGCCGGTCGTGCAATTCACACTCTATCTCAGGGTCAAATACGAGGTGGAGCAAAGCAACAAGTAGAGATATCGTATTAAAACCTTCAGCGCAGAGGAAAGCTAAAACCGTACGTTTCTAAACTCGTAAATTATGACCTCGCTCGAAACCTACCTCAAGGAAATGCGCGATTCGCGCGCTGCCGCCGTCAAAGAGACTTCGTATTACGTCGCGCTGGCTAATCTCTTTAACGAGATTGGCCGGACGCTCAAGCCGAAGGTGCGCTACGTTATCACGCCGAAAGGACAGGGCGCGGGACTGCCCGATGGCGGTCTCTACACCGCGCAACAGTTGAGACGCGGCGCGGACGCTTCGATCATGGAGACGACGACGCCGGAGCGCGGTTGCGTGGAAGCGAAAGGGCTGAGCGAGGACGTTGAAAAGATCGCGGCGCGCGAACAGGTGCGGAAATATCTGGAACGCTACGGGCAGGTGCTCGTCACAAACTACCGTGACTTCCTGCTTGTGGGGCGCGACGAGAAGGGGCGACAGGTGAACCTCGAAAGGTACACGCTCGCCGCGAGCGAGGCGGAGTTCTGGGCAGCGGCGGCAAGTCCGCAGGCGTTCGTGCGCGAGCACGGCGAGCGTTTCGAGGAATATTTGAAGCGCGTGATGCTGCACGCAGCGCCGCTCGCCATGCCGGAGGATGTGGCGCGTTTTCTGGCTTCGTATGCGCGCGATGCGAAGGCGCGCATGGAGAAGTCGGAGTTGCCCGCGCTCGTCTCTATTCGCGACGCGCTCGAAGAGGCGCTCGGTTTGAAGTTCGAGGGCGAGAACGGCGAGCATTTCTTCCGTTCTACGCTGGTGCAGACGCTTTTCTACGGAATCTTTTCGGCGTGGGTTTTGTGGTCGCAGCAAAATCCGCGAGAAAAGGGAAAGTTCAAGTGGAAAGACGCGGCGTGGACGCTGCGCGTGCCGATGATTAGCGCGCTGTTCGAACAGCTTTTGATTCCTTCGCGCTTGCAGCCGCTCGGACTCGTGGAAGTGCTCGACTGGGCGGGCGCAACCCTGAATCGCATCGCAGACCCCGCAGCTTTTATACAGAAGTTCACGGAAGGCCACGCCGTACAGTATTTCTACGAGCCGTTCTTGCAGGAGTTCGACCCCGAACTGCGAAAACAGCTTGGCGTGTGGTACACGCCGAACGAGATCGTGAAATACATGGTGGCGCGCGTTGACACAGTGCTGCGCGAAGAGTTGGGCGTGGCCGAAGGGCTGGCGGACGAACAGGTCTACGTGCTCGACCCGTGCTGCGGCACGGGGGCATATCTGGTTGAAGTTTTACGCCGCATCGAAGCGACTTTGAAGGAGCGCGGCGAGGATGCTCTGGCGGGGGAACAACTAAAACAGGCGGCGATGAATCGCGTCTTCGGATTCGAGATATTGCCCGCGCCGTTCGTCGTCGCACATTTGCAGTTGGGATTATTGTTGCAGAGTTTGGACGCGCCTTTGAGCGATACGGGCGCGGAACGCGTCGGCGTGTATCTGACGAACGCGCTGACGGGTTGGGAGCCGCCGCGTGAACCCAAAGCGCGTTTACTGTTCCCCGAACTGGAAGAGGAACGCGACCGCGCCGAAGAGGTCAAGCGCGAACGCAAAATTCTCGTCGTGCTCGGCAATCCGCCTTACAACGGTTATGCCGGAGTCGCTATTGGTGAAGAAAGAACTTTGACAAATGCTTATCGCACTACGATCAACGCACCACCACCGGACGGGAGCGGATTAAACAATTTATTCGTGCGTTTCTTTCGTGTAGCAGAGCGGCGCATCGTAGGAATGACAGGCGCGGGTGTGGTGTGTTTTATCACTCCGTATTCTTGGCTTAAAAAGTCATCTTTTCCGGGTATGCGCGAGAGATACTTAGAAACATTTGATGAAATATGGATAGATTCGTTGAATGGCGATAGACATGAGACAGGAAAACTCACACCCGACGGAAAACCCGATCCAAGCGTTTTCTCCACCGAATATAACCGTGAAGGTATTCAAGTTGGGACGGCAATTTCAATGTTTGTTCGCAAAGAGCAGCACGAAGCAGCTAATATCGTGAAATTTCGAGAATGGTGGGGCGTAAACAAACGAGTCGAATTACTCTCAAGCGTTACTGAATCGGAAATCAATAGTTACGAAACAATAACGCCGCTGCTCTCGCTCGGATTGCCGTTTATGCCCATGCATTCGCACGGCGCATATCAAAAATGGCCGCTGCTGCCTGACTTATTTCCGGTTTCATTTCCCGGCGTGAAGACAAGCCGCGACGATATGGTTGTCGATATAGACCGCGAGCGTTTGATTAAACGGATGGAGAAATATTTCGACTTAAGTGTCAGCCACGAAGAGATGCGCCGCATCGCACCAGGCGTGATGAAGAGTAGTACTCGATTCCAAGCCGAAGCGACTAGAGATTATTTGCGCAAGCGAGGCTTTCTGCCGCAAAACATTGTCCGTTATCTTTACCGTCCGATGGACGCGCGTTGGCTATACTGGGAATCGGAAACTAAACTCCTTGACGAGAAACGTTCTGAGTATTTTCCTCATGTCTTCAAAGGAAATATATTTTTGTTTACAACGGGCATGACTCGCAAACACGACTTTGAGCCAGCATTATGCACGAGACTTTTGAATGACTTGAATTGTATGGATAGTGGGGCAAGGGGCTTCCCTCTTTATCTTGCGCCCGCCGCCGAGACGCTATTCGACGATAAGGTTACTGAAAAACAGATAAACATAAGTGAATTGGTTAGCGGATTCTTGGAGAATGTATCAGGCAATGCAGAAGATTTATTCAATCATTGCTTGTCCATTTTACATTCTCCCGAATATCGGCTTGAACATGCTGCATCGTTGCGACAAAACTGGCCGCGCGTCCCTCTGCCGCAAGATGCGGATGCGCTGCGAGCCTCCGCCGCGCTCGGTCGCCAGATTGCCGACATACTCGCTTACGATCCGGCGGACACGGACGCCGCGCACGCAGCGGGTTTGCGCGGCATCACGTCCACGCCGCTGCGCGCGGAGATGAAAGTCATAGGCACAATCGCGCGCGTGGGCGGCGGGCAGTTGCGCTTGAACGAAGGCGAGCTCGCGCTTAACGTCAACTGGGGATATGCCACCGCGAAGGGCGTCATGCCGGGCAGAGGCAAAATTATCGAGCGCGACTACACACCCGAAGAACGCGCGGCGATTACCGAGGGTGCTTCCGCGCTCGGCCTCGACAGCGCGGAAGCCTTCGCGCGACTCGGCGAACGCACGTTCGACGTTTACCTGAACGAAGTGGCCTACTGGAAAAACGTACCCGCGCGCGTCTGGGAATATCACATCGGCGGTTATCAGGTCGTCAAAAAATGGCTCAGCTACCGCGAGCGCGAAGTTTTGGGGCGCGACCTCACGCGCGCAGAATCCGGCGAGGTGCGCGACATGACGCGCCGCATCAGTGCGCTCCTGCTGCTCGAACCCGCCCTCGACGAAAACTATCAAACAATCAAAGCCGCCGCCTATGTCTGGCCGACGGGCGACGACGCCTGACGAACCGCCCGCGTTAAAAACCCGCCGCCCGTCTGAAATAACCTGCCGCGACTGTCACAATCACAAATTTGTGAGTTTTCATCCAAGCGCGCCTGCAAAAATGCCGCTGTCGCGTGTTCCAGCGCGACCGTCGCGTGTAAAAACTCCAAATCCGTGCGCTTGACTCCACCGTTACGTGTTTTGACTCCAAATTTGTGCGTTTGAGTTCATCGCCGCGCGTTAAAACTCCGTCGTCGTGTGTTTTGGTCTGACCGTCGCGTGTTTTGACTCGAAATTTGTGTGTTTCGGTGCTCCGTTTTGTGTTTTGAGTCCGTCGTCAGATGTTTTGGTGTGGTCGTCAGGGGTTTTGAGGTCGTCGTCAGGGGAAAATCTGGAAAATGTAGATTTTTCTAGCGGACGCGTGAGAAATAAGTATAATTTGCGGTATCCCACAGGGCGGTTCGCGCCCCTTAATGCCCCAACTCCTCGGAAGGAAATCCTGTTCCTTCCCTTCACAGCAAAGGAGCCTCATGATGAACGACACACAGAGAAGACGCTTTGAACGTCTGGCGAGAGCCGCCAGATTAGGCCATTCGATGAGCGAGAGTTTCCCCCTGACGGGCAAAGGCGGGCAGGCGCTCGCACGACTCACGGCCGCCATCTCCGACGCAGAAGCGCAGGCTACCGCCAGCGCCACCAATCAACGCATACAGCAACAGGGCACGAGCAATCGCAAAGATGCGCGACAAGCCGTGCAGGCGCAACTCGCAGCCATCAGCGACACCGCCGCAACCATCGGACTAGACCACCCGGAAGTGAAAGCCAGCTTCACCAGATTGCGCTCAAACAGAAACGACCAGACGCTACTGAGCACGGCGCGCTCTTTTGCCGCCGCCGCGCTGCCGCTCAAGGCGCGCTTCATCGAGTACGACATGCCCGCAGACTTTCTGGAACGGCTCGACGAGAATATTACAAACTTCGAGGAAGCTATTAACAACCAGACCTCCGGCGCAAGCGCGCGGCTGGCGGCAAACGCCGCGCTCGAAGAGGCCATAAAGCGCGGCGAGCAGGAATTGGAGAAATTCGACACGGCTTTTCGCAATAAGTTCAGCGCTGACGCGTCGAGGCTGGCGGCGTGGGAGAGCGCGCGGCATCTGGAACGCGCGCCTCGCACTCGCAAGGACGCAGAGCCACCCGCACCTCCGAACCCGCCCACACCAAACCCGTAATCGAGCGCGAGAATGCGAGTCGAGATCGTATTAGCCCTGTGCCCGCTCAGTGTCCTCTGTGTCTGCGTTGGTGAATGCCGGTTGAGCAAACATTCACCATAGAAACACAGAGGACACGAAGCGGGCACAGAACAAAGAAGCGCGTGGATTATTTCACCGAAGCCGTCTGGCGCGCGTGGCGTGCGTTCTGGTCGTCGAGCCAGCGTTTGAGCGGCGCGAAGTAGTCGATGATGGCTGTGGCGTCCATTTTGTCTTCGCCCGTCAGAGCCTTCAAAGCTTCCGGCCAGGGGCGGCTCTGTCCCATCGCGAGCATCTGTTTGAGTTTCGCGCCCGCAGCCTTGTTGCCGTAGATCGAGCAGCGGTTGAGCGGGCCGGTAAAACCCGCCTCGCGGCACAGGGCGCGGTGAAACTGGAACTGCAAGATCGCCGCGAGGAAGTAGCGCGCGTAAGGCGTGTTGGCGGGAACGTGATATTTCGCGCCCGCGTCGAAGTCCGCTTCGCTGCGCGGCGCGGGCGGCGCGATGCCTTGATACTTCGTGCGCAATTCCCACCAGGCCTTGTTGTAGTTCTCCGGCGTCACCTCGCCCGAAAAGACTTTCCAGCGCCACTGGTCAACGAGGTAGCCGAACGGCAGAAACGCCACCTTGTCGAGCGCGAGATGTAGCAACAGGCCGATGTCCGCGCTCTCGTCTGGCACGTTTTTGATCAGCCCGATCTGCTTCAAGTACGGGGGCGTAACGGAGAGCGCAACGGCGTCGCCGATGGCCTCGTGGAAGCCGTCGTTCGCGCTGTTCTGGTAGAGCGTGGGCTGCGGCGCGTAGGCCATCTGGTAATAGTTGTGGCCGAGTTCGTGATGTACGACCGAGAAGTCTTCCGCAGTGATCTTGATGCACATTTTGAGGCGCACGTCCTTCTGCGCGTCAACGTCCCACGCGCTCGCGTGGCAGACGACTTCCCTGTCCTGCGGTTTGAGGAAGAGCGAACGCTCCCAGAACGTCTGCGGCAAGGGTTCGAGTCCGAGCGACGTGAAGAAGCCTTCGCCGTAGCGCACCATCTGTTTCGCGTCCGTCTTCTTCTCGACGAGTATCTTCGTGAGATCGTAACCGGCGTCGCTCTTTTCAGGTTTCAAAATCGGGTAGATGTTGCTCCACGTCTGGCTCCACATGTTGCCGAGCAGGTGCGCGGGGATGGGGCCGTTCTCAGGAACGAGTTGCTTGCCGTATTTCTCCGAGAGTTTCCAGCGCGTGTAGGTGTAGAGCGAATCGTAGAGCGGTTTGACTTGCAGCCAGAGGCGTTCCATCTCTGCGGCGAACTCGTCGGGCGGCATGTCGTAGTTGGAACGCCAGAGAGCGCCCAAATCCTTGAAACCCATCTCGCGCGCGCCCTTGTTGCCGAGGACTACGAAACGCGCGTACTTGTTTTTGAAGGGCGGTGCAATGGCGTGCCAGCCGAGCCAGATACGCTTCAACTCTTCGGGGTCGCGCGATTCCGCCATGATCGGCTCCATCTCCTGAAGCGTGAGACACTTTCCCTTTTCGCCGTCGGGGCAATACTTACCTTTGCCGTAGTCGCTCGACAGAGACGCTGTGATCTTCGTCAACTCGTCGCGCTCCGCCGCGTTTGAAGGCGCGGGGATGGTCAGAGCGAGTTTCAAGAGTTGCAGTTTGCGCGTCGTGTCGTAAGGGAGTTTCAACTTGTCGAAACGCGTGGCCTGTTCGGCCAACTCCGTGACGGCGGCGGTCAGTTCGTTGTTCGCGTCGGCGGCGAGAGCTTCCGTGTCGTCCGTGATGAAGTTCTCCTGCACCCAACTCGCGCGCGACACCTTGAGGTTGAGTTCCGTCAGACGCTGCTCTGCGTGGACGACGAATTGTTGCGCCTCCGCTACAGTCGGCTTCGCGGCAGGGGTCGTCTTACGCGTCCCCGCTTTGCTCGTCTGCGCCAGCGAGACGCTGTTGGACAGAAAAATAAACGACAACAAGACGGCGGCGACGCCCGAACGCCGCGCTCTTTGAAAGGACAGTTTCATACACTACCTCCAAGTTGAACGGATCAGCTTGCGCTTTCGATTGCTAAAATTGCAGGAGAGTTGCCGCCGCCATTTTAGCCTCAAACTATGCCCGCGACATAATGCCCGCCAAAGAGTACGCCGTTGCGGTATCCTGTCCGCGCCTGTTAACACAAAACGCGCCTGCGGCGTCTTGTAACAGGCAAGAGCTATCTTCCGTCCGACCGCACAATCTTTCTTTCAGGAGAATAATTCAAGATGAGACGAACGCCCGCCCTCCTTTCGCTGTCGCCCGTCATCCTGCTGCGCGCTGCATTGACTCTCGCGCTGCTAATCACGCTCGCGCCGACGCTCGCGCACGCGCAGCAGCAGAATGCGCCGCTCGCAGCCGAGAAGATCAAATTGATCGAAGCGGCAATCGCCTCCGAGATGTCGAGGCAAAACATCCCCGCCGTCTCCGTCGCCGTCGTCACAAACAACGCTCTGCGCTGGTCTGGCGGTTACGGTTTCGCAGACCTTGAGAACTTCGTCCCCGCGAAAGCTGGCACGGTCTATCGTCTCGCCTCCATCTCGAAGCCCATCACCGCCGCCACCGTCATGCAACTCGTAGAGCGCGGCAAACTCGACCTCGACGCGCCCATACAAAAATACTGTCCGGCCTTCCCCGTCAAGCAATGGCCTGTCACAGCGCGCCACATACTCGGCCACCTGAGCGGCATACGCCACTACAAGAGCGAGGAGGAATTTGCCAGCACGCGCCACTACGACAGCATCGAAGCCGGACTTGCCATGTTCAAAGACGAGCCGCTCCTGCACGAGCCGCGCGCAAAATACACCTACACAACTTTCGGTTACAGCGTGCTCGGCTGCGCCGTCGAAGGCGCGTCGGGACAGAAGTTCGGCGACTACGTGCGCGAGCAGGTGTTCAAGCCGGCCGGAATGGATCGGATGCGCATTGACGGCATCGGCGACATCATCCTCAACCGCGCGCAAGGCTACCGGCGCACGCGCGACGGCAGCTTGCGCAACTCAGACATTGCAGACAACAGTTACAAAATCCCCGGCGGCGGTTTCGTCTCGACGGTCGAAGACCTCGCGAAGTTTGCCGTCGCCATGAACACAAACGCGATTCTGAAAAAAGAGACCGTCGAGCAGATGTTCACGCGGCAGAAGTTGAGCGACGGGAAAGAGACGGGCTACGGTCTGGGATGGGAAGTGAGCCTCGTCGAAGGCCAGAAGATCGTCGGCCATTCGGGCGCGCAGCAGCGCGTCAGCACGATGCTACAGATGATCCCCGACAAAGGCTTCGCCGTCGTCCTGATGACCAACCTCGAAGACATACGGCTCAGGGCGTTGGCGAACCAGATCACAGAGATCGTGTTGAAGTAGAAAGTATCAGGTCTCAAGTCCCAAGTCCCGAGTCTCAAGTCCCAAAGCCACGCTTGACTTGAGACTTGAGACCTGGGACTTGATTTTTCAATCCTCGAATCGCGCGCGGAAGTCTTTCGCGCGACGGCGCAAGTGAAGCCAATCCTCGAAAATTTCCGGTTGCCTGAGCCAGACCGTGAACCATTCGGCGATCTCTTCCTTCTCCGCGCGCTTTCGCTCGTTGACAGAAGAATTGCGCGCGATCATCTGCGCGCGCTGCTTGCCCTTCAACACCGTCTCGCGCACGCGTCGCAAGCCTTCTTTATCTTTCTTGCGCCCGAACTGTAGGCGCAAATTGTCCAGACGCTTGATCGAAGCGGCGGCTTCGTCGAAGTTGGAAAACTTCAAGACGTTGCGAAACATCGCCTCGTAAGGGTCTGCTGCGCGCCAGCGCGCGTCCATCTCCAACACTTCGGCGTGGCGCAACTCCGCTCCCTCGTCCGCGAGCAGACGCGCCACCACCGCCGGACTCTCCTCCGCGCCCTCGCCGAAACGCTCGCGCACAGCCTCCGCAATCGCCTCCAACTCGCTCGCGCCCACCGTCTCGCAATCCAGATGCTCCCACACCTCGATCATCAACTCGTGTTTCGTACGCGCTTTCCAGTCGCCCATTCGATAAAGGGTAAAGGGTAAAGGGTAAAGGGTAAAGGGGAGAAGCTCGCCAGTGGCACATGAGAGTTGATGGTAAATAGCGAAAAGATGTTTTTCCTTTCACCTTTACCCATTCCCCTTTACCCATTCCCCTTTGCCCCTTTAACCTTTACCCCTTCCCTTTCCGCGTTAACCGTCTTCGCACCCTTTGCGGTAAAATCTAACTTGTCTCCGGTTCGACGCTTCCGAGACTCCACACGCGATGCCAAATCTCGATTCAGCCCTCGCAGCCTTGCGCCAACACTTCAACTTTGAAGAGTTTCGCGCAGGCCAGCGCGAGGTGATAGACGCCATCCTCGAAGGACACGACACGGTCGTCGTGATGCCGACGGGCGGCGGGAAGTCGCTCTGTTACCAACTGCCCGCGTTGATGAACGAAGGCGCAACCGTCGTCGTCTCGCCGCTCATCGCGCTGATGAAAGATCAGGTTGACGCGCTGCACGCGCGCGATCTGCCAGCCACGTTCATCAACAGTTCAATAGATTTTGAAGAGCAGAAGGCGCGCATCGCAGGCATCCGGCAGGGCAAATACAAACTCGTCTACGTCGCGCCCGAACGCTTCCGCAGCGCGCATTTCGTCGAAGCCTTGAAGAGCGCGAACGTCTCTCTCTTCGCCGTTGACGAGGCACACTGCGTCTCCACCTGGGGGCACGACTTCCGCCCGGACTTCCTGCGACTCAAAACGGCCATCGAAGAGATCGGGCGACCGCAAACCATCGCGCTCACGGCCACCGCCACGCCGCACGTGCGCGCAGACATCATCGAGCAACTCGGCCTTCGAGAGCCGCGCGCCTTCGTCTCCGGCTTCGACCGCCCGAACCTCTCCATACGTGTCGTCCACACGCAGAAGGAGCGCGAGAAGATCGCGCTCGTCAAGTCGCTCGCCGCAGAATCGAGAGGCGGCTCAGGCATCATCTATTCTTCCACGCGCAAGTCTGTCGAACAGGTGGCGCGGCGTCTGAAAGACGCTGGCTTGAGCGTCGTCGCCTACCATGCCGGAATGGACGAAGCCGAGCGCACACGCGCGCAGGACGATTTCATGTCCGGTCGCGTCCAGATGATCGTGGCGACGAACGCCTTCGGCATGGGCATTGACAAGGCCGACATACGCTTCGTCATCCACTACCACCTGCCCGGCTCAATCGAAGCCTACTATCAGGAGATCGGGCGCGCGGGACGCGACGGCTTGCCCTCGCAGTGCGTACTCCTCTTCAACTACGCGGACAAGCGCACGCAGGACTACTTCATCGAAGGCTCTTACCCGCCGCCCGAAATCATCGCAAAGGTCTATGAGGCGCTCGTCGCCACGCGCCAGCAGCACATAGAACTCTCGACGCGCGAGATCGCCGTGCGCGCCAGCGTGCGCAACGAGATGGCCGTGCAATCCGCGCTCATCATCCTTGAGAAGGCCGGACACATCGAACGCGGCGCGGCGGGCGAGAATCGCGCCTCGCTTCGTCTCCTGATGCCGCCGCACCTTGCGCGCGAAGTGGTAAACGCCAAACGCAGCGCGCGCGACAAGCAAGTTCTGTTCACGCTGCTCGGCGGTTACGAGTTGAACGAGCGCGCCGACGTGGAAATTGATGTCAAAGAGTTTGCCGAAACCGCCGGACTCGATCTCGCTTCGGGGCGACGTTCGCTCTCGTCGCTCGCCGCGTCGAACGTCATCTCGTACACGGCTGCGCGGCGCACGCGCGGCCTGCAAATGCTCGACGAGCGCCCCGTCTCGCACCTACGCATACGCCCGCAAGACCTCGCGCGCCGCGCCGCGCTCGAACAACGCAAACTGCGCGAGATGATCAGCTTCTGCTACGCAGACCGCTGCTACCGTGCCTTCATCCTCGACTACTTCGGCGACCGCTCGCACAAACCCGCCTGCGGCACGTGCGGCATCTGCCTGAAAGAGAACGCGCACGAGGAGGAGGCCGCGAGCGCGCACGCAATTGAGAGCGAACGCACAATCGAATACTTCGGCGACGAAATGGAGCGCGATTACTACGAAGAGGAATCGCCGTTCGCTTCGACAAGCGCCGCCGCCAGTGTCTCTCCCGTCCCGAATCCGCCGCGCACGCGGCTCGACAAGTTCGTCGTGGATAATGCGCCTTTCGGCAGCGACCTACAGAACGAGTTGGATCGCCAGTCGCTTGCGGAGCACAGGCGACGCGAGTCGGAGAGTTTCGGTACGGAGTCTGCGAGTGCGGTTCAGATCACGGGCGCACGCGCGCTCGGCGAGGACGAAACTCTGTGCGTGCGCAAAATCCTCGCGTGCGCCGCGCGCATGGAAGGTCGCTACGGCAAGGGCATTTTGGCCGCCACCTTGCGCGGCTCGCGCTCTGCAAAAATCTCCCAGTTCGGCCTCGAACGGCTCTCGACCTACGGCATCCTCTCCAACATGACGCAGGACGAAATACTTCTCTACATCGATGCGCTCGTCTCCGCCGGAGCGTTGCGCGTCACGGGCGGCACTTACCCGACCGTCTCTATAACTGCGCTCGGCCAGGACGTGATGCGCGAACGCTGTGCAATCGAACTCGCGCTGCCCGTTACAGCGCCACCCGTCAGCCCGCGCGTTTCGTCCGCAAGCGCCGTTGCGAAAGCGATCAACGCGCCACGCGTCAGCACGGTTGACGAGACATACGCTTTCTACGAGGCGGGCATGACCATCGAAGAGATCAGCGTCGAGCGCCGGATCGCCGAGATGACCGTCGAAAAGCATCTCGCCGACTGCATAGTCGAAGGCCGCCCCTTCGACATCTCGCGCCACGTGAACGAGCGCGACCGCGCGCTCATCGAAGAAGCCGTCCGGCGCATCGGCGACGAACGACTCAAGCCCCTGCGTGATGCGCTGCCACGCCACATCAGCTACCGCATGATCCGCTTCGTCGTCGCAGACCTGCAACGCGCCGCAAACGCGAACGGCGGCGCGGTCGCGGAACATTCCTCAGCCGCCGCCGAATGAAGCGCACGCCTGCCGCACACACCTTCGCGCGCTTGACGTGCTGCGCGTGCGCCCTCATCATCCAGACGATAAATCCAAACGACAGGACGAACACATGACCCGTAACCCGAACACCGATCCGCCGCAGCCGGAGCAACAACCGCAACTGCCGCCGACTGACCCGAACGATCCCATTCCGACTCAAGCCCCGCCGCTGCCCCTGCCACCCGACGCAGAGCCGAAAGCGCCCGTGCAAGAACCGGACACGCCGACGCCCGCAGGCGACCCGCCTACGTCCGAGCCGACGCGGTTGGCTTAACGTTGCAGAAGATGAATTACACGTCGGCGTAAACTTGCGACGATTAAGATGGAAACTCTGCGAGAAGAAACGGCAAGCAAGCGAGTAGCGGGGGGCATCTCGAATGAAGCCGCGCATGCTTCCCTCGACACGATCAAAAGCGAACTGCTCGCGAAACCTTTCAAGCCGCACCCTCTGTTTAAGAGCGGCCACGCGCAAACGCTCGTCGCCTATGCTTGGCCGCGTCGTCGCACCTCGCACGCGTTACGTAGCGACGAAGCGCGCCTGTTTGAAGTCGAACCCGAAGTGCGCCTGCTCGTGCGTTGTCGCTGGCACGCAGACAGGCGCGCGCACCCGACGCTCCTGCTCGTTCACGGACTCGAAGGTTCGAGCGAATCCATCTACATGCTCAGCACCGCGCTCAAGGCGCACCGCGCGGGCTTCAACGTGCTGCGCCTGAACATACGCACCTGCGGCGACACGCTCCATCTCACCGAGACGCTCTACAACAGCGGCATGTCGCAAGACCTGCGCGCCGTCATCAGCGAACTCGTCGAGCGTGACCACCTGACAGACATCTTCCTCGGAGGCGTTTCGCTCGGCGGCAACATGAGTCTCAAGTTGGCGGGCGAATACGGCGCAGAGTTTCCGCGCGCTCTGAAAGGCGCCTGCGCCGTCTCGCCTTCGGTCGAGTTGGCCGCGTCCGCCGCGCGCATCGAGCAACGCGGCAACTGGATTTACCAGCGCAAGTTCATACGCAGCCTCAAACGGCGCATGCGCGAGGCCGCGCGCCTCTATCCCGAACGCTACGACACGAGCCAACTGCGACACGTGCGCACGCTGCGCGAGTTCGACGAACGCTACACCGCGCCGCACGGCGGCTTTCGCAACGCGGATGATTATTACGCGCGTTCAAGCGCGCTCCCGCTCATCGCTTCGATCCGCATCCCGACGCTCATCATCCACGCGCAGGACGATCCGTTCATCCCTTTCGATTCGCTCCGCCACCCGTCGGTCGGCGCGAACCCCAATATCATCCTGCTCGCGCCCGAACACGGCGGGCACGTAGGCTTCGTCGGCGACGGAGAGACGCCCGGCGAGGATCGCTTCTGGGCGGAAAACCGCCTCGTCGAATTTTGCGCGCAGATGATGAAACAAGGGATGAAGGATGAGGGATGAGGGATGAACAAAACCAAAAGCGGTTTTTTCTTATTCATCCTTCATCCCTCATCCTTCATCCCTTTGTCTTGACGTGTTGCCGTGCATCGCAATAATCTTGAGGGAGTTTTACCAAGTGGTTGAAGGAGATATTAGCGTCCGGTTGATCGCCTAGCGGCGAAGAAGATGATCACTGCTCTCAAATTAGTCGCCACCGTCCTGATCGTTGCAATTAACGGATTCTTCGTCGCAGCGGAGTTCGCGCTCGTCGGCGTGCGCCGTTCGCGCATCGAGACGCTGGTCGAAGGCGGCGACCGGCGCGCGAAACGCTTGCTGGGCATACTCGACAACCTCAACGCCTATCTCTCCGCCTCGCAACTCGGCATCACACTCGCCTCGCTCGCGCTCGCCATCCTCGGCGAACCGACCATCGCGCACCTGCTCGAAGGGCCGTTTTCCAGAATCAACCTCGGCGAATGGTTCGGCGAATGGGGGCGACACGCCGCCGCTTTTGTCATCGCCTACGCGATCCTGACTTCGCTGCACATAGTCCTCGGCGAACAAGCGCCGAAACTCGTCGGGCTTGAACGCGCCGAGCGCGTGGCGATGTGGTCGGCGTTGCCGATGGAGCTATTTTACAAGTTCTTCAGTTGGCCGATCCGCCTGCTCGACTGGGCGAGCGCGGCGGTTGTGCGCCCCTTCGGCATGAACGCGACGAGCGCGCACGCCTCGATCTACACCGAAGAAGAGATACGCCAACTGATCAACGCCTCGCACAAGGGCGGGCATCTGGAAGAAGAAGAACAGCAGTTGATCAACCGCGTCTTCGACTTCTCGGAAGCGGAAGTGCGCGAGGCGATGATCCCGCGCACGGCTGTTGCCGCCATCCCCGTGACGGCGACGCTCGAAGAGGTGGAAGAAACATTTTGCGAGACGGGCTACTCGCGCCTGCCCGTCTACCGCGATCAACTCGACAACATCGTCGGCGTCATTTTCATGAAGGACATCATGCCGTGCCTCAAGACTTCGGGGCGCAAGGAGTTCGACATGGAACAGATGATCCACCCGCCGATGTTCGTTCCCGCCACAGCCCGGCTCGGCGCGGTGCTCGCGCAGATGCAGTCCGCGCGCACGCATCTCGCCTTCGCCATAGACGAGCACGGCGGCATCGAAGGCATACTCACGCTCGAAGATTTGCTCGAAGAGATCGTCGGCGAAATTGATGACGAATATGATGAGGAAGTGCGCGCGCAGATCGTGGAAGAGGACGGCCATTACGTGCTCGATGGGATGCTCGCCGTGCGCGACGCCAATCGCAAGTTCAAGTTGAAACTGCCGGAAGACGCGGGCTACACGACGCTCGCAGGATTTTTGCTCGCGCGCGCCGGTCGCATACTCAAACAGGGCGAGACGGTCGAACACGAAGGCGCGAGTTTCACCATAGAGCGCGTTGACCGCCATCGCATACGCCGCATACGCTTCACACCCGCGCCCCCACCGCCGAGCGAAGAGGCGGAAGACACCGCCGCCTAGAGCGTATTTCAGTTGAGTGTAACTAAAGGCATTCACCGCAGAGACGCAGAGAGCGCAGAGGGGGCGCAGAGAGTTGAATGATCTACTCTGCGCCCCCTTTGCGTCCTCTGCGTCTCTGCGGTGAAGGTTTTAAGTCCCACCCAAGCGCAATCCGCTATAAATTTTATTTCTCTATCTTCTTGAGCAGGCGCGTGGCGTGGTTGCGCGCCATGAGCGGGATGCGTTCGTCGGTCGTGAGGTCGCGAAGGAGCGGGACGAGTTGCGCCGTGTCGGACAACTCTTTGCGGTCGAGCAGGCTTTCGAGGCGTTTGATGATTTTGATCGTGTCGGACGGTTGATACTGGCGCGCGAGCGTTATGTCGAAGATGAAGAGTTGCTGCTCGCCTAGCCCTCGATACTCTTTGACGAGCGCGGCAGCCCCCTCGTTGTGAGTCCAGTTGAACTCCGCCTTGCGTTCGCGTGTGCCCTCGCGCATGCGCAAAGTCATCGTGCCGAGGTGCGGAAACTGTTTCTCATCTTGATAGTTCGCATCCGAATCGAGGAATCGTAGAGACTCCCAAGCGGCCTTGATGCGCGCGAGCGCGGCGGGCGAGATTTCGAGCGGGTCTGTGAAAATCTCTTCGCTGCTCTTTCGCACGAAAGAAATCTGGCCGCGCCCCGCCGCGTCGTGCTCGATCATGATCCGGCTGATGTTGAAATCCGGCTGCTTGAACTCGTAAAAGTAACGCGCCGCCGTCGAACTCGCCTCCGCTTTCGCCGGGACGATTTCAGTCTTAGCGGGTGATTGCGACGACGTAGCGGGCGCGCCTGTCGTCGATTCACGGTTGTTGGTTTTAGTCGGCGCGGGAGTTGGCGACGCAGGCGGCGTCACTTCCGTCGCCTGTTCGGGCGCGGCTTTAACTACGGCTGTTGCCGCGCGCGGCGACGCCTTGCGATTTCTTTTGCTCTGCGCCCACGCCGTAGCGTCAATCGCCGCGCTCTGGATGAGAAGCGCGGCGACCGTTGCTGCCGTTAAAAATTTTCCTGGCTTCACTTTTATTCAAACCTGACCGAGACGAGTTTCGACACGCCGACTTCTTCCATCGTCACGCCGTAGAGCGCGCGCGCAATCTCCATCGTGCGCTTGTTGTGTGTGATGACGATAAACTGCGTGTTCGTTGCCATCTCCGCGATCTTTGTGGTGAAGCGACCGATGTTGGCCTCGTCGAGCGGCGCGTCAACTTCGTCGAGCAGGCAGAAGGGCGACGGGCGATAACGGAAGATGGCGAGCACGAGCGAGAGCGCCGCCATCGCCTTCTCGCCGCCCGATAACAACAACACGTTTTGCAGACGCTTGCCCGGCGGCTGCGCGATGATGTCTATGCCCGACTCCAACACATCGTCGGCGTCGATCATGCTCATCTCGCCGCGACCGCCGCCGAAGAGTTCAAGGAACAGTTGACCGAAGTTGCGATTGATCTCCTCGAAGGCGTGGCGGAAACGCTCGCGCGAACGCTTCTTGATCTCGCGCAAGGCTTCCTCTGTCGAAGCGATGCCGTCAACGATGTCTTGCCGCTGCGTGGTCAAAAACGTCAGGCGTTCTTCCGACTCCGCGAGTTCTTCGAGCGCCATCATGTTGACCGCGCCGAAACTCTCTACCCGCGCGCGCAACTCTTCCACGCGCGCACGATTCGCTTCGAGATCAAACTCCGCATCCGGCTCGTATGCGTTCGCGATCTCTTCGAGCGACTGCGCGAGTTCGGCCATGCAGGCTTCGTGCAAATAGTTCAAACGCGCCGTCGCTTCCGCGCGATTAACTTCGAGCGTCGAGCGCGCATCACGCGCCGCCGCAGCGCGGTGATTCAACTCCGTCAACTCGTCTGAGAGCGCATCGGCACGCGCACGCGCTTCCGCGAGACGCTCTGCGGCGGTTGCCACTTCCCGTTCGCGCGCGGCGCGTTCGCTTTCGACCGAACCGGCGGTCGCGTCCAACTCGCTCATCGCGCGCCGCAACTGTTCGAGCCGCGCTCTGATCTCTTTGATCTCGTCGGCGTGGCGTTCGAGTCGCGCTTCGAGGTCTGCGTTCTCCGTCTCCATGCGACGGAGTTCGGAGGCCGTCGCGCGACGACGTTCGGCTGCTGCCGCCGACGCCATGCGCTGCCGGTTCAACTGCTCGCCTTCAACTTCGGCGGCGCGGCGTTCGGCGGCCAACAGTTCCGCCGCCTCCGAGACCGAAAGGGTTGCGGCCAGACGCGCCGCCTCAGCCGCTTCGGCTTCCGCCAACCCCTGCGTGCGACGCGCTTCCAACTCGCGCCTTTCCTCGGCGAGCCGCGCCGCATCGTCAGCCACGACGCGCAAGTGTCGCGCGGCGCGTTCGATCTCTTGTGCCAACTGCGCGGCGTTGAGTTCGCGCGCCACCTGCTCGCGTTCCTCGCGGCCGATCTGTTCTGTGATCAAAACCAGCGCATCTTCGAGTTCGACTAGACGCGCGCGCGCTGCGCTGACGGAATCCTCCGCCGAGACGACTTCGGAAGCGAGGTCTGCGGCGCGCGATTCGAGTTCGCGCATCTCACGTTTGAAGGCGAGCAACCCCGTGCCTTCTTCGACTGCGTGCGGGTTGCCTGCGCCGATCAGTTGACCGCCCGCCACCCATTCGCCGCGCGGCGTCACGCACATGTCGCCCGTTGTAAACGAAAGCGTCATCGCGCCTTCAAGGTCGTCACTCAAACGCGCGCTCGTCTCACGCGGAAGCGTGCGCGCCAGCACAGACGCGATCTCGCGCGGCGCGCCGAGCAAGTCGCCGAGGCGGAGTCCGGTCATCGCGTCGCCCGCGTCGGTCAGTGTGCCGCGCGAAAGATAATCGTCGTCGGCGTCAATGCTCGCGCCGTGAAGTCCGGCGACGAGGAAGGTGGCGCGTCCGGCGTTGTTGGCTTCGAGCCACGCGGCGGCGCGGAAGGCGTCGTCCGGCGTCGGCACGATCACGGTTTGCAGGTACGACCCGAAGATGCTCTCGACGGCGTGCTCCCACTGCGGCGCGACGTGGAGCATGTCTGCGAGCGTGCCGATGGTGTGAAAATCTTTCGACGGATCGATCTCGGCTTCGTCCGCATGTTCGGCGGAGAAGATGCGCTGCACGGCCTGCGAATATAGCGCGCGCTTCTCGTCGAGTTCGGCGAGCGTGTCGAGGCGATTGCGCACGCGCGCGGCCTCTTCGCGCATGCGCGCGTATTCCGTGAGCGTCGCGGAAACGAGCGTCCGCGCCGCTGCCACGCCTTCCGCCGCTGCGCCGCGTTCGACGTTCAGCACGTCGAGACGCGCGCGTGCGTCTTTGATTTCTTCGTTCAGCGCGTCGGCCTGCACTGTGAACTCTGCGTGCGCCTCGCGCGCGCGTTCGTCCTCGCGCTCAAGCCCTTCGGCCTGCAAGGCCAGGCGTTCGAGCGTCGCCTCCAACTGACGATTGATCTCCGATAGACGCTCCGCCACCGCCGTGTGCGTAAGCAACTCTGCGCGCGCCGCTTCGATTCGCGTTTCGGCCTCTTGCACTTCACTGATGCGACGAGCGTAAACGGCTTCGGCCTCCTGCAAGTCGCGCGCGGTCGTCTCGGCTTCGACGCGAAGTTGCGCATCGCCTTCGCGCAGCGTCTCGCGCTCGGCCTCAACGGTCGCCAGACGCTCGCGCACCATCTCCATCTGTCCCGTGATGTCCGAGACGCGACGCTCTAGAGACGTGGCCTGCTCCTGTTGATACGCGCGTTCGCGCTCGCGCCGGTCGCGCTGCAAGGCCGCGTCCGCGACAGACGCACGCGCCGCCGCGAGTTCTTCTTCACATTCGCGCGCTTCCGCCGTCGCGCGCCGCGCTTCCTCTTCGTGTTCTTCGAGTTTGGCCGCGAGCGTCGTCACTTCTTCGGCAGAGGCGGCGAGGTGCGTGCGGAGTTCTTCGAGCGAAATGGTCAACGCGCGCTCGTCAGCCGCGTAGACGTGACGCAAAAGTTCGCGCAACTCTTCGCGCAGAGTGCGATAACGGCGAGCCTTCGCCGCCTGACGACGCAGGCTCCCGACCTGACGCTCGATCTCGGAGACGATGTCCGAGACGCGACGCAAATTAGAGCGCGCGCCTTCGAGACGCGCTTCCGCCGCGCGTTGCCGCACGCGAAACTTCGTGATGCCAGCGGCTTCTTCGATGAGCGCGCGCCTGTCCATCGGCTTGGCAGAGAGAATCTGCCCGATGCGCCCCTGCTCGATGATCGCGTAGTGCGCGCCCGCGAGCCCCGTGCCGGAAAACAAATCCTGTATGTCGCGCAGGCGGCAGGTGCGCCCGTTCAAGAGATATTCGCTCTCGCCGTCGCGGTAGAGGCGGCGCGTCACGGTCACGGTCTCGCCGGGCGCAAAGCCGAGCGCGAGACGACGCGGACGCCAGTGACGTTTGTGATGCTGCTGAACTTTCGCCGTCAACGCTTCGGCGCTTTGACCGTCGGCGACGACCGCGACGGCAGTTTCATTTCCGCCAGCAGCGATCTCATCAACCGTCTCGCCTGAAATCGTCATCAACTCAACCGGCGTCTCCGCCGCGACGACTGCCGCCGACGCATCGGCGACGACAGCCTCATTCGTCGCAGCCGTCACTTCCGGCAGCAACTTCTCTTCGACGAGTTCGCTGCGCTTGTCAATTTCTTCGAGCGTGGAATCAATGTCGTCAATGTCCGGTTCTTCTTCCGTCATCTCGTCGCGCACGAGATGCAGTACGACTTCGGCCATGCCGCTCGGCTGTCGATTGCGCGAGCCTTGAAAGATGACATCTTTCATCTCCGCGCCGCGCAGGTGTTTGACGCGCTGCTCGCCCAAGACCCAGGCGATGGCGTCGGCCACGTTCGACTTGCCGCAGCCGTTCGGGCCGACGACTCCGGTGATGCCTTCGCCCGTGAAGACGAGGTCTGTGTAGTCGGCGAACGATTTGAAGCCGGTGATTTCTAAACGTTGTAATCTGAACATTCGTGCAACTTTACGCTGATAGGGGATGCTGACCTTTTTCTCTAAAAGCACAGCCGCTAGGCGCGGCGCGGGAGAGGCACACTATATGTTGGAGAGGGGCGCGTGTCAACCACTCTCTCAGGTTAAACCACCTTACTGCTGAAAAGAGGCAAGTTAGTTTTCACAGCGACGCGAACCTTGCAACCAGCAACGACGGACAAAACCGCGCCGTCGCCGGGCTCTAATTGAGTCCAACGACGGCGCGGGCTGTTTATGTAACTCAGGCCGCGAGGGCGCGGGTTACGGTTTACGGGTTTATGGCAGCGCTTCGACGTTGACGAGGAAGCGGAAGTTGCCGTCAATCATCACGCCCAGACGGAACTGGATGTTGACGGACGCACCCGCCGATATTGGCGTCGCCATCGTGATGCGCGACAGGCGCGCGGTCGAGTTCAAGCCGCCGCCGCCCGGCTGCGCGGGCGGGTTCTCGTCCAGCGTCACGCCTTCGATGAAGACCTCGTTGTTGTTCGAGTCCGTCACCGTCACGTCGCTCGAAGAGAGCAGCCGTATGTCTGCCTCGCCTGCCACACGGTTGCCCGAAGTCGTGATGTTCACGACGCGGAAGCGCAGTTGCCGTATGTCCGCGTTCGTCGTGTTCTTGAACTTACGACGAATCAGGAGCGTGCCGAACGCAGCGTTCTGCGGGTTCGCGCCCGCAGCCGTGCGGACTCTGGCGCACGCGCTCGTCGCTCCGCCGCCTCCTGCGCACTGCGGGTCGATGAGCGACGCCTTGACGACGGCGTTGCGCTGGATGGGACTATTTGTGTTCTCCGGCCCCGGCGCACCGAGGATGGCGATGTCGCTATCGTTGCCGTAGATACCCTCGGGCACGGTTCCGACGAACAGGAAGTCGTTGTCGTTCTGACCTGTATCCTGCGGGAAGCCCGTCGTCAGGTTACGCACGTAACTGTACTCCCCGTCAGCCGTAGGTATGCCCGCGATCCCCGTACCCTCTCGATAGAGAGCGGGCGCGGTGCTATGCCCCGCCGCGTCGAGACGGTTATCGATCGTGAAGTTCGTGGGCGTGGTTGTCCTGAACAACGCGACGCCCGCGCCGTCCGGTATGTCGGTCGTGTAGGTAAGGTCGGGCACGGCCTTGCCTGCGCCTCCGTAGTTGGAGAGGCTGTAGCCGCCCGCGCTGTTGTTGGCGACGAGGAAATGGCCGCGCGGCGGGATGACCTTGCCGTTCCCGATGGTGGCAATCGTGGTCAACACGCCGTTCGCGTCGGGCGCGGCGAGCGCGAAGCCCGCAGAGCCGTCGAAGGCGGAGACGATGATGGGCGCTTCCGTGCGGTTGTACAACTCTATGAACTCGTCGTTCGGGCCGTTCTGGCCGCGCAGGCGGAACTCGCTGATGATGAGATCGCCGAGCGCGAGCGCGTTGATCGTCGGACAACTGGCCGGATCGAGATTGTTGATGACCAGATTGTCTACGAACCAACCGGCGTTGCAGGCCGGAACGCTCAAAACGTCCGAAGTCATGCGGAAGCGTATGTAGACGGGCAGGCCGTTCGGGTTGTGCATGCCGCCCGCTGCGAAGGCTTCGAGCGGGATGCGTACGTGTTCGAGGAGCGTCTTCGCGCCCGTGTAGGCGCGACGGCCTTGCAGGATCGAGCCTTTAGAGAGACCTTCGAGTTCGCCGTTGAGCCTGCCGTTGTAGCCGCCCTGCACGATGAAGTCGCCGAGGTCGAAGGTGTTCACATTGTTCGGGTAAGGCGTCGAGTCGCCCTGCACGAACGGTGCGCCGACCTTAATCTCCAGCACGCCGCCGTCGAAGGCCGCTTCGGTGATGAAGAAGTGGTCGAACTCCATGATCGAGGTCGGCGTCAAAGTAAGACCCTGCGCCGAACCGATGGTCGTGGAGAAGTCGCTCATGCCACCACCCTCCGAGGTGCAATTTGTGTTCATCGGGTCGCCCGGATTGAAGTCCGGCCCGTACATCATGCTGGTGACGACGCCCTGCTCCGAGCCGGTCGAGACCTGAACGCCCGTGACGCGCTGGAATTGCGCGACCTCAGCTTGCGGATCGTTGCCCGCCTCCGTGAGCGGCGGCGTGAAGCGCGAGCTGGCGGCAGCGGTTTCAAAGTTCTCTTTGGCGAAGACCGGCGTGCTCGTTATGCCCGGCGAAGTGGCCGCGTTGAACTTGGCCTTGCGGTTGCCGGTGTTGTCTGTGTCAATCTTGTTGGCGTCCGTGTCGCGCGCCTGCACGATGTAGTAGTAGACGCGATTGAGTTTGCGATTCGTGTCGGTGTAGGTCAGCGCGCTCGTGGTGGCGATTTTGTTCGCCGCCGTCGGCTCGAATGTCGGTTCGAGCGGCGCGTCGGACGGGGCGGTCGGGTTCGCTGTGGTCGGCCCCGGATCGGTAGCCGTCTCCGAGCGATACACGTCGTAGACGATGTTGGCTGTCGGGTTGGCCGAAATCGCAGGCCCCCAGCCGACGACGAGCAGGTTGCAAGCCTTCGGATCGAAGACCTCGTTGACGCCCGTGAAGATGGGCGCGGGTTTGACGATGATGCCCTGCGTGATCGTGATGCTCTGCGTCAGAGCGGTGGAGACGCAATCCATCGCGGCGTCGCGCGCGGCGCGCACCTGATAGTAGTAGGTCTTGCCCACGACGAGTCCCTGCCCGCCGTCGTTGTCGTTATAGACGGTCTGCGTAGCGGGGATGTCTGCGATGGTGACGAAAGGCCCTGCGGCCTGTTCGGCGCGCGAGATGATGAAGCGCGCCGCGCCCACGACGGGCAAGATGGTAATGGTGGCCGTGTTGTCAATGGTGTTCGAGAGCGAGTAGGCCGGAGCCGCGAGCGGCCCCAGTTGTTCGCAGGACGTGACGCCTGCGGGGACGCTGAAGTCTTCGACGACCGTGCCGCCCGCGCCGCCGTTCGACGAAGAAGTGGCGAGCACGCCGACGCCGTGACTGGCGAAGGCACGCCAGATGATGGCGTGGTTCTCGCCGCCGAAGCGTTCGCGGTCGGCCAACAGGATCGAGTCGCGCGAGTCAACGAAGGTCGGGTTGCAGGGCGACAGTTGCATGCCGCGCATCATCAGGAGGTCGGCGAGGAACGCGCCGCGCCGGAGTGCGGTCGAGAGCGGCCCGTTGCGGTTGCCACCGTTCGCCTGAATCTCTGCGGCGACGAGGCCGGGGCGGACGATGTGCTCTGCGGCGATGATGTTCGGGTCGGGCGGAATGGTCGGGTCTAAGCCCTGAACGTGCGTGTTGAATTCGGGACGATAATCAATCGGGTGGTGAGTATCGACTGATTTCACCAGACGATTGCCAATGTAGAAATTCGTGCCCGTCGTCGTTCCGAGACGACGCGTGCCGTCGAAGAAGACGCCGGGGAAAACATTGGGCGCGGTTTCCTGACGCATGATGAGCAACTCGCGCATGTCCCAGAGGATGGGCGCCCAGAGTTCGCCGCCGTCGTGAACTTCAAACGGGATCGAGCCGGGGTTCTGGTCGGGCGGGGCCGCCGGATTGTAGGCGCGGTCGCGGCGCGTGAGTACGTTGCCGTTCAGCGATTGGTAAGACCAGCGATAGTTTGTGTAAGGAATGCGGCGGATGCCGATGTCGAACTCGCCTGTGGCGTATTCGCCTTCAACGTCGTCGTCGGCCATAGAACAGGCGAGGTAGTCGCCCCAGCCTTCGCCCTGACCGCCCGACTCGCCGACCAGACCGTTGCCGACGCAGCCCGTGTCGCCCTTGCCGACGGCGCGGTTGTTGATGGCGTGCATGTGCTCGTGCGCCACCACGTCGAAGTCGAGCGAACCGTCGGCGCGTCGGAATCCGGCCTCCGTAAAGAGGTACATCTGCATGCGCGGTTTTGCGCCGTCAGCCGTCGGCGACATGTTGGCGTTGTCCGTGCCGGAGCCGTCCTGCACCTGCGCGACGACGCCGTCGCGCCCCGCGCCGCCCTTGCCGAAGTTGTCCTGCTGCATGTTGAAGGTGGCTTCGGTGAAGCCGAGGCTGTAGAGGTAATCGTGGACGATGTTGTTGAAGTAGAAGAGCGAGAGCGTGCCGGGGAAGATGTCGGGGTCGGCGGTGGCCGGGAAGGCCACGTCGCAGGGGCCGACGAGCGGCAGACAGTCGCCGCCGCCGGGGCCTTCTTCGACCGGGTCTTGGCCGCCGAACTCGTAGCTGTTGATGAAGTCGAAATGTGCGCTTGTGAATTGTCGCGTCGGAGAGAAACCGCGAATGCCGTTGGTCGTCTCGTCGTCGTTGGCGCGGTCGTCGGAGACGAGCACGTTGTTGCCTTCGGTGTAGTTCGACTGGAAGACTTGCGAGAGCGTGCGCCCGTCGGCGAGCGAGACGGGCGACGAGAGCGGCGTGAGCGTGGCCGAGAAGGGCTGGTCGCAATCGCGCGTCGGCAGCGTGCCTGTGCAGGGGACGGGCGCGTTTTCGGGGATGTTGCGACGCTTGGCCTCGTCGGCCATCGTGTAGCCGTAGTTCTGCGTGGAGGCGCGGTTGGTGTCATCCTCTGCGATCTGAGTCCCGCCGGTGTCGGTCGGCAGGTAGTACCAGCCGAAGGGCGAGTAGGGCGAAGGGTTCAAAGCGTCGGGCTGGCCGCGCAGGACTTGCCCGAACGGGTTGTTGTAAATGAGCGGGAAGAGCGCCCCGCCGACGATGGAGAACGGGTCTTCTATGCGCGCGCGCACGAGCGATTCACGGAAGCCGCGACCGCTGTTGCGCGCGATGGTTGAGGGGTTCGCGTTTTCCGGTATGTAGGCAGGGCGCACGCCGCGCGTGTTGGTGCGTCCCGCGCCGCGCCTGCCGCTCAGAGCCGTAGGCGTGGCGTCGAAGATTTTCGACTGCGCCGTGCCAGCCGCGTTGAAGCTCTCGACTAAGTCTTGAACGTCTGGGCGAAACGTCGAGCGGCGGCTGTCAATGGGGCCGCCTCCCGGCGGGCCGAAATCGGCCGACGGCGTGCGCGTGGCGTCCTTCCCGCCCGTTTTTTTCCTTGCGCCCTGAAACATCGTCAGGCTGAAACGTTGCAGCACTTCGCCCGTCTCTGCGTCAACGACGTTCTGCCAGACGATGCCTGAGAACTGCGGCGTGGTGAGCGTGAACTTGTATGCGTGGCGTGCCTCTGCGCCGAGCGGGAAGATTGTGCGCGTGACGACGATGTCGTCCGAGAACGCGCGACCGCCGCTGAATCTCTGCCCCGCAACGTAGCGCGGCGTGGCCGTGCCGTAGGCCGCCAGCACGCGCGTCTCGCCGAGCGAGTCGCCGGAGTACGACAGCCCCATGTCACGGGCTGCGTAGCCGATGGCTTCGGCGGGCGTGATTGCGACCGAGTTCGTCACCTTCAACTGCGGGAAGCTGTCGCTGCCGACGCTTATAACGCGGCCTTCGCGGTTGACGTTTACCAGAACTTCGCCCTTGTAAACCGGCACGCCTTCGACCTGTTGCTCGAAGACCAGCACGCTCGTGCCCATGTCTGGGATAAGCGAGCGGCTCTTGAGTTGGAGCGACGCGAGATCGGTTTTGGTGAAGCGGAAGATGCTCTGCCAGCGTTGGAGAAAACCGCGCGCGATCTGTTCGGCGTCGCCGTCGGTCGGGGCGGTTAGATAACCGGCGCGGCTGAAGAGGTGGCGCGGCGTGCTGGTCAAATTGTTGTACTGCACGACGAGCGGCGCGCCTCCCGCTTCCGTTTGCAGGGCTTGTAAACTTTTCGTTTGCGTCTCGGCAAGGGCGCGTTGCACGACGCTTCTTTTCGCGCCGAGCGCGGCGACGCGCACGTCCTTCTCAGTCGGGCGCAAGCCGCCGCTGCGCGGGGCGTTGACGAGATTCGACTGCACGGCTTCGGCGGCTGAACCGAACAGACCGGGCATGACGACGGCGAGGGTAAGCAGCCCTAAGGCTATGACGAGAAAAAGTCGGCGCGTGTTCATTGAAGTGTTCCTCCAGAAACGGATCGGTAATCCTTGATTTGTCGGCGCATCGAGGAATGCTCAAACGCTGAGCCGTGATGCGACGCCCTTAGTAGCTGCCTCTCGTCGCTGCCTGTCGGAGTTCGGGCACAGCGAGTAGATAGGTGAAAAGTAAAAAAACTATTCCGGCATTGATGCTTCCGAGAGTAGCCCCGCGCGCTTGAGAAATACTTGAGTCCGAGCGCGAAAACGGGCGCGTCAAGCACTATTTCGATTGCATTCACATTGCGAACGCGTTGCACGCGAAAATTGCACACGAGTAATCGAAGCCTCGAAACCGAAGCCGCCTGTGCGCTTATACGCGTGCGTCGAAAGATAGAAAATTTCTAAACCGAAACATCTGACACGGTAGAACGGCAAAAACCGGATCGAACGGTTGGCGTCTCGTCGGGGGAGATTGGCGACAGTTCGGGTCGGGATTGCGAAAGGAGGGCTACGGGGGTTTGCGGCCTCGCAAAAACGAACTGTGGCTTTTTATTTATTTACAGGGGCGGACATTAACACCACGCGCGATTTTCCGTCAACGATTTCGACGCAACGCAAGGTGTCATTTTTTTGTCACGACGAAATAAGTCTCAAGTCCCAAGTCTCAAGTCTCAGGTCGGAGGCAAGTTTTTGACTTGGGACTTGAGACTTGGGACTTGAGACTTATGTGTCTCTGCGGTGAAGGCTTTATCCGGTTGAGAAGCTATTGCCCCGCGAGGTCGCGGCGGACGTAGAGCGTGAGCGTGACGCCGGGGCGCATCGGGTAAGTGCCGACGAGCAGGTAGTTGACGCCGTAGGCGGCCTGCATCTCGGCGCTCTGCCCCGTGCTGGCGATGATGACGGGGTCTGTGATCGAGGGGATGACGCGGCCTTGATAGCCGACGTTTTTGTATTCGCGCAAGTACCAGGGCATCGGCCAGTATTCGGGCGCGGCCACGTTGATGTGAGTGTCGAGTTTCGTTCCGGCGCGCTCGCCGATCTGCTTGACCGCGTTGATCAAGTCCACGTATTCGCGTTTCGTGTGCGCGTAGACGTAGATGTATCTGTCGTCGTCGTAATGCACGTAGTTGAGTTGGACGGTCTGGTAGGCGGCGACGACGAGCGAGAATCCGAGCAGCGCGAGCGCGAGCGTGCGCCAGCCGCCGCGCCTGCGGTAGAGCCAATCAATAGCGTAGCCCCCCGCGAGGGCGAACGGGACGAGCATGCTGAGCACGAGCCAGGGCGTCTTGTACTTGATGATCGAATAGGCTGCGAGCAGGCCGAAGCCCCAGAGCGCGGCGAACAACGGAAAGCGGCGTCGCGTCTTCCACAGCGCCAGCAGAGCACCGAGCGACGCGAGCATGACGAGCAGAGGCTCTTCTCCGAACTCCCACTCCTCGCCGCCTGCCCTGATGGCTTTATCCGCGACTAACCACTGTAGATACTTGTACCAGCGATAGCCGTGAAAGCCGCTCTCGCCCGTCTTCTGCCAAATCTTATAAGCCTCTACGGCATCCCACACGCCCTTCGGGTTCGTGAAAAACGAAGAGTAGAAGATGATGTTGACGAAGAGGAAGAGACCGATGGCGGCAGCGACGAGAAACAGCATGTGCGTCCACCCGCCGAATCTTTCGACGAGTTGCAGGCCATGTGGTTCGGCTATCTCCGCCGCCTGCTGCTGCGCCGCGCCCTTGGCAATCGCTTTCTTCTTGCGAGGTTCAGGCGCACGCGCCCAACCCGCGCGACGCGAGAGCCACACCCACGCGCACGCCGAGCCCCACGCGATGAGCAGCACGCCCGCAGAGATAAACGCAGTCTCTTTCGTCGCAAACATCAGCGCGGCGGAGACCGCACAGAGCACCAGATAGAACGAGCGTGCGCTGTCGTAGAGACGCAGCAACGCGATGAGGCCGACGAGACAGACGAGCATCAACGCGAGCGCGGTTTTCAGATTGTCCGTATGAAAGACACCGAGATACGCTGATGCGACAAGAGCTGCCGAAGCGACAAGGACGCCGACGCCGTACATGTGATTGTTCGGAAGTTGCCGTCCCGCTGCGCCTTCCGTCGTCGCCGTTTCGTCTTCGTAGTAGCGCAGCGCAGAGACGACCACGCCGAACGTGAAGAAGACGAACATCATCTCGTGTATGAAGTAGCGCGAGAAGAAGACGACGCCGGGCGAGAGCGCGAGCAGAGCACTTGCGGCGAGCGCGCCGACGCGTCCGATGTAGCGACGCAGAGAGAGCGCGAGCCACACGGTCGCCAGCCCGAACACGACGGGGACGAGCCGCACCGTCCACTCGTTGAAGACATGAAAACGCTCGGCTGCGTAGGCGAGCGGCAGCGTGAAATAGTAAAGCGTCGGGCCGTGATAGTTGCTGGGGTCGTAGCGGAAGATGCCGCTGTTCATCAGGTTGTTGAGGAAGAACCCGTTGACGCCTTCGTCATGGTGCATCGGCCGGAGTTCGAGTTGATAAAGGCGTACGACGGCGGCGACGAGCATGATCGCCGCAACGGCGCGCCGCCACGCAGGCTCAGAAATTTCGCCGTCCGTTTGCGTCGAAGCGGCGACGTTTTCCGTCTCGCCCGACGGCGCGGCTTTAGCCTGCCGACCTTTTTGTTTATTGCCGCGCGATTTTGTAGAGGCTGTAGTCACCTTTCTCTCCAACTATCTCTCCAACCTTCGTGAAGCGTCTGAAGAACTGTTCGTTGACCTGTATTGAACTACGCTCAAGCGGGCTGACGACCGCGTACTCGACGCCGTACTTCGCCAGCAACTCTTGGGCATCTGCTGCGCCCGCGTACATGTGTCTGAGTTCGGCCTCGCGCGGCGCGTAGTCGATGCCCTGCGACCAGAGATGCCCCGCGTAGCCCATCAGCGCGCGTCGCCCCGTCAAATAAACCGGGTGATTATAAGTCGGCGCATGAAGAATCAGTGAACGCGGAGCGGTCTCCGTCTTGATGATCTCTGCGAACGCGACGCCCGCGCCATCAAACTCGCGCTGCTCCGACGCCTCCGACACGACGCGCCACACATCGAGTACACCCGCAAGCGTCAACACGAGCAGCAGCACGATTGCCGCCGCACGCGTCGCCAAATGCTGCCGCCACAGTCGCGCAAGGAGCAGAGCGACGAGCGGCACCGAGGCGACGTACCAGTAATAGAGAACCTTGATGTTGTCCCAAATCCAAGGCGAGATTTTACCCGCGTTCGAGATGATGAAGAGGAGCATGAACGGCAGGTAAAAGAGCAGCAGGCGTTTTGAGACAACGGGCGCGCGACCGCGCCAGAGAACCGCCGCGACGAGCAGAGGAATGAACAGCCCAGTGTTCTTGAACCAGAACCACACGGCGTTTTGCTCGCCCCTGTCCCAACCGAACTGCCAGCCGAAGAAACTCTCAGCACGCGCCGCGCTCCCACGCGTCGCCCACCACATCTGCGGCGCAGCGACGATGAGCGCCGCAGCAAAGAAGATGAACCACGCGCGCCAACGCGGAAACAAGAGCGCCAGACACCCACCCATCAACATCAACACAACGAAACTATGCGCGTGCGCCAGCGGCAACAGACCGGCCACGATGCCTGCGCCGAGCATTCGCCGCTCGGCGGGAGACAGGGTAAAGGGTAAGTGGAAAAGGTTGAACGCGGGAATCGGCGGCGGCTCGTTTGTTGCCGCCGCCGTCGAAACGCGCTTCGCCTTTTTGGCCGACTTCCCTTTTCGTCCCGTGACGATTGCCACTTCTTCCTTTACCCCTTCCCCCTTCCTCTTTTCCCTCTCGTCTTCTTCCCCGGTCGCCATCCACCATTGCGTGATGACGACGAGCGCGAGCGGTAGTCCGAGCAGAAGGCCGCGTTGCGGCACGAGCAGCGTCGTGATGGCGTTGCCCCAGCGAAACGCGCCGTTTGAAGTGATCGTGTAATCGTGCGGCAGGCTACCGAGCAACTCGAAGAGTCCTGCACTGCCGCCGCTCCACTCGCGCGCGAATAGCCACCAGCCCAAGCCACCGCTCAAGAGCGCCAGCGCGGGCACAATCAGCGCGGCCACGCGGTCGCCGCGCGTCAACTTGAGCGCGAAGCGATAGAGCAGCACGACGAGCGCGAGCGCGAGCAAGTAGCCTTCCCAGAAGAGCGCGCCTTCGAGCGTCGCGCCCGCGCGCACGAACATCGCCGAGATGAAGTCCACCATAAACGGGTAGGTCAAACGCGCGCCCGCGTATTCCGTGTGAACGGGCGGGAAATTCTCGCCGTAGGCAAAACTCGTGATGATGCTCAGGTGAAACGGCAAATCGCCGAGATTGTTATCAACGCCCGTGAAAATCTCGTCGCCGCGCACGAACATCGCACGCGCGTAAACATTCCAGAGGACGAACGCGGCGAAGATGAAAAGGACGATAGAGAGGATAAACACGCCCCATGTCATCGTCGGCGGTTTGGCGAACGCCTCGCCCGCGTCGAACCAAACGCGCGTGCGCCAGTCTCGCTTCGACAACAGAGCGAGCGGCGCGGCGACGACGAGAGCAGAGAGCATGAGAGACGCGGGTGTGAGTCCGAGAAACGAGGAGAAGATAAAGCAGACGAGGCCGAGCGCGGTCAGTCCCGTACACGCGCCCGCCGCGAGGCGCGCGAAGAAATGCGCGTCGCGGTCGTACAGGTATGTCACAAGCGCGCCGCTGGCGACGGCGAGCAACGCAAGGATGAAAGCCATATCGAGAGACGCTGGATGGCGTGTGCGCTACGGCGATGAATTATAAAACCAGAACGCCGCACATCTTAAACTATTGGGAGGCTCACGCGCGATGGATGAAAGGGATGAAGGATGAGAGATGAGGGCGGAGGGATGAGGGATGAATAAGAGAAAGCATTCAATCGCTTGAGTGCTCCTGCTTATTCATCCCTTATCCCTCATCCCTCCGCCCTGATCTTAAAGGCTGGCGAGATAGCGTAGCGCGTTGATGCCGGGCATGAAGAAGTATGCGCCGCCCCGGACGGTGACGAAACGTTTCATGTTGTGGACGCGCGTGCGCACGGGGTCGGCGTGTACGGTCATCATGGCGTCGCCTTTGTCGAGATGCCCGATGATCGGATCAACCTCGCCGCTCAAGCCGCCGAAGACGGGATTGTTGATCCAAGTTAACTGTACGAACTCGAACTGGCGTTCGATGTCGCTGTTGAGGCAGATGAAGTGCAGGCCACGCGCGACGCCGTCGTCCACGCGCGGATCGGGTTGGCGGTGGCCGTAGGAGCGACCGCGACGCAGGAGGCGATGGCGGTTGGCGGAGCTGAGAGCCGTCTGCGGGTCGGGGCCGAGCGAATCGCGCGGGTTAGAGCGGCGTATGTGCGCGCCGATGGGACAGGCGAAGCCGTGCGGGTCGCGCTCGTAGTAACCGAAGTCGTCGTCGTCGCTGAGCGCAGGGTCGTCCGCGTCGGGCGACTTGACGAGCGGCGCGCCGTTCGGCCAACGCCCCACGAACTTCGACGCCATACGCAGCGCCGCCGCCCTATCTTCCTGCCCGTCGGGGCGGCGCGTCGCTTCGTCCAGAAAGAGCCAGAAGTCCGAGACGTGCTGCGCCAACTGGCGAAAGACCAGATAAGTGCCGTTGCGACCGAGATCGCGCAAGGGCTGCGCGTTCGTGGCTGCGGCGGTTTGCGTCTCGTCAATCGGCGGCGCGTCTGGAAGCATACGCTGCGGATCATTTGCGGGCGCGACGAGCGGGCCGTCCGCCGGTTTGCCGTAATCGTTCTGGTAGCTGAAGAGAATCTCGCCCGCCTTGATGATGTTTTTCGGCAGAGCTTTCTCAGCCTGCGGGCTGCCTTCGATGGCCGGTTGACCCATGCCGTCTGCGAAGCCGAAGTGTTCGTGGCTGTCGGGCTGACGCCCCGCGCCAAGTGCGCGCAGTTCACTGACGCCGCCCAACGCAAAACCCGCACGCATGCGCCCGATCAACTCGTCGAGTCCGGCCTCGTCGCAGCCGAAGAGCATGAGCAGGATGTCCGGGGCGTTCGCGTCCGTGCCGCCCCAGTCCCAGTTCGAGGGGGCGTTGTCGTCCGCGTCGCCGAGGATGCGCGAGCGGTGCTCGGTCGCCATGCCTTCGCGGAATGCGCGCGAGAAAGTAGCGCGCGTGTCGGCGTGTAGTCCGAGACGCGCCAGCCCGCGCTCTGTGAACGCGATGTTCGTGGACGTGCCTTCCTGTTTGACTTCGGCAGTCGTGATGTCGCCGGAGAGGCGTGCGAGCCAGGCGCGCGCGGCTGTCGCGTCGGCGACGCGCAGCAGCAGATAACTCGCGCAAGGCAAATGACCATAGCCGCTCATCACGATGCCCTGTATGTCTTTTCGTTCCAATTCCGCCACGATCTTTCTCCTTCAAATTTAGAAACGCCACAACCAGGAGCGCGTCCCCGCGTCGTCGAGCGCGGTGAATAAGTCTTCGCGTATGCTGGTGTTGTTGTTTATGGCTTCGACGGTGAGGTGCGGGTAGGCGCTGTACCAGACGTTCGTGTAGGTCTGGCTGTCGCGCGCGTAGGCTTTGAAGCGCGCCCCGTCGCGCGCGCCTTCACAGATGAGAAAGCTCGTGCGCGGGAAGCCCGCCGTGTTGCTCCAGATGGCCGTCAGTCCGACGCTCGCTTTGTCTATGAAGTCGTCGAGATAGTTCTCCCAACTGCCGTCGAAGTTGCTCACAAAGAGCAGACGCCGCCCGTTGTCTATGAGCGACCAGTGAGCGAAATGGATGGTGGGGATGCCGAGGAGTTTGCCTTTGGTGAAGACGGCGTGAGCGATCAGGTTGACCATCCAGAGCACGACACGCAACGTCGCCTGCCTGAACCAGCCGGGCTTGACCTGCGTGAAACTCGCCATGTGATTCTGAACGACGCGCGTGCGATCCTCGCGTCGCACGAGTTCCTTGATGTGCGCTTGATCACCGAGCGTGCTTTGCGCGGGATCGCTACGCTCCTTGCTGCGCAGCACGATGAGCCAGACGATGCTGATAGGGATGATAACGGGAACGAGCAGCAACACGGCGAGCGCAGCGGCGACGAGTTTGAGTCGCGGGACGAGCCACTCCGCAAGCGTCTGTCGCGGCTGCGAGCGCAACGCCCACGCGAAGGCGGGGATGCCTTGCACGAAGCCTTGAATTTTTTGCCGGATCGTTGCGGGCGGCGCGCTCGCCCCTCCCTGTTTGACTACATCGTCGAGAAAAGTTTCCAGACCGTCGCGCAACGCGTCTTCCTGCCTGACGCGTTCGAGGCTGCGGCCTACGTTCCCTACGTGATAGGCGTTCGGGCGCACGACGTGGCGGCGCAGGTAGGCGAGCATGTGCGGGCGGTCGGCGGCGCTCGTCGCGGGATAGTCGCGGCAGCAACTATAGATGCGATGGAGTCCGGCGGCGGCTTGCGCGTAGAGATCGTCGAGGTAGTCTTCGAGGTCGCCGTCGAAGTTGTTTTCAAAGATGAGATAAGCGCCGTAGCTTTTATCTTCGTTCAGGAAGAGGCTCGCGAAATGGAGTCGCTTCAAAGCGGGAAACGGCAGGTGCGCGTTGCCGAGCAAGTTGCCCGCGATCTCGTCGAGCAGGCCAGCGAGTTCCTTGACCCGACCCGGTTCTACTTTCGTGATGAACGTCAGGACTGTGTGATTCATCCGCTCTTTCCTCCCGCCGCAACGCTGCTACGACTGCTGTCGCTGTTGCCGCCGTCAAATTCCAGAATCAAACGTTCGGGGAATGGGCCGTCGTTGACGATCTTACCTTTGCTCCCGTCGGCGCGGCGCAAATTCGGCAGGCGCAAGAGCGCGCACATCAATTCGGGAATCTGCACACCGTTGATCGCCAGCCCAAAGCAGCGATGCAGGCCGTAGCCGAAGTGCAAATACTCTGCGTCGCGGTCGGCGCGAAACTCTTCGGGCGCGGGAAACTTATCCGCGTCGAACATGGCCGAGAGCGTGGCGACGTAAAGAATCGTGCCCGCCTTGAGGCGACGCGCGCGCTCTGTTCCGGCGGCGATCTCCGTTCCGTGGCGGCAGTGGCGCACATTCGCCGGATGGTGCGGGTTGAAACGCACGGCTTCGTAAGCGTAGCGGCGCACGGCTTCGATGTCGCCCGCGTGCGCCGCCGCCTGCGCTCCGGCAAGTTCGCGCGGGCGACGCAGCAACTCGTCTATGGCTAACGCGACGAATTTCGATGTCGTGTCAACCGCGCCGACGATGAGGCCGTTCAAGTTGCGGCGCACGCCGTCGTCGTCGAGCCACGCGTGTACGCCGTCGTTCTGCAAAGCGAGCAGGCGACCGAGCACGTCGTCGGGTTGGTTGGGCTGGCCGTGTTGCGTCTTGCGCTGCGCGATCAGGGCATCCACGTGGCGGCGCAGTTCGACGCTCGATTTGAGCGCGTCCCGATGCACGCCCGCGTCCGAAGTGAGGTTGACGAAGATGTCGTGGAAGATGTCGCGCATCCAGCGCATCATCGCAGGCTCGTCGGTCGCGGTGATGCCGAAGTATGAACCGACGAGACGGACGGCGACGACGCGCGCGAAACCATTGACGACATCAATGCGACCATGCGGGCGTGCGGCGGCGACGAGTTCGGCGGCGCTGTGCGCGACGAAAGCGCGTATGCGTTCGAGGTCGTCGCGGCGCACGGCCTCGCGCAGCGCGGCCTCTTCGCGGTCGTACTGCGGCGTGCGATCCATGCCGAGGATGAAAGGGCCGTTGACGGCGTTGATGCGTTTCTCGTTGATCTCGGCGATGGTGAAATCCGTATCGCGCGAGAGTACTTCGAGCACGTCCGCGTGGCGCGTCAGTATCGCGTTCTTGCCTACGACGAGGACGGGCGCGACGCGGCGCAGCAGTTTGAAGAGCGGGCGCAGCAGGCGCGGGCTGACGAAAAAGTTGAGCAGCTTGTCTTTGAACTTGTCGCCGGGCTGGTGCGCGCCCGTCGCGATGGGGTCGGCGGCGGGGCGCGGGCGGTCTTCCGCGTAGACGCGCAGGATAAACTGGCCTGCGGGGCGCGTGCGTAGTTCCTCAACGTCTGTGCGCATGTCTTGAGGCAACTCGTCGAGCGTCGGCAGAGGGCCGCCGTACTCCGGCGGCAGCACGGCAGGCGCGGCGAGCGCGGCGAACGCGAGGTCTGCGGCAGTGAACTTATCGCCCATCAGATAGCGGCGACCGTCTGCGAGTTGTTCTTCAACGCGGTCGAACGCCGCGTTGATCAATCCGCGCTGGCTGGGAATGCTGTCGGGTTTGAGTTCGAGATTTTTTCTCATCGCCTTGACGAGCATTGGATAGGCGACGGGGACGAG
Source organism: Pyrinomonadaceae bacterium (assembly GCA_035249365.1). Taxonomy (GTDB): domain Bacteria; phylum Acidobacteriota; class Blastocatellia; order Pyrinomonadales; family Pyrinomonadaceae; genus JAIVJZ01. Next base: position 37,868 of record DATFGP010000021.1, on the reverse strand, counting down.
CAGCCGTTCGAGCGCAGGCGCGCCGCTCGTCCAGATGCGGACAGCGGCGGCGCGGTTGTGGGGCAGCACGTAGGCGTAAGCCCACGCGCGCACGGCGACGCCAAATTCGTCGAAGAAAAAATCGAAAAGCTCTCGCGTCTCGGCGTGCGCCTCCGGCTCGTCCGGAAACAGGCGCATCTCGTGCGGGCAGCGCGCCTCGTAGTAGTTGAAGATTTGCCGCGCGTCCGTGAGCGTGGCGTCGGAAGTGTCGAGCACGGGCACGACGCCGCTCCCGCCGTGTTTGCGCGCGGCGCGTGCGTGGAAGACCGGCGCATGACGATCTTCGTGATACGGAATACACAGCCTGTCCAATAGCCAGCGCGCCATCTCGCAGTAGGGACTGACGGGAATGGAAACCATGTGCGGGCGGTATGGAGTGATGACGGGCACGGCTTGAAATCCGATCTGGTGCGAGGCAGAGGTTTGAGTTGCCGGTAAGGATAAAGCGCTTGAGAACCGCCTTGATGAACTTACCTATATGCGATGCGTCTGAAAAAAGCAAGAACTTAAAGTTCTGGAATTTGACTTGTCGTGCGATTTGGCATACAAGCATCCAACCCGCAAACCTCGCGCGGTTCAATTCCCCTTCGGAGGTTGTAAAGTCTTTGAGACGTATCATCCTGATCGCGCTGCTCATCTCGGCAGCCGCTTCCGCCACAACACTCTCCGCGCAGCAACCGACGCCGCAACAGAAGGAAGCGGCGCGCATCGCCACGCGCGAACAACTGCGTAAACTGCTCGACACGTCCGGCCCCAAAAAAGGCATCGGCATCACTTTCCGCCAGAGCGAAAAACAGCCCTTCAATTTCGTCGGCGTCTTGAAAGACGGTTTGACGAACGCCGAGAGCCTCGAAGTCGTCGTCGGCGTGACGAAAGACGACACCATAGGCTTTCGCATCTACCCGCATTTCAAGGGCGGCTACATCAACACCGACAAGGCGAAGAACAGCGCCGGTTTGATGCGTCTGCTACTGAATTTGAGCGACCGCAACTTCCTCTTCTGGGGCGCGGACAGCACGGGCGACGTTTTCTCCGGCTACACCTTCACGCTCGAATCCGGCTTCCCGGACAAGTCCATAGAGATCGTGCTCTACAGCATCCCTCTGCTCGATAGGTTTGTCGGCGAGATGAGGCCGTTCGTTGACGGCAGCACTGCGCCCGCCGCTGATTAAGAACAGTGACGAGTGACGAGTGACGAGTTAAGAACAAAAACCGTCTTCGCTCGTCACTTGTCTTCTCTTGTCTCGTCACTCGTCACTTGTCACTTGTCACTGCCTTCTACGGTTTTGCCTTTCCCTGCGTCACGGTGTAAAAGTAAAGCATCTCGCAAACAATCGAGTGAATTAAACTAAAGAGGTGCTTTAATGCTCCGCGCAGGTATCGTCGGGCTGCCGAACGTCGGCAAGTCCACGCTTTTCAACGCGCTCACAGCGCAGACTTCCGCGCTCGCCGCCAACTACCCGTTCGCCACCATCGACCCGAACATCGGCGTCGTCCCCGTGCCCGACGAACGACTTGCGCCGCTCGCGCAGATCGTCAAAACCAGCACGATCATTCCGGCGACCGTCGAGTTCGTTGACATCGCCGGACTCGTGCGCGGCGCGTCCAAAGGCGAAGGACTCGGCAATCAGTTTCTCGCCAACATACGCGAAACCGACGCCGTCATTCAGGTCGTGCGCTGCTTCGAGGACGAAAACATCGTCCACGTCGAAGGCTCCGTTAATCCCGAACGCGACATCGAGACGATCCAGATCGAACTCGCGCTCGCAGACCTCGCCTCCGTCGAACGCCGACGCGAACGCGCGCAGAAGACCGCCAAGAGCGGCGACAAAACCGCGCTCGCCGAAATCGCACTCATAGACAAACTCCTCCCCGTGCTCTCCGAAGGCCAACCCGCGCGCCTCGTCTCCATGACGGACGAAGAACTCGTCACGGCACGCACGCTCTTTCTCCTCACGATGAAGCCGACCATCTACGCCGCCAACGTTGACGAGGCCACGCTCGCCGCGCCCGAAGATAACGCGCACGTCAAAGCCGTTCGCGCGTTGGCCGCGAGCGAGGCGGCGGAATCGGTCGTCATCTGCGCGCAGATCGAGGCGGAACTCGTCGAACTCTCGCCCGAAGACCGCGCGGGCTATTTGCAGTCGCTTGGCGTCGAAGGCAGCGGCGTGGACGACTTGATCACGAGCGCGTATCGCCTGCTCGGCCTCATGTCGTTTCTGACGGCGGGCGAAAAAGAGGTGCGCGCGTGGACGATCTCGCGCGGCACGCGCGCCCCGCAAGCCGCCGGAACGATCCACTCCGACATCGAACGCGGCTTCATACGCGCAGAGGTCGTCAGCTACGCAGACCTCACCCGCGCAGGCTCCTACGCCGCCGCACGCGAACAGGGCTTACTACGCCTCGAAGGCAAAGACTACGTCATGCAAGAAGGCGACGTGGTTCACTTCCGCTTCAACGTATGAGGCACGCAGCTTCCCTGCTTTCTCACTTATCTTCATCTACCTGAATCACGCACAGCAGCGCCGTAATTGAAAGGGGCGGATTTGAAATCCGGCCTCTTTTCTATTGACACGACACCCGCGCCCTTATATCTTCACTCCGCTCTACCGCTGACGAACTTTCGTTAGCCTCACATCAAATAGCATTCATTTCAGTTAGTTGAAGCTCGTCCAACAGCAGGCCGCAAAGACGAGCCGGAAGCGCTGAAAGAAACGGAGTTCTTCTCGGAGAGTAAAATGCAGAAGTGCCCAAAATGTAGCCGAATATTTTCTAATGACACGCTGCAAGTCTGCCCACTAGATAACTCCATTCTTGAGAACGACCCGCCAGATACGATTTCGGCGAAATATGTATTCATAGATGTCGTAGGCTTCACGCATAACCGTAGCGTAGAAGCTCAATCACATATCGTGCAGGTGCTAAATGAGATTGTTAAGGATAGTGTGAGGAAAGTTTCGATACCGGAGAGAAACCTTCTATACATCCCAACCGGAGATGGTATCTGCGTTGCTATATTGAAGTATGAAAAACCGTTCGATGTTGATTTGCAACTGGCATTAAATATTCTTGAGCGACTTCAGAAATATAATGATGCCACGGAGAAAAAGGCATACAGGTTTAAGGTGCGAATCGGTATTAATGAAAATATCGACAACCTGATTACAGACATCAATGACAGTCCAAACATCGCAGGAGCGGGCATCAATATGGCTGCCCGTATTATGGACAATGCGGACGGGAATCAAATCCTCGTCGGGCAATCGGTTTACGAGAGGCTGCACCCGCGAGAGCGATATGCTTCAGCCTTTAGAAGCCATCAAATGACTATCAAACACGAGAATGAGTTGGTGGTGCATCAATTCAAATCTGAAGATTACATCGGACTGAATACAGATGAGCCGCTATCCTTCAAGCCCGTCCTGCCAGCATCCAAGCGGATCGTCGTAGTAATTCCGGCTCTTGCGCAAAACAGCTGGTTCGCAGAGCTTATACAGGAAACCTTCAGACAGCTACACGACTACGATTATGAAGTCATCCTTAAAATCCCTTACAAGGATTTTTCCAAACAGGAGCAGACGACAATATTCAAACATCTTGAAAGACATCCTGACGATTATATAGGCGGGATAATTGTTATCTACAAACACGACCGCATCGCAGGAGAACTGACAGAACTATGCAACAAGCTTTCCTACCCGGTTGTTTTTGCTGATGTGCCGCCTTTCGACTCTGAAAGTGATTATCCTGCGAACACGGCTTTTGTAGGCTACGATGCAAAAATGATAGGAGAATGCGCAGCCAGGCGAGTGGCACGACATCTGCGAGAGATTAAAAAAGAAAATCCCGTCGTAAAGGTTATTTGTAGTGCAACTTCGCAGACAGGGCGGCAAGGTGCCTTTTGCAAAGAACTGGTGAAACAGATACCCGGCGTTGACATTGAGGTTAAACGGGAAGGCGCGTTCAAGCGTTATAAAGCTAAAGACATCGCGGTGAGTTTTTTCAACGCATCAATCAAAAATAAAAAATATATTGATGCCATTTTTTGCACGAATGATGAAATGGCACTCGGCGTTTATGATGCCATGCTTACCGTGAAATATGTCGGTTTTGAACATCCGTTCTTAATAGGCGTAGACGGAATTAACAGCGCGAGAAGACTGATTCGAGCTAAACATGCCCATTTCAACGCGACTATTAAACAATCTACCAAAGAACTGTCGCACGTAATAGTTTCGATACTTAATCGAAAGATCAAGAAGGAAATTTGCCCCACCGAAAGTTCCCTGGTACCTAAAGTGTACGATAAAGAAGTCGCACAAGCAGAAGACGATACTGACACATGATTCTTTACTAAAAATTTAAGCAATCTCGAACACGGAAATCTCCGCCGGAGAATTTGATGCTCCTTATTTAGTGTTCATCCGGCAAGAAGGTCAAACTGTTAGCTTCGCTCCCCACTCTGTGCCTTCGATTTTCCAAGCAATAACCATCCCAACAAACTAACGGGTGTGAATAATGGAGAGGCCACGCATTCATAAGCCTTCGAAGGAAGAGATTCTGGCCGCCGCCGGAAAGACTGTGCGGGACGTGATCGCGCCGCACCTACGCGTGCTGTTCTGCGGCATCAACCCCGGACTCTACACGGCTGCGGTCGGCCATCACTTTGCGCGCCCCGGCAATCGCTTCTGGCCTGCGCTCTATGCCTCCGGCTTCACAGACAGGCTGCTCGCGCCCCACGAGGAACACGAACTTCTCGCGCACGGCTACGGCATAACGAACGTGGTCAAACGCGCGACCGCAACTGCCGACGAGTTATCCGCCGAAGAGTACGTCGAAGGCGGTCGCAGGCTGGCGAGCAAGGTGCGTCGCTACCGTCCAATGTTTCTCGCAGTGCTCGGCGTCGGCGCTTACCGGACGGCGTTCGGTCAACCTAAAGCCAAACTCGGACTTCAACCCGAACCAATCGGCGAAACATCCGTCTGGGTGCTGCCGAATCCGAGCGGCCTGAACGCGCATTATCAACCGAAGGATTTAGCGCGCATGTTCGCCGAACTGCGACACGTTGTGGAAGCGACGACGGGCGGGCACGAATGACCATTTGAAGCCTGCGAACGCACGTCTATCGCACGTCTCGCTTCGACGCGTCAACTTCAACTCGTCAACAATCGCGCGTGCGAAATCAACTTTTGCGGCGGCGTGAATCAGCTTTTGGCGCGCGGCTCTTTGTAGACGGGATGAAAGGTGCGCGTCGTGTGGTCTGTGACGCTTGAGACGGGCAGCGGGTCGGTCGAAGCGGGCATGTAGGTTTGCGCTTGCTGCGGCGCGTGGAGTTCTCTGGGTTCTTGTCGCTTGGGTTGAGTTTGAATGGTCTGTGCGGCGACGGGGAGTTGCACGATGCGCGAGAGGATGCGAATCAGCAGAACGTCTATGACCAAGATCAGGAAGAATCCGGCAGCGCCGATCATGCCGAGCAGTTCGGGCGGGAATCCGCGCGTGCCGAAAACATCTAAGGCCATGAAGATAATTACGAGTCCGACGAGCGTGGTCAGGGCGACCGTCGCGCCGAGCGTGCGCACGGGGCTTTTGATGTCAACTAAGGCCGTCTCCTGTCTCGTCGTCAGAGATGTGTTAACCATCGCGCCGCAGCGGTTGCAGTAGTTGAGTCCCGTCTGGATTTCCGTGCCGCACGTCTGGCAATACATAGGCTCTCCCCGAATGTTCAGCGTTGAAAAATTTTAAGTTGGTAATGCGAAGCGCCCGCTCGAAGGTGGAGGGAAGAGCGGGCGCGTCCTTGGTAAAATGTCGCGGCCTTTTAACGCATGAAGGCGCGTATGGCGACGAGCACCAGATAACCTATGGCGACGACGACCGCCAGTTTGATCACGGCGACGGCCAGCCCGATGATCATCCCTATGCCGCCAAGTACGATGCCTGCGGCGGCCAACAACAGCGGCACGCCGATCACAAGTACGACCAGACCGAGTGCGATTATTCCGATGACTCTCAATGTATCATTCATCTCATCCACCTCAACTTCCGTCTCTTAAACTCTAACAGCGCCCGGCGAAATTTCGCATCCTTCCGCACGCTCGCCCTCATATACGAACAACCGGCGGCCAACGTTCCATCCAAGAGTTCGGACAAATTCGTGCGCCTGCGCGCCCCCGCTACAACGTCTGAAATTATGTTAAGCTATGATAGCAAATCTCCCGATAAGCGCCAGATTTTTTACGCCGGAAATTGCCCTCGCCGGGGTAGTTTCTACGGCTCGACGCTCGACAACAGGGACTTACGAACGATGCCGCGCCGCAAAACCGACAGTTTGTTTGACGAACCACAGACGCAAGCCGCGCCCGATGCAACCGCCGACGCGCCGCTCGCCGAAAGGATGCGCCCGCGCACGCTCGAAGAGTTCGTCGGGCAACGCCACCTGATCGGCGAAGGTCGTATCTTGCGACGCCTCATCGAAGGCGAAGGCTCGCTGCCGTCGCTCATACTCTGGGGCGCGCCCGGCACTGGCAAGACGACGCTCGCGCGCCTGCTCGCGCGCCATAGCGACGCTGAGTTTATCCCGCTCTCGGCTGTCTTCTCAGGCGTCAAAGATTTGCGCGCGGCTATAGCCGAGGCGCGCGACACCCGACGCACGGGGCGGCGCACCGTTCTCTTCGTTGACGAGATTCACCGTTTCAACAAAGCGCAGCAGGACGCGCTCCTGCCCGCCGTCGAAGACGGCACTGTCACGCTCATCGGCGCGACGACCGAGAACCCTTCGTTTGAAGTCATCAGCGCGCTGCTCTCGCGCTCGCGCGTGCTCACGCTCGAACCGCTGACCGAAGAGGACATCGCCGCGCTCGTCCGCCGCGCGCTCACGGACGAAGCGCGCGGCCTGGCGAACCTTCATCCACGAATCTCCGACGAAGTTCTCGCGCGGCTCGCACGCGCGGCGGGCGGCGATGCTCGCGTCGCGCTCACAGGTCTCGAAGCGGCGATCGAATCAACCGCGCCCGACTCGAAAGGCGTGCGCCACATCACAGATGAGATCGTCGTCGAAGCTCTGGGACGCGCGCGCTACGCCTACGACAAGGGCGGCGAGGAGCATTACAATCTCGCCTCCGCGCTCATCAAAAGTTTACGCAACTCTGATACGAACGCCGCGCTCTACTGGCTCGCGCGTCTCATCGAAGGTGGTGCTGACCCAATCTTCATCGCGCGCCGCCTCTGCATACTCGCCTCCGAAGACGTTGGCTTGGCCGACCCGCAAGCGATGGTGCAGGCAAACGCCGCCGCGCAGATCACCGCGCTCATCGGTCTGCCCGAAGCCCTCTACCCGCTCTCGCAAGCGACGATCTATCTGGCACGCGCGCCCAAGTCGAACTCCGTCAAACGCGCCTACTTCGCCGCCGCCGAAGACGCGCAGGAGACCGCGCGCGAACCCGTACCTTTACACCTGCGCAACGCCGTCACGCCCCTGATGAAACGCTCCGGCTACGGCAGCGGCTATCGCTACGTACACGACGACCCGCGCGCCAGAGACGAAATGGCTTGCTTGCCAGAACAACTGCGCGGCCACGAATATTACAAGGAGGATTAAACCGTCAGTTGTCAGTTGTCTGTTGTTTGTGCTGCATCAACCGGCGACCTGAAGATCAGCATTCAAGTTAAGTGACCACGAAACAACTGACAACGGACAACGGACAGTTTTTGTTATGAGTGAGAACAAGAGCGACAAAGAATTAGCCTTCCTGCACGACCTCTACGTTGCACCCGACTGGGGCGAGAGGTTTGCGGAGTTGATGGATGAACATGTGCCTCTGCCGAAAAGCGGGCACGCGCTTTACGTTGCGGCGGGCACGGGCGGGCATGCGCTCGCCGTCAAAGAGCGCGCGGGTGCGAACATGACTCTGATCGGCGTGGACGAGAGCGCGGAACGGCTCGCGCTGGCACGCGCGAAAGCGGCTGCGACGAAGTTGGACAAGGTGACGGAGTTTCGTGAGACGCAACTCGAAACTCTCGGCTTCGAGGACGAGCAGTTCGATCTAGTGCTCGGCGATGCCACGCTCATTGCGGCGGAACGCCTGCCGGAAGTGCTCTCGGAGATGGTGCGCGTCGCTGCACCGGGCGCGACCGTCGCCTTGACGCTGCCGACCGCGTCGAGTTTCGGAGAGTTCTATTCGATCTACTGGGAAGCGCTGTTGAACGCGGAGATGCTCGAAGGGTCGCCCGTCGAACAACTCATCGGCGAACGCCCGACCGTCACAGACGTTGAAACGCTCGCCGCACGCGAGGGTCTCGATCTCGTCCGCTCCTGGACGAACATCGAAGAGTTCGACTACGCATCGGGCGAAGAATTTCTCAACGCGCCGCTCGTCAAAGAATTTCTCTTGCAGCACTGGCTCGAACCGCTCGCCGGAGACGAAGCGGCGCGCGGTCGTGTCCTCGCGGAAGTGCGGCGCATCATTGACGAGGAACGCGACGAGTCTGAGTTCTCGCTCACCATCAAGGCTACGCTCGTCGTCGGGCAAAAGACGGAATAGACGCTTGCGCGACGCCAACTAAAGAAGCCGCCGCAGTTGTTCTAGAACAACTGCGGCGGCTCGCGTTTTATGCTGGCTAAAAGTTCGTCGCCTCGTTTAGCGCGGTTTGTTGACTGTGAACTTGTCGGATGAGACTTCATCCTCTCTGAGCGTTGACTCGGCGGCGCGGAGTCGTTCGCGGCGGCGCGCTTCATCAATGCGCGCTTCGTCTTCGGCCTCGTCCAAGCCCTCCTTGAATGCTCGTTTGCTCTGTCCTAGAGCTTTAGCGAGTTGCGGCAGGCGGCTTGCGCCGAAGAGGACGAAGACGATCAGGAGAATGATCAGAAGTTCCTGTGTCCCGAATCCGATGGCTAGCGTGGTGTCATTCATTAGCTGAAGTTCCTTTACAGGTGAACGTGCGGCGTCGGCGTCTGCAAAACTTTCTCTCGCGCCCTACTATTTGTCCGACTCATCGTTGTCGGATTCGTAAAACAGGTACTTGCGCCAAGTCTGATCGGCGCGCCCCAGATAACGCATAATCTGTCGGCTGACGTGTAGCGAAAAGCCACGCGGGTGGCGTATCAGATGCATCCCGGCCTCTTCCGGCGTGCGGCTGCCCTTGCGGTGGTTGCAGCGTTTGCAGCAGGCGACGAGATTATCCCACGTCGACTCGCCGCCGCGCGAACGCGGGTAGACGTGGTCGAGCGTGAGTTCCGACGGCGGCAGTTGCTTGGCGCAATACTGGCACGTCGAATGATCGCGCAGCAAGATGTTCTTGCGCGAGAGTGAGCGATTTTTGAAAGGGATGTGTATGTATTCGGTCAGGCGTATGACGGAAGGCGCGTGCATCGTCACGCGCGCCGAGTGGAGCATGTGGCCGTTGTGCTCCTCGACGCGCGCCACGCCCTTAAAGATCATCACCACCGCGCGCCGTTCCGTACACACGTTGATCGGCTCGAATGATGCGTTCAGGACTAAAACCCGTCCAATCATATTACTCAAGAATACTACAGTGACCGGTGACGAGTGACAAGTGATAAGAACAGTGACGAGTGACGAGCAAGAATCAAGATAAGTTCAAAGACAGTGCTTCCGCTTTAACTTGTCACCTGTCACTTGTCACTCGTCACTGTTTTATCTGACTTGTCACTCGTCACTGTTCTTAAATCGGTCTGTCGCTTCGACGAGCGCGCTGCGTGTGCCGGGTTCGAGCGCGGAGTGTCCGGCGTCGGGAATGATCTTGAGTTCCGCTTCAGGCCACGCGCGATGTAGTTCCCACGCGCTCATCAGCGGGCACACCACGTCATAACGCCCCTGCACGATTACAGCCGGAATGTGTCGAATCTTCCCCACTTGTTCGATCAGATAATTGTCTGTCTCGAAGAAAGCGTTGTGCATGAAGTAGTAGCACTCGATGCGCGCGAAGGCGAGCGCAAACTCCTCTTCGCCAAATTCGGCGATGAAGTTCTCGTCTGGATAGAGTTTGGAAGTGCTGCCTTCCCAGATACTCCAGGCGCGCGCCGCTTCGAGCCTGACGGCCTCGTCGTCGCTCGTCAGACGCCGGTAAAACGCGCCGAGCATGTCGCCGCGCTCCGCTTCGGGGATGACTTTAACATAGTGCTCCCACGCGTCCGGATAGATCGCGCTCGCACCCTCTTGGTAGAACCACTGTATCTCCTTCGGGCGGCAAAGAAAGATGCCGCGCAGGACTAGGGCGCGTGTCCTGTCGGGATGCGTCTGCGCGTAGGCCAGAGCCAAAGTGCTCCCCCACGAACCGCCAAACACCAACCAACGCTCGATCCCCAGATGCTCACGAATTTTTTCGATGTCGGCGACCAGATGCCAAGTCGTGTTGTCTTCCAGATTCGCGTGCGGCGTGCTCTGCCCAGCGCCGCGCTGGTCGAATAGTACGATGCGGTAGGCCGCCGGATCGAAGAAGCGTCTGTAATCGGGCACAGTGCCGCCGCCGGGGCCGCCGTGCAGGAAGACTACGGGCAAGCCTTCGGGGTTGCCGCTCTGTTCGTAGTAAAGCGTATGCACCGGCGACACCGGCAGCATGCCTTGATCGTAGGGTTCAATTTCGGGATAGAGGTCTCTCATGCGGACATCATACAGAGGTTGCGGGGCGGAGGCCAGAGGTTAAAAGCAGAGGCTAAAAGCAGAGATTAGATGTCAGATGCTAGTAGAGATCAGTTCTTGTTTTTAACTAACATCCGACATCCGACATCTGACATCTGCTTTTACGCCCTCGCTAACGTCAACACGAACACGTCTGCCGCGCTCGCGTCTCTAAGAGCCTGCGCGCACGCGGAGACGGTTGCGCCCGTCGTGAACACGTCGTCTACGAGCAGGACGCGCTCACCTGCGACGAGGCGCGGGCGTTCGACTCGAAACGCTCCCTCTACAGTTTCACGCCGCGCACGCGCGTCCATTCCCGCGCGGTGGCGCGACGTGTGAGTGTTGCGCACGACGCTCCATTCGTCGAGCGGCAAACCTGAGAGCGTCGCCATTGAGCGCGCAAGCAGCGTCGCTTGATTGAAGCCGCGCTCGCGTTCGCGCTCCGCGTGGAGCGGGACGGGCACGATGCGCGTGGCCGTGTCGAACGGTGGACGCCTCGCTGCCGCGAAAAGTAATCCGGCCAAACGAGCCGACACGTGCGGCTCGTGCTTCAAAGTCAGGACTGACGCGCGCAAAGCCCCTTCGTATCTCCCGACCGAGCGCGCCACTGTGTACGCTGCATCGTCGCAGCGACGACATCGCACGTCCGCACGCTTCTCCGGCGGCACGTCTCCAAGCGCCTCCGCGCCGCACTTCCAACAGCAAGTCTCGTCGCCCGTGTAGATCGTCGTCGCACGCCAGCACGCCGCGCACGCTGGCGCGTCGCTGCGCATCTCCACGTCGCCCGCGCCGCACGCCGCACAACGCATCGGATAGACGAGCGCGAGCGTCGCATCGTAGAGCGCATCGAATTGTCGTGCCAGCCACATCGAATGTTAGTTTACTCGCGTCTTCATCGTTCGCGCGAGCATAAACGACGACAGCCCTCCGACTCGAACTTCCGAATCGAAGGGCTGTTGCCCGACTCAACTGTGAGGCGCGTCTATTCTTCTTCCGGGTTCAACATCCCGCGCTCCTGCAAATCCTGACACTTGAGACAGTAGCGCGCCCAAGGCACGGCCTCCAGACGCTTTTCCTGCACCGGCTCGCCGCAGTTGACGCACTCGCCGAAACCGCCCGTCTCGATGCGGTGCAACGCTTCGTCAATCAACGCGAGCAGACGCCGGTCGTTGGCCGACATCGAAATCAATAGCTCTTTCGTGTAGGCGTTGGCGGCCATGTCTGCCGGGTCTTGCGTGGCTTCGAGGTCGCGCTCGCGGCTCGACATCTCCGCCTCCGTCACCTGCCGGAACAAACCCTCGCGCCGTTCCAGTAAACGATCACGGTATGATTTCAATTTGCGCTTATCCATTTTATTTTCCCTCTCCTTAAAACCCCTGCTTGCTCCCCACAACCTTGATTTCAAATCAAACGCAGCCGGGCGATAAAAGTTTCCACTCTCGCTTATTTCTGGTACGGCAACCCGTGCATGATCGTATACGCACGATAAAGCTGTTCGACCAGCACCACGCGCGCCATCTCGTGCGTCAAAGTCAAACGCGACAGAGACCAACGGACATCCGCTTTCGACTTCAACTCCGGCGCGACTCCCAGATGCCCGCCGATGACGAACGCGATCTCCTTCTTCCCTTCTAACTGCCAGCGTTCGACCTGTGCCGCCAACTCCTGTGAACTCCACAACGCGCGCCCCTCTACATCCAACAGCACCGTCACACCGTCGGAACGCGCGGCGAGCGCCGACGCGATCCGCTTGCTCTCTTCCTCCACAATCGCGCGTTCGTCGCCGCTCGCCGCGCTCTCGCGCAACTCCGTCACTTCACAACGAACGAACCGCCCCAGACGCTGCAAGTAATCGCCGACGAGCGCGCGTACATGCTCGTTCTTCGTCTTGCCCACCCAGATGAGACGCAGGCGCATCATTTAAGGGATGAACTAAAAACGTCCGTTGTCAGTAGTCCGTTGTCAATTGTTCAATTCAATCTTTAGCAACTAGCTCGACAGCCACATACAACGGACAACTGACTACTGACAACGGACTATCTCCCTTCATCCTTCCCTCGCCGCGCGAGTCTCTCGTACAGATTCTTGCGGCTGATGCCGAGCAAACGCGCGGCCTCCGACTTGTTGCCGCGCGTGGCGGCGAGCGTCTCGGCGATGTAAGCGGCTTCGAGTTCGGCGAGCGTCATGCGCTTCGCACGCCTTCTTTGCAGCGATGCGGCGGCGCGGACTGAGTCTGGCAAATGCGCCGCTTCGACCCTCTCGCCATCCGCCATAATTACGGCACGCTCTAAGACGTGCGCCAACTCCCGTACGTTGCCGGGAAAGTCGTAAGTTTCTAACAACTGAAGCGCGTCCGGCTCGATCCTCAAGGCGCGTCGCCCGTGCTTCGCGGCGTAAGTTTTCAAAAACCCGCGCGCCAGACGCCGCACGTCCTCACGGCGTTCGCGCAAAGGCGGCACGTGTATGCGCACGACGTTGAGGCGATAAAACAAGTCCGGTCGAAACGCTCGACGCTGGACAGCCTCCTCCAAGTCAACATTCGTGAGCGCAATCAGACGCGCATCCACGCGCACCGTGCGCCTGCCGCCCAGACGCTCGAACTCGCGTCGTTCGATGACGCGCAAAAGTTTCGCTTGTGCGTCCGTTGACAGGTGCGCGATCTCGTCCAGGACGAGCGTGCCCTTGTGCGCCGCTTCGAGCCGACCGGGCTTGGAATCGTTCGCGCCCGTGAACGCGCCGCGCTCGTAGCCGAACAACTCTGCCTCCAACAACTCCGCAGGCAACGCCGCGCAATCAATTTTCACGAACGACGCGGCGGCGCGCTTCGACTCGCGATGTATGTAGAGCGCGAGCGCGTCTTTGCCCGCACCCGACTCACCCGTGACGAGGACGTTGGCGTCCGTCGTCGCGACGCGACTTGCGAGACGCATGGCCTCACGCATCGCCTCCGAGTGCGCCACGAGTTCGATCACGGTTCGTTTCTCAAGTCACTTCTCGACGCGCCGCCCGTCGCTGCTCCGGCGTCCGTCTGCAAATCTGCGGGAAGCGGAACGCGCGCGCCTTCGCGCCAGAGCCTTTCGAGATCGTAAAAGCGTCGCGCCTTATCCTCGAAGATGTGTACGATGAAATCGCCGTAATCAACCAGCACCCACTCGGCTGTCTGGTAGCCTTCGATGCGCGCGGCGCGCGTGCCTTCGCGCTTCAGTCGCTCCGTGATCTCGTCCGCGATGGCCTGCACCTGACGTACGTTCGTGCCGCTCGCGATCATAAAATAATCCGTGAAGGTGGCGACGGGGCGCAGGTCGAGCACGATCAGATCGTGCGCCTTCTTATCGCTCGCCGCGCGCAGAGCGCTCTCGATACGCGCGTCCAAGCCCTCTTCGGTCGCCGTCGTCGCGGCAGCAGCAACAGCATCCGCATGCGTCGTCGCGTCCGTTTCTTTCTTCAATGCCGCACGCTTTTTAGTCGTGAGCGCGCCCTCTTCCGGCGTCGTGTCGTTCTGTTTCATGCGCCTCTCTGTAGAGCCTGTATTTTTTGATGTACTCCGCCACAGGCTGCGGCACTCCGGTAATTTCCTCTAGTTCCCCGCCCGCCGCGCGCACGGCGCGACGAATATTGCTCGATGAGATGTCCAGTTTCACCGCATCTGTAAAATAGATGTTCGGCTCTCCCATCATTTCCGCCGCTCGCACGTCCTGCTCACTTACTTCGCCGCGCAGGTCAATAATTCGCTCGCGCACCGCGTCTGAAACATGACCCGTGTGCAGTTCGTAACCCGGTCGAGTCACGACGACGGTGGCAATCAACGCCAGCAAGCGTTCCCACTCGCGCCACGTCGTGATCTCTTCCCACGAATCCGCGCCCATCACAAACACCAACTGCCCGCCCAGAGTATTGCGCAAACGCAAAATCGTTTCGATTGTGTAGGGCTTTCTCGGTTCGTCGAGTTCGACGGTCGAGATGCGGAAACGCGTCTCGTCCTTTGTCGCCAGCGCGAGCATCGCGTAACGATGAAACGGCGAGACGGGCGGAACGTTTCGTTTGTGCGGCGCAACGTGCGCCGGGATGAAAAGAACTTCGTCGAGCGCGAACAACTTCAACAACTCGCGTGCGACCGCGATGTGCCCGTCATGCACGGGATCGAACGTGCCCCCATAAAGCGCGATGCGCGCGTTACTGCTGCGCTGCGAATTCATAAACTCTAGTTCGAGGCAGACGGGACGCTTTCGCGTTCGTCTGCTGCATCCGCTGTACGCTCGCGTGCTTCTACTGATGCCGTCGTCGCGACGACGGCATCGCCTTCTCGCAGAGCGTCCAACGCATGCGCGACCGCATGTACGAGTTCGCGCACGCCGCGATTCGTCACAGACGAAATCTCATAAAAGTCCCGCCCATCCTCGTGTGCGCGGCGACGCAAACTCTCAAGGCGCTCCGGCTCGTCGAGCGCGTCGAGTTTCGTCGCGACGACGATCTGCGGGCGCTCTGCGAGTTGCGCGTCGTAGGCGAGCAACTCGCGATTGATCGCCTCGTAGTCGCCGACCGCATCGCGTCCCGACGCGGAAGATACGTCAACCAGATGCAGCAAAAGTTTCGTGCGCTCGACATGGCGCAGGAAGCGGTCGCCGAGTCCTGCGCCTTCGTGCGCGCCTTCGATCAGGCCGGGAATGTCTGCGACGACGAACGTGCGGAAGTCGCCGAGGTCAACGACGCCGAGATGCGGTTCGAGCGTGGTGAAAGGATAATCGGCGATCTTCGGCTTGGCGGCGGAGATGGTCGAGATCAAAGTTGACTTGCCCGCGTTCGGGAAACCGACGAGGCCGACATCGGCCAAGAGTTTTAGTTCGAGTTGCAACTCGCGTTCTTCGCCGGGGCTGCCCTCTTGGTGGTAGCGCGGCGCACGATTGGTCGAAGTGGCGAAATGTGAATTGCCGAAGCCGCCGCGCCCGCCTTTGGCCGCCAGCCAACGCTGTCCCTCTTCGGCGAGGTCGCACATCAAATCGCCCGTCTCTGCGTCGTAGACTTGCGTGCCGACGGGCACGCGCACCACAACGTCTTCGCCTTCGCGCCCCGAACGGTTCGAGCCTTCGCCGTGCCGCCCGCGATCAGCAAAGTGTTCGGGGTTGTAGCGCAGGTGCAAGAGCGTGTTGACGCCCGTGTCGGCCAAGAGCCACACGTCGCCGCCCTTGCCGCCTTCGCCGCCCGAAGGGCCGCCGCGCGGCACGAACTTCTCGCGCCGGAAGGCCGTCACGCCGTTGCCGCCGTGCCCTCCCCGTATGCGAATTTTGACGCGATCAATAAACATTAAAAACGTCCGTTGTCAGTTGTCCGTTGTCAGTAGCCCGTTGTCAGTTGTTCAAATCAATCTTTAGTAACTTGTCTGATTGCCACATGCAACTGACAGCTTTCCGTTCATAAAAGGAAAGGACGCCCTACGCTTGTTCGTTCGAGCAGGCGCGGGCGTCGCAAGGTAACTGTTTCGGATAACCCCTTGGCTAAGCGGCAGCAGTAGCCTCCGGCGCAGGGTTCGTTGCCTCCTCATAGACGCTGATGAACTTCCCCTGCCGCCCCTTATCCTCAAACTTGACGATGCCGGTGATCAAAGCAAACAACGTGTCGTCTTTGCCGCGCCCGACGTTCTTGCCCGGCTTCCATTTCGTGCCGCGCTGGCGCGCCAAGATGTTGCCGCCGAGCACACGCTCGCCGCCGAACTTTTTCAATCCCAGGCGCTGCGACTGCGAATCACGACCGTTCCGCGAACTGCCGACTCCCTTTTTATGTGCCATAACTCAACCCTTCAAAGTGACGAGTGACAAGTGACGAGTGACAAGTTAAAGACAAGTTCTTTGATTTAACTTGTCACCTGTCACTCGTCACTTGTCACTGCTTTATCCAATTGAATCAATCTTAACCGCCGTGTAATTTTGCCGGTGGCCTTGCGTGCGTTTGTACTGTTTGCGGCGCTTCTTTTTGAAGACGATGATCTTGTCGCCGCGCCCGTGCTCGACGACAGTGCCCGCCACGCGCGCGCCGTCAACGATGGGCGAACCGACTTTCGTTTCGCCCGTGCCGCCAACGACGAGCACGTCGAACTCTACGCTCGCGCCTGCCTCTTCGCCAAGCGAAGGCACGCGCACCGTCTCGCCCTCTGCGACGCGGAATTGCTTGCCGCCCGATCTAATAATTGCGTAAGACATCCTGGTTACTCTCCTCAGACGCGAAAATCCCTTGCGGGAAAGTCGTTCATTATAAAGGCTCGTTTCCGCCTGCGTCAACGCGCCAAAAGCCTATCTGGCGTCGGGTTAGGCGCTGGCGATTTTCGCCTCGTCCGCCTCGCGGTTGCGCTCGAAAAACTCGTCCAAAAACTTCGTCGAAAAGTCGCCCGACTGAAACTGCGGGTCGTCCATAATCTTCAAATGCAGCGGAATCGTCGTCTTGATTCCTTCTATGACCATCGCTTCGAGAGCGCGGCGCATGCGCGCAATCGCCAACTCGCGCGTGCGCGCGTGGACGATGAGTTTGGCGATCAGCGAATCGTAAAATGGTGGCACGAAGTAGCCGGGATAAATGGCCGTGTCCACGCGCACGCCGGGGCCGCCCGGAAGGTTGCAGGCTGTGATCAGTCCGGGCGAAGGCGTGAACGTCTCCGGATGCTCGGCGTTGATGCGACACTCGATCGAGTGTCCGGCGAAGATCACGTTCTCCTGCGCGAATGCCAACTCCTCGCCCTCAGCGACGCGGATTTGATTGCGCACGATGTCGGCCAGCGTGATCATCTCCGTCACCGGATGCTCGACCTGCACGCGCGTGTTCATTTCCATGAAATAAAAACGCCCGTCTTCGTCCAGCAAAAACTCGACCGTGCCCGCGTTTGAATAGCCGACGCGCTTGCAGGCTTCGACCGCCACGCTCCCCATACGCTCGCGCATCTCCGCCGTGAGCGCGGGCGAAGGCGCTTCCTCGATCAATTTCTGGTGGCGTCGCTGCACGGAGCAATCGCGCTCGCCGAGGTGTACGCAGTGACCGAACTCGTCGGCCATCACCTGAATCTCTACGTGGCGCGGTCGCTCGACATAGCGTTCGATATAAACGTCGCCGTTCTTAAAAGCGGCGAGGGCTTCGTTCGATGCCGTCTGCAAGGAACTGACGAGTTCACTTTCGGTGCGGACGATGCGCATGCCGCGACCGCCGCCGCCCGCAGAGGCTTTGATGATGACCGGAAAGCCGATCTCTTTCGTGAGCGCGAGCGCCTCTTCTTCCGTCTTGATCGGCCCGGCGCTGCCCGGCAAAATCGGCACGCCCGCCGCGCTCATCGCACGCCGCGCCTCGACCTTGTCGCCCATCAAATTGATGACGGACGAACGTGGCCCGATGAACTTGATGTTGCACGCCTCGCAAATCTCTGCGAACTGCGGCGACTCCGCGAGGAAGCCGTAGCCCGGATGTATGGCGTCAACGTTGGCGATCTCTGCGGCGCTGATGATGGCCGGGATGCTGAGATAGCTCTGCGAAGAGGGCGCGGGGCCGATGCAGATTGACTCGTCTGCGAAGCGCACGTGCAGCGAGTCGCGGTCGGCCTGACTGTAGACGGCGACGGTCTTGATGCCCATCTCCTTGCACGCCCAGATGATGCGACACGCGATCTCGCCGCGATTAGCGATCAGGATTTTTCTGAATTTGCGTGGAGTGATTGGCATAAGGACTATCGCGTCGGGTGCGAACGTCGTCAAGCGACCGATACGCGCCGCCGGAACATCTCGCGGCGCGGGCATCGTCACGACGACTTGATCCCGAACAGACGCTCGTCGAACTCGACGGCCTGCGCGTTCTGCGGGAAAATTTCCGTGATCACGCCGTCCCATTCGGCTTCGATCTCGTTCATCAACTTCATCGCCTCGATGATGCAGACGACCTGCCCCTTCCTGACGCGGCTGCCGACTTCGACGTAAGGCGCGGCGTCGGGCGAGGGCGAGCGGTAAAACGTGCCGACGATGGGCGACTTAAGTATGTTCACGTTGTCCGCAACGACGGGCGCGGGAGGCGCAGCGTCGGTCGCAGAAGTTGCGGCGGCAGTCGGCGCGCTCGCTGCGTGCGATGCTGCCTGAGGTTGCTGCGAGAAGTGCGTGAAGCCGCCGCTGCTGTCGGGCGCGCTGCTCGTAGGCGCGGGTTGCGAATAGACGTTGCGGCTGAGGCGCAGGCGAAAGCCTTCCTTCTCAAGTTCAAACTCTGTGAATCCTTGCGCGGTGATCAGATCGGCCAACTCGCGCAACTCGTCCATGTTGATCGAAGTCTCCGTGCGACGCCCTGACGACGAAGGAGTTTGATTCTCGCGCTCGCCGCCGCGATGACGCCGACGCGAACCGCCATGACGACCACCACCTCCACCGCCGCCGACGTTGCCGCCCGCGCCGATGCTGTTGCTGCTGCGGCGCGCGTCGGCTGGCTGCTGGCGCGTCGCCGTGCCGGTGCCGCTGCTGCTGTCGCTCGTCTGCTGGTCGCTGCCCTGTGCTTCGGGTCTCTTCTCTTCGCTCATGTTCGTTGAACCTCCGCGCGTCGCGTGTCTCTATCGCGGCCTCTCATGCCCGGCGTTGGTAGAGCAAAATCAAAGCCCCAGCCCGCCTCGGCTCAATTCGACTGCTCAAGCGGGGGGATTGGGGCTACTGCTTCTGCTGACAGTCAGCGAGACAAAGGGCGCGCTTGCTTTACCTCACGCAGCAAGGCGCGCCCCGCTCGAAGCTCTACTCTAATTGTCCGTCTCTTGCTCGGCGGCGGTTGACTCGGTCTTCTTCGAGCGACGCCCGCCGCTGCCCGCTTTGTCCGCGTCCTTCACGTCAGCCGTCTTGCCTCGACCGCGCGCCGCAGTGGTCTCTTCCTTCTCGAAAGTCTTGTCGGCCTTACGACCTCCGCGACGCCCGCCCTCGGCTTCGCCCGACTTCGACGCACGCGCAGACTTCTTCTTGTCGGAAGTAACAGACTTCGCGCGCTTCTCGCTCTGCTTCGCCGCTTCGATTTCGCGCGGGTTGCCGACGAGTTCGATGATGGCGAGCTCGGCGTTGTCGCCGTCGCGCCTGCCCAGTTTGATGATGCGCGTGTAGCCGCCCGGACGATCTTTGTAACGCTCGCCGAGTTCGTCAAACAGACGCTTGACGGCAGCGACGCCCGCCGTGCGCACGGGACGCGCGACGCCGCGACGCCCGCTGAGTTCCTTCTGCCCGCGATTGCCGGAATGGAAAAACGCCGCCGCCTGCCTGCGCAGGTGTACGGCCTGCACCGCCGCGTCGTCGCCGCTCAACACTTGCGCCTTGCGCGAAAGCGTGATCACGCGCTCGATATACGGGCGCAGTTCTTTGGCCTTCGGCAGCGTGGTCACGACGCGCTCGTTGCGCGCGTTGATGAGTGAAGTCGCGAGGTTGCGCAACAACGAGAGACGATGTTCGGTCGTCCGTCCCAATTTCCGATGTGCTTTCAGATGTCGCATGATTTCCTATAAGTGACAAGTGACGAGTGACAAGTGACGAGCAAAAACAAGTTTCTTTGTATTAACTTGTCACTTGTCACTCGTCACTTGTCACTGCTGTTTACTCTTCGTCTTCGTCGGCGAAGTCGCTGATGTCGGAGTCGCGCCCGCCCGTGCCGGGAATCGGGTTGCCCTGTTCGTCAAACTCCATGCCGAAGTCCAGGCCCATCCCGTGCAGGATGTCTTTGATTTCGTTCAGAGACTTCTTGCCGAAATTCTTCGTCGCCAGCATCTCGCGCTCTGAGCGTTGGACGAGGTCGCGGATGCTCTTGATGTTGGCGTTCTTCAGGCAGTTGTAGGAGCGAACCGAGAGTTCGAGTTCGTCAACCGAGCGATCAAGCTGATCGTTTCGCGGCAACGGCGGACGCTCGATGCCTGTATAAGCAAACTCGTCCGTGTCCTCCTCGAAGTTGATGAAGATCGCCATGTGATCCTTGATGAGCTTCGCCGCGAGGCCGACAGCATCGTCCGGCTTCACGCTCCCGTCCGTCCAAACGTCAATCGTCAACTTGTCGAACTCCGTGTTCTGTCCGAGACGCGCAGCTTCGACCGTGTAGTTCACTTTCTTGACGGGCGTGTGGACGGAATCAACCGGAATGTAGCCTAAGCTTAGGTCTTCGTCGAAATTGCGGTCGGCGGGAACGTAGCCGCGCCCGCGCTTCAAGCGCATCTCGATGTTGAGTTCGCCGCCCTCAGAGACGGTGGCGATGTAGACGTTCGGGTCGAGCACTTCAACGTCTGCGTCAGTCTCGATGTCGCCGGACAAAACTTCGCCCGCGCCCGTCTTGCTGATCGTCAAGGTCTTCGCCTCGCCGCCGTGCAATTTGATCGGAATCTGCTTGAGGTTCAAGATCACGTCCGTCGCATCTTCGACGACGCCGCGAATCGAAGAGAACTCGTGTTCGACGCCCTCGATCTTGACCGCCGTGATGGCCGCGCCTTCGATTGAAGAGAGCAGCGCGCGGCGAAGACTGTTGCCGATGGTCGTGCCGAAACCGCGCTCGAAAGGCTGCGCGGAGAAACGCCCGTAACGGTCGGTCAGCGTTTCGTTCTCGACCGCCAGACGGCGCGGCATCTGAAATCCTGTCCAGAGATTATTTTGATCCATAGCCATAATATTTTTGAACCTTGGCTGCTATTGAAAGCATATGTGCGCGACTACGGCGGCAACTGCCGCTCGCGCCGAGTCAACGGACATGCGCGAGGACAGTTGGCCGCCGAGCGAGTCGGCGCGGATGTTACTTGCTATAAAGTTCGACGATGAGTTGCTCGTTGATCGAACGATCAATGTCGTCGCGCGTCGGCAAACTCGCCACGCGCGCTCCCATCTCCGCGCCTTCTGCGGGCGCGAGCCAGGAGGGGCGACCGCGTCCGGCAGCCGTCTGCCACGCGCCTTCGATGTGCGTGTTCTTGCGGCTGTTTTCGCGGACAGTCACCACGTCTCCTGCCTTCACCTGAAAAGAGGGGATGTCAACTTTGCGTCCGTTCACTTCGATATGGCCGTGATTTACAAGTTGTCGCGCCTGTCGCCGCGAAGTGGAGAAGCCCGCGCGGTAGACCGCGTTGTCGAGACGGCGTTCGAGCATGATGAGCAGGTTCTCGCCCGTGATGCCCTTCTGGCGGACGGCGCGCTCGAAGTAGTTGCGAAACTGCCCTTCGAGCACGAAGTAGATGCGTTTGACTTTCTGCTTCTCGCGCAACTGCTGCCCGTAGCCGACGAGCGCCTTGCCGCGACGCGGCGAGCTGCCGTGCTGTCCGGGCGGCTGCGTGCCGCGCGCTTCAATCGGGCACGAAGGCTTGTAGCACTTGTCGCCCTTCAAAAATAATTTCGCGCCTTCGCGGCGGCACAAACGGCACACCGCTCCTCTATACCTAGCCACTTATTTCTGCCTCCAGTCTAATGTTTAAGACGGAAAAGTTTACAGACCGCACGCGCCCCGATGAGCGACGGCGACCCTTCATCCTTTAGGTCGATAAAACAGTGACAAGTGACGAGTGATGAGTGACGAGCAAAGACAAGTTTTTCAGTTTTCAACTTGTCACTCGTCACTTGTAACTCGTCACTGCCTTTTACACTCTACGTCGTTTCGGCGGACGGCAACCGTTGTGCGGAATCGGCGTCGTGTCGCGGATCGAGGTGACGCGGATGCCCGCGTTGTTGATCGCGCGGATGGCCGACTCACGACCGCCGCCCGGCCCCTTCACGCGCACTTCGCATTGCTGCATTCCGGCGTCCTTCGCCTTCTGCGCAGCCTCGTAGGCCGCCTGCTGTGCGGCGAACGGCGTACCTTTACGCGAACCGCGAAAGCCGCGCGCGCCCGAAGACGACTGCGCGACGAGGTTGCCTTCCAAGTCCGTGATCGAGATCATCGTGTTGTTGAAAGACGCCGCGATGAAAGCGATCCCGTTCGGAATGTTCTTCTTCTCTTTCTTGCGAAAGGTCTTTTTCTTCCCGCCTGCTGCTGTTGCTTTTGCCATAAATCCGCTCTTAGCTTTTAGCGATTAGCTGTTAGCAAAACCTAACTCGCCACCGCCCTCTAATGAATCTGTGCCGCACGCCAGCGAGCCAAAGCTAATGGCTGACAGCTAACGGCTAACCCTACTTCTTGCCGGGCGCTTTCTTCTTGGCGATGGTGGCGCGGCGCGGCCCTTTGCGTGTGCGCGCGTTGGTGTGCGTGCGCTGCCCACGAACGGGCAAACCGCGTCGATGACGCAGGCCGCGATACGCGCCGATGTCCATCAGACGTTTGATGTCCATCTGGACGCGCTTGCGCAGGTCGCCTTCAACGTCGCCCTGACCCTCTATGATCGCGCGAATACGACCGAGTTGCTCTTCGTCAAGGTCGCGCACGTGCGTATCGAGATTGATGTCCGCTTCTTGCAGAATTGACTTCGAGCGCGAACGCCCGATGCCGTAAATATATGTAAGGCCGATCTCGACGCGTTTGTTCACCGGAAGATCGACGCCAACCACACGAGCCATTTCTTCTCTCCAACTCTTAAAAATCCAAGACGTGAAATCTCGGACTTGAAATTAACCTTTAGCCTTGACGCTGTTTGTGTTTCGGATTCGTGCAGATCACGCGCACCACGCCTTTGCGGTGGATGACCTTGCAGTTATCGCACATCTTTTTTACGGAAGCTCTTACCTTCATAACGCATCCACCTTTTCAGCCGGAAACATCCGGCCTCTGACTCGAACCTCAACGCATTCCAATAGATTAAAAATGCCAGTATCGGCAAACTGCGGATATTAACACACCATTGACCTTATGCCAAGCCGGAGACGCCCCCGACCGGCCTCAAGCCTGCGCCGACGCCGTCGCTGCCGTTCCGGCGGCTTGCAGCCGCTCAAACTCTTGTGGCATGCGCGTAAACACCTGCGGCCCCTCTTCCGTGATGGCAATCGTGTGCTCGACGTGCGCGCTCGGTCGCCCGTCAACCGTCACGACCGTCCAGCCGTCGGCCAGAGTTTTCGTGTGATGCGTGCCCATGTTGAGCATCGGCTCGACGGCGAAAACATAGCCGTTTTTGATCTTTGTGCCCGTGCCCGGCCTGCCGTAGTTCGGGATGTGCGGGTCTTCGTGCATCTTTCGCCCGATGCCGTGCCCGCCGTAATCGCGCACGAGCGAATAGCCCTCGGCTTCCGCTAGTTCCTGCACAGCCCACCCGATGTCGCCCAGATGCTTGCCGTGACGACACTGCTCGATGGCGCGCTCCAGACTTTCTTCCGCGACGCGTATCAGGCGTAGCTTGTCCATGCTGACCTCTCCGACGGGCACAGTCGTCGCTGTGTCGCCGACGAAGCCGTCCAGAGTTGCGCCCACATCAATCGAGATGATGTCGCCGTCCTTGAGCGCGTAGTCGGACGGGAAGCCATGCACGACCTGTTCGTTGACGGACGCGCAGATCGAAAAGGGATAGCCGTGGTAACCTTTGAAAGTCGGCAGCGCGCCCGCTTCGCGAATCATACGCTCGGCGGCGCGGTCTAGATCGAGCGTGGTCACACCTGCGCGCGCCATGCGCCGCAACTCCTCGCGCACCTGCCCCGCCAGCCGCCCCGCCGCGCGCATCTTCTCCAACTCTTTCTTCGACTTCCCTATAATCATAAGACAGTGACAAGTGACGAGTGACAAGTGACGAGCAAGAATCAGGACAAGTTAAAGACAGTTTTTGGTTTTAACTTGTCACTCGTCACTTGTCACTATTTTTTCAATGTCCGCGTAGATCGCTTCCGGATCGCGCGTGCCGTCAACGCGCGAGAGGCGGTGCGACGCTTCGTAGTAGTCCAGCAGCGGGCGCGTCTGTTCTTCGTAGGTCGCGAGCCGGACGCGAATCTTTTCCGCTGTGTCGTCGGCGCGGTGCGTCAGAGGCGTGTCGGGATGCAGATCGCAAAACCCTTCAACCTTCGGCGGCTTAAAATAGATGTTGTAAATCTCGCCGCACACAGGACAACTGCGACGCCCCGTCGCGCGTTGTTCCAACAATTCAAAAGGCACATCAACTAAGACAGCTTGAATCTTGTTGCCCTGCTCGACCGCCAACTTTTCGAGCATCGCGGCCTGCGCAGTCGTGCGCGGGAAGCCGTCCAGAATGTAACCGTGCTTGCAGTCGTCGCGCCCTGTGCGCTCGTGAACGACGCGTATGACGAGATCATCGGAGACGAGTTTGCCTGCCGCTTGCACTGCGCGCACCTCTGCGGCGAGCGGCGTCTCAGCCTTGGCGAGTTCGCGAAACATGTCGCCCGTCGAAATCTGCGGCAAAAACAGACGCTCTTGCAGCAGACGCGCCTGTGTCCCCTTGCCCGCGCCCGGCGCACCCATTAAGACGACGATCTTTGCCATAGGAGAGATGCTAGATGCTGGACGCTGGATGCTGGTAAAAGCAGTTTGCTTCTATAACTAACATCTAACATCCGACATCTGTTCTAAGTTCTTCGTCCGCGCAGGCGGCCTCCTGAGCCGAGGAAGCCTTCGTAGTTGCGCATGACGAGTTGCGCTTCGATCTGCGCAACGGTGTCCATCGCGACGCCTACGAGAATCAGCAGAGACGTGCCGCCGAAATAGAATTTGTAGCCCATGCCGCTCGGAATCCAACCGAGACCCGGCGTGCTGCTGAAGAAATCTTCGAGGCGCGTGCCGACAAACGGCAGACGCCCGACGTTGAAACCGCTGAGCATGATCTGCGGGATGAGCGCGACGAGCGCGAGATAGATCGCACCGACGGTGGTGAGCCGTGTCAGGATCGTGTTCAAAAACTCCGCAGTATTTCTGCCGGGGCGTATGCCGGGGATGAAGCCGCCGTGCTTGCGCAAATTGTCGGCCACCTCTTCCACGTTGAAAATGATCGTGATGTAGAAGAAGGTGAAGATGACGATGAGCGACAGGAAGAACAGTTCGTAGTATGGGTCGCCGCCGTGAAACGACTGGAAGAACAAATGCACGCGGCTGCGCCAGGATTCGGGGTTCGTCGGGTCGTACTGTATGAACTGCAAGATCGTCTGCGGGAACGCGAGCATCGAAGACGCGAAGATGACGGGGATGACGCCCGCCATGTTGATCTTCAAGGGCATCACGGTCTGCTGCCCGCCGACGAGTTGACGCCCGACGTGTCGCTTAGCATAGCTGATCGGGACTTTGCGCCGCGCCTGTTCGACGAAGACGATGAAGGCGATGAGCAGGATCAAGGCGGCGCAGAGAGCTAAGACGCCTATCACTTCAAGCGTCACGCCGCTGCGTAGGCGCGTCGTCACCTGCACGAGTCCGTTCGGGAGCCCGATGATAATGCCCGCGAAGATGAGTAGCGAGATGCCGTTGCCGATGCCGCGCTCGGTGATCTGCTCGCCGAGCCACATCACGAAGATCGTGCCGGTCGTCAGCGTCAGCATGGTCGTTAAGAGGAAGCCCCAGCCCGGTTGGCCGACGCCGTTGGCTTGCAGCCAGCGCGCGACGATGGAAGTTTGAAAGCCCGCGAGAACCACGGTCAGGTAGCGCGTGTACTGGTTGATCTTCTGTCGTCCGGCCTCGCCCTCCTCCTGCAATTTCTTCAACTGCGAGAAGACGGTCGTCATCAGTTGCAGGATGATCGAGGCGGTGATGTAGGGCGTGACGCCTAGCGCGAAGACCGAGATGGTCTGGAAGTTTCCACCGGAGAAGAGATCGAGCACGCCGAGCAAGGTGTTGCCCACGTCGCCCCAGACGCGCGCGAGTTGATCCTTATTGATGCCGGGCGCTGTGACGTGCGCGCCGAGGCGATAGATCGCCAAAAGGCCGAGCGTGAAGCCGATGCGCTTGCGCAAATCCGGCACTTGAAACATGTTGCGGAGGGCGGCGAAAAACTTTTCCATATGAGTGCTTCTTTCCTGAGAGCAATGACAAGTGACGAGTGACAAGTGACAAGTTCAGAATAATCCTTTCACTTGCCGCTTGTCACTCGTTACAGTTTACAAGTCATTATTTAGAATCTTGTCATCCGTCACTCGTTCGCAGCTTTGGTGATCACGGTGACCGCGCCGCCCGCCGATTCGATCTTCTCGCGCGCGCTTTTGGTGAAGCGGTGCGCCGAAACTTTCAGGGCTTTCGAGATGTCGCCCGTGCCGAGCACAACCACATCGCGCTTGCCTTTGGCGATGACGCCGCGCTCGTGCATCAACTCCGGCGTCACTTCCTCGTTCGCCTCGAAACTGCTTTCGAGCGACGAGAGGCTGACCTCGATCCACTGCTTCTTGAAAATGTTGGTGAAGCCGCGCTTCGGCAGACGACGCTGCAAAGGCATCTGGCCGCCTTCAAAACCGATCTTGGCCGAGTAGCCCGAACGCGATTTCTGACCCTTGTTCCCGCGCCCCGCCGTTTTGCCGAGACCCGAACCGGGGCCGCGCCCGAGACGCTTCTTCTTGTGCGTCGAGCCAGCCGGTGCGTGTAGATTATTAAGACCAATAGCCATTATGAATACCTCGTGAATCGTAAACCGTAAATCGTAAATAGATAAAACCTGCTTTCTTCTACTCACGACAACGATTCACGATTTACCAATTTTCCTACTCGATAATTCGGATCAGATGCGGCACTTTCTGTACGACGCCGCGCGTCGAAGCGTTGTCAGGCCGCTCGACGATCTGGTTCAACTTCGTCAAGCCGAGGCTTCTGACGATCTCTTTCTGCGTCTTCGGGAAGGCGATGAAGCTACGGTAATACTGAATGCGAATCTTTCCGCCGCCCTCGCCTTCCGCCCGCTCTTTTTTCTGCTCAGCCATAAATCCTCTCTCGTAGTCGCAAGTCCCAAGTCTCAAGTCCCAAGTCTGAAATCCCGCTTTGACTTGGGACTTGAGACTTGGGACGTGGGACTTAAAGTTCGTCCACCTGCTTGCCGCGCAGACGCGCCAGTTCCATAGGGTCTTTCATGTTTAGTAGACCGTCGAAGGTCGCGCGCACTACGTTGTGCGGGTTGGTCGAACCGAGCACTTTTGTGCGCACGTCGTGGACGCCAACGGCCTGCATGATGGCGCGCACAGCGCCGCCCGCAATGACGCCCGTGCCTTCCGACGCAGGCTTCATCATCACGCGACCAGCACCGTACTTGCCTATGAGTTGATGCGGCAAAGTGTTGTTGATGAGCGGCACGCGGATCAAATTCTTCTTGGCCGACTCGATGGCCTTCTTGATGGCGAGCGGCACTTCGCGCGCCTTGCCGCTGCCGAAGCCGACGTGCCCCGATTCGTCGCCGATGACGACGAGCGCCGCGAAACTCAAGTTCTTGCCGCCCTTGACCACTTTGGTCACGCGGTTGATCGAGATCACCTGATCTTTGAGATCAAGTCCCTGCGCTGAAATTCTCTGTCTCGGTTGTCGCATTACTGCTCCTGTCCTGCGGTTGCGGCCTGCTCTGCTTCTTGCGCCGCACGCTCATCCTTGTTCAAACCGGCCTCGCGCGCGGCGTCGGCCAGAGCCTTGACGCGCCCGTGGTAACGATAGCCGCCGCGATCAAAAACGACCTGCTCGATGCCGTTGCTGAGTGCGCGCTCTGCAATCGCACGCCCGACGCGCACGGCGGCATCAATGTTTCCGCCCGTCTCGCCGCGCAAGTCTTTCTCCGTCGTCGAAGCGGCGGCGATGGTGCGCCCCTGCTCGTCGTCTATGAGTTGCGCGTAGATGTGATTCAGGCTGCGGTAGATCGTCAGACGCGGGCGCGCTGCGCTGCCCGACACCTTGCGGCGTATGCGCTTATGCACCGCCCTGCGAACTTCTGCTCTATCTTTCTGTGCCATCTCTTAAACCTCAGTGACAAGTGACGGGTGACGAGTGACGAGCAAGAACAAGGATTTAACTTGTCACTCGTCACTTGTCACTCGTCACTGCTTTATTTGCCCGTCTTGCCGGGACGCAGTTTCAAAGCCACGTCGGCGTAGCGCACGCCCTTGCCCTTGTAGGGGTCGGGCTTGCGCAAGGAGTGCATCTCGGCGGCGACCTGTCCGAGTTTCTGCTTGTCTATGCCGGAGAGCGTCAGCGTCAATTGATACTGCTGAATCGAAGTCTTCGCCGGAACGCGCTCGCCTTTGACTTCGATGCCTTCGGGCAGCGGAAACTCTATGGGGTGCGAATAGCCGAGCGAGAAGACGATCTTTTTCGCCTGCACGTCGGCCTTGTAGCCGACGCCGACCACGTCCATCTGCTTCGTAAAACCTTCGGTGACGCCGACGATGGCGTTGTTAGCCAGCGCACGCGCCAGCCCGTGCTGCGCCGCGAGTTCGTCCGTCTGGCGAATGGCCTGCAACTGGTTGCCTTCCAACTCGAAGCTGATGCCTTCGGGCACGGGCGTAGTCAAAGTCCCCTTCGGCCCCTTGACCGTCAACTCGCGCTCGCCGACCGTCACGGTCACGCCCGCAGGCACGGTGATAACTTTCTTTCCAATACGAGACATAAGAACCTCAGTGACGAGTCACAAGTGACAAGTGACGAGCCGGAGACAAGCATTTGTTTTAACTTGTCACCCGTCACTTGTCACTTGTCACTGCTAATAAATTTGTGCCAAAACTTCGCCGCCGACGTTTTCGCGGCGTGCGCGCTTGCCGCTCATCAGGCCGCGCGAAGTCGAGACGATGTTGACGCCGTAGCCGCCCAAGACTTTCGGAATTTCGCCCGAACCCATGTAGACGCGCCTTCCAGGGCGCGAGACGCGCGAGAGGTGCGAGATGGAGGAAGTGCCGCGTGCATCGTAGCGCAGGAAAATGCGAATCGTGCGCTTGATGCCTTCGCCCTTGACGACGAAGTTGTTGATGTAGCCCTCTTCCTTGAGGATGCGGGCGATCTCCAGTTTCAATTTCGACGCCGGGATGTCCACGCGTGAGTGCTTCGCTGAAATCGCGTTGCGCATCCGCGCTAGCATGTCGGCAATAGGATCAGTCATTACTCTACAACTCCAGTTTACGCCGTCAGGTTTCAACCTCTCTTATACGCGAGCGGCTGACTGCTGACGGTCAATTTCTAATAATTACCAGCTTGATTTGACGACGCCGGGAATCTGACCTTGCAACGCGAGTTCGCGGAAGCAGATGCGACACAGTTGGAACTTGCGCAAGTAGCCTCGCGGCCTGCCGCAACGCTTGCAACGCGTGTAAGCGCGCGATGAAAACTTCGGTGTCCGGTTCGCCTTCGCGATCAGAGATTTCTTTGCCATATAACCTCAGTGACGAGTGACGAGTGACGAGTGACGAGCAAGAACAAGTTTTAACTTGTCACTTGTCACCTGTCACCTGTCACTGCTCTATTGTCTGAACGGCATGCCGAGCGCCTTGAGTAGCGCGCGGGCTTGCTCGTCGTTGCGCGCGGTGGTGACAATCGAGATGTTCATGCCGCGCGTTTTGTCCACTTTGTTGAAATCAATTTCGGGGAAGATCAACTGGTCGCGTATGCCGAGCGTGTAGTTGCCGCGCCCGTCGAAGGCTTTCGGCGAGACGCCGCGAAAGTCGCGCACGCGCGGCAAAGCAACCGAGACGAAGCGGTCTAAAAACTCGTACATGCGGTCGCCGCGCAAAGTGACCATCGAGCCGATGGGCATGCCCTCGCGCAGTTTGAACGACGCGATGGACTTCTTGGCCTTCGTCGTGACGGGCTTTTGTCCCGCGATGGACGAAAGCTCATCAGCCGCCGTGTCAATGATCTTGGAGTTGCCGATAGCTTCTCCGAGTCCCATGTTGATGACGATTTTTTCGAGTCGCGGCGTCGCCATCGGGTTCGTGATGTTGAACTCCTTGGCGAGCGCGGGTGCGATCTCTTTCTGGTAACGCTCTTTCAGTCTTGCTGCCATTGTCTTCTACCTCTCGCGTCTGGGTCTCGCCCGCGTGACCGGCGTTTCCAGACTCAATATCCCTCTGACAACTCGAAAACTACTTCTCGATAACCCGCCCACTCTTCGTCGCGATGCGCTGACGCGCGCCTTCGCTCGACTCGCCCGCGCGCACGCGCGTCGGCTTGCCCGTTTCGGGGTCGATCAACTGGACGTTCGAGATATCAATCCAAGCTTCCTTGTCAATGATGCCGCCGCCGCGATTGTTTTGCGGGTTGGCCTTCTGGTGCTTCTTCACGATGCCTGCACCTTCGACTTTAACCTTGCCGTTGGCCGGTGAGACTTCGAGCACGCGACCGCGAACCGGCGTGCGGTCGCCGGAGCGGTTGTAGGTCGCCCAGCCGCGACCGGCTATGACCTGCACCATGTCGCCCTTCTTGATTTTGCTGCGCTTTCTTGTTCCTGCCATTGTCTTAAATCACCTCCGGCGCGAGCGAAACGATCTTCATAAAATTCAGGTCGCGCAGTTCGCGCGCGACGGGGCCGAAGACGCGCGTGCCAATCGGCGTGTTGTCGTCTTTGATGAGCACAGCCGCGTTCTGATCGAAGCGTATGTACGTGCCGTCCTTGCGACGCACCTCTTTGCGCGTGCGCACGATGACGGCGTTATGCACCGTGCCCTTCTTGACCGCGCCGTCCGGCGAAGCCTCTTTGACGGTCACTTTGATCTTGTCGCCGAGGACGGCATGCCGACCCGTCGAACCGCCGATGCTCATAATCATCTCGACACGCCGCGCGCCCGAATTATCGGCCACCTCCAGCGATGTCTGCATTTGAATTGCCATAGCTCACTCCGTTCGCAGTGACGAGTTGTAAGTGACAAGTGACGAGTTAAAACCTTTGTCTTGCTTCGTTCTGACTTGTCACTTGTCGCTCGTCACTTGTCACTATTTTTCCGCTTTCTGCACGATCTCTACGACGCGCCAGCGCTTGCGCGCAGAGAGCGGTCGGGTTTCGACGATGCGAACCTTGTCGCCAATGGCCGCGCCCGTCTCGTCGTGCGCCATAAACTTCGACGTGCGGCGCACGTAGCGGCGATACTTCGGATGCTTGATCAGACGATCAACGCGGACGACAATCGTGTTCGTCATCTTGTCGGAGGCGACGATGCCGACCTTCTCCGCGCGACGCCCGCGCTTGCCCTCTTCCGTGCCCGCAGCGTTTCCGGCCTGCGAGTCAACGTTCGGCGCAACCTCGTGCGCGAGCGTCTCGCCCGCATCTGTAGCCTGCGCCGCACGCGCGTCGTCGGTCGCGCTCGCGCGTTCTTCCTTCGGCGCGTCCTGCTCCGCTCCGGCTGCTGCTGTCGTCTGTTCCTGATTTTCTTCTGCCATCATAATCTCCAACGATGAACGCGCTATTGATGAACGTCGAACTTTTTAATTCAGCGTTTCGCGTTCAGACTTTCTCGTTTACTTTTCCGCCTGCGCCATCTGCCGCTGCGTCAACATCGTGTTCAGGCGCGCGAGCGTGCGCTTCTCCTGACGCAGACGCTTGACCGCGTCCATCTCGCCGAGCGCCAGTTTGAAGTTCAAACGAAACAGAGACTCTTTGACGCGCGCAGCCTCTTCCTGCAACTCCTCGTCCGACATGGCGATCAACTTTTCCAACTCTTCGCGTTTCTTCATAATTAGACTGCGCCCCCTTCCTGCTCGGCGCGCGTGACGAATTTCGTCTTGATCGGTAGCTTCTGTGCGGCGAGACGCATCGCCTCGCGCGCCGTCGTCTCGTCTACACCTTCGATCTCATAAAGTATGCGACCCGGCTTGACGACCGCCACCCAGTATTCCGGCGCGCCCTTGCCTTTGCCCATGCGCGTTTCGGCGGGCTTCTTCGTGACGGGCTTATCGGGAAACATGCGTATCCAGATTTTGCCGCCGCGCTTGATGTGGCGCGTCATAGCGATACGAGCCGCCTCTATCTGCCGGTCGGTGATCCACGCAGGCTCCAAACATTTCAAACCGTACTCGCCGAAGCTGATCTCCGCGCCGCGCGTGGCCGTCCCCGTCATGCGCCCGCGCATCTGCTTCCGGTGCTTAACTTTTTTCGGCATCAACATGATGAATGCACCCCTGACGATCTCTTAAGCGAGATCACAAAATAAACTTTAACTATGAACGCTCGCCGCGCGGGCGACCACGATCCCCACGGTCGCCGCGACCCTCGCCGCCTTCACGTTCGCGCCGTGTGCGCGGGCGACGTTCGCGTTCGCCGCGTTCGCCGCGCGGTTCGTTAATCGGGTCGGTCGCAGTGCCGCGCGCCATCGCCGCTTTCGGGTCAAGAATCTCGCCACGGTAGATCCAGACCTTGACGCCGATGACGCCGAACGTCGTGTGCGCCTGCGCGAAACCGTAATCGATATCTGCGCGCAAGGTGTGCAGCGGCAGGCGACCCTGCAAGTACCACTCGCTGCGCGCGATCTCCGCGCCGTTCAAGCGACCGCCGACTTTGACCTTGATTCCCTGCCCGCCGAAGCGCAACGTCTCTTCCACCGTCTTGCGCATGGCGCGACGGAAGGCGATGCGCTTCTCAAGCTGCACGGCGATCTTCTCGGCCTGCAATTGCGCGTTGAGTTCCGGCTTGTGAATCTCCTGAATCGAGACGAGCACTTCGCGCCCCGTGCGCGAGGCGATGTCGGCCTTGAGCTTGTCGATCTCCGCGCCCTTGCGTCCGATGATGATGCCGGGACGTGAGGTGTAGATGATGATCTTCAAGCGATTGGCCGCGCGCTCCACGTCAACGTGCGAGACGCCCGCGCCGTTGAAACGCGCCTTGAGCGTCGCCTTGAGCTTCAAGTCTTCGAGCAAGAACTCGCCGTACTGTTTTTTGGCAAACCAGTGCGAGTGCCAGTCTTTGTTATAGCCGAGGCGGAAGCCGTATGGATGAACTTTCTGACCCACGTTATTCTCCGTTCAAACTTAACTATTCTTCGGTTGCCTGTTCGCCACTCGTCGTCGCTGTCGTATCAGCGGCGGCGGGCGTCTCAGTAGCAGCCGTCTCAGGTTTCTTGGTCGCCGCGCGTTTCGTCGTGGCAGCTTTCGGAGCAGCGGCGGCATTTTTAGCCGTTAACTTCTTGCCCGGTTTCGTCGTCTTCGGCTTGCCAGCCTTCGACGCGCGCTTGCCCTTCACGGCCTCTTCGTCTTCGCTCGACAGGAGCAAAGTCACGTGATGGAAATGGCGACGCTCCTTGTAGGCACGGCCTTGCGGGGCGGGGCGCATGCGGCGGCGATTCTTCGTCGGCCCCATGTCGATGAAAGCCGCCTTGACCCACAAGTCATCGGGGTCAACAGCGATGTTCGCCTTCTCCGCCGCTTCGGTCGCGTTCGCCACAGCCGAACGCAGGCACTTCTCTATGCCGTCCGCCGCGCGCTTGTTCGTGTACTGCAACACGGCCAACGCCTCGTTGACGTTCTTGCCGCGAATCATGTCAACCACGAGTCGCGCCTTTTGCGCCGACCCGCGCAGATACTTTGCACTCGCTCTCGCTTCCATCGCTTAACCTCAGTGACGAGTGACGAGTGACGAGTGACGAGTTGAAGACAAGCTGTTTTAACTTGTCACTCGTCACTTGTCACTTGTCACTGCTCTATCTAGCTACTTTTCCGCCCTTCTCGGCCTTCGTTCCCGAATGGCCTTTGAAGGTGCGCGTCGGCGCGAATTCGCCGAGTTTGTGTCCGACCATGTTCTCCGTCACATAGACGGGCAGGTGGCGTTTGCCGTTGTGGACGGCGAAAGTCAGGCCGACGAAATCGGGCGAGATCGTCGAGCGTCGCGACCAGGTCTTGATCGCGGGCGGGCGAGCGCCGCTTTCGCGAATCCGCTCCACCGTCTTCAACAGGTAGTCGTCAATGAACGGGCCTTTTTTAACTGAACGTGCCATAACGTTTCGCTTCGCTCCACTTATGTCTCAAGTCTCAGGTCTCAAGTCTGAAAGCCTGGCTGACTTGAGACTTAAGACTTGAGACTTATTTAACTCGTCTGTCGCGCACGATCATCTTCTGCGTGCGCTTGTTTGAACGCGTCTTGTAGCCGCGCGTCGGTTGTCCCCACGGCGTCACAGGATGACGACCGCCGCTCGTTTTGCCTTCGCCGCCGCCGTGCGGGTGATCCACTGGGTTCATCGCCACGCCGCGCACATGCGGGCGTATGCCCTTCCAGCGCGAGCGTCCGGCCTTACCGAACGAGACGTTTTCGTGCTCGACGTTGCCGACCTGCCCGACCGTCGCCATGCAGACGACCGGCACGCGCCGCACTTCGCCCGAAGGCATGCGCAGTTGCGCGTAGTCGCCTTCTTTGGCGACGAGTTGCGCGAACGCTCCGGCCGAGCGCGCCATCTGTCCGCCTTTGCCCGGTCGCAGTTCGATGTTATGAATCTGCGTGCCGAGCGGAATGTTCTTCAAGGGCAGTGCGTTTCCGGCCAGAATGTCCGCTTCGGGGCCGCTCATGATCGTCTTACCCACTTCGAGTCCGGCGGGCGCGAGTATGTAGCGCTTCTCGCCGTCGAGGTAGGTGATGAGCGCGATGTGCGCCGAGCGATTCGGATCGTATTCGAGTTGCGTGACGCGTCCGGGCACGCCCGTCTTGTCGCGCTTGAAATCGATGATGCGATAGAAACGCTTCGCGCCGCCGCCGCGACGACGCACGGTGATGTGCCCGTCGTTATTGCGTCCCGAGATGCGCGTCTTCTTCTCAAGCAAAGACTTCTCAGGCTCCGCGCCCTTCGTCAACTCATCGCGCGTCAGGTACGTCTGGTAACGACGCGCCGGTGATGTCGGTGTAAGTTTCTTGATGCCCATAATCTTTTAAGTGACGAGTGACGAGTGACGAGTGACAAGCTAAAGACAAGTTCTTCGTTCTAACTTGTCACTCGTCACTTACAACTTGTCACTGTTGTTAAATCGCTTCGCCGTAATCGAGCGGCTTTTCGCCTTCTTGGAGCGTGACGTAGGCTTTCTTCCACGAAGGCTTGCGCCCCTCGTAGCGACCGCGCCGCGCCTTCTTGCCCATGTAATTCATCGTGCGTACCGTGGCGACTTTCACGTCGAAAATTCGCTCGATGGCCGACTTGATCTCAGGCTTCGTGGCGTTCTTGTCGACGCGGAAGGTCAGGAGTTGCTTGCCGTCCTGCGTCTCTTCCTTCGCGACGAGCGCCTTCTCCGTGATCACGGGCGACTTGATGATGTCCCAAACTGTACGCATCTTTTACGCCGCCTCCTCTGTCGTATTCTCTTCCGCCGCGACGACGTTATCGTTGACGACGTTATCGTTGTTATCGTCCGCGTCGTCGTGCGCGCCCGTGCGCCGCTTCGGGTCGAGCATGTCGTTCAACTCTTCCGCCGCCGTGCGCGAGAGCACGAGCTTTTCGTGGTAGAGCAGATCGTAGATGTTCAGGCTGCGGCTCGTGGTGATCTTCGCGCGTTTGACGTTGCGCGAGGCGAGCAGCAGATTGTCGTTGTCGTACGAATCGACGATCAAAGTCTTGCCTTCGAGGCCGAGCGTGCCAAGCGCGCCGATGAAATCTTTGGTCTTCGCCGCTCCGAGCGTGAACGCGTCAAGCACGATGATGTTGCCCTCGCGCAGACGCTCCGACAAGGCCGAGCGCAAAGCGCCACGCCGCATCTTCTTCGGCAAATTGTGCGACCAATCTTTCGCCTGCGGCCCATGTACGTTGCCGCCGCCCTTCCACAGAGGCGAACGGATGCTGGCGATACGCGCGCGCCCCGTGCCCTTCTGCTTCCAGAGTTTCTTGCCCGATCCGGACACGTCGCCGCGCGTCTTCGTGCCGACCGTGCCCGCGCGCGCCTTCGCCAGGTAAGCCTTGACGGCGGTATGCACCAGCCCCTCGTTAAACTCCGCGCCGAACACGGCATCGGACAGTTCGAGGTCGGCAACCTCTTCGTTCTTCAAATTGCGCACCTTCACGGTAGGCATAACATTCAACTCCAGTGATAGGTGATGGGTGATAGGTGATGGGGAATTGTTTTTATCTTATCGCCCATCACTTATCACTTATCACTTACTTCTTCTTCTGTCTGACAGACTTTTTGACGATGACGACCGTGCCGTTTGCGCCGGGCACTGCGCCGCGAATCATCAACAAATTGTTTTCGGCGTCAACGCGCGCGACCGTCAAGCCCTTCACGGTGACGCGAACGTCGCCCATGTGACCCGAAGAACGCGTGCCCTTGATGACGCGCGAAGGATAGGCCGACTGGCCGATTGAACCCGGCGCGCGTACGTTCATAGAGCCGTGCGATTCGGGGCCGCGATTGAAGTTGTGACGCTTCACAGTGCCCGCGAAACCGCGTCCCTTGCTCTTGCCGATCACTTCAATCGTGTCGCCGTCGGCAAACTGATCCGCGACGAGCACTGTGTCGCCCACGCTCACGCCCGCGTCGCCTTCAAGCCGGAACTCTTTCAACACGCGCGTCGGCGGCGTGCCCGCGCCAGTCTTCTCGAAGTGGCCGCGCATAGGCTTGTTGACGTTCTTCAACTTCACGGGGCGCTCTTCGACAAGGCCGATCTGCACGGCGTCATAGCCGTCCTTGCCCGCCGCAGATTTCGTCTGCACCACGACGCAAGGCCCCGCCTTGATGACAGTCACCGGAGTGACAGTGCCATCTTCTGCGAACAACTGCGTCATGCCAACTTTCTTACCGATGATTCCGTTGATCATCACAATACCTCGGTGACAGGTGACGGGTGACAGGTGACAGGAAAGAACAAGGTTTTCATCTTGTCACCTGTCACTTGTCACTTGTCACCGCTCTTATCTGTCTCTGCCGAACGCTTTGATCTCGACATCCACGCCCGCAGGCAGGTCGAGTTTCATCAGCGCATCTACGGTCTGCGGTGTCGGGTCGAGAATGTCCATCAGGCGCTTGTGCGTTCTGATCTCGAACTGCTCGCGCGACTTTTTATCTACGTGCGGCGAGCGCAAGACCGTCCACTTGTTCTTGGAAGTGGGAAGCGGTATCGGCCCGGCCACGCGCGCGCCCGTGCGCTTCGCAGTCTCCACGATCTCGGAGGTGGATTGATCCAGCACGCGATGATCGTAAGCCTTGAGTCTGATTCTGATCTTTTCGTTCAGCATACTTTTGTCCGTTGTCAGTCGTCCGTTGTCCGTTGTTTACTCTTGTCTATGGCTCGCCGCTTGTACAATACAAACAACTGACCACTGACAACGGACAAATAACAGCTATTCCACGATATCTGTAATCGTCCCAGCGCCGACAGTCCTGCCGCCTTCACGAATAGCAAAGCGCAACCCCTTCTCCATCGCTATCGGCGTAATCAGTTCTATCTCCATCGCCACGTTGTCGCCGGGCATCACCATCTCCACG
>DATFGP010000020.1:0-27101 GCA_035249365.1 Pyrinomonadaceae bacterium | reverse complement strand
GGCGGCAGTGGTAGAGCCGGAGCGCGAGACGGTGACGAGCAGACTCCCATCGCCTTCGCCCACGCCGTAGGTCGCTGCGCTGAACTGTACGGTCTGCGCTGTCGGAGTTGGCGTCGCAGTGGGTGTTGGTGTTGGCGTCGGTGTTGGTGTAGGAGTTGGCGTCGGTGTCGGCGTCGGACATGCGTTTGGCGGGATTTCGTTGTTGAATTTGGTGACGAAGGCGTCGCCGAACGGAGAGCCGCCGCCGCTCATGGCTTGGATGGGAGTGACCGTGGGGTAATCGGTCGAGGTGGTCGAGCCGGTCATGTAAGCGTTGTTGGACGTGTCGAGCGCGATGCCTTCGCCGCTGTCGCTTCCGCTACCGCCGATATATGTGGAATAGATAAGCTCGGAAGCCGTCGCGTTGAACTTCGTGATGAAGAGGTCTTGGCCGCCGTTGCGCGTGCATTGATTGGCGTTGCGTACGGGGAAGGTGTTTAACGACGCGGTGCTTCCACCGAGATACACGTTGCTGGATGCATCAACCGCGATGCCGAAGGCTATCTCGCCGCCCGCGCCGCCGAGATAAGTTGAATAGATGAACATTGAACCCGTCGGGTTGATCTTGGTGAGGAAAGCATCCTGACCGCCGCCGTTCGTGCCTTGTAGGGCGTTGGCCGTCGGGAAGTTTGTTGACACGGTGAATCCGGCGACATAAGCGTTGCCGGATGCGTCGGCCTTGATGCCTTCACCGGCATCCTGCGCGTTGCCGCCGAGGTAGGTAGAGAACACAAACGCCGAACCCGACGGATCGAGCTTGGTGACGAAAGCGTCGGAGATGCCGCCGCCGAACTTGCCCTGCACGGCGTTGGCCGTCGGGAAGTCGTCGTCGGACGAGTTGGTTTCTCCTGTGACGTAAGCGTTGCCCGCAGAATCAACCGCGATCCCAAAGCCGGTTTCCGGTTGAGTGCTGCCGACCATGCCAGAGCCGCCGAGATAAGTTGAATAGACGAGCGCTGAACCGTCGTCTTTGATCTTCGACACGAAGGCATCGGTCGAGCCGCCGCCGAACATAGCTTGAACGGGGTTGACGGTGGGGAAGTTGTCGGAGAAGGTGCTGCCGG
Source organism: Pyrinomonadaceae bacterium (assembly GCA_035249365.1). GTDB lineage: Bacteria > Acidobacteriota > Blastocatellia > Pyrinomonadales > Pyrinomonadaceae > JAIVJZ01. Next base: position 25,998 of record DATFGP010000020.1, on the reverse strand, counting down.
TGACGTAGGCGTTGCCGGAAGAATCAACCGCGATGGCCTCGCCAAACTCCGAACTTTCACCGCCGCCAAGATAAGTCGAATAGATGAGCGCGGAGCCGTCGGCCTTGATTTTCGTGACGAAAGCGTCCTCGTTGGTCGCGCCCTTCGTGGCTTGCAGGGCATTGGCCGTAGGGAAGTTGCTTGACGAAGTGAAGCCCGCCACGTAAGCGTTGCCCGAAGAATCGACGGCGATGCCTCTGGCCTCCTCGCCACCGCTGCCGCCGAGATAAGTGGAATAGACTAGCGCGCTGCCCATCGCGCTGATCTTGGTGACGAAGACATCTCTGTTTCCAAAAGCCCCCGCCGTGCCGTTGAGTGACGACTGAAAGGCGTTGGCCGTCGGATAATTAGTCGAGGTGGTATAGCCCGTGATGCAGGCGTTGCCGGACGAGTCAACCGCGATGGCTCTGGCGAGGTCTGTGTTGCTGCCGCCGAGATAGGTTGAGTAAACGAGTACGGGATCGATGACGAGCGTGCGCTCCGTGTCGTACTCGCCCAACTCGAAACCGACTTGCCCGTTCGGCTTCAACACGTAGCCGCCTTCGACCATGCGCCTCGCGCCGCCCGCCGTTTCCTGATAGATGACGGGCTTCATTTGGCGAACGACTTCACCGTCCACAGTCAGCAGCAGGTCGCCGCCCTCTTCAACTTCAACTTTATCCGCGCCCTCAAATTTAAGGGACACGGCGCGCGCGTCGCTTCGGGGCGCTACATGGAAGTCGTATTCCAACTGCCGCTGGTTGCCGTAATAAACCACGTCAACGCCCGGATAGATTTCTCTGTAGCGCACGCGCCCGAAGGTCGGAACGTTCGCGCGCCACTTGGCCGGATCGTTGCCCATGAAATAGTTGACCTTGCCCGCCAACTCGTCTGCGCCCTCGACCGACGCGCCCGCGTGCGCGCCGACGAGTTTCATGCGCAAAGCCGTCAGTGACTGCGCGCCAGCGCGTTTAGGCGAGCCGTTCGCGGTGGGAGTAGCGTGCGCCGCGTGCGTGATGCTGTGATCCTCCGCCGTCCGCTCGCGGCCGACATCTTCTCGCGCGTCCTGCTTCCCGCCCTGTCGGGTCATGACGAAGACGGCTTCTTCGGGTTTGAGAAACAGCGTGTAGCCCGCGCCGCGCGCGAGGTAGTTGACAGACGAGTCGGTCTGTCCGCGATTGGCCTCGAAGCTCAACTCAATCCGGCCGTAAGCCTCGCGCGCACGCTCGGTCATGAGCGTCTTTGATTGTGCCACTTCCGGCGCGGGCGACGGTGTCGATAACTTCGTCCCGTCGGCAGAACTCGACGGCGCGCTCTGCCTGACGGTCGGCGCGACTAATGCGACGAGCAGGCTCAAGACGCACAGCGGCAGCGCGACGAGCTTGATGTTGATGCGACGGTGAGTGGATGTGCGAGTAGGGTTCATGCGGGCAGGTTTCATGGTGTCCTCGTCTCCGTTTGTTGCGCGCGAGTATGTAGCAACGCGCTTTGACTTAGATCGTTGGCGGGTATGCGCGGCCTGCGCTGTAGCAATCGGCGGTTCAGGTTGGTTCGGGTTAACGCGCCTGATTTTTTCACCCGCAGCTTGGACTGGGCGGAGCATATTTCCACAGTTCTCGCTTTTTAAGCAAGGAATCTTTTCAATTTGCCTTTCGCTTGTACACGCGAGATCGTGCGTCGAAACCTGACACAAGGCTGCGATAATTTTGTGGACGCAAAATTTTCCGCGCTAAAACCTGCGGCGAGACGGCGCGCGAGTCATGCGAAGATGCGCGCTTTCGGGCAGCAAAATCTAGGGCGGCCTCGTTGCCGTCGAAGAGTGGAAAATGGATGTTGCAAAAAAAGGCGTGCGCGGTTAGATTGTCGGCAGTTCAACCAAAATTATTTCAAGGTGGAGGTCTCCCCGAATCACTTTAGGGCGCTCCTCCTGAATGCGCTGGAGGTAGAGACGAAGTGCCAACCGGAACATGCCCCGAATGCGACGCCGACGTTCACGTTGATACGGACGCCGACAAGGGAGATACTGTCGCCTGCGAAGAGTGCGGTACGGAACTCGAAATCGTCGGACTCGATCCAGTCGAACTCGACATCGTCGAAGAAGACGAACTCGACGACGACGAAGATGATGAGGAAGAGTTTTGAGGACAGTGACAAGTGACGAGTGACAAGTGACAAGTTAAAACAAAAGGCTTGTCTTTAACTTGTCACTTGTCACTCGTCACTTGTCACTATTTCCATATCCGGGACGGCTCTGGCGGACGTTAAGTCCGGGCGGGGCTGCGATGCGGAGCGGGTGGAAGCGCCCGTCGCGCCGTTTTTCTTCGGGCGGATAGAAGGCCAGTATGTAGGAAGAAGTCACTTCTTCTGCGAGCGTTTGGAAGAGCGGGCCGAAGTCTCTCTCCGTCGCGTAGACGTTCGAGCCGCCGGTCTTTTCGGCTAACTCGCTCACGTCGAGCGGCGTCGGAAGCGGCGCGTGAGCGTTCGCCCTCGAAGCAGTCGTGCCGCGCGAAGTCAGGAAGCGCGAGAATGAAGGCAGCGTCACGGTGTAGACGCTCACCTCCGCCGAGTTGGCGCGCTCGATGACGGTCTTCGGCGCAACCGTATCGCCCACCGGAAAACCATCCGTCACAACCACCACCGCGCGTTTCAACAGGCGCTTATCGCGCGAGCGCGGCGCGTGGCGCACGAGCAGGCGTATGGCGTCGTCAACAGCGTCGTAAGTGTGTGTTGAAAGTCCGTTGGCCTCGCGCGCAAGACGCGTGAATGCGCGTTCGAGTTTCTGCTGGTCGTTCGTGAAAGGTTGCAGCACGCGCGCGCTCATCCCGAAACTCATCACGGCGAAAACCGACGTGCGATCCGACAGGCGACGCGAAAACAGTTGCATCGCGCTCCCCAGACGCTCCATCTCATCCGGCGTCATGCTGCCCGACACGTCAACCGCGAAGACGATTGCGACGGGGCGCAACTCGCCGCTGCTGCGACGTTCGACATTGAAGAAGGCGATGGGGCGCTCGACGCCCTCGTCGTAAATTTTGAAATCCCGCGCAGACAGATTGCGCACGGGTCGCCCGCTGGCATCCGTCACGGCCACGTCAATGAGCACGAGGTCTGTGTCAACGCGCAGAACTTCGTCCGCGTCGTCGCGTTGCGCATCGGGCGGTTCGGCACGGCGCGGTCGTTGTTGCGGCGTTTGCGTTTCGGTCTGTTGTTGACTGCGTGCGACGGGCAGGGAACTGAGGAGCGCGGCGAAGACGACGACGCTTGCGACGATCAAAGCATTTCTCATGCGCCGCGACGCAGAAAGGCGCGCGAGTGCGGGGGACGAAATTTTACGGCGGGGGCGAAACATAAAACTCGGGAGCGAACCTGCCAGACAACTTCAACGTGAATCGGTCGCGGATTGTTTCAGCAAACGCGCGAGGGAGTGCGGCCATTATACGGAGTCGCGCGCCCGCGTGTCACCTCAGCCCGAACCGGAAGGCAACAGAGCCGCATGCGCGCCGCATCAACTGTAAGGCTCGCACGCATCGTCATGCGTCCCGCGCGGGCGCGTTTGCATGTATAATCGTCGCCGCACGCAAAAGAGCGGCAGGCCGCGTCAGGCGCTAGCGACAGTCCGCATCAAGTGTTCGTGTTAGAGATTATGAATAGACTTAGAATTATCAGCGCGTCCGTTTTGCTCTCGCTGCTCGCCTTCGGCATGACGGCGGCGGCGCAGAAGAATAAGACGACGGGAAGCCTTAAAGGTAAAGTTAAGACCGAGAGCGGCGAATCGGCTGAGGGCGTGCGCGTCACTGCGCGACAGGGCGAGCGCGAAGTTGCGTCCGCTTCGACGGATCGCAAAGGCCAGTTCGAGATCGCGGGACTCGCGGCGGGTCGTTACAACCTCACGTTCCGCAAGCAGGGCTTGAGCGTGGCGGAGATCAAAGATTTCGAGGTGGTCGCGGGCAAGTCGCGCTCGCTCAAGGGTGATCTCATAATGCCGGTTGACGAAGGCTCGCTCGTCTTCGTGAAGGGCAGCGTCTTTACGGAAGAGGGGCGCAGCATACGCGGCGCGCGTGTTGAACTGGCGCGCGTCGAGGCGGACGGGCGCGTCAAAAAAATTGACGGGCGCATCTCGACCGAATCCGGTTCGTTCTCTTTCCGCCTGCCGGTCGAGACGGCGCGCTACCGCGTCACGGCCAAGATGGACGGCATGACGGCGGCATCGAAAGATGTCGAAGTTGAAGGCGCGGCGGTCTATCGCGTCGCGCTCGCGCTCAAGCCGACGCCCTAGAGGTTGATTGAAAGTTTGCAGCGATGGAAGAGGCTTCGCCACACACAGACAAGCGCGAAGAATTTCTGACCGCGCGCCAACTCGCCAAAATCTTACAGGTGAGCGAATCAACCGTGCGCCGCCTCGCGCGCGAAAATCGCATCCCCTCCATACGCCTCTCCTCGCGCCTCCTGCGCTTCCACCTCCAATCCGTCATGAACGCGCTCGACGGCACACAACAAAAATCACGCACACGCCGCACACCCGCGCACCCTGCGACCGACGACACGCAACTCTCATTTGAAGATTTAATGTAAATTTGTTGGGGAGTATGAATGACGAAGAGGCGATAGGTTGAAGTTATTACCTGCCGCCTCTTCGTTGTTTCACATTCTTCGTTGCGGCTTTGTTATCTCGTCGCGCGGCGACGGATGCCGCCCAGTTCCCTCGTCATGTCAACCCAGCGATTGTCACGCTTCAAATAAAGGCGCGGCTGTGTGAGCGGGTATTTTTTGGCGAACGCGGGATTGGCGGAAAGGAGCGGTTGAATCGTGGCGCGGTCGCCCGTCGTCACGCGCCAGCGCCCGCCCTCGCGCACGAGGTATTGACGCGCAACGATCTTCGCTTCGCCCGCAAACGGCGCACGACCGCGCCCGTACACAACCGAATCCACCACGCCGAGATCGCCGGAGACGCGCACCGTCCCGATCTCAAGACGATCCAACTCGTACATGCCGCGCGTGCGTTCGAGCGCACGCACGAATTGTTCGCGCGAAAGTCTTCGCTGCGAAGCCGAAGGCAGCACGTCGTAAAGCGAGTTGTAATCGCCCGACTTCAATTGTTGAAAAGCGCGCTCGACGGTGCTGCGCGCCTCCGCCTCGTTTGAAGCGACGCGAACCGGAGTAGTAGCAACAGCGGCGTTAACTGCCGATTCACCCGCCTGCGACAAAAGCAAAAGTGCGACGAGCAATGCGCCCGTAAAAACAAAATATTTATTCTTCATCCTGATCCTCGATCTCTCCGTCCTCTTCCTCAAATCTCTCCGCGTCTTCGATGCCTGCGGGGCGCAGCCGGTTGCGCTCGTTCCAGAACCACGCGACGACGCCGAGCGTCGCCACCACAAAAGCCGCGTCCACGCGTGCAACTATCAACAGCGCCGCCGCGCCGACGAGGCACGCCGCCGCGACGATGAGCCAGCGTCTCTCGAACACGCGTGAGGCGAAACCTTCCGCGCGTGCATCCTCAATTTTGTCCGTTGTGATTGGCAAAACTTTTAGCGGATGGTGACTTCAACGCCCGTCTTGATGGTTGATGGAGGATAACATTTCTCGTCGTCGCAAGGTTGCACGCGAATGTCTGCGCCGAGCGTGTGCTGTCCCTTTTGTGCTTCGCGCGAAGCATTGAGCGTCAGCTTGATCACGGCGTCGCCCTCATAGACTGCGAGCGGCACTTCTGCGAAAGGGAACTTTTTCGTGAGCGGCTTCGGGTACGTCGTTTTTTCGACCGTGATGCCCGCGTCCGGTTTGACGTTGAGCGATGTCGGGATCAAAAACTTCTCCGTCGCCGGATTGGCGTTCACGTGATAGCCGCTCGTGATCGAGAGATGCACGTTCACGTCCGCCGTCTCGCCCGCTTTCAACTCGACGCGTTCCACGTTCGCCGACACGATCCCTTCGAGCGGCGACTTCGGCGCGGGCGTTGTTGCCGCAGCGTTCGAGTTTGAAAGGGCAATCGTGTTCTGAGAGTTTGCGGGCGCGTTCTGCGTAGACGAGTTGTTGGCGCAGGCCGACAGCAGCGCGGCGAGCGCGAGCACGACAACGAGTGGCAGCGACAGGCAAAGTTTACGTTTCATGTTCGCGACTCGCGTTTTCATCCTTGATCTTCTTCCTCTTCCGTATCGTGTTTTTTGTCGGCGCGTTTGATGCCGAACTTTTCGAGACGGTATTGCAGCGTGCGGAAAGTGAGGCCGAGAAGTTTGGCCGCTTTGGTGATGTTGTAGTCGGTGCGCTCCATTGCTTGCAGGATGAGGTTGCGCTCGAAGTCTTCAAACGAGATGCCTTCGTGCGGCAACTTGAACGCGCCTTCGATCGCGGGACGCACCTCTTGTCTGACTTCGAGCGGCAAGTCTTCGACCGTGATCAGATCGGCCTCAGCCAAGAGGATCGCGCGCTCAATGGCCGACTCCAACTGGCGTACGTTGCCCGGCCAGGCGTATTCGAGCATGACGGTGCGCGCTTCGGGCGTCAGCCCGCGAATGAGGCGCGAGGTGTTGCGCGTGTGCTTCTTCAAAAAGAAGTTGATGAGCACAGGGATGTCTTCGCGCCGCTCGCGCAAAGGCGGAATGTCAATCGAGAGGACGTTGATGCGATAGTAGAGGTCGTCGCGAAACCTGCCGTCTTTGACCATCGCGAGCAGGTCGCGGTTCGTCGCGGCGACGACGCGCACGTCAATCTTGATGGGGCGCGTGCCGCCGACGCGGCGGATTTCGCGTTCCTGCAAGGCGCGCAAAAGTTTCGCTTGCATGGAGATGTCTAGTTCGCCGATCTCGTCCAAGAAAAGCGTGCCACGATCGGCAACTTCAAAGAGACCTTTCTTCTCGGCGTGCGCGCCCGTGAAACTACCTTTCTCGTGGCCGAAGAGTTCCGACTCCAAAAGGTTCTCGTTAATGGCGGCGCAGTTGACGGCTTGAAACATCTCCGTCGCGCGCTGGCTCTGGTTGTGAATCGCACGCGCGATCAACTCTTTGCCCGTGCCCGACTCGCCACGAATCAAAACGGTCGAAGCCGAACGCGCGACCTTCAAGACCATCTTCTTGACGGATTCCATTTCGGGCGAGTCGGAAATGATCTCCGAGTCGAGCGCGTCGAGTTTGGTGAGCGCGCGGCGGATTGTTTCGAGAAGCGTCTCGCGGTCGTAGGGCTTTACCAGATAGTCGAATGCGCCACGCCGCAGCGCTTCTTTGGCCGAGTCAATCGAACCGTGCGCCGTGAGCAGTATGACGATGATCGAAGAATCGTATGCGAGCAGGCGTTGGAGCAGTTCGATGCCGTCCATGCCGGTCATCTTCAAGTCGGTTAAGACGAGATCGAAGCGCCGTTCTTTCGCGATCTTCAACGCCGCCTCGCCCGACGCGGCGGTCGTCACGTCGTAGCCTTCGGTGGACAAAATAGCTTCTAAAATTTCCCGCTGCGGTTTCTCGTCATCAACCACGAGTATATTTTTGCGTGCCATATGAACCTCAGTGACAAAAGAACAGTGACAGGTGACGAGTGACAAGTGACGAGCCAGAATCAAGACAAGTTCTTTTGTATTAACTTGTCACTCGTCACTTGTCACTTGTCACTTCTTGTGTTGTTGGAATCGTAACTGTAAACGTCGTGCCTTCGCCCTGTTTGCTCGTGACGGAGATCGTGCCTTCGTGATCGTCAACCGCCTTTTTGACGATGGCGAGGCCGAGTCCCGTGCCCGTCTCCTTCGTGGAGAAGTAGGGTTCAAAAACTTGGGAGATGTTTTCGGCTTCGATGCCGCGCCCGGTGTCCGCGACGGTGACGCAAGCGCGCCGCGCCGCTTCGTCTGCCGAAAGCGTGATCGTCAGATGCCCGCCCTCCCCGTTGCCTTCCATCGCCTGCACCGCGTTGATAATAAGGTTTGTGAAGAGGGAACGTAAAGATTCCGCGTCGCCCCGCACGCGGGGCAAGTCGCTCGCCGCTTCTATGCGCGTCTCGATGTTGCTCTCGGCGGCCTGCACCTCGACCATGCGTAGCGCGTCTTCGATTGAGGCGCGCAGATCGACGGGGCGCATCTCAAGTTGCGCGGGTCGCGAGTAGCTCAAGAATTCGGAGATGCGTGTGTTGATGCGCGCGACTTCGGTTTTGAGTTGCGTTGTGAGGCGTTCGACCGACGCGCGCTTCTGCGGGTCGCTCGGCGCGAGCGAGGTGCGCAGGTGGTCGAGCGTGAGGTTGATGTAGTTCAGAGGGTTGCGTATTTCATGTGCGATGGCGGAGGCGAGGCGACCGACGACCGCCGAGCGTTCCGCGAGGTTTAGGCGCGTTTCGAGATCGCGCATGCCGCCGAGCCGCGCGATCATCTCGTTGAAGACGGCAGCGAGTTCGCCCATCTCGTCGCGGCGCGTGGCCGACGGCACGCGGAAGTTGAAATCTCCTGCGGCAACACGACGCGCGGCGTCCGACAATTCCTGAATCGGGCGCGTGAAACGCCAGACGAGAAAGACTGTGGCGAGCGTGGCGATCAAAAGTACGGCTAGCGTCGGGAGCAGCGGGCGCGCGGTTCGACGTAGAGAGCCGACATCGGACATCTGCGCCGAGCCGAGAACGACGATAATGTAGTTGAGTCCTTGCGAGGTGGCGGCGGAGATGGTGAAGGCGCGCGGCTCTCCGGCGACGGGCTGCGTGGTGGCTCTCTCGTCAGCGTTGACGAGGCGCGGCAGTTGCGCTTCGGAGACTTTGAAAAACCTGGCCGTCCCGTCTTCGAGTCGTTCGGGTACGAACTTCGGATCGAGGCTGTCGTCAATGATGTCGTCGTCGTCGAGGCGATTGGGGATGCGCCCTTCGTCTTTGACGACGAGGACGTTTGTGATGCGTCGTGCGTATTTCTCGCGCAGAGAAAAGCCGAGTTCTTTGTCGAGTTCGCTGAGTCGTTTGGTGGTGGGGAAGGTCTGCGCGGCGAGCGAGATTCCGGCTGCCAGCGCGCGTTCCTGTTCGGCGATAACGCGGGCAACGCGTTGCTCGCTACGGCGATTCAAATAGAACTGCAAGCCGAGCGTGGCGACGAGCAGCCCCGCCAGTACGAGCAGCAGGCGCACGCGAAAACTGTTAAAAAGTCCGTTTGGCAGCATTCGAGACGTGATGTTTTAATACATCTTTGGTTCAAGTTGAACGATAGCGAGCTTCTGCTAAACAAAATCAATTAAAGGTGTTGCTCGACGCTAATTCGTGATGTTATAGTCGCAAGCGTCTCCAACGCAAACCCCCCGGAGACTTCAGGGGGATTGTCTCCCCCGCCACGCCAGTTAAGAAGAACGTTAATTTGAACAGAAGGAATTGTTTGGAAGAACGGCTACTATGAGCGTTGCTTTCAATTCGACGAATTTCCGTCAGAGCCGTCAGAACACGCCGCATCGAGCGCATACCCTCGCGCAAGCTAAATCGTCCGTGACGTGTTCCGTAAACTTCAACGCCATCAAAACCAGCGCGACCGTTCCACCCGAAGAAGAGTCGTGTACTCTCAAATAGCTTTAACCGGAGAGGAATTTTTGAATGACCCGAATGCCGCATCCCCCGTCCCCTTTTCTCGTCTCCCTGATCTTAACCCTCTGCGTCGCCGTCTCCGGCTCTGCCGCCACCGCGAAAAAAGGCAAAGCCGCCGCCGCTAAAGCGCCCGCGAAAACTTCCAAGTCGGCGAAGGCCGATAAAAAGTCGAAAGCAGCAGACAGAGGCCGCGATAAGACTGCTTCAAGGAAGTCTTCCGCCAAGGAGACGCGCGCCGAGCGTGCCGCCGCCGACAAGCGTGGGCGCATGTCGAAGAAAGAGGAGCGCGCCGAACGCCGCATGAGCAAACGCGAAGAGGCTCGCGCAGCACGCGGCGGGAGGCTCTCGAAGCGTGAGCGTCTGGCACAGGCGCGGCGCGAGGCGGAGGAACGCAGGCGCAGGGAAGAGGCCGCGCGTCGCGCTGAACTCGCGCGGCAGGCAGCCATCGCACGCCAACGCGCGCTCGATAAATCTCTACGCGACGAAGTTCAGGCGAACATTTTGCGCGACGACGTGACGGGCGAAGACCCGGAAGTGCGACGCGTGGCCGTACAGGCGCTCGGCTATCACGCCGGTTCTGTGGTCGTGATGAATCCGCGCACGGGGCAGGTTTATACGATCGTCAATCAGGAGTGGGGCGTGCGTCGCGGCTTCAAGCCGTGTTCGACGATCAAACTTGTGTCGGGGCTGGCCGGAGTGGTCGAAGGCGTCATTGATCCCGTGCAGGAGAACGTCGCCTACACAAGCAACCGCATGAATTTAACGGACGCGCTTGCTTATTCGCACAACGGTTATTTCCAACAGGTCGGTCGCCGCGTCGGCTTCGACCGCATGTCGAGCTATGCGCGCCAGTTGGGACTCGGTGAACGCACGGGCATCAACCACGTCAACGAGTACGCGGGGCGCGTGCCTCTCTTCAAAGATGACCACGGGATGCTGCGCATGAGTTCGCATGGCGACGACTTCGAGGTCACGCCGCTGCAACTCGCCTCGCTCGCGTCGGTCTTCGGCAACGGCGGCACGCTCGTCACGCCGCACCTGCCGCGCAACCCGCAGGAGAACGTCAAGTTCAAAACCGAAGTGCGCCGCCAACTCAACATCCCGCAGGAGTCTCTGCGGCGCATGCTGCCGGGCATGATCGGTTCGGTCAGCTACGGTTCAGGACGAAAGGCTTTCGACTCGCAGCAGACGATTGCCGGAAAGACCGGCACGTGCATCGGCGCGGGCGGCATCTGGGACGGCTCTTTCACCTCTTACGCTCCCGTCGAAGACCCGCAACTCGCCATCGCAGTCGTCGGGCGCGGCACGGACGCGCGCAAGCATTTTCCGGCAGCGGTCGCAGGTCAAATCTACCGCACGCTCGCCTATCGCTTCGCCAAACGCAACGGCAGGTCGCCGCTCCCCTTGACGCCGGAAATACTCGCGCCGCGCCCGAAGGTTGACCCTGCGCTCATCGCCGACACAGAAGACGATGCCGATTCCGACGCCGCAGATGCAAGCGCGGCAGACGCGGACGCAAATTCGCGCACGACGACGAACGGCCTCAAGCCCGTCTTGATGCCCGTCGAAACGCGCCCGACCGGCGTGACGACGCGCCCCGCTCTGAAAACTTCAAATGCGCCTGTCGCCGTGCCTTCAAAGGGGACGCAAGCGCCTGCGACGGACTCGCGCCCGCGTCGTGTGCTGACAAATCAACCGTAATGAAGTTATAACCCGATTGTAAGGAACAATGCGCCGCGCTCTGGTGTCTAATCGAGGACACTAGAGCGCGGCGAAATTTTTGCGTGCAGCATGGCGTGAGACGCTTGACACGTTTCCGTCAGATATTGCAGTATCACGGCGCACCGCGTAAAACGGTTGCGCCCGATTCCACAATCTGCACGGAAGGCCGGTGTGGTTCCTCCAAAGGTCAACACACCCGACACGCGCCGCGCGTTCAGACGGCAACTAGCCGCGCGGCCTGCGCATCTGATTGAGGCGCGACGCTCGAAGCCGTATCGCGGCCCCCACTTGAAAGCTCCGAATCACGCAGACGATTATTGTTTGGAGGACATGCGACCAATGAAAAACCAGATTCGTTTATTGACGCTGGCCGCGCTGCTGGCCGCCTTCGCGTCGTTGTCGGCATTCGCGCAAGACACAGCCGCGCCCGCCGCGGCAGCCGCCAACCCTTGCGAAGAGGGCGCGCGCACCGAGTTGTACACCAAATATTATGACAAGAAGAAGGGCGACGCCGCCGCCCAGAAGGAAGCCTACACGATAGCTCAAGAGTATTTGCAAAAGTACGCGAGCTGCAACGATCAATATTCCAAAGCCGTGCAGAAATTCGTCGGCCAGTACGACGAGGCGGTGCGCAAGTTGGACTTACCGAAGTATCTCTACGGCACCGACGCGCAAGGCACGGGGCGCGACCTCGCCAAAGCCTTCACCATAGGCAAAGAGATGCTGGCGACCAATCCTAACGACCTCGGACTCCTCATCAATCTCGGTTATGCCGGTTACACCGCGCAGAGCATGAGTCCGGCAGTCACGACCTACAGCGCCGACTCGCTCAACTACGCGAAGACGGCCATACAGATGATCGAGGCCGGGCAGAGTCCCGCCAGTTGGACGCCTTTCAAAACTAAAGAAGAGTCGCTCGCCTATCTCAACTTCGCCGTCGGCGAATACCTGATTAAGACCGACCCGGCGAGCGCGATTCCGTATTACCTGAAAGCGCTCGCGCTCGAAACACCCGTTAAGACGACGGCCAGCGCGTATGCCCGTCTGGCGGCGGCTTATCAAGTGGGACAGTACGATCCTTTGCAGAAAGAGTTCACAGCCAAGTACGGCGGCAAGCCCGAAACCGAAGAGAGCAAGTTTGCACTCAACAACCTGAATCAGGTGATGGATCGCGTCATGGACGCATACGCCCGCGCCGTTAATCTGGCCGGTAACGATCCGAACCCGAAAGTTCAGCAGGAAAAAAACACCTGGAAGGAAACCCTGACGGGCTTCTACAAGTTCCGCAACAACGATTCGATCACCGGACTCGACGCGTTCATCGCGGGCGCAACCTCGAAGCCGCTGCCGCAGCCGTTCACGCCGCAGCCCTTCGTGCCTTCGGCCACTCCCGCGCCTTCAACCGGCGCTACATCCGAAGGCAACGGTAACGGCTCTATGGACGCGACAGCGACGCCCGCTGCTGCACCTGCTGCGACGACTGCAACGCCGCAGCCTGCTGCTGCTACGACGGCGGCCAAACCCAAACCGGCAACTAAAAAGCCGTAACCCGACTTCCGAGCTAGGATCGTCCCCAACCGCACCGCAGCCGGGCGTATCGTGCAATTCACGATGCGTCCGGCTTTTGCGTCAACGGATTTTGCCAAGCCCGACGCGAACGCGCGTTTGTCGCTTGACGCAAACCGGAAAGCCTTGGCAAGCTATTTCAGCACCCGAAGCGTTATTGAATCTGCAACACCCAACCAGCATGAAGTCAAAACAAGAAACACAGACCGCCTCGCCGCGTGCGACGCGTCGTTCAGCGCGCACGCTCACCTTCGTCTCGTTCGCGTTCGTCTTCCTCCTCGTCCTGTCGTCGTCCTTCGCGCAAGGCACGTCATCGCAACCTTCCGCTGCGCGCCGCAGGCAACAACAGGCGCAGATCACGCAGGCGCAGGCAGACCTCTACGAACGCTGGCGCGCAAACATCAACCTCAACCAGCAGGCGGCCTTCGAGGCCGGACGCGAGTACGTCGGCAAGTATCCAAAGGACGAGTACGGCGCGCGCGTCGGCAAGTGGGTCGAGGCTTACGAGCGCGCCGCGCGCAAGTTGCAGTTCGAGTCTCTGTTGTTCAGAGAGAAGAAGTACGCGGCGGCCTACGCGATCGGCAAGCAAGTGCTCGCAGACGATCCTGACAACTTGAGGACGATCATCAATCTCGCTTCCGCAGGCTATCTCGCGTCGAACGCGGGCGATACCTCGCACAACGCCGAGACGCTCCGCTTCGCACGGCGCGCCACAGAGATGATCGAACGCGGCGGCAAGCCTTCCGACTGGAAACCCTTCGGCGGACAACCCGACGCGCTCGCGTATCTCAATTTCATCACCGGCGAACTCATACTAAAAGAGACGCCCGCCGAATCCGTCGCATATTTTCGCAAAGCCATCGAGTCGGAAGGCTCTGTCAAGAACACTCCCATCGTCTATTCGCGCCTTGCCGCCGCTTACATCGTGAGCGAGTACGAGCCGCTCGCCAAGAGGTTCACGGATACTAACGGCTCGCGCCCGCCCGAAAGCGAAGAGGACAAGGCCGCGTTTGCAAGGATCACTCTGGTCGCCGATCGCATCATTGACGCCTACGCGCGCGCCGTCGCCTTAAGCGGTACGGACGCTCAATATCAAGAAGCCCGCGCGCGTTGGATGGAGCAACTAACTCAATTCTACAAGTTCCGCAACAACGACTCGACCGACGGACTCGACGCTTACATCGCTGGCGTGACCTCGAAGCCACTACCCTGAAAGAAGGGGAAAGGGTAAGGGGCAAAGGGTAAAGGTGAAGAAGACAGCGCACGATGAACGCGCCGCTTTTCTTTTTACCTTTTCCCCTTACCCTTTTCCCTTTCCCCTTTTCTTTATCCCTTATCCTTTCCCCTTTCCGTCTTGCGTTTGCTACAATCGCGCCCACTGTGGAAGATTCCGAAATGGCTGAACCCGATCTCGGCGCGTTGGAAGAAAAGCTCGGTTACGCTTTCAACGACCGCACGCTGCTTGAGCGCGCTTTGACGCATCGCTCGTGGGCGCACGAGCACGTCGCGCCCGGCGAAGAGATCGAAGCGCGCCGCCTGCACAACGAGGCGCTCGAATTTGTCGGCGACTCAGTGCTCGGCCTCGCCGTCGCAGACTACCTCTTTCAGTCCACTCCCGACGCCACCGAAGGCGATCTCTCGCGCATGAAGCACCGGCTCGTGAGCACGATGATGCTCGCGCGCGTCGCGCGCCGCCTCGAACTCGGCGAATACCTGCGCATCGGTCGCGGCGAAGAGAAGACGGGCGGGCGGCGCAAGCGCGCTCTGCTCGCGGACGTTGTCGAGGCTATCATCGCCGCAGTCTATCTCGACGGCGGGTACACAATTGCGAGCGAGTTCGTCCAACAACTGCTCAGTTCCGAGTTGACGGAGGCGACGCCGGAAGAGGCCGCCGCCGCCGACTACAAGACGATGTTGCAGGAATCCGTGCAGGCGACTTTTCGCGTCACGCCGACGTATAACGTGGTGGACACGGAAGGGCCGCCGCACCGGCGCAAGTTTCACGTCGAAGTTGTCTTCGCGGAACACAGCATGAGCGGCGAGGGCGCGACGATCAAGTCCGCCGAGATGAACGCCGCGCGCCGCGCGCTCGAAGAGTTGAATTTGACGCCGCAGACGGAGACACATGCCGAAGCGGCGGATTAAAAAGCTGTCGGAAAAGTCGCACGCGGCTTGACCGCCCCGCGCGTCGTTCTCTACGATGAATTTTATGAGCAATGATTCACGTTCGACGATCATGGAAGAGCCGCCGCCCGCGACTCCCGCGAACAAGGCTGCACGCCGGAGCGCGGCGCGAGCTGCGGAGCAAGAGACGGAGCAAGCCGCCAAAGCCGCCTCTACAGCGAAAGATGCGAAGCCCGTCCAGCCGGGGCCGCCGCGCAGCGTGTGGCGCGAGTATTTCGAGTCGCTCGTCGTGACGGCGATCATGGCGCTCTTTGGCATGACGTTCGTCGTGCAGGCGGTGAAAGTCCCTACGGGGTCGATGCAGAACACGATCACGATTGGCGATCACCTGCTCGTCAACAAGTTCATCTTCGCGCCCGGCTCGACGCCTTTGCCGTTCCTCCCGCAACGCGAGATCAGGCGCGGCGACATCGTCGTCTTCAAATACCCGGGCAACCAGATCGAGCCCTGGCGCGACGACCCGAACGACCCGGGCAACAAGCAGTACGTCACCAACTACGTCAAGCGCGTCATCGGCTTGCCCGGCGACCGCATCGAACTGCGCGGCACGCGCGTCATCGTCAACGGCCAACCGCTCGCAGAGCACGTCATCACGGCCATCAATCATCCGGATGATCCGCGCACGCGCGACCGGCGCGAAGACCACGCTCCGCTTGAGATGGAAGCCACGCCTGCGCCCGAAGGCGAAGGGCCGTACACAGTCGCCTACAGCCCCGAATCGAGACGCGCCGGAGACGACGAGCCCGAAAATTTTCCCATCTACAGAACTCTCGGCGGGCAGAAGGTGATCACCGTGCCGCCCGATTTCTATTTCGTGATGGGCGACAACCGCGACAACAGCGCCGACAGTCGCTACTGGGGATTCGTCCCGCGCGATTTCGTCATCGGTCGCGCGCTGTTCGTCTACTGGTCTTACGACGAGAGCGCGCCGTCGGGCGGCTTCCCCTACATACAGGACTTTTTCCGCAACACGCGCTGGAATCGTACCGGCACGATGATCAAGTAGCTTCGGCGAACTCTGGGGGAGCGCGCTAACACAGGCGCGCGCGAAGGGAGCAAGGTAGGGTCATGTCTCTGTGGCAACTCGGCGGGTTGGGTTGGAAGGAACTGGCGAAGCGCGTCTGGTCGGAGATAAACGAAGACGACATCTTCGGGCGCTCCGCGCAACTCTCCTACTATTTTCTGCTCGCGCTCTTTCCGCTGCTGCTCTTCATCACCGCCGTGCTCGGCCAGTTCGCAGACGCCGGAAGCGAACTGCGCCAGTCGCTCCTCAACCTGCTCGGCTCGGTCGTCCCGCAAGAGGCGGGCGACCTCATACACGAGACGATTGACAAGGTGGAGCAGGGTTCGGGCGGCGGCAAAATCTCCTTCGGCATACTCGCCACGCTCTGGGCGGCCTCAAACGGCATGACCGCCATCTGCCAGACGCTCAACATCGCCTACGAAGTTGAAGAGACGCGCCCTTGGTGGAAAGTGCGGCTCGTTTCGCTCGGCCTGACAATCGCGCTCGCCGTACTCATTCTTTCCGCGCTCACGCTCACGCTCTTCGGCGGCCACATCGCCGAATACATCGCCGCGAGTTTCAGCTTCGGGCAGGTCTTCACCTGGACTTGGAAGATCGTACAGTGGCCTGCGGTGCTCATCTTCGTGCTCGTAGCCTTCGGGCTGATCTACTATTTCGCGCCCGACGTCAAAGACCGCCGCTGGCACTGGGTCAGCCCCGGCGCAGCGGTCGCCGTCGCGCTCTGGCTCGTCGTCTCCTTCGGCTTCCGCGCCTATCTCAGCTACTTCAACTCCTACAACGCCACCTACGGCTCGCTCGGCGCGGTTATCATTCTCATGCTCTGGTTCTACTTCACGGGCGCGGCCATACTCATCGGCGGCGAAGTCAACTCCGAGATCGAACTGGCGACGACCGGAAAGCCTGAGAAGCAGGTTGACCCGAGCGCCGCGAAACCTTCGTCGCCGACCGCTCCCAAGCCGCAAGCGGCGGGCGCAAAGACGCCCGGCGAACTTGCCGCCGCCGCGCGTCGCCGCGAGCGTGAGCGACGAAAAGGGTGAATTATTTATCGCAAACGTCCGGTTCGTAACGCGTTCGAGTTGCTGCCTTCCAAAATTTTCTTGACATAGCGCGTGTAATGCTTATTATCCGCGCCTATGGCACAACCCTCTATCAGCTTCGGCCCCAAGGCGAATCAAGCAGTCGTCAGCGTTCACACGCTCGGCGTGTTGACGGAAATTCTCAACACCGCCGGTATCGCGTCGTGTCTGATCACAAGCACCAGCCGGACGCCTGCCGATCAGGCGCGCATCATGTTCAACAACATCGTCAGTCAGGGCGTCACTTCGCAGAAGGCGCTCTACAAAGCTCCGGGTAAAGCTGTGGTTGACGAATACGTGAAAGCGAAGAAGGCTGGGAAGACCGGCGATCAGATCAAGGCCGCGATGGAAGCCAAGATCAGGGCGCTCGGCCCCGACACGGTGAGCCGCCACTGCGCCGACCCTGCCATCTTGAACGTGGTTGACATCGGGCCTTCGTCGCTCTCAAACAAAGCGGCCTTCGAGAAAGCGACCCGCGCGGCGCAGACGAAGGGCACTGTGAGCAAGTTTCTCACGCCCGCCAACAACGACCCCGCATATCATCTGGAAATTCCGCAGCCGAAGGCCACCACTTAAAAGTCCGTCGCCTTAAAATTCACACGCGCGCACAGACTCGCTCCGGCGGCGTGCTAATCGCTCATGTTCGTGAGCGCGACGCCGAGCAGTATGAGTTTCTTGATGCCCTTGTAGAGCGGTTCGATCTCGCAGTATTCGGTGATGGCGTGCGAGTCGCCGCAGGGGCCTGCGCCGGTCGAGATCGAAGAGATGCCCGCGAGTAGCGCGGCGCTCGAATTGTTCGACCCCGTGATCGTGATCGGCGGGTTCTCGAAACCGAGCGCGAGGTGTACGGCTTCGGCTGTACGCACAAGCGGCGACTGGCGGTGGTTGGGAATCTGCGCCGACGGCGAGGTGGAAATCACTTCGGTCTTCACGGTCATGCCAGCGCGCTTCGCTTCCTCCTGAATGATCGCTTCGATCTTCTTTTCCAGATCGGCGATCACCGCATTGTCCGTCGAACGCAGATCAACCGTAAACCACGCGTCAGCCGCTTTGGCGTTGACCACTTCCGATCCGCCGAGCATCCCCACGTTCAAATTTGAAGAAGGATTACGCGGCACTTCGAGTTCGTAGATGCGCGCGATGGCACGCGCTACGGGCAGCGCGGCAGAGTAGGGCGGCGTGCGCGAGCGCGTGTGGCCGCCGGGGCCTATGAAGTGATGCTTGTACCAGTTGATGCCGATGCCGCCGTAGGTGAAACCCTCGTAGCCGCCATCGAGCGCGATGTAATGATCGATCTGCGACTTGTTCTCTTTGACGTATTCCTCCGCGCCGCGCAAGGCCGTCTCTTCTTCAACCGTGAAGACGAAGACTAGATCGCCGCGCGTCTTGATGTGTGCCGCGTCGAGCGCGCGGATCATGGCGAGCATGGCTTCGATGTTGCGCGTGTCGTCGCCGACGCCGGGCGCGTAAATCTTGCCATCGCGGATGACGGTCTTGATCTTCAATCCTTCCTGAAAGACCGTGTCGAGATGCGCGTCGAAGACGACGCGTGGAGCGCCCGACGTGCCCTTGCGCTCGGCGATGAGATTGCCCGTCGCATCGTAATGAATGTTTGAGAGCTTGTACGAGCGCAGCAGTTTCTCTATGTACTCGGCGCGCGTGCGTTCTTTGCCGGACGGCGCGTTGATCTCCGTGATGGCGCGCCACTCATCGAGCGTCGGCGCGCGATCACGATCGACGAAAGCGAAGGCCGCTTTGACGGCGGGGCGATTCATCAGCGCTTTCGCCTGTTCAAGCGTCATCTGCGCCCTGCCTTCCGACGGGCAGAGGGCTACGGAGAGAAAGAACAGTGCGACGAGGCGCACAAGATTTCGAGGCGTGCGGCGGCGGAACATTAACTTGACTCCTTGGAGAGAGCTTTGAGAATGAATTGCGTCGTTGCTCGTGAACATCGCGGGCGTCGGAGTTGAAAAGATTGGTTGCCGCCGAAAGCGTGCGCGGGCGAGTTTAGCACAAGAGTAATTTACCGCTGCCAGTAGTGCTTGATCTTTTGCGCGAGCAGGGGGAAGGGGACGTACTCGGCGCGTCGTCCGGCGCGGCGCATCTCTTCGACCATGCGCATCGCGCCGTCTGCGTTGCGCGTGTGGACGAGGATGGTCGAGGCGGGCTGCACGTCCGGGCGCGCGGCGAGCCATGCGGCGACGGCGTAGCCTGTGCGTTCGTCGTCGTGCGCGGAGGATTTGTAGTGTTCGGGAAGCAGATCGTGGTCGAGGAATATCGCGTCGTAAAAATAGTTGGAGAGCAGTTCGACGGCGCGACGGGGTTCGACGGCGATGTCGAGTTGGTCGCCCGCGAAACGCTTCGCAAACCAATCGTGCCGCGTTTCGTCGTCGTCTAGAAGGAAGACGCGGATCGCGCTGCGCCCTGTGGAGTAGGAGGCGTCTTCCAGACCGAGTTTGCGGCGTAGTCCCTGCCAGATGCTCATAGGGCGAGGCGCGGAAACGTGTGCGCCCTACGGACGGGCGGCGCGTGTTGCATTATCTCCGTGATGAATTTAGTATGTCGCGAGGAATATAGCATAGAGGGTTATCCCCCGACGACCGAACCGCGTCTCCCGTATCCGACCGAAGCGTTTTTAATATCTTGATGCCATTTTCGAGGCCGCGCCAGTGCGCTTCGGTTAGCAGGGTTGATTTGATCGAACAATGGCGAAGTGCCCTTACTGTAAAAGACCGCTCAAGGGTCTCGGCCTCAAGTGCCGCGCTTGCCGACGCTACGTGCTCGGCTGGCCTCACGTCCTTCTACTCTCAATCGCCGTCCTCGTCTCGCTCGCCATTTTACTCGAACTCATACTCAGCCTGCTTTAAGCGCGCATGTCCCTTCGGACGCGGAAACGCTTTGTTGCGATCCGGCGAAAAACTGTGAGAATGATGACGGAGTGCGAGCGAGATTGTTATGTTTTAGCGTCGCGAGAAGTTCGTCTTGCAATCTCCGACGCGGGTGCTATAATCCGCGTCGTTCCCTCGGAGATGAAAATTTTTGAGGTGTACAAAACAGAGGCCGCACACCCTGAGTCATACCCCGCGCGGCTTCGCCCCGTAGGTTCATATTAAGCAATAACAGCCGAGCAGAATGTCTTCCGACAACGCCAAAAAGATACCGCCCCTGCGCGCCGTGCCCGAAAAGGACGCGACCACGCCTGCGCTCCCGTTCGACGCCGCGACGCCGGACGTTGAAGCGTTGGATGACGGAATAGCTCCGGCGACTTGCGCCTACTGCTTCGGTTCGGGAATGGAAGTCGTCGCGGGCAAGGGCGCGCGTCGCTGCCGCTGCCGCGAGGCGGGCGGGCGCACGAAGATGACGGAGAGCGCGCGCATCCCGCGTCGCTACGACGGCTGCTCGCTCCATAACTATTTCCCCGCGCCCAACAACGGCACGCAACTCAAAGCCTTCAACTACGCTTTCCGCCTCGTGCAAAAATATCCTGCGGTTGATCGCGGGCTGCTCTTTATGGGCACGGTCGGCGTCGGCAAGACGCACCTCTCGGTCGCAATCCTTCGCGGCCTGATGGAGAAGGGCGTGCCCTGTCTCTTCTACGAATTCGGCTCGCTCCTCAAAGAGATACAAGACTCCTACAACAAAATCTCGCACACGTCCGAACTGCGCCTGCTTGCCCCCGTCTATCAAGCCGAAGTGCTCGTCCTCGACGAACTCGGCGCGTCGAAACCGACCGACTGGGTGCGCGACACCATGATGCAGATCATCGGCACGCGCTACAACGACAAAAAACTCACCATCTTCACCACCAACTACCTCGACGCGCGCCGCGCCGCCACCGACGAAACACTCGAAGACCGCGTCGGCGTACGCCTCCGCTCGCGCCTCTTCGAGATGTGCAAGACCGTCCAGATCGAAGGCGACGACTACCGCCGCCGCTTCGACACACAGCAAGTTTAGATGATGCAAAGTACGTTTCGCCGCACGAGCCAACCCCACAACGGAGTTGGCTTTTCTGTTATATACGGCGGCGATTCGCGCTCCGCACGCTCGCCGTATATAATGCGTGCATTCACTAATAACTGAACAGCGCTGGTTAAATACTCGATTAGAGATGCCTAAACGCACGGACATACGAAAAATTCTGGTCATCGGCTCAGGCCCGATCGTCATCGGGCAGGCCGCCGAGTTTGATTATTCGGGCACGCAGGCGTGCAGGGTGTTGAAACAAGAGGGCTACGAAGTTGTCCTCGTCAACTCGAACCCCGCCACGATCATGACCGACCCCGAGACCGCCGACCACACTTACATCGAACCGCTCACAGTCGCATCCGTCACAGAGATCATACGCAAAGAACGACCCGACGCGCTCCTGCCGACCGTCGGCGGGCAGACCGCCTTGAACCTCGCCGTCGCGCTCGCAGACGCGGGCGTGTTGGATGAGTTCGAGGTCGAGATGATCGGGGCGAAGCGTGAGGCCGTGAAGATCGCGGAGGATCGCCAACTGTTCAAGCAGGCGATGGACGAGGCGGGCTTGCCGATGCCGCGCGGTGGATTCGCGCGCACTTGGGGCGAGGCCGAACAACTCGTGGAGACGACCGGCTACCCCGCGATCATACGTCCTAGCTTCACGCTCGGCGGCTGGGGCGGCGGCGTCGCGTTCAATCCCGAAGAGTATGAAGAGATCGTCAGGCACGGGCTGGCCGCATCGCCCATCAGCGAAGTCTTGATCGAGGAGTCGATACTCGGCTGGAAAGAATACGAACTCGAAGTGATGCGCGACTTGCATGACAACGTGGTCATCATCTGCTCGATTGAAAACTTCGACCCGATGGGCGTCCACACGGGCGACTCGATCACGGTCGCGCCCGCGCAGACTCTCACGGATGTCGAGTATCAAACCTTGCGCGACATGTCGCTGACGGTGATTCGCAAAGTCGGCGTCGAGACGGGCGGCTCGAACATACAGTTCGCAGTCAATCCTGAGAATGGCGATGTGCGCGTGATCGAGATGAACCCGCGCGTGTCTCGCTCGTCGGCGCTCGCGTCGAAGGCGACGGGTTTTCCCATCGCGAAGATCGCTGCGAAGCTCGCCGTCGGCTACACGCTCGACGAGATTCCGAACGACATCACGAAGAAGACGCCCGCGAGTTTCGAGCCGACGATTGACTACGTTGTGGCGAAGATTCCTAAGTGGAACTTCGAGAAGTTTCGCGAAGCGGAAGACGTGCTTGGTACGCAGATGAAGTCGGTCGGCGAAGTCATGGCGATTGGCCGCACGTTCAAAGAAGCACTGTTCAAAGGCTTGCGCTCGCTCGAAGCGACGAAGCCTTTGCGACTTGCAGACGTGCCCGCAGACGAGTTGCAGCGCAAACTCGCGCGCCCCAACTCGCAGCGATTCTCTTACATCACCTACGCCTTGCAACACGGCATCTCAATCGAAGAGATTCACCGTCTCTCGCGCATAGACCCCTGGTTTCTCGAACAACTGCAAGACGTGATGTTGATTCAGGAACGCATCGAAGGGCGTGCGCTCGAAGAAATTTCGGGCGATGCTTTGCGCGAAGCTAAAGAAGTCGGCTTATCGGATCGCCGCATCGCATATCTGACGAAGCGCACGGAGGACGAAGTGCGCGCGCAGCGCAAGAGTCTCGGCATCGTGCCCGTCTACAAGCGCGTTGACACGTGCGGCGCGGAATTTGAATCACACACTCCCTATCTCTACTCGACCTACGAAGAGGAAGACGAGTCCGCGCCGACCGACCGACGCAAGATCATGATCCTCGGCTCAGGGCCGAACCGCATCGGGCAGGGAATCGAGTTTGACTACTGTTGCTGTCACGCCGCGTTTGCTCTGAGCGAGGCGGGCTTCGAGACGATCATGGTCAACTGCAACCCTGAAACCGTCTCGACCGATTACGACACTTCCGACCGTCTCTACTTCGAGCCGCTCACGTTCGAGGACGTGATGAACATCATTGATGTCGAACGACCCGAAGGCGTCATCGTGCAGTTCGGCGGGCAGACGCCTCTGAATCTGGCGATGCGTCTCGACGCGGCGGGCGCGCCCATCATCGGCACATCGCCCGATTCGATTGATCTGGCGGAAGACCGCAAACGCTTCGGCAAACTCCTGACCGAACTCGGCATTCCGCAACCCGAAAACGGCACGGCCACGTCTCCGGCGGAAGCGATTGTCGAAGCGGAGCGCATAGGCTATCCGGTGCTCGTGCGCCCGTCGTATGTTTTGGGCGGGCGCGCGATGGCGATTGTGTATGACGAGAAGAGCCTGGACGAATACATGAGAACGGCTGTTGATGCGTCGCCGCAGAAGCCGATCTTGATCGACAAGTTTCTCGAACGCGCGGCGGAGTTCGACGTAGACGCTTTGGCCGATGCGGAGACGTGCGTTGTCGCAGGCATTCAGGAGCACATCGAGGAGGCGGGGATTCATTCGGGCGACTCGTCGTGCGTGTTGCCGCCGGTGCGCATCGCGCCCGAACACGTCGAGACGATGCGACATTACACGCGCATGCTGGCGGAGGCTTTGAAAGTGCGCGGGCTTCTAAACATTCAGTTCGCGATTAAAGACGACCGTGTGTACGTTTTGGAAGTGAACCCGCGCGCGTCGCGTACAGTGCCGTTCGTGTCGAAGGCTACGGGCGTGCCGCTGGCGCGCATCGCCGCGCTCGTGATGGCGGGACGCGCGCTCGCGTCGTTCAACCTGCCGCCGGATTTGAGCGTCACGCGCTTCTTCATCAAGTCGCCGGTCTTCCCGTTCGTCAAGTTCGCGGGCGTTGACCCGATACTCGGCCCCGAAATGCATTCGACGGGCGAGGTGATGGGCATCGGCGACACGTTCGGCGAGGCTTACGGCAAGGCGATGATGGGCGCGGGGCTACAACTTCCGCAGTGTCAGGGCACAGCCTTCATCAGCGTCAACGACGCGGACAAGGGACAGGCGGGCGTGCTCGCACGCAAACTCGCGCGTCTCGGTTTTCATCTCACGGCGACGGTAGGCACGGCGGCGCGTCTGTCGGAAGTCGGCCTTAAAGTTGAGTCGGTCTTCAAGGTCAACGAGGGACGCCCGAACATCGTGGACATGATCAAGCAGGGCGAGATCGCGCTCGTCATCAATACGCCGCTGGGGCGCGCTTCGCACTTCGACGAGCAGGCCATACGCCGCGCCGCGCTGCAACACAACGTGCCGTGCGTCACGACGATGACCGGCGCACAGGCGCTCGTCGAAGCCATCAGCGCGTGCGGCGAAGACGTTAAACTCAAGCCCGTCTCGCTGCAAGAGTTGCACGCGGTCGCAGTGGCGGCGAAATAGTCTCAAGTCCCAGGTCAAACGTGGCTCTGTGACTTGAGACTTGAGACTTGGGACATGGGACTGACTTTGGGAGGTGAGTGTTGGAGATCAATTCCTCGAAAGCGATTAAGAAGATTCTGGGCGAGTACAAGACGATTGCGGTGGTCGGGTTGTCGTCGAATACCTGGCGGGCGTCAAACAGCGTCTCGGCGTACATGCAGAGCAAGGGCTACCGCGTCATCCCCGTCAACCCGAACGAGACGGACGTGCTGGACGAAAAGGCTTACGCGTCGCTCGCAGACGTGCCGGAGAAGTTTGAAATCGTCAACGTCTTCCGCCGCTCCGAAGAGGCGGGCGCGGTGGTGGACGAAGCGATACGCGCGGGCGCGAAGGCCGTCTGGCTGCAAGAGGGCGTCATAGACCCTGCGGCGGCCAAACGCGCGCTCGACGCAGGACTCCTCGTCGTCATGGATCGCTGCATCCTCAAAGAACACGCGCGCATGCAACGCGCTATGCGCAGCGCGGAAGAGGAAGAATGAAAAGCTGTCAGTTGTCAGTTGTCCGTAGTCAGTTGTCCGTTGCATGTGGCTTTCCAGAAGAGTTGCTAAAGATGAGATTGCTCAACTAACCACAGACGAAGAACAACTGACAACTGACCACGGACAACGGACAGCTTTTCATCATTACGTTTATGTCAGAGCAGATTCGGGCGGTTGTCATCACATTGAGCGACGCGTGCGTGCGGGGCGAGCGTGTGGATGAGTCGGGCGCGGCGCTAACGGAGTTGCTGCGCGAGTTGGGTGCGGAGATCGTCGCGGCGGAGGTATTGGCGGACGATCTCGAACCGCTCAAGGAGAAGTTGCGCACTTATGCGGAGCGCGCGGACGTGAATCTGATCGTGACGACGGGCGGGACGGGCTTTAGCCCGCGCGACAATACGCCGGAGGCGACGCGCGCAGTCATAGAGCGCGATGCGCCCGGACTGGCCGAGGCGATGCGCGCGGAGACTTTGAGGCAGACGCCGACGGCGATGATCTCGCGCGGCGTGTGCGGCATACGCGCGGGCACGTTGATCATCAATTTGCCGGGCGCGCCGAAGGCTGTGCGCGAGTGTTTCAACGTGATTCGTCCGGTGCTCGGTCATGCCGTCACGCTGCTGGCCGGAGGGTCGCACGAGGAAGCGAAAAAGGCTTAGACAGGGGAAAGGGAAAGAGGAAGGGGTAAAGGAAAAGATCAGGCGACGTACGCCATGTTCTTTAACCTTTGCCCCTTCCCCTTTTCACTTTCCCCTGACTTGTCAGTCTTGAGTCAAGCCGGGCAGGGGAGGGCCGGGTGTGCCGAAGCGCTTGCGATACTCCACAGAGTTGATGAACCCTCTGACCATCGTGCGATAGTCTGCCGGATGCGCGTTCAGATAAGCCAGCCACGCGTTGAAACCTGTCGTTTCAGCATCCCTCCTCAGATACCCGAAGTATTCCATCAACACAAACGCGTCGTTGAACATCCTGCTCTTCACCTCGTTGCTCTCGACCACCTCGCGCAGCACTTGTGCGCGCGTCTTCGAGTTGCTGTTGAGG
>DATFGP010000019.1:0-1184 GCA_035249365.1 Pyrinomonadaceae bacterium | reverse complement strand
ATGAGCAAGGAGAAGTTCGACCGATCGAAGCCGCACGTCAACATCGGCACCATCGGGCACGTCGACCACGGCAAGACCACTTTGACGGCAGCTATCACGAAAGTCTTAGCCAAACACAACCCGAAGATCACCGTGCGTGCTTTCGATTCCATCGACAACGCACCGGAAGAGAAAGCCCGTGGCATCACCATTGCCACCGCGCACGTCGAATACGAGACGCCGAACCGCCACTACGCGCACGTCGACTGTCCCGGACATGCCGATTATGTCAAGAACATGATCACGGGCGCGGCCCAGATGGACGGCGCGATCTTAGTCGTGGCAGCCACCGATGGCCCGATGCCGCAGACCCGAGAGCACATCCTGCTGGCTCGTCAGGTGGGCGTACCGGCGATGGTCGTCTTCATGAACAAGGTGGATGCCGTAGATGATGAGGAACTCCTGGAACTCGTCGAACTGGAAGTGCGCGAACTCTTGTCGGCCTATGAGTTTCCCGGCGACGACATCCCCGTCATTCGCGGCTCGGCGCTTGGCGCTCTGAACGGCGAAGAGAAGTGGGAAGCCAAGCTCGACGAGTTGATGGCGTCAGTTGACTCATACATCCCGACGCCTGAGCGCGACGTTGAAAAGCCGTTCCTGATGCCCGTCGAAGACATCTTCACGATTCAGGGACGCGGGACTGTAGCGACAGGCAGGGTCGAGCGCGGACGCGTGAAAGTGAACGAGACGGTGGAAATAATCGGCATCCGCCCGACGCGCTCAACAGTCTGCACGGGTGTGGAGATGTTCAAGAAGCTGTTGGACGAGGGTGTGGCCGGAGATAACGTCGGACTACTGCTCAGAGGCGTGGAGCGTAGAGACATCGAGCGCGGGCAGGTTATAGCCAAGCCAGGGAGTATCACGCCGCACACGAAGTTCAAAGCTGAGGCGTACATCTTGACGAAGGAAGAGGGCGGCAGACACACGCCGTTCTTCACAGGGTACCGGCCGCAGTTTTACTTTCGGACGACGGACGTGACGGGCGTAGCGAGTTTGCCGGAAGGCGTGGAGATGGTGATGCCCGGCGACAACGTGGCGATGGAGATAGAACTGATTACGCCGATAGCGATGGAGAAGGGGTTGCGCTTTGCTATTCGTGAAGGCGGCAGGACTGTCGGCGCTGGGACGATTACAGATATCGTGGA
>DATFGP010000018.1:0-20824 GCA_035249365.1 Pyrinomonadaceae bacterium | reverse complement strand
AGCACGCACGGTGATCTTCGGGTTGTGTTTGGCTAAGACTTTCGTGATAGCTGCCGTCAAAGTGGTCTTGCCGTGGTCGACGTGCCCGATGGTGCCGATGTTGACGTGCGGCTTCGATCGGTCGAACTTCTCCTTGCTCATCTTTTTCTCTCGCTCCTACAAATTTAATTTGTCAGTTTGTCTGTTGGGTCGCTAACGCCTGTCATTCAGCGAGAGAAGCGACCCGCTTATCGTCTTGCTCAAACTTATTTCGACGCGACGCCCTGCACCTTCGCGATCACTTCCTCTGCGACGTTCTTCGGAGCTTGATCGTAACGCTCGAAGTGCATCGTCGAAGTGGCGCGTCCCTGTGTGGACGAGCGTAGGTCGGTCGTGTAACCGAACATCTCGGAGAGCGGGACGAAGGCCGTGATGACCTGCACGCCGCCCGTGCGCGGTTCCATCTTTTCGATCTGGCCGCGACGACGATTCAAGTCGCCGTTGACCGCGCCCATGTAATCTTCCGGCGTCACCACCTCGATACGCATGATCGGTTCGAGCAACACGGGCTTGGCCTTGCGCACCGCGTCCTTGAACGCGAGCGAACCTGCGATGTGGAACGAACGCTCGTCGGAGTCAACTTCGTGATACGAACCGAAGACGAGACGGACGCGTATATCAACCAACTCGTAACCCGCGAGGAAGCCGCGACGCAGCGCATCGCGTATGCCCTCTTCGGTCGGCTTGATGAACTCGCGCGGAATGACGCCGCCCGTGATCTTGTTCTCGAAGACGAAGCCTTCGCCCGGTGCGGGTTCGATCTCGATCTCGACGTGGCCGAACTGGCCGCGTCCGCCCGTCTGGCGTTTGTAAACTTCCTTGCCGGGTGCGGCGGCGGTGATCGTCTCGCGATACGCAACCTGCGGTTTGCCGACGTTGGCTTCGACGCCGAACTCGCGCTTCATGCGATCCACGATGATCTCAAGGTGGAGTTCGCCCATTCCTGCAATGATGGTCTGGCCGGTCTCTTGATCGGTCGAGACGTTGAACGAGGGGTCTTCCTGCGCGAGACGCGACAGAGCCGTGCCGAGTTTGTCTTGATCGGCGCGCGTCTTCGGTTCGACGGCGACGCGTATGACGGGCGCTGGGAAGTCCATCGCTTCGAGGATGATCGGTTTGTTTTCGTCGCAGACGGTGTCGCCGGTCGTGACCTGCTTCATGCCGCCAATGGCGATGATCTCGCCGGCCGATGCCTCGTCAATATCTTCACGCTTGTTGGCATGCATGCGCAGGAGACGCCCGACGCGCTCCTTCGTGCCTTTGACCGAGTTGTAAGCGTAAGAGCCGCCCTTGATCGTGCCCGAATAGATGCGCACGAACGAGAGTTGACCGAGATGCTTGTCGGCCATGATCTTGAAGACGAGACCTGCGAACGGCGCGTTCTCGTCTGCCGGACGCGGCTCTTCTTCGCCGGTTTTGGGATTCGTGCCTTTGATAGCTTCGATGTCGAGCGGCGAGGGCAGGAAATCGACGACCGCGTCGAGCAAAGTCTGCACGCCCTTGTTCTTGAAGGCCGAGCCGGTCACAACCGGCACGATTTTGATCTCAATCGTTCCTTTGCGCAGAGTGGCGCGCAGTTCGTCTTCGCTAATCTCTTCGCCTTCCAAAAACTTATTCGTCAAATCGTCGTCAATGCTCGCGATGGATTCGATCATCTTTTCGCGCGCGGCTTGGGCTTCCGCCTGCATGTCCGCCGGAATTTCTTCAACCGAATACTCCGCGCCCTTCGTCTCGTCGTTCCACAGGAGCGCCTTCATCTTGATGAGGTCAATGACGCCCTTGAACTGGTCTTCCGCGCCGATAGGGATTTGGATGGCGACGGGGTTCGCGCCTAGACGCGTGATGATGGAATCGAAAGAGCGTTGGAAGGATGCGCCCGCGCGGTCGAGTTTGTTGATGAAGCAGATGCGCGGCACGCCGTACTTGTCTGCCTGACGCCAGACGGTCTCCGACTGCGGCTCGACGCCCGCGACGCCGTCAAACACGGCGACCGCGCCGTCAAGCACGCGTAAACTACGTTCGACTTCCATCGTGAAATCGACGTGGCCGGGCGTGTCGATGATGTTGATGCGGTGCTCGACGTTGTTGCGCTTCCAGAAACAGGTCGTCGCGGCGCTGGTGATCGTGATACCGCGCTCCTGCTCCTGCTCCATCCAGTCCATCGTCGCAGTGCCCTCATGCACCTCGCCGATCTTGTGCGAGACGCCCGTGTAATAGAGCACGCGTTCGGTGGTCGTCGTCTTTCCGGCATCAATGTGCGCCATGATGCCGATGTTGCGGAATTTTCTGAGGTCTTGCTTAGCCATAACTTTTAAGTGACAAGTGACGGGTGACAAGTGACGAGTTCGGACAGGTTTTGCTTGTCACTCGTCACTTGTCACTTGTCACTGTTGTTCTTACCACTTGTAATGCGCGAACGCCTTGTTGGCTTCCGCCATGCGATGCACGTCGTCCTTTTTCTTGACGGCGTTGCCGCGATTGTTCGCCGCGTCCAGAAGTTCGCCCGTGAGACGATCAATCATCGTCTTTTCGCCGCGCGAGCGAGCCGCGCCGACGATCCAGCGTATGGCGAGCGAGCCGCGCCTCTCCTGCGGCACTTCGAGCGGCACTTGATAGGTCGAACCGCCGACGCGCCGCGACTTCACCTCGACCTGCGGGCGCACGTTATCAATCGCGCGCTTGAAAGCCTTGAGCGGGTCTTCGCCCACCTTGTCGCCGAGTTGGAGCAGCGAGTTATAAAAAATCTTCTCGGCGGTAGACTTCTTGCCGCCCTCCATCAAACCGTTGATGAACTTCGTGACCAGCGGGCTGTTATAGACCGGGTCAGGCATCACATCGCGTCTGTCAACAACTCTTCTTCTTGGCATAACTGTTTAAGCCTTCAACTCCTGAAACTATTTCTTGCCCTTAGCCGCGCCTGCTGCTGCGCCGCCCTTCGGACGTTTCGCGCCGTACTTGGAGCGCCCCTGTTTGCGGTCGGAGACGCCGACCGAGTCGAGCGTGCCGCGAATGACGTGGTAACGCACGCCCGGCAAATCCTTCACGCGCCCGCCGCGAATCAAAACGATCGAGTGCTCCTGCAAGTTGTGGCCGACGCCCGGAATGTAGGTCGTCACCTCGATGCCGTTCGTGAGACGAACGCGCGCCACTTTGCGGAGCGCGGAGTTCGGCTTCTTCGGGGTCTGCGTGTAGACGCGCGTGCAGACGCCGCGCCTTTGCGGCGAAGACTGCAACGCGGGGCTGGCCGTTTTGTACTTCACGTCCTGACGGCCTTTGCGAACAAGTTGATTGATAGTCGGCACTGCTGTTTTCGTCCTCTTTAGTCTTCTCGTTGACGCGGAAGTTTCTCTAAAGCGCAAAAGACTCCGAATCCTGCCTCTAACCGGAACCAGTCCGGCAGTCAGCGCAAGAAGCGGTTGGCCTCTATTGATTTAATTAAAGCGGGATGTTCTGCGCTTCGTCCCCTTCGTGAGCGGGACGGGCGTGGATCATGGCTTCCCCACGAGCCAAAATGTTTCTCTGTGGCGTCGCCTATCCCGAAGGAAAGGAGTGAGACGCTTTAAGTAACGCTAGCGCCATTTTCGCGTGCATCGCGCCGGAATCCGCACGGTTTCAAACACTTAACCGGCGGCGCGCGAGCATTTACGCCACAATAATTATCAAGCGACCGCCCTCAACAACAGACAGCCGGGCAACGCCTCCACACCGACAGAACCTACTCGAGCGTTGCACACTTGGGAAATGGACTGTAGTCCAAACGAAGGATTGTACGGATCAGTCCATAATCTGTCAAGTTGCGGAGAGACGCCGCGCTGGACAGGTCTAAAACCTTGATATTAAGCCAGAAGGCGCAAGCTAAAAGGGAAAGGGCGACATCATCTTGAGTGTCGCCCTTTTACTTGTTTCTTGCTGCCCTTCTTCGCTACTGTGGCTCATGAACCTTCAAGCTATTCTTCAACTCCCTCATGTCGCCGCGTAGTTCTAACACGTCTTCATTAAGTATGCCGATTTTATTCTCTACCTTCTTTAGACGACTATCTAAGCTGTCGAACCGCGCCCCTACACGCGCCTCGAAGGCGTCCAAACGTGCGTGCATGCTCTCGCCAAGAGCGTTGATGCGCTCTAAGACCGTTTCAATGGTCGGCTTCGTTTGATACTTTTCTTCGATGTCCTTTGTAGGATCGTCGCTCATGGGGAAAGTCTAGCAGAAATGCGCAGGAATGTGCAGGGTTAGAGCGCCACGATTACTTTTTGCCGCGTCTGGCAGATGCGTGCTTGATTCCTTCGTGCTTCGCAGGACTCGGCAACTTTTCAGGCAGGTCTAGTTCATCATCAATCAGCACATCCACCCAGACACCCGCCGCACGCGCATACTCCAACAAGACAGGAAGCGGCGGCTCGCTTGTTCCGACCTCATACGCAGACACAGTAGTTCGAGAAAGTTTATCAGCAAGCCCTAATCGTGAAAGCATTCCGTCTTGTGAGAGTTCAAGCGCGAGGCGGGAGTGCCTAAATCAGAGTTGATGATGCGAGAAAGGGTGCTTTGAAGTGGAGGCTTAACTACTCAGGGCAAAGTCCATACTAAAGTTCGGTCTTAGCTGCCCCGCTTCCACCGTCAACTCGGATTTAGGCACTCCCCGCGCAAATTAATAATTGACTTTTCGGAGAATTGCTAATAATCTCCCGCCGCTACTTGCATGGTTAGAGACTCTACCTCGCCGTTGTTATAACTGCATCCGCTTAAGTCGTCAGGCACATTAATCTTCATCCGAACAGCCTGACCCCGAAGTTTACTCAACATACTCACGCGCTCGGGACATTGACGCACAAGGGAAGTGGCTGGCGCAGTTGAAGGGCAGTTTTACTCACGCACAGACTTTTCACCATCAATTATAAGTTGTTGTCTCGGTAGATGCCCGGATCGGAAGACCATCTTTGATCTTGCGGTCAGCATTTGTCTCGACAATTCCCGAAGGCTACCTCGCTAGCCTTAAACCTCGTCGCAAACCGAGCCCTCACCTCAAAGTTGGCCGCGCCGTAACCCACCCGACCCTCGGATCGCAGTTTGATCCGAGTTTACAGAAGGAGCAAACACAGCATGAAACTTCTCAAACTCGCTGTTCTACTCTTCTTCGCCACGGCGTTTGTTCTCCCAATGGTCTCCACCAATACCGTTCAGAGCCAGACTGCTGCGACCGAAGCTCCCACAGGATTCGACAACATCACCAACGGCGTCTCGCCACAGGGCACGCCGCCCCCGCCGGGCGCAGACCCCGTGCCCGGCACTTTCGCCAACGACATCCTCGTCTTTGAAGAGGTGGATAAAATTCCCGACGGGCTGGGGCCTGTCTATAACGCTCAAGCCTGTTCCGAGTGTCACCAAAACCCCGTGACGGGCGGGATCAGCCAGATCACAGAGTTGCGCGCGGGACATCAGGATGGCTTCGGCTTCTTCGTCGATGCCCCCGGCGGTTCGCTCATCAACGACCGCGCCATCAACGCCTCCATTCAAGAGCGTGTCCCTTCGAGTGCCGAGCCTATCCGCACGTTCCGCACTTCGTTGAACGTGCTCGGCGACGGGTTTGTGGAGGCTATCGACAGCAACACCATCGTCGCCATCGCCAACAACCAACCCAACCAGAGCGGCGGCCAGATTGCGGGGCAAGTTATTCAAGTGCCCGTGCTGGAAGCACCCGGCAACGTCCGAGTCGGGCGTTTCGGTTGGAAGAACCAGCAGGCCAGCCTGCTCTCGTTCGCCAGCGACGCTTATCTCAACGAGCAGGGCATCACGAACCGGCTCAACCGCGTTGAAAACACTTCGCTCGGTCGCTCAGTCGCAGCCTTTGATACCGTGCCCGACAACACGCCCTGTGAAAATATCCCCAACACGATCTGCGCCGAAGACCCTGAAGACGACATCAGCATCTTCGCTCGCTTTATGCGTTCGACGAAAGCCCCGCCCCGCGATACTGCTGTGGCGGCGACCGCCGACTCGCAGGCCGGGCAATCCCTCTTCAACCAGATTGGCTGCAACATCTGCCACGTCACCTCCATCACGACCGCGCCTGCGGGCACGGTCATCAACGGCGGCGCATTCGTCGTTCCGGCTGCACTCGGCAACAAGATCATTCACCCTTACAGTGATTTCCTGTTGCACGATGTTGGCACGGGCGACGGCATCGTCCAGAATGGCGGGCAGTCCACCGCCAACAAACTGCGCACCCCGCCGCTGTGGGGCGTGCGCACGCGCGACCGCCTGATGCACGATGGCCAAACGCTGACCCGCACAGAGGCCATCACGCGCCACGCGGGCGAAGCAACTTTCGTCATCAACAACTTCCGCTCGCTCTCTCTGACGCAGCGAAACCAAATCGCCACCTTCCTCAACTCGTTGTAAACCATCCGGCGCGCACGATGCGCTCGCGAAGGGTAAGCGCGACGTGCGCGAGGCTAGCCAGTCCTTATTGACTGGCTAGCCTCTCCGCCGCTTCATCGTTCACTCTGATCTGTAACGAGTTGTGATTGCAACTCACTATCAACCCGACAGGAACCAACAAAAATGCACGCTCGAACATTCAGTTGGAACGCACGCACGACCGTGTTCTATCTATTCATCGCAATTCTCTCCCCCGCCATCTTGTCAGGATGCAGCGCGGCGGGACACGGCGACGTGTCAACCGCGAACACGCCGCATACAACTCGACCCGAAGCGCTCGCCACGCTTCCTCCACCTCCGTCTTCCTCGCCCACGCCCGCCGCGTCAGTTGTTGCGTCCGCAAGTTCTCCGCCGCAGCCTGCGGAGGTGGAGGCTGTCATCGCGCGGGTTTATCAAACCGCCGTCAGGACAGATGCGCGGTCAAGCGCGTCCGTCCTGACGGGAGATTTCAACGGCGACGATTCACAGGATATCGCTATCATCGTTAAACCGAACCGCGAGCAACTCTCCGAGATCAACAGCGAGTTCTCCAACTGGATCGTCGAAGACCCGCGACTCGTGCGCTCGCCTTCGCTGGCAGCGCGCGTTGATCAAGGAGCGACGCCTCCTCCGCCGCGTGCGCAGGTCGAAGCGGGCGATACGCTGCTCGCCATCATTCACGGCTTCAGGTCAGAAGGGTGGCGTAACGCCGCCGCGAAACAAACCTATTTGCTCAAAAATGCCGTCGGCACAGAGATGCGTACGCAAACCGGCGCGGAGGCGCGCAAGATGATTAAAGCGCAGGCCGCCGCACACCGCTTGCCATATATGCGCGGCGATTTGATCTGGCAGGTTCTCGACGGCAAGGCCGGTTGCCTCTACTGGACGGGAGCTAAGTACGGCTGGTACGACCAGACATATTACCGCCAAGCGGCGAAAGCAAAAGACAACAACATCGTGTCGGGTCAATGAGCATCAACGAGAAAAGAGAAAGGGCGTGTCCACAAATGGACACGCCCTTTTGTTTGGTTGAGTTGTGGACGGAAGAGTTCGGTTTACTCTTCGTCGTCTGCTACTGCGGCGGCGTCGCCGTCGCCTGTGGCCGCAACTGCTGCTGCGGTGCGTGCGGCGAGGGTGGCGGCGTCGAGCGCGGAGGGGAGTTCCGGCAAATCGTCTAGGCCGCGATCCATGTGTGCGGCCTGTTCTACCGTCTCGTCGCGGTCAACCGTGACGTTACGGTAGAACTCCATCCCTGTGCCCGCGGGGATGAGGCGACCCATGATGACGTTTTCTTTCAGCCCGCGCAGGTAATCTATGCGGCCTGAGATCGCCGCCTCGGTCAGCACGCGAGTCGTCTCCTGGAACGACGCCGCAGAGATGAACGAGTCGGTCGAGAGCGACGCCTTCGTGATGCCGAGCAGCAAGGGTTCGGCCTTCGCCTGTTCGCCGCCGCCGTCCTCAAGTTCGGCCACGCGCGCGTTCTCGTCCGTGAAGCGGAAGCGATCAACCTGCTCGTCGAGCAAGAACTCCGTGTCGCCGACTTCGCGAATCTTCACCCAGCGCAACATCTGCCGGACAATCACTTCGATGTGCTTGTCGTTGATGTTCACGCCTTGCAGGCGATAGACCTCTTGAATCTCGTTGACGATGTACTCCTGCAAACGGTTCATACCGAGAACACGCAAAATGTCGTGCGGGTTCAACGGGCCGTCCATGAGGGCTTCGCCCGCGCGCACGCGGTCGCCTTCCTGCACGTTGATGTGCGTGCCGCGCGGAATGTCGTACTCGCGCTCCTCGCCGTCGTTGCCGACGACGATGAGTTTGCGTTTGCCCTTCGCTATGGGGCCGAGTTTGATCACGCCGTCAATTTCCGACATGATCGCCGTCTCGCGAGGCTTGCGCGCCTCGAACAACTCGACGACGCGCGGCAGACCGCCCGTGATGTCTTTCGTCTTCGTGGTCTCGCGCGGAATCTTCGCGATCACGTCGCCCGGCTCAACCTCGTCGCCGTCCGACACCATCAAGTTGGCGCGCACGGGCATCTGGTAAGTCTTCAGGATTTTGTTCGCGCTGAGACTGCGAATCTCAAAACGCGGTTGCTTCTTCTCGTCCGGCGAATCCTTGACGACGAGACGCGACTGGCCTGTGACCTCGTCCACCTCTTCGTCAACCGTGACGCCTTCCTTCAAGTCCTGATACTTAATCTTTCCGGCGACCTCCGTGAGAATCGCGAAGGTGAACGGGTCCCAAGTGGCAAGGAGTTGATCCTGCCGTACGCGCTGGCCGTCTTCGACGTGTATGTGCGCGCCGTAGACGATCTGGAAGCGCGCGACCTCGCGGTTGCGCTCGTCGTGTATGGTGAGCGCGCCGTTGCGGTTCATGGCGATGATCTCGCCCTTGCGATTTTTGACGGTCTGAAGTTCAACGTAGTGAATCGTGCCGTCGGTGCGCGCTTCGTGCTTGGAAGACTCTTCGAGGCGCGCCGTGCCGCCGATGTGGAACGTGCGCATCGTGAGCTGCGTGCCCGGCTCGCCGATGGACTGCGCAGCGATGACGCCGACCGCCTCGCCGATGTCAACCGGCTTGCCCGTCGCCAGATTGCGCCCGTAGCACTTGATGCAGACGCCGCGACGCGACTCACACGTCAACACCGAACGAATGCGTACGCGCTGCACGCCGGAGCGTTGAATCTCCGCCGCCACGTCTTCATCAATCTCTTCGCCCGTCTCGACGATAACGCGACCCTCGACAGGATCGATAACATCGTCGAGCGCCGTGCGTCCGACGATGCGGTCGCGCAAAGACTCGATCTCTTCGCCGCCTTCGACGATGGCCGTCGAGGAAATTCCGCGAAGCGTCCCGCAATCGGGTTCGCTGATGATAACGTCCTGCGCCACGTCAACGAGACGACGCGTGAGATAACCGGAGTCGGCGGTCTTGAGCGCGGTGTCCGCGAGACCTTTGCGCGCGCCGTGCGTCGAGATGAAGTATTGAAGGACGTTCAAGCCTTCGCGGAAGTTTGAACGAATCGGCGTCTCGATGATTTCGCCCGAAGGCTTCGCCATGAGGCCGCGC
The DNA here is from genome assembly GCA_035249365.1 of Pyrinomonadaceae bacterium. Classification (GTDB taxonomy): domain Bacteria; phylum Acidobacteriota; class Blastocatellia; order Pyrinomonadales; family Pyrinomonadaceae; genus JAIVJZ01. The sequence goes on along the minus strand of DATFGP010000018.1, from coordinate 11,295 downwards.
ATTCCTGCGAGCTGCCGAATCTGCTGCGCGGTACCGCGCGCACCCGAATCCGACATGATCAAAATCGGGTTGAGTTCGTTCGTGTCCTTCTCGCGCTTGTCCATCGCCTTGAACATCTCTTTGGCGACCTTGTCGGTTACTTCCGACCAGATGGCGATGACCTTGTTATAACGCTCGCCGTTCGTGATCACGCCGTCGCGATACTGCTTATCGACTTCGATCACGTCCGAGTCGGCCTGTCCGACGAGCGTGCGCTTCGCATCCGGCGTGACGAGATCGTCAATGCCGATGGAGATGCCTGCGCGCGTCGCATACTGGAAGCCGAGCGTCTTCAAATCGTCGAGCATCTTCACGGTCATCTCGTGGCCGAGACGCAGGTGGCAATAGTTGACGATTGCGGTCAAGCCCTTCTTCTTGAGCGTGCCGTTGATGTAGGGCAGACCGGCCGGAATCGAGTCGTTGAAGATAACGCGACCGACCGTTGTGTTGATGACGCGGCTCACGTTCTCCTGCACGGTCGCGCGCATGATGTCCTGCGTGTCGTGCTCTTGCGTCAGGTCAATAAGGTCGTTGCGCAGGCGCAACTTGATCGGCGTCTGCGTCGTGACTTCTTTCGCGTCGAGCGCGAGCAACACTTCGTCCGTGTTGGCGAAGACGCGTCCCTCGCCCTTCGATCCGGCGCGGTCGCGCGTCAGGTAGTAACAACCCAAAACGATGTCCTGCGAGGGGACGGCGATTGGCTGACCCGACGCGGGACTGAGGATGTTGTTCGAGGCGAGCATCAAGACCGTCGCTTCGATCTGCGCTTCGGGCGAGAGCGGAATGTGTACGGCCATCTGGTCGCCGTCGAAGTCCGCGTTGAACGCCGTGCAGACGAGCGGGTGAATCTTGATCGCCTTGCCTTCGACAAGCACAGGCTCGAATGCCTGAATGCCGAGCCGGTGAAGCGTCGGCGCGCGGTTCAAGAGCACCGGATGCTCGCGTATGACTTCTTCGAGAATGTCCCACACGACCGGCTCCTGGCGGTCAACCATCTCGCGCGCCTGCTTGATCGTCGCGGCATATTGCTGCTTCTCAAGCTGGTTGTAGATGAACGGCTTGAACAGTTCGAGCGCCATCTTCTTCGGCAGGCCGCATTGATGAAGTTTCAACTCCGGCCCGACGACGATGACGGAACGACCCGAATAATCCACGCGCTTGCCGAGCAAATTCTGACGGAAGCGTCCCTGCTTGCCCTTCAAAGTGTCGGACAGAGATTTCAACGGGCGGTTGTTGACGCCGCGCAGCACGCGGCCACGACGACCGTTATCAAACAAAGCGTCAACCGCTTCCTGCAACATGCGCTTCTCGTTGCGCACGATGACTTCGGGCGCGCGCAGTTCCATCAACTTCTTGAGACGGTTGTTGCGATTGATGACGCGGCGATAGAGGTCGTTCAAGTCAGACGTGGCGAATCGTCCGCCGTCCAAAGGCACGAGCGGGCGAAGCTCGGGCGGGATGACCGGAATTACGTCCAAGATCATCCAGTTCGGTTGATTGCCCGACTTGCGGAACGACGTGACTACCTTCAGACGCTTGGAATATTTCAGCTTCTTCTGCTGCGAAGTCTCGTCCTTCATCTTGACGCGCAGGTCAACCGAAAGTTCTTCGATGTTGACCATCGCCAAGAGTTCCTTGATCGCTTCCGCGCCCATCTTGGCGACGAACGCGCCGGGGAAATCGCGCATCAGTTCGCGGTAACGCTCGTCCGTCAAAAGCTCTCGCTCTTTGACGGGCGCGTCGCCCGGATCAATGACGATATAGGACTCGAAGTAGAGAACTTTTTCGAGTTCGCGAAGCGGAATGTCGAGCAGGTGGCCGATGCGCGAAGGCAAGCCTTTGAAGAACCAGACGTGCGAGCAGGGGCTTGCGAGTTCGATGTGGCCGAGCCGTTCGCGGCGCACTTTCGCCTGCGTCACTTCAACGCCGCACTTGTCGCAGATCACTCCGCGATGCTTCATGCGCTTGTACTTGCCGCACAGGCATTCCCAGTCTGTGACGGGGCCGAAGATGCGCGCGCAGAACAAGCCGTCGCGTTCGGGTTTGAACGTGCGATAGTTGATCGTCTCCGGCTTCGTCACTTCGCCGTGCGACCATTGCCTGATCTTCTCCGGCGACGCGAGCGAAATGCGAATCGCTTCAAAGTCGGGCGCGAGTTGCGTTTTTTCTTGCTGGAATCGAAACACGTTTTATCTCCTAGTAAGCAGTCAGCCGATAAACAAACAACAGTTATTAAAGCGATTGGCGGTGAGGGATAAACCGTTGACAGGCTAAAACTGCTTGCGGCTCATCCCTCACTGCTTACTTTTACTACCCTTCCGTTCCGCCGAGCAGCGCGACCACAGGCTTGCCTGCGCCGTCCGCTGATTCGTCGGGCGCGGCGTTGCGGTCAATCAGTTCAACGTCGAGGCAGAGCGATTGGAGTTCACGCACCAAGACGTTGAACGATTCGGGCACGCCCGGGTTGAAGTCTGCTTCGCCTTTGACGATGGCCTCGTAAATCTTCGAGCGCCCCGCCACGTCGTCAGACTTGGCCGTCAAGAGTTCTTGCAGAATGTGCGCCGCGCCGTAGGCTTCGAGAGCCCACACTTCCATCTCGCCGAAACGCTGGCCGCCGAACTGCGCCTTGCCGCCCAAAGGTTGCTGCGTGATCAAGCTGTACGGCCCGATCGAGCGCGCGTGAATCTTATCGTCAACGAGGTGCGAGAGTTTGAGCATGTAGATGTAACCGATGGTCACTTTCTGCTCGAACGCTTCGCCGGAGAGTCCGTCGTAGAGCACGGTCTTACCCGAATCGCCGACGATGTCCGGCAATCCTTGCTCGCGCAAGGAGGCGGTCGCTTCCTTCAACTTCTGCTTGATCTCAGGCTCGGTCGCGCCGTCGAAAACGGGCGTCGCAAAGTGGACGCCTAAGACGCGCGCCGCCCAACCCAAGTGCGTCTCCAAAATCTGACCGACGTTCATGCGCGAAGGCACGCCGAGCGGGTTCAGCACGATGTCAACAGGCGTGCCGTCCGGCAAATACGGCATGTCCTCTTCGGGCAAGATGCGCGCGATGACGCCCTTGTTGCCGTGGCGTCCGGCCATCTTGTCGCCGACCGACAGCTTGCGCTTCATCGCGATGAAGACTTTGACCATCTTGATCACGCCCGGAGCGAGTTCGTCGCCCTGACGGAGTTTAGAAATCTTGTCTTCGTAAATGTCCGTCAGGATTTTGACCTGACGGTCGGTGCGGTCTTCGTACTCTTTAACTTCCGCCGCCACGTCAACGCGCGTTGAAGTCAACTGCGCTTTGCGGAGCGCCTTCGGCTCCAGACCTGCGAGCATCTCGCGCGTGATCGTCTCGCCTTTGGGGATGCGAACTTCGCGTTCGACCGACAGGTCTGCGGCGAGCTTGCGTCCCTCGAAGAGTTCGTAGATGCGCTGGTCGCGCTGCTCGCGCAGGATGCGTATTTCGTCTTCAAGGTCGCGACGGAGGCGATTCTCTTCCTCTTCCTCAATCGCCATCGAACGCTGGTCGCGCTCCTGACCCTTGCGTGTGAAGACCTGTACGTCAACGACCGTGCCGTCAATGCCCGGAGGACATTGAAGCGAAGCGTCCTTCACGTCACCCGCCTTCTCGCCGAAGATCGCGCGCAAGAGTTTCTCTTCCGCCGTTAATTGCGTCTCGCCCTTCGGCGTTACTTTGCCGACGAGGATCGAGCCGGGTTTGACCTGTGCGCCGATGCGTATGATGCCGCTCTCATCGAGATCGCGCAGCATGTTCTCGCCGACGTTCGGGATGTCGCGCGTGATCTCTTCAGGGCCGAGCTTCGTGTCGCGCGCTTCGATCTCCAACTCCTCGATGTGAATCGAAGTGTAGTAGTCGTCTTTAACGAGACGCTCGGAGACGAGGATGGCGTCCTCGAAGTTGTAGCCGCGCCAGGGCATGAAGGCGACGAGCACGTTACGACCGAGAGCGAGTTCGCCCTTGTCCGTGCAAGGCCCGTCGGCAATGACCTGTCCCTTGTCCACGCGCTCGCCGATGTTGACGATGGGGCGTTGATTGATGCAGGTGTTCTGGTTCGAGCGTTTGAACTTCGTCAGAGTGTAGATGTCCGCCGTCACCTCGCGCGAGATCGTGCCGTCAACATTGTGATCGGCCTTGACGATGATGCGCTCGGAGTCAACGTAGTCAACCACGCCGTCGCGCCGCGCGGCGACGACCGCGCCGGAATCGCGCGCCGTCACGCGCTCCATACCCGTGCCGATGTAAGGCGCTTCGGCGCGCAGGAGCGGAACGGACTGGCGTTGCATGTTCGAGCCCATCAAAGCGCGGTTCGCGTCGTCGTTCTCAAGGAACGGGATGAGCGAGGCGGCGACGGAGACGAGTTGTTTAGGGCTTACGTCTACGTAGATCAACTCGTCACGGATGGCGACGACGAACTCGCCCGCTTTGCGCGCGGCGTTTCGTTCGTTGATGATGTAGCCGTCTTCGGCGAGTTCGATGTTGGCCTGCCCGACGACGTATTTGTCCTCTTCCCAGGCCGTCAGGTAGAACGGGTAAGGCTCGTAGTCGGCCTTTTTGCCGTCCGCGCCGATGCGCTTGTTAGCCTTCTCGATGTCTTCCTGCAAGATGTGATCGCCCGGCTTGTACTTCGTGTCGCCGCCGTTGATGACGCGCACGTACTCTACGACGCGACCGTTCTCGACCTTACGATACGGCGACTCGATGAAGCCGAACTCGTTGATGCGCGCGAAGCACGAGAGACTTGAGATGAGGCCGATGTTCGGGCCTTCCGGCGTCTCAATCGGGCAGATGCGCCCGTAGTGCGTCGGGTGTACGTCGCGCACCTCGAATCCGGCGCGCTCGCGTGACAGACCACCCGGCCCAAGCGCGGAGAGACGACGCTTGTGCGTGATCTCCGAGAGCGGGTTCGTCTGATCCATGAACTGCGAGAGTTGCGACGAGCCGAAAAATTCGCGCACGGCAGCCGTGACGGGCTTCGCGTTGATCAGATCGCGCGGCATCGTCGTCTGCATCTCTTGCTGGATCGACATCTTCTCTTTGATGGCGCGCTCCATGCGAACGAGTCCGATGCGGAACTGATTTTCTAAGAGTTCGCCGACGGCGCGGACACGCCGGTTGCCGAGATGGTCAATGTCGTCCGACATGTACTCGCTCGGATTGCGCCGCATCTTCAAAAGATAAGAGATGACCTGCACGAAGTCGCTCGCAGACAAAAGCGGATCGGCGATGCGGTCGCGCTCAGGTCGCCCCATCTTGATGTTGAACTTCAGGCGACCGACGCGCGATAGGTCGAACTTGCGGTCGTCGAAGAACATGCCCTCGAAGAGACGATAAGAAGTCTGCACGGTTGGCGGGTCGCCCGGGCGCATCTTGCGGTAAATTTCCAGAAGCGCGTCAACCGGCTTGTTGATCACGTCTTTCTTCAAAGTCAAAGACAACACTGAACCGAGGTCGTCGCGTTCGGGGAAGAAGACGGAGAAATTTTGCACGCCCGACTCGGCGATCTCCTGCAACTTAGCCGGATTGATCTCTGTGTTCGCTTCGAGGAGAACTTCGCCCGTCTCCATGTTGACCACGTCGGCGATGGCGTATGCGCCCTCGAACTGCTGCGTGTCAACTTCGACTTCCTTGACATGGCCTTTGCGCAGGTCGCGCAGCGCTGACGAAGTCACCTTTTTACCGGCGCGCGTCACGGGTTCGCTGTGGCCGCGCACCTTGAGGTCGTTGTCAACCTTCATGCCGACGAGATTGCTTGCGCCCTCTTCGCCGACCTGTATGAAGAGTCGCCCGCCTTCGACGCGCACTTCGTCAACAGTATAGAAGGCGCGCAGGATGTCCTCGTCGGAATAGCCCGCGTTCTTCACTGCGTCTTCGAGTTGGCCGTCGGAGTGAAACGCCTTCGGGTCAAACTGCGGGTTGAGCCAAATGCCCAGAGCGCGCAGGAAAATCGAAGCGAGAAACTTGCGCTTGCGGTCAATGCGCACGTAGAGCAGATTTTTCTGGTCGTACTCGAACTCGACCCACGAGCCGCGATACGGGATGACCTTTGCGAGATAGACGGGCGACTTCTCGAAGAAGACGCCGGGCGAGCGATGAAGCTGCGAGACGATAACGCGCTCCGTGCCGTTGATGATGAACGTGCCGTTGTCGGTCATCAAAGGAATTTCGCCGAAGAAGACCTCTTCTTCCTTGATGTCGCGGATGGACTTCGCGCTCGTCTCCGGGTCAACGTCGAAAACGGTGAGTCGAATCTTCACCTTGAGCGGTACGCTGTAGGTCATGCCGCGTTCTTGACACTCCTGCTGGTCGTGCTTGTGCTTGAGGCCGACGGGTTCGCCGCAATTGTCGCAGAGTTGCGGGCGTACGGCGTTGAACGTGCCGCAGTTGTGGCACAAGCTCTCGCCGGGCACGAGCGGGTCAACTTTGACGAGCGTGCCGCAGTTCTTGCAGTTGGCGCGCAGGTAGCGCAAGCCTTCGAGCCTGCCGCATTTGCATTGCCAGTTGCCGATGTGGTATTCGACGAAATCGAGTTCCGCCGTCCCGCGAAAATCCGAGATGGGGAAGACCGAACGGAAGACGGCCTGCAAGCCGGTCGGCTCGCGCTCTTCCGAGAGCAAGTCCATCTGTAGGAAACGATTGTAGGAATCGCGCTGAATCTCTATCAGGTTCGGGATGCGCGCTGCCGTCTTGATCTTCGAGAAGTCGTGCCGTGTGGGCGGTTGGCTCAGGCGGCGACCGTGGCCGCTCGTGCTCGCTTGAAGCGGATTTGCAGACATCTTTTATAATTCCTTTGTGATAGGTGATGGGTGATAAGTGATAGGGAAAACCGGAGTTGTCCTATTACTTATCACCTATCACTCATTACCTGTTCAGTAGAGACGACAAAACGCAGCCAGAGCGCACAAGTCTCTGACCGCTTCGATAAAAGTTTAGCGGTTGATTAATCTCAAACTGACTGTGAGAGTATCGCCGACGCCTCAATACTCCCCTACCTTAGCCGTTCAGCGGCTCAACTGTCAACAAGACAGTGACAAGTGGCGGGTGACAAGTGACAAGTTGAAACAAAGAAATTGTCTTTGCTCGTCACTCGTCACTTGTCACTCGTCACTGTTTTACTTCACTTCGACGGTCGCGCCCGCGTCCGCCAGTTTCTGGCGGATCGTCTCGGCCTCGTCCTTCGAGACGCCTTCCTTGACGGCCTTCGGAGCGGCTTCGACCAAGTCCTTAGCTTCTTTCAGCCCGAGCGCCGTGATTTCGCGTACGACCTTGATGACGTTGATCTTGTTGCCGCCAGCGGCTTGCAGGATCACGTCAAACTCGGTCTTCTCTTCCGCCGCCGGAGCAGCTTCGCCGCCGCCGCCAGCCGCCGGAGCAGCCGCCACCGCAGCCGCAGCCGCCGAGACGCCGAACACGGTCTCCAACTCTTTGACGAGTTCAGAGGCTTCCAAAAGGGTCATGCCCTTCAAATATTCGATCACTTCTTCTCTATTTGCCATGATAACTAATTAACCTCCTCAAGGGTTCTGCTTGTTGTGTTCCTTACGTTTACGGTTCGCAGCAGGAGAACCCACGGGACATTCGCTTCCGTTCGTTGCATCCGAACCTCAGCAAGCGTCCGAGCCACTGAAGGACGACCTGACAAATCGCCCCGCCCGTTTTAACCGCGTCCAGCCACACTTACGCGAGATTTGAACTCTCAAATCTCAAAATCGAAATTAAACTCAGGCGGCTTCCCCGCCGCCTTTTTGCTCGCCGATCTGTTTGACGACAATCGCCAGATTGCGCGGCACGGCTGAAAGCACCGTGACCAGACGCTGCGCCTGACAATTGATCAAAAACATGATCTTCGAGATCAATACTTCCTTCGACGGCAAGCTCGCAATCGCTTCGACATCCTTCAAAGCGACGACTTTGCCTTCGACCACGCCCGCTTTGAACGTGAAAACTTCGGGGTTGTCTTTGACGAACTTCGAGACCGCTTTCGACAGAGTCACGGCATCCGTCGTGCTCGTCGCAATCGCCGTCACGCCTTTGAAGTGCTCGGTCGCACCAGCGAACGGCGTCCCCTCGACAGCCCTACGCGCCAAAGTGTTCTTGACGACCATGTACTTCGCGCCAACTTGATCTAACTGGCGACGCAATTCCTGATCTTTCGTCACCGTCAATTTGTTGAAACCCATCAGCATCGCGGCGGTCGCTTCCTGAAACTGCTGCGTGAGAGCTTCCAAGTCTTTCTGTTTCTGTTCTCTGGTTTTCATTTCTCTTCCTCGCTCCTCACACTTATTTCACGTAAGCCGTCTCGTCCAAGAGCACGCCCGGACTCATCGTCGCCGCCAAGTTAACTTTCTTGACGTACTTACCTTTGGCCGTCGAAGGCTTCGCCCTGACCACTGCGTTCAAGAGCGTCTCCGCATTTTCGCGCAACAACTGTTGGTCGAATGAAACCTTGCCGATGCCGACGTGAATCACGCCCGTCTTGTCCACGCGATACTCGACCTTACCGGCCTTCGTCTCGCGCACGGCGGTCGTCACGTCCGGCGTCACCGTGCCTGTCTTCGGGTTCGGCATCAGGCCGCGCGGGCCGAGCACCTTACCGAGTCCGCCGACCAGACGCATCATGTCGGGCGTGGCGATGACGGCGTCGAAATCGAGCCAACCGCCTTTGATCTTGTCAACCATGTCCTCGCCGCCGACGAAATCCGCGCCAGCCTCTTCGGCCTCGCGAACCTTATCGCCCTGCGCAATGACGAGCACGCGCTTCGACTTGCCCAGACCGTGCGGCAAAACGACCGTGCCGCGCACGAGTTGATCGGCCTTGCGCGGATCAACGCCGAGCCACATCGTCAATTCGATTGTTTCGTCAAACTTCGCGAAGGCGATCTCTTTGACCTTCGCCAATCCTTCATCCAAATTGTATTTCCGGTTCGGCTCGATCTTCTCCAGAGCCGCGCGGAACTTCTTACCGTGCTTCGCCATTTCTTAACCTCTGAGGTGCGAACGAAAACGCGCTGGGTCAAGGCGCTTTCTCCCTCTCAAAAGAGACGTTGGATGCTGAATATTAGATGTTGGTAAAACCGCGCTGGCTTTTTTCTAACATCCGGCGTCTGACATCTAAAACTTATTCCACCGTCAGTCCCATGTTAAGCGCAGTGCCTTCGATGGTCTTGATCGCGCTCTCGATGGTGGTGGTGTTCAAGTCGGGCATCTTCAGGCGCGCGATCTCCTCGATCTTGGCGCGCGAGATCGTGCCGACCTTCTCCTTGTTCGGCTTGCCCGAACCCTTCGCGATGCCCGCAGCCTTCTTCAACAAATCAGCCGCAGGCGGCGTCTTCGTCTCGAAGGTGAACGAGCGGTCGGCGTAGACGGTGATGACGACCGGAATTTTCATGTCCGGGTCGGCCTGCGCGGTCTTCGCGTTGAATGCCTTGCAGAACTCCATGATGTTCACGCCGTGCTGTCCGAGCGCCGGGCCGATGGGCGGAGCCGGATTGGCCTTCCCCGCCGGAACTTGCAACTTGATGTAGCCTGTAATCTTCTTTGCCATATAACCTCAGTGACAAGTGACGAGTGACAAGTGGCGAGTTGAAGACAAGTTTTTAAGTGAGTGGTTCTGATTTAACTTGTCACTCGTTACCTGTCACTCGTCACTGCTTTTTTACTCGTCCTCAGTAAACGTAACTTTTTCCACGTCCAGAAAGTTCAACTCGACGGGTGTGGAGCGCCCGAAGATGGTGACGACGACTTTCAATGTTGACTTGTCGGCGTTGACTTCTTCGACCTTCCCCGTGAAGCTGGCGAAGGGGCCGCTCTTGATGCGCACCGTCTCGCCCGGCGCATACGTAAACTTCGGCTTCGGCTTCTCCTGCGCCTCCGTCACGTTGTGTACGATCTGGTCAACTTCCTGCGGCGTCAGGGGCGTCGGGTTCTGACCGCCGACGAAGCCCGTCACTTTCGGCGTGGACTTGATTAGATGAAAAACGTTATCGGGGATATGCCCGCGCTCGTCGCACTCGATCTGCACGAGCACGTAGCCCGGATAGAACATACGAGAGGATTCGACGCGCTTGTTGCCGCGCATCTCTACGACAGTCTCGGTCGGCACGAGCACTTCCGTGATCTCTGCCTGCAAGTCTGTGTCGCGGATGCGCGCCTTCAGAGAATCGCGCACCTTCTTCTCGTGCCCCGAGTAAGTATGTAGGATGTACCACTGCTGCATCTTCTAAAACGTCCTCGCTCTCAACAAAAGAGCCTGCCCTACGCGCGAACGCATTAGGACACAAATTCCACGTCCGAAAACTCTCAACCGCCCAAAACTTTAGTCAGCCCGTTGATGACGAGCGTCCAACCTTTATCAATGAGCCACAGGTAAGTGGCGAAGAAGGCGACGGCGATGATCGTGATGATCGTCGTGTTCTGCACGTCCTTGAAATTCGGCCAGGAGACGCGCCGCATCTCGCCGCGAACGTCGTGCCCGAAGGTGGCGATGCGCCCGAAGAATCCTTCGCGCGCGCCCGCGACGCCGCGCTCACGCCGCGCTCCGCGACCCTCCGGCCCTTCGCCGAAACGCGCCGCGCGCGGCGCTGGCCCCGCACCCGCCTCCACGCCCGAAGAACTGGTACGCCCCGGCGGAGGTGTCGGCTCTAGCGACGGCAATGACTTGTCGTCTTCATTCTCAAACTCGTCGTCTTTTTGTCTCGCCAAGGGAGTTCTACCTCTTCACAAACATGTTGACAGGGGTATCAGGATTTGAACCCGAACTTTCGGTTTTGGAGACCGACGTGCTAACCGTTGACACTATACCCCTAAGTACAGTGACAAGTTATTAGTGACGAGTGACGAGTTGAAGACAAGCTGTTTTAACTTGTCACTCGTCACTTGTCACTTGTCACTGCTATTTCGTCTCTTTGTGGTTTCTGTGGCAACGGCAGCGACGGCAGAATTTGCTGAACTCCAACCGTTCGGTCGTCGTCTTCTTATTCTTCGTCGTCACGTAATTACGACTCTTGCATTCCGTGCATTGCAACACAATATTATCGCGCGGCATAACTTACCTCTTCTCACAAACGGGCTAAGCAGAATTCCAATCTTTAAGCCCTGAAAATTACTCCACGATATCTGTAATCGTCCCAGCGCCGACAGTCCTGCCGCCTTCACGAATAGCAAAGCGCAACCCCTTCTCCATCGCTATCGGCGTAATCAGTTCTATCTCCATCGCCACGTTGTCGCCGGGCATCACCATCTCCACG
>DATFGP010000017.1:0-79227 GCA_035249365.1 Pyrinomonadaceae bacterium | reverse complement strand
CGTGCGCTGCCGCGAACGCGCGCACCTCGCGCAAGTAGTCGAGCGGCACGGCGCGGACGCTGTGCGGCGCGACGCCGACCCATGCGTTACTCAAAGCCGCCGCCGCGCCTCCGTCTCCGGCTTCAATGCGTGTGCTGTCGTCCGCGCGCGCCGCTTCGCGTGCGAGATCGCTTTTGAGAGTTTCGGTCTGTTTGAGAAACGCTTGCGCGTCGTGTTCGATGAAGCGCGATTGGCGGGCGTTCGGCGGCGCGTTCCAACCGGCGCGCGCGTAGGCGACGCGCAGGAGCGCGATGCGGAGTCCCACGTCGCAGGCAGCGCGTATGACTTGCTTCGCCAACTCGTTTTCGTCCGCGTAGCGCGTGCCGTCGGGCGCGTGGTGCAGGTAGTGAAACTCTCCGACTGCTGTGATGCCGCTCGCGGCCATTTCGAGAAAGGCCATGCGCGAAGCGTCGTAAATTTGTTCGGGCGTGAGGCGCGTCGCGGCGGCGTACATCATCTCGCGCCACGTCCAGAATGAATCATGTGCGGCGGCGGAGCGGCGTTCGGTGCGCCCGCGTATGACGCGTTGGAAAGCGTGCGAATGCGCGTTGACGAGACCGGGCAGGAGGGCGCGGCCTTTGAGTCGCACGACGCGCGCGTCTGCAAAGTTCGCGTAGTCGCGCGCGAGATGCGTGATGCGTCCCGTCGCGTCTGCGACGAGTGCGAGTCCGCTTTCAAAACGCCCGCGCGTGTAGATGAGGTCGGGCAGCCAAACGGTCAATGTCGTGTGATCTATGGGCAAAGGAGGTTCAGTCAAAAATTTTTAAGAAATCGGTGCGACTCAAAATGCGCATCTACTGATCAACACGCACGGCTTTGCGACGAAAAAGAAGGACGGCGTCAACAGAAAAACGAACAAGCCGCACGCTTCGACGCGCATCTAACCTTCGTACCCTCAGAAGGGAAATCGGTCGGGCAAGCATACAACACGGCGGCGCGCTGGCGCACGCGGGAAGGCATCAAAGGGGTTATGAGTACGACGGTCGGGAATTTAAGAACATACGCGGGATTTGCGCGTCGCTTCGGGCGGCGTTTTCTGTCGGAGCGTTTGAATGAGGCGGGCGTGCCGCCAGCGCCCGCGCCGCATCGCCCGCGCCCTGCGGAGTGGAGCGACGATCAACTGACGGTGGCGTGGCTCGGCCATGCGACTGTGCTCATCAATTTTTACGGGACGTGGCTGTTGACCGATCCGGCGCTGCGCGAACGCGTCGGCCTGCGCGTGCCGGGCGTTCTCACATTCGGGCCGCGCCGTCTTGTGCAACCCGCGCTCGCGCCGCATGAACTGCCTGCGCTCGATGCCGTGCTCGTCTCGCACGCGCACATGGATCACTGCGACACGGGCACGCTCGCGCGCTTGCCGCGCACAACGCACGCCGTCGTGCAGCGCGGAAACCTAGACCTCGTGCGTCGCTTCCGGCAAGCAGATGAGTTGGCTTGGGGGCAGTCGGTTGAGATTGACGGTGCGCGAATCGAGTCAATCGAGGTGAACCATTGGGGCGCGCGAAAGTTGACGGACAAGCATCGCGGCTACGGCGGGTTTCTGATCGAGAAAGAGGGGCGTGCGCTCGTCTTCGGCGGCGACACGGCGGACACGCGCGCCTTCGTGCGTCTCAGGCGGCGCGCGCGCATCGTGCTTGCGATGATGCCCATCGGCGCTTACGACCCGTACATCTACGCGCACGCCAACCCCGAACAGTCGTGGCGTATGGCGCGCGAGATGGACGCGACCTACATCATGCCGATGCACCATTCGACTTTTCGCCTGAGCCGCGAGCCTGTGGGAGAACCCGTCGAACGCCTGTTGGCTATCGCGGGACGCGAACGCTGGCGCATAGCCTTGACGGAGATCGGGCAGACGTGGAGCTTGCCGGAAGATTAAGGATCAAGCAAGGCACTCACCGCAGAGACACAGAGCCAAGCCGCAGAGAACCGCAGAGGAAAATATTTAACTCTCTGCGCCCCCTCTGCGGCTTTGCTCTGCGTCTCTGCGGTGAAGGTTTTAGTTTGTGCTCAGTTGCGTTCGCCGAAGCCGTGTCGCTGTTGGCAGAGTTTGCAGTCGGTGAGCGGTTCGGTGTTGTCAACGCGGTGCGCGACGGGTCGGACGGTGCGCAGGTAGGCGAAGAGGCTTTTCAAGTCTTCGTCCGTCATATTTCGATAAGCCCACCATGGCATGTACGGGCTGAGCTTGCGCCCTTTGACATAGCCCGTGCGCATCGCTTCGAGGAAGAGCGGTTCGTCGTAGTAGGAAATGCCGGACGGGTCGGGAGTTATATTCGCGCTGGCGACTTTGCCGTCCGTCTGCAAGGTGCTGCCGCCCGCGAGTTCCATCCCTGCGACCGCTACGCCCCGCACGATGGGCGTGTGGCAGTCGAAGCAGCCGCCGATGGTTGCGAGATACTGGCCGCGACGGGCGGGCGTCGAAACGTCGGGCGGCGCGACGGGCGCGTCGAGCGGTTGCGGGATGTTGTTGATGAAGCGCGAGAGTGGAAAGGGGATGCGCGTCGTGCCGTGCGGCTCGCTCCTGACGGGTTCGACCGAGCGCAGGTAGGCGATGACGGAGGCCAAATCTTCGTCCGACATCTGACGGTAGAACATGTAGGGCATCGCGGGAAAGAGCGCGCGCCCGTCGCGCCCGATGCCTTCGCGTATGGCGCGCGCCAGTTCGTCGTCCGTCCACGCGCCGACGCCCGTCTCGCGGTCGGGCGTGATGTTCGGCGCGACGAGCGACAGGTCGCCGTCGTTGACCATGAGTTGACCGCCGCCCTCTCTGCCGACGAGCGCGGGCGTAGGTTGAGCGTTCAGATCGTACTTTGAATGACAATCGAAACAGCCGACGACGCCTTGCACGAGATAACGACCGCGCGCGAGGCGTTCGGGCGTTGCGTCGAATTTGCGATTGGTTGCGGCGCGCGCCTTCGGGCCGATGAAGGGACGCCAGCCGATTGTGAACGTGATGCCCGCCACGAGCAGCAGGACGAGCGCGAGCAACGCGACGAGCGCGAACTTGATCGGGCGTTTGAAACGACGCGCGGCCATGCGTGTTCCCTCCGTTTTATTGTCAAGGTAGGAGACGAGCGCGAAGGTTGCGACCGAAAGCTGAAGGGCTATCGCCGGACACGCACACCCGCGCGCGACGACGATTCGCCCTGTTCATTCGTTTATGCGAAGACGCGGCGGAACAGTTTGATCATCTCGCCAAACGCGGCGTCGGTCGCTTCGGGGTCGTAGCGCGCGCCTTCGTCGCGCATGAAGGCGTGCTCCGCCGGATAGAGTTTGAACGTGTAATTCACATTCGCTTCTTTGAGCGCGTTCTCGATCTTCTCGCGTCCCTCTTCCGGCACGTGCGGGTCAAGCGTGCCGAAGACCATCAACAACTCGCCGCGAATCTCGGAGGCGCGTTCGAGCGAACCGGCGTCCGCGTCGCGGCCTAATTTGCCGTTGTGAATCCCTGTACCGTAGAAGCAGGTGGTGGCACGCACGTCCGGTTGAAGCGCGGCGCGGAAGGCGAGGTGGCCGCCGAGACAGAATCCGGCTGCGCCGAGTTTGACCTGTGCTACGCGCGTGTGCGCGGCGAGGTAATCGAGCGCGGCGCGGCAGTCTGCGTCGAAGTCTGCGACGGGAGTTTGCGCCGCGCCTTCGAGACCGCGCGTGCGTCCCGCGTCGTCGAATGGGATGACTGTGCCGAGTGGTTCGTGGCGGTGATAAATTTCGGGCGCGGCGACGACGAAGCCGTAGCCCGCGAGTCGCTGTGTGGCGCGCAGCATCGGCCCCGTCAGTTGGAAGATGTCGGAGTAAAAAACTATGCCCGCATACTTGCCTTCCGCTTTCGGCGCGGCGACATACATGCGCATCGGGCTGCCATCAACTTCTATGTCAACATACTCGGTCGTGATGATCATCTGTCTTACCTCTGATGCTTAGTCGTGCTGCTGTAGGTCGGCGGTGTTGGAAAACTGCGGCGGGCGGCGGTGCTTGGTGGCCTGCTCGTAGGCGTAGGCAAGGCGTATCAGCACGGGTTCGCTGTAGGCTCTGCCGAAGAAGGAGATGCCGACGGGCAGGCCGTAGACGTAGCCAGCAGGGACGTTGATGTTCGGATAACCGGCGACGGCGGCGGGCGTCGAACTGCCGCCCGTGAAGTGGTCGCCGTTGACGAGATCGGTCGTCCACGGCGGCCCTCCGGTGGGCGCGACGAGCGCGTCGAGGCGATGCTTCGTCATTGCGGCGTCAATGCCGCCCGCGCGTGAGAGGCTGTGGTTTTTGGCGAGCGCGGCGAGGTAAGGCTTGCTCGTGAGCGCACCTTTAGCCTGCGCCTTGACGAAAATTTCCTGGCCGAAGTATGGCATCTCGCGCTCGCGGTTGCGCTCGTTGAACTCGATCAGTTCCTTGAGCGAACGCGGCACGCCACCGCCGCGCTCGGCCAGATACTTGTTGAGATCGGCCTTGAACTCGTAGAGCAACACTTCAAACTCCGAGTCGTCGTACTTGCCGTGCGACGGCAGATCAGCCGGATCAACGACAGTTGCGCCCGCGCGCTTGATGGCGTCAATCGCGTCGGCCATCAACTTGTCCACCTTGTCGCTAAAGCCGAAGAACTTTCGCGCGACGCCGATGCGCGCGCCGCGCAAACCGTTCGGATCGAGAAAACGCGTGTAGTCCGCGTGCGACTTGCCCGCGCTTGTTTGCGTCGCTTTATCGCGCGGGTCAATGCCTGTGATTGCGTTTAGAAGTAAGCAAGCATCTGCGACGGTGCGCGCCATCGGCCCCGCAGTGTCCTGGCTGTGCGCGATGGGAATGATGCCGGAGCGGCTGACGAGGCCGAGCGTGGGCTTGATGCCGACGAGCGAACACGCGGACGAAGGACAGACGATCGAGCCGTCCGTCTCCGTGCCGATGGCGGCGGCGGCGAAGTTCGCGGCGACCGCAACGCCCGAACCTGAACTCGACCCGCAAGGATTCCGATCAATGGCGTAAGGGTTGCGCGTCTGCCCGCCGCGCCCGCTCCAACCGCTCGTCGAATGCGTCGAACGAAAGTTTGCCCACTCGCTCAAGTTTGTCTTGCCCAAGATTACAGCGCCCGCCGCGCGCAGGCGTTCGGCGACGAAGGCGTCGCGCGGCGCGGGCTGGCCGACGAGCGCGAGCGAACCGGCGGTGGTCTGCATGCGGTCGGCTGTGTCTATGTTGTCTTTGAGCAGGATCGGAATGCCGTGCAGCGGCGAGCGCACGCGTCCTGCTTTACGCTCGCGGTCGAGTTCGGCGGCGATAGATAGCGCGTCGGGGTTGAGTTCGATGACAGAGTTGAGCGATGCGCCTTTGCGGTCGTACTTTTCGATCCGCTCGATGTACTTCTCCGCGATCTCGCGCGCAGACCGTTTGCCGTCGCGCATCGCTTCCTGCAACTGAGCGATGGTCGCCTCTTCGAGTTCAAAAGAATCTGCGGCGCGCACCGAAGACTCGACGGGCGACTCAAGCGCGAAGCCTTCGCGTGTGCGCGCACGAAGCGACGGCTTCGACAGCGCGGCGGCGACGCCGACCGTCAGACCCGCTCCGAGAAACTTCCTGCGGTTGATGTTCAATCTCCGGTCATCTTTTTTACTGTGGCTCAAGGCTCTCTCCTCCCCGCGACGTTCATGAATGATGTCTGTTTAGAAATGAATTGGCCGGTGCAGCTTGAAGGCGTCTGTCTGGCTGAAGACGGCGTTGGACGGACGAGAATATATCCGTTAGACGCGACGCATCGCAACTAACTTCTCACGCGCGCCCGCCCGCGACGCTTGGCAACCGAAAGCGTCGGGCGCAGCAACTAAGGTGCAACGGGCGGCGAAGTAATTTTGAATTGACGCGCAAGGCGAGTAGCCCCGCAGCGTTCAACATCTAAGCAGCCCGACCCTCGCAGGTTGTGCATCTTGACAACGATGGAGGCGTGCCATACTTTGTGCGCGGCTACCGGAACATCAGTCCGAACGTTCGCCCAATTTGCGCTCGTCCCATCTCGTAAAAACTTGTACCTTGCAAATGCCTCGCCGCCTTAACCCTGTATCGTGCCGGATAAGTTCTCTCTTAGAGATCAGCGTCCTAACGCTTAGGCTCACAAAGGATCATCGAGTATGAAATTACGACTTTGCAGTCTGGCTCTCGCGCTTTTCGCGTTCGCGCCACTCGCCGCCTATGCAGACATCCCCGCTCCCGAACATAGACAGACGAGAACTCCTCAAACCTCCAAACGCGTCCTTCCGCCCGCACGCATGGTGATCGAATCGCGCAAAGATGCTACGGAAGCGCGCCTGCAAATTCCGCAGAGCGTGCTCAGGGAACTGCGCGCCGAGATCGAGGGAGACGCCGCTTCAGACACAGCGGCTTCGACAACGTCGCTACGCCAGACGCAGACGATCATCGCGGGCGTCTTTCTTTCGCTGTCGCTTGCCTTCGCGGGCGTCTTCATCGCGCGTTCGCGTTCGCGCATGACGAAGCAGATCGCCACAGGCGCGCTCGTCGTCTTCGCCATCGCGGGCGCATTGACATTCAAGGCACTCGCCAACGCACGTCCGCCCGAACCGCGTTTCGTTGACGCGGGTTCTTTGCCGCGCGCCACGACGCCGGACGAGGAACTCAACGGCGTGGTCAGGATGGAGATCGTGCCGGAGGGGCGCGTGATCAAGTTGATCGTTCCGGCGACGGCGAGCAACAGGTAAACAAAGTGGAACGAGCGGCAGACATAGGACGGTTGGAGTTCGGCGCGGCGGGCGCAGGGCGACAACAAGAAAGAGGCGACGACAGCAGCAGTAGCGGCGCGTCGGCGACGACGTTTGCGCTCGTCGCGCTGGCGCTCGTCTCGGCGTCGGCAATATTCGCGGGCTGGATGCCGCTGCGCGCCTCCATCGTCACGGTCTTTCTCTTCGCGGGGCCGCACAACTGGTTCGAGTTACGTTATTTTCTCGCGCGCCTGCCCGCGCGTCTGGGTCGTTCGCGCAACTTCTTCGTCGTGGCGTTCGCGGGTATCGCCTCACTGCTCGCGACCTACGCCGCGCTGCCGCTCGTCGCACAAACATTAACGTGGGGCGGCGACGAATGGACGCTCGCCGTCGGCGTCTGGAACAGCCTGCTCGTATTGTGGCTCGCCGCGCTCGTGTGGATGCGCGGGCGGCAGTCTTCGCGGCGCGATTGGTCTTGGTGCTTCGCGGCGGCGAGCATGCTCATCGCCGCAAACTGGCTCGCACCGCAGATGTTCAGTCTCGGCCTCGTCTATTTGCACCCGCTCGTCGCGCTCTGGTTTCTCGACCGCCACCTCAAACGCACGCACGCGCATGCGTGGCGACGCGCGTATCATCGCGTCTTGCTCGCGCTCCCGTTCTTCGTAGGTCTGCTCTGGTGGCAACTCTCGGACGCGCCCGCGCTTGCAGGGTCGGACGCGCTCACCTTGCGCATCACGCGCCACGCAGGATCGGAAATTTTGCGAAACACTTCGAGCCACCTGCTCGTCGCAACGCACGTCTTCCTCGAAACGATTCATTACGGCGTGTGGCTTCTGGCCTTGCCGCTCGTCGGCGCAGGCCGTAGCGCGTCGTGGTGGCGCGTCGAGTCGCTGCCGCTCGTCAATCATCAGCGGCGCGGTTGGCCGCGCGTGATTCGCACGCTGCTCGTCGTGTCTTCATTCTGTGTCGTACTGCTCTGGCTCGCCTTTCTCGCCGACTATCCGACGACGCGCGACCTCTACTTCACGCTCGCGATGGCGCACGTCCTCGCCGAAGCGCCGTTCCTCTTGCGGATGCTCTGACCGAGGTGGACATGCGCGCCGCACAACTCTGGTGGTTTCTGCCCATCGGCTATCTCTTCACGGTCGCGATAGAAACGCCCTTCCTGATCTTCGGCCTCGCCCCGCGCCATCCCGCGCGCCGCAAATTCTTCTCCGGTCTCTGGCTCACAGCCTGCACCTATCCAATCGTCATGCTCGTGCTGCCGCTTCTGTTCGGCAACTCGTCGCGGTTCGCATATCTCGTCACGGCGGAGACGTTCGCGCCCGTCGCAGAGTGCGCGCTTTTCTGGATGGCCTTCGGCGAGAGGGACGAACTGGGGCGCGCGCCCATGTGGCGCGACTTCGCAGCGATCACTGCGGCGAACCTCGCCTCGTTCGCGCTCGGAGAGTTGTTGAATTTGTACGATTGGTTCGGTGTGATAGGCTAAAATTCAACACGCAGTGCGAAATTCGGAAACTTTGCGGCTCCGAAGTTCGGAAACTTTCATGCGCGCGGCGTGAAGACCAGACGAGGAAATGAAAATATGAAAACAGCGCAGACGATCTTCCTGCTCGTGCTCTTTGCCCTTGCGACAGCGCCGCTCATTCGCGCGCAGCAGCAGACGACAAACAATGCGCGAGCATCAGCCGACACAATCTCGACGCGCGAGATGGAGCGCATCAACTGGATGGAGTTTCGCGAACACGTCCCCGCGCGCATACAGACCGTGCTATTGCCGACGGGAACGCTCGAACCGCACGGCGTCGTCAACAACGGCGCGGACAACACCGCGCCGCTCGCAATCGCGCGCCAGATCGCGCGGCGCACAAATGCCATGATCGCGCCCGTCCTGCCCTACGGCATAACCGGAAGCATGGAAGCATATCCGGGCGCGTTTCAGATCACGGAGGCGGCCTATCGCCCGTTCGTCAAACAAATCCTTGAGGGCTTGGCTAAAAACGGCTTCCGCAACATCGTCATCATCAACGGTCACGGCGGCGGGCAGACAGCCGTCTTAACTTCGGTCGCGGCGGAAGTCTCTGCTGAACGCAAGGTGCGCACGCTGGTCGTCAACTGGTGGTCGTTCGCCTCGGACGTGACGAAGCAGGTCTTCGGCGAAGACGGCGGCCACGCAGGTTGGAACGAGACAGCCTTCGTCCAAGCGATCGACCCGACGCTCGTGCATGCCGAACGCTACAAGGATGACCTCGCCACGCCCTATCCTCCGGCGGGCACCTGGTCGGCTGTGCCTTTCCCATCATCCATCGGCCTCTACCAACCGGGGCAAGGCTACCCGAAATTCGACCAGAAGAAGGCCGACGAGTATTTCACAAAAGTGACGGACAAGATCGCCACGCTCGTCAACGATGTCGTGCGCAAGTGGGATCAGGCAGGGTTATAAAAATTGTCAGTTGTCCGTCGTCAGTTGTCAGTTGTTTGTCTCAGGCGCGTAAGTGGTTAAAGATGAAAAATTCAACTCGGACAAGACGAAAACAACTGACAACTGACAACTGACAACGGACAGCTTTCCCATGAGACTCATCATCACGGAAAAACCTTCGATGGGGCGCGACGTGGCGGCGGCGCTCGGCGCGACGCGGCGCGGCGAAGGCTACCTCGAAGGTAAGGACGACATCGTGACGTGGTGCGTCGGGCATCTCGTAGAGCTTGACGATCCGGAAGTTTATGATCCGAAGTTGAAATCGTGGCGTTTGGAGACGTTGCCGATCATTCCAGATGAGTTCAAGTATCACGCGTCGGAGCGGACGCGTGATCAGTTCAACGTCATCAAGTCGCTGATGGGGCGCGACGACGTGACCGAGATCGTAAACGCGGCGGACGCAGGGCGCGAAGGCGAACTCATCTTCGATCTCGTCTACACGCTCGCGCGCTGTCGCAAGCCGGTCGAACGCCTCTGGATTTCTTCTCTGACGCGCGACGCGATCATCGAAGGCTTCCGCCAACTCAAGCCCGCGTCTGCGTACACGGGCTTGCGGGATTCGGCGCGCTCGCGCCAGCAGGCCGATTGGCTCGTCGGCCTGAACGCCACGCGCGCGCAGACCATCAAGGCGCGCGGCGCGGGACACGACGGCGTCTATTCTCTGGGGCGCGTGCAGACGCCGACGCTCGCGCTCATCGTCGGGCGCGATGAAGAGATCGCGAATTTCGTCCCGACGAATTACTACGAAGTTGTAGCGGATTTCGAGTCGGCGGCGGGCGCGTATCGCGGGACGTGGTTCAACAAACAGGGGAGTCGTTTCGATCACAAAGACGCTGCCGAGGCCATCGTCTTCAAAGTCAAAGGCAAACCGGGCGCGGTCGAAAAAGTTGAAAAGAAGGCGTCGAAGGAACGCGCGCCGCTCCTCTACGACCTCACAGCTTTGCAGCGCGCCGCGAACGCGCGCTACGCGTTCTCCGCCGCGCGCACGCTCGAACTCGCGCAGACGCTCTACGAGAAAAAGTTCATCACCTACCCGCGCACATCTTCGCGCCATCTCTCGGCGAGCGTGAATGAGGAACTCAAAGAGCACGTCGAAGCGGCGAGCGTCGGGCCTTACGTGAAATTCATCGAGACAATTTTGGCGAAGGGGACGCCGAAACTCACGAGCCGACACGTTGACGACAAGAAGGTGACGGATCACCACGCCATCATCCCTACGAAACAGCGCGTCGAGCCGAACGCGCTACAACCGGACGAGAAGCGCATCTATGATCTCGTCGCACGTCGCTTCCTCGCGGCCTTTTACCCCGACGCGGAGTTGGAGCGCACGCAGATCATCACGGTGGTCGAAGGTGAACAGTTCATCACGCGCGGGACGGTGGTGCTCAATGCGGGCTGGCGCGAAGTTGATCCGCCGGGGCGTGAAGACAGGAAGAAGGCGGACGGCGAAGACGAAGCGGAAGACGCGGAGTTGCCGCAGGTGAAAGCGAAGGAAGCGGTCGAGACTGCGAACGTCGAGGCGGTCGAGAAGCAGACGAAAGCGCCGCCGCGTTATTCGGAGTCGAGCCTGCTCGGCGCGATGGAGACAGCGGGCAAAAAAGTCGAAGACGAAGAGTTGCGCCTCGCGATGAAAGATTCGGGATTAGGGACGCCCGCCACGCGCGCACAGATCATAGAAACGCTGCTCAAGCGCGAGTACATCACGCGCGACAAGAAATCTCTGACGGCGACGCCGAAAGGAATCGCCGTTATCAAGTTGCTGCCTTCGACCCTTCTGAAGTCCGCTGAACTCACAGGCAGTTGGGAGCAGAAGTTGGCGCGTATGGCGCGCGGCGAGTATGCGCGCGACGCGTTCATGGGCGAAGTGAAAGAGATGGTGACGGAACTCGTCGGCCAGATCGCAGCCTCCGAGATGGAGCGTGCGACGGGCGATCAAGTTGCTAAGCGACCGGACGTAGCGCGCCCTGAAGATGCCTTTGATTGCCCGAAGTGTAAGCTGGAAGAGCGCGCGGGTTTTCTCGTCGAACGCGTGAGCGCGAACGGAAAATTTCTCGTCTGCTCTGAAGGGCGCGACGCATGTGGTTTCATCAGCGACGCGCCGAAGAACGCGAAGCAGCGTAAAGCGTTGCTTGCGACGAAGTGCGCGGTGTGTGGCGGCGCGATGCGCCTGCGCGCCCCGCGTGAGAAAGGTAAAAGCGCGTCTCTGTCGTGCGCGCGTTACCCGGAGTGTCGCGGCGTGCGCTGGTTCGACGAAGCGGGCGCGCTCGAAGAGGCGAAGGCTCTGCCGGAGAGCGGCGAACCGTGCAAGGAGTGCGGCGCGCCGACCGTGAAGCGCGGCCCCTTCAAGAACGACAGCTACTTCTGGGGCTGCACGCGTTGGAAGAGCGACGGTCAGGGCTGCAACGCGAAGCCCATCTGGATCAACGCAGCGCGAGCATGAAAGAGAATACAGAAAGCAGAATACAGGAGTCAGAATTAAAACAGGTTGCTCCGCTATTATTCTGATTCCTGTATTCTCACCACTTTGCTTTTCGCATGACTAACGAACTGAAATTTTTGCGACTCGATCCGGCGGCGAAGTTGCCGACGCGTGGGAGCGTACACGCTGCGGGACTCGACCTCTATTCAATCGAAGACGTGACGCTTGAGGCGGGCGCGCGTGCGTCGGTGCGGACGGGTCTGTCGGTTGCCATCCCCGAAGGATTTTACGGGCGGGTCGCGCCGCGCTCCGGCCTTGCCGTAAACTACGGCCTCGACGTTTTGGCCGGAGTGATTGACAGCGATTACAGGGGCGAGATCATTTGCGCGCTAGTCAATCACGGGCGCGAGACGTTCGTGATCGAAGCGGGGCAGCGCATCGCGCAGTTGATCGTCGAGGCGATCATCACGCCCGAACCCGCGTGGGCTGACTCGCTCGACGAGACGGCGCGCGGCGCGGGCGGCTTCGGCAGCACAGGGTAGAAAAGCTGTCCATAGTCAGTTGTCCGTTGTCAGTAGTCAGTTGTCCGTTGCATGTGGCTATCACACAAGCTGCTAAAGATTGTATTGAACAAAGGACTACGGACTACGGACAACTGACGGCTTTTCGACTTTATATTCAGTATGTCAAATCTGGTAGGTGAAAACATGAAAGCCCTCGTTATTGACGACGAGCACGTCATACGCGACAACGTGGCGGAGGTGTTGCGCGGCGACGGGTGGGCTGTGAGCGAGGCCGAGTCCGCCGAGCACGCCTTCGACATGCTCAGCCGCGAGACGTGGGCGCTCGTCTTCTGCGACGTGAAACTCGGCAGCGACGGCAGCCACGACGGGTTCGCGGTGCTCCGGCGCTTTACGGACGAGCAACCGCAGGCGCAGATCGTGTTGATGACCGGACACGGCTCGGCGGTCGGCGCGCTCGACGCCGTAGCCTCCGGCGCGTACGACTATTTGATGAAGCCGTTCGACAACGACGAGGTGCTCGCCATCTCGCGCGCAGTCCGTGGCGGCATAGAGAAACGCGCGCGACAGAACACGACGGGCGATCTGTTGCCGCCCGTCTACACGTCGGACATTGATCTGGTCGGGCAGAGCGCGGCATTCGTCGAGATGATGAAACTCGTCGGGCGCGTGGCGGGAACGAATCTGCCTGTCTTGATCACGGGCGAGTCGGGGACGGGCAAGGAAGTGGTCGCGCGTGCGATTCATAGTCGCAGCCAGAGGGCGGAGCAGGCGTTCGTCGCCGTCAACTGCGGCGCGATCCCTGCGGAGTTGATCGAGTCGGAACTGTTCGGACATGTGCGCGGCTCATTCACGGGCGCGACGATGGACAGGCGCGGGCTGTGGCAGGAGGCGCACCTCGGCACGATCTTCCTCGACGAGATCACGGAAACCACTCCGGCCTTTCAGGTGAAACTTCTGCGCGCCTTGCAGGAGGGCGAGATTCGACGCGTCGGCTCAAACCACACTTTGCAGGTTGACGTGCGCGTGATTGCCGCCACCAACCGCGACGTTGAGCGCGAGATGCGCGAGGGGCATTTCCGGCAGGATTTACTTTATCGCTTGAACGCCGTGACGCTGCACCTGCCGCCGCTACGCGAACGCAGCGAAGACATCATGCCGCTCGCGCGTCGCTTCGCGGAGCGGTCGAAGCGCGCGGGGCAACGTGCGGTCAGTTTCTCGCGCGAGGCCGTGAAGATTCTCGAAAACTATCGCTGGCCGGGCAACATACGCGAACTCGAAAACTCAATCGTGCGCGCCACTGCGCTCTGCGACGGCATCGTCCGCCCCGAAGATTTGCCCGAACGCATCAGCGCCTCGATCAGCGACGCAGCGACGCAGGCGAGAGACGCCGCCTCGACGCAACAGACGCCCGCCGCCGTAGTCGCAGCCGAAAGCGAAGAGCCTTTGCTTTCGCTCTCCGAACTCGAATGCCGCCACATACGCCGCGTGTTAGAGAGCACGCACGGCAACAAGCAGGCCGCCGCGCGCATCCTCGGCATTGACCGCAGCACGCTCCAACGCATGATCAAACGACACAATCTGGAAGAAGTGAAAACCGACGCCGACTGCGCGTGAGACGCGCATCACGCCGCGACAATGTGTGAGACGCGCGTCACGCGGCGACTATGTGTAAGGTGCTTTCACGCCGCGACCGTTGGCGCAAGGCGTAGTGCGGAGGCTTCGCGCTTGTGCGAGACTTCGCGCGCGATGGCCGTGATCTGTTCGATAGTAAAAGGCTTCGCCACCACCCAGTCAACGCCCGCAGCCTTCTGCGCGTGCGAGCCGACGGCTTCGCCCCAGCCAGTGATGATCGCCAGTGGCACGCGCTCGTCGCGTTCGCGCACGGCGCGCGCCAGTTCCCAACCGCTCATGCCCGGCAGCCCCACATCCATCAGGACGGCTGCAAACTCGCTCGCCTCAAAGAGCGCAAGCGCGTCGCGACCGCTCGCGGCCATCGTCACCTCATGGCCTTCGCGTTCCAGTATGTCGCGCAAGAGTTCGCGCACGGCCTCTTCGTCGTCAACCACCAGAAACTTCGTGCGGAAGGATTCTGCGGGCGTCACCTGCTGCGGCAACGCCTGAACGGCGCTCGGCTGCGGCTTCGCCGACTGCTTCGCAGACGGCAGCGTAATGCGAAAACATGTGCCGCGCCCCGCCTCCGATTCGACTTCAACCGTGCCTTCGTGGCGACGGATGATGCCGTAGCTGACGGCCAAGCCTAAGCCCATGCCCGTCTTGCCCTTCGTCGTGAAGAACGGATCGAATATGCGCAGGCGCACCTCGTCGCTCATCCCAGTGCCCGTGTCTGCGACGGAAATTTCAATCGCGCCGTGTACTTCGCGCGTCGCAAGCGTCAGCGTCCCGCCCGCAGGCATCGCATCAACGGCGTTGAAGACCATGTTAACCAGAACTTCACGCAACTCCGATTCGTCGCCGAGGACGAGAGCCTTCGAGCTTATCTTGAGTTCGAGGTTGATGTGTACGCTCGCGGCTTCGGCGTGATCCTTCCAGCGCGGGCGCGTGATCTCGCCCACGTCCAGGAGCAGTTGATCGACTGCGACGGGCGAGAAGGCGTGGTCGCGTCGCTGGCGCGCAAAATCCTGTATGCGCTTGATGGTCTTCGCGCCGTCCTTCGCCGTCTTGATGATGATCTGTAGGCCGCTCTCGACCTTCGCAGGGTCGCTCGTGTTCAGGAGCAACTGCGCGCGACCGAGAATGCCTGCGAGCGTGTTGTTGAAATCGTGCGCGACGCCGGAAGCGAGTTCGCCGAGCGCGGATAACTTTTCGATCTGCGAATACTGCTCGCGTATGCGCTCCTGTTCGGCGATGTAGTGTGAGAGTTCTTCGACGTGGCGTTCGGCCTGTTCGGCCTGCGCTTTCGCGGCTTCGGCGCGCGCCGCCGCTTCCGCTTCGGCTTTGGCCGATGCCGCCATCACCTGAATGTTCTTGAGATAAGTGCGATAGGTCAGGTAGATGCTGCCGATGATTGGCGTCGTGGCGATGATAGCGTAGGGGCCGAACATGCCGACGAGTTTCGCCGTGATGACGGCGACGGACGCGCCAGCGAAGTAAGTAATAGAAGGCCACAGGCAATATTTGCCCCAGACGCGCCAAATGGATTGATCGTGCTTCAAAGCCTGCGCCATAGAGGCGAGCAGCGAATTGCAGATGTGCTGCACGAAACCCATGATACAGACGGCGAAGATGAAGTTGACGGAGAAGTCGCCGTGCGCGAGATTGACCACGTCGCCGAAGAAGAGACGCAGGACGAGCACTGTAACAAAGGTCGAGATGGCGAGTTGCGCTGCGTTGTAGCCGAGCGTGATGGGCTTGCGACTGATCAGGCGCGACGAGCAGAAGCCGTCAATCGCTGCGAGGATGATCGCGGCCTCGCCGCCGTAGAGTAGCATCGTCAGGAAGATGAAAGTCTCCGAGACTGTGATGCGACCGTTGACGCCAGGAAGCGGCACGGTGATGTGCGATGTGATAATGGTGGCGACCGCGAGCAGCAGGAACAGCAGATCGAGCGAAGCGAGCGGCAGGCGCAGGGCGGCGTAGAGACACACCAACGCGCCGAGCGCGATGACTGACCACATGAAGGGGCTGGCGAAACGCTGTCTGTTCATCAAGGCTATCCTCTCGGATGTTGTTTGAGTCGGGGTCATAGGTTCAAACAAGTCTCAATTGCCCGCGCCGCTTGTTTTGGGCTGAAGGAATATCGTGTCGTAGCAGGCGCGCAGTTTGTAGCCCGCTTTGAAGAAGAAGACCTGCGCGTCTTTGTTCTGTTCGTTGACGAGCAGACACAAGGTTTCGGTGCGCGCGAGCAGGAGTCTGCCGAGTTGCGAGACGGCGCGACGCCCGTAGCCTCTGCCGCGCTCGTCCGCGTGTACGTAGACGCCTTCGAGGTAGGTGCAGCCGGGCACTTCCGCCATGATGTCAACTTTGAACAGCAGCCTCTCGCCTTCCGTCCATACCCAGACGCGACCCAACTCGATGCGTCGCGCGAGCCGCGCGCGGAATCCTTCTGCGTCCACATCCAGAGGGTTCGTGCCGCTCTCGTCGCAGGCCATACGCGCGTTGACGGCGACCAAGGCTTCGAGGTCGTCCATTGTTGCGAGACGCAACGCCGCCGCTTCCGTCAGAGTCTCGACCGGCCAACGCTGTTCCATGAAAAGCTCGCGGCAGATGCGTTGCGGCGCTTGGCCGCCCCGCTCGTAGTGCGCCCAGAACTGCTCGATCTTCTCCTGATCGCCGACGATGACGTGCGCCTGAGCTTGTCGTGCAAGACGCGCGAAGGCCGCGAGCGCCGTCTCGCTGCGCGCTTCGACGAGCGTGGCGTGGCCGATGAGCGCGACGCCTTCGAGTCGTCCCTCTTGATCGCGACAGCCGTAGAATGTGCCGCGATTGAGATGGCTCACGATGCCGTTGTCGCGTATGAGACCGCTCATAAAAATGGTGTCCACCGAGCGCGTCGCGAGGAAAGCGAGGACTTCCCCGTAGTGCGCGTCGGTGAGCGTTTGAACGTCGGGCAGATTCACCGCCGCGACGTGCGCCGAAGAGATGGGGGTCGTCTCCGGCGCTGACTCTCTAGCTCGAATTGTTTGGGGCATCTCTGGTCTCCTTTTAACTCCTACGGACTTTTACGGCTCGAACAAAAGCGCGAGGAGCGAAAGCAAAACTTGTCTCAGTAACCGATGTAATCAACGCCAGTATCTACCTCCAACTCCATCGCGGAAGTCAGATCGCCGTCCGTTCTGGCAGACTGCGCCTGCGTGACGGCGTCGCCGCGCAAGAGGCTGTCGCCAAAAATAATTCCGTCGCCAAAAATAATTCCGTCGCCGAAGATGATCCCGTCGCCGAAGATGATCCCGTCGGCTTTGAGCGACGCGACATCGAGGAACGGGCTACCGTTGCCAAGCGTGCCGCCGTCGCTCGTCAGCACGTTGTCGCCGAAGATGATGCCGCTTGAGAGCAGCATGTTATCTCCGAAGATGATGCCGTCGCCGAAGATAATTGCATCACCGAAGATGATGCCCGGGTTGTAAATCCTCTGAAACTTGACGGCGAGGTTTGCGCCCGTTGCGTAGGTGCGACCCATGATCAGCCCTTGCGACCAGTTGAAAGTGTGACCCGCGATGGTCGTCTGCGGCGCGGGCGGCGAGAGTGTCGTCAAGAGCGGCGAGCCGGTGAGCGTCAACGCAGACAAATCCGTGCGAACGACTTTAGCGAGCCTGACCGCGCCCTCAATGTTAAGTTGGCCTGCGCCCTGCTCGAACATGTTGAAGCCTGCGAGCGGTTGCGCGGTGTACATCAAGATCATCTTGACGAGGTTGGGCGTCAGCTTCGGGTTGACTTGCAACAGCAGCGCGGCTGCGCCTGCGGCAACGGGAGTCGCCATCGAAGAACCGTTCATGTACATCATGCGGCGGTTATCAACCGGACTGACGCCCGCGTCCAGTTGCGGGTTTTGCTTGACGAGATAATTGTCGTCGGCTTCTGCGTAGATCAACTTGTTGCCGGGCGCGACGATGTCTGGCTTGATCAAACTGTCGTAGCGTTTCGTGCCGAGCGCGTCCGTCCAGTAGCTGCGCGTCGGGCCGCGCGAACTGAAACTGGCGACGCCGTCGTCCGAGCGCGCGTCCGAGCCGAACGTGTTCGACGCGCCGACCGTCAAAGCCGAAGGCTCGTTGCCCGGCGAATGAATCTGGCCGTAAAGTTTCTGACCCGAACTGTTCTTGCCGTTGTTGCCCGCCGCAGCGACGACGACCACGCCCGCATCAACCAGACGACGCACCGCGCGGCAGATGGGATCGTTGCGATAGGATTCGACGGCGGGCGAGCCGAGGCTCATGTTGACGACGCGTATGTTGTAGGCCGTGCGATTCGCCGCCACCCAGTCGAGCGCGGCGAGCAGGCCGGAAGTCGTGCCCTGTCCCTTCGAGTTGAGCACGCGCAAATTGATGATGTTCGCGTTCGGCGCAATGCCGATGTACTCCGCGTTCGAGATGCGCCCGTTGCCTGCGGCGATGGAGGCGACGTGCGTGCCGTGCCCGTAAGGATCATCCGTGCGTCCTTCACCCGTAAAGTCGCGGCTGAAGACGACGCGGGATTTGTTATTGTTATTCAGAAACGAACGATGGCCTTGGTCAATGCCGGAATCGAGCACGGCGATGCCAAGCCCCGTCCCGTCGAGGCCGTTTGCATTCGCGACCTTCGTGTCGCGCACGGCGTCCGCGCCGGTCGTCTCCGAGACGTGACCCGCCGGAATCGTCTCCTCGTCTGGGGAGGCGAAGCGCAATTCGCCGCGCGCGGCCAGAGCCTTGATCGCACGCGCCGGAAGTTCGACCGCGCGTGCGTTGAAACTGGGGAACTGGCGCGTCGTGCGCGCGCCATAAGATTGCAGGAAGAGGTCGAACGCCGCACGCGCCGTGCCTTCAAACTGCACGATCACTTTCACGCGCTCGTTTTGTTTGCGCGTGTCGCGCGACACTTTCAACAATTTGGACGACACTTTATCGCCGCGCGCCTCCCCGGCGCGCACTTCGCTGTGCTCAACACCAGCGCTCTCGCGCACGGTCGCGCTCGCCGGAGCAGGCAGTCCGTTGGACAGCAGAGCGATCAGCAGCAGGGGGAACGTGAGCCGCTTGATGGCAAGAAAATGTTGCGAGTATTTCACCTGACTCCTCCTTTGAGATGGACACGGGCGGCATCTCCCAAACAAAAGCCCGACGCCGCTTCTGCCGCACTCAACCCGGATCGCGCTCGAACCCTTCGAGCATGGAAAGAGATAGCTCCGCGCACGAAACTCCTCTGAAGGAGCCTGCTAGAGCAAGTCGCGAGGTGGAACTGACAAAGGTTTGGGAGAGTTGGGGCGGTTCAAAAATATTTCAATTATCGAACCGTCGTCAACACCGGCGGGCGTTACTACCGCATCGCGGCAGTGTCGTCGCCCTGCATCCTAACCGACTGCGCTTGAAAGCGCGAGTCGCCCACGATAATTCCGTCGCCGACGATGATCCCGTCGCCGACGATAATTCCATCGCCGACGATAATTCCGTCGCCGATGATGATCCCGTTTCCGAGCAACATCCAAGTGCTGAAAAAGGGCGTGCCCTCCGTGAGCGACGCGCCGCCGCTGCTCGTCAAAATGTCTGCGCCGAGCACGACCCCGCTCGACATCTTCGTTGCATCGATTGACTGCTCCGATGCGCTCTCGTTGACGCCGTCGCCGAGCAGCGCGCCCGCGTCGTAAACTTTTTGATACCTGACGATGAGATCGAGACCCGTCGCATAAGTGTGATTGAGGATGATGCCTTGCGACCAGTTGATGCATTGATCTGCAATGTCATCATACGGCGCGGGCGGCGCGCTCGCGAGAAGCAGCGAGCCATGCGGCGTATAAGGCGACAAGTCCGTGCGTACGACTTTAGCGAGCCTGACCGCGCCTTCGATGTTAAGCCCACCCGCGCCCTGCTCGAACATGTTGAAGCCCGCGAGCGGTTGCGCGGTGTACATCAAGATCATCTTGATCATGTTCGGCGTCAGCTTCGGGTTGACTTGCAGCAGGAGCGCGGCTGCGCCTGCGGCAACGGGCGTCGCCATCGAAGAACCGCTCATGTACATCATGCGGCGCGCGGTGTTGGTGCTCACTCCGGCGTCGAGTTCGGGATGCGCGGTCACGATGCGGTTGTTCACAGCTTCCGCCCAGACGACCTTGTTGCCGGGCGCGACGATGTCGGGCTTGACGAGGTTGTCGTAGTGACGCACGCCGCTTTCGTCCGTCCAGTAGCTACGCGTGGGCCCGCGCGAACTGTAGGTCGTTATAGTGTCGTCCGAGCGCGCGTCTGTGCCGAAAGAGTTCGATGCGCCGACGGTGATTGCCGAAGGCTCGTTGCCCGGCGAATGGATGCGCCCGTAAATCTTGTTGCCGCCGTCGTCCTTCCCGTCGTTTCCGGCGGCGGCGACCACAACGACGCCCGCGTCAACCAGACGACGCACGGCCTGACAGACAGGATCGTTCAAATAAGAATCCACTGCCACGCCGCCGAGACTCATGTTGACGACGCGTATGTTGTAAAGCGTGCGGTAGCTCAAGACCCAATCGAGCGCGGCGAGCAGGCCGGAAGTCGTGCCCGTGCCTTCCGAGCCGAGCACGCGCAAATTGACGAGACGCGCGTTCGGTGCAATCCCTGTGTACGCGCCTTGCGCGATCTGGCCGTTGCCTGCTGCGGCTGAAGCGACGTGCGTGCCGTGCCCGTAAACGTCGTCTGTGCGGTCTTCGCCCGTGAAGTCGCGGCTCGCGGCGATGCGGCTGAAACCGTAAGCGTCTCTGAACGAGACGTGATTGGCGTCAATGCCGGAATCGAGTACGGCGATACCGATGTTCGATCCGTCGAGCGTGGTGGTCGTCGTCAGGCCGAGCAAGCCGGTCGTGATTTGCTGTCGCACGTCCTCCGCGCCGGTCGTCGCCGCGATGTGACCGGCGGGCGTGACCTGCCTGTCGAGCGAGATGTAGCGCACCTCTTTGCGCGCGGCCAGAGCTTCCGCGCCTCGCACGGGCAGACTGAGCACGCGCGCGTTCAACTTCTGAAATTGTTTGAGCGCGATGCCGCCCAGATTCGAGAGCAGCGAATCGTGTAGTCGCACCGGAGCGTCGTCTGTGAACTGCACGATGACTTTAACGCGCGTGCTGTTTTGGCCGGAGCGTAGCGCGGCGCGCAGGTCGGGCGAGATTTTATCCGCGGGCGGGGCGGAAAAAGGCCGTGCGCTGGCCGTTGCAGGCGAGAGCAACAGCAGACCGGCGCACGGCGAAAACAGGAGCGCGAGGAGCGTGAGCCACGCGGAAACCGTGCGGTAATGCTTAACGATTGTCACCTAGCTCCTCCTAACTTGCGTGCCTGTTCAATTGTCGGGTGCGTGGTTTTCTCCGAAAGGAGTCCCGTATGTGTCTTGCAACGCCTGTGGCAATAGTCGTACCTCGCGCCGCGCCGTCGTTTGACACAGAACGAAACACGCACGCTTCTTTTGAAAAGACTTGAAGGATTCATGAGCCGACGCGCGACGCATGCGCGTGCGACGCTCGTATGTCGCTGATCTGGAAGAGGAAACGGCGCGTGTCCGCTTGCTCGCATTAGTTATGCGCGCCGCTTCGTCGTCGCTCGCGGAGAAAGCGTTCTTGAATCAATTCGTTACACGCGGGACGACGCGCAGAGTGCGGCCAGACGCAAAATGCGCCGTCGTCTCGGATGTCGCTGCGGTGATTTGCAGCGAGCCGACAAATTCTTTGTTTGGCGGAAGTTGCTGCGCTTGTCGCCGTGTGCGCGGGGCTGTGATTCGCGTGTGGAGCGACGCGCGATTGGTTAAGAAATTTAGAGACGAAAGTTGCGACCCCTGAGTTGCGTCTGAGCATTAACTCTTGGCGGGCGTCGGCAATTTCCCTGAACGGTTTGACGCTTCGAGTCGCGCGCGGCGTCCGTGCGGCGGCTTTGACTTGGCACGCCTCTTGCGAATGGCGTGTTGCGAACCCTCCCCATTGAATAGATTTGGTTCGACTCGATCACTTTTGAACAGGCGGGATGTTTTTTGCCGTAGATTATCGCCAGCTTTTGATGCGGCGAATCTTGCGGGAGGGCGGTAGTTTCTCTTAAAACGGGGGCGGCCATGTCCAAACAAACAGGCAGCAAGACGCGTCTCCTCATCGCCGACGACGAGCCGGAGATCAGGAACATTCTGGAAGAGTTCTTATGTGAGCGTTACGACTGCCGCGCGGTCAGTTCAGCCGAAGAGGCGCTCGCGCTGCTCCGCGCGGAGAAGTTCGACCTCGTCATCAGCGACATACAGATGGACGGCATGAGCGGCCTCGAAATGGTTCCGCACGTGCGCGCTCTCTCGCCCGAAACCGTCATCGTCATGATCAGCGGAGCGCAGACAATCGAGTCCGCCATCGAAGCATTGCGCGCGGGGGCTTTCGATTACGTGACGAAGCCGTTTGATCTGCGCCACGTCGAAGTCGCCGTCGAACGCGCACGCGAGCACCGCGAACTACTGCGCAGCAAACGCCGCTACGAAACCTTCCTCGAAGAGTCAATCAAACTGCGCACGAAGGAACTGGGCGAAGCCCTCGCCTCGCTCGAAGACGCTTACCGCACGACTTTGAAGGCTCTGGCCGCCGCGCTCGAAACGCGCGACACGGACACGCACGGGCATTCGGAGCGCGTCGTCAGTTTCAGTCTGCGTCTGGGGCGCGAGTTGAATTTGAACGATGAGCAACTGCGCTCGCTTGAGTTCGGCGCGCTCCTGCACGACATAGGCAAGATCGGCATACCCGACATGATCCTGCGTAAGCCCGCCGCGCTCACAGACGAAGAGTGGACGACGATGCGGCAGCATCCCGCGCTCGGCCAGCAGATTTTGCGCGGCATCAGTTTTCTTGAAGGCGCGGCGCGCGTCGTCGGCCAACACCATGAGAAGTGGGACGGGACGGGATACCCGAAAGGTTTGCGCGGCGAGGCCATTGATCTCAACGCGCGCATCTTCGCCGTCGCAGACGCCTTCGACGCGATGGTCAGCACGCGCGTCTATCGCGCCGGAAAGCCTTACGAAGCAGCGGCGGCGGAATTGGAACGACACGCGGGCAGGCAGTTTGATCCGGTCGTCGTCGCGGCCTTCCTGCGCATCCCTCCGGCTGAGTGGGAAGAACTGCGCGCGCGCTCCTTACGCCAAAGGCCGGAACGCATCACAGACGCTTTGACCGACAAGCAGACGTTTGCCGCCGCCTCCGCTTCTACGGCTTCTCCAACGACTTCTTCATCCGTCGGCAAATTCAGCGCGCCGCCCGTCTCCAAGTCGAGCCGCGTCGTTCATCGCCCCGTAGAGGTGCGTACGCTGCGACACAGGGTGCGACATCAATAGTAGTGGTCGCCGCAAGCGACGACTTTAAGCCACACATCAACGAGCGACGGGCGCATGCGATTGCGTGCGCCCGTCGTTTTCTCGCTTGGCACAAGCAATTCAACTTGCACGGTCGCGCGCCATAACTGCGACGCCTGTGATAGCATCATTCTCAAGATCAAGTTCCGCCTCGCCGTGTCTTCATCCGCGCGCGACGGTGGAAACTAAGTCACAAAGCGCAAGCGACAATTTGAGGCGGGGCTGTCCAAAGTTGAACTGGCGGACATGGGAGTTGTAGGCGACAGATGAGACGGGAGCTTTCCCCTGAACACGACAAGGCCGGGCGCGCGTGGATTCCGTATTTCGTCCTTGCGGTGACGTTGCTGCTGACGGCGGCGGCGGCCTACTCCGTCGCGCAGAAGGCCGAAGCGAAAGCGCGCCTGCAATTTGAAGGCGCGGTGCGCGAGACGCGCGGCGACATCAAGTATCGTCTCGACAACTACATCTCCCTGCTCAATTCCGCGAGCGGTCTCTTCGCCGCCAGCGACGACGTAACCTGGCGCGACTTCCACGACTACGCCGAACACCTCCAACTACGCGAGCAGTATCGCGGCGTGCAGGGCATAGGTTTCTCCGCACGCATCGCGCCGGATAAAGTTGACGCGCTCGTGGCCGAGATGCGCAGACAGGGCGCGCGCGACTTCCGGATCACGCCCGACGCGCCCGCGCGCGACGAATATCACGCCATCATCTATATCGAACCTCAAGACCGCCGCAACATCGCCGTCGTCGGCTACGACATGTTCACCGAAGCCGTACGCCGCGCGGCGATGGAGCGTGCGCGCGACACGGGCGCACCCGCCGCCTCCGGACGCGTCACTTTGAGGCAGGAACTTGACGAATATAAGCAGGCGGGCTTTCTCATCTACGTGCCCGTCTATCGTCGCGGTGTCGCGGCGACAACGACCGAAGAACGTCGCGCCGCCCTGCGTGGCTTCGTCTACAGTCCCTTCCGCGCAGACGATCTGCTCGAAGGAATCATAGGCGCGCAACGCTCGGCTTACGTCAACTTCCGCATCTACGATGGCGAAACCGAGAGCGCGGAGAATTTGTTGCACGACTCGACGCGCAACGCTGCTCTCGCTGCAACAGCGCCGCGCACGCCATCCGAGCCGCCGCACTTCACGAACACTTCCCAACTCGACATCGCGGGGCGTCGTTGGACGCTCGCCTTCACCTCGCGTCCCGAACTCGACCTCGAATCAGGCAGAGGCCAACTCCCTTACATACTGCTCGGCGGCCTCGTCGTCAGTTTCGTCCTCTTCGCGCTGACGCGTGCGCAGGCGCGTGCGCGTGCGGCTGCGGAACGCGCGGCAACGGGTTTGCGTCAATCCGAAATTCGCTTCCGCACGCTCATCGAGCAGTCGCCTTTGAGCACGCAGATTTTCTCGCCCGACGGTCGCACCGTTCAGGTCAACCGTGCCTGGGAACAACTCTGGGGCGTGACGCTCGACGCGCTCGGCGATTACAACGTGCTCACGGACGCGCAACTCGTTGAGAAAGGCATCATGCCTTTCATCAAACAAGGTTTCAATGGCACGCCGACCGCGATTCCGCCAATCCTCTACGACCCCGAAGCGACCATCCCGAACGTCACCACGAACGAGAACCCGCAGCGTTGGGTGCAGGCCATCATCTATCCGGTCAAAGATGCCGACGGGAAGATTCGCGAAGTCGTCCTCGTCCACGAAGACATCACCGAACGCAAACGCGCCGAAGAGAATTTGCGTTATCAACTTTCCCTGACGAGCACGATCACGGAAAACACTGCGGAAGGTCTCTGCCTCTTGGACGCCGAAGGTCGTCTCACGTTTATGAATCCGGCGGCGGAAGCCATACTCGGCTGGAAGGAAGCGGAACTCAAGGGGCGCGTGCTTCACGATGCGGTGCATTATCTGAAACCCGACGGCTCGCCCTTTCCTATGTCCGAGTGCCCGCTCATTGAAGTGTTGAACTTGAAAGCGCCCATCACGAACCGCGAAGACATGTGGGTGCGAAAAGACGGGACGATGATCCCGATCTTCTGCTCGTGCGCGCCGATTGTCATTGACGGCAAAGTGACGGGCGCGGTGCTCGCCGCGCACGACATCACGGAGCGCAAACGCGCCGAGGCGAACCGCGCACGCCTCGCGCGCCAGACGGCGCTTCGCGCCGACGTAAGCGTCACACTGGCCGAGAACAAGACCCTGCCCGCCATCTTGCAACACTGCGTCGAGGCGCTCGTGCGCCACCTCGACGCGGCCTACGCGCGCATCTGGACGCTCAACCCCGACACGCGCTCGCTCGAACTACAAGCCGTCGCCAGCAGTAGCGGCAACGGCGGCAACAGCGCGGGCACACACGCGAACGGATCGCACGCCCCCGTCGGCCAGTACAAACTCGATCTCATCGCGGCGGAGCGACGCCCGCATCTCACCAACGATGTCGCGAGCGATCCTCCGCCGGGCGATCCCGCTTGGGCAGAGCGCGAAGGGATAGTCGCTTTCGCAGGCTATCCTTTGCTCGTCGAAGAACGTCTCATCGGCGTGTTGACGATGTTCTCGCGTGCGCGTTTGACGGAGGACGCGCTCGACGCGCTCGCGCTCGTGTCCGACGCCATCGCGCAAGGCATCGAACGCAAACGGCTCGAAGAACAGTTGCGCCGCCGCGCCGAACAACTCGCCGAAGCCAACCGACTCAAAGACGAATTTCTCGCCACGCTCTCGCACGAACTGCGTACGCCCCTGACCTCAATCCTCGGCTGGGCGAAACTCATGCGCACAGAATCTTTCGACCCGCAGATGTCCGCACGCGCGCTCCAAATTATCGAACGCAGCGCCGTCGCTCAGTCGCAACTGATCAACGATCTGCTCGACGTGTCGCGCATCATCACAGGAAAACTTCGTCTCGTCGCAAAGCCCGTCGAACTCGCGCCCATCATCAACGCCACCGTTGACAGTTTGCGACCAACCGCAGACGCGCGCGGCGTGCTACTGGAAGTGTCGCTCGACACAGAGACCGGACGTGTCAGCGGCGACGCCGACCGCTTGCAGCAAGTGATCTGGAATCTACTGTCGAACGCCATCAAGTTCACGCCGAAAGCGGGGCGCGTCAGCGTCCGTTTGCAACGCACAGATTCGCAGGCCGAGATCGTCGTGAGCGACTCGGGGCAGGGCATCAAAGCGGACTTCCTGCCCTACATCTTCGACCGCTTCCGACAGGCCGACGGCTCGATCACGCGCGAGCACGGCGGACTCGGGCTTGGTCTTTCAATCGTGCGGCATCTCGTCGAACTGCACGGCGGCACGATCCGCGCCGAAAGCGACGGCCCCGAACGCGGCTCGACTTTCCGCGTCAGGCTTCCGCTCATGGCTCTACGCGGCGGCGCGGACGGGCGCGGCGCACACAGCGGCGCGACGGGCGCGAGTGTCGCCGTCGCCGCAAACGCGCGCGATAATTTGCTCGCGGGTCTGCGCATACTCGTCGTTGACGATGACGAAGACACGCGCGCCCTGCTAGTGACGACGCTCGAACAGAGCGGGGCGGAGAGCGTCGAGGCAGCCGCATCCGCGTCCGATGCGCTCGGCGCGCTGCGGCGTCTCGCGCCCGACGTGCTCGTGTCGGACATCGGCATGCCGGGCGTGGACGGCTACGAACTGATCCGCCAGATTCGCGCGCTGCCGCCGGAATCGGGCGGGCGCGTCCCCGCCGCCGCGCTCACGGCCTACGCCGCGCCCGACGACCGCCAGCGCGCACTCGACGCGGGCTACGACCTACACATTTCCAAACCCGTCGAACCGTCGGAACTAACCGCCGCCGTCGCACGCCTCGCCGGACGCTGAAGCCGAAAACAAGTGACCGGGATAAGTTGTCAGTAATTAAGATTGCTGTTGACAGAAAAAAGTGTTGACAGAAATCCGGGTTAGGTTTATATATTGACGGCGCGCTCGAATCAGAAGATTTTTGCGAGGCGCGGCGATGCGGAGATTGTTCAGAGTATGTTGAGGATTCGGAGACTGAAAAAGAGAGCGAGCGGCAGCGCAGAGGCGTCTGCTTGCGTGCGCGCGTCTTCGCCAGCCGCCGTTGAGTTTGCATCGGGCGCGCGAAATTGGCGCGGCGCGGCGTGTTTGAATGGCGCGCTCGACGGTAGGCGGACGACCGGACGGGGAGCCTCTAAAGCGGCTTCCCCCAGTCGTCGAGCGTTAGTGTGATTTTGCGGGAGCGGCCTCCCGCTCCCGAAATCTCGAAACGTAGTTTTTAGAGAATTGAAGGAGCGGGTTTGGCTTCCGTTAACGAAGCCTTGCGACCCGCTCCTTTTTGTCTTTAATTCGTGTTTGAGGAGGTGCAGAGAAGATGGTTCACGTTCGTTTTGAAGGTCGTTCTTTTGATTACGCCGAGCGCGAGTTGCGCGTCGAGGCGTGCATGACGGATCGGGAGATCAAGGCGCGGCTCGCGCAGTTTCTCGACGCGAGCATGGATCGCTTCGAGGCTTACGTCGTCGAGCGCACGCAACTCGGCGATCTCATCATCCGCCCGGAGGCTGTCTACGGCTAAAACGATTGGCGCGTCCCCGCGCCCTGACAAGAGAAGCATACACACACTCACCTATCAAGTGGGAGGACGCGGGTTCGAGTCCCGTCAGGAGCGTCTGTGCTCCTGTAGCTCAGTGGCAGAGCGCCGATGTGAAAACGCTTTTCAAACTTGCGCGGGGCATGTCCGTACATCGAGAGATGACCGAGCATAGCTGTTCTTTAATTTTCGGTTTGCGTCCCTGCCGGAGCGCGGCTAGCGCGCCCTGACCGGCGAAGCATACATACACGGCAAAGCGGTTCACCAAAACCGCAGTAGGTTCGACTCCTACCGCTCCCTCAAACTTATGGGGGCGTGCAGCCCGCCCGTCACACGGCGGGTCAAGGAATGCTTCACAGACTTGCGTGTGGTCTCGCTCCGGCGCGGAGGCCAACCGAAAAATCTTACATCGTGAATAGAGGCGAGCGGATTCTATTCACGATTCAACAAATTCTCCCCGCGCCCTAACCGGCGAAGCATACATACTAGCTCAGTGGCAGAGCATACGTTTGGAGAACGTAGTGTCGCGGGTTCGATTCCCGCATATGTGCAAGACGCTTCACCGACTTGCGCGGGGCGATGAATACAGTGACGAGTGACAAGTGACGAGTGACAAGCCGGAACAAGACAAGCAGTTATTTTAACTTGTCACCTGTCACTCGTCACTTGTCACTGTTTTTAGAGGTGTGTGATGGAAGACCTTGAGCGCGATGCGCGACTTGAGATGTTGAATGGTTTGCTGACGACGCCGCACCGGCGACTCGAAGAGGTGGCGGAGTTGCACGGTCGTATGCTTGAGCGTGACCCTTTGTTTTATGGTCACCTCGCCGTTTGGTACGCGCGACACGGCGACGTG
This sequence comes from Pyrinomonadaceae bacterium, assembly GCA_035249365.1. Lineage (GTDB taxonomy): Bacteria > Acidobacteriota > Blastocatellia > Pyrinomonadales > Pyrinomonadaceae > JAIVJZ01. Next base: position 50,681 of record DATFGP010000017.1, on the reverse strand, counting down.
CGCGATCACAAGGAAGTGTTCACGGCGAACTTGCTCGTGAGCACCGTGGCGGGTCATCGCGGCGCGGGCTTCGTGTTGTTGCAAGAACTCCCGCCGTATCAGGTGGCGCGCGTGGTTGATTTCGTGAAGCGTTCGCGCGGCACGTTGCCGCGTTCGGCACGCACGGCGGTCGCGCGCTACCTGCGCGAGCGCGAGGAGAACCCGCGTCATTTCGACGGCGCGGCGATGCGTGCGCGCAAGAGCATGAAGCACCTCTACGCGGGCTTGCACATCAAGCCGGGCGAGCGCGCCGACGCGATTTTGTTCAAGGACGCGCCGCCGCCCGACAGCCTCGCTTATGCGTTGAAGCGTCTGGCGCGTGCCGAAAGCGCGGCGGCGCAAGCGGAGCTTATCGTCGAGCACAACATCCCTTACACGGTCGCCGTCGGCGCTGTGCGGAAGTTAACGCCCGCCGTCCTCGCCGCGTTGATCAACGCGATGTCGCCGCAGGAGACGATCAACAACCTGAAGTCTCTGAAGGCACGCGGTGCGCTGGCGCACGCGGAGGTCAAGGCTCTGGTTGACGAGAAACTCGCGGCGGCGGCCACGTCGGAACGCGTCTCGGCGTTCAAGGCCGTGCGTGCGGCGGAGGTCGCGGGTGTTGACGCACAGACGACGGCGCGACTTGAACACGCTGCGAGCGAACAGTTGCGTCGTCGTGGCCGGATCATGAAGGCGACGGCCTTGCTGGTTGATAAGAGCGGCAGCATGACCGAGGCGCTCGAAGTCGGCAAGCAGATTGCCGCGCTCATCTCCGGCGTGAGCGATGCACAGCTCTACGTCTACGCCTTCGACACAATCGGCTATCCGGTTGTGAGCGCAGGCGGCGGCGAACTGAGCGATTGGGAGCGTTCCTTCGAGCATCTGCGCGCAGACGGCGGCACGAGCATCGGTGCGCCGCTCGAAGCGATGCGACTGCGCCGCCAGACGGTCGAGCAGATCATCATCGTCACGGACGAGGGCGAGAACACCGCGCCGTACTTCAACGGCATTTACGCGCGTTACTGCGCGGACTTGAACGTCGCGCCGAACGTCATCGTCGTCAAGGTCGGCGCGCACAGCGACTATCTTGAGCGGCAGATGCGAGAGAGCCGCGTGGCGTTTGAAACCTTCACCTTCGCGGGCGACTACTACGCGCTCCCGAACCTCGTGCCGCTTCTCAGCCGCCCTTCGCGGCTCGAATTGCTCATGGAGATTCTGGAGACGCCGTTGCCGGAAAGGCAAGGATGAAGGAAGACAGTCAGTAGTCCGTAGTCAGTTGTCCGTTGCATGTGACTATCACACAAGTTACTAAAGACGGATTTGAACAACTGACAACGGACTACTGACAACGGACTACTGACAACGGACAGCTTTTAATGGTGGACATTCGCCAACTTATCAACACGCTCTCGGCGCGGGAAGAGTCCATGCGCGGCGAGCAATTTCTCGCGCCGTGCGTGGGCGGCGGGCGTGTGCGCGTGTCTGTGGACGGACTCGTGCAGACGTTTCGCCCGCGCCCGCGCGACTTCGAGGGCTGGGGCATCTTCCAGCCGGTTGACGACAGGAAGGCACAAGTCGTAGGCGAGGCGACGATCGCTCAGGTCGCAAATTATTTGCGAATGTTGAAGCCGCTGCGCGTGCGTCTCGCCGAACGCCTGCGCGGTCAAACGTGGCTCGCGTACCCTGCGAACAGAGAGGACGCGCGCCGTCAGTTCGGCGCGGGCGGCGAGTTGAAAGTGAATCTCGTCCGCGAAGCCTCGCGCTTCGAGCAGGTGGTCGCCTACACGGATGGCCGCAACTGGTTCTACGGCGAACTCGACCGTCGCGCAGACGCGCGCGTCTCCGAACGTCTGCGCACTCTTCTGCGGCAGAGAGTCGAACCGCGTTACATCACCTGGAAGGGCATCACGCCGGAGATACGCGCGGCCTATCAAATAGCGACGGAGTTTACACCCGCGTTTCATCACTTGCGGCAGAGACGCACCGCCGCGCTCTCGCGGCAAGCGCAAGAGCGACGCCTGCGCGACGCGCTCGCCTTAAACGGCGGTCAACTCGTTGACTATGAAGAAGAGGGCGATAGCTGGCGCGTCCGCTGGCAGACGCGCTACGGCGAGGAACACACCTCGACCGTCGCCAAACGCGATCTCACAATCATCAGCGCGGGCATCTGCCTGAGCGATCAAGACAGCGACTTCGACCTGCAATCGCTCGTCGGCGTGGTCGAAAAGGCTTGGGGTTAAGGGGATGAAATAGACAGCGCAGACGCGAAGCATTCCAGTCAGAACCGCCTGCGATAGCGGGCGGGTATTGGCAACGATAGAACTCGCCCGCTACCGCAGGCGGTTCTGACAAGTTGAACCGCCCGCTTGCAGCAGGCGGTTCTGACCGGAGTGCCAATTGCAAATAAGCGATGAACAGTCTCTATCACGAACAACTTTATCGCACGCCGGAAGTGATGACGCGCCTCGCGGAGTTTCCCGTCGCGGTGTGTGGCGCGGGCGCACTCGGCGCAAACATCGCGGAGAGTCTGGCGCGCATGGGGTTCAAGCGGTTGCGCGTCGTTGACCGCGACCGGGTGGAGCAGCGCAACCTTTCGACGCAGCCTTACTACCTGTCGGACGCGGGCGCGTTCAAGGCGCGTATGCTTGCGAATGCTCTCTACCGCGCTGTCGGCGTCGAAGTGGACGCGCGCACGGAGGAGTTGACGGCGACGAACGCCGCGAAATTGTTGGCGGATAGTGCGCTCGTCGTTGACGTGTTTGACAACAGCGCGTCGCGGCGCGTATTGAAGGAATATGCTGAAGGCGCGGGCGTCGCGTGTCTGCACGCGGGACTTGCGGGCGACTACGCGGAGGTCGTCTGGAACGAAGTTTACCGCGTGCCGTCGGCGGCGCAAGATGATGTGTGCGATTATCCGCTGGCACGCAATCTGGTGACGCTCACGGTCGCCGTCGCGTGCGAAACCATCGTCGATTTCGCAGCGTCGGGCGCGCGTCGCAGCCACACGATCACTTTGCGCGATTTCGCAATCAGACCTTACGAAGTTAACTAGCGGCCTTCGTGCTGTTTTAAGTTATCCGGCGGGAATTTTTGCGGGGGTTTTATGGACTACAAGTTTCAAATCAATCTGGGCGGCATCATTGATCTGCTCTCGAACCACATCTACAGCAGCCCGCAAATCTACGTACGCGAGTTGCTGCAAAACGGCGTGGACGCCATCCTCGCGCGCCGCTACGTCGAGCCTCAACACGAGGGCGCGATCCGCATACGCGTGCTCGACGTGCCGGAGAGCGCGCCGCCCGCGCTCGTCTTCGAGGACAACGGCATCGGTTTGGACGAGGAAGAGATTCACCGCTTCCTCGCCACCATCGGCCAGACCTCGAAGCGTGGCGATCTCTCCGAACAGCGCAGCGACTACATCGGGCAATTCGGCATCGGCCTCCTGTCCTGCTTCGTCGTGAGCGACGAGATCGTCGTCGTCACGCGTTCGGCGAAAGACGACGGCGCGGCGACGATGGAGTGGCGCGGTCGCGCCGACGGCACTTACTCGATCAAAGTGCTCGAAGACGAAGCGATGGAGGTGGGCACGCGCGTCGTCCTGCGCTGCAAGGCGGGGAGCGAAGAGTATTTTGAGCCGGAGGCCGTGCGCCGCATGGCGCGCCACTACGGGAGTTTGCTGCCTTACCAGATCACGCTCGACGCGGGCGGCGAGACTGCGCGCATCAACGAGGAGCAGCCGCCCTGGAAGCGTACTTTCACGGACGCGAGCGACGAGCGCAAGGCTTACCTCGACTACGGAAGCGACGCTTTCGAGATGACGTTCTTCGACTATATCCCTCTGCGCTCGCAGGTGGGCGATGTGCAGGGCGCGGCTTACGTGTTGCCGTTCTCGCCGAGCCTCGCCACGCGCAGAACGCACAAGGTTTATCTCAAGAACATGCTCGTCTCCGAGAACGCCGAAGGACTGCTGCCCGATTGGGCTTTCTTCGTCAAGTGCGTTGTCAACGCGAATGAACTGCGACCGACCGCCTCGCGCGAGAGTTTCTACGAGGACGAAGCGTTGATGCTGACACGCGCCGCGCTCGGTCGTTGTTTGCGCGAATACCTCGTCGAACTGGCGACGGAGCAGCCGCAACGCCTGCGCAAATTGATCGAGTTGCACTACCTCTCGATCAAGGCGCTCGCCGTTGACGACGACGAGTTTTACGGGCTCTTCATTGATTGGCTGCCGTTCGAGACGAACGCGGGGCAGATGACGCTCGGCGAGTATAAGCGGCAGCACCGCGTCTTGCGCTACGTGCCCGATCTGGATCAGTTCCGGCAGATCGCGCGCGTCGCCGCCTCGCAGTCGCTGGTCGTCATCAACGCGGGCTACGTACACGACACCGAACTGCTCGGCAAACACTTCGACCTGTTTCCGGCAACGCCCGTCGAAGTGGTTGATTCGACGCGCCTGATGCACAGCTTCGAGTTTCTGACGCTCGACGAGCAGGAGACGGTGGCGGACTTCACGGAGTTTGCCGATAAGGTGCTGCGCCCGTTCAACTGCGCGACGGAGATGCGCAAGTTTCTGCCGCGCGAGTTGCCCGCGCTCTACAACGCTTCGAGCGAGGTCAACTTCCTGCGCTCGGTCGAACAGGCGCGCGAAGTGTCCGATTCGCTCTGGTCGAACGTGCTCGGCAATCTCGCGGGCGGCTTGCCCGGCGACGCGTTCGCGTCGCTGTGCTTCAACTACGACAACCCGCTCATCTACAAGTTGAGCCGGATGCGCGACGAGACGCTCTTGCGTCTTTCGATTCAAATGCTCTACGTGCAATCGCTCCTCTTGAGTCATCGCCCGCTCAACGCGAAGGAGATGTCGCTCTTGAACGACGGGCTGCTCGGCCTGCTCGAATGGGGCGTGGAGGTGGAAGGGGGCTGGGTGCAATAACGATGAACGGTGTAACGCCCGAACAAGTCACAGAAATCTTCCGGCAGACTTACTATCTGGAAGACAACGACTCGAAGATCATGCTGCTCGAAGAAGCCGTGCGCCTCGCGGACATCTGCGGCGACTTCTCGCTTCAATACGATGCGCGCGACCAACTCATCAACGCGGCCACCTTCGGCGGTGCGCCCGAAAAGGCGCTCGTCGCCTACTCCTGGTGTCTCGCACAGTACGACCGCCGTAGCGCCGACGCGCAAGAGGGCGGCGTAGACCTGTGGCGGCTGCTGTGGATGTACAAGTGGATTCTCACGAACATCACGAGCTTCCCGCAGATCAGCAAAGCGCAGATCGAGGAGATGCTCGACGATATGGCCGCGCGTTACCAGCGCGCCGGTTATTCTTTGCGCCCGAACTACATGCTGCGCAATCGCATCTACAGGTTCTGGGACGAACAGAAAGCCGCTTACTATTTCCACAAGGCGCAGGAGACTTACCGCGACAGCGCGAGCGATTGCGCGGCCTGCGAACTCGACGACGCCGTCTCCTTCGCGTTGCGTGAACATGACGACGCGGAGGCGGCGCGTCTCGCCGTGCCCATCATACAGGGTCGGCTGCGCTGCGGTTCGATTCCGAAGATCACGTTTGCAGACTTGTTGCTGCCGTTCCTGCGACTCGGTCGCATAGACGAAGCGGTGAGCCTGCATGTGCAGGGCTATCGTCTCATCGCGCGCAGTGCCAAGGGCTACATCTCAAGCGTCGCAGATCACATCACGTTTCTCGTCGTGACGGAGAACTTCGACCGCGCCGTGAGAATCTTCGAAAAGCACTTGACGGACGCCTCCGCGCTCGCCGACCTCGCGTCGAAGTTCGACTACTATCTTGCTTCTTGGCTCTTGCTCGACACGCTTCGGGAGCGGCGTGTTCGTGCGATTTTGAAACTGCGGCTGCCGCCGACACTCGAAGTTTACGAAGAGAGCGGCACGTATGAAACGGCGTCCCTCGCCGCGTGGTTTCTGGAACAGGCGCAAGCACTCGCCGCACGCTTCGACGCGCGCAACGAGAGCGACTGTTTCACGCGCGACATCGAAAAGATCGCCGCGCTCAAAGAAATGAGCGTGCCATGCAGGATCAGAGAGGCGGAAGGAGAATACGCCGCCACCTAAAACAATTGCGGAATCTTCAATTGCGGATTGAAAGCACTTACTTGTTTTCTAATCCGCAATTCGCAATCTATTTATCCTGCGGCGCGGCTCTCGCGCTTTTGCGTGTCGGCGAAGCGCGCGAGGAGTTGTAGCAACTCTTGTGAGTTCGGCAGACAGTATTTGGCGCGTGTGCGGCGGTCGCCGATGTGGACTGTCCAAGCGTCTTCGGGGAGGCGCGCGAAGAGGTCTTCGTCGGTGCGGTCGTCGCCCGCTGCGAGGCAGAATCCGGCGTGCGGGGCTGTCTCGGTGAGACGCGCGAGCACTTCGCCTTTGTTCGCCCAACCCGGTTTCACTTCCACAATCTTGTTGCCGCGAAAGGCGCGCTGCTCCGTGTCTGCGAGCATCTCTTCGAGATTGGAGACGAGTTCGTTGGCGAGCCATTCGCCGAACTCCGGGTCAGCCATGCGGTAATGCCAGACGAGCGAAAACTCCTTCTCTTCGATGAGACTGCCGGGCGTGCGATCCATGAAGTGTTCGAGGACGGGGAAGACGTGCTCCTTCCAGACGCCCGTGTAGGTCGGGCGATAAAGCTCCCAGCGCATCGTCTCCGGCGAACGCATGATCGCGCCGTGCTCCGCAGCGAGCCACAAACCTTTGACTTCGCCAAACCAACTTTCGAGATCGTCGCGCGAGCGACCGGAAACGACCGCAATCGCCGTCGCGGGGTCTGCGGCGAGACGCGCGAGCAGTTCGACCAACTCGGCGGGCGGCACGGCGTCCTGCGGGCGGTTGACGTAAGGCACGAGCGTTCCGTCGTAGTCGAGCAAGAGGCGACGCTGCTCTGCGCCCTGAAACGCCGCGACCGCTTCTTCGACTGGCAACGCCTGCGGCTTCTCCGAAAAATTCCCTGCGCGCGAACCCGCAGCCTCGCGCAAGTTTGTGATGAAGCGGTCGCCCCACGCGAAGACGTTGTTGCGTAAGACGCGTTTGTGCAGCGCACGTATGCGTTCGCGTCGTGCGTCTGCGGGAAGCTGTAGCGCGCGTTCGATAGTCTCCGCCGTGCGCTCCTCGTCGTAGGGGTTGACGAGAAACGCCTCGCCCATCTCGGAAGCCGCGCCCGCAAACTCGCTCAAGACGAGCGCGCCTGCGCCGTCCTGCTGGCACGCGACGTATTCTTTGGCGACGAGGTTCAGCCCATCGCGCAGGGGCGTGACCCACGCGAGGTCTGCGACCGAATAGAGCGCGGCGAGTTCTGTGGGCGGGATGCCGCGACGTATGTATGTGATGGGCGTCCAGTCGGGCGTCGAAAATTCGCCGTTGATCTTGCCGACGAGTTCGTCCACCTCCTGACGCAGTTCCTTGTACATCGGGATCACTTCGCGCGAAGGGACGGCGACTTGTATGAGGACGACTTTGCCGCGAAGCTCCGGCGACTGTTTGAGCAGGCGACGGAATGTGCGCAGGCGTTCGGGGATGCCCTTCGTGTAGTCGAGGCGATCAACGCCCAAGAGGACGCGCCGCCCGTCGAATTGTTTGCGCAGTTCGTCGCGGCGTTTGATCGTCGCGGCGTCGCGCGCGAGCCGTTCGGTAAACTCGCCGGGCGCAATCCCGATGGGCAATGCGTCGAGACGCACGGAGCGACCGCCGACTTCCACGCTGTCCATGCGACTGTCGAGGCCGAGTATGCGCAAGGCCGACGCGCGGAAGTGTTGCAGGTAGCTGTAGGTGTGGAAGGCCAGATAGTCCGCGCCGAGCAAGCCCTGCAAGAGTTCTTCGCGGCGCGGGAGCAAGCGGAAGATAGGCGAAGAGGGAAAAGGGATGTGCAGGAAAAAGCCTATGCGCGCGTCGGGCACGGCCTCGCGCAAAAGCTCTGGCAAGAGCATCAACTGGTAGTCGTGAACCCAGACGAGATCATCCGGCTGCAAGTGTTCGAGCACCACGTCGCGGAAGCGACGGTTGGCTTCGATGTAAGCCTGCCAGTGTTCGGGCTTGAAGTTGAGTAGCGAAGGGAACTGGTGAAAGAGCGGCCAGAGCGTCTGGTTGGCGTAGCCCTCGTAAAAACCTTCGGCGACTTCGGCTGGGATGTCAACGGCGAAGTAACGCTCGCGTTCAGCCCAACGCTTGAGCGTCTTTTGCCTGCGCTCGTCCGAAGGGTCGGACGAATCGCCCGGCCAGCCGATCCAGATGCCGCCCGTGCGTTTGAGTATCGGCCCCATCGCCGTCGCCAAACCGCCCGTGCTCCTGTCCGTGCGCCACGCCGAATCGCCCGCGCGTTTCAAAGTGAACGGCAAGCGGTTTGAGACGACGACGAGACGCCCCGCTGTCTCCTGCTCATTAGTCATATTCAAAACCCCCCGTGTACGAATCCATGCGAAACTAGTCTGTCACTGACCAGTCAAGATACGGTCTGGATATTTTCACGATCTCATCCTTCGGATGTTCGTCACGCACGTTCTCCGCGCCGCGTGCGAATTTGAACTCAACGTCAACTTTGATGTAACGGCACTCGCGGTAAACATACGTCCGTTGCGTGCGCGTCGAGATGCCGCCCTCTTCTCGGAAGACCTTCAACAGTTCAGCCCGCGTCGCGCCCTCTTTGACCGTTTGCATCTCGCGCAGGCTCTTCGCCACCCACTCGACATGCTTCACGTCCTCCTGCGACGTGCGACTTTTCGCGTCCGCGCCTTCGCGCGCCGGAAGCGCGGCAGTGAGAGCGAGCACGAAAACAGCGGAAACGACCATCAACATCCTTCTCATAGTTGCACCTCACGGTCGCGTTTCAAACGCGACGCCTCAAGCCCGAAGCAGAAACCAGTAGAAGCCGAAAGGCGCGAGCGCGAGTTGATACGGGCGCTCCGTGATTTGCGGGAACAACGTCTCGCCGAGCATCTCGACGGGCGTGCGTCCCACGTAGCGCGCGAGATCGAGTTCGGCGGGCTGCGCCACCTGCGAGAGATTGAAGACGCAGAGCACCGTCTCGCCCTCATGCTCGCGCGTGAAGGCGAAAATTTTTCGGTTCTCCGGTTTGACAAACTCCATACGCCCGCGCCCGAAGACGTGATGTTTTTTTCGCAACTGGATCACCGAACGCATCCAGTTCAACAGAGACGAATCGTAACGCTGCTGCGCTTCGACGTTCACAGATTGATAACCGTAGACGGGATTGCTGATGAGCGGAAAATAGAGCCGCTCGAAATCCGCGCGCGAGAATCCGGCGTTGCGATCCGCAGACCACTGCATGGGGGTTCGCACGCCGTCGCGGTCGCCCAGATAAATGTTATCGCCCATGCCGATTTCGTCGCCGTAGTAGAGGAAGGGCGAGCCGGGCAGACTCAGCAGCAGCCCGTGCAGCAACTCTATGCGGCGGCGGCTGTTGTCGAGCAAGGGCGCGAGACGGCGGCGTATGCCGACGTTCAGACGCATGCGCCTGTCCTTCGCGTACTCGTTGTAGAGATAGTCGCGTTCCTCGTCCGTCACCATCTCAAGCGTGAGTTCGTCGTGATTGCGCAAAAACATTCCCCACTGGCAGTTCGCAGGAATGTCTGGCGTGCGTTCCAGAATCTCTACGATGGGGCGGCGGTCTTCCTGACGGAGCGCCATGAAGAGACGCGGCATGATCGGGAAGTGGTAGTTCATGTGAAACTCGTCGCCGTCGCCGAAATATTCCACCACGTCCTCCGGCCACTGGTTCGCCTCACCTAGCAATAGCGTGTTCGGATAATTTGCTTCGACGTGCGCGCGCAACTGTTTCAAAAAGCCGTGCGTCTCCGGCAAGTTCTCGCAGTTCGTCCCCTCGCGTTCATAGAGATACGGCACGGCGTCAACCCGGAAGCCGTCAATGCCGAGGTCGAGCCAGAAGGAGACCACGTCGAGCATCGCCTGACGGACTTCCGCGTTGTCGTAGTTGAGATCGGGCTGGTGGCTGAAGAAGCGATGCCAGTAGAAGGCTTCCGCATCTTCGTCCCAAGTCCAGTTCGAGTGCTCCGTGTCCGTGAAGATGATGCGCGCTTCCGCATACTTGTGCGGGTCGTCGCTCCACACGTACCAATCGCGCTTGGGCGACGCAGGCGACTTACGCGCCTCTTGAAACCATGCGTGCGTGTCGGAAGTGTGATTGATGACGAGGTCTGTGATGACGCGTATGCCGCGCGCGTGCGCGGCGGCGAGGAAGGTCTTGAAGTCTTCGAGCGTGCCGTATTCGGGGAGCATCGAATAGTAGTCTGCGATGTCGTAGCCGCCGTCGCGCAGAGGCGAGGCGTACATCGGCAAGAGCCAGAGGCAATCGACGCCGAGCCATTCTAGGTAGTCGAGTTTCTCGGTCAGGCCGCGAAAGTCGCCGATGCCGTCGGCGTTCGAGTCGTAGAAGCCGCGCACGTTGATTTCGTAAAAGACGGCGTCTTTGAACCAGAGCGGGTCGTTCCAGCGGAGTTTGGCCTCATCAGCAGACATCTTCCGAAAGCCTTCCTGCGGATTGAATTTTTACAACTTGATTTATGCTGTGAAAGATAGCCGTTCCCGCACCCTCAATGCAAGACACGCCGGACACACCACAATGCACGTTTGACGGCAAGCCTGCGCCCGCACGCAGAACTTGCGCATCTACATTTTTACGACTACCTTCTTCGCTTCATGTACACACCTGGCATTCTGCGTTCTTAATCGAACCGTGCCGCAGGCAATTAACCGAAAGGTCGAGACGACGATGCTTCTAAAATTAACCGCGCTGCTCCTTGTGCTATTAACGCTCAACGCTCCCTCCGCGTCGTTCGCTCAAACGCGACGTGCGCGAGGAGTGCAGGCGAAAGTAAACCGTGCAAAACTCGCAGAGCGTGCGCGCGCAGAGTTCCTGCACGCTTGGCGCGGCTATGAGAAGTACGCTTGGGGGCACGACGATCTGCGGCCACTGTCTAAAACTCATCACGATTGGTACGAACAGCCGCTCCTGATGACGCCGGTCGATTCGCTCGACACGATGATCCTGATGGGCTTCGACGACGAGGCCAAAAAGACCAGAGAGTTTATCGCCGCCAATCTCTCCTTCGACAAAGACATCTACGTACAGAATTTCGAGATCACCATACGCCACCTCGGCGGCCTGCTTTCGATCTATCAAATGACGGGCGACCGGCGTTTCCTCGCTCTGGCCGAAGACCTGGGCACGCGCCTCTTGCCCGCTTTCAATTCCGCAACGGGTTTGCCTTACAGGTTCGTCAATCTGAAAACTGGCAAGGTGCGCGACGCGAACACCAATCCGGCCGAGTCGGGCACGCTCCTGATCGAGTTCGGCACGCTCAGCAAACTCACGCGCAAACCCGTCTTCTACGACAAGGCGAAGCGCGCCCTCGTCGAAACTTACAAGCGTCGCTCTTCGATAGGTCTGGTCGGCAGCACCATCAACGTCGAGACCGGAGAGTGGAAGGACACTGACAGCCACATCAGCGGCGGCATTGATTCTTACTACGAATATCTGTTGAAGTGCTGGCTCTTGTTCGACGATGCGGATTGCAGACGTATGTGGCTCGACTCGGTCGCGGCCGTCAACAAGTATCTCGCTGACGAAGCGAACGGCGAACTCTGGTACGGCCACGCTAGTATGCAGAGCGGCAAGCGCGCGGCCACTAACTACGGCGCACTGGACGCCTTCTTTCCGGCGGTGCTCGCCATGTCCGGCGACCTCAAACGCGCTAAACAGTTGCAAGCGTCATCCTTCAAAATGTGGACGACCTACGGCATCGAACCCGAAGAGCTAAACTACCGCACGATGGAGATCAAGAGCGCGGGCTATCCTCTGCGCCCCGAAATAGTCGAATCCACCTACTATCTCTATCACTACACAGGCGACCCGCAATATCTGCGCATGGGCGAAACTCTCTTTGAGGACTTCGTCAAACATTGCCGGACGGAGGCGGGCTACGCAACTCTCAAGAGCGTCGTGACGAAAGAGAAGCGCGACGAGATGCAAAGTTTCCTGTTTGCGGAAACCCTCAAATATTTCTACCTCCTGTTCGCCCCTCCCAAAACATTGAATTTCAAAAAAGTAATCTTCAACACGGAGGCTCATCCCATCCGGCGGACTTGGTAAATTTCGAGCGACTTATGAACGAAAGAATAATTTTAGCCACAGAGGACGAGGAAATTCTCGCCTGTTACGCGGTGATGGCGGAGTTGCGTCCACACATAAAGCCAAACGAATTTCTGCCCCGCGTCAGAAGGCAAATGGAGGTCGCCAATTACCACTTAGCCTGTCTGATTGACGGCGAGGTCAAAGCGGTCGCGGGTTTTAGAATCTCGGAATGTCTAGCGTGGGGTAAATTTCTCTACGTTGACGACCTCGTCTCCAAAAGCGACGACCGCTCGAAAGGCTACGGCGGCGCTCTCTTCGATTGGCTGGTCGAACACGCAAAAGCGCAAGGGTGCGATCAATTTCACCTGGACTCCGGCGTCCACAGGTTCGCCGCGCACAGGTTCTATTTAATCAAAAGGATGATCATAGACTGTCATCACTTCGCCTTGAAGTTGAACGATTGACACCGCTGCCAAAGTCCTGTGCGACTCTTCATCTAAGGGGCAAATAAAGGGGCAAAATAAAAATTACGGGCACTCAGAAGAATGCCCGTAATTTGTTATGCCGGAGGTCGGACTCGAACCGACATGAGCTTGCGCTCGCTAGATTTTGAGTCACTCTGCGAGGCTTTAACAAGTTAAATTCCAGTCAATTAATCATTCAACTGTTCTTCTAAAACTGAAAATTACCTTGAGTGTGTTAACGAGTGTGTTAACGAAATTCAAGGTTGCCAGTTATAGGAGGCAGCTAATGAAATCACGCACAGGATATGTTTTCCAGAACAAAAAGACAGGTGTTTGGTTTGCTCGCGTTACTTACACGGATAGAAATGGAAAACGCAAAAACCTACAACGTAAAGTTGAAAACAAATCAAAGGGCGATGAACTTCTAAAGAAACTTGTCCATACTTTAGATAATGAAGGCTCAACTTCAATTGAGGCAGAAAAGTTAACCTTCAATGATCTTGCGGATTTCTATTCAAAACATTATCTGCAAGAAGTTGAATATTCTAATGGGCGAAAGATTTCTGGATTACGTTCTGCGATTCAAGTTAAAGGCTACATCAAAGTATTTCGTGATTACTTCGGCAGACAGAAACTAAGAACAATAACTTACGAAGAACTCCGAACTTTCAAATTAAAACGTCTGAAAACTCCAACTCACCAAAGCGCACAAAGGTCAATTGCGACGGTAAATCGTGAACTGGCATATCTGCGACGACTCCTTAATATTGCTGAAAGAAACGGATGGATAAATAAAAATCCGTTTAAGTTAGGCGATGTTCTAATTCATCTAGCAGATGAGCAAAAGCGTGAACGAATCCTAACTCGTGAGGAAGAAATTCGTTTATTAGCCGCTTGCACAGGAAGGCGAAAACATCTCCGCGCTTTAATCGTTGCCGGATTAGATTCCGGTTGTCGTTTAGGAGAACTGCTTAAACTACAATTCAGGGATATAGATTTTGAATCTAATCTAATTACCATTCGGGCTTTCAATACCAAGACGATGAAAGAACGGCAGGTAAGCATGACGATTAGATTGAAACAGGAATTGGAATCTTTACATTTAGTAAATCAAAATCCTGATTCCTTAGTTTTTGGAGTTAAGAGCGTTATTAGAGGTGGATTCAAAAGCGCGTGTAAGGAAGCAGAAATTGACGATGTAACTTTCTACACGTTACGACACACAGCGGCCACCCGCTTAGTATCTCTTCATATACCACTTGCAGAAGTTGGAAAAGTTTTAGGCCATACAACTCCCAACACAACTTATCGTTACTATCTAAATCCTAATGTAGAAACGATAAAACGGGCGGCAGCAGCATTAGATTTATTTAATGCTGAACAGAAGCCACAAGAAAAATTAGAGCTAGTCAACTAAATCTAAAATTCCGACTCGCCTATCTCAAGATAAAACTTGAGTAAAAGTTATATTTCTTATATGACTTTTAGGCGAGTCGAATTTTGTTTAGGGAAATGGTTTGTGAGGAATCTAGGATGGATGATGAACAAGATAAGAAAACTGCTAAAGAGTGGAAACCTACCTCTGAACGTACAGATGCAATTCAATATATATTGGCTGCGGCAGACTGCCCTAAACAAGTTCGCACTTTGATAAATATTTTAGTTGGAATATCTAATGGTTTTCCTGAATTTGAAACTACCCAACGAGAGATAGCTAGTCGAATTAGTGGCGAGATGTATTCTTCTAGTGATGAAAATGCGAAGCAATGGGTTAAGCGAGCGCACCGTGAGTTAAAGAAGTGGCAAGGGGAGAATCAACTAAATCTTTTAGAATACGAAGCAGGGGGACGTAGTAAAGATAAAACTAGAATTTACAAGTCTCGTTACCGTCTTCATATAATCGCTTTTGCTGATAAAGTAATTGCACGCGCTCAGGAAAATCATCTTTGGGACAAGAACAAACAACAAGCCTTAGAAACAGAAGCAAGAGAATTGAGGGATGAATATTGGCCGATTCCTGTTATGTATCATAGGAGTCAAGGTAATAAAAAACCTGTGGATGAGCTTAGAAAGTATCTTGTTGCCAGTATCACATATATGAGAAAAGCACATGAAATACTTGATAAGGATAAAACTGTAATTCTACTTGAGCAGGAGGTTATTGAAGAATTTGAAGAAACACTTAAGGAACTCAAGAAGCGGCTTCTTTCAGAAGACTCATTCAAATGAAGAATTGAATAAACAACTCTGATAGCAGGGGGTCAAACCTGACCCCGTATATAAGATAAGACAGGTCATATATGTACCCCCTTTGTATATGACTCCCCCGAATTAGCGGCCTATCCCCTAGAGAATCAGCAGCTTAGGGCTATAAGCAAGGTTAGTAAAATATTGCTTGTTATATACAGGGAGCTGAAGCGCAACTTCTTAATGAAATCCTGCTATAACTCAAACTGCAACTATATTTATAAAGGTAATTGATGAATTGAGAGGGATGATCTATTGATGGAAAGGTTATTTAGTACCCCGCCGCTTTGCGGCGGGGTACTATTACTTCGATGACACTGTAGGCATTACTTTTATAATGTTGAAAACTACTTACGCGGCCTAACGTGTTTGGCTTTTACCTCTTTCAATCGCTGCATTGATTAGATTCAAAGGTTCATCTTGAGCAGGTAAATCACCTTCTAAAAATAATACATATAATTCAATAGCTGCCTTATGCGCGTTAGTATAGAGATACATAACTTCAATTCCATTCGATAAAATTTTACTTGCCCTTCTCACACCAGCAGACCCGCTATTAATTTCCTTCTTAATAATAAACAATAAACGTGCCAAACATTCGACAGCAGCAAAATCTTTACATAATTCAGGTTCGAGAATAGCAAGCCACGTTTCATCTGCTAATAAATCATCTTTACTGGAAATTGTTTCGGTAGATTTTTTCAAGGCTATTTACTCATCTTAATTAAAAATTGATTGGCGTTACAGATTGTTATATTACAAGAACTTGTAATATTTATCAATTCACATAAATCGCTAATTAATGATGTAATCAACTCAATAATTCATTTTCTACAAATCTATATTATCAAATCTAGCAACACATCTGAAATCAATAATATAGCGATGTTATATTCGCCAACCTATGGCGATAAAACTACAAATCCAAGATGTGGCGAGAAAATTAGGAGTAGAGAACGCTGCACAATTATCAAAATTAACAGGTCTTGGGCTGACCTCTTGCTATTTACTCTGGGAGGGGAAAGCTAAGATGATTTCATTTAAAACACTGAATATAATTTGCAACACACTCAAAGCGCATCCGGCACTATTGTTTGATTATACGCCCGATACAAAGAGTAGAAGTTCGATTATGATTAAAAGTAATAAGCGGCGAAAGTAATATTAACCAATAGAACATCGGCCTAAACAACTGGCAAACATTTATGGAGAAGCGTTATCAAGTTTTTCTAAGTTCTACTTATGTTGACCTCATTTCAGAGAGAACAGAGGTTATGCAAGCATTACTTGAATTAGAATGTATGCCTGCTGGAATGGAACTTTTCCCCGCAGCAAATAATACGCAATGGGAGTGGATTAAGAAGGTAATTTATGAATCCGATTACTATATCGTTATAGTTGGTGGGCGATATGGAACTGTTTCAAAGGAAACTGGGCAGAGCTATACTGAAATGGAATATCGCTATGCGCTTGAAATTGGTAAGCCTGTTATAGGCTTTCTTCACGAAGACCCATCTAAGCTTCCAGCTAAATTTGTCGAGCAATCTCTTTCAATGCAGAGAAAGCTTCACTCGTTCCGTGAGCTTGTTAGAAGTAAGCTGTGCAAGTTTTATTCTTCTCCATCTGATCTTGGGGCGAAAGTCAGCAGAAGCATTACTCAACTTAGAAAACAGTGTCCGGCTACTGGATGGATACGTGCTGATATTTTGGATAAACTTGCTAGTTCAGATGAAATTTTAACGCTTATACGTGAGAACGAGGAGTTAAAGGAAAAACTATACCATCTAGGATTAGAGAAGCCAGCCAGTGCGGATTTACTTGCGAGTGGAAGTGATTTATACGAAATTGACTATTTCTTTGATAGATATGCTCTAAATCCAGAAACAAATAGATTTCGGAAGATTGGTGAAGATAAGGGTGGTTTACAAATATCTTGGGATGAAATATTCACTGCTATAGCTCCTGATTTACTTGAAAACTTAAGTTATTGGCATCCTAGCAATATATTAGTTAAGTTAATAGAACGAAATGTCTATGATGAGCTTCAAGAAAAGTATCCAGATGAAAGATTTAGGGATTTTCGCATTTCATCGAAATGCAATGACACTATTATGCTTCAGTTTCGAGCATTGAAATTTATAAATATAAATGGCGAAGGTAAGTGGGAACTCACACCATACGGTGATAACTACATGACAAGTCTTCTTGCTGTTCCCAAAGGAGCAATGAAGAATGAGTAGATAAAATTTTTACTCTACATAATAAGCGCAATAAAATATCGCCAAATAAATCTTTCTCAAAAAAATCAAAAAATTTCTGTAAGACCAAATTGCTCTATACAGAAGTTTATTCCCTACACCCTTTAGACAACTCATACAACCATTCATAAACTACTTCTCAAACAAACATTGACATTCCGAGACAGTAAGAATAATTTATCCGCATTTCATAGCTTCATGCTCTCCTGATTATGCCGTTTCTTAAAAATCTAATTATTAGCGCTAGTGCGAAATCAGGTAAATATCTGTCTAATATTACTTATGTTCTTTCAACCCTTCTCATTTATATAGCTTTCAGCATACTTACATATATTTGGTTGGTAATTCAGCTTTCTCCGCAGCGAAATAAAGCAGCTTTTATCGCCTATGAAATGGCAACGGGTAGTGACCCTTATAATTTTGCTATAGATTTGCAGGGATTTTTCTTGTTGTGGAACTGGATACTCGTTTTCCATATAATTAGTTGGTTAATAGTACCAATACTTGCGGCAACAGCAGTGGAGGCTACTTTTCGCGTATATGAACAAAGGAAACAAGATTTAAACGAGAAACTATTAACATCTATGGAAAGAATTATTGGCGAGTATGGTGGGATTTCACAGGAGGAAGCTGAAAGGTTTGCAGTGGAAGCGCGAAAAGCTATAGAAATAGAAATTAGAAAGCAAAAGTGGTGAGGCTATATTCTCCGTTAATCGTTACGGTCTGGTAATGTTGCTAAAACTGATTAGTATTTTAAGCTAAATTTTTTCATGATAGTAATGCGTCTTAGTAATAACTATGGAGATTCATTATGCCAAATAATATAGTGCGGGGATATACACATGATCCCCTAGAAAGTGAAAAAAACAATCAAGAGGCTATTAATAGCATAAGTGAGCTATATAACGTTGATGAAGAAGTCGCAACTGAGTTGTGGCATCGCTTTATAGAAACTGTAAAGAAAATGAGAGGGCTTTCTGAGGATTATCAACAAGCAACTGAAAAATCACGCGGTTAAAGTACGAAGGGCTAAAGATATGGATATTAGAAAGCAGCAACTACGAGCTTTTATGACTGATGTGCTCAAGGAGGTTCAGCCACGTTTAAAGGAAGATATTTATCAAGATTTTGTACAGAAGTTAGTAGATCAAGCTATCAGCATGTTTGAGAATTTTTTGAATGTCAGTAAAAAGGATACGGAGCAGGCAGAACGAATCTATGATAAAAGACAGCTTAAACTCTTTGCCGAATTCCTTATTGCAATTCCTGGAGCTACAACCAATTCCAAGAAAATAAAAGATTTTGTTGAAGCACACATGACCCGCGCATTTGTACTCGCTGAACTTGAACTATCTGATACCAGCAGGCGCATTTTACTAGATGCTTTCGATAGAGCTTTTGCTGCTTACTGCGGGTTCTCAAAAATAGGCTATAAAGAGTTTGGAGAAAGAATCTATGAATCCCATGAAGATAGGGTCATAGCGAATATTAAATCTGGTTTGATTAGATCAAGAAATACTCAAGCTCAAAATCGTCTCAAACAATATATAGAAAGTACGTTGGAAATAGCTGGATTAGGTCTTGAAGATTATCAGAAAAGAAATGTTCAAGATCAAATGTTATGGTTATTTAGTGATTATCTTCAATCTCCTGAAGAAGAACAAGATGATGTTTATGAACTCGGAGAAGAAAGAATCCTGTTTTCGCTTTTTGATCCAACGAGGTATGGCGAAGGAAGTACAGGTTTGATAATTTGAATTGAAAAGTCATTTTATTTCTTCGGCCTTCCAACTTTCCTATCTTCAACTAACTTCAAATCTTTTTCTTTAATCATGTAGTCACGCCCAAATTTCTGCGCTGGTAATCTTCCAGCTTCGATAAGTGCTTGAACCCTTCTAGGTGTTATTCCTAATCTCTCTGCTGCTTGCTTGGTAGTTAAAAAGTCCATATTAAAGTTGTTATAGAACTAAATAAATTATTCGTCAATAAGTAGAAAAAGATTGATATTTTATTCTTTTAGGAGTATAAATATTCAGTGTGTTAATGAATGTGTTAACGCACAGGTTTATTTCTAAACCTTAGCGGAAGGATAGTTGAAAATCTTTAATTTACTGGAAATGTAGATGCCGGAGGTCGGACTCGAACCGACATGAGCTTGCGCTCGCTAGATTTTGAGTCTAGTGCGTATACCGATTTCGCCACTCCGGCTCGTGCGGAAGAGTTTGCATGATAGAGGTTGGCGCGCGGCGGCGTCAACCGGAGTCGTGGGGTTGAATTTTTCCGGCGTGGGCGTGTGGGCGGCGCGGGTGGTGGAAATATTAGTTGTGCAGATTGGCCGGAATCGTTAAGATAGTTGTGCCCTACGGGAGATGCGCAGCGCGTGAAGGGCGCGGTAATGGCGCATAGCCCGCTCTCCTTCTAATCATCTATTCAATCTCAAGTGAAGAAGGCGGAAGTCTGTCTATGACAAGAGCACGCGAGGAGCGCGCCTGCATTTTGATCGCGGACGACGAGCAGGAGATTCGCAACGTTCTCAATGAACTGCTCGCGGAAGATTACAACTGCCATCTGGTCGCTTCGGCGGAAGAGGCTCTGGCGCTTTTGCGCACGATGCGTTTCGATGTTGTCGTCAGCGACATACAGATGGAAGGGATGAGCGGGTTGGAGATGATCCCGCACGTGGCGGAGATCGCGCCGGACGCAACCGTCGTGATGGTGAGCGGGGCGCAGACTTTGGAGAGCGCGATTGAGGCTTTGCGCGCCGGTGCGTTCGACTATGTGACGAAGCCTTTCGATCTACGACACGTCGAGGCCGCCGTCGCGCGCGCGCTCGAACACACGCGTCTGCGCGAGGCCAAGCGCCGTTACGAAAATTATCTGGAAGAGCTTGTGGCCGAGCGCACGGCGGAACTCGACCGCACGCTCGAAACGCTCGAAGACTCTTACCGCATGACACTGAAAGCGCTGGCCGCAGCACTTGAGACGCGCGACCGCGAGACGCACGGGCATTCGGAGCGCGTCGTCAGTTTCAGTCTGCGTCTGGGGCGCGAGTTGAATTTGAGTGGCGAGGAGTTGCGCTCGTTGGAGTTCGGCGCGCTCCTGCACGACATAGGAAAGATCGGCGTGCCGGACGCCATATTGCACAAGCCCGCGCAGCTTTGCGAAGAGGAATGGGTGAACATGCGTCGCCATCCGGTGCATGGGCAACAGATTTTGCGCGGCATCAGTTTTCTGGAAGGAGCGGCACGCGTCGTCGGGCAGCATCACGAGAAGTGGGACGGGACGGGATACCCGCGCGGGCTTCGCGGCGAAGAGATTGATCTCAACGCGCGCATCTTCGCCGTCGCAGACGCCTTCGACGCGATCACGAGCGACCGCGTGTATCGCGCCGGACGCTCTTACGAAGTTGCTGTGACGGAGTTGGAAGAGTTTGCAGGGCGGCAGTTCGACCCCGAAGTGGTCGCCGCTTTTCGTCGCATCCCGCGCGCTGATTGGGACGAGTTGCGCGAGATTTCGTTGCGCAAATGGCAGGAGCGCAGTAGAAACGGCCAACCGGCGGCGCTTCCGTCGAGCGCGGAGATCGAAACGCTGCTCGGCGCGCTGGTGAACTGAGCGGGTAGAAAAGTTTAACGAAAACGCGGAAAGTATTCACCGCAGAGACGCAGACCCAAGACGCAGAGGGGGCGCAGAGAAAGATTCAATTCTCTGCGCCCCCTTTTGCGTTCTCTGCGTCTGCGGCGGTGAGCTTTGATTTTAACTGCTATTCAACTGCGCATCTTTCCGAAACTATGGACGCCGCGCCTTCGTATTGCCTTTCAATGTCCGTTCACCGGTGACGAGTCGCCCTACTGGCCGCGCCGTCTGGAATACAAATCTTTAAGGAGAATGAGATGAAGATAGTTACACAGGTCGCACACCGTAGAGTCGCCGGGCTGTTCGTTGTGCTCGTCACGGCGCTAACCTTGCAGGCAACTGCGTTTGCTCAAGACAAAACCGCGCGCATTAACGAATACATGACGCGCGCCAACCAGTTCCGGCAGTTCAACGGTGCGGTGCTCGTCGCGGAGAACGGCAAGGTCATTTACAAAAAAGGATTGGGGCTGGCGAACATGGAGTGGAACGTCGCGAACGACGTGGACACCAAGTTTCGCCTCGGCTCGATCACCAAGCAGTTTACCTCGATGCTCGTCCTGCAACTCGTCGAACAGGGCAAGATCAAACTCGACGGCAAACTCTCCGACTACCTGCCAGACTATCGCAAAGACGTGGGCGACAAAGTCACCATCCATCATCTACTGACGCACACCTCCGGCATCCCCAGTTACACGGGACTGCCGAGGTTCATCGAGGACATGAGCCGCGATCCTTATACCGTGACGGACTTCGTCAAAAAATACACGAGCGGCGATCTCGAATTCGAGCCGGGCGCGAAGTTTAAGTACAACAACTCCGGTTACTTCCTGCTCGGCGCGATCATCGAGAAGGTGACGGGCAAGCCTTACGAGCAGGTCTTGAAGGAGAACATCCTCGACCCGCTGGGGATGCGTAACACCGGTTACGATCACTACGATGCGATTCTGCCGAAGCGCGCCGCAGGCTACCAGAAGACGCCGACGGGCTACACGAACGCGCCCTACCTGGACATGTCCATCCCCTACGCCGCAGGCTCGCTCTATTCGACGGTCGAAGATTTGTACCTGTGGGATCAGGCGCTCTACACGGACAAACTCATTCCGGCCAAGAGCAAGGAACTGATGTTCACGCCGTTCCTAGACAACTACGCTTATGGTTGGGGCATCACGAAAGTAACGCTCGGACAGTCGAAGGAGACTGTCAACGCCGTACAGCACAGCGGCGGCATCAACGGCTTCAACACGCTCATCGTACGTTATCCCGCGCAAAAAAATCTCATCGTACTTCTGGACAACACCTCGCAGGGCGCGAATCTGGAACGCATCAGCCGCGACCTGACGAGCATCCTCTACAACCAGCCGTTCGAGATGCCGAAGCAGTCAATCGCCGAAGTGTTGCTGAAGACCATCTCGGAGCAGGACGTGGCCGCCGCCGTCAAACAGTATCGCGAACTCAAAGCGACGCGCGGCGCGGACTACACTTTCGCGGAGAACGAGTTGAACATGCTCGGCTATCAACTGCTCGGCGCGAAGAAGACGAAAGAGGCGATTGAGATTTTCAAGTTGAACGTCGAAGCCTACCCGCAGGCCGCCAACCCCTACGACAGTCTCGGCGAAGCCTACATGACGGCGGGCGAGAAGACGCTCGCGCTGCAAAACTACAAGAAGTCTGTCGAACTCAACCCGCAGAACGCAAATGCCGTCGCCGTCATCAAGCGTCTGGAGACGCCAGCTGCGGAGACGGCCAGTTCGACGCCCGTTTCGCTCGACGCCTACGCGGGGCAATACGACGTGCCCGGTCTCGGTACGCTCGACATCACGAAGGAGGGCGACAAACTCTTCGGCGCGCCCACCGGACAATCGAAGGCGGAGTTGATTTCGCAGGGCAACGACCAGTTCCTCGCCGCAGGCCCGAACGTCAACCTCACCTTCGTCAAAGACGACAAGGGGCAGGTCACGCACGTCAAAGTCCGCTTGAGGGATGGGCGCGAGATGGAGGCAAAGAAAGTTAAGTAAGTCGGGTAGGTTTTCCACCAGCGGAACGAAAGGCACTCACCGCAGAGACGCAGAGTGGGCGCAGAGAAAGAAGCTAATCTTTTCTCTGCGCCCACTCTGCGTTCTCTGCGTTGAATCTTATCCGGTCTATTTCTCTTCCGCTTTCGGCTCGGGCGCTTTTTGCAAGGCTGCTGAGGCGACGTAGACGCGGCGCGTGCGCAGTTGCAGGCCGCCCTTGCGCGGGAGCACGACGACGCGGCGCGTCTCGTTCGCGGAACTGAGCGCGAGCGGGCGCGTCGGCGTGTAGGTGACGACGTATTGCGTGCCGATCTCGCGCGCCACTTCGCTGCCTTGCAGCGCGAGGTCTTCCATCGAGAGCGGTATCCACAGACGCCCGCCCGTGTCCGCCGCGAGCGTCTTCATCGTCTCCTCTCCGCGCTTCGCGGCGCGCTCGTAAGCCTTGCGCATGCGCTTCATCGCCGGATCGAACGTGATGACCCCGCCCGTCGAAGGGCCGACCGCGCCGCCGCGATTCATCGTCGAAGGCATCGTCGGGTCAATGCCCGAAGTGGCGACGCCGGAGGCTTTGACGCTGCCGGGAACTGCGTTGCTGAGCGGCGCTTTCTTTTGCTTATTTTTCGACTCCTGAAGCCCGAAGCTGGTGTAGCTGATGATGTGGACGGAGACTTGCGCGGCCATAAGACGCTTGACCGCTTCCGCATAAGCCGCGCGCCCGCCTATCGCGGCGTTGCCCTCCAACACACGCGTCACCTGCGCCGGACTCGCCGCCCCGCCCGGCGTCTCCACGCCGTCGGTGATGAAGACCAGATGACGGTTGCCTACAGGCTGATCTGCGAACAACAAGGCGGCCTGCTGCAAGGCTTCTGCGGGTCGCGCGCCGGTCGCGCCCCAGAGTTTCGTGCGGAGTGTGTGCGCCGCCGCGTCGCGGTCTGTCGTCCAGGGTTGGATGAGTTGTATCTTGCGGTCAAACTGTATGACGGCGACCGAATCGCCCGCGCGAAGTTGAGAGATGAGCGCGAGCGCGGCCTCGCGCGTAGTGCGCATGCGTTGCGCGGGATTCAACTCGCCGCCTGTTGCGAGCACGAGCACGACGCTCGCCGGAATGCGGCGTATGCTGCGCACCTGTTGCTTGACGTTATCTTCGAGCACGACGATGTCGTCGAGTTCGAGCGTCGGGTCGAAACGGCCATACTCGTCGCGCGCGAAGACGGGCAGGCGCACCTCTTCCGTGAAGACGCGTATGCGCTCCTGCTCCTCGCGCTCGGCCTGCGTGGGCGTGGGCGTCGGCTGCACACGCCCCGACTGCGCGTGCGAAACAGTTGTCGTCAGGCAAAAAATGAAAATGAGGGCGAGCGGCCAAAAGTTGCGGCCTTTGTGCATAAGTAAACTCCAACTTACCGGATCAGGTTTGTTGCCTTCATTCGATGCGCTTGGGGAGGGTCGCGCGTTGCCCGCTCGCCGATTCTGTTAGAGCACGCGCGAGAGCCAGCGCATGATGTTGAGCGCGAGTTGGCGATTGTCTAAGCCGGGGCGATTCATGCCGAAAGGCACTTTGTTCGGCCCCGCGAGTTGCGCCGATAGCATTCCCGCCTCGCCCATCACGACGACGCGCCCCTTGCCCAAAGCGAACGCCAAGCCTTGCGCGCGTCCCGCCGCAGACACCTGTTGATTGTTGCCGGGCATCGCGTCCATCGCCGTGTCGGCCAACTTCATAAACGCAAACGCGCCTTCCGGCGCTTTGAGCGACTGGCCTGTGAAGGCTATGACGCGGTTGACGCGTTCCGACGCTTCACGCCCGCGCGTGATCGCGTGATCGCCGAGCAACTTGTTCTCGCGCGAGTAGATGATGAAGCCGGGGTTGTTGTCTTCGGGCGGAGTGTTCGACTGATCGAGCGTGAAGGCTTTGCTCATGCCGACGCCGAACCTTTGCGCGAGCTTTTCCGCCGCCGCGCCCATCGGTGCGTGGTCTGCGATGAAGAGTAGCGCGCCGCCCGCGCGCACCCAATCGCGCACGGCGTCGCACTCGGCGTCTGTGAAAGCGGAGTTGGATGCTTCGGGCGCGTTCATCGCGGGTGCGCCGAGCGCGTTCGAGATGACGAGTATGTCGAAGGGTTTCAGCGACTCCGCCGTGAAGGGTTTCGAGTTCGGCGTGATGACATAGCCGTCGCTCGTGATGAGATCAGCGAAGGGCTTGTAGCGCCCCGACGCAGTGTGAAAGTTATTGTGCGCCTCGTCAAACAAAACCTTCGGATGTTTCTTCGTGTGCGCGGGGCGCGCGACTTTCGTGTCGAAGTTCGGATCGGCGACTTGCTGCGCGGAGACTAATGCCGACGTTGTGAGCACGACGAGCAGCGCGAGACTCAGGGCGGCGAAAAAGTGTTGACGGAGTTTCATGTCTGTCCTTTCCGGCTTTGCGCCTGCACGGCTGTGATGGCGACGGCGTCTGCGATGTCTTCGGCCTTGCAGCCGCGCGAGAGATCGTTGGCAGGCTTGTCGAGTCCTTGCAGGATGGGGCCGATGGCCGTTGCGCCCGCGAGCCGTTCGGTCAACTTGTATGCGATGTTGCCTGCTTGAAGGTCTGGGAAGATGAGAACGTTTGCGCGTCCCGCGACGGTTGACGCAGGCGCTTTCGAGTTTGCGACCGACGGGATGAGCGCGGCGTCTGCCTGCAACTCGCCGTCAATTTCGAGTTCGGGCAGGCGTGCGCGGACGGTGCGCGTCGCCTCCACCACCTTGTCAATCAACTTGTGCTTCGCGCTGCCCTTCGTAGAGAAAGAGAGCATCGCCACGCGCGGCTCGACTTCGAGAAGCGCGCGGCAGGAATCGGCAGAGGCGATTGCGATCTCTGCGAGTTCGGCGGCGGTCGGTTCGATGACGACGCCGCAGTCTGCGTAGATCATCGCGCCCTCAGCGCCGAACTGCGGATCGGGATGCGCCATGACGAAGAAACTTGAGACGAGTTTGAATCCGGCGCGCACGCCGATGCAGTGGAGCGCGGCGCGGACTGTGTGCGCCGTCGTATTCGTCGCGCCCGCGACCGAGCCGTCTGCCGCGCCCGAGCGCACCAACAGGTTGCCGTAGTAGAGCGGGTCGCGCACGGCAAAGCGCGCCTCGTCGGGCATCAAGCCTTTGGCCTTGCGCAGTTCGTGGTAGAAGGCGGCCATCTTCTCGAAGTCGGCGGCGCGCGTATGATCGATCAGTTGCACCATGCCGCCGAGATCGACACCGGCCTCGCGTTGTGCGGCGCGCACTTTGTCTGCGTCGCCGAGCACTGTGACGTGCGCAAGTCGTTCGCGCGCGCAGATGGCTGCGGCGACGATGGTGCGCGGGTCTTCGCCTTCGGGCAGGACGATGCGTTGCGGGTCGGCGGCGGCGCGTTCGCGTATGCGTTCGAGAATGGACATAGGGCAGCAGTTAGCGTCTAGCTGTTGGCTATTAGCTTTTATCTACGGGCAAATTATCGAGCGGGTTTCAGTATAGTCCAAGTTCGCTTTAAGGAAACACGGATGCGGCGTTATTCGAGAATCAACCTTCTCGTCTCGGTTTCGCGCATGGCCTCTTCCAACTCTTTTTGACGGATGCCTTCGCGCCCGTCGTAGCGTATGAATTGCGGGAGCAGCGCGGAGATGATCGCCGTCCCGACGACGCACAATATGCCGCCCGACACAACCGAGGTTCTGACGCTGAACAGTGTGGCGATGAGTCCGGCTTCGGCGTCGCCGAGTTTCGGCCCGGACGTGTAGCTGATCATCTCCAACCCTGCGAGCCGCCCGCGCAGGTGATGCGGGATCGTCTGGCTCCAGATCGTCATGCGAAAGACGCCGCTGATCATGTCGAAGCCGCCCGCGAGTGCGAGAAAGAATAAGGCCACGTAGAGGTTTTGCGCGAACCCGAAAAAGATCATCGCCACGCCCCAGAGCGCGGCGGCGATTGCCACGCAGAGACCATGACGATGAACTCGTTTCGCCCAACCCGAAGTCAGCGTTGCGACGAGCGCGCCGACGGACGGCGCGGCGTAGAACAACCCGACCGTGCCCGCGCCGAAATTCGCGGCGATGGCCGGAAAGAGCGCGGTCGGCATCCCGAAGAACATCGCGTTCATGTCGATCAGATACGTGCCGAGAATTTCTCTGCGTCGCCACGCGTAGCGCACGCCTTCGGCGACGGACTTCAAGGTCGGGCGCTCGCCCTCGGCGCGCGTCGGCGCGGGCACGGCGCGGATCATAAACACTGCTGCGAGCGAGGCGACGAACGTCAGGAGGTCTATCGAATAGGCGACGCTTGCGCCGTAGCGCGCAAGAATGATTCCGGCGAGCGAGGGGCCGAAGATCGTCGTTACGTTCCAACGTAGAGAGTTCAGCGCGGCGACCGACGGCAGCAAATCCGGCGTCACGATCTTCTGCATCATCGCCTCGAACGAAGGGCGTTGCAACGCTGCGAGTCCGGCATGCAAAGCGGCGCACACAAAGAGCAGCCACACTTGCGGGCGCGCGAGCGTCGCATTGAAGACGAGCAGCGTCGTGACAAGAGTTTGCCCGATCTCCGTGAGGCGCAGCATTTTTCGTTTGTCGATGAAGTCTGCGTAAGCGCCGCCGACGAAGGCCATCAACAAGATCAGCACAAATTCCGATGCGCTCAACAAACCTACGAGGAGCGTCGAACCCGTCAACGCGTAGACCTGCACGGGCACGACGACGAAGCTCATCGCCGTGCCGAAGGCGGAAATCAGTTGGCCGAAGAACAGCAGGCGATAGTCGCGCGAGACGCGCAGCGGCGAGATGTCTATCAACATAAATTCTGCAAGGACGCACCGTAGGCGCTAACTTCTGATACCCTAAGATTCTCTCACACTCCGTCGCAGCCTCCACACCGCGCAGCGATTCGCTAGCGGCGCAGAGAGAACTGCCCGATTGCGAGCCGTTATAAAACCGTCTGTTGACGACAATGTTACTTTCGGGCAACAACTTCCTCTTGTTATGAAGTTACGGGTCGGCTAGACTCTGCATAACCCCGAAATGTTCCCCGTAGTCTTTCGACTCCCCCTTCCGGTGAAGCGAGCCTCGCTTCGCCTTTCGACCTTCAAACGCAAGGGAGAATCTTATGGAAAGCAAGTTCAAAGTTCTCGGACACGGGGCGCACCCGATCCTCATCGTCTTCCCGCTCGGACTTCTAGGCGGCGCGGTGATCTTCGACATTATCCATCTCGTGACGGGCACACAGATGTTCGCGTTCGTGGCCTACTGGATGATCGCGCTCGGCATCGCGAGCGGCGTGGTGGCCGCCGTGCCGGGCTTCGTCGATTGGTTCGCCATCCCGAAGAACACGCGCGCTAAATCGGTCGGCCTCATTCACGGCATCGGCAACGACGTGGTGCTCGCCCTGTTCGCCTTGAGTTGGTGGCTGCGCTACGACAACAGGCCGTTTCACGTGCCCTCGACGGCGGCGCTCGCGCTCTCTTTCGCGGGCTTCGCGCTCGCGCTCTTTACGGGCTGGCTCGGCGGCGAACTCGTCGAACGCCTCGGCATGTCCGTACACGACGGCGCACATCTCGACGCGCCCAATTCGCTCTCAGGCCGACCGGCGAGCGAACGCTAAAGGAAATGTCAGTAGTCCGTTGTCAGTTGCATGTGGCACTCGCACGAGTTTCTAAAGATGAAAGCGACAAGCTGCCCTAGACAAAAACAACTGACTACGGACTACTGACAACGGACGTTTTAGGAGAATCTATGTTGCGACCTTTGAGCGAGCAGGTTGTCGTCTTGACGGGTGCGTCGAGCGGCATCGGGCGGGCGGCGGCGATTGAGTTTGGGCGGCGCGGCGCGAGCGTCGTGCTGGCGGCGCGAAACGAGGAGGCGTTGCAGACGGCGGCGCGAGAAGTTGAAGCGGCGGGCGGTCGCGCTCTTGTCGTTGTGACGGACGTTGCCTCTTCGGAGCAAGTCTTCCGGCTCGCGGAAGAGACCGCCACACACTTCGGGCGCATTGACACTTGGGTCAACGACGCGGCGGTCAGCGAGTACGGCACAATCGAAGAGATCACGCTCGAAGAGATCGAGCGCATCGTGTCTGTTAATCTGCTCGGTACGATCTACGGCATCCGCGCCGCGTTGCCGCACCTGAAGCGCGCGGGCGGCGGCGCGATCATCAACGTCGGCTCTGTCCTCTCGGATCGCGCAGTGCCTTTGCAGTCAACCTACTGCGCGACGAAACACGCCGTCAAAGGTTTCACCGAAGCTGTCAGGATGGAACTCGAACACGAACGTGCAGGCATAAGCCTCACGCTCATCAAACCCGCCGTCGTCAACACGCCCTACTACAACCACGCGCGCACGCGCATGACGGTCGAGCCACGCGCGATGTTTCCCGTCTACGAGCCGCGCCTCGTGGCGGAGGCGATTCTGTACGCGGCCGAACATCCGGTGCGCGATATCGTAGTCGGCGACGGCGGCAAAGTTTTGAGCGTGTTGCAGCGCATCAGCCCGTCGCTTTTAGACCGCGTGATGCTCGCGGGTGGCGCGGCCTTCAAATTTCAACAGCGCGACGAGCCGCCGCGCCCCGGCGACAATCTCTTCACGCCGATGAACGAAACGGGCGCGACGACGGGCGAGTACACACACCGCGTGACCAACTTCAGCCCCTTCACGCGCCACCTCGAACCCTACCCGAACCGCAAGCGCCTGCTGCTCGCCGCCGCTGCCCTCGGCGCGTTCGCGCTCGTGAGACGACGGAGCAACCGCAACGATACGGGAAGCGTTGGGGCGCGCGGCGAAAAAGAGTCTTCCGGGTCAGGACGACTTGCGCGCAGGTCTTTCGCTCCGCGTCATTAAATTTTTCAGTTTGTTAAGTCTGCGCCGTTTGATCGATCAAATCTTCGGCGGCGGAGGCTAAGCGTGCGACGATTGCGGGGTCTGTGGATTTGAACGCGCGGAAGTTGCGTTCGTCGAGCGCAGGCTTCGAGAAGCCGTCCTCGTCAACGGCGACGAGCGCGGCGCTGTATTTGTTTGAGTGCGCGATGACAAACCACTCGCGCGCGAGTTTCGTTTCGGGCTTGAGTTTCACCACGCCCATGTTCGGATGGCGCGGCGGCTCCCAATCCGGCTCGCCGAAGACGTAGACGCGCTCCGACACGTCGGAGATTCGCAGGAAGCGATCCGCGACATAGTCCATGCGCGACAGACGCTCGAAGCCCACATAGACGCGCCCCTCGCGGTTGGTGCGCAGCAGCAGCGCGTTCTCGATGAGCAAGCTCACGTATTCGAGACAGGGAACTTGCGCACGGAAGCGAAACGTCGGGCGCTCATCAAAAGTTCTGCGTGAGACAATAGAGAGGTTGCCGAGGTCTTCGGGTCGGGACTTTTTCGCGGCCTGCAAGGCAAACTCGAACATCGAAAAATCTTTCAAGCTATCACCACCATCCCTCCGGCGCGTCCGCACACGCAACCGACGCTATTTCTACTCCCGCCACACTTCAACGCCGTTACGAATGTTTATTGAAAGTGTGGAGGAAAGAAGCAGTCAGCCGTCAGCATTCAGCAAAAGAATTGCTTGGCTGATAGCTGACGGCTGATGGCTGACAGCTGATGGCTGACAGCTAGTGGCTTTCGAGCGCAGCGAGAAGTTTGTCGTGGATGCCGCCGAAGCCGCCGTTGGACATGATGGCGACGGTGTCGCCCGTGCGTAGTTCGGGCGCGAGGCGGCGCACGATCTCGTCCGCGCCTTCGATTGCAGAGGCGGGCGTGCCCGCAGACGCGACTTCCGCTGCCAGTTCGTCCGTGTCGAGGAGCGCGCCGAACTGCGTCAGCTTGTCGGGGTTGAAGACTGAGGCGACGACGACGCGGTCGGCCTGCCGGAGCGCGGCGACGTAATCTTTCTGGAAGACCGCGAGGCGCGAGGATGTCGAACGCGGCTCGAAGACGGCGACGAGTCGCCCCGTGCGATACTTCTGCCGCAAGGCCAGAAGCGTCTCGCGCACGGCGGTCGGGTGATGCGCGAAGTCGTCGATGACTGTGACGCCGTTGACTGTCCCGCGCACCTGCATGCGACGTTGCACGCTCTTGAACGTGGCGAGCGCCTCTTGAATCGCCGCGCGTTCGATGCCCCACGCGTCCGCCGCGATGATGACGGCGAGACAGTTGCGGACGTTGAAGTCGCCGATGAGAGTGGTTTGAAACTCGCCCCACACGCTCCCGTCGCGCGCGACGCTAAAGCGCGTCAGTTCGCCCGTCGAATCAATATCGCGTGCCTGCCAGCGCGCGTCGGCGCAAGTGCCGAAAGTTTCGAGTTGCGTGTAGAGATTCGTGCCGAACTCTGCGACCACTTCGCGCACGTGCGCGCTGTCCCAACCGGCGATGAGCCGCCCCGTCGCGGGCACGAGATTCATCAGGCGTCGGAAGGCGAGCTTGACGTGTTCGAGGTCTGGGTAGATGTCCGCGTGGTCGTATTCGATGTTGCCGACGATGGCGAGTTCCGGCAAATAGTGCATGAACTTCGGCCCCTTGTCGAAATAGGCCGTGTCGTATTCGTCGCCCTCGATGATGAAGAAGTCGCTGTCGGTGACGCGAAAACTCGCGCCGAAATTTTGCACCACGCCGCCGACGAGAAACGAAGGGTTCAGTCCGCCGACTTCCGCAACCCACGTCGCGATGCTCGTCGTCGTAGTCTTCCCGTGCGTGCCCGCGACGACGAGCGAGCGCCGCCCGCGTATGAACTCCTCTTTGACCACTTCGGCCTGCGAGCGATAGAGCAGACGCCGCGTAAGCGTCTCTTCAACCTCCGCGTTCCCGCGCGAGAGCGCGTTGCCTATGACGACGCAATCCGGCGCGGGTTCGAGATGCGAAGGTGCGTAGTCCTGCATCACTTCAATGCCTAGCCCCGCGAGCATCGTTGACATAGGCGGGTAGACGTTTCTGTCCGACCCCGTAACTTTATGCCCGCGCGCCTGTAGCATCCCGGCGAGCGAAGCCATCGCCGTCCCGCAAATTCCAATCAAGTGATAGTGCATAAGAAATCAGTGATGAGTGACAAGTGACGAGTGACAAGTTAAAGCAAGATTCTGATCTTGTCACTCGTCACTTGTCACTTATCACTTTTTGCTTGTTGCCTCGTTCGTGTTGTTGCTTGCGACGGGCAGGGTGAAAGAGAAGGTTGAGCCGTGTCCGACTTCGGATTCGACGTGGATCGTTGCGCCGTGCAGTTCGACGAGTTGCTTGGTGATATAGAGGCCGAGTCCCGTGCCCTTCTCGCCGCGCGTGGCGCGGTTGCGCGCCTGTTCGTATTTGTCGAAGAGTGTTTCGATGTCTTCGGCAGCGATGCCGACGCCCGTGTCCGTGACGGCGATGTGAATGCCAGCGTCGCCCTCTGCACACCCGGCGCGCACGGAGACTTGACCGCCTTTGGGCGTGAACTTCAAAGCGTTCGAGAGCAGGTTGACGAGTATGCGCCGGAGTTTGGGGCGGTCGGCGTGGACGTGCGGCAACGCTTCGGGCAGTTCTTGCTTGAGCGTGATGCCTTTCTCGCGCGCGAGCGGTTCGAGCGGTTCGCAGATTTCGCCGACGAGTGCGCGTAAATCCGTCGGCGCGGCTTCGAGTTGGAGCGCGCCGGATTCGAGTTTGGCGGCATCGAGCAGATCGTTGACGAGTTCGATCAAGTTCTGCGTGTTGCGCTCCATCATCTGCACCATGTTCTTCTGTTCGGGCGAGAGTTCGCCGAGCCGTCCCGATGTGAAGAAACTGATAACGCCGCTGATGACCGTCAGGGGCGAGCGCAGATCGTGCGTGGTCAGGGCTAAGAATTCTTCGCGCATCTCGGCCAGTTCGCGCAGGCGCGCGTTGGCCTCGTTGAGTTCCGTGTTCGACGCGGTAAGTTGCTGGTTGAGTCGTTCTAGTTCTTCGCGCTTCTCTTCGAGTTCGCCGAGTATCTGTACGAAGTCGCGATTCTGGCGTTCGAGTTCTTCGACGGCGGATTCCGTTTCCTCCGCGTTGAAATCTTCGCGCAACGCGGCGACGCGCTCTTTGACTCCGGCGGCTTCGACGAGCGGCAACCACTTGACGACCGAGACGCGCGTGCCTTCGCCCTCGTTCGATTCGATCTCGAATTCGTCCATCAGGCGGCGCGTGCCCGTCAAGCCCACGCCGAGGCCTGAAGGCGACGTGTACTGGCCGCGCATGATGGCGCGCAAATCGGCTTCGGCGATTCCGGGGCCTTCGTCGCGCGCGGTGATGTGCAAGCCCGCTGCGCCGGAACCGTCTGTGCGCGAGGCGACCGAAAGCGTGATCGCGCCGCTTCCGGCGTACTCGTAGATATTGCGCGTGAGTTCGGAGACGGCGGTCGTGATCTTGATCTGCGTGGTCGTGTCGAAACGCATCTCGCGCGCCAGCCGGCGCACGCGTTCGCGCACCTTGACGATGTCGGCCTCGCGCCGCACGTAGATGTCTCCGAGCCGGTTGGTTTCGATGCCTTCCATAAAGAGTCTCAAGTCCCAAGTCCCAAGTCTCAAGTCCAAAAGTCGCGTTTGACTTGGGACTTGGGACTTGAGACTTGAGACCTATCTGGCGACGAGCACTGTCGCGTCGTCGGTGTCGCGCGCGTAGTCGCGCATTAAAATTCCGGCGAGCAGTTGCGGGCTGCGCTGCAACAGGCCGGGGTAGTCATTCATGTCCCAGGACGCGCTCAGGCCGTCCGACGCCAGCACTACGGACGCGCCTTCCGCCCACGCGTGCGACCAGATGCGAAGCCTGTCCATGCGCGAACCGAGCGTGCCGTTGTTCGAGATGGGGCGCGCGGGTTCGGGCGCGTTGAAGACGCGCACTTCGATGTTGCCGACGCCAGCGTAAGAGAACATGCCGCGCGCCGTGTCGAGTATGCACGCGCCCATCACCGCGCCGCGTGTCGGGCGAAGCGCCGCGTGCGTCGCGCGAAAAACTTCTTCGAGCGATTCGCCCTGCCACTCGGCGAGCGTTTCGAGCGCGACGCGCGAAGCCTCGTGCGCGCCGCGCCCGTGCCCAAGCCCGTCAACCACGGCGGCGAGCGTCTGCCCCGCGCGACGGCGTATGAAATAAGCGTCGCCGTTCTGGTCTTCCTGCGGATGCGGGCGCGACCAGACGCCGATGCGCCGCGCCGTCGCCGCGTGCGTCTTATCCGACAGGCGCGTGGCGGCGACCCACTTGCGCAAGAGGAGCGCCGTGCCGTGCGTCGTACGCCGCGCGAGCGAGGCGAGCCGCGCGGTCGATTCGACGGTGGAATAAACTTCGAACTCGTCCATCAAGCGACGCACCGCGCCGAGTCCCGCGCCGAGCGAGCCGCCCGTCGAGACGCCGTCGCGCACGACGCGGTCGCAATCGTAAATGCCCGGCCCCTGATCCGTGTAGAAAATTTCCAGCCCGGGTTCTGCGCCGAGCGTCGTGGTGAAATGAATCTGACCGCCGCCCTTCGCATAGCGCGCGGCGTTCGTCCCCACTTCCTGCACGACGATATCAATCTCGGCCAACTCGCGTTCGGTGAAGCCTATGTCGCCCGCAAAGACATGCACGGCGCGACGCACCGCGCCCACCTGCGCCTCGTCCCTGACCTCCATTGATCTGATGCTTCGCATAAATAAAGTGACGAGCGACGAGTGACAAGTCAGATAAAGCAGTGAAGAGTGACAAGTGACAGGTGACAGGTTAAAGCAGAAGAAGACCTGTCATTCAACCTGTCTTTCAACTTGCCTTTCATCCCGTCACTTGCCACCCGCCACCTGTCACCGTTTTATCTCGTCACTTGTCACTCGTCACTTGTCACTGCTTTTTCATCTCCAGCGCACGACCGTGATGCGCGTGCCGCGCCCCGGCGTGGATTCGATCTTGAAGTCGTGTGCGAGACGCTGCGAGCCGGGGAGTCCCTGTCCGAGTCCGCGCCCCGTAGAGAAGCCGTCGCGCATGGCGGCGGGAATGTCCGCGATGCCGCCCCCGGAGTCTTCAAAGATGAGACGCAAGCCTTCGCGCCCGTCCGCGTCGCGCGTCGGCTGCGCGATGACTTGGCCGCGCCCCGCGTATTTGACGATGTTGCGTGCGAGTTCGGAAGCGATGGTGGCGAGGCGCGTCTGGTCTATGAGGCGAAAGCCGAGCGCGGAGGCCATCGCGCGCACCTCGCCGCGCGCGACGACGATGTCGTGCTCCGACTCAAGCGTAATGGCGCGGCTCTCCAAACAGGTTCAACTCCCCTCGAAAGTCCTCTTCCGTATCGTCGTCGCGTTCGTCTGCGCCAAATTCGTCACGAAGCAGTTTGATGCCCTCGTCAACGTTCAGAACTGTGTCCACGCCGCGCAACTCAAGGCCGAGTTCGACGAGCGTGATGGCGACCGCCGGTTGGATGCCGACGACGACCGTGCGCGCGTCCATGATGCGCGCCATCGCCGCGATGTCCGAGAGCATGCGCCCGATGAAGGAGTCAACCATCTCAAGGAGCGAAATGTCTATCAGGACGCCGCGCGCGCCCGTGCGTTCGAGTTCGGTGAGTATGCGTTCCTGCAATCCGATGACTGTTGCATCGTCCATGTCAACCTGCACGGGGACGACGAGGACGCGGCCAACTTTCAGAATCGGGATGCGCTGCGAACCATTCATGGCATTACTCCGTAATGCAGTGACGAGTGACAAGTGACGAGTGACAAGTTAAAGCAAAAGACTTGTTTTGTTCTTATCTCGTCACTCGTCACTTGTCACTCGTCACTGTTTGATCAGTTTTTTGCGTCGCGGGGGTTGAGCCGTTCGCGCGCAGGTGCGCGGCGAGCGCGGAGGCGGAGACGACTTTGCGCCCGATCATTTCGAGCGCGAGTTTGATGCCGTCGGACATCTGCGCGCGTGTGGTGATCTCTGTGAGGTCTATGCCGAGTTGCACCATCGTCTGCGCGATTGCGGGAGATACGCCCGTCAGGATGCAGCGCGCGCCCATCAAACGCGCCGCCGTGACGGTCTTGATCAAATGGTTGGCGACGAGCGTGTCCATCGTGCGCACGCCCGTGATGTCGAGGATGGCGACCGTCGAGCCTGTATCAACGATGCGTTGCAGCAGTGCTTCGGTCATCATCTGCGCGCGGCGCGAGTCGAGCGTGCCGATGATGGGGAGCGTCAGGATTTTGTCCCACACTTTGATGACGGGCGTGGAGAGTTCCAACATGTCCGCGCGTTGCTGGCGTATGATCTCCTCGCGCGAGCGTATGAAGTTTTCCACCATCACGAGTCCCATCCGGTCGAGCAGGCGCGTGAAGTGATCCATCTCGCGCACGAGCGTCACGGTGTCGCCCTCGAAGTCTTCGGCGAGGATGGGGAGCACGACGTTGCGAAGCGACAGGATGTAGGTGGCGTTCTCTGACGGCGTGTAGCCTTTGACGGCGCGCTGGCGCGAAATCTCGTTGAGGAAGGCGCGCAGTTCGTCGAACGCGGGGTCGTCGAAGTCCGCGCCGTCGGATTCCTGTAGGGCGCGTGCGAGCATCTCGACTATTTGCTGCGACTGGTGGCGCAGTTCGTGTTTCGAGATCAACTCGTCGCGGAAGTCTTCGGATTCCAGACGCTCTTTGATCCAGATGTTGAGTATTTCGTCGCGGCGCGTGGAGAGAAATTCCACTACGCGGCCAGAGATTTGAGTCTTCGTTGTACCGGGCATTCGTTCCCCTTCTGATGTTTGCGCGCGACGGAGGATAGCGCGCAGTCGTTACAAA
This sequence comes from Pyrinomonadaceae bacterium, assembly GCA_035249365.1. Taxonomy (GTDB): domain Bacteria; phylum Acidobacteriota; class Blastocatellia; order Pyrinomonadales; family Pyrinomonadaceae; genus JAIVJZ01. Next base: position 14,217 of record DATFGP010000017.1, on the reverse strand, counting down.
AACTTCGCGTGAGAGTGAAAAATTGCCGCCGTGCGAAGGGAGAGAACGGCGACGGGCAAACTGCTGCGGGCTGACCTGTTTATCTTAGCATCGCGGGGGCGGGTAAAAGCAAATGCGGGGCGAATAAAGGGATGAAGGATGAATCAGAAAGCATTCAAGAGGTTGAATAATTTCTTATTCATCCCTCATCCTTCATCCCTGGTTTTGTGTTCAGTCTATCTTCTGCATCGTGACGGAGACGATGGGCGCGTCTCCGGCGGTGCGGCTGTAGGAGACCCAGTAACCGGCCTTCGGGTAGCGCATCATCTTGTAGACCGAGCCGTCGGGTTTGGCTTCAATGTCTGCGCCGAGCACGGCTTTGGCCGTCGGCGCGTTTGCGCCCGCGTTCATGTAGATGAGCGCGAGTGCGGAGACCTTGTGCGCCGCGTCGTACATCACCTGCACGCTCTCCTTCTCCGAGACGAGATAGAAATCCTGCGTGTCGCCTTTGTCCGTGGGCGAGCCGAGTTTCTGGCGCGCTTCGTCGGCGCTCGTGCCGATGCGCACGCCTTTGAATTCTTGAAAAGCGGGCATGGCGGCGTCTGCCGGATCGGCGGGCGCGGCGGGTGCGGAGGCAGCGGCGCGCGGCGCGGCGTGGCTCGCGCGCGTCTGCTGCGCGGGTGCGGCGACGAACGCGAAGCACAGGAGACATGCGGCGACGAGCGATAGGCGTAACAGTCTGAGTGTGGGACGGGGGCTTACTGTGTGGTGTAGCATCGGTTGGACTCCTTAGTGGCAACTTGTGAGACGGTCGGGCGACCGCCCTTTTGAAATGCTTGAGAGACCGTGCGGGCGCGCGTGCGAGGCTGGCTTAAGTTTCCGTTGCAGATTCGGCGGGCACGGTCAATTCCGTATCTATCCTTCAGCGGCGAGAAGATATCCTCGCGCGCCCCTCAAGTCAATAGCGAAATTGACTGCGCGACAGCGCGCTTCACACACGCGCACGACGCGAACAGGCGCGTTTCGAGTTCCGGCGCGTTAAATTTGAATGCCGCGAAACTTCTCGCCCTTCTTGGCAGAAGTCGGCTTGAGGACGACGGCCTCGTCCTGTTCGCGGTGCTCGCGCTCGCTCTCCGTGTGCCAGCGCGCCCACTCGTCGGGCGCGTCGAAGGTCTCGCCGCCGTGCTCCGTGATGCGCTCGCGCACGCGGCACATCACAGGGGTGTTGACGCCGACGCCGCTCAGCACGGCCTGCCCCTTCGTCAACGCCGGAAGCTCGTTTAAGAGTTGGCGTCCCGCGCCTTCGACCGACTTCGCCACGGTGTCCTGATCGATCGGGTTGACGATGCGCATGATCACTTGCGTCATGCACTGCGAGAGCACGTCCTGATCGAGTTTGCCTGGTCGCTGCGTGATGAGGCCAATGCCGACGCCGAACTTGCGCCCCTCAGAAAGTATCTGCTTGAGGATGTTCGTCGAAACGACCGTCTGGCCTGCGGGCGCGAAGCGGTGCGCCTCTTCGAGCAGAGTGAAAACCGGATAAGGCAAATAGCTCTCGCTCGACGGGTCGGCTTCGGCGCGCACGGTCGCCATGCGCGCCTTGTTGACTCGGCGCAGGAGCGTGGCGACGACGACTTGCTGCTCGTGCTGTTCGATGTCCGAGAGTTGCAGGACGGTACAACGACCCGGGCGGAAGAGTTCTTTGAGTTCGATGTGCTCGTGGTCTGAGAAGATCGAGCCGGGGCGGTCGAAGCGCGAATCAAGCCGCCACAGCAGAGCGTCAATCGAGCCGACGTTGCCGCCCGCGCCCGCACCGCCGCGCGCATCCTCTTCGCCGTACTTCTCCGCCGTCACAGCGTCGCGCAGATCGTGATAGCCCCACAGTCCGCGTTCGCCGCGTTCGCCCGCCGTCAACTTGCGGTAAGCCTGCGAGAGATAGTGCAGCATCTTGTCGCTCGCGCCTTCGGGCAAGAGGTATTTGATGTCGGCCTCGGTGAGCGACGAGAAGCGCACGCGCACGCGGTCGTGCGTGAAGATTTTAACTTCGGGTTGATAGCCGTCCTTCGAGTGAAAACGGCGGTCGCCCTCAATCGAGCGCAGCGTGTCGTACTCGCCGTGCGGGTCTACGATCAAGACCGCCGCGCGGTTGTGCGGCATCATCAACTCTTCGACGAGCACGCCCGCCGTGTAACTTTTGCCCGCGCCCGTCGAAGCGAGTATCGCGAGGTGCGTGGAGACGACATCTTTGACCGAGAGCACGACGGGAACTTCGCCCGCACTGCGCGTCAGAAGACTGCCGACGTGCGCCGAGCCTTGTTCATTCACGCGGCGCGAACTGAGCACGCCCGCGAGCGTCTCGGACGAAGCGAGGTAAACGGCGTCGCCCGCGTTCGGCGGGATGCGCGGGTTGACGAAGTCGCCCATCTGCGTATGAAAGTAGCCGATGGTCTCGACCGTGATCTCGTAGAGTTCGCAGCCTTCGGCGTCGAGTCCGATGAGCGCGGAGATGACGGCGGGCGGCGTTTCGGGGTCGGACAAAAATGCGTCGGGCAAATTGCGCACGAGTTTGCGCGCCGTGATGTTGCCGAGAATCTGCCGCACATCCTCGCCGTCCTCAGCCAAGTAATAGACGAACTCGCCGATGCGCGCGCGCCGGTTGTCCGCCGTGATGAACAGAAACTCGTGCGGCCGCTCGCCCGGCCCCTTAACAGTGCCCGTCCGCGCATCCGTTGGTTGAACGTGAGAACTCATCTGTGCTGCTGCGACTCTTACCGGCAGCGAGGTTTCAAGAAGAGACTGACGATGGCGAGTATATCACCGCGAAGCGTCACACGCCGCGCGCCGTGTTCGACCTGCCGCTCTCCTGCGAGGCCGCTTCCATGTCGGCGGCGACCATCTCGCGGATCATTTCGGCGAAAGTGTATTCGGGTTGCCAGCCGAGTTCGCGGCGCGCTTTCGAGGCGTCGCCGATCAGTAGATCAACTTCGGCGGGGCGGAGGAAACGCTCGTCCACCTTCACGTGACGTTCGTAGTCGAGGCCGACTTCGGCGAACGCGCGCTCGCAAAATTCCCTGACCGTGTGTGTCTCGCCTGTGGCAACGACGTAATCGTCTGGCTCGGCTTGTTGCAGCATGAGATACATCGCGCGGACATAATCTTTCGCGTGTCCCCAGTCTCGTTGTGCGTCGAGATTGCCGAGGCGGAGTTCGTCGGCTAGTCCAAGTTTGATGCGCGCGACCGTCGAGGTGATTTTGCGCGTGACGAACTCGTAGCCGCGTCGAGGGCTTTCGTGGTTGAACAACATGCCGCTCGCGCAGAACATCCCGTAAGCCTCGCGGTAGTTGCGTGTCAGGTCGAAGCCCGCCACTTTGCTGATGCCGTAGGGCGAGCGCGGGTGGAAACGCGTCGTTTCGCGCTGCGGCGTCTCGGCGACTTTGCCGAACATCTCGCTCGATCCGGCGAAGTAGAACTTGCAACGCGGTCGCAGTTCGCGCAGGGCGGCGAGCATGTAATGCGTGCCGTTGATGTTCGTGTTCATCGTCGAGAACCCGTCGGCAAAACTTTCGGCGACGAACGACTGCGCGGCGAGGTGATAACACTCGTCGAAATCAAACTGGCTGACGACGTGGAAGATCGAGGGATAACTTTCCAGACTCGCTGGATGAAGTTTGACGCGGTCGAGCAGGTGAGAGATGCGCGTGAACCGGCGCGCGGCGTCTTCGAGCGCGACGCGGCGCACGAGGCCATGCACTTCGTAGCCGAGCGAGAGCAGGTGTTCGGCCAGATAACTTCCGTCCTGCCCCGTGATGCCTGTGATGAGAGCCTTTTTGCTCAAACGTTGTTCTCCGAAAATTAAGATTGCCGGTTGCGCGTCACGGACGAAAGCGACTGAGCACGTCAACCACGTATTGCTGCTGTTCGAGCCTGAGTTCGGGATAGACGGGCAAGGCCAGCGTCTCGTGCGCCGCGCGTTCCGCTTCGGGCAAATCGCCTTCACTGTAGCCCAGATACCCGAAGCACTCCTGCAAATGAAGCGGCACGGGATAATAAATCTTCACGCCGACGCCGTGCGCACGCAGATGTTCCATGAGCGCGTCGCGGTGCGCAGGCACGCGCACGACGTATTGATGAAAGATGTGTCGCGTGTTCTCGCGTATGAAAGGCACGCGCAGGTCGAACTTGAGCCCTGCGTTCGTCAGGAGCAGCGAATAGGTCTCCGCGCGTTCGCGCCGCGCCTGCGACCACGAATCCAGATGCGGCAACTTCACGCGCAGGATCGCCGCCTGCAACGCGTCGAGACGGCTGTTGATGCCGATCTCTTTGTGCAGGTATTCGGTCGCGCCGCCGTGTACGCGTAAGGCGCGCAGGCGTTCTGCGAGAGCGTCGTCGCCGGTCGTGAGCATGCCGCCGTCGCCCGCCGCGCCGAGGTTTTTCGTCGGGTAGAAACTGAAACAATTCACGCGCCCCATAGACCCCGCACGCCGCCCCGCGTCTTCCGCGCCGATGGCCTGCGCCGCGTCTTCGATGACGGGCAAACTGTGACGCGCGGCGATCTCGCCGATGGCTGACATCTCGGCGCACTGGCCGTAGAGATGCACTGGCATGATGGCGCGCGTGCGCTCGTTGATGGCGGCTTCAATCTTCGCCGGATCGATGTTGTAAGTGCGCGGTTCGATGTCGACGAAGACGGGCTCAGCGCCCGTGCGCGCAACGGCGCTTGCGGTGGCGAAGAAACTGAAGGGCGTCGTGATAACTTCGTCGCCCGCTTTAATGTCCAGAGCCATGAGCGCGAGCAGGAGCGCATCAGAACCCGACGCGCAGCCGACGGCGTGCTTAACCTGTGAGTAGCGTGCGATCTCCGTTTCGAGCAGGCGCACTTCTTCGCCTAAGACGAACTGTTGCGAGTCGAGTATGCGCTCCGTCGCCGCGCGCAACTCTTCGCGCAAGTGCGCGTGTTGTTGTTTCAAATCGAGCAAGGGAACTTGCATGCCTGGAGAAGGTGTCGTCATCGCTGTTTACAACTCGATCAATTTGCCGCCCTGATTGATTGATTCCTGCGCAGCTTCGAGCAGGCGCACGACGCGCAGGCCCGCCGCGCCGTCTGTGAGCGGGGCGCGACGTTCGGCGATGGCGTCTAGAAATTCTGCGGCGACGTGCGTGAGTGCTTCGGTCGAGTCGAGTTTGGGAACCCACACGTCGCCCGTGCGATAGCTGACGAGCGTTTGGTAGGCGGCCTCTTTGTCGCTGTCAGATTCGATGCGGTTCGTCGTGACGCCCTTGTCGTATACGCGCACTTTCTCGGTCGGTTCGATGTCGTCGTAGACGATCATCTTGCGGCTTCCGGCGATGAGCGTGCGGCGAATTTTGACGGGCGAGAGCCAGTTGAAATGAAAGTGCGCGATGAAGGAATCCTTGAAGCGCAGCATGACGTAGGCGATGTTTTCGATTCCGGCTTCGATGTGGCTGCTGCCCGTCGCCGTCAAAGCGACGGCATCGCGCGCGACGAGGTAATCCATGATCGAGAGATCGTGCGGCGCTAAATCCCAGACGACGTTGATGTCGCGTTGGAAGAGGCCGAGGTTGATGCGCACGCTGTCGAAATAGAGCAACTCGCCGAGCTCGCCGCTCTCGACGATCTCTTTGATGCGACGCACCGCGCCCGTGTAGACAAACGTGTGATCGACCATCAAGGTCAGAGCGCGACGTTCGGCCAGCGCGACGAGTTCGCGCGCCTCGCGGCTGTTCGTTGTGAAAGGTTTTTCGATGAGGACGTGCTTACCGGCTTCGAGCGCGGCGCGCGCGAACGCGTAATGCGTGGCGACGGGCGTGGCGACGACGACGGCAGAGAGTTCGGGGTCGGCTAGGAGTTGCGCGTAGTCTGCGGCGGTGCGCGCGGCGGGGTAGCGGCGACCGATGGCACTGAGACGCTTCTCGTCCGTGTCGCAAATCCAGCGGAGTTGCGCGCGCTCGTTCTCCGCGAAGTTGCGTATGAGGTTCGGCCCCCAGTAGCCGCAGCCGACGACGCCGATGGTGATCATAGAGAACTGTCCGTTGCCAGTAGTCCGTTGTCAGTTGTTCGCGTTGTCGCGACTGACCGTGCCTGACAAAACGAGTGTTGATTCATGCGGGATAGTTAAACATGAGCGGCGGACAACTGCCTACCGGCGAAGGAGCGGATTGCATCGGCGACGCACGCGACCTGTTCGTCCGTCAACTCAGGAAACATCGGGAGCGAGAGGACACGCGCGGCCTGACGCTCCGCTTCGGGGAAGTCGCCCGCACGGTGGCCGAGCGACGCGTAAGCGGGTTGCAGGTGAACGGGCACGGGATAGTGTATGCCTGTCTGGATGCCCGCCACCGTCAGGTGCTTTTGCAACTCGTCGCGCGCTTCGGTTTGAACGACGTAGAGATGATAGATGTGGCGCGCGTAGGGCAACTCTTGCGGGAGCGAGAGCGCGCCCGCGCTTTGCGCTCCGGCGAGTAGCTCATTGTAGCGTGCGGCGTGTACGCGGCGCAGATCATTCCAACCGTCGAGATATTTTAGTTTGACGTTCAGAACAGCGCCTTGAATGCCTTCGAGTCGAAAGTTGTAGCCTATATGGTCATGGCGATACTTTTGCTCCGAGCCGTGATCGCGCAGGAGTCGCACGCGGCGCGCAACTTCCGCATCGTCTGTGACGACCGCGCCGCCCTCGCCGTATGCGCCCAAATTTTTGCCGGGATAGAAACTGAAACAGTTTGCGCGACCACGCGCGCCGACGCGTCGGCCTTTGTAGAGCGCGCCGTGCGCCTGCGCCGCGTCTTCGATGATGGCGAGGTTGTGGCGCGCGGCGATCTCGAAAATTGGGTCGAGGTCGGCGCTCTGGCCGTAGAGATGTACGGGGATGATGGCGCGCGTGCGCTCGGTGATAGCGGCTTCTATCTTGTTTACGTCGATCGTGTAAGAGACTGGATCGGCGTCAACGAAGACGGGAGTTGCGCCTGCGGTGGAGACGGCTTCGGCGGTGGCGAAGAAGGTGTTGGCGGGCACAATCACTTCGTCGCCCGCGCCAATTCCGCAGGCCATCGCGGCGAGTTGGATGGCCGCCGTCCCGTTGCTCACGCCGACGCAAAACCGCGCGCCCAAGTATTCGGCGAAGGCCGACTCGAACGCTTCCACCTCGCGCCCCAGAATGAAGGCCGCGCTCTCGACGACGCGCGCGATGGCCTCGTCAACTTCACGCTTGATGGCGCGATACTGCGCTTGCAGATCAACGAAAGGAATCATAAGAACAGTGACAAGTGACGAGTGACAAGTGACGAGCAGGAAGCAAGACAAGTTGGAAGACAGAACTTTTGTCTTAACTTGTCACTCGTCACTTGTCACTCGTCACTTTTAGTATTCTTGCCGGGTTGCCAGCGACGGTTGCTCCGGCGGGCACGTCGCGTGTGACGACCGCACCTGCGCCGACGGTGGAGCGTGCGCCGATTTCTATGCCGCCGAGAATGGTTGCGCCCGTGCCGATGGATGCGCCGCGCCGTACGACGGTGCGTTCAACTGTCCAGTCGGCTTCCGTCTGCGGCGTGCCGTCGGCGCGTGTGGCGCGCGGGTAGCGGTCGTTGATGAACTGAACGCCGTGCCCGATGAAGACTTCGTCTTCGATGCGGACGCCCTCGCAGATAAAAGTGTGGCTGGAAATTTTGCAGCGCGCGCCGACAGTCGCGCCCTTTTGGATTTCGACAAACGTGCCGATGCGCGTCTCGTCGCCGATCTCGCAGCCGTAGAGATTGACGAAGTTGTAAATCTGCACATCGCGCCCCAGCACAACGTCGTCTGCGATGGCGCAAAATTCTCGCATAAAAAGTCTGGAGTCCGGAGTCTAAAGTCTGAAGTCTAAAAACCGTCTTTGACTTCAGACTTTAGACTCCAGACTCCGGACTCCAGACTTTGTTATTTCGTCTTCGCCGTTCCGGCGTATTCGTCCGCGTCGGTTGCGGCGGTCTGGTCTTCGTCTTCGTTGGCGTAGTAGCTCGAATAGTAACCGGAGTAGTAGTAGTAATCGGAGGATTCGAGTTTGACGTTGTTCAAGACGATGCCGTAGATGTGCGCGCCGACATCTAGGAGTTGCTGCTTGGCGCGGCGCACGACGGCGCGCGACGAACGACCGCCGTGAACGACGAGCATCACGCCGTCAACCATCGTCGAGAGAATCGAGGCGTCCGTGAAGGAGATCGCGGGCGGCGAGTCAATGATGATGTGCGTGAAGTTTTCGCTCAACAGGTGCAGCAGGCGGCGCATCTCTTCGGAGCCTAAGAGTTCCGCAGAGTTCGGCGGGACGGGGCCGGAAGTGATGATCTTCAAGTTCGGCAGCTTGTCGTATTCCTGCAAGAGCGAACTGACGTTGGCGTCGCCCGACAGGTAGTTGGTCACGCCGCGCGTGTTCGGTAAGTTGAAGTGCGCGTGGATGCGCGGGCGGCGCAAGTCGCAGTCGAGAATCAAGACTTCCGCGCCGGTCTGCGCGAGCATGACGGCGGTGTTGACGGCAGTAGTGGTCTTGCCTTCGGACGGCTGGCTCGAAGTGACGAGGACGGTCTTCGGCGGTTGACCGGCAGACGAGAGCAAGAGCGACGTGCGCAGGTGGCGATAAGCCTCCGCGACGGGCGAACGCTTCTCTTCGATGAGCGCGAGCGCGGTGGCCGTCGGGTCGCCGCCTGATCCGGCATGCGCGGGCAGCGCGACGCGCGCGGGCATGAAGCGGCGTTCGGCGCGCGGCGCGGGGATGAGCGCGAGCGTCGGCAGGTGTATGTGACGATCCACGTCTTCGATAGACTTGAGCGTGTCGTCAAGGTAATCGAGCAGGAACGCGAGACCGATGCCTGCGCCCAGAGAGAGCAAGAGCGCGATCAAAATGTTGCGCACGCGCGGCGGCCCGACGATCTCTGCGCGGCGCGCGGGCGTGGAGATGGTGATGTTGTTGGGCACGTCCGTACCCGTCACGTCGAGTTCCTTCTGCTTTTGCAGCGCGGTGTTGTAGAGCTGTTTGATCGTCTCCTGTTCTTGCAGGATGATGTCGAGTTGACCTTCGGACTGGCTTTGCGCGTTGGCTTGCCCGCGCGCCGTAGAGTTCGACTGGCGGAGCGAATTTTCGCGCAGCACCGCAGCTTTATAATTTCCTTCGATGGTCTTGACCACGTCCTTCGCCTGCTTGTCGAGCGCGAGTTGAACCTGTTCCTTCTGCTTGTCGATTTTTTTGACCTCAGGCCACTCCGGCTGGTACTTCACCAGGAGCGCCTGTTTTTGTTCTTCGAGCGCGTTCAATTTGTCGCGCAACGTTTGAACGGCCTTGTTATCCATCACCTCCGGTATGGAGTAGATGTCCTGCGCGCTCTGCGCGACGCGGTAGGAGGCTTCCAACTCCTTGCGCTTGTTTTCGGCCTCCATCATCTGCGTGGTTGACATGCCGAGAATGGCCTTCGTCAAATCCTGTCCGTCCGCCGCACCGAGCGGCAAATTGTGGCTTCGCTTGAAGGCGATGATCTGCTCCTGCTTCTGCCTGTAGGCGACTTGCAGGTCGGCGAGGTTCTTGGCGAGTTGTGTGGCCGAGTTGGTCGAACCGACGGTCTCGCGCGCGTTGTTGTCGTTGATGAAGACCTGCGCGAGCGTGTCGGCGATCCTCATGGCGAGTTCGGGATTGGTGTGCTGGTAATGGATTTCGACGAGGTTCGTGCGCTCTACGGGGTCGATCGTGAGACCGGCGCGCAGCGCGTCTTCGTAGGCCAGCATCCGCGCCGTCTGTTCGGGCGTTAGCTGTTCGGCTTGCTGCGCCGGGGCTGCTGTCGTCGCGTCGTTGACCACGCCTAAGCCTCCGGCGGGCGTCGGGGTGGCTGCAGGTTGTTGCTGCCCGCGCGAGAAGATGCGGCGCGCGACGGCAAACAGGCTGGGGCGCGTCTGGCCGCCGAAGAACGAGGGGTTGTTTTGCAGGTCGAGCGCGAGTATGACCTGCCGGTGCAGGCGCGGGTTCTCAAGTAGCTTGAGTTGCGTGCCCCAGTAGGCCGGATCGTTCGGCGCGTTCAAGACCAGTTCCTTGCTCTTCAAGAGGCTCTTGGTCTTCTGCTCGATCTGGATGGTTGACTTCGCCTCGTAGACGGTCGGCTGGCGATACATCTGGATCGCGACGAGCGACGTGACGACGACGAGCAGGCTGAGGATGAGCCACTTGCGCTTCAAGACGACGGAGAGATAGTCGCGCAGGTGGGTCGGCTCGGCGAGCGCGTAGGTGTTGTTCGGCCTTTCGGGGTGCGTCAGTTCGCGCAAAGGGCGGTCGAGGTTCGTACTGGGCGCGAGCGGCAGCAAACGATTATCTTGAGACATCTTCTTTCAACCTTAAAACTTCAGAAATACCAAACGGGTCGGGAACTCCATGCAAGCGACGCATGATAACAGAGTGCGGGAGAAGGATGAAGGCGCAAACGCAGCAGGGGAAAGGGAAAAGAGGAAGGGGTAAAGGGAAATCGTGGCCGCAATCGTTGCCGCGAGCGATAAATTTTCTTTCCGGTTTTCACCTTTACCCTTTACCTTTTACCCCTTCCCCGTCTTCTTTCGCAAACTCTCGCAACGCTTCCCGCCAGTCGGGCAACGGCGCAAGTCCGATGGCTTCGGAGAGCAAACAGCGCAGGCGCGAATTGCGCGGGCGCGGCGCGGGACGCGTCAAACTGTCCATCGAAACGCTCTCGATCTCCAAGCCTTCCGCTCCCGCCGCACGCGCCGCCTCGCGCGCAAATTCAAGAAAACTCGTGCCCTCGCCGCTGCCCGCGACGTGGAACGTGCCGGGCAGATCAAGTTCGGCGAGTTCGCGCAAACGCGCCGCCAGATGCGGGGCGTAGGTCGGCGTGCCGTAGGCGTCGCTGATGGCTTTGAGATGAACGCCCTGCCGTGCGCGTTCGACGGCGGTGGCGAGAAAATTTCGCCCGCCCACGCCGAAAATCCAGCCCGAACGCACGATGATTGTACGCGCAGAGACGCGCGCGGCGCGTCGCTCGCCTTGCAGTTTAGCGATGCCGTAGGCGCTCTGCGGCTCGGGGTCGTCGCGCTGCGTGTAGAAGCCTTCCTTGTCGCCTGAGAACACGTAGTCGGTCGAGATCGTGACGAACGACGCTTCGACGAGGCGACTGTGCGCCGCCAAAATCTCGACCGCTTCGGCGTTAACCATGAGAGCGCGCTCAGGGTTCAACTCGCAGCCGTCAACGTCCGTCCACGCAGCGCAGTTGATGACCGTATCGGGACGCTCGCGCTCGAACACCTCGCGCACGTTCTTGGCCTGCGTGATGTCGAGCGTCTCGCGCGCGTGCGCGAAAACTTCATCGCCGCGCGACGCGCAATGCGCGGCGAGCGCGCGTGCGACCATGCCGCCCGCACCCGTGATTAAAACTCTCACTTCGCGCCAACCTCCGCGCCGTACTGTCGCGCGTAGAAATCCCTGTACGCGCCGTCGCGCACGCGCGCGATCCATTCCGTGTTCTCCGCGTACCACAGGATCGTCTTCGCAAGTCCGCTCTCCCAAGTCTCTACAGGACGCCAGCCGAGTTCCTGTTCAACCTTCGACGGGTCAATCGCGTAACGCCGATCATGGCCGGGACGATCTTTGACGTAACGAATCAAAGAGTTGGGTTTGCCGAGTGCGGCGAGAATTGATTCGACGACTTCGATGTTGTGTCGCTCGTTGCGCGCGCCGATGTTGTAGGTCGCGCCCGCCTCGCCACGCTCGTATGCGAGCATGACGGCGCGGCAATGGTCTTCGACGTAAATCCAATCGCGCACGTTTTGCCCGTCGCCGTAGACGGGGACGGGTTCGTCGTGCAGCGCGTTCGACAAGAGGAGCGGGATGAGCTTTTCGGGAAACTGGCGCGGGCCGTAGTTGTTGCCGCAGCGCGTTATGATGGTGTCGAGTCCGAACGTGTGGCGCGCGGCGCGAACCATGTGTTCGGCTGCCGCCTTCGACGCAGCGTAAGGGCTGTTCGGCGCGAAAGGCGACGCTTCCGTAAAAAACGCGCGCTCGTCTTCCGGCAAACTTCCCATCACTTCGTCCGTAGAGATTTGCACGAAGCGATGAACGCCTCGCTCGCGTGCCGCGTCGAGCAAAACTTGCGTGCCGACGATGTTCGTCAACAGGAAATCGTCCGCGCGTTCGATGCTGCGATCAACGTGCGACTCGGCGGCGAAGTTGAAGACGGCGTCCGTCCCTTCGGCGAGCGCGGCGCGCACCTCTTCGCGGCGTGTGATGTCGCCGCGCACAAAATGGTGACGCGTCTCGTCGAGTCCGCGTAGATTGTCGGGATTGCCTGCGTAGGTGAGCGCGTCGAAGTTGATGATCTCGGCGTCAGGCCAACGCTCAAGAGCGAGCCGAATGAAGGCCGAGCCGATGAAGCCCGCCCCGCCCGTAACGAAAAGTTTTGACATGAAATGTTCGTGCTTGGAAAAGTTTGCACCGGACGCGCGGCGCGTCCCGCTTTGAATAATTTTCCTGTCCCTTTGGCGGAATGTTGAATCAGACGGAATGTCGTCAGTAAGTGGCAAAGTATAGGTGTGCGTCGGAAACAGTGTCAAGAATCGCAACGCCTGACCGCGTATTCCTTGACGCTCGAAAGAGGGCACAGTTACACTTGAAGCGTCTCGACAAGGCCGTGGCTCTCTAGTTGCACTCGACGCCTTAGATGCCGCCAACCGCCAACATGTCCCCAATGAAACTCTCTGTCGCAATGTGTACGTGTAACGGAGAGCTTTACCTGTCCGAACAACTCGAAAGTCTCGCAGCACAAACTCGACGCCCCGACGAACTCGTCATCTGCGACGATCGCTCGACCGACTCGACCGTAGAGATCATCGAAGCGTTCGCGGCCTCGCGCGCGCCTTTTCCCGTCCGCCTTCATGTCAACGACATCAATCTGGGAGTGGGTAAAAACTTCGAGCACGCCGTCGGTTTATGCATGGGCGATATCGTCGCCCTCGCAGATCAGGACGACGTGTGGAGTCCGCAAAAGTTGCAACTCATCGAAGAGCAATTTTCGTCGCCTGCCGTCGGCGTAGTCTTTTCCGACGCGGAGATCGTGAACTCGCGGCTTGAGCCTTCGGGGCATACGATGTGGGAATACACTTTTCCGCAGGAGCATCGTCGCCTGTTCAGCGCGGGTAAGTCTTTTGAAGTTTTGCTCGCGGGCTGCACCGTGACCGGCGCGACGATGGCCTTCCGCACGCGGTTCAAAGAACTGGCCTTCCCGATGCCGCCGATTGACTCGATGATCTACGACGGCTGGATCGCGCTCATGGTCGCCTCCGTCTCCGAGATCGCTTTCGTTGACCACGCGCTCATCAAGTACCGTCAACACGAGCGGCAACAAATGGGATTTCGTCCGCAAAAAAAAGTCGGCCTGCTGGACACTGTCAGAATCGCCCGCCGCACGCACGGCGATGCATACTTGCCTTCGCTGAACAAATTCAAAGCGATCAGGGAGAGGCTGTCGCTCTATCGAGATGAACTGCGTCGCCCGGAGCTTCTGGCGACGATGGATGAGTTGATCGCGCATCGCAGTTTGCGCGCCGAACTGCCGTCGAAGAGTTCGCGCCGCGCGCCGCTGGTGTGCCGCGAATTGTTCGCCCGTCGCTATCACCGTCACTCCAGAGGACTCGGCAGCGCGCTTAAAGATTTATGGATTGGAGGGCGGACGGCCGGGTGCGCCTGACGATACATTTCGCGTTGAAACGCGACGCATCTCGGAGCGGTTCAAAAACGTCTCCGAGATGTTGACAGCTTCGGCGAATTAATATAGAAGGTATGCCGCTTTCAAGTTAGGCCGCGAAAGCTACTTCCTGGATGGCTCCCGAGTCCACCCTAAAACCACCCTTGCATGTGGTATTCACGTAGAACCCGCGACAGCTTCCAACGTCGCTTCCCAACATCTTGCTAACACCCCATTTAGTTTGAAGGAGACCCTATGAACCGAGTACGTTTCACCCTCAATTTACTCATCACTATCACTTTCGTTTTAGTTTTTGCCGCGATGGCGCAGGCACAAGCGACCCGCACGTGGGTATCTGGCGTCGGCGACGACGTGAACCCGTGCAGCCGCACCGCCCCCTGTAAGACTTACGCGGGCGCTATCTCGAAGACCGCCAAGGACGGCGAGATCAGCACGCTCGACCCGGGCGGCTTCGGCACTTTGACGATCACAAAATCAATCACGGTCAACGGCGGCGGTGCAGGT
>DATFGP010000016.1:0-216592 GCA_035249365.1 Pyrinomonadaceae bacterium | reverse complement strand
TTGAAATCTTAAGCCCGTCATTTGATGATAAACCGGAAACTGTGAACCGGTTTCGCGAAGGCAAGTGGAAAATGCCATGGCTCAATTCATTCATAACCAATGGATTTGACAGCCCCCTTGTAAAGCAGTTTGAAATATCGGGGATTCCCAAACCCATTCTTGTAAACAGAGAAGGTAGAATCATAGCAACGGAGAATGATTTAAGAGGGCCGAATCTAGCTAAGACTCTGGCGCGGGTGCTTGGCGAGAATAAGTGATGGAGTAAACTCTTACTATTGGCATTGTGGGTGGTATGAGCCCGGAATCAACGGTGACCTATTACTAGCACATCGTTCGCAAGCATCAGCGATTCGATAGCCGACGTCACCGCCGCGCTGTCGACGCCTTCGCATCTTACCGCGAGGTTTCGGTTCTCGGCTCACCTCAGGCCTGAAGAGGCACGCGCCCCCTTCCAAATCACGGCTGCGTCATAGCCATGGATCGTCCGCACGACGTCGGGGTTCCAGCCCTCGAGGCCACGCATTGCCAGTGGCCGCAGGGAGCGAAAGTCAATCACTTCATGACCCGTTGCTTTGGTGTTTGAAAGCACGCGCGTGAGGCGTTGGTCGCCAGCCCGGAATTCGTCAAACTCATCGCTAGAGGCGGGGACGAAGCTGAATTTTGGCCCAGGCACAGCCTGTTGAGAACCAAGGCCAGGAAGGACGAGAATATGGAAAGCGCGATCGCCAGTGAGGGCCGCCACCTCGTCCGCCATTGCGCCGAGATCGAAGACATTGAAATAATTGGCGCCGCGGATCATGTGGCTGTACCCGAATTTCATCATGACCTTTGGAGGGGCTTTGCGCGCCTGCTCTCCCTTTAACCACGCAGACAGGTTATCCCGGTTCCATTTGGTGCGGCGCTGCAAGTAAGGCCACGCGCCTCCGGCCCGTTCCGCAGCTTCGATAGCAAGTGATTCCTCCAGCGTGCGCAGGATCGCGTCACTATCATGGTCTGGCTCCCCCCAAGCGTCTCGCACCGCCGACACCAGGGCCGGGTCTTCCGCCAGGATGAACATGTCATCCGGGTTTCGAGTTTGCTCGTACCGCGCCCAGGCGTTGGTTGAAGCTTGCTTCAAACGAGTGAAAGCCTCTCGAGCGCGCTGCGGGACTTTGGCTTCGAGCCTGGAGATCAAATAGCGATCGCTGAAGAGCTCACGGTCGAGTCCCCAGAGAACCCGCTCATTCCCTGGCGCGTTCTTGATGACATCCGCCAGGAACTGAGCTTCCTCACGCAGGTTGTAAAAGGTGAAAGTGCCCGGGGCAGCAAAGAAATCCAAAATCCCCTGGAGGCCATTGCGCCTTGCAGCCGCCTCGATGTCCTGCGCTATGATCGGCGAAAGCTCAATGGCCATTCGGCTGTAACCGGCTCCGCGAAGCGCATTGAAGAGCGCCGCTGACAACCGGGCGGTTTCCGCGACCCCATGCTCTTCGCCAATCAATGTGAACCGAGCACTCCGCGCTTCCTCGACGAGCCAATCCCAGCCGCGTCCCGCGGGAGCGTCGCTCATTGTAAGGGGAAGCCTATTTCCTTGAAGAGCTTCGAGAAGGCGCGCTGCCGGATTACGGGGAGTCTGGGGCTGCGCACAAGGAGGGGAGGTGCGCCCGGAAGCGCGCGTGCCCGCAAGCAAGGACAACCCGCTTGCGAAGAGTAGCTCGCGCCGACTTATCTTCATACCCATTACCTACCTTCACTACTTTTTACAAAATTAGTTCGCAGCACCGCCTGCTTTTGCCGGTACTGCATTCTCACTCCTTTTCACCACAGGCAAGCATCTGGAACAGTGAAACGCCGAACGCGCGCCTGTCCCATTGTATCGCTTCTTGCTAATCTTTTGAGTTGACTTTAATCCGGCTTTGATTCTGATTCGATTTTTTTCAGGACTTCAGCCGCAGCTCCGGCGTTAGGATACTTCGGATTAACCTCCAACGCTTTCTTATAAAACTCTCTGGCAAGCTCTTTTTCGCCAATTCCCAAATATGCCTCGGCCAAACTGTCGTAGGTGTTAGCCGAGTTCGGATAATCCTCGATGTTGAGTTTAAATATTTTGATTGCTTCTGCGGATTTTTTCCTTTCCAGCAGCGCGTAACCGAGCCGGTTTATTTGCAGTTCATTTAAACGTCTCCCTGCCCGGTTTCTTTCGTCTAAATAACGCTTGAGCGGCGCGTCTATGCCTTCGGACAGAATAGCCCGCAGCAAACTTTTAAATTGAGAGTTGTATGGTTCGTAGTTTATCCAGGCGGTGAGGGGCTGTCTGCCACCCATGACCTGACTCACAATCTCCGGAATGATCGAATGCCCGTTTCCGCTGTCGGTGAAAATTACGAGCCCGGACTTCTGTTTTTCCGAGGCGATGACAAAAGCGTGAGTGTCATTGTTGTTGTCGCCCCAATGCCAGAACGAGTCGCCCTGTTCGGTTCGTTGCAGACCCCAGCCAAGCCCCCAGAAAATTGAGTTTGAAAACTTCCCGGTCGGTTCATTGGCGATGCAATTTGAACAACCTTCGTCAACTCTCGTTTGCTGGCCGAGCATTTGGTTGAGAGTTTCTTTTCTAAGTCCTTTCCCTTTCATCACGGCGATCACAAATTTAGCGTAGTCGGAGGTCGTGGTGTGCAGACTGCCCGCCGCATTGGCTACCGAGTTTTTTCGTCGTGGTCTTGCCGTGCCCGACGAATCGTGTCCCGTCGCCTTGAGAGTTTCATATTTGTCCATCCAAACATAGCTGCTGCTGTCCATTCCGAGCGGCTCGAAAACCTCTTTCCGCATCAACGCATCGAGCGGCTGCCCGGTCAAGTGCTCGACGACTTTTTGGAGATAGACAAAGCCCTCACCCGAGTAACTAAACCTCTCGCCGGGATTAAATTGCGTCCTCAATGGTTGATTGAAGCTCCAATTCGGAAAGCCCGTCGTGTGCGACAACACCATGCGAGCTGTAATTAGATTAGCTCGCGCGTCGTTTTCGACATAAGGCTTCGGCAGGTATTTGGCGAGCGGCGTGTCCAAATTCAGCTTGCCCTTCTCGACTAATTTCAAAACGCCATAGGCAAAGACAGGCTTACTTAAGGAAGCTGCTTCAAAAACGGTGTCGTCGCTAACTGGCTGCTGCGTCGCAGAATTTGCGACGCCGAAACTTTTCTGCCAGACGACTTTTGCCTCCTTGATGATTGCTATTGAAAGGCCGGGGACTTCGCCTTCCCTCATCAGTTGGGGGATGCTTCTTTCCAGTCGGGCGATCAACTCCTCGCTTTTGGGATCAACTTTCGACGGCTTAGTGAATTGCTTCGGCGTTGGCGGGTTACTCTGAGCAAAGATTATCGTTGATGATAAAATCAGTGAAGCAGCTGCAACTTTAAGGTAAGAACTTTTGTTTATTAGTTTCATCATCCTGTGCCCCAAGTTTTTAAATTTTACGCTTCACTATTTAAACACCGTGAGGCATACATTTATGGCACTTCTTTTGGTTGCGCTGCAAATTCAATACCTTCGAGAGTTCGCTCTGCTGCGTGAAAACTCTTGAAGCATTGCGATGCTCTCACCTTCTTGCAGAAGATCAGGAAGGGGCAGTTCGATATGTCCGGAGTAATAGTTGAAAGAAGGGGTGCGAGTACTGCATGCGTGGGAGCAGTACTCGCAGGATGAGATCGAGGGTGGTGAGATATTCGTGCGTGCGCTCTGCTGTTTGCACCAGAACCCTTGAAGGCTACTTTGATTTCAAAACATTCTCAAGAATGGCCTGGTGTGGCCGCGCCGAAAAATCTGTGTGTTTTGATTCGATCAGCGCGCCCGTCCCCCCTCATTTCTTTCGATCCGCAGATTGTCGAAGACAGTGGTAGCGGCGGGCGACGTGGGCGCGTACTGCCTCGCCATCAGCACGGTCTGCAAGTTAGTCAGAGAGAACTTGCGCGGCTCGGAGTGCAGCGTCGTCCACGTCACGCCGTCCGGGCTGGCCTCGAAGTTGATAGTGTCGGCGGCGCGGTTGTGACGGATGCGCCAGAAGCGGTGCGCGACAGCGTCGTAGTTGAACGCGGTTTGCGTCAGGACACCGCCCACGCTCTGTTGCAGCACGAGGTTGTTGTACATGCCGCCGACGCCGAACAGCAGATAGTCGACCCCGTTGCTCAGGAAGAGGTAGCTGCCGTAGTTGGGGAGGGTCGGGACGCTCGCGCCCTCGACGGAGATGCGCGCATCGGTCAGATCAATGTTGACCGCCGACCAGTAGCCGTCGTAGCTAGTGGAACTGGCGGCGGGCGAGATCTCCAGGCGACCGTTCTGCTCCAAGACGGTCACGTCGGGCGTGGCGAGCGTGAACCACTTCTTCACGTCGCGCGCGTTGTCATTGAAGTTATCGCTCAAAGGGAAGAGCGGGCGGTAGCGTTCGAAGCGGAAGTTGTCGAAGACGGCCGTGCCGGGAGCGGCGTTGGTCGTATCCCCTGTGCCCGCGCCGAAAGCTGTCCACACCGAATTGATGGGGAAGAGGACGGGCACAGTTTTGCGCGTCGTCCAAGTCGCGCCGTCGGCACTCGTGTCAAAGCTGACGGTGTTGGCTTCCGAGTTGTGGCTGAAACGCCAGTAGCGAATGGTCGCGTCCCGAGGCGTATAGGTTCGGTCGAGGACTCCGTCGGCCGTAGCGTCGTAGAAATCATATCCCGCGCCGGTTAGGAACATGAGGTAATTGTTGCTGTCGGCGTCGAGATAAATTTTGAAGTAGGTGTAAACCGAGCCCGTCTGGGTTGCTGGCTGCACCTCGACTTGCATTGTCTTGTCCCTGAAGTCGAACGTCCCCGGGAGGTACAGACCGGGCCAGCCCACGGTATTCGGTGCAGGAGCCACCTCTAGTCGCCCGTTCTGTTCTATGATCGAGGCAGGCGCGTCGGCATCGAATTTTGACCACTTCGCCGGGTTGATCTCATTGTCGTTGAAGTCGTCGGCCATAACGACGGCCGGCGTCGGGTTCGGCTCGTGCCAGAGGTTATCGAAGACGGTGGTGGCGGCGGGCGACGTGGGCGCGTATTGCCTCACCATGAGCACAGTCTGCAAATTAGTCAGAAGGAACTTGCGCGGCATCGAGTTCAGCGTCGTCCACGTCACGCCATCCGGGCTGGCTTCGAAGTTGATAGTGTCAGCGGCGCGGTTGTGAAGGATGCGCCAGAAACGATGTTGCGTCGGGTTGTAGTTGACCACCGCCTGCGTCACGACGCCGCCCACACTTTGTTGCATCACGAAGTTGTCGTACGCGCCGCCGACGCCGAACAGCAGGTAGTTGACTCCATCGCTCAGGACTAAATAGCTGCCGTAGTTGGGGAGGGTCGGGACGCTGACGCCTTCGACGGAGATGCGCGCACCGGTCAGGTCAATATTGGTGGTTGCCCAGTAGCCGTCGTAGCTGGTCGAGGTCGCGGCGGGCGAGATCTCCAGACGGCCATTCTGCTCCAAGACGGTCACGTCCGGTGTAGAGAGTGTGTTCCACTTGGAAGCATCCCGCGCGTTGTCGTTGAAGTCGTCGCTGAGGGTGATACCTGCAAAGGCCAGCAGGTTCGGCGAGCCGTCGCCGGGGTTGACGACTTTGTCGGGCGTCGCGCTGTTTCTAATGGCCTGAGCGACGGCGTCAGGTTGATCGCCGGGACGTGTGGCGAGATAACGCGCGGCAAGTCCGACGACATAGGGAGCGGCCGACGACGTGCCCGTGCGTGTGAACGTAGAAGTGTCGTCGATGCTGTGCGCCGAAACGATTTCATAGCCCGGCGCGAACACGTCCACAACCGGGCCGAAGTTGGAGAAAGACGTGCGGTTGTCGTTCATGTCGGTAGCGGCAACCGTGATCGCTTCCGGCACGCGCGCCGGGGAGTGAAGGCTCGCATCGCGATTCAGGTTGCCCGCCGCCACCACGCTCGTTACGCCCGCCGCGATCAAATTCTTCACGGCCAAGTCCAACGCATCGTTGGCGAAGCCGGTAAAGAAACTGAGGTTGGCGACCGCAGGTTTGACATGGTTGGCTGCCACCCAATCAATGCCTGCGATGACGCGAGAGACCAGAGCTTGGTTGGAGCAGTTCAACACACGAACGGAGTGAAGCTTGACGCCCTTCGCCACACCGTACGTCGCGCCACCGATAATGCCAGCGACGTGCGTGCCGTGACCGAAACAGTCCGTGCCGTTGCGCCCGTCGCCAACATTGTCGTAAGCGAAGACGGCGCGACCGCCGAACTCTTGGTGCGTCATACGGATGCCGCCATCAACTACATAGACGTTAACGCCCGCGCCATCGCTCGCGTAGGTGTAGGAGTTATTCAGAGCGAGTTCGCGCTGGTCGAGTCGGTCAAGCGGCCACGGCGCGCTCGCCTGTGTCGAAGCGCCGTTGACTTCAACATCCGCCTCGACGAAAGCGACTTGCGGGTTGCGGCTAAGCGCAACTGCCTGCGCCTGCGTCATCTCGACGGAGAAACCGCGCAGGGCATGTTGATAAGTGAAACCGATTGTGCCGCCATGCTCGCGCGCCAGTTGCGCGGCGAACGCCTTGACGCGGCCTTGCGGGACGCTACTCTTGAAAACGACGATATAGCTGTTGGCAACTGCGCCTTGGCTGCGGCGGATGCGGCCTTCGGAAGATGATTCTTGAGCGAGCGCCAGTTGGGGACAGAGCGCCAGTAAGCAAAGAGCCAGTAGGAGAACTTTGATAAGTTTCATGGAAATTACCTATAAGATTTTGGTGAGTAGTAATCCGGAAGAAAATCGCTTTGCGACACACACATCGGTATCGCGCCTAATCATCTCGCACACTCCCGCCTGTAAAACCCGCGTGAAAGCTATAAGCGTTTATCGAAAAGTTGTTTATGAAGCATTCGAGACGATACGAGCCGGAGGAAGCAACACTGTCCGGTTTTCGACCTCGACCATGCCGCCGTGAGTTCTCTGCTTCGGGGGATTATCCGGCTTGCGCAACCGATAGTGCAACGGTCGTTCCACAAATCCCTAAAACTTAAAGCTGGAAAGGGAAACACTTAGAGGAATCTAAAGAAGCGAGCGATAAGAGGTGGTGTTTCATTCTGAAACTTAGCGCGCAAGCAGTGGTTCAGAGTAAAACAACTAGGAAACGGTAGTGGTGCAAAAATTTCTTCGAGACACAATCATATTGAGGAGATCATGTTAATAGTTATCCTACATAATCGCCGTTCTCGGACTCCCAACTTGGACTCTGCATGTAGCGGCTAAAATATTTTTAGCGACACAACTATCAGGTGTTTGGGAGGTGGTTTAAATTCAACGCACTTCAGCAGATTTGTCTTTGACCCGCGTATCTATCGCCACCCAGTTTACTTCCCACGTCTTGCCTCCATCATCCGAGAAGGCCTGTTCAAAACGGCATAAATCAGGAGTGATGTCAGAAATAATAAACCGGACAATAATCTCTCGACTGTTAAGCGATTCCTGACCGTAGAACTCGCCGCGTCCGTTTTTGAATTCGCCGAACACGGGTTCGCTCAGCGTACCTCCGGCACGGTTGGAAAAATTGAGGCTCCACTGGCGGGATTCAGGATTATATAGACGCAGCGACAAACCTTCGATGCGACCCGCCGAACCGTTCAAGTCGAGTTCAACCAGATTGGCGTTACCGTTCCAAACCTTTCGAACGATGGTAGTACCCTCGTATTCGACCCAGGTGGTGGAACCGGTCAAGGGACGCAGGCGGCGCGACAGGCGTGTTTTCCAAGTACCTATCTCAAAGTCGAAGTCGCGTTGTCCGTCCCGTTTCGAGGCGACGGGTTGAGGACTTGTTATCGCCTTGTCCGAATTCTGCTGAGCGATTCCCTGAAGGGGTTGTAGGGCAGCGAGCAGGACGAATGATAAGAGATGAGCTTTGAAATGTTTGGGCGTGTTCATAATCATATCCGCAAAATTTGTCTTCGAGCTTGCCGCTCAAGTGCGTTGTTTGCGCGGATTCCTCCGCCGGGTTTCATCTCGTAAAAACCGATTTCAAAAATAAATTCTATACATAATCGGAATGTTCACAAGAACCGATTTTAGACAAGATGCATAGACCAATTTATAATCGGAGGATATGCCCTATCCACCTTTCATCATGCTCGACGGGAAATCCGCCCTGCCGCTCTACCGTCAAATTTACGAAGCGATTCGTCAAGCGATTTTAAGCGGCAATTTGCGACCGACCGCGCCGCTTCCGCCGACTCGTTTGTTGTCCAAGCATCTCGGAGTTTCACGGATGACGGTCATCAACGCTTACGATCAACTTTTCGCCGAAGGTTATCTCGAAGCGAAGACGGGCGCGGGAACTTTCGTCGCTGCGCGTCTGCCCGAAGAGTTCCTGCAAACTTCGAGTTTAGAACGTCGGGAGGATCAAGAAAGCTCTCTGAGGCGCAAGGTGAAGTTTTCAGATTACGGTAAGAATTTGGCGCAAAATAGCGAGAGCATCTTGCGGCATCACGGCAAAAGTTCGCTTGTGCCTTTTGAGCATGGCGTGCCGGGGACTGAGGAGTTTCCGTTCGACGTGTGGGCTAAAATCGCGCAGAGATGGCAGAAGAAACCGGCCTCGTCAATTCTCAGCTACGGAGAGTCAGTCGGCTTTAGACCTTTGCGTGAGGCGATTGCCGCGCATCTTGCGGCGGCGCGCGGCGTGCGGTGCGAGGCGGAGCAGATCATCATCACCAACGGCACGCAACAGGCGCTCGATTTAATCGGCAGAATCTTTCTGACAAAAACAGCCGACGTTTATATCGAAGACCCCGGCTACTTCGGAGCGCGCGATATATTTGCGGCGACGGGCGCACGCCTCGTTCCCGTGCCTGTTGACGGAGAGGGTTTCGATTTGCAAACGGCGCGACAGCGAAGCCGTCGAGCGCGACTCGCCTATGTCACGCCGTCGCATCAGTATCCGCTCGGCGTGACGATGAGTTTGGCGCGTCGTTTGAATTTGCTCGAATGGGCGCGGGAGAGAGACGCTTACGTGATCGAGGATGATTACAACAGCGAATATCGTTACAGTGGACGACCGCTCGCTTCTCTGCAAGGTCTCGACTGCGACGGGCGCGTGATCTACCTCGGCACGTTTAGTAAAACAATTTTCCCTGCTCTCAGACTCGGTTATCTGGTTGTGCCGACAAATTTAATTGAAGTCTTTGCGGCGGCGCGCGCGCTCGCCGATTTACATTCGCCTTCGCTTGACCAAGCCGTGCTTGCTGAATTCATCACCGAAAAACAGTACGCCAGACACGTCCGCCGGATGCGCGGAATCTACGAAGAGCGACAGAGAATTTTGGTTGAAGAGGTGCGAAAAAATCTCAAGGGAAGGTTGGAAGTTGCGCCCGCCGAAGCGGGAATGCACCTCATCGGCTGGCTTCCACGTGGCATTGACGACCGAGAGGTATCGCGTCGCGCGGCGGAAGCGAATCTGAAGGTCGCGTGTCTTTCGGCTTACTGTATCGAGAAAAAATTACGCGGCGGATTGCTGCTCGGCTACACGGCTTTTAATGAAAGACTGCTCAAGCAAGGCGTGAAGAAATTAGCGCGGGTGCTAAATGAAATTATTTAGGCGGGCGCGCATTCAAACAAGCTGCAGCGAACAAGCCACCATGCATGGGTTGCTGTTGTCCCATCCGGTCTAATGACTTGCCGGGCGGCGAAACTCTACTGCTTCCTCGCATCAGGCTTGAACACGGCGCGAAAAGCCTTGAGCGCGGCGGGGTGATAAATCGTCGAATGTTTCTCGTCCGGCATCCGCTCGTAATGCCAACTGACGCCGGGAGGCGCACTCTTGCCCAGAACTTCCGTGAGCCGTTGCGCTACATCCGCAAGCCCACTGTCACCGCTGCTCGCAAAATACAGAGTCTTCTTCAACTTCGGGCGCGCGGCCAGACGCTCGCCTGCGCCGTTAACCAGCTTTTGATTGTTCCACCAAAGGCTAGGATCAAAAGCGATATACGTATCAAACAGATCGGGTTCGAGGAGAAAAGTCTCCATGATGAATAACCCGGCGAGCGATTCGCCCACGATAGCTGTCTCGCCGGTCGTGCGGTAGCGCGCCTTCACCTGCGGCATCAACTCGTCGCGGATGAACTTTCTGAACGCCGCGGAGCCTCCCACGCGCGGGGCGATCTTCTTATCATCCTCGTTTTCAGTCGGGCCGGTCATATCGCGACGCCGCTCGGTGTTCTCAATCCCCACCAGCAAGAATGGGCGCATCGTCGCGTTGCCGACCGATACCTGAACCAGACCGGCCACATGCAGGAAGTCTTCGGCGATGCCGCCATCAGGCATGTAGAGTACGGGCAAGCGCGCGCCGGGAGATTCCGTATAACCGGGCGGAAGGTAAACGTTGATGCGCCGCGTTTCGCTCAGAATCTTTGAATCAATCGTGAAGGTCTCTCCAATTATTAGCGGCGTCGCCTGATTAACGTCGCGCGCCTGCACACTTAATATCGAGAAGAGGAGACCCCAAAGAAAAAGCGCCAATGAAACTCCACGAAAATTAATCACACTACTATCTCCTGAATAACTGCAAATCGAGATACACGTTCTCTCCTGAAAAGCCGCTCAGCGCGCGGAGCTTCCTGCCCGCCTGTCCAGCCCTTGCGCCTCGAGCCAGTAATAGAACGCATCAATCCAGTGGTCACTGCTAGTGCCCTGTTTTTTCATGCCGAAGCCATGACCGCCCGCGCTAAAAATGTGTGTCTCCGGTTTGTGTCCCGCTGCAATTAGCGCGTCATAAAACTTGACTATCGGCACAAGCGCCACGTCGTCGTCCTGCGCCCACGCTAGAAACATGGGCGGCAGTTTCGCAGGTATGTCCGGCATCTTGCCGAACGGCGCGCCGTAGATCATTGCGGCGAAGTTCGGACGCGCCGGGGCGTCCGTTTGCAGCAAGGCTGCGCTCGTGACCATCGCCCCGGCAGAGAAGCCCATGAAGCCGACACGTTCGGGCGAGACGCCCCACTCCGCTGCGCGCTGCCGAACCACTTTGATCGCCTGAATCCCGTCTGCAATGCCGTACTTACCCGCCTCGTCCATGTTCATGTTCGGCGGAATGCCCTCCCCGCGCTTTTCCATGATCCGGTACTTGAGCACGAACGCGGCGATGCCTCTTTCCTGTAGACGGCGCGCCACATCATTACTCTCCAGACTGATAGCAAGAGCAACGAAAGCGCCGCCGGGGGCGATGATGACGCCGGTTCCGGTCGCTTTGCTTCGCTCCGGCAGATAAACCGTCAAGGTCGGAGTAACGACGTTAAAGATCACGGTTCCGACAGGAGTGTTCTCAATCGTCCTTTCCTTCTGAGTCCAATGCTCGGAGCCGGGAGCCGCGCCCGGCCAAATATTCACGATCTGCTGCGCGCGGGCAGAGACAGCCAGCATCAATGTTAAGGCCGTTGCGCCTGCGATACACACCGATGTTCGTGTCATACATTCCCTCTTCCCCTTTTATCTTTCTGTAAAGCCATATCGCGTGAGACCCGTCATGGCGTCCAACTTATGGCCAAACTTTACCTGAAAATAGCATTGTCGCAAGTGCCATTTATGGCCGACTGAGGTGTACCAATTTACTTTGGCTTCACGAGTATGATTCTCAAGGAGTGATGGCTGAGTAGAAGGGTGAAGTTTTAGCTCACAGGCAATTCTCGCAACACATCCGAACCGGTTGCCCCTCCCGCGCATTTCTCATAGTGCGACACGCCTACACGAGTTGTCGGGTCGCGCGCCGTGACCGAATACGCTGCTTATCATCGTTCGCCGAGTTTGGTGAGGATGAAGGCTGCGAGGAAGCCTGCTACGGTGATCAACCCCGCAAGGTCGTGTGCTTCCTCGAACGCCTCCGGCATCATCGTGTCGGCGAGCATGGCGAGGATTGCGCCCGCCGCTACTGCCGTCGTCGCCGCGATCACCTCGTCTGAGAAATGGCTGAAGACTGCATAGCCGATGAGCGCCGCCGAGCCGGAAATTATAGCGATGCTCCCCCACACGCCGAAGACATAGCGCGCGGAACGATTCGCCTTCTTCATCCCGGCGGAACTCGACAGCCCCTCCGGGATGTTCGATAGAAAGATTGCCGCCACCGCCACCCAACTCACCGCGCCCCCGCCGATCATGCTCACGCCGATGACGATAGACTCAGGGACGCCGTCGAGCAGCGCGCCGACAGCAATCGCCAGCCCGCTGCCATCGTCGTCGGCTTCCTTCAATTGTTGGTCGCCCGAACGTTTCCGGTGCTTCGCGCCCCATCGCGCGAGATACCAGTTCACCGCCGTGTAGACGGTAGCGCCGCCGAGAAAACCGATGGCGGTCGAGTCGAAGCCGCCGCGCTTATAGGCTTCGTCCATCAAGTCGAATGAGAGCGCGGAGATGAGCACGCCGCCGCCGAAGGCCATGATGGCGGCGATGAGGCGTCGCGGCACGCGTGTGAAATAACCTATGGCTGCGCCGACAAGCAGCGCCGAGCCTGCGACCAATCCCCAGCATCCCGCCTGTAGCCAAATCGGAATCATATTATTCACCTCACTTCAAATTGCTTGTGTAAGGATGGCTCTAGCTTTGGCCTTCATGCGGCTTCTTCACGCGCACCGGAAGTCGCGTCAGGAATCTCTCACAGTGTCTCAAAGCGTAGCACAGTTTTTACACCGTCTTCGTCCTCGTGGTTCGATGTAACAGGCAACTTATTGAGAGTTTCATCGTAAACTGGAACATTAGGCCAGAGTTGAAAGCATTGTGGGGCGGACATGCAGGAGTTAGACGCCGGGAGGTTTCCGGGTTCGGAAGTGAGAACGCGGGAGGGTGTAGGCAGAAACGCCATGGACATTAAGTTATATCAACCCCGAAGTCCTTTGTTACAGCAATATATTGAATGCATTTACACCTTGTCGCGCCGACCGGAGGAAAAACCTGTCACGTACATATCCTTTCCGAGTATTTATTCGATGGTTTGCTTGAACTTAAAGACAAGGATTGAGCTGGCAAAAAACAACTTAACGATTACCAGTTGCCCGGATAATCCGCTCGAAACAATTCTGATATGCAACTTCGATAAGGCCGGGCGGGTTCGCTATGAGGGCGAAACCGACGAAATTGTCATTTATTTTAAACCGCTAGGTATAAATGCCTTTTTAGATAAGGATTTAAGATATTACTTACGCTCTCCTCAAGTATATTTCGCTCCCTTCGCAGATTATCGACAGAGGATGACCGAAATCTTTTCTCTCGAAAACGGACGGGAAAGAATACTGGCGTTGGAAGATTACTGGCTGGCTCAGTTGAAAGGTTTTCAACACCCGTTTTTACACGACGTGATTGATGAAATGTTGAATAAAAACAGTTCATCTTCCATTTCCGGAGTAGCTCTGAAAAACGGCATCTCGCGCACAACCCTTAATAAACATTTTGACCTGCACCTATGCACTATGCCTTCTCGATTTAGAAAAGTCGCGCGTTTCAGAAACGCCATCAAGCGACACCAGAAAAAACGCTCTCACGAAAATCTGACCGATATTTCATACGGTACGGAGTATTTCGACCAGTCTCACATGATCAAAGACTTCAAGGCTTTGACAACTTACACACCGAAAGCTTTCTTCCCCAGAATCACAAATCTGGAAAATGGACACATAAACTGGGTATTCTTATAACCGGCTGACAATTTTACAATTTTTTTTGCCTCCCGAATGCTATCCTTGCGCCCGTCGCGCTTGAAGATATCGAAATGGAGAAATTGCCTGTCGCTAACCGCTCTGACTAATTTAATGGCGACTCAAACGCCGTTATCCGGTCGGCATCCCGACGAATTGAAAACCCAACGAATTTATAAAATCACCATGATGAAAAAAACCGTCTATTCCATCGCACGTTCCAATTCCATTTTTTCAAGTCGCCGCGCGTCCGGCAACATCTTTCTGATGTTGCTGTTATTGGTCGGCCTGCATGCCTCTTCCGCCGCCCAGACGACCGACCCCGCGTGGCTCACGCTGGACAGGATTTTTTCTCGCGAGTTTGATCCACAAAGATTCGGCGGTTTCAGGTGGCTCAAAACAGGCGACTCTTTTGCCCGGCTCGAACCCTCGAAGACCGTGCCGGGGGCGATGGATTTAGTCAGCTATCACATAGAGACGAATCAGCGCGCCGTGTTGATCCCCGCAGAAAAACTGATCCCGACGGGTGAAAGCACACCGCTCTCGATTCAGGGCTACGACTGGTCGGCAGACGACCGGCAGGTGCTCATCTACACCAATTCCAAAAAGGTTTGGCGTCTCAATACGCGCGGCGATTACTGGGTTTTGGATATAGCGAGCGGCAAACTTACCAAGCTCGGCGGCGACGCGAAACCTTCCACCTTGATGTTCGCTAAATTTTCGCCCGACGGTAAACGTGTCGGTTACGTCAGGGAAAACGATCTGTATGTTCAGACTCTGGCTGACGGTAAGATCACGCGCCTGACTTCGAACGGCTCTCACACATTGATCAACGGCACTGCGGATTGGGTCAATGAAGAGGAGTTCGACTTGCGCGATTGCTGGCGTTGGAGTCCCGACAGCCGCTCGATTGCGTTCTGGCAGTTTAACGCCGAGGGCATAGAGGATTTTATTCTGGTCAATAATACGACCGGGCTTTATCCCACCTTGACGCGCATTCCTTATCCAAAAGCCGGAACTCAGAACTCAGCCGTACGCGTCGGCGTCATCAGCGCCGACGGTGGCGAACCTCGCTGGATGAAAACACCCGGCGACGCGCGCAACACTTACATCGTTTCGGTGGACTGGACGAGCGATTCGAAAGCAGTCGTTTTGCAGCATCTGAACCGCTTGCAGAACACTCTCCAACTGCTCGCCGCCGACGCAAAAACGGGAACGACGCGCACGATTTTGACCGAGAAGGACGAAGCCTGGCTCGATGTCAACATGCCTTCAATGCGCTGGCTCGATTCCGGCAGAAGCCTTTTGTGGATTAGCGAGCGCGACGGCTGGAAGCACGCTTATACGGTTTCACTTGACGGGACGAACGTTAAATTGATCACACCGGGCAACTTCGATGTGATTAACATTCAAGCGGTCGATGAGTCTGCCGGATGGCTCTACTATATCGCTTCGCCCGACAACGCCACACAGCGTTATCTTTTCCGCACGCGCCTCGACGGCAGTGGCACGCCCGAGCGCATCACGCCAGATTCAAACAAGGGTTGGAACAGTTATAATATTTCCCCGAACAATCGCTGGGCGATACAGTTCTCTACGACATTCACTACGCCGCCCAAAATTTATCTACTCAATCTCGCCAATAAATCCGTCGCGCGCACGATTATCGAAAATACCGAGTTGCAGGCCAAGCTAGACAAATTAAAAAGAGGCCCGCAGGAGTTTTTCCGCATAGACATCGGCGACGGCGTGACGCTCGACGGCTGGATGATGAAGCCCCCCGATTTCGACCCGGCCAAAAAATATCCGGTTCTCTATCATGTTTACGGCGAACCTGCCGGTGTGACCGTGATCGACAGTTGGACTTCCAATTATCTCTGGCACCTGATGCTGACGCAGCAGGGTTACATTGTCGCCAGCGTTGACAACCGGGGTACTCCGGCTCCGCGCGGCAGGGCTTGGCGCAAGAGCGTCTACCGCAAAATCGGAGGGCTTACTTCTCAGGATCAAGCTAATGCCGTCAAAGCGATGATCGCGAAAATGCCCTACATCGACCCTTCGCGAATCGGCATCTGGGGATGGAGCGGCGGCGGTTATCACACGCTCCACGCTATGTTTCGTTATCCCGAAATTTACCGTATGGGAATGGCGGTCGCGCCCGCAACTAACGGTCGCTATTACGACACGATTTACACCGAACGCTACATGGGACTTCCGCAGGACAACGCGGAAGATTACAAACAACAAGCCGCCACTACTTTTGTCAAAGGCTTGAAAGGCGATTTACTAATCGTTCACGGTACGGGCGACGACAACGTGCATTATCAGGGAACGGAATATCTGATGGATGCCTTGATTGCCGCCAACAAGCCCTTCACGATCATGCCTTACCCGAACCGGACGCATAGCATTTCCGAAGGTGAAGGCACGACCCGCCACCTCTTTGAGTTGTTAACGCGATATTTAAAGGAACATTTGCCTGCCGGACAGCCTACGGCAGTTGCGACAAACCCTTAAGAGAGATTTGAAAACTCAGTCTGATTTTGCTGTCTCCGGCAAAATCAGACTGAGTTTTCAGTGTTCCTAGCAAGCTTGGTTCTGGTGCAAACGCTGAGTCGGGCGGATAATCGGTTACATGAACCAGCTTCTTCCTCACGCATCGTTCCTCTTCCGTGGCCGCCACTTCGATCGCACAGTCATTATTCTCTGCGTCCGCTGGTATAGCACCTATAAGCTGAGCTACCGCGACCTCGTCGAGATGATGACCGAGCGCGGCGTCGCGGTCTCTCATACAACTATTCTCAGGCGGGTCTAATGCTACATCCCTGAATTTGAGAAGCGCTGGAATCGCTGCGTGACTCGTCGGCGACTCATGGCGCGTGGACGAGAGGTACATCAGAGTCAAAGGGCGATGGACATACCTCTATCGCGCTGTTGACAGGCATGGCCTGACGGTTGATTTCTTGTTAAGCGAACATAGAGATATCGCTGCCGCTCGACGGTTCTTCCCACGGGCAATAGAGCGACACGGTGCCCCCGAACGGAAGCATTGCGCGGGCAATGTGGACACGAGTGTGAACACGGACGAAAACAGCCACCTCATCGGCGGCTGCAAGTCGTTGAAACTGTTGGTAGCGGGGGGGAGACTTGAACTCCCGACCTCGGGGTTATGAATCCCGCGCTCTAACCGGCTGAGCTACCCCGCCATTGGATGGAAGGAACATTATAGGGGGCGCGGTTGAAAGGTCAAGTTGGGTGGGAGAGGGTTCGGGAGGTTTGCTTGCGGATGACGGCGGCACGTATTATCGTGGCGCGCTTGGTGAGGAGCGAGAAGAGTTTGAAGCGGACGATTGTGGGGGTGACGGCGTTGGCGCGAGGCTGGTATTGCCGGAAAGTTGATGATGGTTGTGAAAGGAAGATTTGATGGCTGAGTTGGTTCATCGTCCGAGGAGGTTGCGGAGGCGGGAAGCTTTGCGTGCGTTGGTGCGCGAGGCGCGACTGTCGCGTGAGGATTTGGTGTTGCCTCTGTTCGCTTGTGCGGGCGAGGGCGTGCGGCGCGAAATTTCCTCGATGCCGGGCGTGTTTAATTTGTCTGTGGACGAGGTTGTGCGCGAGGCTTCGAGGGCTTTCGACGTGGGCGTGCGCGCGATCATTTTGTTCGGATTGCCGGAGACGAAAGACGAGACGGCGACGGGCGCGTATGCGCGCGATGGCGTAGTGCAGGCGGCGATCCGTGCGGTGCGTCGCGCCGTGCCGGAATTGATCGTCATCGCGGACACGTGTTTGTGTGAGTACACTTCGCACGGGCACTGCGGCGTTGTGCGCGAAGGCGAGTTGTTGAACGACGAGACGCTGGAACTGTTGGCGCAGACGGCTGTGAGTCAGGCAGAGGCGGGCGCGGACATCGTCGCGCCTTCGGCGATGATGGACGGGCAGGTGGGCGCGATCCGCGAGGCGCTCGACGGGGCGGGGCTGGATCAGACGGCCATCATGTCTTATGCGGTGAAGTACGCGTCCGCCTTTTACGGGCCGTTTCGCGAGGCGGCGGCGAGCGCGCCCGCGTTCGGCGACCGTCGCGCTTATCAGATGGACGCGGCGAACGCGCGCGAGGCAATGCGCGAGGCCGAACTCGACTACGCCGAGGGCGCGGACTTCCTCATGGTCAAACCCGCGACCGCGTATCTGGACATTCTGCGCATGGTGCGCGACCGCTTCGATCTGCCGCTCGCCGCCTATCACGTGTCCGGCGAGTACGCGATGATCAAGGCCGCCGCCGCGCGCGGTTGGATTGACGAAGAGCGCGTGATGTTGGAGACACTAACCAGCATACGCCGCGCCGGAGCCGACCTCATCATCACTTACTACGCGCAGGACGCGGCAAAATTGCTGCGCTAAAAACTGTCCGTTGTCAGTAGTCAGTAGTCAGTTGTTTTTGTCTGTCGTCAGTTGAGCAATTCCATCTTTAGTCACTAGCCCGCCAGCCACATGCAACGGACAACTGACTACTGACAACGGACAGTCTTTCCTTTTATCTCACTTCAACTTCAATAGGTTTAGCGTCGCGGTTGCGTTCGTCTGTCGGGAAGTTTGAGATGTTGACGCCGAAGGGACGGTCTGAGTCGAGTTCGACGACGAAGCGCACGGAAAGAGCGCGACCGCGCGCGGCCTCTGCGCGTGGGACGAGCGAGTCGATGCGCCATTCCTGAATCAAGGCTTGCGGCGGTTGTTCTACGGTGACGAGGCGCGAGCCACAGTTCGTCCCGTTGATGTAGAGCGTGACGCGCGTGCCTTCGTAGCGCCCGCCCGCTTCGACTGGAATGACGGGTTGCAGGTGCGCGCGCACGATGATCTCGCCGACCTTGCGCCAGTCTTCCCTGCCCGGCACGACGTACTCGAAGAAGCCCACGCCCGAACCCCACACGTAGCCATCGCCGCCGCCCATCTTCTCGAAGCGACCGCGCACGGCCTGTTCCGGCCGGAATCGATAGAGCAAACCGCCGCCGGGCAGAGGGTTCGTGATGGAGGGACGTGCGCCCTCGTCCGTCGCCGCGCGCGTGAAGGCGAACTGGCGCGGGATGAGATGTCTTCCCGCATCTAACAACTCGGCGCGCGGCGTCGCGTTGCGGTTCGCTATAAACACGGACGCGCCGCGCGTGATCTCGCCGCGCACCGCTTCGTCGCGCGCGTCCGTGTAGGTGATGCCGTAGCCGCGCCGCGCGTCGGGCGTGATGATCCAGAAGATCGCGCCCGCCGCGCCGTTACGCGCGGAGTGTTCGAAGTAGGCGCGATACCAATCCGCCTGCGACGTGCCTTCGTAGCCTTCCACGCCCATGCCGAACTCGCCCATCACGAAAGGTTTGTTGATCGAGAAAGAGGCTGCGGCGCGATTCTCTATGAACTCGCCGAGCGCCTGCGGGGTGGTAACGAAAACATCGTGATCGTCACGCGGGTAGTTGTGTATGTCTGCGAAGTCGACGTTCGGGAGGCGATGTTCTTCGAGCCACGCGCGCCGCTCGAAGGCCGAGCGATAGCCCCAGGTGCCGGGCGTCAACAGGTGATTCGGATCGAGAGATTTGACATACGCGCTCATCTCCGCGACCCATGCGCGGCGCTCTTGCCAACGACCGGGAAGACCTTGCGCTTCGTTCATCAACTCGTAGGCGAGGATGGTCGGGTCGTCGCGATAAAGCACGCCCGTCACGGTGTTGCGTCGCGTGACGATGCGCTCGACGTGCTGGCGATAGAGGCGGCGCGTCTCTTCGTTCGTGTAAAAGAGCATCGCACGTTCGATGTTGATGCCGAAGGGGTGCGCTTCGTCCGCCGCATCGTTGATTCCCGCCCAGCGCAAATATTGCGTGACGCCGCCCGTGTCGCGCCACCAGTTGACGAGGCAGAGTTGGACGCGCAAGTTGCGGCGCGCGGCTTCGGCGAGCACGCGGTCTAGATGTATGAAGGCTTCTTCGTTCCAGTCGTCGGGCGCGCGCCGGAAAGGGTGAGTGCGCGGCCAGTCTTCGCGGTCACGCCCGACGGGCAGCACGCCGTCCTTCTCTGTCCCTTCGCCATAAGCCCAGACGCGCACAACGCCGAGTCCGAGTCGTTCGGCTTCCGCGAGCGTCTCAGGCATACGCGCGCGATCTTCGTCGCGGTACATGACGGCGACGTTCGCGCCCGCGAAGCGGAAGGGCTGGCCGTCAACGACGAAACGCGTGCCGCTCGACGTGACGAAATGCGCGGGAACGGTTTTGCGCCGCGCGGCAGGCTCGCGCACGCTCAGAATGATCAACGCGCCCATGACGAGCGCGAGTACCAGAAAAAAGAAGTTTTGTTTCAATTTGAGAGCGAACTTTCTAAAGTGGATTTGCCGCAAGCGACTCAGGTATGCGGCGGAAGTATCAGGGGCGAGGGTTGGTCAGGCGTAGGAAGCCGATGATGGCCGAGATGCTGCCGAGCAGCAGGAACAGCGGAGCGAACGCGCCGAAGCTGATCACCTTTTCAGGGTCGGTTTCGGTCATGCCGAGCACGGAGACGGCGACGAGATGCAGGTTGAAGCCGAGCAGGCAGAGGCAACTGACGGCGAACCAGCGCGTCGAGGGGCCGAAGGCGCGCGCGCGCGCGAAGCCGAGCACCGTGGCTATGAGCCAGCCGACGAGCGCGCCGACGAAGAGTATGAGAAAGACCAGGACAGTGAGCGACGTGCCGAAGCGCGGCACGGCTTGCGCCCACACGGCGAAGGCTATCGGCGGGAGAGTTGAAGCGATCAGCATGCTTATAATTTCCTCATTGACAGTTGGACTCTTGTTCGAGAGAGACGGCACAAGAAATCGCCGCCCGCGCGGAGTCTGTTGGTACAGCCACACGTTCGCGAGCGGCGTCGAAGTTTCATGCCTGGCAGGTGCGCACTGGTCGCCGCGTGCGTACTTCGTCCGGGCGCGGCGACGTATCACACGCGCGCGTTTCGTATCACCGGCCGGACGCCGGTAGTCTTCCGCATCCGCCACCGCGCCTGCGACCAAATCAACAGCAGCAGCCGCGCGCGAAGGATGCGAAAGACCACGCGCTCGGACTACGTGATATGAATTTCCTCTTCCTTGTTGACGTGCCGCAGGAAGTAGAGCAGCGCACAGACGCAGGCCACGATTGCCAACCCGATGGCATACCACAGCCAGTTCTTGTTACCCTCGATTCCGGGCGACCTGAGAAACTTCACGAAGTAGTAGAGTGCGCCCACGCTACAGATAACTCCCACTACCCAGTAGAGAATGTCCAGAATACGATTCATGTTTGACCCTCCGGCGTTAGTTGTTAAGCGAAATGATGGCTAGCGAACCGGCGACCAATCGTAACTAATTATCAGTAAATTTACGCCAGACTCTGTCGGGACAGACGTTTCGGACAAAAGAAACTTTTTCTTGTACGGCGGTTATGTTACCGCCGCCGCGCGCGAGAAGCAAGATAGAAAAAAGGGATGAGGGATGAGGGATGAGGGATGAACGAAGAAAAGCACTCAATCTATTGAATGTTTTATTCATCCCTCATCCCTCGTCCCTCATCCTTTTAGTATCAGCCGTCGGTCTCCGGCGCGGCGCGTGATGCGCTCGCGGTCGAGGTATTCGAGGAGCGGGATGGCGTACTTGCGCGAAACGCCCGCCAGGTCTTTGAACGCGGCGACATCAATCAGCCGTTCGGGTTCGTGGCGCGCGGCGTACTCGTAGAGAGTTTCGACAAGGCGCGCGATGGCGTCGCGGTGTACGAGAAGATCGCCCGTGACGCGCACGAGCGCGCCGGAGTCCAGCAACAGTTGCAGAATCTTGCGCGCGTGCTCGCGCGTGACCTGTTTGCTTTCGCCGACGGCGGCGCGTGCGCGCGCGTCGTCGAAAGTTGGGGCTTCGAGCGCGGCCTCGTGGTAAATTCGTTCGAGGCTCGCTTGCAGGCGAGCGTCCGCATCGGAGAGCGCGAGCGTGTGTGCGGCGGCGCGCACGGTGTCGCGTTCGGAGACGAGCACGCACGCGCTTTCGGCCTCGACGAGCACGGCGCGAAAAATTTCCGGCGCGACGTGCGCGAACACGCGCTCGCGCAAAGTTTCGCGTGCGAGGCCGCGCTGCAAAGGCTCGCGTTTGTGATGCGCTTCCACCTCAATGCGCGCCGCTTCGATGAAGTTCTCAAAAATCTTGCGCGCGACATAGACGCCCTCTGCTTCGACCAGCGCGCCGCCTTCGGTAGTCGCTTCTTTGAGCGCCGCGTCGAGCGTCTCGTCGCGCCAGCCCGTGCGCGCCGCGAGGTCTGCGCGCCTGAGACCCGTCTCGCCCGCCGCTTCGACGTAGAGCGACAGTCGCGCCGCCTCTGTGTCCGCTTCCGTCAGTGCGACGAGACGCTGACGCGCGGGCGTGCGCGAACGCCCGCGATGCTTCGCGGCGAAGGCGTCGAGCACGCGCCCTCCGGCGACGGTGCGTTGCGGCGAGTAGGAACGGATGATGAAGCGCTCGTCTGGAAGCGCGACGACGGGCGATTCCAGACGCAACTGCGCGAAGCCGCGCGCGCCCGCAGCGATCTCGCCCGCATCTTCCAACACCTGCACGCGCGCCAGCACTTCCGCCGCGCCGAGATGCACGCGTACGCGCGCACGCGTGCGCAAGGCGCGCGGCGCGTTCGGCAACACTTCCAACTCCGTGTCGATCATCTGCGTCGCGCGGAGTCGCCCGGCGGGCGCGAGCGTCATCCCGCGTTCGATTGCACTTGCGTCCACGCCGCCCAGATTGATCGCCGTGCGCTGTCCGGCGGTGGCTCTCTCCGTCGCGTGCCCGTGAACTTGCACTCCGCGCACGCGCACACGCGAGCGTGCGGGCAGCAACTCCATCTCCTGTGCCTCCACGATCTCGCCCGCGACGAGCGTGCCCGTCACGACCGCGCCGAAGCCTCGCATCGTAAACGCACGATCGACGGGCAGACGCGCCACCGCACGCGACGAACGCGCAGGGATTTGCGCCGCCACTTCGCGCAATTTCTCTCGCAACTCTTCGAGTCCTGCGCCCGTGCGTGTACTCGCGGCGACGACGGGCGCGTCTTCCAAAAATGATCCCGCGACCAACTCCTGCGCGTCGAGGCGTACGAGTTCGAGCAACTCGCCGTCAACGGCGTCCGTCTTCGTGATGATGATGAGGCCGTAGCGAACGCCGAGCAGTTTGCAGATGTCGAAGTGTTCGCGCGTCTGCGGCATGACGCCTTCGTCTGCGGCGACGACGAGCGCGACGGCGTCAAGGCCGTGCGCGCCCGCGAGCATGTTCTTGACGAAGCGCTCGTGGCC
Source organism: Pyrinomonadaceae bacterium (assembly GCA_035249365.1). Classification (GTDB taxonomy): domain Bacteria; phylum Acidobacteriota; class Blastocatellia; order Pyrinomonadales; family Pyrinomonadaceae; genus JAIVJZ01. The sequence continues at coordinate 193,627 of DATFGP010000016.1, read as the reverse complement.
GGGCACGTCAACGAATCCGACGCGCACATCGCCGAGCGAGAGTTCGGCAAAGCCTAGGTCAATCGTGATGCCGCGCCGTTTCTCTTCGGGCAGGCGATCGGCGTCCACGCCCGTCAGCGCGCGCACGAGGCTGGTCTTCCCGTGATCAATGTGTCCGGCTGTGCCGACGATGATGGAACGCATATTACAAGTGACGAGTGACAAGTGACGAGTGACAAGATAAAACAGTGAATAGTGAATCGTAAATCATGAATAGACGAAAGCAGTTTTTAACTATTCACGATTTACGATCCACGATTTACGTCTTTTCCTGCTCGTCACTTGTCACTCGTCACTTGTCACTGTTCTACTTACTTGACGACTTCAAAATCAAGCCACTGCGTCACGGTCTGCCGCTTCTTCCCGGGGGTTATGTCGTTGACGGCGATTTGCAGGACGTAAGAGCCGGGCGCGGCGTCGGCGGGAAGATTGAGCGTGCCGTTGACGTTCAGGCGCGACGGGTCGGCTTGCGCGCTCGCGTCGAAGGGCGCTTCCGGTGTGGTGAGAACTTCGCGGCCTTCGCGGAAGAGTCGCGCCTGCGTGGTCAGTTGCGGGCGCGCGTCGGCGCGTTCGAGGCGCGGGTTGTAGATGACGTAGGAGTAAGCGAGCGGCGTGGTGGGATGAAAGTGTCGAAGCGCGAGGTGCGCGGGCGAAGGCACGGGCGCGAGCGCGGCTTCTGCGGTTGCACCGGGCGGCAGCGTCGGCGCGCCATCCGTCACGGCTTCGCCGAGCACGAGGCCGGACAGCGCAAACTGCTTCTTGCGCACGTCGGGCACTTCGACGAACTGCCCGCTCGTGCCGATGCGACCCGAAGCCGCGTCGCGCACGACGACGCGCAACTGGTAAGCGCCCGCCTGTTTGACCGGCACGTCGGCGCTGTAGCTGAGGCCGTGCAGCATGATGTGGCGGAAGGTGTCGGGGCCGATGCGGACTGTGTGCGTGCGGTTGAACTCGTCTGCGATGCGCCCGTCCTCGCCGAAGGTGACGGCGGCCACGTCGAGCACCACTTTCTTGAAATTATTCGGCTCGTCCGTGAAGGTGATGTCCTGCGCGTTGATGTGCAGGAGCGAGCGCACGAAAGAACCCGCGCGCGGATCGTTGCCGAAGAAGGAGGTGAGTTGAACGCGCACGTCCGCGCCGCCGACGGGCGACGCGAGCGCGGCGTAGAGTTGGCGGTCGCTGCCGCTCTGCACCTTTGGCTTGGCCTCGCCGCCGTCGGGCGAACTGAAGAAGCCGCTGCGCGAGCGTACTTTCAGGCCGGGGCGGCGCACGCGGACTTTGATGTCGTGAAAGCCCTTGCCTTTGAAGGTCGCCTCAGTCGGGCGATAGCCGATGAGGTAATAGCCGCGTTCGTCTTCAAACACGCGGCGGAGCGCGAGGTTGAGATCGTTTTTGGAATGGATGAAGCGACCGCCCGTGTTCACGGCCATGTAGTCGAGGCCGCCCTGCGACGACCAGAAGGCGTTGCCGCGCGCCTCGCGCAGCGCAGACGTGTCATCGGGCAACACATCGTCCGCCGCAGAGATGTGGTACTGGTTGACAAGGCCGCGCGCGTCAATCGAGTAGATGACGACCGAAGCGCGCGCCGCGACATCCACCAGCATGCGCAGGGCGTTATAGACGCAAGGGTTCACAGGGATGCCGTTAGAGAAAAAGACGACCGACTTGCGCCCCGGAAGCAACTGCATGCGGCGCACAACGTGTGTCAGCGCGATGACGGTTGCTGCCTCCCGCTGGCACTGGAAGCCTACGGTGCTATCAATGCGCTCGCGCGTCTGGCGCGTCTGCGCATCCTCGAACGCACGCGCGCCCTCCTGCCTCATCTTGTACGTATGATCCGAACGCGCATCCTCCACGTCGTCCGCGTCGTAGCCAGACGACGGCAGCCAGCGCACCTTCGAGACCGCGCGCGCGAGTTGCCGCCTGTCGGTCGTGAATTGTTGCAACGCGCCGCCGCTGCCGGACAGAGGAATGACGGCGACCAGATCATCGGGTCGCAACTGCTCGTCCACATACTTTTTGAGCGCGTCGTGTACCGCGTCCGATGAGCCGAAGGAGAGATTGCCGGGGACGAGCGCCACCGTGCGTCGCACCTGTTCGGGGCGCAGGCGGCGCGGCGGCGCAGCGGGCAAGGGCGGCGCGTTCTTGTCTTTCGACGCAGGCGTGCGCGCCGCGTCGCTCGTTGCGACTGTCGCGTCGGGCGGTTCGAGCGGGATGAAGGAGAGGTTCGTGATCGCCTGCGGTCGCCCGTCTTCGAGCACCTCGAAGTCTTCGGCGCGCAGGTCTGGGACGACGCGCCCCTCCTTGTCCGTCACGACCGCATCCACCTGCACGAGGTTCGTCGTGATGCGCACGACTTCATCGTTCGCATCTTGCGTCGTGCCCGACGACGACGGCGTGTTTCGCTGCTGCTGCGCATACAACGGCAAGAGGAGCGCAAGCACAAGCGCGTAAGCCAGCCAAGACACTTTCCAGCACACTTTTTTCATCACGCTCTCCGTAAGGAAGTTTCAGGTTTCAAGTTGCAGTTTTCAAGTTAAAGAACGAAGAACCTCTGTCCTGAAACTTGAAACCTGAAACTTGAAACTCATTTGACGATCTCAAAATCAATCCACTGCGTCGCCGTGCGGTGCTTGCCTGTGGCGAGCAGGTCTGTGACGACGATCTGGAGGACGTATTCGCCGGGTGGAAGATTAGAGCCTAGTTTGATGCTGCCGCCGAGTTGGATGCGCTCCGGGTCGGGCAAGGGCGACGTGAGGTTGAGCGGCCTGGCCTCGCCGTTGTAGACGGGCTCGCCGTCGCGGAAGAGTCGCGTCTGCGCCGTCAGTTGCGGGCGACCACTTGCCTTGTCGAGCCGCGCGTTGTAGATGGCGTAGGCGAAATCGAGCGTGGAGTTCAGGCCGAAGCGGCGCACGGCGGGACTTGCGAGCGAAGCGGCGTTGCCGTCGCCCGCCGCCTGCTGCTCGCGTGTACCCTTCGTCGTCGCGTTGTCGCTTGCTCTGAGGCCGCTCACGACCAGACCGGAGAGCGCGAGCCGGTTCTTTTTCAGATCGGGCACTTCGATGAACTGGCTGGCCGAACCCGTATGCTCGGTCGTCGTGTCGCGCACGGCCATGCGCAGTTGATACGCGCCCGCCTTCTTGATGGGTACGGCGAAGGAATAGACAAGGCCGTCGCGCAGAGCCTTCTGATAAATCTCTTCGCGCATGATGAGCGTGCCCGTCTGGTCGCGGCTGTCGACGACGCGCCCGTTGTCCGTGTAGGTCACGCCCGCCACGTCGAGCGCGGCCTTGTAAGTCCCGTCCGCCTGTTTGTTGAACTTGAGATCGCTCGCGTTGATGTGCATGAGCGCAGTCACAAATGAGCCGCTCCGCACGTCGTTGCCGAAGATCGCCGTCAGTCGCAGGCGCACGTCGGGCGACGAGAAAGGCGAGATGAGCGCGCCGAGCAACTGCTGCTCGCGCGTGCGGCGCACGGGGCGCGTGTCCTCGTCGCGTATGCCATAGAAACCCGTGCGCGTGCGCACACGCAGGCCGGGTCGTTTCACTTTCACGGAGAAGGTGTGATAGCGACGATTGAAAGTCGCGCCTTCGGGGCGGTAGCCGATCAGGTAGTAGCCTTTTTGATCTTCGATGATGCGGCGGACGCCGCGCGAAAGATCGTTGCTGTTTTTGATGAGGAAGCCGCCCGTCTGCCGCGAGAGGTAATCCATCCCGCCCTGCGTGTCGAATATCTCGAAGGCGCGGCTGCGCTGCACGCGATCCAGGTCTTCGAGGTTCATGTCCGCCGTGTCGTCTTCGGCGGTGAAACCGGGCGCGACGAGGCCGCGCGCGTCAATCGTATAGATGACGACCGAGGCGCGGTTGGCGAGTTCGGTCAACCCGCGCAGGGCTTGAAAGACGCGCTCGCTGCTCGGGCCACGGTCGCTCGTGCGGAGCGAGAAGCCGTCTGTGAAAAGCGTCACGGATTTTCGCCCGGGCAATTCGCGCATCCCGCGCACGACGAAGTTGACCGCGCCGAGAGTGCCGACGGCGTAGAGGTCTTCGCGAAACTGTTCGATCTCAGCCGCCGTGTCGCCCTCGCCGATGCTGTCTTCGCCGCCCATCGAGATGCGGTTCTGCGGCATGCCGCTTTGCCTGACCGGCGCAAACGCGGAGACGCGCCCCGCCAGATTCCACTTCACGCGGTCAATGGCGGCGTGCAACTGTCGCTTGTCGGAGGTGAACTGCTGCAACGCGCCCATCCCTGCGCTCGTGCGTATGATGGCGACGAGGTCATAGGGCTGCATCTGCTCGTTGACGAACTTTCGGAGCGCGTCGCGCACGTACGCCGTGCTCGCAAACGAGAGTCCGAGATCGTCCACGACGAGCGCCATCGTGCGTCGCACCTGTTCGGGACGCAGGTGGCGCGGCGGCGCGGGCGGCGCGTTTTTGTCTACGGGCGTCGGGCGCGTGGACGAAGCAAGGACGGCGTTGGGCGCGGCGGGGCGCGGGGCGGATTCGTTCAGGACGTAAGAGAAATTCGTGATCTTCTGCTGTCGCTTGTCCTCGTAGACTTCAAAATCCTCCGCCGTGAGGTCTGTCACCTGATTCCCTTTTTTATCAACGACCACCACGTCCATCTGCACGAGGTTCGTCGTGATACGCACCACGTCGTCTTCGTCGTCATCCTGTGCGTCGGCGGCGGGCGGCGCGCTCTGTACGGGCTGTTGCTGTGGCGGTGGCTGTGTCTGCGGCACAACGATTGGCGGGCGCTGTTGCGGCGGCGCTTGTTGTGCGCGTGCGAGAGGAGCGAACGAGGAGATGAGGAGCGTGAACGAGACTACGAGCGAGAGTACGAGCGAGGTGTTTTTTTTCATACGCGAAATCTCCGGTCTGGCAACTGGAATTGAACGCGTGCGGTTCAATCAACATGCAGGTTGCTTCGCTGGATTTCCGCAAGTGAGTGTGCGATGCTCTGCTGCGTCATTAAAACAACCTGAACGGAGATTATTATGCCAGAGCAAGTGAAAAACGGCGACACTGTGCGCGTACACTATACGGGGCGTTTGGAGTCGGGCGAGACGTTCGATTCGTCGGTCGGCGGCGACCCTTTCGAGTTCACGGTCGGCGCGGAGCAGACCATCGCGGGGTTTGAGGAAGGCGTGCGCGGGATGGAAGTTGGCGAGCGCAAGACGGTCGAGATCGAAGCCGACAACGCCTACGGGCAGCGCATCGCGGCGCGCGTGCAAGCCATTGATCGCGCCATCATCACGCAGAGCATCGGGCAAGAACCGCAAGTCGGCATGGCGCTCGCGATGCAGATCGAACCCGGCCAGCAAATTCCCGTCACCATCACCGAAGTCACCGACACGCACGTCACGCTCGACGCCAACCACCCGCTCGCCGGTGAAAAACTAATCTTCGACATCGAACTCGTCGAGATCAAATAGACTTGAAACGTCAGAACCGCCTGCTGCAAGCGGGCGGTTCTTAGCAACATCAGCAACCCGCCCGCTTGCAGCAGGCGGTTCTGACTTGTTACAAATCAATTCCCTCCAAACTCGCTTATGAAAATCGCCCTCCGCAATTTTCTCCGCGCCGCACTCACGCTGCTCGTCGCGTCGCACGTCGCTTTCGCGCAGCAGACGCCGCCCGCCGCGACGGAAGATATTTTCGTCGTTGACGTAACCGTCAACAAAGGCAGACTTGAGTTCGGCCAACCCTCGAACATCACCAACCGCGCGGGCTACGACAATCAACCCTCTTTCCTCCCGGACGGCCAGAGCCTCCTCTACACCTCCGCGCGCGAGGGCGAACAGACAGACATCTATCGCTACGACTTCAAGACACGGCAGGCTGTCCGCCTCACCAACACGCCCGAAGGCGAATACTCGCCAACGCTCATGCCCGGCGGCAAATTCTTCTCCGTCGTCCGCGTCGAAGCCGATAAGACGCAGCGCCTCTGGAAGTTCCCGCTCGCGGGCGGCGAGCCGACTCTAGTTCTCCCCAACATCAAACCTGTCGGCTACCACCTCTGGCTCGACGCGCGCACGCTCGCCCTCTTCATACTCGGCGCGGAAGGCCGCCCCAACACGCTCCAACTCGTCCCCACAGACATGACCTTCCTCGACACCATCCACGTCAACATCGGTCGCTCATTGCAGATGATCCCGCGCCGCGAGGCGTTCAGCTTCATACACAAAATTTCCCCCGACGAGTGGCTCATCAAAATTTTCGACTTGAAGACGCACCGCAGCACGACGCTCACCAAAACGCTCCCCGCCAGCGAAGACCTCGCATGGACTCCTGACGGCACAGCGATCCTCTCGGCGCAAGATTCCAAACTCTTCCAGTACGACCTCGCTGCCCCCGCCGCCGGTTGGCAACCCGTCGCAGACTTCTCCGCCGCCGGACTGAAAAAAATCACACGCCTCGCCCTCAGCCCCAAAGCCGACCGCCTGGCCCTCGTCGCCCAACCCATCCTCGCTCAGTAAACCGGCCGCCCGTCAGGCCGCGAACAGAGAATTAAAATTGAGCCGGTACACGGCATAATCATTCGCATAAAATGATTGACTTTTTAAGTCTGCAAAATTAATCTTCGTGTCCTCGCCGGTTTCCTGGCTTCTCACTTTCATTAGCCGCTTTACTGATTATCCGAGTCTTATTTGTAAGGAGTAACGATGCGTCCGATTTACACGCTGATCTTATTGGTCATACTTCTTCCCGTGTCTTCTGTCTCCGGGCAAGGGACTTCTGTCTCCCAGCCGGGGACTGCGGAGGCACGAAAGGCTTTCGTTGATCAGGCACTGAACCGTGTTTCGCAAGTCTTCAACCAAAGAGAAAGTCAGTTGATCAACCAACAGGCACAAAGAAAAGCGGCAGAGTCAGCCGCGCTACAAAATCTAGTCAGCATAAATGTCTCAAGAGGACAACTCCAACAGGTTGCCGGTTATTTAGCGCGCATTGAACAAGCCATCTCACAAAAGTCAATTGTGGCATCGCCGGAGTTTGGCGCAAGCGTTCGACGTGAGCGTGGGGCAGCCGAAGCACAGGTGGCAGAACTGGCACAGCGGGAAGAAGAAGCTAAAAATGAGCTTGCTTTGAGGCAAGAAGAATTTAGCAGAGGTGAGAACGAACTGAGGGCGTTAATCGCACGCAACTCTGAGATAAAAGGCGGCCTGAACGCTCTTAGAGATAACTGGCTCTCTCATCAAACCGCAGAAAATTTCAACACCTTACTCGGAGCAGTTACTGCCACCGCTAATAGCATGGCCGTGACATCTAACGTAGATATAATCTCTCAAGACAAAGCCGGACGCACCGCCGGGGCCAGAGTTCGCTTTGAAGGAGATGACGAGCGCAGGCAGGGCAAGACCCCTAGATTTTCATGTGTGACCGTGATCGACAAGCCATGTACGGAAACGAATGTGGGCGTCGGTTATTATTACTTTTGGACTGAACGCGACAACAAGGCAACCTCGGATAAAAACTTCGGAAAATTTATTCTCGACCCGGTAGTAGCGATTACCCTCGTCGAGGATCGGTGACATCCGATGGCAAACATCTCTTTCACAAAGTACCTGTCGGGATTCAAATCAATCAGTGGACTGCTGGTGAGTGTTGGGACGTTAATTCCCGCATATGCCTACTTCACTAAATATGCCCCGCCACTTTTAGAAGCCTCAAGTTTACTAACCGCCGCTCTCGCAGCAGCCACAGTAATTTATGCTTATTACTATAAGCCCGCAGGCGAACCGGATGCCCACAATGTGCCTTCTATTATTAAGTTGGCTCGCAACCTGTTAATTATTTCTCTCGCCTTATTCATCATCTACATAATCCTGTTTAGAGTTTGTACAGTCCCCGTTCCCAGAGAAGATAATCGCAGATGGCAAATCGGGTTTAATAGATATGATTGGAGTCTGACGGAAGAGGGGAAAAGTTTGAAACAAGCGCATCCTGCGACTTCAATGCCGGAGTTTATGCTGTGGGGGCGGGTGTATGATGAAAGCAGAATAGAGGTCTATTGGAAAACGTGGACAATATATCTCGCCGGGACTCTCATGATCGTGCTCTTCATATTAACTTTCACCTTATGGAACTTCGGTTGGTCGTTGCTTGCAAAACAGAGGGCGAGCAATGAATGATTTCATCCGAATTTTAGTGTCGCTTTAGCACCGGCTGCGATCTGGAAACGGCATGCGCGCGCCCGTCACAAAGACTCGCAAGAAAGTCGAAGAGAGCAGAAGGTGTTGCTCCGGGCGTTAGAGACTTTTTATTCATCATCCTCCGGCGCGACGCCGAAGTAGCGCATCCAGTGTTCGTCGGTCTCTTCAATCGGCGGCGCGTCCGTGTTTTCGTTTGCGCCTGCGGCGTTTGCTTCCTCCATACGGCGGCGAAACTCTCCGGCGCGGACGACCTGCGCACCGCAACGCCTGACGTAATCGCCCAACGCGCGATCAGAAGTCACCACTAAAAGCGTCCGTCGCTCGCGCGACGATTCGACTAGCGACTTGATCCGCTCGTCCGCATTCGACCCGCGCGCAGAGTAGTAGACGCGCACGCCCCTGTAGCTCGAACCGTCAGCGAAATGCTCGTCCGGCGCGCCGTCGAACACGACCTCCACGCGCGCCTTCTTCGCAGACGCGAACCGCGCCAACTCGTCCAACAACTCGCGCCGCGCACGCACGCGATCCCTGTGCCACCCGACGCGCTGCCCCATTACGTTGTTGCCGTCAATCAAGTAAGACATAAGAGAACAGTGACAAGTGACGAGTGACAGGTGACAAGTTAAAACAAGAATCTCGTTGAGTGAACGGAGCAAGGTTTTAATCTTATCACTCGTCACTTTGTGATTAGTATAAAAAGTTTGCGGCACAACTCGGGAATCGGCGCGGGGCACGGAAGGGGGATACGACAGGGGGAGGGCGCGCGTGCAGGTGAGAGCACGCGCGCAGCGTCTGGGGTGAGTCATGTGTGGGTTCGTCGTCGGGCTGCCTTTAGTGTGAGGGCTTCGGCAGCACGGTCGGTCTATGCGGGCGTTGCCGTGAAGGCGGGGGCACGCCCGTTCAGCGGAAGCGTACGTGCAGGTGGTTGTGATGCCCCTGCGCGCGCCTCGTCAGTCCCTCCTGGATCGTGAGTGGGTCGTTGAAGAAGATAACCTCCGGATTGACAGCCTCGCGGATGAGGAGGATCAGCTCCCTTGTCAGGGCGTGAGAGAAGTTGGCTGCGTCAATGTTGGTCGGCTCGTTGCGACCGTTGTTGGTGAGCGGGCGGAAGTCCGCGTCGCGTCCGTCCTTATGGCTGGCGTGCGGCGGGAAGGGGCCGCCGCCGCGGCGGCTGATGTCGCCGACGGCGAGGGGGATGGTCGGGTGGCGCTCGTGCCAGAGTTCGCCGAGGTGCTGGATGGCGCGGATGGTGGAGGCGCGCCCCACCTGATCGCGACCGCCCGGCTCACGGTTGAAGGTGACGAAGCCGATGCCGCTCTCGGGCAGGACGGTCTCGACGCTCGTGCTGTCCTGAAGGTCGGTCTTGGGCACGGCGTCGTGTGCCGCCAGCAGCAGCGCCTGATAGGTCTGGTCGGTCAGCACGCCGGTCGCCTCCATGCCGTGGTTGCGTTGGAACGTCTTGAGCGCGGCGTCGGTCTTGGAGCCGAAGATACCGGGGCCGCTCGCCACCTCGGCGACGGTCATCGCGCCGACCTCGACGAGCCGATCCTGTAACCCGCGCACGACGTTGCCGCGGCTGCCCAGCTTGACGCCGTCGTTCAGCTCGCGGAAGACCGCCTGCGTCTCGGCGTCGAAGGCCCCGCCGGGGTCAAGGTGGTTGTCGCGCTGGAACTTCTTGAGCGCGGCTTCGGTCTGCGCCCCGAAGCTGCCGGGGCCGGTCAGCAATTGCGCCCGCGTGAGGTAGCCGATGTCAACCAGCTCCTCCTGGAGTCTCTGCACCTCAGCACCCTGCGACCCGCGATGCAAGGTCTGCCCGACGCCCGCGCCGGACGCGCCGAGTTTGGCGCGCACGCGGTCGGCGGCCTCGCCGACCGTCACCACGCCGTCGCCGTTGATGTCCAGCCCGCGGTTCTGCGTGAACCTTGTAGAGGGCTTGCGGAAGAGGACGTGGTTAGCGCCCTTGCCGACCGCGGACGGTAAGAGGACGGCCATGTAGGCGTCCTCGATGGACTTGAGCCGCCCCTTGAACGGCCTGTAGTGTTTGGCGACGAAGTCGAGCTGCTCCTCCGCCGTCATCTGCGCGAGCGCGTCCTGAGTCGTGCCGAGTCCCTGCGCCGTCGGCTTCATGAACTGGATCAGGCCGACCGCGCCACTGACGGGGTTTCTCACCGAGGGGCTGAACGTCTCGCCGCTCTCGAAGCTCATCACGGCCATCAGGAAGTTGGGGTTGGTGCCGAGGTCGGAGGCGATCTTGATCACCTTCTCCTTGAAGGCCGGACTGACCTTCTCGCTGCCCGGCACGCTGACGAGCGCGAACGCCCCGTTGCTGTTATTGTCTGGCATCTCTGATTCTCCTTAAACGAATTTGACTTCCGAGTCGCGGGGCTGCGCCCGCCACTTAAATTGCCGGAGCCTCCACAGGCATGCCTGCGGCATCCCTCGCGGGCGTGGGCGCACCCGCGCCCTCTGGCGACGGACTGACGACACGCGGCGAGCCGCTATGGCGTCCGAGGATGTAGCCGGAGAGTCCGCCGAGCAGCGCCGACAGCTCCTTGTCGCCGAGGATGCTGGTAATTCCGAAGAGGATGATCGCGATGACGATGGAGAAGAGCGTCAGGAACTGTATGCCCGTCTGCCCTGAGAAGATGGCGCGCCTCACCGTCTCGTCCTTGTATGACACGACGAAGAAGCCGATGATGACGAAGCCGATGAGCGCCGCGAAGATGCTGCTCATCCATCGCTTGAAATACTGCTCGGGCGAGTAGATGGAGTTGATGGCCTGCTGGACGCACCGGGCCTGCCCCTTCTTCCTCAGCAGCGCCGCCTCCGCCGCCTGCAACTCATCCTTGAGCGTCTCCCTGGACTTGACCTCGCTGTCGGCCATCCCGGCCAGCTCGGCGAGGCGCATCACGTCGGCGTCTTTCCTGTTGGGCTTCGCCAGCAGGTCAGCCTGCTCCTTGCGCCAGGCATTGAGTTGGGACGCGGTCGGCGCAGCCTTGATTTGCCCCTTCAGCTCGATGACCTTCTGCTCCAGCTCCGCGCGCTCGGCGGTGAGTGTGTCGCGCGTCTCGGTCACTTCGTTGAGATTGTCCGTCAGGCCGAGCTGCTTGTTAACGTAGTCGCAGTCTGCCATCGAAGTCTGCGGCACCTGCTGCGGGTTCGGCGTCGCGTCCTGCGCCTGCGCCGCCGCGCACGCGCCGCCGCACAGCCACAGGGCGAACAGCACGTTCAAAATTTTTCTGTAGTTGTTCTTCATGGGTAACACTCCTCTCTGACCTCTTCGCGGCTACGGCTTGAAGGGGTTGAATCTGGCGAAGATCGAGTCCAGGTCGAAGGTGAAGCCGAAGTTGCCCCTGATCTCCTTCTCGTGGAGCAATTCGGTGCGGTTGGAGAAGCTCAGCGAGAGCGGAATCTTGAAGGCCGTACCCCGAATCGGGATGGTCAGTTTCAGTTGCCCGACGGCGATGTCGCCTTTCGCGCTGAGTGTCCCGCCGTTGGGGAGCATCTCGTCTTCGAGCAGGCGCTGGTAGCGACCGGCGAAGCTCAGCAGCGGCTTCCCCGTCCAGCGGGTCTCGCGCAGCGGCACGTCAATCTGCCCTGCGAAGCGGAAGTCGCGTAGCCTGTTCGTGTTCCCCCCGCTGGGGCGCGAGTGGAAAAAGGAGACCGAAGAGTTGAACGTCAAATCTATCTTGCCGTCGTACGGCCCCTTCTCGGCGATGAAGCGGATGTTGGAGAGGTCGGGCATCTCGCCCCGCCGCTCAAGGTTGTACTCGACCGTCATGACCAGCCCACTGGCTACCTGTTTGAGCAACTGGCCGCGCGCATCCTCGAAGCCCGAGAGGCTCTTGGCGAGCGAGTCGAGAATCGAGCTAACCCTGCGCGAGTCGGGTATCGGGAGCTTCCTAATCTGCGCTTCCAGCACCCGCTCCAAATCTTCGGACGCTGCGGCGCGCACAGCCGCATCCGTCTCACTCACCCACTCTTCCAGAGCCTCCGATCGGTCGGTGCTGTTGAATGTCGCGTTGAGAAAATCCAAGGTGCCCCTGGCAATGGGCACGCCCTGATTTCTCGCGAGGGCGACGAACCTGTCCTGATGCTTTCGATCGCGCGGGTCGCGACGGTTGATGATGTTGTAGCGGGCGGACAGCCCCGAGAGCTGCTGGCCGCTGCCGGTGAACGTGCCCCCTGTGTCGCCCCGGCTGGTGTCGAAGGAGAACCCGAACGCGAAGTTGCGCAACTGGCGCTCGAAGGCCGTCTCGTTCTGGTAGCTGCTGATGAACCCACGCTGCGCGAGCGCGCTGATAAGCCCCACAGGGTTGAGTTGAAACGTAATCGTGTTCCCGCTGACCGAGCGGGTCAGCGCCCCGCTCGCCGTCGCCAAGCCAAGGACTGCCGGGATGCCGCCCTTCGACACGAGCGAGGTCGTGCCGCTCTGCGCTTCGTTGCCCTCCACCTGTTTGTCGGTGCGCGCGTTCTCCGCCTCGGCGACCGCTTCGGACGTGGCCTTCTGGGGTATCAGTGCTGCGAGGATGAGATCAATGTTGTTGGCGTAGAAGAACCCTGCAAGGCCGGAGTTGGGGTCAACGGCACGTGCGTCCCTGATGTTGCGCGCAGACTTGCGCAACTCCCTGCCCAGATTCAACACCTCGCCGCCTTGCTGCGCGGCTGCGCCCGGCGCAGGCGCGGGTTGAACGCCCGCCAGCGGGAGGTTCTGGCCGCCCTGCGCGCCGCCGGTCGGCGCTGCGGGCTGCGTCTCCGCCCCGGACGCTTCCGATGGGGCGGAAGGCCGTGCTTCGCCGCGCGGGACGGCAGTTGAGTCGGCGCGCGCGCCGGGTGACGCAGACTCCTCCCGCGCCTCGCCCGTCAACCGCGCGAGTTCAGCCTCTATGTCGGCGATCTTCGCTTCGACGCGGCGCGTCTGCTCCTCGGATAGCTTGACCGTCCCGTCGGTCAGATACCCGCGCCATTCCCTCTTTTCCGCTTCAAGCGCGCGCCGGAGTTGCGCCTCCGCTTCGCGCAGCAGTTCGCGGTTGAAGGAGCGCCTGTCGTCCGGGATGTTCAAGTCGCGGTCAACGGCGCGCCGTCTCTCGACCGCAGCCCTCAAGCCTTCAAGAGTGCCGGACGAGCCCGATGTGGCCTGCTGGGCGGCGACGTTGGCGGCGCACATCACCAGCAAGCTGATGGCGACTAATCTGAGGCATCTGGTGTTCATGTTCATGACCTCAATGCAGTTCGCGTCTACTTCACGTCGAAGCTGAAGGCGAAGGTGTTCTTGGGTTCGTCCTCGAACTGAGTGACCGTATAGTTCGCTGTCTGGCTGCCCTGGCTACCCGAGACGACGAAGTGATACATCCCGCCGCCGGGGTTCGAGAAGATGCAGGTCATGACGAGCAGTACGGCCTTCTGGGTTGTGGGGGGCTTCCGCAGTTTGAAGCGGAAGAGAGGGGGCAGCGCGTCCCCTTCGTCATTGACGGCGTAGGCGACGGAGAAGGCGGTGCCCTTCGCGGTGGTGCGGACGGTAATCTCTTCGCCTGCGGCTCCGGCTAAGTCGAGCGGGTTGTTGTTTCTGATTTCCACGGTCGTTTCTCCTTGGCGATAGAGGCGTGTGGTGTGACGGCGGGGCGGGCAGATGTCCCCGACCGAAGGGGGAGTCGGGCGGACTCCATCGGGACTAGCAATGAAATCGTTGCAAAGGTGTCCACGACGCTATATAAACGCTCCTGAACACCGGCGGCTTAGTCGTCATGGCTTCCCGCGACCACGCGACCTCGGTTGCATCAACGCTTCCGCCGCTTTCACTAACTAACGCTCCGAATCATTCTGAAAACTATCAGTCGGGTCTTTTTTTTTTACGCCGGGGTGACAGCTTTGGAGTCGCGCTGGCACGTTAACAGTTGAGCGACCGAGGTTCGAGGACTTAGCTTGCCCGCACCCTCAGAGATCACAGGTCTCCTCATCGCTTGGAGTGAAGGCGATCAGGCGGCGCTTGAACGGCTGCTGCCGCTCATCGAGCGCGAGCTGCATCGCATCGCGCGCCACTACATGCGGCGCGAGAACCCGGGGCACACGCTCCAGACGACGGCGCTCGTCAACGAAGCGTACTTCCGTCTCATCGAGCAGAAGCGCGTGCGCTGGCAGAACCGCGCGCACTTCTTCGCCATCGCCGCCAAGATCATGCGCCGCATCCTGCTCAACTACGCGCGCGACCGTCACCGCGACAAGCGCGGCGGACGGGCTGTGCAGGTGTCGCTCTCGGAGGTAGCTGTGATGGGCGAGGAGCGTTCGGTCGAGGTGATCGCGCTCGACGAGGCGCTCGAGCGGCTGGCGGCATTCGACCCGCGCAAGGCGCGCGTCGTCGAGTTGCGCCACTTCGGCGGGTTGACCGCCGCCGAAGTGGCTGAGGTGTTGGGCGTCTCGGTCGTCACGGTCGAGCGCGATTGGAGCGCGGCCAAGGCGTGGCTGGCGAAGGAGGTCAGGGGTGAGGGCTGAGGAATGGCCGCGCGTCGAGGAGTTGTTCCACAACGTCTCCGGGCTTGGGGTGGCCGAGCGAGACGAGTACCTCGCGCGCGAGTGCGCTGGCGACGAAGGCTTACGCCGCGAGGTCGAGTTGCTGGTCTCGGCCTCCGAGTCCAACCCTAGCTTCATGTCCCGCCCGCTGCTGAGCGAGGGACTGCGCGCGCTCTACGGCGGGACGACCGGGTCGCTGGTGGGATGCTCGCTCGGCCACTACGAGATCACGCGGATGCTCGACAGCGGCGGCATGGGCGGCGAGGTCTATCTGGCCGAGGACTGCCGGCTCGAACGCCCCGTCGCGCTCAAGTTCATCTCCAACCATTACGCTGGCGACGAGTGGGCGCGCGAGCAGATGATGAAGGAGGCGCGTGCCGTCGCACGCCTTGAGCACCCGCACATCTGTCAGGTCTACGGTGTCGAAGAGATCGGCGGCCATCACTTCATCGTCATGCAGTACGTCGAGGGCGAGACGCTCGCGTCGCTGATGCGGCGCGGCAGTCTCGGCCTGGAGCGCGCCGCCGAGCTGGCCGAGCAGATCGCCGGGGCGCTCACCTTCGCGCACACACGCGGCGTCATTCACCGCGACGTGAAGCCGCAGAACATCATGGTGACGGACGAAGGGCAAGCCAAGGTGCTCGACTTCGGCCTCGCCAAGTTCGTCCGCCCGCAGCGCGCAGGGGTGTCCGGCGGCGAAGACCCCGCGCAGACATTGCACTTCGGCGACATCGTGGGAACTCCGGCCTACATGTCACCCGAGCAGGCGCGCGGCGAGGAGCTGGACTTCCGCAGCGACATCTTCAGCTTCGGCGTCGTTTTCTACGAGATGCTGTCGGGGCGTAACCCGTTCCTGCACGACACGGTCGAGGAGACCATCGTGGCCGTCGGCTCGGATGTGCCGCCACCCATCCCCTCCTCCGGCGCTTTCGGCCAACTCGCCCTCCGCTGTCTGGCGAAGGAGCGCGCGCAACGCCCCGAGTCGGCTGCCGCGCTGCTGCAAAAGCTTCGCGCCTTGCGCCCGGAAAGGGCTGGCACGCCGCGCTTGCTTTCGAGCTTCCCCGCCCTGCGTCGCCACGCGCGCTCTGCCGTCGCCTCCGCGCTCGCGCTCCTGCTGCTGCTCTCGGTCTTCGCAGGCTATGCCTATCGGAAGGTCACGCATGAGCATACGCTGGCCGTCCTGCCAATCGACAACCAGAGCGACGACCGCGAGGCCACGTACCTGAGCGAAGGGCTGACGCGCAGCCTCTCCGACAAGTTCTCCTACCTGCCGCGGCTGAGGGTCAAGCTGCCGAGCGTCGTCCCGTCCGACAAGAACCTCGTGCAGATCGGGCGCGACCTGAGAGCCGAGGCGGTGCTCTCCGGGCGCATCGTCAGGGAGGGGCAGTCCCTGCTCCTGCGCCTCACACTGCTGAGGGTGGAGGAGACCGCGCCGGCCTGGGAGGGCACGTTCTATCTGGACGCGGCGAACAGCTTCGTCGTGCAGGACGAGATCACCCGGGAGGTATCTTCGAAACTGGGATTGTGGCTCTTCGGCGACGAGCTATATCGGAGGCAGACCGACATCAGGGAGGCGCTCAGCCTCTACATGCGCGGCAGGTACGAGTGGAGTCATAGGAAGAACAAGGACGACATGCAGAGAGCCATCGACTACTTAGAGCAGGCGGTTGACAAAGACCCTTCGTTTGCCAAGGCGTACGCGGGACTTGCCGACTGCTACACGCTCAGGGACAACGTCGCTTATGGCACGTCCGGGGTCAAGGAGGCGATGAACAAGGCGGGCTACAACGCGCGCAAGGCCGTCGAGGCTGGCGACTCGCTCCCCGAGTCGCACACCTCGCTGGGAATGGTCAAGCTGCGCTACGAATGGGACTGGGCAGGCGCCGAGCGCGAGTTCCGGCGTGCCATCGAACTCAACCCTGACTACGCGCCCGCGCACTACTGGTACTCGAACCTGCTGGCCGCCATGCGTCGCTTCGACGAGTCCATCAGGGAGGCCGATGCCGCAAAGAGTCTCGACCCTTACTCGCCGCTCTCCCACATGAACTACGGTCGCGCCTTCTACTACGCGCGCCGCTACGACGAGGCGGTCGCCTACCTGACCGAGGCGGTCGGGCGTTACCCAACCTACCCGCAGCTCCCGCACGTGCTGGCGATCACGCTGATGCAGCAGGGCCAGTACGATAAGGCCATCGCGATGCTCGAAGCCATGCGGCCTAATCACTCGCGCCACGTCGCCGCCGCGCTCGGCTACGCCTACGGACGGGCGGGGCGGCTCGCAGAGGCGACCGAAGTACTCCGCGACATCGACCGGCTCTCGACGCCGGAAGAGCCTATGCCGCCGCAGGAGAAGGCGTTCGTCTACATAGGCATGGGCGAGCGGGACGAAGCCTTCGCGAGGCTGGAAGAGGTTTACAAGAACAGATTCTCCGGGCTGGCCTATCTCTTGACCGAACCCACATACGACAGCCTGCGCGACGACCCACGCTTCGCCGACCTCGCCCGCCGCGTCAACCTCATGCCCTAAGAGTCGAGCGCCGCCCCCAGCCTGCGGGCGACATCGGCAGCCGAGGGGCGCATAGCGGGGTCGCGGCTGAGCAGTTCCGCGATCACGCGCGACGCTGCTGCGGGGACATTCCTCTGCACTTTTGAGAGCGGCGGGGGAGCGGCGGCGGGGGTGAGACCCGTCAGCAGAAGGCAGATGGTCGCGCCCAGCGCGTAGAGGTCTTCAGGCTGGCGAGACTGCACGCGGAAGACTTCTTCGCCCTCGGGCGCCATGAAGGCCGGAGTGCCCCACGGCTGCGGGTCGAGATAGCCGACGGGGGTCGCGCCCTCGAAGTCGAGCGGACGCAGTTCGCCAGACTTCGTGATAACGACGTTGCCCGGCTTACAGTCGCGCCAGACCCACCCGGCGGCGTGTATGCCCGCGACGAGACGCGCCAGTTCCGCCCCGAACCTCAACGCGGCGGCCACAGGCAGACGCCTACGCCTACGCGCCAGCCTGCTGTCCAGACTCTCGCCCTCTATGAACTCGACCGCGATGTAGTGGTTCCCCTCCGCCCTGAACGAAGAGTAGAGGCAGGGCACGCCGACGCCCGCCTCACGCAAGGCGGCGAGGACGCGCCCCTCGTGCCTGATCCTCCACGCGCCGTCGCGCCCGTCCCAGCTCGTCTCGCCGTCGCGCCGCCCCTCCTTCAGGATGCAGAGGCGTGGGGGCGTCGCGCTCAGGTCGAGAGCCTGATAAACGCCGCCGCGCCCCCTCTGGGTCAGCGCCCGGAAAGCCTTAAAGGTGGTCTGGAGCGGAGTGGGTTTGGCGGAAGACGGCGCAGCCTGCGCAGGCTCGTCGAGGAAAGGGTCGGCGACCCAGTCGGGCTTGAACGCGCCGTCGCGCACGTCTGGGACGAGGTTGCCCTCGGGGTCGCGGATGGCGTGTGCCGTCTCGCCGTCGCCCCCTTTAATCTCCATCGACTTGAACGCGCCGTAGCGGTAGTAGACGCAGCCGCCGTGCCTGTACCTCCGGTCGAAGGGGATGGCAGGTGCCATCATCCCGAGCGTTAGCTCGTGCAGACGTTCGGCGAGTTGCACGGCTTCCTCACTCGTGCGCGGGTAGACGGTGATGAACTTGCCGACCTGGCTGTAGCCGTAGTGGAAGCCGCTGTTGAGCTTTACCAACTCGCCGAGCGAGGCGGTCGCCTTGAACAAGACACCGCGGTCGTGCAGCAGCGGCCCGACCCTTCGCAGCACCGTTCCCGCCGTAAGCACGGTGGCGGGGATGTGTAGTTTCCAGCCCTGCTCAGGGTCGTCCGGCGACATCTCGCGGCTGTACCTCCAGACCGAGCCCGCGACCGTCACCGGCAGGAAACGGCGGCAGAGTTCAGTCCAAAGGGTATGCGGCGACCTGAGCGGCGGCCGGCGGTTTTTCAGAAGGCGTTCTTGCTCCATACTCGTCGTCGCGGGCGTGGCATGGCACGCTCCCGGGAGGGCGCGCGGCGCGGGGGGCTGCCGCGTCGCAGGGCGGCGGCCATCCCGAGTCACGTCCGGAGTTCAGGTTGTGATTACGGCCGCAAATCATCGAAGAGATCGTCGTCTCTGACGACGTCCGGGTTAGGCACCTCCGTCGGTACGGGGGCGTCCACGGGCGGCTCTATGTTTCTGTCCCTCACCCCGTTGGTGAGTTGGGTGTTCGTGTCGGGCAGGCAGATGGCATTAGCGGGGGTGTACGCCCGCGTCTGCGCCATGTAGTCTTCGTCGGTGTCCCTCACGACCGTCATTTGCGCCAGCTCATTCGCGTTGTCGCAGAAGAGTGCCATGTACCGCTGCCACACGACCGAGTTCATACCGCCGGTGATGGCGGCGACAGCCGCTTTGCGGACACGCTCGGCAAGTCTGGCCGGGTTGTTGTTGGCGATATCATCGGCCACCGCCTGTTGGGCCGTCTCCAGATTATTTATGATGCTCATCGATTGTGCCTCCTCGGCGCGCTCGCGCGGAGCGTCTAGCAAAGGCCGTGACGCTGCCCCGTGGCAGCGTCACGGTCAGGTTAGCCGCGGGTTCCGACTCCGCGGCGGAACATTTCACGGCTGGTGATGTTCGAGTCGGTATTCACGCTCGCCTATCGGATCGACCACGTCGGCGGCGCGGAGCAGGTCTATCATCTCGAACGTCTCCGGCTCCGTCGGCTTACGCGGGTACGCCGGACGCCAATCTGACAGTTCCCACTCGGAGTCATTCCCTTCGACCTGTCTGAGGATCGAGTAGCCGCTGTGGCGGATGAGCCCGATGAGCGTCTCGGCGACGATGCGCCCACCGACGTGCCCGAGCCTGCCGCCATCCCCCTGCACTTTGGCCTCCCTCAGGATGTAGAACCAGAGCGGCGTCTTCTTCTCCCCGAGCGCGGCGAGCAGATTCGCGTGCGGCTCAGCCCTCAACTCCGTGGGCTTCAGGCGCTGGGCTTCGGTAAGCTTCAATGCGTCCGCTACGTCCTCAGCCCACGGGAGGCCGAGCGCGAGGCCGCGCAGGAGGTTGCGGACGGTGAGCGCCTTCTGCCCGTTGAAAAGAGGGTTCGCGGGCTTCTCTTCGTCGGGCTTCTCCCCGCCGCCATTATTCTCTTTGGGCGGCTGGAGGTGTTGGAAGCCTTTGATCTGTTCGAGGTGGAGGTCGAAGGTCGTGTCGATCTTCCCGGCCTTGTTAAATTTCTTCAGAGGTTCGGACGCGGGGTATTCGTCGGCGAATGGCGTGAAGTCATAGAAACGCTTCCAGTCAATGACCCACGTGCTGTCCAGGCGGTCGAGTCCCTCAAGGTTGCCGCTCAACTTCGTGTTGGTGAAGAGCTGAGACAGCGCTACGTCCTCGTGCTCGCGGTTCCACTTGTACTTCCGGCGCACCATGCTGTGCCCGATGCGGAAGGCGGCGGCGGAGAATTCGAGTGGGATGAAGAGCTCGTCCGCACTGCCGGGGTTGAAGCTGTCGGAAGGCTTCCGGATCACGTCCTTGACCAAGTCTTTGCCCACGATCCGCGGGAGGTAGTCATTAAGGACTATCCACTGAAAGTGCTTGACAACCTCGGCCTTCGCCGCGTCGAACAACTCGGCGGTGGCCGGGGGCGCGACGCCTTTGTAGCGCCCGCTCTTGAGGTCTTCGACCACGCGGTTGTGAAACTTGAGGAAGGCCACGTGGGTTTGCGCCAGTGGCAAGTTCTCGTCGTTGCGCTCGTCGCCGATGATGGCAACGCCCCGCTCCGTTCTGTCGCCCCGCGTCAGGCGCGGCAGGTCGTTCTGAAACTCCGCGTCGAAGGCGCTGCGCCGGGACGAGTCGGGCGGGAGCGGAGGCTGCGTCCAGCCGACCTTCAGCCGCACCCGGTACGCCCCGGCCTCGTAAAGTTCTTTCGATTGCAGGTCGTTTGGCCCGGCTCCGTAGATGCTGTCGAGGTCGAGGCTCGGCGAGCGAATGTTCTTAGGTAACGGCTCGACGAGCGGCAGGTCTTTCGTCTTGTGGAAAGTAATCTCGTGCGTGATGAACTGGCCGAGGTAGGTGTAGCCCGCCGGGATGTCGGACTCCTCCTGCTTGGCGGCGGCGAGGGCCGGCGCGTCCTTCTTGTCCTTGAAGTACTTCACCGGGTCGTCCATACACTTGCCCAGCTCGATGAGGCACAGGGCAATCTCCATCAACTGCTCTTCGCTCAGCCCCTCCAGCCGCCGCGGGGGAAACATCCTGCCGAACCAGACCGGCGGGTACTTCACCTTCCCGTCCGGAGTCCCCCCGGTGATCGGGCACCCATGCCCGGTGGATGGCAAGAACTCAAGCTCCGAGATGGGCTTCTCGTCCCGGACGAAGTAAGCGATTCTTACAGCATGCATCTTCCTGCCTCCTTTACCACTGCGCCCCGCGTGAGACGCGAACGCGGGGCGCTCCCGAAGAAGACAGCCCCGCCCCTATACGTCAACGCCCTGACTCGCTCTTATCAGCTAACGCTCTGAATGAAGTCTAAAACTATCATGCGTGCGTGCGGCGGTGCGACAGAATTTGCTCAAGATGTATTCAGCACCGAGCCTTCGATAGAATAAGTTTTCCGATGTGTTCTGGTAGTGTAAAAATTACGATCCGGAATACTTTGGGTGCTAATTACAGAAACTACTTTTAGATGACGCTTTGCCCGTAGTCGCAGTATTCCACAATGGGGCAGCGTTCGCATAGGGGGTCACGTGGGCGGCAGCAGTGCCGCCCGTGGCGTATTAGGTTGACGTGGAAGGAGTAGAATTTTCCGTGCGGGACAATGGCGTTCATGATCTGGTGTGCGCGGCGGTCTGTGCATTTCTGCGGGATGAGGCCGACGCGGCGGAGTATGCGGAAGATGTGCGTGTCGAGCGGGAAGACTTCGGTGCGGCAGGCGAAGAGGAGCGTGCAGGCGATGGTCTTGGGGCCGATGCCGCGAAATTGCGAGAGGTAGTCAACTGCTTCGTCTGGCGCGAGCGTGTGCAGGAAACTAAGGTCGAGCGCGCCGCGATCCTGTTTGATCTGGCGTAGGAGACTTTTAATGACCGCCGCTTTTTGATTGGCGAGGCCGCCGGATTGGATCGTGTGTGCGATGGTTGATTCGCGTGCGCGCAGAGCGGCGTCCCAAGTGGGGAAGCGGCGTTTGAGTGCGGCGAAGGTGCGGTGGCTGTTTGTGTCCGAAGTGGCTTGCGAGAGGATGATCTGTACGAGCATGTCGAGCGGGTCGGAGCGCCGCGTGTTCTCCGGCACGCCGTAGGCGCGTTCGAGGTTTTGGATGATGTAGCGAATCGGTCGCTCGTCCGACGACAACTCAGTCGCTTCACCAGCGAACGACGACTCGCTTGCTTCACCTGCGAATGACGACTCGCTTGCTTCATCTGCGATCGCGGATTCGCTCTCTTCTTTATTGAACGGACGCGGCGAGGATGCGCTCATAAAATTCGACGTATTGTGGGATGACCAGATCGGTGTTGTAACGCGAGAGCGCGGATTCGCGTGCGCGTGCGCCCATCGCGCGTCGCCGCGCTTCGTCGGCGAGTAGTTCGGCGGCGTCCGCGCCCATCTTGTCCACGTCGCCGACGGCGCTCAGGCAGCCGGTCTCCCCGTCCGTCACGACTTCCGGTATGCCGCCGACGCGCGAGGCGACGACAGGCACTTCGCAAGCCATCGCTTCGAGCGCGGCCAGACCGAAAGACTCCTGCTCCGACGGCAACAACAAAACGTCCGCGACGGAGAGATAATCAACGATGCGCGGCTGCTTGCCTACGAACGTGCAGAAACTTTCGAGGCCGAGACAACGCGCGCGATGCTCCGCCTGCCCGCGCTCACTGCCGTCGCCGACCATCGCGAGCCGCGCGTTCACGCCGCGCCCGCGTACGCGCGCCAGAATCTCCACGCAATCGACGGGACGCTTCACGGGTCGGAAGTTCGAGACGTGTACGAGGAGCGGTTCGTTAGCGGGCGAGAGTTCGGCGCGAAGCTCCGGTCTGGGTTGTCGCGCGTACTCCGAGCCGCAGACGAAGTTCGGGATCACTTCGACTTGCGCATAGCCGAAGGTCTGTTCAGTTTCGTGTTTGAGATAGTGCGAGATGGCCGTAACGCCATCGGATTGCGCGATGCCGTAGCGCGTGATCGGCAAGTAAGAGCGATCCGCGCCGACGAGAGTGATGTCCGTCCCGTGCAGCGTGGTGACGACGGGCAGGCGGCGGTGCGGCTTCAAAGATTCGCGCGCGAGTATGGCGCTGATCGAGTGCGGGATGGCGTAGTGAACGTGCAGTAGATCGAGATTCTCCGTCTCTGCGACGGTCGCCATCTTCGTTGCGAGCGCGAGCGTGTAGGGCTGGTGCTCGAAGAGCGGGTAGGACATCATCTCGACTTCGTGAAAGCGCACGCGCTCGTTCAGTTCAGTCAGACGAGTCGGCAGCGCGGACGCGATGAAGTGAACTGTGTGGCCGCGCTTGGCGAGTTCCTTGCCGAGTTCGGAGCCGACGATGCCGCTCCCGCCGTAAGTCGGATAGACTGTGATGCCGATGTTCATAAAATGAAAGATGCCAGATGCCGGATGTCAGATGTTAGTGAACTGCTTGCTAACGTCTGACATCTAGCACCTAGCATCTGAAAATAGCAAGAGGCAGAAAGCCCTCGCTACTCTCTGCCTCTCGTCTCAACTTGTCTCACCAGTAAAGGGGGACAAGCGAGGAACTTAAATATAGACCTTCCAGACTTTTTTGACAATGCTTATGTCAATAAATTTTCGCGCACTTAATTGCATTACCGCACGCCCGACAACAAAGTCTGGAAAACGCGCAAAAGTCGCCCGTTTTTGGTGAAAATTTGCGCAGTTTTCGCGGGTTCTGGTTGCGCCTCGAATCGAAGTATAATGCGAGGCACGTTTAATATTTCAAAGCGAGTTTTTGTTGGCCGCGTCATGTGTGCGCGGCGCATCTAAACAGCGTTTGAACGAAGCAATTTTATTTGGAGAACATGAATGCCTAAGATTGACAGTATAGAAGAGACGCCGAACCCGAACGCCGTCAAGTTCATCACGAAAGAACCTGTGACGACGGGCGCGGCGCGCTCTTTTCTCAGCGCGTCGCTGGCGAAGGACGACGCGCTCGCGCGCTCTTTGTTTGAAGTGGGCGGAGTCGTCTCCGTCTTCTACATGGATCGCATGATCACGGTCGAGAAAGATGAGACGGAAGATTGGGACGATCTGCTGCCCCGACTCGCCGTGCCCATACGCGCGGCTGAAGCTGCACAGGGCGGCGCAGTTGCAGCAGCAACGGCTGCGGGCGCGGGCGCACTCGGCGGCACGCTCGGCGCGTTGATGAGCGACGACCCGCGACTCCTGCGCATCAACGAAATCCTCGACGAGAAGATACGCCCCGCGCTCGCAGGCGATGGCGGCTGGTTAGAGATCGTCGGCCTCAAAGAAAACACGCTCACGATCAAGTATCAGGGCGCATGCGGCAGTTGCCCCAGTTCCATTTCGGGGACGCTCATGGCAATCGAGAGCATGGTGCAACAGGAAGTTGACCCCGCACTGGAAGTCGTCGCGGTTTAATTCTGGCACATCAGACAAAATAGTAGGGGCAGCGGGTTCACTCGCTGCCCCTACATATTTATCAGAATATATTTGAAAACCACGCCTCTAGCTTTTCCGCACTGACTTCTTACCACCCTTCTTCTTACCAGCCTTTGAACCTGTCTCAGCTTTAGCGTTTGGCGGTCTGCCAGCTTTTCTATTTTCAACTAACTTCAAATCTTCTTCATTGACAACATACGTTCGCCCGAACTGTTGTGCAGGGAGACGTTGTGAACTAATAAGCTCCTGCACACGTCTCACGCTAATCCCTAATCTCTCTGCGGCCTGTGCTGTTGTTATCAATCCCATGTCGTTATTTTTACGCCCGAAGAAACTATTCGTCAATGCGCGATGTTTTATATTGACTAACTACGCGTACGAGCGTATAGTTTTTCTCGCCAACGAGTGAATTAACTAGGCGACGCATAACGAACTCGCCGCGTATGTCGTTGAATTGAAGTGCGCCGAATGGGAATAGCGCGGGCGTGGTGTCGCCGCTTCAACTTTTTACATTCTTAACATCATTTTTCCGAACTGCGTGGCGGGTTGGGCGTATAATTCGTTGTAGCAGATTCACCAGAGGCGCGCACCGCGTCGCAAGTCAGGAGAAAAATTGATGAGTTCTCGTTTCCGCCTTCATGGCGCGACCGCAGTTTGCTTGCTGTCGCTTCTACCACACGCCGCGCCCGCACACGCACAAACAGCCGCCGCTGCACAACCGAAGAAACCCGTCGCCGCGACCGCGTCGAAAGCACGCGCGACGGGCGCGTCTGATCCGCTCGCCGCAGAGCGACGCGCGAATGCTATCGCGCTCATCAACACGCTCGCGGACGAGTCGCGCGGCTTCAAAGATCAGACTTTGCGTGCGCGCGTGCAGGTGCAGGCGGCGGACGCGCTCTGGGAGACGGACAAGGAACGCGCGCGCGCGCTATTCCGACGCGCGTGGGACTCTGCGGAGATAGCAGATGTTGAGAACACCCGGCAGCGCGACCAGCAGAACCGCGACGGCGGGCGAGGGCTTGCGCGTGGTCTCAATCTCCCGAACATGCGCGGCGAAGTGTTACGCCTCGCAGCCAAACGCGAACGCGCGCTCGGCGAAGAATTTCTGGTCAAGATGGAAGAGGCGCGCAAACGCGAGTCGAGCGAACTCAACAATGCTTCGGCGAGCGTCCCGACCGGCGCGCCTGCGTCGGCGAATGCATCGGCGTCGCCGACGCAGCCTGTGCGTCGTGACCCAAATGAAGTTCCGGCCGAAGTGGCGCGGCGTCTGCGCCTCGCTATGCAGTTTCTCGAAGACAGCGACGTTGAGCACGCTCTGGAGTTCGCCGATCCGGTTCTTAACAACGTCAACCCGAACTCTGTAGAGTTTCTCGTACTGCTGCGCGAGAAGAGTGCGCCGGAAGCCGACCGTCGTTACACGGCGCTGCTTGCGAGCACTGCGGCTGACGCAAACTCCGACGCGGGCGACATACTCTTGCTTTCGTCCTACGTGCTCACGCCGCATCTCTACATGACCATCGGCGAAGGCGGGCAGGGCGTCTCTTCGAGCCAGCGGCGCAGGGACATCACCACGCCCGACTTGCCCGCAGCCCTTCGTCTTGCCTTCGCACGCGCCGCCGCGCAAGTGCTCCTGCGCCCGCTCCCGCAAGAGGATCAGGATCGCACTGCGACGGGTCGCGTCGGCACGTACTTCGTCATCATGCGCCTGATGCCGTTCTTCGAGCAGGTCATCCCCGACGGCGTACCGGCCTTGCGCGCGCGTCTCGCCGCGCTCACACCGGACGTTCCCGAACAGCAACGCAAGGGCTTAGGGGAAGACCTGACGCGCGGCCTCGTGCCCGAAGACTCGCGCGACCCCGTGCAGGAATCGCTCGACGAAGCGGCGAGCGCCGCCGACCCGCGCGCACGCGATACGGCTTACCTGCGCGCCGCGCAAGCCGCCGCCTTCAAAGGCGACGCGCGCGCACGCGACTTCGCGGACAAGATTCAAGATGCGGACTTGCGCCGACAGGTGCGCGGCTTCATAGATTTCGCGCTGCTCAATCGCGCCGTGACGGACAAGAAAGACGGGATGGAAGTTTTGCGTCTGGCGACAACAGGCCAGTTGACGCCCGTGCAGCGCACCTGGGCATTCACGGAGGCGGCGCGTCTGCTTGCGAAGGACGACCGCCCGCGCGCGCTCGAAGCGTTAGAATTGGCGGCGAACTCCGCGAAGGGCATTGACGCAGAAGACCCCGACCGCGTGCGCGCCACAGTCGCCGTCGCCACGCGCTTCTTCGAGTTCGACCGCAACCGCGCATGGGAGATCATGGCCGACGTGGTGAAGGCCGCCAACGCCGCGCCCGAGTTCACCGGATCGGATTCGGGACTCGCCGCGCGCATCCAGACGCCCGGCCAACGCTCGACCATCAACTTCCCCGCCCCCGCCTTCGATCTCACGGGCGTCTTCCAGACGCTCGGCAAAGAAGACATGAACCGCGCCGTCGCGCTCGCACAAACCTTCACGGGCGAAGCGCCGCGCGCCATCGCCACGCTCGCCATCGCACGCGCCGTCCTCGACAACAAGAAACCTTAACTATGGTGCGTTGCAATAGGACTTAAAAACCTTCACCGCAGAGACGCAGAGGACGCAGAGGGGGCGCAGAGAAGATTAACTTCTTTCTCTGCGCCCCCTCTGCGTCCTCTGCGTCTCTGCGGTGAGTGCTTCCTTCTTAAAGCAGTTTTATCTATTCACGAATAAATATTCATCGGGCGCGTGAGGAGCGCGACGGGGTCTTCGATGTTGAGGGCTTCGCGTACGTAGAAGGCTTCTCCGGCGGCGGCGTTGATGAGCGAGCCGTAGTAGCGCATGCGGTATTCGATCTGCGCGAGGAAATTTTTGTCGCTGATGCGCGTCTCCGGTTCGTCCGTGCCCTCCCGGTAAAACTGCGACGTGTGCGCACGGATCGCGCGCATCTTCTCCTCTACGAAATCCGACACGTCAACGACGAACGACGGCACGACGAGCCGCGAATAGACCGAGTGCGCGAGCGCGGGCATCGGAACGTTTTCTTGCCCGTGCTCCTCGTCGTAGCGGCGCATGCTGGCGAGCCGCGCCGCTTCGCGCACTATGCGCGCGGTCGCGGCGTGATCGGGATGCGGGTCGTCCCAGTGCGAGGTGAAGACCACGCGCGGGCGCAACTTCCGCAAGACGCGCACCATTGCGCGGCGTGCTTCGTCCGTCAGCATGACGTGGCCGTCGGGTTGTTCGAGATTGAGCCGCGCGTCGAGTTGCATGATGCGCGCCGCCTCGCGCGCTTCTTCGGCGCGGCCTTCCACAGTGCCGCGCGTGCCCATCTCGCCGCGCGTCATGTCGAGCACGCCCGTACGGTAGCCCAGAGATTTCAACTTCAAGAGTGTGCCCGCCACCGTCAACTCAGCATCGTCTGGATGCGAGAAGACGGCCAGCGCGTCGAGTGGCATGTTCTCTACGGTGTTCATGTTCGTCAAAGAGATATCCCTTGCCGATAGATTTACCCGAAGCCGCGCACGTCGGTCAAGAGAAAGGCTCTGACATGGCTTGCCAGAGCCTTTCACCATTCCCATCGAATGTGTGCGCGACTTATCAACGCACGCCGTCGTCGCTTGAGCTTACGGAGTCGCGCGTGCGGCTTTCGACTTCGCCGCCTTCCCTCTTGTGCCCGTCTTCAGGTTTGACTGGACTCCCGACGCCGGAGGACTGGGCGTGACGGGTAAGGCTTCGACGTTGACGAAGAAGCGGAAGAAGCCGTTTTGCGAAACTTGCAACAGGAATTGGAGATTGATCGACTCTCTATCGTTGAGTTGATTATCAAGCGTGACCGTGCCCGCCGAGAGCGACGAGTTGAAACCGCCGCCGTTCGGTTGCCGGTTAAGAACGTTGGTTGATTCTTCCAGTGTCGTGCCATGCACGGTGACGGTTGCGCCGGGCGTGCAGTCGCCGCCCGTGCCGACGCAGGTTGCAGTATAGTCAGACGAACTTATCGCCTGTAGCGACGCGATGCCGTTGTTGTTAATCGCTTCGGGGAAGGTGGTGATGTCAACGATGCGGAAACGCAGGCGCGTGACGGGTGCGCCCGTCATGTTCGTGAAACGACGACGGATGGAGAGTGTGCCGAAGGTCGCACTGCTCATCGGCGGAGGCGTCCCGTTGCGATGACGCGCGCAGGTGTTATTGGATGCCTCGCCAATGCTCATCCCCGCGCAGCCCGGGTCAATTAACGATGCCTTGATCGTGGCATTGCGCTGGACGGGACTCGACAAATTCTCCGGCCCGGGCGCGCCTAAACGCTGGCACTGAAAGTTGGCCGTGCTGGTACACAGCGAAACTGACGGATCGTTGGATACGATAAAAAAGTCCTTCTCATTGTTACTCGAATCCTTCGGCGTGCCTGACCTCAAATCGCGGTAAAGGCTGTATGACACGGGCGAGTTGTTGAGGTTCGGATAACCTGTGCCTTCCTTGTAGAGCGTGTTCGCCTCGCCCGCCGAACCCACCGCGTCGAGCCGGTTGTCGAATGTGAAATTCGACGGGTTGGCTGTGTTGAAAAGCGCGATTCCGGCGTTGAGCGGAATGTCTGCGGTATAGGTTGCGTCGCCGGTTGCGGTCGTGTCGCTGGCCGCCGGATAGCCCAGATAGGAAAAGCCTGTGCTGTTGATGCCTAGATAGTGGCCGCGCGCCGGTATCAACGTGCCGTTCGGAATGATGAAACGCAGGTTGCCGTCGGACGCGACCAGAGCGTAGCCCGCAGAGTTGTCCACAGTCTGGACGGTGACATCGGTGTTGGTGTTGTTGAAAATCTCTATGAACTCGTCGGTCTGCTGCTGAGTGCTGCCGGAAGGCGAAAGGCCGGGGCCGGAGAGGCGAAACTCGTTGATGATGAGGCCGGGGAGCGTGTTGTCAAAGAAGACGTAGACCGAACCGGCGTCCACGCCGCCGCTGTTGTCGTCGTTGAAAGCGCCGACCATGATCGTGTTGTTGCCGCCGAGCGCAACCGAGACGCCGAAGTTATCACCGGCGGCAGCGTCGGAAGCCTGCAAACGCTGCTGCTGGCTCCACACGCCTGCGCTTCTGGTAAAGACGTAAGCTGATCCGGCGTCCGCGCCGCCGCTGTTGTCGTCATTGATTGAGCCGATAGCTATCTTCCCGCCACTGATGGCGACCGAGATACCAAACAAGTCATTGGTGGCGGCGTCTGACGCCTGCAAACGTTGCTGCTGGCTCCACACACCTGCGACTCTGGTAAAGATGTAGGCCGAACCGGCCTCGTTGCCGCCGCTGTTGTCATCGAAGTATGCCCCGATGACCACCGTGTCGCCGCTGATGGCGACCGAGATGCCGAAGACGTCATTGCTGGCAGCGTCGGACGCTTGCAAACGCTGCTGCTGGCTCCACACGCCCGCACTCCGGTTGAAGATGTAAGCTGAACCGGCGTTCAAGCCGCCGCTGTTGTCGTCGAAACGTGCTCCGACAACCAACGTCTCCCCGCTGACCGCAATCGAGTTGCCGAAGACATCGCCGTCGGCGGCGTCAGACGCGCGCAACTGCTGTTGCTGGCTCCACACGTTCGCACTGCGGTTGAAGACGTAAACCGAGCCAGCCGCCAAAGCGCTGGTGCTGCTGTCATCGGACGCGCTAACAAACGCCGTGTCGCCGCTGATCTCGACCGTGCGGCCAAAGTCGCCATTGGCGATGGCGTTCGACGCTTGCAAACGTTGCTGCTGGCTCCACACATTTCCGCTTCTGGTGAAGACGTAAGCCGAACCGGCGTTGCTGCCGGCGCTGTTGTCGTCGAATGGTGCGCCGACGATGACCGTGTCGCCGTCGATAGCGACCGAGGTGCCGAAGTAGTCGCCGCCAGCGGCATCTGACGCCTGCAAACGCTGCTGCTGGCTCCACACGCCCCCGCTCTGTGTGAAGATGTAGGCGAGGCCGGGGTCTCTACCGACGACGAAGTTGTTCGAGGGTGCGCTGACAACCGCCGTGTCGCCGCTGATGTCGATACTGAGGCCGAAGTTGTGAAAGGCGGTGGCGTCTGACGCCTGCAAACGTTGTTGCTGGATGAACGGGTCTATCGTCAAAGGATAGGCCGCGCCCGCGTCGTCCACCTCAAGGCGCACCTCGCGCCCTTCCACGCGCATGCGCGAAGGCAACTCGCGCCCGCCCGCATCAAAAGCCGCCAACTGATCGTAGATGAGCGTGTGCGCGCCCGCCTCGTCCACGAAGCTCACGCTCTCGCCGTCCGCGCCCGGCTCCGCGCGCAGGCTGCCCTCAATCGCCAGACGCACGCTCAGAGGCTCGCCGCCGCGCGCGCCCTCAGCCGTCGCCGGAGGCTCTAGCAACGTAAAACCCTGCTCCACTCCGCGCCGCTCATTCAAGTACCACTCGACGAGCGCGCCGCGACGGTACTCCACACGATTCTTCGAAGCCGACACCTCCGCGCGACCGACCTCTACGACACGCTCGCCGTAACCGTAAGCCGCGAGCCGCATGGCAAAGCGTTGCGTCGCGTCGCGCCCTTCTCCCGCGCGCGTCTCGATGCTCAAGCCCTCCGCGCCGAAGCGCGCACGCCACCCCTGCGCCGGATTCGGTGCGCGATAGCCCGCCTCGCCCGTCGCCGTCGCGTCGGGCTCCAAACGATAAAGCGTCTCTTCGATGGCCGCGTGCAATTCCGCCGGTACGTCCTGTTGTTTCGACTGCGGCTGTTGTTGCCACGCTGCTCCGCCGCTGCGCTGCGCCTGCGCGGCGACCTCGCGGCGCGCCGTGCTGTTCGCGGCATAGAACAGTATGAGGAGAACGACGGCGCACACGGAAACGAGCGCGCGGCGAGAGCAAAGAAGATTAGACATGGCGAGATTCCTTATTGGTTGAATCGCTCGCACGGACGGGTGCATGCGAGCGGCGTGGCCGAGATGGGTTTTACGGGATGCTACGAGGCGTGCGGCAGACGCCTTGAGCAACATTCGTTTCCTTAACAGAACGGGTGAAACTTAACACACGTGTTTTACCGATAACAATACAAATCAGAATGTCGCGAAGATTCGCGCGATCATATGTTGCGGGAAGTTGCAGCTTTTCAAACTCTCGTTTGACGCCGCGCGCAGACGCTTGCTAGCCTTCGCTTACGAACGGAGGTCTAAGAGTAGGCAAATGAAACTCGTCGTTTTGGGATCGGGCACGTCCGTGCCGCACCCGCTGCGCTCGTCGGCAGCGCACTGGCTTGAGACAAAATCGGGCACGCTCCTCTTGGACATCGGCGCGTCGTCCGTTTTCCGCATGGCGCAGGAAAAGTTGGACTGGGTCAACCTCGATGCGGTCTGGGTCAGCCATTTTCATCTGGATCATCTCGGCGGACTCTTCCCCTTCCTCTTCGGCACGAAGCACGCGCCCGACACGCAAGCGCGACGCAAGCCGCTCCGCATCTACGCCCCGCGCGGCCTGACCAAACTCTTCCGCGCTTTGGACGAGGCAGGCGACTACAACTTGCTCAAGCAGCCCTTCCCCGTCGAAATCCGCGAAGTCGCGCCGCGCGACTCGTTTGAGATTCTCCCCAACCTCGAAGCCGAAATCTTCTCCACACCGCACACCTCCGAAAGCCTCGCGATCAAATTAACCGACCGCGACGACGAGGCTTCGCTCGTCTTCACATCCGACACGGGCTACACCGAAGCGCTCGCCACGTTCGCGCGCGGCGTGTCGCTCTTTCTCATGGAGTGCTCCTTCTTCCGCGACAAGCCCGTCGAACTCCATCTCGAACTCAAAGAAGCCATACGCCTCGCCGAACAATCAGGCGCACGCCGCGTCATGCTCTCGCACTTCTATCCCGAATGGGACAACTTCGACCTCGCCGCCGAAGCCAAAAAACTCTGGGACGGCGAAATCATCGAAGCGCGCGACGGCCTGCGTCTGGAAATTTGAAAGCTGTTTACTAGCTGTTAGCTATTAGATTTCAATCAGAGCAATCGTCCAAAGCTGACAGCTTCTTTACAAGAGAGCCGCCGGACAAATGATGAAATTACGTATGCTCCGCCGCGAAAACTCGACCGACGCACCGCGCGCCGTCTGCCGCTGGCTGCTACTGTTGCTGCTGTCTGTGGTTGGCGGTCTGACATTTTCGCACGACGCACGCGTGCAAAAGGTGACGCATGTGGATGGCCTCATGGCCTCGAACGCCGTGAGGGACGACGCACACCTCTTGGAAGTCGGCATCGCGGGCAAGTCCGTCGAGCCCGCGCTGCTTCCGGCGGAGATCAAGATCGTCAGTTACAACATGCGTTGGCGCGGCGGCGACGAGTTGCGCGCTCTCATCGAAACGCTGCGCAACGATGCCGAGATCGGCGGCGCGTTTGTGATCGGCTTGCAGGAGGCCGACCGCCACCGCAAGCGCAGCGGCAACGTTAACACCGCCAAACTCATCGCGGGCGAACTCGGCATGCACTACGCATGGGCTGCGCCGCCGCGCGCGACAGGCGACTCGGAGACGGAGGATGAAACGGGCGTCGCGCTCTTGAGCGCGTACCCGCTCGCGAACGTGGAGCGGGTCGTCTTGCCGCACTCAGGCCCCGGCGGGCGACGGCGCGTCGCTCTCGGCGCGACCATCCACCTCGACAAGACTCGCGCCCTGCGCATCTATACCGTCCATGCCGAGACGCGCCTCGCCATCGCCAAGAAGACGGAGCAGTGGCGCGCCGTGCTCGACTCGCTCGACGCGCGCCACCCGAAAGACGCACGCGCCATCGTGCTCGGAGATTTCAACACCATCAAAGACAAAGATGTGCGCGCCGCGCACCGCCTCTTCGACGAGGCACAATTCTCCACACCCTTCCCCGACGACAAGTCAACGTGGAAGGCGTTCTTCGTTAAACTCAAACTCGATTGGCTCTGGCTGCGCGGTCTCGACGCGACCGGGTACGGCATCTCACGTCACGTCAAGTTTTCCGATCACTGGCCGCTGTGGGTGAAAGTTAAGGTGTGAAAACAGGCGCAAAAGCGGAGGGGCAGTGCTGTCCTTGACACTGCCCTCTCCGCCGCATGCGTTGATCGGTCAACGGTCAGCGCACACGAACTTGCACTTGATTAGCTTCCAAAGCGTTTCCGGTTGCGCGTTGCAGTTCGGCGACGGCCTTGTTGAGTTCGGTCTGCGCGCGCAGTTCGTTGCCGCGCGCCGTGGCGTATGCGTTCTGGCGTTCGAGTACGAGGAAGAAGGTTGACTGTCCGGCGTCGAACTTGCGCTGCTCGCTCGCGTACTGCTGCTCTGTGGCCGTGCGCTGCGCCGCCGCCGCGCGCAGGCGCGACTCGGCTGTGCGCGTCACCTGCAAAGCGTTTCGCACGTCAACCTGAATCAACTGCTCCAGTTGTTCGCGCTGCACGCGTATGCGGTCGCGCTCGACGAGCGTGCGACCGAGTTGCGCTTCCGCCGTGCGATTGCGCAAAGGCAGATTGAGTTGCACGCCGACGCGGAAGTTGTTGAAGCGGTTCGCGGCGAGGTTGGCGATTGACTGGCCGTAGCCGCCGACGAGCGTGCCGGGAAGCGTCTGCACGGGCGGCGCAGGCAAAGGATCGAAACCGTTCAGCACGGAGAGTTCGTTGATGCGCGCGCGCAGTTGATCGTTTGCACCGCTGAACGGGTTGACGCTCGTCGGATCAAACGCGCCCGCAAGTCCGACCGCGCCGTAAGTGCCGACGAGATCAACCTGCGGCTTCGTCGCCTCGCGCGCGAGGCGTTCGTCGAGCGCGTTGATTTCGCGCGCCACGTCCGACTGTTGCAGTTCGGGGCGCGTCGAGAGCGCGGCGCGCATCGCGTCTTCAAGCGCCACGAGCGGCGGCTGCACGTCAACCGTATCGGTCGGCACGAGCGCGACCGACCACACTTCCGACTGGCGATTCTCCGCGATCAAATTCTTCAGAGCGTTCTCCGCGCGACCGACTTCGTCGAGCGCGACATAGACGTTCTGCTCGAAGGCAGCGACCTGCGCTTCCGCCGCCACGATGTCAATCGGCGCGAGTTGCCCTTCGGCGACGAGGCGACGGTTGTGTTCGAGTTGCGTTCGCGCGTCGCGCGCAGAGTCGCGCTGCACCTGCAAGTTGCGCAAGGTAAAGACCAAATCCCAGTAGGCGCGCTGCACCGCCGTGATCGTCTCGATGGCACGCTGGCGAAACTGCGCGTCGGTCAGAGAAAGATTCTTCTTTGCGATCTCGATCTGGCGGCGCGGGGCGTCGAAACGAAAGCCACGAAGGAGCGGTTGCGCGTAGGTGAAGGAGAAGGCTGTCGGGTATTGCGGGTTGAGCGCGGTGAAGAGGTTGTTTGAAGTCTGGCGGCTGCTCGAAAAATCGAAACGATAGTTGCCGCCGCCTTTCGGCGTCAGACCCTCGAAACGCATCGTGCCGCCGAGACCGGAGGTTGTGACCGCGCCGCCGTCGCCGCCGCTGAGGAAACTGGCGACGGGCGTTTTGACGCGTTCGTAGAAAGTCGAAGTGTTGAAGCGCGGATCGTATGCGCCGCGCGCAGCGGTCAGGTCGAACTCTGCAGCGCGGACGTTCGTTCGCGCCACTTCGATGTCCTTACCGTTCTTCAAGGCGAGTTCGATGGCCTCGCGCAGAGCGAGCGGTCTCTGCTCTGCCATGTTGACGCCCACGCGTTCGAGCGCGGGCAGCGGCGCATCCGGCGCGCGATAATCCGGCGCAACCGACGGCACTGCGAGCGCCGACTCCGCCTGTGCGTTCGACTGTTTAGACTGTGCCGTTGCTTCCTGCGCGTCCGGCTTCACAACTTGCGCATCAACCACTACGGGCGATGCGGTTGGCGTCGCGCTCACAGGCTGCGGCGTCGGCGTTGAAGTAGGCGTTGGCGTCGGAGTGGGTGATGGCGTCGGCGTCGCTTGAGTCGGCGCGCTTTTCTGCTCCGGCTTCGCTTGCGCGTCCTGCTGTTGCTGCTGTTGTCGCGACGACGCGCCCGCAAGCGTGCCCATCAAAGGCACGTCCGCGAGTTGAACTTGCGGCGACGCGGGCTGTGAAGAAGGAGCAGTCGAGTTTTGCTGCGCGCTCGCCTGCGTCGCCATGAGGCCGCAGGTGATGAGCAACGCGAGCGCGAGGATTTTTTTCGTCGAGTGATAATTCATGTGTCCGAACCGCAAATTGAGCATTACTGTTTTCATCAAAACTTGTTGAAGAGAGTGCTGGCCGCAGTCGCCGTCCGGCTGCGCGCCCACGCGAACGCGCCGCCGATGCCGCCCCCTACGCGACTGACCACACGGCTGCGCCCGAGATCGTCAAACAGCGAATAGAAGACCGGCACGGCCAGAAGCGTGAGCAACAGACACAAGCTCTGCCCGCCGACGACGAGCACGCCGATCGAACGATTCGTTCCCGAACCCGGCCCGCTGGAGATGACGAGCGGCATCATGCCCGCGACGAGCGCGATGGTCGTCATCAAGATCGGGCGCAAGCGGTCGCGGTTCGCCTGTATGATCGCGTCGAACCTGTCCATGCCTTTCGCGCGCAGTTCGTTCGTGTGATCAATTTGCAAGATCGCGTTCTTCTTCACGACGCCGAACAGCAAGAGCAGGCCGAGACCCGAAAAGATGTTGACCGTCTGCCCCGTTAAGAGCAGCGAGAGGATGCCGAACGGGATGGCGAGCGGCAGCGTCAGGAGGATCGTCACAGGGTGTATGAACGACTCGAACTGCGCCGCCAAGACCATGTACATGAAGATGAACGAGAGCGCGATGGCGATCAAAAAGTACTGACCCGCGCGCCCCAACTCTTTCGAGCGACCGACGAGTCCCGTACGGTAGCCCGCTTCGAGGTTCATCCCCGCGATGGCGTTATTCAACTCCGTCAAGACCGCCGACTGCGAACCACCCGGCGCGACGTTGGCTGTCAGAGTTACCTGCCGCTGCCGGTTCAGGCGGTCAATCGCCGACGGGCCGCTGCCCTCTTCGACGCGCACAAGGTTGTCTAAACTGACCCATCCGAGTTTCGCCGAAGGCGCGAACAGGCGCTCCAAATTTTCCTTGCTCGCGCGCGCTGTGCCAATGGCGCGAAGGCGCACGTCGTATTGATCCGTGCCCTGATTGAAGGTCGAAACTTTTTGCCCTGCGACCATCGTGTTCAGAGATTGCGCGATGTCGCCGACGCGCACGCCGAGGTCAGCCGCGCGTGCGCGGTCAATCGTGACGCGCAGTTCGGGTTTGCCGGAGATGAGCGACGAGTCAACGTCAACGACATTCGGGATCGTCTTCATCTTCGCGAGCAGTTCTTCGGAATACTTCGTCAGCGTTTGCAAATCGGGGCCGCCGATCATGTATTGAATGTCGGCGTTGCGCTGGCCGCCGCCCGAAATCGCCTGCACCTGCCCGATGTTCGTGCGCAACTCAGGCGGGTAATTCTTGAGCAGTTCACGCGCGCGCACCATCAACTGCGTCTGCGATAGCGTGCGCTCGCCGAGCGGCGAGAGTTTGACGTAGATGTTCGCGCTGTTGACGAGTTGCTGGCGGTCGCCGCCGATTGTGACGAGCGTGTCGGTCACGCCCGGCAAGGTTCGCACGTCCGCCGCGATGCGTTCGACAATCGTGGAAGTGTTGGCGAGCGTCGAGCCTTCGGGCGCGCGCATGTTGATCTCGAACTGCGATTGATCGTCTACGGGCAGGAAGTTTTTGCCGACGAACATAAAG
This sequence comes from Pyrinomonadaceae bacterium, assembly GCA_035249365.1. Lineage (GTDB taxonomy): Bacteria > Acidobacteriota > Blastocatellia > Pyrinomonadales > Pyrinomonadaceae > JAIVJZ01. The sequence goes on along the minus strand of DATFGP010000016.1, from coordinate 156,665 downwards.
AGCGGCGCGATGCTGAAGATAACCAGCACGCACAGACTGACGATTGCCCAGCGATGACTCATTGACCACCTGAGCATCGCCGTGTAAGCGCGATCAACCGGACGATAAAAACGCCCTTCCTTCGAGCCGTGCGCTTTCTTCTGTTCGGTGCGCGGCGCGGCGAGCGAAACCGGAGCTTGTTCGTCAGCGTCGCCCGCGTCCGACGTGCGCGCGTAGGCGGGCGTCGCCGTCGCGCTTTTCGCATCGCCGTCGTTCATCCACTTGCCCATCTCCTCGCCTGCGATCTCATCCTGCGGCTCTTTCTCCGGCGCGCCCGCCACCACGCGCGATTCGTCGGCGAGCAAGCTCGACGCGTCGCCCTGCGAAGGTTCGCTGCCCACTCCCGCCGAGACGCGCTGCGGCTTCTTGCGTTTGATCAAACGCGCGGCCAGCATCGGCGTCAGCGTGAACGAGACGATGAGCGAGACCGCGACGGCGAACGATGCCGTCAAACCGAAACTTGACATGAAGCGACCGACGATGCCGCCCATGAAGCCGACGGGCAAGAAGACCGCGAGCAAACTAAGCGTCGTCGCCATGACGGCGAGACCGATCTCGCGCGTGCCTTCAATCGCCGCTTGAAACGGCGGCATGCCCTTCTCTTCGATGAAGCGATAGATGTTCTCCAAGACGACGATGGCGTCGTCAATCACGATGCCGACCATCAATGTCAGCGCGAGCATCGTGATCATGTTCAAGGTGTAGCCGAGCGCGGCCATGAGGCCGAACGTGGCGATGATTGATGTCGGGATAGCGAGTCCCGCGATCAAAGTCGAGCGGAAATTCCAGAGGAAGACGAAGACGACGATGGCCGCGAGTATGCTGCCCTCGATCAAGTGCGTCTCGATGGACTTGACCGCCGCCTTGATGAAGATTGACGAGTCGCCGATGACTTCAAAGCGCACGTTTGCCGGAAGCGTCGGCTCGATCTCTTTGAGTCGCGCCTTGATCTCGTCTGCGACGGCGACCGTGTTCGTGCCCGATTGCTTGGAGACGATGAGCGTCACGGCCGGTTCGCCGTTCAGACGCGCGCTGGTGCGTAGTTCTTCCGAGCCGTCTTCGGCGTAGCCGATGTCGCTGAGTTTGACTGCGTAACTGCCGCGCGTGGAGATGGCGATGTTGTTGAAGTCCGCCGGGTTCGAGATGCGTCCCAGCGTGCGCACGGTTAGTTCGCGCGAGCCTTCGTCAACGCGCCCGCCCGGCACTTCCATGTTTTGCATGCGCACCGCCGCTGCCACTTCCGGCACGGTCACGTTGAAGGCGCGCATCTTGTCCGGGTCGAGTTTGAGTTGAATCTCGCGACGACTGCCGCCGACGATGGCGACGTTGCCGACGCCGTTGATGCTCTCGATGCGCTCCTTGATCTGCTTGTCGGCGATATCCGTCACTTCGCGCAAACTACGAGGCGCGGAGACCGCGATGCGAAGCACGGGCGCGGCGTCCGTATCGAGCTTTTGGATGACGGGTTCTTCCGCCGTCTCCGGCAGATCGGAGATGATGAGGTTGACCTTGTCGCGTATCTCCTGCGCCGCGATGTCTGCATTCTTCTCCAGCAAGAACTGCACGAAGACCTGCGAGACGCCTTCGACGGAAGTTGAGCGCAGTTCGTCAATGCCGCTGATGGTATTGACGGCAGCCTCGATCTTGTCTGTCACTTCCGTCTCGATCTCGCGCGGGCTTGCGCCGGGATTGACGACCGTGATCGTGATGGTCGGGAAGTCAATCTTCGGGAAGAGATCGACGCCGAGCGAAAAGAACGAGAAGATTCCCACCACCGTCAGAGACAAGATCAACATCGTCGCGAAGACGGGGCGGCGGACACAAATTTCAGCTAGCTTTTGCATGGCTTTTTAAGTCCCAGGTCTCAGGTCTCAAGTCCCAAGTCCGATAGTCTCTCTTGACTTGAGACCTGGGACTTGAGACTTGAGGCTTTTATTGCCTGACGGCTGCGCCGTCCTTGAGTTGCTCGACGTTTGAGGTCGCAACGAGTTCGTCTGCGTTGACGCCGGTTTTGACTTCGACGAGTTCGCCCTCGGTTTGTCCGAGTTGCACGACGCGTTCCTGCACGCGTCCATCTTTAATTACGAAGACGCGGCTCACGTCCTGCTCGGTGCGCACGGCGCGCACGGGGATGAGCACTGCGGGCGCACCCGTCGGCTGCGAGATGCGCACGGTGGCGAACTGGCCGGGCTTCAACAAGCCCTGACCGTTTTCGACTTCGGCTTCGACCGTCAGCGTGCGCGATGCTGCGGTGACGTTCGGCGAGATGCGCGCGATGCGACCTGCGAATGTGCGATCCGCGTAGGAACTCGTCAAGACCGAGACGCTCTGGCCGGGTTGAATCGTGCCCATCAACTGTTCGGGAATGTCTATTCGCAAGCGGAGCGGATTCGTGCGCACGATGGTTGCCACCTTCGACGTGGGCGAGACGTATTCGCCGAGGTCTGCGGGGCGATCCGCGACGTAGCCGCTAATGGGCGCGTAGACGACGACATCGGAGACGGCCTTGCGCGCCTGCGCCACCTGCGCCTCGGCTGCGTTTGCAGCCGCACGCGCCGTCGCAATGCCCGCGAAGTTCTGCCGCGCCGCCTGCAAAGCGGCTTCGTACTGTTGCTGCAACTGATCGCGCTGTGATTTCTGACGATCGTAATCCGCGCGCGACACGTCGCCCGATTCGATCAGGCGCTCGAAGCGACGCAACTGCTTCTCGGCAAGTTCGAGCGCCGCGCGCGCCGCGCCGACTTCGGCCACGCGGTTCGGGTCGAACGCTTGACCTGCGCGCAGGCCGATGCGTTCCTCCGCCTGTCGTACGGCTGAACGTGCCTGCGCGGCTTGCGCCTGCAACTGCGTGAGACGAAGGCGCGCATCCGCATCGTCGAGGCGAACGAGCACCGCGCCGCGCTGCACGTAGCTGCCGAGATCAACGCCGACGGCCATGACGCGCCCCGCAACCGTCGGAGCTACGTCGGTCTGTTCGTCTGCGGCGAGGCTGCCCGTCGCTTCGGTGTAGCGCGGGAGTTCACGCGTGATGGCGGCGGCGGTCGAGACCTGCACGATTTCGGGCGACGCTTTCGCGGCGGCTGCCTTCGCGTTGTTCGCTTCGGCCTTCGATCTGCCGCACCCGCTCGCCAGCAAGGACAAGGCCGCGAGCAGCAGTGCGACTGCGGGGAGTGTGAATTTGTTTCGAGAACTCATGTCAACTATTTCTTTCAACTGCTTCTTCATTCGGGACAAACTTGACTCTTAAGTTATACGTCGCTTGCGAGTCTAAATTTCTTCAAAAGTTGTTTTCGACAAACTATCGCCGGAGTTATTTCTTCTTCTTGCCGCGCGCCGTTCGCGCAACGTGTTTTGTCTTCTCGCCGCCGCTGTTACTGCCGCGCGGCAAGGGCGCGACGTTGTGGTTGACGGCGATGCCTCTGAGGAGTATCTCGGTGAACTCTTCGGCGGCGCGCTCGTTCGGGATGTCCAAGAGGCTGCGGCGCGTGTCCCAGAGCAGGTTGTTGAGCGAGTGGTGTATGACCATGCCGAGGAAGCCGCGCACGACGATGGCGGGATCAACGTCGCGCATCGCGCCTTCGCGCTGGCGTTCGCGTATGTATGAGCCGAGGAAGTCGTACATGCCGCGCACGTTGCGATCCCAGAACATGTTGGCGAGTTCGTGGCCTTCAAGCGCGGAGTGTGTCAGGAGACGCAAAAATTCGGTGTCGTGTTCGTGGTGGCGCATCATTGCGAGCGCGAGACCTTTGAAGACGGCGCGGTCGTCCCTCTGCGCGAGCGCTTCGGGGACGATGTCGCAAGGGCGTTGGAAGTTGTCGGCGCACGCCTTGTGGTCGATGATCGCGCTGTAGAGTTCTTCCTTGTTGGCGAAGTGTCGGAAGACCATCGCTTCGGAGACGCCCGCCGCGTGCGCGATCTCTTTGGTGGTCGTGCCGCGAAAGCCGCGCTGCGAAAAGAGGCGCATCGCCACCACTAAAATCTGGCGGCGACGGTCTTCTCCGGCCATGCGTCCGCCGCTGCCGCCCGCAGGCGTCGCTAACGCTGCCACGCCCGCCACTGCATCGGCTGTTGCTGCCGTCGTAAGGGCTGCGCCCTTCGTCTCTAACGTTCGGCTCATTCGATTGCTGCCTTTCAAACCTCAATCTCTAACTTGGAAGTAAGTACTTACTTACCAAAGTACGCGTACACTGTCAAGCGTGTTCGCAGTATTTTCCGCGTCGCCGAAACACGAGCGCGCTCCTGTATTGTTCTAGACCTTCGCGCTATAATTGCGCGTACCTTTTCACAACAAAGCGGACGCACAAGAGAAGCGCCGGAAACCTCGCCGGACTTGCGTGTAAAGGCATCTTTCGGCGTCGCCGCCTGTTTCCAGACGGTCGGCACGTTGTTTGCTCGCTTGACACTGGAAATGCAGAGATTCAAGCGGGCGTTACTGATTCGCGCGCTGTAAATTTAAGAGCGACTATCAACAGCTAAGGAGATACAAACATGTCACAGAACTTCGGAAACAATGATCCGCAAAACAAAGGCGGCAACAAGGGTGCGACGGGCGGCGGCAGCGGCATCCCGGCAGGCTCGGGCAGAACCGACGAGGGCACGACGCGCGACGCTTCAACCGGCGGCGGCGGGCTAGCCACGACGGGCAGCGGCGCAACCGGCAGCACTTCGGCGGGCACGGGCACGGCGACGGCGCGCGAAGGAATCGCGGGCACGGCGCAGGAGTACGGCCAGAAGATCGCCGAAGCGGCCACGACCGCCAAAGACTACGTGAGCGACAAAATCTCCGTGGCGGGCGACAAGTTCAAGGACTTGCAGAATGTGGATTACAAGCAGTACGCCGAGGACGCGAAGAACTACGCGCGCGAGAAGCCGGGGCAGGCGCTCTTGATTTCGGCGGCGGCGGGTTTCCTGATCGGTTTGCTGCTCCGCAACAGCCGTCGTTAATTCGGTTTCAAGTTTCAAGTTTCAGGTTACAGATTAAAAGCACATTTCAGCCACAAACCTGAAACTTGAAACCTTCAATTTGAAACTTCGGGACAGCGAGGAGAGTTTAGTGATGGCTGAATTAGAGAGGCGTGCCGCCGGAAGTCCGGCGGCGACCGCGCCCGCCGCAGCACCGGCACAGAACGCGCAAGGCTTGGACATAGAGGGCTTGCCCGCCATGCTCGGCCGACTCGGCGACAACGTGATGACACTCGTTGACGCCAAGCTCGGGCTGGCGAAGGTTGAGTTGAAAGAAGAGGCTGCGGCCTATGGCAGCAAGATCGCGATGATCGCGGTGGGCGGCGTGCTTGCCGCCATCGGGTTCGCGCTTTTGAACGTGGCAATCGCGTTCTTCATGGCGCGGCTCTTCTTTTATTCATTCACACCGCCGATCAGCTACGCGCTCGGCTTCGTCGTGACGGGCGTGCTCTACCTCGTCATCGGCGCTATCCTCGTCGTCGTGATGAAAAATCGTCTGGCCGCGCTCAACCCCGCGCCGGAGAGAACCATCGAGGAATTCAGAAAGGATAAACAATGGCTGAAGAAAGAACTTTAGGCACCGCGCGCGCGCCTGAGACAAACACCGCCGACGACGACCTGACGAAGGCAGAACTTCAGCGTCGCATGGAAGAGGCGCGCGAATCAATCACGCAAACCGTTACGGAGATCAAGGACACAGTGGCAACTCAATACCAGAATGTCAGGGAATCAATTTCACAATCGCTCGACTGGCGCGAGCAGTATCGCCGCCGCCCCGTCGAGTTCACCGTTGCAGCGCTCGGCGTCGGTCTGCTCGTCGGCTACAGCGTCGGCGGCGTAGCGTTCGGCGACGACACGGACTTGCCCGAACGCTACTACGAGTCGGAGGGCGACGACTACGACTTGGACGAAAGCCACGTCCGAACGCCGTCCGAACGCGCCTTCGCCTCGCAGGCCATACTCGGCGGCGCATACGGCTCGACCGCCTACGCGCAACCGCAGTCGCAGCAAGCGCAACCAGCAGCCCCGCAGACGGCAGATTACAGCGAGCCGGAGTCAAGGCCGTCTTACAGCAGCGGCTACGAGGCTTCGTCCTCGCTCGTCTCGTCGGAGCCGGACAAGCCCGGTCTCTTAGAGCGTTTCAAAGAGACGCAAGCCTACGACCGCTTGCAGGCGGAAGTGGCGTCGCTCGGCAGCCGCGCCGTCGAGGAATTATCGAAGACGGCTCAGAGCGTTATCTTGCCCGCGCTGCTCGGCAAACTCAAAGACATGATCGGCATAGACCTCTCGACGCAACGCGAAGTCGCGCAGCGCAGTAAACTTGAACATCAAGCGACGGCGGCCAGCGCAGCCACCGGAGCGGCACAAGAGGGGCAACCGACGGGAGGCGTCTCCGGTTCAACCGTTTGAAACGATGCTCGTCAATAGTTGCGTGCATACAGATTAGGCAAACGAAGGGCGAGCATGTTTGACTCGCCCTTCGTTTGTTATGCGGCAACCGATCAATTCAATGCTCGACGATTTCTATTACCCGTCCACCATCGGCGCTAATGATTACACATGAGCACGACGGCAGCAGATAAATTGATCTCAGACACGGACGCGCCGCCGGAGACGACGCGCGTGGGTGCGGCGACTTCGCAGCCTGTGCGTGTCGAGATCATTCTCAACGCCACTGCCGGAAGCGGCGAGCAGGAAGCGGCGCGCGCAACGCTCGCGGAAATCTTCGCCGCAGAAAATGATTGGGATGCGCACGTCTCGCTCGCGCGTAGCGGCGAGGAGATAGTAAAACTCGCGCGCGCGGCTGCATCGGACAGCAACGTGCAGATCGTCGTCGCGGGTGGCGGCGACGGCACGGTCAACGCCATCGCTTCGGAACTCGTCGAAACGGACAAGACGCTCGGCGTGCTCCCGCTCGGCACGCTCAACCACTTCGCCAAAGATTTGCACATCCCGCTCGACCTCGAAGGCGCGGCGCGCAATCTGGTCGAAGGCGAGGCTGTCAGGGTTGACGTGGGCGAAGTCAACGAGCGCGTCTTCATCAACAATTCGAGTCTCGGCCTCTACCCTTCAATCGTCCGGCATCGAGAGAAGCAGCAGGAGCGTCTTGGACGCGGCAAGTGGTTCGCCGCGCTCTGGGCGACGCTCGAAGTCTTCCGCCGCTACCCTCTGTTCAGCGTGCGCCTGAGCGCCGACGGGCAAGAGTTTCGCCGACGCACGCCGTTCGTCTTCATCGGCAACAACGAATATCAGATGGACACGTTCAACCTCGGCGCGCGTTCGTGCCTCGACGCGGGGCAACTCAGCCTGCACCTGACGCGCGACATCGGACGCTGGGGACTCGTACGACTCGCCTTGAGCGCACTCTTCGGGCGACTGCGCGAGTCAAAAGATTTCGACGCGCTCTGCACCAAAGAAGTCTGGATCGAGACGCGCCGCACGCGCCTGCGCGTCGCAACGGACGGCGAAGTCAACATCATGCGCTCGCCGCTCCACTACCGCGTCCGACCCGGCGCTCTGCGGGTCATAGCTCCGAAACCAGTGACAAGTGACGAGTGACGAGTGACGAGTTAAAACTAAAAACTTGTCTTCAACTCTTTACTTATCATTCATCACTTGTCACCCGCATGAAACTCATAAACGGCGGCAACTCGCTTAACCTATTCTTGCTTGTCACTCGTCACTTGTCACTGTTTTAAAGTTATGAGAACCATCGTACATCTCTCCGATCTGCATTTCGGGCGAATTGATCAGGCGATCGTCGAGCCGCTGGCGGCGACTGTTGCGGAGATCAAGCCGGACGTGGTTGTCGTCTCCGGCGATCTGACGCAGCGTGCGCGCTCCGCACAGTTTCAGGAGGCGCGCGAGTTTCTGGACGAGTTGCCGCACCCGCAGATCATCGTGCCCGGCAATCACGACGTGCCGCTCTACAACGTCTTCCAACGTTTTCTCGAACCGCTCGACAAATATCGCCGCTACATTACGGACGACCTCGAACCGTTTTACGCGGACGAAGAGGTTGCCATACTCGGCGTCAACACCGCTCGCTCACTCACCATCAAGGACGGGCGCGTCAACGAAGCGCAGGTCGCGCGCATACGCGAACGCCTCTGCCCTTACGCCGACGAGGTGACGAAGATGATCGTCACGCATCACCCGTTCGACGTGCCGGAAGGCCACGAGCGCGAGGCCGACTTGGTAGGGCGCGCGCAGATGGCTATGGAAGCGCTCGCCGCTTGCGGCGCGGACGTTCTGCTCTCCGGCCACCTGCACGTCAGCCACACGGGGCACACCGCGAAGCGTTACAAGATCAGCGGACACTCTGCGCTCGTCGTTCAAGCGGGCACGGCCACCTCCACACGCGTGCGCGGCGAAGTCAACTCCTTCAACGTCATACGCGTCGAGCACCCGTACATCGAAGTCAAACGCCTCGCGTGGCAACCCGAACGCACGGCCTTCTCCACCGCCTCCATCGAAAACTTCGTACACACGCCCGAAGGTTGGGCGCGGCTCGCCGACGGCGCGGAATCGGGGATCAATACGTAAGGGAAAAGGGTAAAGGCAAAAGGTTAAAGGGAAAGACAGAAAGCGGGGCGCTAGGTTGAATCTAGCGCCCCGCTTCTCTGAAGGTTTTCTACCCTTCCCCTTTCCCCCTTTACCCTTTCCCCTTATGTTGTCGCTATCGCGGCGGCGCGGGTTTGCGTGGGAGTTTTTCGTCGCGCATGGCGGCTTGATAGACGAAGGCTGCCATGATGGTGGCGGCCTGTTTCATGTCGTCGGCCTGTATGCGGTCGAACACGTCTTGGTTCGAGTGGTGCGTGCGCGTGTCATACTCGACTTCGTCCTGTATGAACTGGAAGCCGGGCAGGCCGATGGCGTCGAACGAGAGGTGGTCTGTGCCGCCCGTGTTGGAGATGGAGAGCGTCTGCGCGCCCATGTCGCGGAAGGGCATGAGCCACGTGCGGAAGAGCGGGCGGATGGCTTCGTTGCCTTGCAGGTAGACGCCACGAATTTTGCCCGTCCCGTTGTCGAGGTTGAAGTAGCCCGCGAACTTGTCGTACTCCGGTTTCGTCACCAACTTGCCTTGCGGCGGCGGAGTGGGGCGTGCGGCGGGTTGGCCTTCGCCCGCGCCGGGAGGCGTCGGCTGCGGCGTCGGCGTGACGATCTCTCCGAAGTGTTCTTTGACGTAAGCGCGCGAGCCGAGCAAGCCTTGCTCCTCGCCGCTCCAGAGCGCGACGCGGATCGTGCGACGCGGTTTGAGTCCGAGCGTTTGCAGTATGCGCGCGGCTTCCATCGCGACGGCGACGCCCGCGCCGTTGTCTGTCGCGCCCGTGCCGCCGTGCCACGAATCCATGTGGCCGCCGAGCATCACGACTTCGTCTTTCAGATCGCTGCCCGGAATTTCGGCGATGGTGTTGTAGCCCATCAAATCCTGATCCTGAAACGCCACGTCGAGGTTGACGTTCATACGAACTTTCTCGCCCGCCTGTAGCATGCGCATCATGCGGTTGTAGTGCTCGCCCGAGACGACGATCTGCGGAACGAGTTTCGGCGCGCTCTTGTCGTAGGCCGGAACGCCGCGACGGAAGAAAGCCTGCAAGGCGTTCGGGTCGAGCGTCGCGGGGACGGGTTGCGGAACTGCCGCCTGTTGGACGAAGAGCGTGCCGCCGTCGCCGCGACCCGGATCAACCAACAAGGCCGCGCCCTCTTCCATGAGGAACGACGCCTTCTTCAAGTTGAAGAGAAACTGCGTGATCTGTTCGGGCGTCGGCTGTTGCTGCTGGCGACGCACGGCCTGTGCGGGGTCGGGCGCGTCTGCGAGCGCGAGCAAATCCTTCTCGGTCATGCGCGTGCCGAGCGCCTCGAAGTGCGCTTTGATTTCGCGCATCGGTGCGGTGAGCACAATCGCGCCTTTGAGTTTGCCTTTATACTTTTCCAAGCCCGCAGCATCAGTCGCATCTACGTAGACCACCTCGCCCGTCAGCGCGCCGTTTGTGCCGGGCGACCAGGCCTTCGGGTAGGCGATGAGCGGGAAGCCCTGCGGCTCTACGACTTCCGCCGAGAAACGCTTCAGAGACCAGCCGCGACCGAACGGCCCCCACGCTTCGAGGTGCGCGTTCTGCATGCCCCACTTCAACATCTGGTCGCGCGTCCACTCGTTGGCGCGACGCATGTTGGGCGAGTTGGTCAGGCGCGGCCCGATCACGTCGGAGAGGTAGCTCAGAGTTTGCATCACCTGCGAGCGGTTCATGCCCTCATCTTTGATGCGCACGATCGGGTCGTTCGGGTCGGGCGTGGGCGTGGCAGCCGGTTGCTGCGCCACGACGGAAAAACTGTTCAGCAGCAGCGAACAGGCCAAGAGGGCGACTGCGGCGGTCTTGCGTCGAAACATAAAATAGGCTCCTAAATTGTTGACTGAAAGATTAAACCTGCGAACAGGCGAGCGGAAAATTCCCTTCAAGAGAACTTGATTATACTCCAACGCGGCGGGAAAGTTTCAACTGAGCGGAATAAGCGACTGTTGAGAAACTATCGATGAGACTTCCGGCGCAGATTTTACTCTTCCGTCGCCGCTGCAAGGCGAACGCTTCCGGCGTGCGTGTCGAAGATAGAATAGAGTTCAGTCAGGCGTCGAACGTCGTGCTCGAACCACTCGCGCACCCAGTCACAATATCCCCGCGCGGCGTCCTGTTCGGTCAGGCGGTGTGCGAAGACGTGAGCGATGGAGTGAGCCGCCATCATTCCGGCCATGATGGCTTTGAGGACGCCGTGCGAGGAGGCCGGATCGAGCACTGCGGCGGCGTCGCCGACGAGGAAATAACCCGCGCCCGCCGCGCGCTCCACCAAGCGCCACGTCACGTCCGCGCCCTTCGACGCCCCGCGCCGCTTCAACCCGTGAAACTCCGACGGCAAATACTTCTCGCCGCGCCCGCCGCGCGACGACACTATCGCGCCCTCTGCTTCTTCTATCGCGCCGTCGTCTTTTTCTCCGGCCACAGACAGCCGCGTCCATTGATACAGTTGCGGGCGCACGCGCGCCGTCCACGTCCAACCGCGCGCGTCCGAGACGATCTGCGGCGCTTCGTCGCGCGCAGCGCACACGCCTTCGACGTAGCCGTAGCGCGCCGTCAGGCGTCTGGAATATTTTTTGATCGGTAAGTGCAGTTGGCGCGCGAGCCAGTGGCGGTCGCCCGCCGCGTCCACGACGAAGGGCGCGTGCAAGTCGCCGTGCGAAGTCTCAAGCCCGACGACGCGTTGCCCCGCGAGCAACGGGCGCACGGCCTGACACGGTTGGAGCACGCGGACGCCGAGCGCGCGTGCGCGTTCCAAAAGTATCGCGTCGAAGTCCGCGCGCCACGCCTGCAAGCCCTGCCACGCGCCGCCGTCCGCGTCCGCGCCGAACGCCTCGAAGCGGCGCTCGCCCGCCCACTCGATCCAGTTTCCTTCGTGCCGCAAGAAGTTTGCGCGCTGCACGTCTTCCCAGACGCCGAGTTGTGTGAGCAGAGGTTCGACGCCCGGGTGCAGCGTCTCGCCGACGTGCTCGCGCGGGAACTGTTCGCGCTCGACCTGTACGACGCGCAAGCCCGCGCGCGCACATTCGATCGAGGCGGACGAGCCGCCCGGCCCGCCGCCGAGCACCGCAACGTCCGCCTTAAATGTTGGCAACCTCTTTGCCCTTCCACGCCGCCGCGCCCGCCTTCGACAGAACGCGCCGGTTGTCCGCGTCCACGAAGAGGACGGTGCGCCCAGTGATCTTGATGCGCCGTTTGCGAAACTGCGTGCCGGGCACGGTCGGCGTCGTATGCGGGTTGGAGAAGACTTCAAAGCGATAGACGCGGCCTGGCAAGGTCAACTGCGCCTGCGACTGCGCCGTGACGAGTTCGGGCGTGCCGGGGTTGACGCGACGGTACGACAGCACGATCCAGTCGGTCTTCTTCGCGCCTAGAATCCGGTAGGCGAGCGCCATCGAGAGAACGCGCCGCTGGTATTCGTCGAGGTCAACGTGCGCCGTCACGCGAAGCGAGAACTTACTCTGCAAGGCGTTCTCGACGTAATCGACGTGTGCGAAGCTGGCATACTCTGCATAGTCGCTTCCGCCGCTCGTGATGACTTTCGGCCCCGCCGCACCGTCCCAAGGCAGGTCGCCGATTTGCCCTATCTCCTCGTCGGTCAGAGGGCTGATCGTCGGCCAGCCGACCTGCGCGCCGTAGGTGAAGGTGCGCGTAGAGTCGGGCGCGGCGGCAGGCCAGAAGGTGCTGAGCGCAGCGCAGAGCTTAGCGTCTTCCGGAAACGGACTGCCCAGCCCGTAGGCCGACAGGTGCAAGACATTGTCGGGCGCGACATCAACGCTCACGTCCCAACCGGGCGCGAAGATGCCCGCAGAATTGTCGGGCATGTGCGAATGTCGCAAGGTGTCGGCAGACTTCGTGAGCGTTTGCTCCGCGTCAATTTTTCCGAACATCGGGACGATGGCCGTGACGGTGTTGTCGTCCGGGTTGAACGGGCTGCTAGGCAGTTGCAAGTTGCCGGGGTAGCGTTGGTCGGAGAGCGTGTCGGGCGGGATGCGCCAGATGGTCTTGCGAAAATTCGCAGGCAGCGTGTCCGTCCATTCGGTGAGCTCGCGCTGGTCGCAAGTGGGGAAGAAGTCGGGCGCGGTGACGAGCGAGTAGGCGGGGACGAACCCTGTGATCGCCTGCTGGCCGACGAGTTGCGGGCAGCGCGCTTCGATTGCGCCGTCGCCCGTGAAGTCCAGATAGTGGAGCGCCTTGTAGCCGCCCGCCGCGACAAGTGCTTCGACGTTCGCTTTGTCGTTCAGATTCTCGATTGTGCCGTTCGGCTTCACGCGATGGCGTGCGTGAACGTATTCGGGTGCGGACAGCGCGGGCTGCCCGCTCGGGAGTTCGATTGCGGGAATCGAGAGGCTCGAAGAGAGCACTTCGGACTTTGGCGGGACGTTGTAAGCGAGCGGCTTGCCCTTGTAGGTGGCGCGCTCGACGAGCGACTGATGCGCGACGGGGACGAGCACGCCTTTGCCGTACTCGGCCTTCGTTGATAACTCCGCGATGCCGCGCGTGAAGCGAAAGGGCGACTGGCTGATGTCAGGCTCCGTCCAGCCCGTGTCGAACGGGACGCCCTGCGGCGAGGCGTGCTGGCTACTCAGGACGAGATGAATGCGCCGCAACTTTTCGTTGACGTGGCTGCTGCCCAGCGCAACGTCCAAGTCCGCATCCAAGCCGCGCAGGCACTCCGCGCCGGAGAAGAGTTTGTGAATCGGCAACCAGAAGCGACGGTCGGCGTCGGTCTTCTGCGGGTCGTTTTCGTCCGTGCCTTCGACGCGGAAACGCATGGGGCAGAAGTTCGCGCGGTCGCCGCGCTGCTCCGCAGCGATGTAGGCGGCGTAGCGCGCGGGCGAGACGCGTATGGCGAACGCATCCGATTCGGCTGTCGGCACGAAGCCGCGCCGCTCGCCGTCGTAGTACGCAGGCGCAGTCCCGACGCGCGCCACGCCCGTGCGCGAAAAGACCAGATCGGCGTGCTTCTTGTGACACGTCTGCGAAGCCGGACGATATTCGTAGGCGAAGACGACGACGGCGAGCCGCGCCGTGCCCGCGCGGTTCTTGAGTTGTTGCAGCGAGGGCGCATCAACAGCGAAGACGTAGTTCTCGACCGACTCGATCTCGGCGAGCGTAGGGAAGACCGAGAGGCGCGTGCCGTCGGCGCGCATCAAGACGTTAACGGAGGCGAACGCGTGATAGAGCAAACTCTTCGAGGGCTGGCCGGGCGTGATGCCTCTGTGCCCTTCGAGCGAGAAATCTTCAAAGCCTTTCACGCTGCGTTTGACGTGCGGCAAGTTGCGGCCTAACTCGTCGGCCAGATTCGCCGCCGTGATGTCGAGGCCATGCTGCAACAGCAGGTCGCGCCAACCGTGCGGCGCGAGGCGTTCGCAAACCTTCTTCACTTCGTTGATGAGAGCCATATCAGAACCTTTCTCTTGGACGCGTGCCACACGGCATCGCGCGGGGATGGGAAGCGTTGGCGGAAGCTGAAGCTAAAGACGACGGCGGCGCGGCCTTCGCCTGTGTCCGAATTGAATTAGAAGATGTGAGACCGACGAGAGAACCGCAGTACCCGGCGGCGAGTTTAAGAAACAACGCGCAAGGAGCGCGAACCGGCGCGACATTCAGAGTCCAAAGCGAGCGGAGTTTATCGGCATCAACGCGACGCGTCAACAACATTCTCCACACGACTTTGCAATCATGTGCAATACGCACGCGCAACGACCGCACGTAAAAAAGACGTGGACGAGCATTGATGCTCGTCCACGTCTTTCATGCGTCCTGATGCCGTTGAGTTTAAGATGCCACGCGCGAGCCGCGACCACTGCCTGCTGCGGGCTTCGCGGGCGGCACTGCTGTTGCGGCATCGGGCAGCGGTTCGCTCTTGTAGCCGCACTCTTCGTTGGCGCACGAACGCGTCGTGCCTTTCTTCGTCGTCTTCTCCAAAAGGAACGGCGCGTGGCATTCGGGGCAAGGCTCGCTCACAGGCTTGTCCCAGTACACGGCGTCGCACTTCGGATACTCCGAGCAGCCGTAGAAGACTTTGCCGCGCTTCGACTTCTTCACAACGATCTCGCCCTTGCAGCCCGCGCGCGGGCACGCAATTCCGGTCGTCTCGCGCTTGATGAATTTGCACGTCGGGTAGTTCGAGCACGACACAAACTCGCCGAAGCGTCCCTGACGCCTGACAAGATGCGCGCCGTCCACAGGGCACGTCTCGTCGAGCGGCACGGGCGCGGCGGCCACGACGCCCTTGCGGTCAATCTTGCGTATGTTCCGGCAATCGGGATAACCCGTGCAGCCCAGGAACTGCCCGAAGCGTCCGCGCTTCAAAGCCATAGGCTTCCCGCACAACTCACAAACCTCCGCCTCTTCACCTTCCGCACCGCCCGCTTCGCCAGTCGCGCCTGTCTTCGCTGTCGCGCCTTCGCCATCAGCAGTCGCCGTCGCTGCCGCAGGCTTCGCGATCTCGCGCGTCGTGCGGCATTCGGGATAGTTCGAGCAAGCAAGGAACTGGCCGAAGCGTCCGAACTTGATGACCATTCCCGAACCGCAATTCTCACACTTCTCGTCGGTCGGGATGGCCTCAACTTTCTTCTTCTTCATCTCGACTTCGGCGACCTTCAAGTCCTTCGCAAACTTCCCGTAGAACTCATGCAGTGCCTCCGTCCACTTCAACTTCCCTTCCTCGATCTCGTCCAACTCCTCTTCCATGCGCGCCGTATACGACTCGTTGAAGAGGTCGCCGAAACTATCAACGAGCAGATCGTTAACGGTTGTGCCAAGAGCCGTCGGGTGAAAACGCCCTTCGTGCTTTTCGACATATTCACGATCAAGTATGGTCGTCATGATCGCCGCATACGTCGAAGGCCGCCCGATGCCTTTCTCTTCGAGAGCCTTCACGAGCGTCGCCTCCGAGTAGCGCGGCGGCGGTTCGGTGAAGTGTTGTTCGGGCGTGATTGAGTTCAGCGTCAATGCCTCGCCCTGCTGCACGAGCGGCAACTTGCGTGCAGCCTCTTCATCTTCTTCCGATTTCTCATCGCGCCCTTCTTCATAGACGCGCAGGAAGCCGTCGAACTTCAAGACCGACCCGCTCGCGCGGAAAAGAAAGCGACCCGCTTCAATATCAATCGTCGTCTGGTCGAACACGGCGGGCATCATCTGCGATGCGACGAACCGCTGCCAGATCAAGCGATAGAGTTTCAACTCTTCGCTGCTCAAATAGCGCGCCATCACGTCGGGCGTGCGCGACACGTCGGACGGGCGTATGGCTTCGTGCGCGTCCTGCGCGTCCTTCTTCGAGCGGTAGTGAATCGCCTTCTCCGGCAAATAATTTTCGCCGTACTGCGTGCCGACGAAATCGCGAACCTCTTGCAAGGCCGTCTCCGACACGCGCGTCGAATCCGTGCGCATGTATGTGATGAGGCCGACCGCACCTTCCGCGCCGATCTCTACGCCCTCGTAAAGTTTCTGCGCGATCATCATCGTCTTCTTCACCGCGAAGCCGAGTTTGCGTGCAGACTCCTGCTGCAACTTCGACGTGATGAACGGCGGCACGGGATTGCGCTTGCGCTCCTTCGTCGCCACCTCCAAGACGCGATAACTCTGCGCTTCGGCTTCCGCCACAATCTCCGACGCTTGCGCCTCCGTGCCGATCAGGATTTCATTCTTCTTGATGTCCTGATCGAAGCCGCCGGTCTTCACCGTCTGTTCGCCGATGCGAAGCAGTCGCGCGTCGAAGGCGGGAGGAAGTTGCGCCGCGAGGTTCGCCGTCACCGTCCAGTATTCCGTCTTGATGAATTTCTCTATCTCACGCTCGCGCTCGACCACCATTCTCAGCGCGACCGACTGCACGCGCCCCGCGCTCAGACGCCCGCCAACCGTGCGACACAGAAGCGGCGAGACTTTGTAGCCGACCAGACGATCAAGCACACGACGCGCCTGCTGCGCATCAACCAGATTTTCGTCAATCTGCTTCGGCTCTTTGAACGCTTCCTGCACGGCGCGCTTCGTGATCTCGTTGAACATCACGCGGTAGGAAGGTTTCTTCGGACGCTTCGGCACGATCTCTTCTGCGAGGTGCTGGCAGATGGCTTCACCTTCGCGGTCGGGGTCGGCTGCCAGATAAATTGCGTCGGCCTCGCGCGCGGCCTTCTTGAGTTCCGAGACGGTCTTTTTATTATTGCGTTTCTTCGTGTCGGGAATCACCTCGTAAGACGTGGCGAAATCGTTCTCCACGTCAACGCCCAAGCCCTTCGACGGTAAATCCTTGATGTGGCCGAGCGAGGCCATCACGCGATAGTCCGCGCCGAGATATTTACCGATCGTCTTGGCCTTCGCAGGCGATTCGACTACAACTAAATTCTTCGTCATTCCGTTTCCTTCAAATCAAAGCGGTGCTCACTCGAAACACCGCGAACGTGTCCTAAATTCCCTTTGCCGTCAACGTTTAGATGCCGCGAGACGCCTTTTCGATGGCTCGCGCGCCCCGTTGCGCTCACGCCAGAACTTTCCCGTTGCCGCACGGAAGGACTATGAAAATAGCACTGATGGAGGCTCAAAAGTCAAATGAGCGTCGGGAGCGACGACGAAGCGGAAGGGACTTTGGAGTTAATTTGAGCGCGGTTCGAGTGGGGAGTTGACACGCTCTGAATGGCCTTTTCTCTGCGCTCCCTCTGCGCTCTCTGCGTCTCTGCGGTGAATGCTTCTGATTGCAACTCACCGCAGAGACGCAGAGAGCGCAGAGGGGGCGCAGAGAGTTAAGAGACTTTAGGGAAGGCGAGTGTGACGAGCGTGATGGCGATGGCTGTCAGGAGCGCGCGACGGTGTATGCGCCGCGCCTTATCGCGCAAGCGCGCGAGCAAATTCTCGTCGTCGAGTGGCTGTTCGCCAGCGTCCCAGTTGCAAGTGCCGCGCGCGGCGAGCGCGATGCAAGTCTTCTCGCGCGCTTGCAACAGGCCGAGTCCTGCCAGCCAGACTGGAAAGAAGACGACTGCGCGTAGCAAGCGCGGCGCACCCGTCGTCACCAGCACGAAGGCAACGCCGACGCCCACCGTTAAAGCCACGACGCCCATCAGACGCCGCTTGCGCTGCTCGCGCGGCCCGATGTTGGAAACTTTGGAGACCTCGGAAGCCATCTGATTTTTATCAATCGCTACAACAACAACTACTGCGACGAGCGCAGCGTTGCGAGCGGTTGCCCTTGTGTGACGCGGTCGCCGACGCGTGCGCTGACGACGCTCACCGTTCCGGCGGAAGTGGCCTGAGCCGTGACGATCTTTTCCAGCGTCGTCGTGCTCGCGGGCTGTGCGGCTGTGGGATTTCGCGGCTGCTGCTGGCGCGCGGCGACGAGGCCGGATTGCGCGTCCTGCGCTGCGCCCTGCGCTTCTTGCAGACGCCTCTGCGCGCGTTCGTAATCGGCGCGTGCGCCGTCGAGTTGCGATTGCGGCGCGTCGCCCGTTGCGACGAGCGGCGTCAGGCGTTGCACTTCGACTTCGGCGCGAACAGCTTCGGCTCTCGCCGCTTCAATGTTCGCCTGCGCTGCGCCGATGTTTCTTCCGGCGCGCGCGACGGGGTCTTCCTCCGGTTTCAAGGGCGCGCTCGTTTGCGTCTCGGTGCGGACGGCAATCTCGACAACGGGCGTGCCCGCGTTGACCACCATCCCTTCGCTCACGAGTACGCGCCGAACCTCGCCCGCCGCAGGCGCATTCACGACGATGATGCCGCCGCGCCCCGCGTCTGCGTCGCTCGAAGATTTACAGCCGACGGACGCGGCCAACGCGACGAGCGCGACGAGCGCGAAAGCGTAGTAGAGCGCGGCCTTGAGTTTTCGCGCGCGAGCAGATGAAGGCGACGCGAACTTATAAGACGACAGCGACGGCGCGAAATTATTTCTCATGCCCTCTGGCCTCCGCCGTTGTCGTCGTTGCCGCCTCGCCGACCGTGTTGTTCGGTTTCGCCGAAAGTGGCATGACGTGCGGCGGGTCAACAAAACTCGTCACAGAATCGGGGCGCGTCTCGAATTGTCGCGCGGCGCTCACCTGCACGTTGTTTGCGCCGAGCGTGTTGCCTGTGGCGCGTTGAAACTCCGCGATGGCCTTGTTGAGATCGGTTTGCGCCTGCAACTCCCGACCGCGCGCGGCGAGCAGTTCGTTCTGTCTTTGCAGGACGAGGAAGACGGTCGTTGTGCCCGCGCGAAATTGTCTTTGCTCGCTCTCATACTGTTGCTCGGCGGATGAACGCGCGGAGGCTGCGGAGGCGAGGCGCGCTTCTGCGGAGCGCAAGGTCTGCGTAGCGTTACGCACGTCGGCTTCTATGAGTTGCTCGGCCTGCGCGCGCTGGTTGGTGATAAGGCGGCCTTGCGCGAGCGAGCGACCGAGATTGGCCTGCGCCGTGCGATTGCGCAGAGGCAGTTCGACGCGCACGCCGACGCGATAGGTCGGGTAGTCGTTGCCGAGCAAATTTGCGAGCGACTGCGGGTAGCCGCCGATGAGGTTCGGGTTGACGCCGGTTGACGTGCCCGTCGTCGTGTCGAGCGGCGCGAGTCCGGCGAGCGTGGAGAGTTCGTTGACGCGCGCGCGCAACAGTGCGTTTGCGCTCGTGTTGGGATTGATCGTCGGCGTGACGGTCGAACCCGCAAGGCCGGTCGAGGTGTACGTGCCGACGAGATCAACCTGCGGCTTCGATTGGTCGCGGTAGAAGCGCGTGTCTATCCCGTTGATCTCCGCGTTCGTTTGAAGCTGCGCGAGTTCGGGGCGATTAGTGATGGCAGCCTTCACCGCCTGTTCGAGCGGCACGCGCGGCGCTTCGAGGCTGACGGGCGTGACGGGCGTGAGCGGGCGCGACCAGAGCGCGGCGGTACGCTCTGCGAGTATCAAAGTCTTGAGCGTGTTCTCGGCGCGCGTCACGGCCTCCTGCGCGGTGTAGACGTTTTGCTCGAAGGTCGTCACCTGCGTGTTGGCGGCGACGATGTCAATGGGCGCAAGCACGCCCTGCGCGACGAGCCGCTGATTGCTCTCCACCTGCACGCGCGCCTGCTTCACTGCGTCAATCTGCACTTGCAAATTTCGTAGCGAGAAGACCAAATCCCAGTACGATTGTTCGACCTGCGCGATGACCTCGATGGCGCGCTGGCGAAACTGCGCGTCGGTCAAGGAAAGATTCTTCTTGGCGATCTCGATGGTGCGGCGATTGTTGTCGAATCGCAGGCCGCGAAGTAGCGGCTGCGCGTAGGTGAAGGTGAAGGCGGTCGGGAACTGCGGGTTGAGCGTGGCGTTCTGGTTGGTGGTGTTCAGGCGCGTGGATGAAAAGTCGAGTTGATAGTTGCCGCCCGCCCAGGGCGAGAAGCCGCCGAGTCGCATCGCGCCCGTCAAGTCCTTCTGCGTCACCGAGCCGTTCGCGCCGCCGCTGATCGTCGAACTCGTAGGCGTCGTGCGCGTCTCGTAGTAACTTTCAGACGAGAAGATCGGATCGTAGATGCCGCGCGCCGCATTCAAATTGAACTCTGCGATCTCGACGTTGATGCGCGAGCCGTCAATGTCGTTGTTGTTCTGCAAAGCGAGCGCGATTGCTTCGTTGAGTGTGAGCGGAAGTTGATCGGCAACGTCCACGCCGACGCGCTCCGCAGAAGGCAGCGGGCGCGAGGGCGCTTCAAAATTCGGCGCGACGGGCGGCGGCTCGGTCGGCAACTCCGCAGGCGCGATGCCGCCCGATGTGCCAACGTTCTGCGTCGGAGTTTGCCCGACGCCCGTCTGTCCGGTCGTGGCGGGCGCGTTGCCTGTCGTCGTCTGCGGCGCGTTTGTTCCGGCGGGCGTGGCCGTCTGCGGTTGGCCTCCTGTGGCGGGCGCGCCTTGCTGCGAAGCGTTCGGCACTTGCGGAGAAGGCGGGCGCGGCCCCTGCGTGTTCGGCGTCGTGCCCTGTCGCTGTTGCTCTACGCCCGTCTGCGGCTGCGTGCTCTGCTGCGCCTCGTTGTCCGGACGCACGGGCGCTGTCGCGGAGTTGGGCGGAAGCTCCGTCGTCGCGGGCGGGAGCGCGCCCGGGCGACGTTGCTGCGTCGTCGTGCCAGCGGGCGGCGCTTGCTGCGGCGTTGACGAAGGCGGCTGTTGTCGCGTCTGGTTCTGCGCAAGCGACGCGACCGGCGCACACAACATCAACGACGCAACGAACGACGCCGCGACA
This sequence comes from Pyrinomonadaceae bacterium, assembly GCA_035249365.1. Lineage (GTDB taxonomy): Bacteria > Acidobacteriota > Blastocatellia > Pyrinomonadales > Pyrinomonadaceae > JAIVJZ01. The sequence continues at coordinate 135,930 of DATFGP010000016.1, read as the reverse complement.
GCCTGACTTAAACTCCGCGCACTAACTTTGCGACTCGCGCGCCGCGCGCAATTAATCACCTGAAACATTGTCTGCATAACCATCCTTTGCCGCTTGCCGCGTGAGCGGGCGTGCTACCTTCGGCGTCGGGGCGACCTTCGGCCTCCGACGTGAGAGCGAACCCGTCACGCCCGCATAAGCATCCGAGATGCGGCGACCCGCGCCGCCCTTGAAATTGTTGAACCTGTCTCCCACGTAGCCCCACACGCGCGAATCCTTCGCATCCTCAAACAGCGAATAGAAGACCGGCACGGCCAAAAGCGTCAGCAACAAACAGAGCGATTGTCCGCCGACGACGAGCACGCCGATTGAACGGTTCGTGGCCGCGCCCGCGCCGCTTCCCAGGATGAGCGGGATCATGCCCGCGACGAGCGCGATTGTCGTCATCAAAATAGGACGCAGTCGGTCGCGGTTGGCTTGCAGTATGGCGCTGTAGCGTTCCATGCCGTGCGAGCGAAGTTCGTTCGTGTGGTCAATCTGCAAGATCGCGTTCTTCTTGACGATGCCGAACAACAGGAGTATGCCGAGCGCGGAGAAGATGTTCAGACGTTGCCCCGCGATCAAAGTTGAAAGAAGCGCGAACGGGATCGATAGCGGCAGCGTCAAGAGGATCGTCACCGGATGGATGAACGACTCGAACTGCGCCGCCAAAATCAAATACATGAAGACGAACGACAATAGGAACGCGAGCATGAACGATTGATTCGCGCGCTGCAACTCTTTCGATTGACCCGTCACGCCCGTGCGATAGCCCTGTTCCATGTTCAGTTCTTGCGCGTAACGCTGCACTGCGACCAGCCCGTCGGCCTCCGAGCCGTTCGGCGCGAGGCTCGCAGAGATCGTCACTTGCCGCTGGCGGTTCAGACGATCAATCGAAGCGGGACTCTCGCCCTGTTCCAAGCGCACAAGTTTCTCAAGGCCGACCGTGCCGCCGTTCGACGAAGCGACCGTGAAGTTGCTCAAGTTCTCGCGCGTGCGTCGGAACTCTTCGCCCGCGCGCACGACCACGTCGTATTGATCCGAGCCTTCGCTGTAAGTCGTAACGCGCGCTCCGGCGGCGAGCGTGTTCAAAGCCTGCGCCACGTCGCCCGCGCGCACGCCCAGGTCTGCGGCGCGCTGCCGGTCGATGATGATGCGAACTTCTGGACTGCTCAGTTGGAGCGAGCGATCTGCGTCGCGGAAGTTATCGTCCTTCTTGATGCGTTCGACGAGTTTGTTCGAGTACTCGTCGAGCTTGTTGATGTCGGGGCCGCTGATGAAGAAGCCGAGCGACGAACCGCCGCGCCCGCCGCCGATGGCCGCGCCGATGGACGAACCGCCCGACGCGCTGATGACATATTCCTTCGGATACTTCCGTTTGCGGATCATGTCGCGCGTCTGCTGAATCAAGTCGGTTTGCGAAAACTTGCGCTCCTTGACCGGCATGAGCCTGATGGAGATGTTGCCGGAATTGGGCGAGCCGCCGCCGAAACCGCCCGCGTTGACGAGCGTGCTCTCGACGCCGGGAATGTTCTCGCGCACGTCGCGCGCGATGCGGTCGAGTATGCTCTGCGTCGCCGCGAGGCTCGTGCCCTGCGGCGCGCGCAAATTCACAGAATAAGCCGATTCGTCTTCGTCCGGCAGGAAGTTGTAACCGACGTAACGATAGAGCGGCCAGATCGAGGCGACGACCACGGCGCAGAGGACGACGACCACCCAACGATGCGCCATTGACCAACGCAGCATCCACATGTACGCGCGATCAATCGGGCGATAAAAACGCCCGCCCTTCGAAGACGTGTGTGCCTTCGCCTCATTCGCCTCAGCAGCATTTTCAACAAGCGGCGTCGCGTGTTTGTTGTGGTCGTCCGAGTCGCCGCCACCGCTCGCAGCGCCTGCTCCCGCAGAGACGCCTTCGGGCGTGATCGTCTCTTTCGGCGGCTTGATCCAGCGCGCCGCGAGCATCGGCGTGAGCGTGAACGAGACGATGAGCGAGACGGCAATCGCGGCGGCCGATGTCAGGCCGAAACTCGACATGAAGCGACCGACGATGCCCGTCATAAATCCTACTGGAATGAAGACGGCAAGCAACGAAAGCGTCGTCGCCATGACGGCCAGACCGATCTCGCGCGTGCCTTCAATCGCTGCCTGATACGGGTGCATGCCCTTCTCTTCGACGAAGCGATAGATGTTTTCTAAAACCACAATCGCGTCGTCAATCACGATGCCGACCATCAATGTCAGCGCGAGCATCGTCATCTGGTTGAGCGAGTAGCCGAGCGCGGCGATGAGGGCGAAGGCCGCGATGATCGAGGTCGGGATGGCGAGCGCGGCGATGATCGTCGAACGGAAGTTCCACAGGAACAGGAAGACGATCATGGCTGCGAGCAGGCCGCCGACTACGAGGTGCTCCTCGATGGCGTGCAAACTCGTTTCGATAAACTCCGACTGGTCGCGCGTGACGACGACTTTGAGGTCTTTCGGCAAAAGCGGAATGATCTCCGCCATGCGCTGCTTTACGCCGTTGATGACGGCGATGGTGTTCGCGCCCGATTGCTTGCGTATGCCGAGCGAGACGGACGGCACGCCGTTTAGAGACGCCGCCGATTGCGGATCGACGCCGCTATCTTCGACGCGCCCGATGTCGCTGATCTTGACCGGATAATTGTTTCGCGTCGTGACGACGATGTTGTTGAAGTCTTCGACCTTCGTGACTTTCGAGAGCGTGCGCAGCGTCACGGTTCGCGCGCCTTCGTCCAGACGCCCGCCCGGCAGTTCGAGGTTCTGCTGGCGCAAAGCATTCGTCACTTCCGTCACAGAGAGGTTGTAAGCGCGCAGCCGATCCGGATCGACGTAGACTTTGATCTCGCGCTGGCGTCCGCCGAAGACTACGACTTCGCCAACGCCGTCTGCCGATTCGACGCGCTCCTGAATCTGGTTCTGGACGAGGTCTGTCAGTTCAATCGAAGAACGCGGCGCGCTTATAGCGTAGACGAGCACGGGCTGCGAGTCGGGGTCGGACTTGCGCACGACGGGCGGGTCGGCGGTCTCCGGCAAGCGATTGATGACGGTCGAGACCTTGTCGCGCACTTCCTGCGTTGCGAGGTCTGGGTCTTTTTCGAGATTGAAATTGATCGTGACGTTCGAGCGACCCTGCGAGGAAGTCGAACGCATCTCGTCAATGCCGGGCACGGTGTTGACGACGCCCTCGATGATGTCCGTGATCTCTGTCTCGATCTCCTGCGGCGCTGCGCCCGGGTTCGATGTCGAGACCGAGACGGTCGGAATATCAATCTTCGGGAAGCGGTCAACGCCGAGCGTGAAGAAAGAGAAACCGCCCACCACCGTCAGAATCAAAATGATGACGGTGGCGAAGACGGGGCGACGGACGCAAATTTCAGCAAGTTTTTGCATGGCTAAATAAGTCTCAAGTCTCAGGTCTCAAGTCCCAAGTCTCAAGTCCTGTCTTTGTTTTCAGACTTGGGACTTGAGACTTGAGACTGTTATTGCCGGACGCGTGCGCCCTCGAAAAGTTGTTGGAGGTTGCTCGTCGCAACTGTTTCGTCTGCGTTGACGCCGGAGATGATCTGTATGGTGTCGCCTTCCTCCGTGCCGATCTGCACGACGCGCAGTTTCGCCGTGCCTTTATCTATCACGAAGACGCGGTAAGATTGCGTGTTCTGATCGGAGAAGACGGCGGCGCGCGGGACGAAGACAGCATGGTTTCCGCCCTGCCGGACGATGCGCGCGGTGGCGAACATGCCGGAGCGCAAGGCGTTGTCGCCGTTCTCGACCGCCGCTTCGACGGTCGCCGCGCGCGAGACGGGATCAATCGCGGGGTTGACAGCCGTGACGCGTCCGGCGAATTTCCGGTCGCGGTGCGCGTCAACTTCGAGCGAGACGCCCATGCCCGGCGTGATGAAAGGCACTTCCGCTTCCTGCACCTGCAACTGCAACTTGATCGGGTTCGTGCGAAGAACGGTCGCAATTACGGCGGCGGGCGTCACGTATTCGCCGACGGCGACGGGGCGGTTGCTGACATAACCGGCGTAGGGCGCGCGTATGATGGCGTCCGCGACGGCCTTCTGCGCGATGGAGACTTGCGCGCGCGCGGATGCGACCCCGGCCTCTGCGGTCTGGATGGCCTGATTGCTCTGGCGTGCGGTGTTGACCGCGCTCTCTAATTGCTGGCGCGCGGCGTTGACCTGCGCGCGTGCCGTGTCGCGTTGCGTGCGATATTGATCGTAGATGCTGACGGCCACGTCGCCCGTCTCGACGAGCGCGCGATAACGCTTCTCGTTCGCTTCGGCCAGACGCAGTTGCGCCTGCGCCTGTTCGAGGTTGGCGCTCGCGCCGCGCACTTCCGGTATCGCGCTCGCGTCGAAGTTGCCGCCCGGTCGGAGTCCGAGCCGCGCTTCCGCCTGTCGGACTCCGGCGATGGCCTGTTGCACTGCGGCCTGCGACTGTTGCAGACGAAGGCGCGCGTCGCGGTCATTCAGACGCGCGATCACGTCGCCCTGACGGACGAACGCGCCAACGCCCACAGGCGTTGCTACGACCTGACCGGAGGCTTGCGATGCCACGTCGGAAGTTTCTTCGGCGACGAGGCTGCCCGTCGATTGAATGTAAGAGGGCACTTCGCGCGCGATGGCCTTCGCCGTAGTGACGGCGACGGGCGGGGTCGCGTCAGCCGCGTTCGCTGCATCGGCAGGAGCGGCGGCAGCGTTGGTGTTCTCTTTCGCGTTGGCTTTCGACGCCGAGCGACCGCCGCAGGAGACCGCGCCGAAGAGTGCGAGCGAGACGACGAGCGAGACGAGCGCGCCGGACAATATTTTTGGGGAGATGAATGAAGCAGACATAAATGAATTTATCAACCTTTAACCTTTTGACCTGATTATTTGAAAACGTACACGCTCGCTCGACGGTTACAGAAATCTCAGGCTTTCGGCGCGACTCGCGGCAGTTAAAGTTGAGATGTTTAAATCTACTCGCCGGCTCGCCGCGTCCAGAACGGGAAACTTGAGATTAAATGTATTAGAGTGTCGAATATGTCACGGTCTAATATGTCGTAGGGGGAAATCCAAATGCTTGAATGGCAGGGGGAGCGCGCCGCGCGTCTGCGCGAATTTTTCGGGCTGGGGGAGAGCCGCGAGTTAGTCGGCGCGGACAGTGCGCCGTTCGAGCCGCCGCCGACGGAGATGGCCGAAGGTCTCGCACACTTCAATATCGAGTGGCACGTCATCCCGTCGGCGGAAGCTGTTGCACTAGACGACGCTTATCTCGCGCGGCTCTACCCGTCGGCCGCGCGCGACTTCACGAGGGCGCGCGAGCACGGGCACAATTACCGCGATCAACTCTTGAACGGGCACAAAAAACATCAGGGGCGCATCATCGGCGTGGAGACGACACTCAAGCCGCGCTACCTTCCGGGCAACCGGCAGTTCTACGGCAGCCTTTACGGCCACGACCCGACAGCCGACCCGCTTGCGCCCTACATGGGACGCGCCGGAATGATGAACGGCACGCGTTACGCTCACAATTATCTTTCGCTACGCACGTTCCTCAACGTCCTGAACGAAGATTGGCGCGCGCGCCGGATTTTGCCTGCGGGCTATCGCGCCACCGTCTGCCCGCCCGTCGTTTTCAATCTCGTCGGCACTGTCTTTCATCCCGAATGGAGCGAGACCGAAACGCTCGAACTCGGCTTCTACCGCGACCCGGCAGGCAACGCCACATGCTTCGCCGTCGGCTCGAACGCGCCCGGCGACTTCTCCTACATCAGCGAAATCGAAGGCGAAGGCGACTGGTCGCTCGCAGGCTTTCGCCTCGCCCTCGTGCCGGAATAAGTGATAGGTGACGGGTGATAGGTGATAGGTCAGAACAGGAAAGTTTTCCTATCACCCATCATCTATCACCTATCACTTGTTTTCGGGTGGCTTATTGTCGCTAATTGTGGCGAAAAATGAAAGCGGCGGGGGCGTGGCTTCGGCGTGGTTAAAAAACCTGTAACCGGACGAGTGTGCGCGGCGTCTTGCAAAGTGACTGGCCGGATTGAGGCTTCATTCTCTCCTGTGTCCGATGCGGCTCACAGTAATTCACAATCATTGGAGATAAAAGGACAGATGAAACTAACTCGTTCGATTATTGGCGGACTGGCGCTGGCCGGTACGTTGGCGCTGTCGGGGATCGCCGGATTCGCGCAGCAGGGAACAACGCAGGGCGTGCCCCAACAGGGCGGCAAAGAGCACGGCATGGGGCGTCACGGCGGCGACCATAAAGGCATGCGCGGCGATGGCGACCATAAAGGCGGACGCGGCATGCGTGGCGGCTTCGGCGGACGCTTCGGCGCGAACCTCAATTTGACCGACGCGCAGAAAGAACAGATGAAGCAGATCGCCATGCGCTACCACGAGGCTGCGAAAGCGCAGCGCCAGCAGCGTCGCGGCGAACGTCGCGGCGGTTTCGACGCATGGGGCGGCGGCACGTTCAACGAGGCCGAAGTTCGCGCGGCAGCGCAGGCGAGAGCCAATGCGCAGGTCGAACGCGAAGTTCAACACGCGCGCATGATGTCGGAGATGTACGCAGTGTTGACGGCGGAGCAGAAGGCGCAACTCGCCACCGAGCGCCAGCAACGCGAGCAGAAGCGGCAGGAACGGCGCACGCGTCGCAACGCTGACACAGCAACCCCGACGAGCAGAACCTAACGCTCAAGCAGACGGGTCTCCCTGAGTTGGAAAGAAAACTCTCCCCTTCAAAATTTCAATGGAGGGAACAATGAAAAGCAAGTTCAGGGCAATCATGTTGATGTGTACGCTCGTCGTCGGCCTCGCGGCGACGGCGGCGGCGCAGACAACTTACCGCACGCGCAACGGGCGCACGGTGACGGTCTACGGGAATCGCCGCGTCGTGCAGACACCTCGCGGTCGCACCATCGTGCGCGGATGGAACGGGCGCAGCGTTGTGCGCCGTGCGAACGGGCGCAGCGTCGTCGTACTGCCGAACGGCAGGCGCGTCGTGCGCAGTTCGCGCAGCCGGCAGTACTTCCCGCAGGTCAATCGCTCGCGCACGTTTCGCACGCGCGACGGCAGAATCGTCACCGTCCTGTCGAACGGCAGGAGAATCTATCGTTAAGTTCGGAATACAAGGAAGGGGTGAAGTATGAAAAGGACTTTTGGCGCTTTAGTGATGTGCCTCATGCTGCTCGCGGCGACGGTCAGCCCCGCGCTGGCGCAGACTTATCGCAGCCGACGCTATTACAACGGGCGCACTGTGGCGTCTCAGCAGTATCGCAGGTACGACAACGCGCGCCGGTCGAATTATGATCGGCGTTACAATGATCGTTACGATGATCGTTCCGTCTGGGACAGAAGCCGCGACAAGGTGACGGTTGCGGGCGGAGCGGGCGCGGGCGCAATCATCGGCGCGCTTGCGGGCGGCAAAAAGGGCGCGATCATCGGCGCGCTCGTCGGCGCGGGCGGCTCGGCGTTGTACACTTACAAACTGCGCGACCGCAACAGACGCTTCCGCCGCTAAGAGACTCTTAGCAGTTGCCGTTGTTAACAGGCAAAGGGGCAGTTCCCGGTCGGAGGGCTGCCCCTTTTGTTGCGCACGCGACTGCGGCGTGTGAACATCTCGCCGAAGACGCGTGCGGCGACGGCGGCGCGGGCGACTGATACTTATGGACGAGATGGCCGACAACTACGACGCGAGCGCGCTCGACGATACGGACGCGCCGCACGCCTCCGTTGCCGCGCCGTCGGATGTCGAACTCGTACGCCGCGCCGCATCGGGCGACGAGACGGCGTTCGAGGAGTTGTTCAATCGTCATCGTCGCCGCGTCGCGCTCATCGCCAGCCGCTTTTTCCGCCAGCGCGAACAGATAGAGGAAGTCGTGCAGGACAGCTTTATGAAAGCCTACTTCGCGCTCGCGGCCTTCTCCAACCAGCAGGAAAATTCCTTCGCCTCATGGATCGCGCGCATCGCCTTCAACGCCAGTTACGACGAGTTGCGGCGCATGAAGCGGCGACCCGAAAGCACTGTGGCGGGCGACCTGACGGAAGAAGAAACGGCGCGGCTGCAAGCGCAACTGCGCGCCACAGGGGCGGGCGACGACGTGGAGGCGGCAACTGTCGCGCGCGATCTGGCCGAGAAGCTCCTCGCGCGGCTCAGCCCCGAAGATCGCCTGCTGCTCGTCATGCTGGATGTCGAAGGGCTGTCGGTCGCGGAGATCGGTGAGACGAACAGTTGGTCTGTCTCGAAGGTCAAAGTCCGCGCGCACCGTGCGCGTGTACGCCTGCGCCGCGTGCTCGAACGATTCTTGTAACCGGCGCGCACGCGCCTGCGTTTTCACTAACACGAAGCCACGCCGCCGCTGGGAGTCGGCGACAGAGAGCGGGTAAAACTCAAATGATCGGCAATAAGAAAAAGGGCGAGACGGATGCACGGCTGGACGAATTCGGTCGCGTGCTTGTGCGCGCCGCGTCGTCGAACGAGGCGGAAGGAGAGGCGGTCGCTTCTCAGCCGTTCCTGTATGCGCGTGTGCGTGTACGCATCGCTGCCGAAGAGGAACGACGCGCCGCTGGCGGCGAGACGTGGCTCGCGCTGCTCGGCGTCTTCTGGCGCAGCGTGCCCGCAATGGCGCTCGTCGCAGTCTTCGCATTCATACTGTTCTGGACTTCAAACCTCAATAACACTAACGGCACTACGACAGCAGCAACTTCGCCCGGCGTCCTCAGCGACGAGGCGTTGATGGACACGCGCGACGCCGGAATCGAGAGCGTCGTGTTCGCAGACCGCCGCGCTCTCTCAAGCGACGAAGTGCTGGCGACGATTCTCAGCGAAGACGAACGGGAGGCCACAAGATGACGCCGCGCGGCATGACCCGTCTAAAAATCCTTTTGGTGCTCGTCGGCGTCTTCCTGCTCGGCGGCGTGACGGGCGCATCGCTCGACAGCTTTTACCGTCTGCGCGGCCACACGCGCTCTCGCGGCGGCAGGGGCGACATGTTCGAGTCTATGCGACGCGACCTCAATTTGAGCGAGCAGCAGGCGACCGACATACGCGCCATCCTCGACCAGACGCGCAACGAATACCGTCAGCTTCGCGCCGAAGCACGCCCGCGCTACGACGCTGTGCGCCAGAACGCACGCACGCGCATACGCGCCCTGCTCACACCCGAACAACAAAAAACCTTCGACGCCAAGAACGCCGAACGCGACGCACGCCGCGAGGACGACAACAAATAAGACTCACCGCAGAGACGCAGAGGACGCAGAGGGGGCGCAGAGAGAAGAACAATGTCTTTCTCTGCGCCCCCTCTGCGTCCTCTGCGGTGAAGTTTTTTTTATTCCCCCGCCTCCGTCAGTTGCCGCGCCATCAGTTGATCGTTCTGCGGATCGTCGCCTACTTGAAAGATGTGCTCGCCCACCACCTCGAAGCCCCACTTGCGATAGAAAGCGATGGCGCGCTCGTTGTTTTCCCAGACGCCGAGCCAGATAGTCTCTTGCCCCGCGCGACGCGCCGCCTCTAACAGCTCACGCATCAACGCCGCTCCCGCGCCGCTCCCAAGCCACTCGCGCAGAACATACAGCCGCGCGAGTTCTACGGGCGCGTTGCCCGCGACGCAGTCGGGCGTCTCATCGCTCGTGAACAGTTTGGCGTAGCCGACCGCAACTGCCGTTTTATCTTCGCCGTCCGTTTCGGCGATCAGGAAGGTTGAGCGCGCGTCTGCGAGTTCCGCCGCTTGCTGCGCCGTGCCGAACGCGGCGTCGAGGTAGGCGCGCATATCTTCGGGGCGGCAACTCTCTACGAAGGTTTCGTAAAACGTGCGCGCGCCGAGTTCGGCGAGCAGCGCCGCGTCGCCGTCAGCACCTTCGCTCGCGGCGGCGGTTCGGATTCGGATGTGTGGCGCGTCGCCGTTCTTCGGCATCTCGCACTCGCGCTCTCTTCGCGCGCTCTTACTTGAGCGCCGACTCGATGGCCTGCGTCACCTTCGCGTCCTCCGGCTTATCGGCCGACTCGAAGCGCGCGATGATCTTGCCGTCCTTCGAGACGAGAAACTTGTTGAAGTTCCACTTGATCTCGCCCGCAAATTCGGGGTTGGTTTCCTTCTCCGTCAGGTACTTGTAGAGCGGGTGCTTGTCGTCGCCCTTGACGGAGATTTTCGAGAAGACCGGAAAGGTCACGCCGTAGTTGATGCGGCAGAACTGTTGAATCTCCTCGTCCGTGCCCGGCTCCTGCGCGCCGAAGTTGTTGGCCGGAAAGCCGAGGATGGTGAAGCCTTGATCTTTGTAACGCTCGTAAATTTTTTGCAGCCCCTCGTACTGCGGCGTGTACCCGCACTTGCTCGCCACGTTGACGAGCATGACCACCTTGCCGCGATAGTCCGAGAGTTTCACGTCCTGACCCTTTGAGTTTTTGAGTGTGAAGTCGTACACAGATTTGGCCGTTCCCTTTCCGTCCGTTTTCGAGTCCTTCGCCTTGACGAAGAACAGTGCCATTGACGAGACGGCGATCCCGATCACCGCGCCGATTAAAAATTTCTTCATTACGTTTTTCCTAACTCCCTTAAATCTTCCTTGCCCCGCGACTGTCGCGCAGTCGATCAACCAGCCGTGTTCATTTCGACCCAGTTGATTCTAACACCTGCGGCGGCGAGCGCCGCATCGAGCCGCTCGTCCTGACAGACGCGTATGAAGCGCGCCGGTTGCGCGCGCACACGGAAACCCTCTTGCCGCAAATGCAGTTCGAGAAAAACTTCGCAGTCGCCCGGGCTGGCGAGCAGCGCCTGCGACACAGCCTCGCACTTCTCGCGTATGTCCACGCCTTCAGGCAGTTCGATGACGAGCGAGCGGATAACATTGCCCGCGCCCCTCGCGTTTTGTTTTTGAAGCCAGGGGTTGTGCGCCGGAATGCGCGCCTTTTCGAGCAAGTAGATTTCGTCGCAGACGACCGTTGAAGAACTGTCGCTGCCGTCGAGCCTGCCCGTCACAAGCAAGAGCGCGTCGTTGGCCGCGTCCTTTCCCTTCGACTTGAACGCTTCCGGCCAGAGCACGCACTTGACGGTCGCGCCCGACAAATCTTCCAGACGAAAGTAAGCGTACTTGTCGCCCTTCTTCGTGTTGCGCACAGTGAAATCGGAGACCACGCCCGCGAGACGCACGCGCGCATCCGTCGCGGCTGAAGCGAGATCGGCAACCGTGCCGCACTTGAGTTGTTCGATCTTCTCTACGAAATCTTCGAGCGGGTGGCCGGAGACGTAGAAGCCTATGGCCGCCTTCTCATGCGCGAGCAATTCTTTGTGCGACCAGGCGGCGGCCTGATTATATTGGTGCATCTCCTCCGCCTCCGCCGTGTAGCCGCCAGCCAGACCAAACATGTCCGCCTGCCCGTTATCGCGCTCGCGCCGCTTGCGCACGCCGCGCTCAAGTGCGCGGTCAACGCTCGCGTGCAGACACGCGCGCCACTGTTGCAACGGCTCGCCTTCGGGCTTGAACGAATCGAACGCGCCCGCGCAGACGAGACTTTCCAGCACGCGCTTGCCCGCGCCCTTCTCGCCCACGCGCTCCGCGAAGTCGTAGATCGACTTGAAGCGCCCGCCCTCTTCGCGCGCCTGTATCATCGCGCTCACGGCAGACTGCCCGATGCCCTTGATCGCCGCGAGGCCAAAACGTATCGCGCCCTTGACAGGCGTGAAGCCCGCGCCAGATTCGTTCACGTCGGGCGGCAGGAGTTTGATCCGCTGCGAGCGTAGTTCCGAGCCGTACTTGAAAATCTTCGCCGCGTCGTCGGCCGTGTAAGTCATCACGGCGGCGTAAAAGTGTTCGGGATACTGCGCCTTGAGATAAGCCGTCTGGTAGGCGACGTGCGCGTAGGCGACCGAGTGCGAGCGGTTGAAGCCGTAGTCGGCGAACTGCGCCATGAGACGGAAAATCTCGCGCGCCTTCTTCTTCTGAATCTTGTTCTTCGCGCAGCCGTCCATAAACTTCTGTTCGTGTACGGCCATCTCCTCGCGGTTCTTCTTGCCCATCGCGCGGCGCATGAGGTCGGCTTCGCCGAGACTGTATCCGCCGAGTCGCTGCGCGAGTTGCATGATCTGTTCCTGATAGACGAGGATGCCATAGGTGTTCGACAGAATCTCTTCCATCTCCGGCGTGAGATATTCGACGGGCTTCTTGCCGTGATAACGATCTATGTAGTCGTCAACCATGCCGCCATCGAGCGGCCCCGGACGATAGAGCGCGTTCAAGGCGGAGAGGTCTTCGATGGACTTCGGTTTCAGCTTACGGCAAATCTCCTGCATGCCTGTTGACTCGAACTGGAAGACCGCTTCGGTGCGTCCCATCCCGAACAACTTGTAAGTCTCCGCGTCGTCGAGCGGAATCTCCGACCAGACGATCTCGCGCCCGTGCATCTCACGAATAGTCTTGCAACATTGATTGATGATCGAGAGCGTGGTCAGGCCGAGAAAGTCCATCTTGAGCATGCCCGTCTTCTCAAGGTCGGACATCTCGAACTGCGTCGTGAACTCGTGCTTGTTGTTGACCGCCACGGGGATCAACTCTTCGAGCGGCAACGGCGAGATGACAACGCCCGCCGCGTGTACGGACGAGTGGCGCGCGCAGCCTTCGAGCCGACGCGCGATCTCTATCACCTTCTTCGTCTGCGCGTCACGCTCCACGGCCTGCTTGAGTTCGGGAACCATCTCCAGAGCCTGCCCGATGGAGACGTTGCGCCCGCGCACTGGCGGCGGGATAAGTTTCGCGATCTTCTCCACGTCCGCGTAAGGCATATCGAGCGCGCGCCCCACGTCTTTGATCGCGGCCTTCGAGGCCATCGTCCCGAACGTGATGATCTGGCAGACAGACTCGCGCCCGTAGAGTTGCGTGACGTGGTTGATGACTTCGGCGCGACCATGTACGCAGAAGTCTATGTCTATATCCGGCATCGAGACGCGTTCGGGATTGAGGAAACGCTCGAAGAGTAGATCGTACTGGATGGGGTCAACGTCCGTGATCTCAAGGCAGTAGGCGATGAGCGAACCGGCGGCCGAGCCGCGACCGGGGCCGACGGGGATGCGTTTGTCTTTGGCGAATTTGATGAAGTCCCAGACGATGAGGAAGTAGCTGGGGAAGCCCATCTGCTTGATCATCGCGATCTCGCTTGAGACGCGTTGTTGATATTCGTCCAGCCCGTGTTTGAGCGCGCCCTTCGAGCGCATCGCCTCCCAGACCGTCTCCCTGCGCTTCTCGTAGCCCTCGCGCACGACCTTCTCAAAATATTCGTCAATCGTAATGTCGCCCTCGGACGCGGGGATGGGGAAGATGGGCAGTTGGTTCTCGCCGAGCGGGAGTTTGAGGTCGCACATCTCTGCGACTTCCATCGTGCGACGGACGGCGTCTGGGATGTGGCTGAAAATCTGCGACATCTCTTCGGGCGAGCGGACGTACCACTCGGGGCCGCCGAAGCGCATGCGGTTTTCGTCGTTGACGGTCTTGCCCGTGCCGATGCAGAGCATCACGTCGTGCGCCTCGTAGTCTTCGCGGAAGAGATAGTGCGCGTCGTTGGTGGCGACGAGCGGGATCGAGGTGCGCTTCGAGAGTTCGATCAAATCTTTGTTGATCTTGATCTGGTCTTCGAGTTGGTGATCCTGAATTTCGAGAAAGTAGTTGCCCTTGCCGAGTATGTCCTGAAACTCAATAGCGGACTTCGCAGCTTCTTCGAGTTTGCCGTTCTTCAAGTGCGCCTGCGGGACGCCGGAGAGACACGCGGAGAGACCAATGATGCCGCCGCTGAACTTCGAGAGCAGTTCGCGATCAATGCGCGGCTTGCGATAGAAGCCTTCCTTGAACGCTTTGGAGGTGAGGCGGACGAGGTTGTGATAGCCCTCGCGGTTTTTCGCGAGGAGGATCATGTGGTTGTAGGGCTTCTCGCCGCGTTTGGTTTCGGGTTTGTCGAAACGGCTGCCGGGTGCCATGTAAATCTCGCAGCCGATCAGGGGCTTGATGTCGTGCGCACGCATCTCCTTGTAGAAGGAGACCGCGCCGTACATGTTGCCGTGATCGGTCATGGCGCAGGCCGTCATGCCGAGTTCGCGTACGCGTTCGGCGAGCGGCTTGATCTGGATCGCGCCGTCGAGCAGTGAATAGTCTGTATGCAGGTGGAGGTGTGCGAAGTCGTTCTTTGACATGATATGCGGTGGCTCGTCGCTCGCCTCGCGCCAGATATTGTGGTGGCGTGGGCGTTGAAGTTTTAGGCGATCTGCGCCGGTCTGTCAATTCATAGCTCGCGCACGACACAAAACATGACGGCGAACTCATATACATTGACCCGCGCCGCTACCGTCTCGCCTCACCTTTCGAGTAGAATCGGGACACAAACCTTCAAGATCATTCAGACGAGGAGCTCAACCATGCGTTTTTCAAATCTACGCCTGCTCTGCGTGTCCGCAGTGCTCGCGCTGGCCGTCGTCGCTGTCGCCATCGCGCAACAGCCGCAGGGCAGCGGTCAAAGTAGCGGCTTCAACGTCGCCAATCTCGACACAGGCGTTAAAGCCTGCACGGACTTTTACCAGTACGCCAACGGCGGCTGGCTCTCACGCAACCCGATCCCTGCGGCCTTCTCAACGTGGGGCACGACGAGCGCGCTCCGCGACAAGAACATAGAGGTGCTGCACCAGATTCTCGAAGAGGCGTCCAAAAACACGAAAGCGCCCGTCGGCAGCAACGAGCAGAAGATCGGCGCGTTCTACGCGAGTTGCATGAACGAGACGGCCATCGAAGCCGCCGGGGCGAAACCGCTCGCGCCCGGCCTCACAGCCATCGCCAAACTCAAAGACGCGCGCGAACTCCCCCAACTGCTCGCAGAACTGCACAACAAAGGCGTCGCCGGTCTCTTCGGTTTCGGCTCGACGCAGGACTACAAAAACAGCACGTCCGTCATCGCCTCCGTCGGGCAGGGCGGCCTTGGTCTCCCCGACCGCGACTACTATTTGAAGACTGACGACAAATCGAAGGCCATACGCGACGCCTACGTCAAATACATGGCGCAGATGTTCGAGCTTGCGGGCAGCGACGCGACTGCGGCGGCAGCGGAAGCGCAAACAGTCCTCAACCTTGAGACGCAACTCGCGCAGATTTCGCGCGACCGCGTTGCCAACCGCGATCCCGTCAAACGCTACAACAAGATGTCGCCCGCAGACTTTCAGAAGACGACGCCGAACTTCGATTGGGCTGTTTACTTGAAGACGCTCGGCGCGCCGAAGTTCACTGAGATCAACGTCGGTCAGCCGGAGTATTTTCAAAGTCTCGACAAACTCTTGGGGAGCGTCCCGCTGGCCGATTGGAAAAGTTACCTGCGCTGGAAGCTCATCAACGACATGGCGAGCGCGCTCTCGCCGAAGTTCGAGCAGGCTTCGTTCGCCTTTTACGGCACGACTTTGAGCGGCACGAAAGAGATGTTGCCGCGCTGGCGTCGCTGCACGCAGGCGACAGACTCGGCGCTCGGCGAAGCGCTCGGCGAGGTCTACGTCAAACGCGCCTTCACGCCCGAAGCCAAATCGCGCATGCAACAACTCGTCAAGAACTTGATCGCGGCCTTGCGCGAAGACCTCTCGACGATGGAATGGATGACGGACGCGACGCGCAAACAGGCCACAGCCAAACTCGACGCCTTCGCCACAAAGATCGGCTACCCGGACAAGTGGCGCGACTACTCGACCTTGAACGTCGCGCGCGATTCTTACGTCGAGAACTTGATGCGCTCGGCGCAGTTTTCGCGTCGTCGCCAGTTGAACAAGATCGGGCAGCCCGTCGATCGCACCGAGTGGGGCATGACGCCGCCGACCGTCAACGCCTACAACAACTCTCTGATGAACGAGATCGTCTTCCCCGCAGGCATCTTGCAGCCGCCCTACTTCGACCCGACCGCCGACGATGCAGTCAACTACGGCGCAATCGGCGCGGTCATCGGCCACGAGATGACGCACGGCTTCGACGATCAGGGTCGCAAGTTCGACGCCTCCGGCAACCTCACGGACTGGTGGACTGCCGGAGATGCAGCGAACTACCAGAAGCGCGCCGACTGTGTCGAGCGTCAATTCTCTTCGTTCATAGTCGAGGAAGGGTTGAATCAAAACGGCAAGCTCGTGCTCGGCGAATCAATCGCAGACCTCGGCGGCCTGAAGATCGCTTACAAGGCGTTTCAAAAATCGCTGGCGGGCAAGCCGCGCACGGTGATCGACGGCTTCACGCCGGAGCAGCGTTTCTTCCTCGGCTGGGCGCAAGTGTGGGGACGCAACCAGACGCCGCAGGCGATGCGCTTGCAGGTGCAGACAGACCCGCACCCGCTCGGCATGTTCCGCGTCAACGGCCCGCTCTCGAACATGCCTGAATTTGCCGCCGCGTTCAAATGCCAACAAAGCGACCCGATGGTGCGCCCCGACGCGGATCGTTGTCAGGTTTGGTAACTTTCGAGATGGACGGTGAAGTGTAGCAGGTTGCTATTGAGCGCAAACTGAAAGCAATCACCGCAGAGACGCAGAAGGGGGCGCAGAGCCACTTCAACAGAAGAAATCCGGCGAGGTCGTAATTGCGGCCTCGCCGGAAACGCTTGTTTACCGAACTCTTCAACTCGAAGAGTCGGCATTAGTGACATAGGTAATCAAACAGGTATTTAATGCAGTTCGGCGTAAGTCGAAGTTGCGCTAAATCCGCACACGCCCGACAACTCATTCAACCTGACGCCTCGCCAGCATCCCTTTCATCCGCTGTCTTGTCCCATAATATTGAGTGCTTTATGCTCGCGCGAGTTAATTCGAGCGTTATGCCTGATCAGTCCGACTTGAACGTGCAGGTGAGGTTTATGGGATTGAGTGTCAACGGGACTAAGTTTCTGATGTATGCCAAAACGCAGGGCGTGTGTTTCACACGGACAGCAACTATCGGAAGGCAGGAACTGCACTTAAGCGCGGAGGCTTTGAGAAAAAATCTGTCAGACTTCGGACACTCTCCGACGGAGAGCAAGATCAATGACCTGTTGAGTAAAGCGGGCGGTTTCGCCGAGCCGTTTCTAGCGATGCTGGGCGCAAACGAGATTTGCTCGTTCGACGCCTCCGAGTTTGAAGGCGCGAGCAATCTTCATGATTTCAACTTTCCCATCGATGACAACTTTAAGAATCGCTTCACTGTAGTGATAGACGGCGGAACGTTGGAACACATTTTTAATTTTCCGGTGGCGATTAAAAACTGTATGGAGATGGTAGAAGTAGGCGGCCATTTTCTTGCGCTAACTCCAACGAATAACTTCACGGGACACGGGTTGTATCAATTTAGTCCCGAATTGTTCTTCAGGATATTTAGCGAGCCGAATGGCTTCAAACTTGTGCGCATGATTATCTTCGAGGATCGGGCTGGGGCCGAGTGGTTTGAAGTGATCGATCCTGACGCCATCAAAGAGAGAGTCGGGCTGGTTAACGCACAACCCACGAATTTACTGGTGCTCGCTGAAAAAGTTGAGACGGTTGAAATATTCGCCACCCCGCCCCAGCAGAGCGATTATGTTGCGCTGTGGAAATCAAACGATACGAGAATGGCGGCGACGACGACACCAGCACCTCCTCTACTTAAAGTCCAGCACACGGGGAGAGGGCTATTTTCTAAAGCAGCCCATCAGCTTTACAGTTTCGCCCCGTCTCCTGTCAAAAGCCTTTATCGCCGTGTGCGGTATCCCCAACGAAGAGACCCGTTCTCCAACTCAAGATTCTTTAGGCGTATGCAGATACCTTAAGACTGCGGCAGTAACATCAGCGGGCAAGGTGGGAAAGTAGAGCATCCGCGTGTAGCGCAAGCCGCCGCCTAACAACTCATTCCAGTCCACGCCTCGATAACATAGCTTTCATGCTTGTCTTTTACCTTGTTGTTTTAATGCTCGGCGCGGGTTAAGTCGCACACTACAACTTCCGAACGAAGCATTTCCCCGGCAGTTGCCTGATCAACTCGCGCATCTCCAGACCGAGCAAGATGCCTGTTAACGACGGGACGGATAAGTTGCTCGCGCCGACGAGCGCATCTATGTGGACAGGTTCGTCCGCAGAGAGTAAACCGATCACGGCGCGCTCGTCCTCGGACAAGTCTGCGGAGAGCACGCTCTGCTCAGCCGCGCCCTTCTGCTTCTTCTTCGACGGTTCGGGCGGAAGGAGGCGCGCGGCGATCTCCGGCGGGAGTTCCGCCACCACGTCCTGCCACTGCTGCACGAGTTTCGCGCCCGCGCCTTTGATCAGGTAGTTCGTGCCGAACGAGTTGCGCGACGTGATGTTTCCGGGCACGGCGAACACCTCCCGGTTCTGCTCCATCGCGAGGCGCGCGGTGATGAGACTCCCGCTGTTCTCCGCAGCCTCTACCAGCACCACGCCCAGACTCAAGCCGCTGATGATGCGATTGCGATACGGAAAATTTTCCGGTATCGGCGGCGTCCCCAGCGGAAACTGCGAGACGAGCGCGCCGCCTCGATTCAAAATTTCTTCCGCCAACTTTTTATGATCGCGAGGGTAAATCTCGTCAACGCCCGTGCCGAGCACGCCCACCGTGCGACCGCCCGCTTCGAGCGCGCCCCTGTGCGCGGCGGCGTCAATGCCGCGCGCCAGCCCCGACACGATGGTCACGCCCCGCGTCGCCAGATCGCGCGCCAGCATCGACGCCACGTTCTGCCCGTAAGTCGAACAACGCCTTGAGCCGACAATCGCCACCGTCGGCGCGTCGAAGCACGCAGCCCACTCGCCGCGCACGTAGAGCGTGATCGGCGGGTCGGCGATCTCGCTGAGGAGCGCCGGATATGTCCCGTCGTCCAGAATCAACACATCCGCGCCGAGCGCACGCGTGCGCTCAAGTTCGCTCTCCGCCGCCGCGTGCCGGTCGCGCAGCACGATGCTCTCGACCGCCTCCGGCCTCAAACGCAGACGCTCCAATTCCGCACGCAACGCGCCAAACACGCCTTCAGCCGACCCGAAGCGTTCCAGCAGACGCGTCGCCGCACGCGGCCCGACGCCCGGCGTCATATTCAAAGCGATCCAATCCTTCATAAGTGACAAGTGATGAGTGACGAGTGACAAGAAAGAGGGGCAAGCGCAAGCTGTTTTAACTTGTCACTTGTCACTCGTCACTTGTCACTGCATTTATTGGCGGAGGCGTGTGGGAATCGAACCCACCTGAGCCTGTTCTCACAGTCTCACAGACGGTTTTGAAGACCGCGCCATTCACCAGAACAGATGCGCCTCCATTGATAGTGGGTGGTTGCCTGAAACCCTACGCGCGACGACTAGCGCCTGTCAAGCACTGTCTTCCACGCGCGCTGCTCCGGTCGTCGCGCTCGCTCCTTGACTGTCACGCAGCAAGCCGTTAATATCTTTTTTCGAACGAGCGTTCGAAAATCTGTTTACGCGTATTTGAGGCGCGAGATATTCGATCAAGTTATTGGAGTTGGAGATTGATGATTAATTTCGAGACGAGACCGGAAAAGTACAAGCACTGGAAGTTGGAGATAGACGGCGCGGTCGCCACTTTGACGATGGACGTGCAGGAAGACGAGACGCTCGCGGAAGGCTATAAGTTAAAACTCAACTCCTACGACCTAGGCGTTGACATCGAACTCGCAGACGCCGTCTCGCGTCTGCGCTTCGAGCAGCCGCAAGTGCAGGTCGTGGTTGTCACGAGCCTCAAGCCGCGCATATTTTGCGCGGGCGCAAACATCTACATGCTCGGCACTTCGTCGCACGCCTTCAAAGTCAACTTCTGCAAGTTCACTAACGAGACGCGCTGCGCCATCGAAGACGCTTCTCGTAACTCCGGCCAACGCTACGTCGCCGCCTTGAACGGCACGGCTTCGGGCGGCGGTTACGAACTCGCCATCGCCTGCGACGAAATTTATCTCGTTGACGACGGCAACTCCGCCGTCTCGCTGCCGGAAGTTCCTCTGCTCGGCGTGCTGCCGGGGACGGGCGGACTCACGCGCCTCGTCGACAAACGAAAGATTCGACGCGATCGCGCAGACGTGTTCTCCACGCTCGCCGAAGGACTTAAAGGCAAGCGCGCGAAAGAGTGGGGGTTGATTGACGGCTATTTCCCGATGAGCAAATTTCAAGACGCGTTGACGGCGCACGTGCAAAGTCTCGTCAAGGCCGACAGCGCGAAGGCGAAGGTTGCCGGTATCAAGCTCAACCCGCTGCAAGTTGAAGCGAGCGATGCGGGGCGCGAGTACAAGTACGTCAGTGTGAAGTTGAACCGCGAGAAGCGTTACGCAGACTTGACCGTACGTGCGCCGCAGGGCGAACAGCCCGCGACCGTCGAAGAGATCGAACGACTCGGCGATGCCTACTGGCCGCTACAGGCTTACCGCGAACTCGACGACGCGCTCCTGCACCTGCGCATGAACGAACTTGAGATCGGCCTCGTCTGCCTGCGCACCGAGGGCAAGATCGAAGACGTGCTGGCAATTGACCGCACGCTCGTCGCCAACAAAGATCACTGGCTCGTACGCGAGATCATCCTGCACATGGCGCGCGTGCTGCGTCGTCTCGATCTCACGGCGAAGAGTTTCTTCGCGCTCATCGAAGCGGGCAGTTGCTTCGCCGGAAACTTGCTCGAACTTGCGCTCTCTGCGGATCGCACATACATGTTGAACAACCCGGACGCGACGGTCGAAGTCGCCACGAGCGAGTTCAACGCGGGCGCGCTCCCGATGTCTAACGGGTTGACACGACTCCAATCGCGTTTTCTCGTCGCACCGGAACAGGCCGACGAAGTTCTCAAACATGTGGGCGCATTCGACGCCGAAGCGGCGGAAGAGGCCGGACTCGTCACCTTCGCGCCCGACGATCTCGACTGGGAAGACAAGATTCGCGTGGACATCGAAGAGCGCACGTCGCTCTCGCCCGATGCGTTGACGGGCATGGAAGCCTCGCTTCGTTTCGCAGGCCCCGAGACGTTGGACACCAAAATTTACGGACGCCTGACCGCGTGGCAGAACTGGATTTTCCAGCGCCCCAACGCCGTCGGCCCCGAAGGCGCGCTCACGAACTACGGCAAACCGACGCAGGCGCAATTCGACTATAAACGAACGTAAAAGCAGTGACGAGTGACAGGTGACAAGTGACAAGTTAAAACCAATGCTTGTCTTCAACTCGTCACTTGTCACTTGTCACTTGTAACTGAGGTCATATGAATTTATACGAACGCATTCCGAATAACGTGAACTTGTCGGAAGACAAGCGGCTGCAACGCGCGTTGGAGAAGTGGCTGCCGAATTATCTCGACTGGTGGCGCGAGATGGGGCCGGACGGTTTTCAGGACAAGGAAGTCTACCTGCGCACGGCCATCAGCGTCGAGGCGGACGGCTGGGCGAATTTCGACTACGTGAAGATGCCGGATTATCGCTGGGGCATCTTTTTGAAACCCGCCGACCCGAACGCGAAAGTCGGCTTCGGCGACAACTACGGGATGCCCGTCTATCAGGAAGTGCCCGGCGAGTTTCGCAACGCATTGCGCCGCATCATCGTCACGCAGGGCGACACCGAACCCGCCTCGGTCGAACAGCAACGCGAACTCGGCAAGACATGCCCGTCGCTCTACGACCTGCGCAATCTCTTCCAAGTCAACGTCGAAGAAGGCAGACATCTCTGGGCGATGGTCTACCTGCTTCAACGCTACTTCGGGCAGGACGGGCGCGACGAAGCGGACGAGTTGTTGCAACGACGCAGCGGCAACCCCGACAAGCCGCGCATACTCGAAGCCTTCAACCAGCCCTGCGACGACTGGCTAAACTTTTTCTGCTTCACGATGTTCACAGACCGCGACGGCAAGTTTCAACTCGCCGCGCTCGCCGAGTCGGGCTTCGAGCCGCTCGCGCGCACCTGCCAGTTCATGTTGACGGAAGAAGCGCATCATCTCTTCGTCGGCGAAACGGGCGTCGGTCGCGTCGTTAAGCGCACCGCGCAGTTGATGCGCGAAAATCCAAACGTTGATGTGCGCGAACTCGACGCAATCCCGCTCGATATACTGCAACGCTACATCAATTTCTGGTTCAGCTATTCGCTCGATCTCTTCGGCGGCGAGATCAGTTCCAATTCCGCAGACTTCTTCGCTGCCGGACTCAAAGGCCGCTTCAAAGAGCACGAGAACTACACGGAGCACACCGCCGCAAACGAAAACTTTCTGCTCACCGTTATCGAAGACGGACGACTCAAACAGCGCGAAGTGCCGCTTCGCAACGCGCTCAACGAAGTATTGCGCGGCGAGTATGTCAAAGACTGCGAGCGCGCGATGACGCGTTGGAACAAGTTCCTCAGAGACGAAGGCGTTGACGCCGCGCTCTACCTGCCGAGCACGCGCTTCCACCGCCACGTCGGCGAATTCGCCGGACACGCGTTCGACGTTGAAGGAAATCTCATCTCGAAGGAAGAGTTTGAGCGTCGCCGCTCGGAATGGCTGCCTTCGATGGCCGACCGCGAGTTCGTACGCAGCCTCATGCACCCCGTCACCGAACCCGGCAAGATCGCCAACTGGATCGCGCCGCCTGCGGCTGGCATCAAAGGCAAGCCGTTCGAGTTCGAGTACGTGAGACTATAAAAATTTGATTCATCGGTTCATTGATTCATTTATTCAATTTCAATGAACCGATGAATAAATGAATCAATGAACCAATCTCTTGATTTCTCGCGCTACGATCAAAAGCTGGAGTTCATCCTGCGCACTAGCGCGCGCATCTTCGCCGAGAAGGGCTATCATTCGACCTCTATGCGCGACATCGCGCGCGAAACTCAAGTGAGCCTCGCCGGACTTTACTATTACTGCAAGTCGAAAGAAGAACTGCTCTTCCTGATTCAAGACAACTGCTTCGGGCGCGTACACGAACGCTTGCTCGAACGCCTGCGCGAGACGACCGACGCGGTCGCCAAACTCCGTCTCGTCATCGAAAACCACCTCTCATTCTTCGCCGCCAACATGGCCGAGATGAAAGTGCTCTCGCACGAAGCTGACTCGCTCGCCGGAGAGATGCACGCGCACGTCACGGGGCGCAAGCAGCAATACACGCGCCTCGTCCGCCGCATTCTCTCCGAGGTGCAACAGGCGCAGCAGCAGCAATCGCACGGCAACTCCACGCAGAAGATCGATCTCACGGTCGCCACCTACGCGCTCTTCGGCATGATGAACTGGATTTACAACTGGTACGACCCGCGCGGCAAACTCTCCGTCACCGATCTGGTTGATAATCTCACGCGCCTCTTCCTCTCCGGCTTCCTTGCCGGACAGGCGGGCGACGAACTACAGTTCACCCCGAAGACCGCCAAGACAGCAGAACGCCTCAGCGTCTGGCGCGCACCGCAATCGTAAAAGTAAAGAAGGGAGCAGACGATGACACGTACATTAACAGCGACGATACGGCGCGAGGATGACGGTTTCGTCGCGCTGTGCCCCGAGTTGGATGTTGCCAGTCAAGGCTCATCTATTGAAGAGGCACGCGCCAATTTGAAAGAAGCGGTCGAGTTATTTCTTGAAAGCGCACACCCGAACGAAATCAACGAACGTCTCAACGGGGAAGTTTATGTGACAACATTGGAGGTCAACGTTGGGGAGGCTGCGTAGACTTTCAGGCCGTGAGGTCTGCGCTATCCTGATAAGGCATGGTTTCGTAGAAGTACGTCAAAAAGGAAGTCACGTCGTCATGCAAAAGTCCACAGGTAGCTCGACGATCACAGTTCCCGTGCCCTTACATTCGGAATTACGCATCGGCACTTTACAGGCTGTTATCCGACAATCAGGCACCGCGCGTTCTGAATTTGAGTCTTAATTAACATGGAGCGAATTAAAATGGCGGAAGCGGAAGCAAAAGTTCAGGAGACGACAGAAAGTGGCGGCAAGCTCGTGCAGTATCGCGCTGCGGACGGCGTCGCCGTGTTGACCTTAAATGATCCACCGGCGAACACGTACAGCTATGAGATGATGCAGGAGTTGGATCGCGCGATCCTTGCGGCGCGGATGGACGAGGGCGTGCAGACAATCGTCATCACGGGGAGCGGCGAAAAGTTTTTCTGCGCGGGTGCTGACATAGGGATGCTTCAGAGTGTAACGCCCACGTTCAAATATTATTTCTGTTTGCACGCGAATGAAACTCTGTCGCGCCTTGAACAGACGCCGAAGCTCGTCATCGCCGCGATCAACGGCCACTGTGTCGGCGGCGGCCTCGAAGTGGCGATGGCTGCGGACATACGTATCGCGCGGCGAAACGCGGGCAAGATGGGATTGCCGGAAGTTTCGCTCGGCGTGCTGCCGGGGACGGGCGGCACGCAGCGGCTCGTGCGCATGGTCGGCAAATCGCGCGCGATTGAACTCATGACGACGGGCGAGCTTTTCCCATTCGAGCGCGGCGCGGAACTCGGCCTCGTCAACCACATCTACGAAGCTGAGACGGGCGAAGCGTTCATGCGTCAGGTGTTAGATTATGCGTCGAAGTTCACCACGCCCGACAAGGCCGCGCACGCCGTCGGGCGCATCAAGCGCGCGGTGCAGACGGGCGCGGAGATTCCCTTCGAGTCAGCCCTCGCGCTCGAACGCGAACTCCAACAACAACTCTTCCAATCCGAAGACGCGCGCGAAGGACTCGACGCCTACGTCGGCAAACGCAAACCGCAATTCAAAGGAAAGTAAATGTCCGTTGTCAGTCGTCAATTGTCAGTTGCATGTGGTTCACAAGCGGCTGTCTAAAGATAAAATCTCAGCTTACGTAAAGAGATGAACAACTGACGACTGACAACGGACAACGGACGTTTTTATGTCTATCAAAGTTCATTCGCGTGAAGGCATCTTGACGATCACGCTGGATCGCGCGGATAAGTTGAACGCTTTCGCGGGGCACATGCGGCGCGATCTGGGCGAGACGCTGGAACGCGCGGGCAGCGACGACGACGTGCGCGTGGTGGTCATCACGGGCGCGGGACGCGCGTTCTGCGCGGGCGGCGACGTGGCGGCGATGGACAAGATGATGGAGCGCGAAGATGCGGACGAGTTCGCGCGTATGCTCGGCGCGGGGCGTCGCGTGGTGACGGCGATACGCGAGATGGTGAAGCCGGTCGTCGCTTCGATCAACGGGGTGGCTGCGGGTGCGGGATTCAATCTAGCGCTCGCGTGCGACTTGCGCATCGCGGCGGAGTCGGCGCGGTTCAGCCAGTCGTTCGTGAAAGTGGGATTACATCCGGATTGGGGCGGGACATACTTTCTGCCGCGCATCGTGCCCGCGAACATTGCCTGCGAGATGTTCTTTCTCGGCGACGCGATTGATTCGCAGCGTGCGCTCGCGCTTGGACTCGTCAACCGCGTCGTGCCCGACGACGAACTCGCAACGGAGACCGCGCGGCTTGCCGAACGCCTGCGCGATGCGCCGCCCGAATCAATAGCCGCCGCCAAGCACGCTGTCTACATGAGCCATCACGCCGAACTCGACGAGATGCTGCAATACGAAACCGAAGCGCAACTCCGCTGCTTCCAAACCACCGAAGCGCGCGAGCGCGTGCGCGCGTTCGTAGAGAAACGCACTCCGCGCATCAGTAAATAAGTTTCAAGTTTCAAGTTGCAGGTTTCAAGTTAAAGACACAGAACTCGAAACCTCTTTCCTGAAACTTGAAACCTGCAACTTGAAACTTGAAACTCAAGACCATGCGGCTTGAAGGTAAAATCGCACTTGTAACGGGCGGGGGTCGCGGCATCGGGCGGGCGGTCGCGTTGGCGTTCGCGCGGGAGGGCGCGAGCGTTGCGGTCGTGGCGCGCACGGCGGGAGAAGTCGAGCGCGTCGCCGCCGAAGTTAGAGAGGAGTGCGGCGTCGAGACGATGCACGCGACTTGTGATGTGTCGGACGCGGGCGAAGTGGAGCGCGTCGTCGCCCTTGTTGCGGACGTGTTCGGGCGCGGGTGCGATATTCTCGTCAACAATGCAGGAATCGCCGAGAGTGCGCCCGTCACGAAAACCGACGACGCGCACTGGCGACGACACCTCGCCATCAATCTCGACGGCACTTTCTACTGCACGCGCGCCACGCTCCCCTCGATGATCGAACGCGGTTGGGGGCGCATCATCAACATCGCGTCCATCGCGGGCAAGACGGGCGCACCCTACATCGCAGCCTACTCGGCTTCGAAGCACGGCGTCGTCGGACTCACGCGTTCGGTCGCGCTCGAAGTGGCTTTGAAGGGCATCACGGTCAACGCCATCTGCCCGGGCTACGTTGACACGGACATGACGACGCGCGCCGTCGAACAGATCGAAACGAAGACAGGGCGCACGGCTGCGGACGCGCTCGATGCCATCAAACGCATGAGTCCGCAGAATCGGCTCGTCACTTCGGAAGAGGTCGCCGCGCTCGCACTGCTCCTAGCCTCCGAAGACGGGCGCGGCATCAACGGCCAAGCCATCAACGTTGATGGCGGCAGCGTCTTGTATTAATTGATCCATTGATTCATCTACTCATTGAATCAATGAACAAATGAATCAATGAACAAATCGCTTACTTTCATCAATCCCGAATCGCTCGGACGCCCGCGCGGCTACGCGAACGGCGTGCTTGCGCCGCCCGGGGGCGCGTTGCTGTTCATCGCGGGACAGATCGCCTGGGATGAGGGGCAGCGTATCGTCAGCGCGGATTTCGTCGCACAGTTTGAACGCGCGCTCGCAAACGTCCTCGCAGTCGTAAGCGAGGCAGGCGGCACGCCCGAACAGATCGCGCGCCTCGTCGTCTACGTCACGGACAGAGAGGAATATCGCGTGCGCCAGAGCGAGGTCGGCGCGTGCTGGCGACAATTGATGGGACGCCACTTCCCCGCGATGGCGCTCGTCGAAGTCAAAGGACTACTCGAACCGGACGCGAAAGTCGAAATCGAAGGCATTGCAGTAATCCAGTGACGAGTGACAAGTGACGAGTGACAAGTTATAAATACCTATTCTTAATCGTCATTTGAAAGACTTGTTTTCGGGTCGCCCCTTTATCATCCGTCGCTTGTCGTTCATCAACGAGTTTTTCTTTTAACTCGTCACTTGTCACTCGTCACTCGTCACTGTTTTCATATGCTTCGTCCGAAAAGTTTTCTCTATGAAGTGAGCGCGGGCGGCGTGGCGTGGATCACGCTCAATCGCCCTGAGCGTTTGAACGCGTTGACGTTTGAAGTCTATCGAGAGTTGACCGATGCGTTCGCCGCGCTCGAAGGTGAAACTGACGTGCGCGCCGTCGTCATCACGGGCGCGGGGCGCGCGTTCTGTTCGGGCGGCGACGTGCGCGACATCATCGCCGACCTACAGACGCTCGACATTCAAGGCCACCTCGAATTCACACGCCTCACCTGCGAACTCATACGTAACATGCGGAATTTGCGTAAGCCGGTCATCGCGTGTTTGAACGGCACGGCGGCGGGCGCAGGCGCGGTCATCGCGCTCGCGGCAGACCTCCGCATCGCTGCGGAAGAGGCGCGCATCGCGTTTCTGTTCGTGCGCGTCGGGCTGTCGGGCGCGGACATGGGCGCGGCCTATCTTCTGCCGCGCTACGTCGGGCTGGCGAAGGCGACGGAGTTGCTCTACACGGGCGATTTTCTGTCCGCGCAAGAAGCCGAACGCATCGGGCTTTATAATCGCGTCGTCGCCGCCTCAGAACTCGAAACGGAGACGCGCTCGCTCGCCGAGAGACTCGCGCGCGGCCCCGCGTTCGCGCTCGGCATGACCAAAGAGATGCTCAACCGCGAAATGCACGTTGACCTCGACACCGCGCTCGAATGGGAGGCGCAGGCGCAAAGCGTCTGCATGCAACACCCCGACTTCCGCGAAGCCCACGAAGCCTTCAAAGCGAAGCGCGAACCAGTTTTTAAGAGAGTGACAAGTGACGAGTGACAAGTGACGAGAGAAGACAAGTTGCAAGTTTCAGCACTGAGGCTCTTGTGTCTTCAACTTGTCACTCGTCACTGTTCTCTTTAACTTGTCACTTGTCACTCGTCACTGTTCTCTTTAACTTGTCACCTGTCACTCGTCACTTGTCACTGTTTTATGGATCGGTTTATCGAAGAGACGCCGTTTTTTACCGCCGAGCATTTGCGCCTGGCGGCGAGTGTCGCCAGTTTCGTGTGGCGCGAGATCGAGCCGCGCGCAGAGGCGGATGAGGACGAGACGGATCAGGCGAAGTCGGATGAGAAGTTTCGCGAGTTGGTCGCGCTTCTGGCGCAGGCGGAGTTGTTGCGTTACGCGGTGGCGCGCCCGAATGCGGCGTTCGACGTGCGCGCGCTTTGCCTGATTCGCGAAGAACTTTCCTACTCGTCGCCGCTGGCCGATCTCGCTTTTGTGATGCAGGGCTTGGGCACGCACGCCATCAGCCTCGCCGCGCCCGAACACGTGCGCGACTTCTGGCTCGCGCGTGCAGCGCAAGGTAAGGCCGTCGCCGCTTTCGCTCTGACCGAACCGGAAGTCGGCTCGGACGTGGCGGCGATTCAAACCACCGCGCGACGCGACGGCGACAGCTACCTGCTCGACGGGCGCAAGCGTTTCATCTCAAACGCCGGGCTGGCAGACTTCTACACGGTCTTCGCGCGCACGGGCAGCCGTGCCGACGGGCGCGCGGAGATTTCCGCCTTCGTCGTCGGCGCGCGCATGCAGGGCTTCACAGTGCGCGAACGCACGCGCCTCATCTCGCCGCACCCGATTGGCGAGATCGAGTTCGACAACTTGCGCGTGCCCGCAGAGGATCGCGTGGGCGCGGAGGGCGAAGGCTTCCAGTTAGCGATGCGTACGCTCGGCACGTTTCGCGCGTCGGTCGGCGCTGCGGCCTGCGGCATGGCGCGGCGCGCGCTCGAAGAGGCCGTCGCTTACGCCAAGCGCCGCAAGCAGTTTGGGCAGACGCTCGCCGCGTACCAGTTGATTCAAGAGAAACTCGCGGACATGTCCACAGAACTCGACGCCGCGCGCCTGCTCGTCTACCGCGCCGCATACCTGCGCGACACCTACGGCCACGAAGACTCTTACGCCCCCACGCTCGCGCGCGCAGCCTCCACCGCCAAGCTCTACGCCACCGAAGCCGCCGCGCGCATCATTGATCAAGCAGTCCAAATTCACGGCGGCGCAGGACTCGTCCACGGCCACATCATCGAACGCCTCTACCGCGACATACGCGCGCTCAGAATTTACGAAGGCACGTCCGAGATTCAAAAGTTGATTATCGCAAGAGAGCTATTGAAAGACAGTGACGAGTAAGGCAGTGACGAGTGACAAGTGACAAGTGACGAGTTGAAGACAAGTCTTCTGTTTTAACTTGTCACCTGTCACTTGCCACTCGTCACTCTTTTGACGAAGTCAAAAGAATATGAAAATCAGCATTATCGGCGGCGGCCCGGCGGGGTTGTACTTCGCGCTTCTGATGAAGAAGCACGAGCCGTCGCATGAGATCACTATCTTAGAGCGCAACGCGCCCGATGATACGTTCGGGTGGGGCGTGGTCTTCTCCGACAAGACGCTCTCTTATTTGCGCGACACGGACGAGGATACTTACCGGGAGATCACGCGTAGCTTCGCGACGTGGGACAACGTGGATGTGGTGCATCGTGACGAGCGTGTCACGATTCGCGGCAACAAGTTTTCCGGCATCGCGCGACTCAAGCTGCTGAACATCTTGCAGGAGCGTTGCCGAGCGCTCGGCGTTGACCTGCGTTTTCGTGCGGAGGTGGCGAGCGTCGAAGAGTTCGCAGATTATGATTTGATCGTCGGCGCGGACGGCGTGAACAGCACCGTGCGCGAGCGTCTCCGCGAACAGTTCGAGCCTTCGCTCGGCGTACGCCACAACAAGTATATCTGGTACGGCACGCATCAACTCTTTCATGGGCTGACGCTCACCTTCCGCGAACGCGACGGGGGCGTCTTCGCCGCGCACTCTTACAAATTCGACTCTGAGACGAGCACATTCATCGTCGAGTGCGACGCGGAGACTTGGACGCGTGCGGGGTTTGCGGAGATGACGGACGCGGAGACGCGTCGCTATCTCGGAGTTGTATTCGAGAGAGACTTGGGCGGGCACGCGCTCTTGTCGAACAATTCCAAGTGGATCAATTTCCTGCTGGTGAAGAACCGGCACTGGCATCACCGAAACGTCGTGCTGCTCGGCGATGCGCTGCACACGGCGCACTTCTCCATCGGTTCAGGCACGAAGCTCGCCCTTGAAGATGCGATTGCGCTTTATCGTTGCGTCGCCGCGAGTGAAAACGTGGAGGAAGCGTTGCGCGAGTTCGAGCGTGTGCGCAAGCCCGTCATCGAAGAATATCAACAGGCCGCCTACGATAGTCTCGTCTGGTTCGAGCACGCGCGCGACTACATGCACCTCGCGCCGCTGCCCTTCGCCTACTCGTTGATGACGCGCAGCAAGAAGATCGATTACGAGAATTTGCGGCGGCGCGACCCGCAGTTCATCGCGGCTTACGATGAATACGTAGGGGAAGGGGGAAAGGGGAAGGGGTAAAGGAGAAGACATCAGGAGACGCACAACTCGCCGCTTCGTTTTACCTTTCCCCTTTACCCTTCTTCCATCCCTTCTTCCTTCCATTCCGGCGCGAGCAATCTCCGGCGTCCGTCATGGCTGAGCGAGAGATTTGGCTCGTCTAGTTCGACGCGATCCCAGAGTTTGCAGGTGACTTGTTTGTGCGCCTGGTCTAAGCCTTCGCAGTAGTTGGTGTAGGTGCAGCGGCGGATTTCAGTGCCGCGTCCGAGTCGCGTTTTGAGAAACCAGTCGGGGTCTGCGAGCGTCTGGCGTGCTGCTCCGATGATGTCGGCCTCGCCGCGTCGCAAAATCGCTTCGGCCTGCTCGAACGTACAGATGCCTCCGGCCGCGACGACCGGCGTGCGGAAGCCTTCCGTACTCACGGCGCGCTTGACGGCGGCGACGAGCGAGACGTTGCGACCGAAAGGGCCGCGCTCGTCCGAACGCACCGTCGGCATACATTCGTAGCCGCTCTCGCCCGTGTAAGGGTAGATGGCGTGGCCGACCTTCGGCTGCGCCGCATCCTCAAACTTCCCGCCCTTCGAGAGCGAGAGAAAGTCGAAACCCGCGCGCGCAAACTCACGACCGAAATAGATCGCATCTTCCAGACGACTCCCGCCAGCGATCACTTCATCTGCGAGGAAGCGCACGCCGACCGTGTAGTCCGCGCCGACGCGCTCGCGCACAGCACGGTAAACTTCCAGAGGCAGGCGCACGCGACCCGCGAGCGAGCTGCCGTAGCCGTCCGCGCGCGTGTTGAGCGCGGAGAGAAAAGAGGCCATCGTGTAGGCGTGCGCGTAGTGTAGTTCGACGCCGTCGAATCCGGCGACGCGTGCGCGTTCAGCGGCGGCGGCGAAAATGTCCGGGAGCACGCGCGGCAACTCTTCGATGTGCGCCAGATGCGTGTCTGTGACGCGCTCGCGGTAGCCCTTCCGCAAAGATTCGAGTTCGCGTTCGTCCAAAACTTTTTCAAGCAACTCTTCCGGCGCGTCTGTGAGAAAGGCGCGTACTGTCGGCTCATCTGCGGCAAACCAACTCTCATCATTGGTCGCTTCTGCAAGCGCGCGTGCGTGGCGTTCTTCCAACTGCAAAAATCGCGCGAAGTATTTCGACCGTTCGGGGCGGCGTTTGACGGAGAGGAAATCTATGATCTGTATGAGCAGGCGCGTGTGGCCGTCGCTTGCGCGGCGGACTGTCTCGCAGAGTTCGCTAAGGCCCGGCAGGAAGCGGTCGTGGCCGATGCGCAGGAGCGGCCCCGAAGGGATGTCCCGCACGCCCGTCGCTTCGACGACGATTGCGCCCGGTCGCCCCCGTGCGAAACGTTCGTACCATTCGAGCACTTCGCGCGTCACGAAACCGTCTGCGGTCGCGCGCCAGGGAACCATCGCCGGAACCCACGTTCGCTGTTCGAGCGTGAGCGAACCCGTGCGGACGGGTTGAAAGAGGAGCGACAGCGCCGCCTCTTCGCGTGTCGGCCAGAGCGTTTCGGGGATCGTGTGCCGGATGGGGTTTGCGGGATGCCAGGTCATGTTCGTCTCAGGCGGGCAGTGTAGCAGTTCTGCACGCACGGGCGAAAACACGCTGCCGTTGCCGCTCGCGTTTGACTGCGGCGGGCACTGGCGCGAAACAACTTACGCGTGCGCGGGAAGTTTGTTAAGATGCGCCGCGCGACTGGCACTTCGCGGTCAAGGCCGAACGAACATGAAGACACGCACGATCCTCGTCGGAATCTTCTTCGCGCTGGTGGCGGCTTATACCGTCGTGAGCTACGGCTACTGGATCACGCTCCAACACATGTTGGATGAGCGCGGTTGGAACGCTTCGCCCGTCGCGCCCGGCGGCCCCGAGTTGGTCGTCCGGGTGGACGCAGGCGGCCCCGCCTCGGATTTGCAAGTGGGCGATGAGGTCATCGCCATCAACGGCCAGAACGTCGAACGCTCCGACTACCGTACGGAGAACGTCTTTCGCCGCCTCAACCCCGACGACGCTTACACGCTCACCGTCCGGCGCGACGGCGAGTTGCGCGACTTCACGTTGCGTCGAATCCGCAGTTCCTTATCGAGACGGGTCTTCACGTCAAACATTATCGCCACGCTGCTCAATTCCGCAGTCTTCCTGCTCATCGGCATCGCCGTCTTCGCGGTCAAGCCCGACGACAAACAGGCTCTGCTGCTCTCGCTCTGGCTGGTGCTGATTGCCTCAGCCTTCTCGCTCCCGCAACCATTCGAGGGAACGCCGTGGTGGTATCGCTCTCTGATGGTATTCGGGCAGGCGTCCAAGATGTTCGCGCCGAGCGTTTTGCTCCACCTGTTCCTCGTCTTCCCCGAACCGTCGCCCATCCTCAAACGCTGGCCGCGTCTGGAACGATACCTCTACCTGCCGCTGCTCGTCCTGTTCCTCCCGCCCTTCACTTATATGTTGTTCCTCTGGGCAGTCGCACCCGAGGAGTCAATAGCTTTCAGGCTGCGCAACCCTTGGTTCGGTGTGCTCGCCACAATCCTCTTGCCCGGCACAATTCTTCTCGCATTGCTGGCACTCGTGCAGAGTTACCGGCGCGCCGGTCAGGTGTCGAAACGCAAGTTGCGCATCGTACTCGTCGGCAGCCTCGTCGCCTTCGTGCCGTTCGTCGTGTGGCTATTGATCCTCGGCGTTTCCGTGCGCTCGCGCGAGGGCTGGGTTCCGCAGTTGGGATGGATGGTCATTAACGTCCTGACGCTGGCGATGCCGATCTCGTTTGCCTATGCCATCGTGCGCCATCAGGTGATCCCCGTCAGATTGATCATCCGGCGCGGGCTGCAATACCTGCTGGCGAAGAACGCGCTGCGTTTGCTCATCGCGCTGCCCATCATCGGCCTCGTCCTCTCGATCATTTCTAACCGCAAACGCCCGCTCGCCGACATCCTGCTCGGCAGTTCGCTCTACTTCTACCTGTTCATCGCGGCCATCGCGCTCGCCCTCGTCTTCCGCAAACGACTCGGCGAGTGGGTTGATCGCAAGTTCTTCCGCGAAACTTATAATCAGGAAAAAATCCTGCGCGAGTTGACCGACGACGTGAAGAAGCTCGACTCGATACCGGAGATGTCGCGCCGCGTCACCGAACGCGTGACCGCCGCGCTCCACCCCGAACAGACCTTCCTCTTCTACCGCGAAGAAGGCACGCGTGATCTGTCGCTGACATACACGTCGGGCGGCGCGCCGCCGCAGGAGTTGAAGATACCCGAAGAGTTTCGCCTGCTGCGCTTCATGGAAGATCAGGGCAGCGCGCAGGAGTTTCCGTTTCCGCAAAAGAACAATCTGCCGCAGTCGGAAAAGAACTGGCTCGCAAGCCTCGGCACGCGCCTCATCGTGCCGCTCACAGGCACAGACGAACGGCTCGCGGGGCTGCTCCTGCTCGGCGAGAAAAAATCCGAAGTGCCCTACACTGCGAACGACCGCGAACTGCTGGAAACGCTCGCCGGACAGATCGCCATCGTTTACGAAAACGTGCGTCTGAAGAACCGCGTAGATCGTGATCGCAAGATCAAACATGAAGTGCTCTCGCGCGTGGCCGGACACGACATGAACGTCCTCAAGGAGTGCCCGAAGTGCGGCACGTGTTTCGACATGGACGCGCTGGTTTGCACCGAGGACGGGACGGAACTGACGCTCTCCCTGCCCGTCGAGCGCACGATCGAGACACGCTATCGTCTCGAACGCCTCGTCGGCAAGGGCGGCATGGGCGCGGTCTACGAAGCGACAGACTTGCGCCTACATCGCAAAGTCGCCGTCAAGATTTTGACGGGCAGCATGTTCGGCAACAGCGACGCGCTGCGCCGATTCGAGCGCGAGGCTCAGGCCAGCGCGCGGCTCCACCACCCGAACATCGTCACCATACACGACTTCGGTTTGCTCTCGACCGAAGGCGCGTATCTTGTCATGGAACTCGTCGCGGGCGAGACGCTCGGCGCGCGGATCAAACGCGAGCGGCAACTCGCGCCCGCCCAAGCCGCTAGTATCTTCGACCAAATTCTCGACGGCCTCAAATCCGCGCACGCCGCAGGAGTCGTCCACCGCGATCTCAAACCCGAAAACGTCCTGCTCTCGACTTACGAAACCGGACAGCCGCGCGTACACCTGCTCGACTTCGGCCTCGCCAAACTCATGCAGGCGCTTCCCACAGATTCGCACAGCCCCACAGCCGCCGCGCCCGTCACCACACCCGGCGCGATCATGGGCACGTTCGGCTACATGTCGCCCGAACAACTCACGGGCGGCTCGGTTGACGAGCGCAGCGATCTCTTCTCCATCGGCGTCATGGTCGTCGAAGCCGTCACGGGTCGCCGTCCCTTCACGGGCACGACCTATCACGAACTGCTGACCAACATCCTCAACGCGCCCTATCACCTCGAAGACACGTCGCCCGCCGCCGAACAACTCGACGCGGTGCTCCAAAAATCTCTCGCCAAAGACCCTTCGGCGCGTTTCCCGTCAGCCGCCGCGATGCAACAGGAGTTGACGCTGGCGCTCCGCCAGTGCCCGCCGTTCGTCTCGCCGGAAAACCCCGCTGCTCTCGATGCCGAGACGTTCATCTTGAAATAAGTCCCAAGTCCCAAGTCTCAAGTCTCAAGTCTCAAAGCCACTCCGACTTGGGACTTGGGACTTGAGACTTGAGACTTTCTCCGCTAGACGTTCAATGCCCGCGCCGCATATGATTGTCGGCACGCAGGAGGAAACTAACGTTTGACCGACGAGCTACTTAAATGGCGCGCTGAATTTCCGATTCTGGACAAGACCACTTACCTGATCTCGCACAGCCTCGGCGCGATGCCCCGCGCGACTTTCGACAACCTACAAGCCTATGCCGAGATGTGGGCGACGCGCGGCGTGCGCGCTTGGGGCGAAGGCTGGTGGGAGATGCCGCTCGCGCTCGGCGACGAAGTAGCGAAGATCATCGGCGCGCCGCCTGAGTCGGTCGCCATGCACCAGAATGTCTCGGTCTGCCAGTCGCTCATACTCTCCTGTTTCGAGCCTGACGCGCGACGCAACAAGATCGTCTATTCCGATCTCGAATTTCCTTCGGTCATGTACGCCTACGAAGCGCACGCACGCGACGGTCGCTTTCGCGTCGAGCGCGTCCCGACAGACGACGGCATGACCGTCTCGCTCGAACGCATGCTCGCCGCGATTGACGAGGAGACGCTCATCGTCCCCATCTCGCACGTCCTCTTCAAGAGCGCGTTCCTGCAAGACGCGCGCGCCATCACCGAACGCGCGCACGAAGTCGGCGCGCTCGTCGTCCTCGACACTTATCAATCGGCGGGCACAGTCCCCTTCTCCGTCACAGAACTCGACGTGGATTTCTGCACGGGCGGCTCCGTCAAGTGGCTCTGCGGCGGCCCCGGCGCGGGTTATCTCTACGTACATCCGCGCCTTCACACCGAACTCAAACCCAAAGTCACGGGCTGGATGGCGCACGAACAGCCGTTCGCTTTTGCGCCCGCGCCCATCGCCTACGCGCACGGCATCGCTCGCTTCCTGCACGGTTCGCCCTCCATCCCCGCGCTCTATGCGGCGCGCGGCGGCTATCAGGTCATCAACGAGATCGGCGTCGAACGTATTCGCGCCAAGAGCACGCGACAGACTTCAAAGCTCATCGAACTCGCCGAAGCCGCAGGCTTCCAAGTCACCAGCCCGCGCGATGCGAGCAAGCGCGGCGGCACTGTGACGGTCAACGTCGAGCACGCTCCGGCTGTGACGCGCGAACTCGTACGCCGCGAGATCATCGTTGACTACCGACCCGGCGCAGGCATACGCATCTCGCCCCACTTCTACACAAAGGACGAAGAACTCGACATCGTCATACGCGAAATGCGCCGCATCATAGACACGCGCGCCTACGAAGCGCATGAAGCCGCAACCGGCGCAGCATATTAACTACAGTGACAAGTGACGAGTGACAAGTGACAAGTTAAATCAAAAGCTCATTGCTTAAACTTGTCTTACTTCTTGCTCGTCACTTGTCACTCGTCACTTGTCACTGTTTCATCATGTCAAATAACTACGGCGAGAATGCGCCGCTCTCATACAATAAATACTTGCGCGTGGCGGACTTGATCGCGTTGCAGGATTGTCTCTCCGATCCGGCGCATCACGACGAACTCCTGTTCATCACGATCCACCAGACTTACGAACTCTGGTTCAAGCAGATACTCCACGAGATTGATGCGAGCGTCGCATTGTTGAACGAGGATCGCCCGTTCGTTGCGACGCGTGCGCTCGCCCGTGTCGTCGAGATCGAGAAGATTCTCGTCAACCAGATTCATCTCCTTGAGACGATGACGCCAATCAACTTTCTAGGCTTCCGCGACGAACTCAATCCCGCGAGCGGCTTCCAATCAATGCAGTTTCGCGAAATCGAATTTGCCTCCGGCCTCAAAGATCGTGGCACGCTCGACAATTTCCGCGAAGACGATTTTGCGCACGCGCGCTTGCAGGCGCGCTTCAACGCGCCGACGCTCGCCGAAGCCTTCTATGCGCTCCTGCGTCGGCGCGGTCTCGACGCGCCCGCAGACGATGCCGCGCTCCCGCAGCAAGAGCGCACGCGCAGCTACCACGCGCGCACGCGCGCCGTCCTCGAAGTGCTCACGCATTTCGAGGAGCGACGCGAAGAGTTCGAGTTTGCCGAAGCACTCATCGCGCACGACGAGTATTTTTCTTTGTGGCGTTCGCACCACGTCAAGATGGTCGAGCGCATGGTCGGCACGAAGCGCGGCACGGGCGGCTCGGAAGGCGTCGGCTACCTACGCACCACGCTCGACGCGCGTTTCTTCCCCGAACTCTGGGAAGCGCGCACCTATCTCGACACGAAGCACGGCGCGGGCGGTTGCCCCTTCGCCGGACACCAGCAGTAGCCGGTCATGGACAAATTTTTGGAGAACAACCGCTCGCTCTGGAACGGCTGGACGCGACTGCACAAGCCTTCGCGCTTCTACGATATCGAATCGTTCAAGGCGGGCAAGTCTTCGCTCGAACCGCTGGAACTCTCGGAGGTCGGCGACGTGGCGGGCAAATCCCTCCTACACATTCAATGCCACTTCGGCATGGACACGCTCTCCTGGGCGCGTCTGGGCGCGCAGGTGACGGGCGCAGATTTCTCCGACGAAGCGATCAACTTAGCACGCTCGCTCGCGTCTGAACTCGACATTCCCGCACGCTTCGTCTGCTCGAACATCTACGATCTGCCCGCCGCGCTCGAAGACAGGTTCGACATCGTCTATACCTCGTACGGCGTGCTCTCGTGGCTCCCCAAACTCGACCCTTGGGCTGAAGTCATCGCGCATTTCCTCAAGCCCGGCGGCTTCTTCTACATCGCAGAGCATCACCCGTTCATTTCCATGCTCGGCGACGACGGCCACACCTTCGAGTATCCCTACTTTCACACGCCCGATCCGATCAAGCTGCACTCGACAGGCTCTTACGCCGAGCCGAACGCGCCGGGCTTCTCGCACACCGAGTACAACTGGTCGCACAGTCTGGCCAACGTTATTAACGCCGTCATAGGCGCGGGCTTGCGCCTTGAGTTCCTGCGCGAGTTTCCCTACTGGCACTCGAACGCCTTCACGACCGAAGAGTTCGAGCCGGGCAAGACGCGACTTAAAGGCTGGCAGGTCGAGTTGCCGCACATGTTTTCGTTGCGTGCGTCGAAGGAAAACTCTTGAGCCGTTCGTGAAAGATCGCGCGGCCTATGTTTGATCGTCCGAACTGTTGACTAACGAGTTATGGCTATGAACATCGAATTTCCCGAACGCTTCAACATGGCCGACTACTTCCTCTATCACAACGTTGAGGAGGGGCGCGAAGGCAAGGTGTGTTTGTACTTCGAGGACGAGCGATACACCTATGGCGACGCGGTGCGTTTGTCGAATCGCGCGGGGAACGCGCTCGTGCGTGCGTGCGGCGTGGAGATCGAAGACCGCGTGCTCATCGTGCTGCCCGATTGCCCGGAGTTTGCCTGGACTTGGTTCGGCGCGAGCCGCGCGGGCGCGGTTATCACGATGGTCAATCCGCTCTTGCCCACCGCCGATTACAAGTATTACCTCGAATACACGCGCGCTCGCGTCGCCGTCATACACGAGACGCTTTTGGAGACTTTCACTGAAGCCGCGCGCGGGGCGCGTCACTTGCGCAAAGTTCTCGTCGTCGGGCACGGTGAATTTACTGTGCGCGGCGAGTTCGAGTCGTTCGCGGAAGTGACGGCGGCGATGCCCGACGAACTCACGCCCGCCGACACGCACAAGGACGACATAGCGATCTGGTTATTCACTTCGGGTTCGACCGGCCATCCGAAAGGCGCGGTGCATTTGCATCACGATCTGCCGTTCAACACGGAGTGTTATGCGAAGCGAGTGCTCGGCATCAACGAACATGATCTAACCGTGTCTGTGCCGAAGTTATTTTTCGGTTACGCGACGGGAACGAACCTTTTGTTCCCGTTCGCAGTCGGCGGCGCGACCGCGCTGTTCGCGGAGCGTTCGACGCCCGAAAAGTTGTTTGAAGTGATCGAACGCTTTCGCCCGACCGTCTTAACGAGCGTGCCGACGATGATCAGCGGGATGCTCAACCTTGAAGGCGCAGCGACGCGCGACGTATCGAGTTTGCGTTTCTGCCTGTCGGCGGGCGAGGCTCTGCCCGTCGAGTTGTACGAGCGTTGGATGAAAACTTTCGGCGTGGAAATCCTCGACGGCATCGGCTCTGCGGAGATGTTCCACATCTACATCACGAACCGTCTGGGCGATGTAAAACCGGGAAGTCTGGGGCGCATCGTCGAAGGCTACGAGGCGCAGGTGATTGACGCGGAGGGTCGTGAAGTTGCGACGGGCGAGATGGGGACGCTTCGCATCAAGGGCGACTCGGCGGCGCTCTGCTACTGGCAGGCGCACGAAAAATCGAAAGAGACTTTCGCGGGCGACTCTTGCACGACGGGCGAT
This sequence comes from Pyrinomonadaceae bacterium, assembly GCA_035249365.1. Taxonomy (GTDB): domain Bacteria; phylum Acidobacteriota; class Blastocatellia; order Pyrinomonadales; family Pyrinomonadaceae; genus JAIVJZ01. Next base: position 96,409 of record DATFGP010000016.1, on the reverse strand, counting down.
CAATTTCACGTTGATGCGGAAGGCTACTACTGGTATCACGGGCGCACGGACGACATGCTGAAAGTATCGGGCGTCTACGTCGCGCCCGTCGAGATCGAGGGTTGCCTGCTGCAACACGAAGCGGTGCTCGAATGCGCCGTCGTCGGCCACGACGCGGGCGACCGCCTCGTCAAACCGAAAGCCTTCATCGTGCCGCGCGAAAATTTTGCGCCGTCCGAAGAGTTGGCCGAGTCGCTCAAAGAGTTCGTCAAGACTCACCTCGCGCTCTACAAGTACCCGCGCTGGATCGAGTTCGTCACATCGCTCCCCAAAAATGATCGCGGCAAAATTGATCGCAAGAAACTCAAAAGCAGTGACAAGTGACAAGTGACGAGTGACAAGTTAAAGCAAAGGGATTGTCTTTATCTTGTCACCTGTCACTCGTCACTGCTTTATCATGCCATTCTCTACACGCATCACGGTGCGCTTTGGCGACACAGACCCTGCGGGGCTGGTTTACTATCCGAACATCTTTCATTACTTTCACATTGCCCTCGAAGAGTTTTTCGCCGCGCGCTGCCGGATAAGTTATCAAAAGCTGATGGCCGACGAGCGCATCGGATTTCCCACCGTTAAGACGGAGACGGAGTTTTTCGTGCCGCTTGTTTATGGCGATGCGGTAGACGTGGAAATTTTCGTCTCAGAGACTCGCAATAGTTCCGCCACCTTCGAGTACAGCGCGCGCCGCGCGAGCGATGCGACGTTGTGTGTGCGCGCCAAGCAAATTCACGTCGCGATGAATCTGGACACACGACGCGCCATCACCATCCCCGAAAAATACCGCCAAGTCTTCAATGACAGCGCGCGTTGATAAAGCGCGCAAACTACTTCGTTTGTTCTCGAAAATAATACTTTCTAACGGCAGTTGTTTTGTGGAAAAGAACCCTCAGTCGGCGTTTACTTTGGGTGCGACAGAGAAAAGTTACATTTCTTAATCGCTTGCGAACCCCTTGATTTTTCTATTTGCAGGCTGTCGTTGTAGTCCGTCTATTCCAAACCAGTTAAGTTGCCGTAGGAGGTTCAACCCGTCGTGAAAAAGCTGCTCATCGGTCTTGCCGCGCTCGTCGTTTTCAGTCTGCCTGGTTCCGCTTTCGCAGATACGCTCACATTCGCTCCGCCAGCGACCGCGCCCGACGCCGCAGGCAGTGCGGGTTCAAATCCCGGCGGCCCTAACCAGTTTGATCTCGACCACCATCGCGCTTACACATGGCAGATCAATAACGTCGTAGTTCCCGCCGGTCAAACCATCACCGGCGCGACGCTCACGTTCAATAGCATCACCAACTGGGACACCACCGCCAACACGCTCTTTGTACGCATGTTCGACTCCGCCAACACCTTCACCTCGGCGAGCGGCACGCGCACCGCAACCGTCAACGGCGTGACATCTATTCAAGACGTTGATGCGAGCCAATCGCCCGTCACGTCAATCAGCGATTACTTCGCCAGCAGCAACGTGCTTGTCAACAACACGGGCACGGTGATCGGTCAGTTCACGGATACCAACGGCGTGGCGACGACGCAAAACGTCGTCTTCACCTTCAACCAGACGCAGTTGGCCGCGCTCATCTCCTATCTCAACAGCGGCAACAACGTTGCGTTCGGTTTCGACCCCGACTGCCACTTCTGGAACAACGGCATCACGCTCAAGATTTACACTTCTCCGGCAGCAGTTCCCGAACCCGCGACGATGACTTTGCTCGGCACGGGCTTGGCCGGACTCTACTATCGCCGCCGCCGCAAACAGCAACAACAGCAACAAGCCTAAACGCTCAACCGCACCGACAGAACCTCTCTCTTGCACCCTTAGTCTCTCTTGCTCTCCCCTTTGCGAAGGCACGGACTGAATGATTCAGTCCGTGCCTTCGCATTTGATAAGCCTTCGCGCGGGTAGACGCGCCGCGCTCCTTTTGACCTGCACACGCGACTCCCCTAAGATTCTCTGGTAAACTCGTCCGGCGATTGTCGGCGCGCGAACGCGTTTGGGCGGCCAGTCGCCGTCGAGATAATGTTTCGGAAAGGATTCTTTCGTGCGTTTTTCAAAAATCACACACCTCGCCTGCGCCTGCGCGCTCATCTTCTCTTCCGTGTCGCCGCTCAAAGCGTCGAGCTTTGACGCGGGCGCGCGCATTGTGCAAACGAGCGCGACGCAGGCGTTCGAGCAAACGGATGTTCGAGATGAATTGACGGATGAAGGCGAGACGGCGCAAGAGGCTTCGGGCGCGGCGGTGAAGAAGCGCCCGAACCTTTTTGTACGCATCATCAGCGCGCCCTTTCGCGGCCTCGCCAAACTTTTCGGCGGCGGCAGTAAGAGCGACAAGACGGCGCGCGTGAAAGCGAAAGAGAACAAGAAACAGGAAGCGCAGGCGGCAACAGCATCTGCGGCAACAGCATCCACTGCGCCTGCTGCGAATGTTGCGCCTGCCGTGCCCGCTGCTCCCGTGACGTTCGTTGCGCCCGTTGCGAACGCCGACGCTACTCGCGCGCAAACGAATGCCACAGGCAATGAACCGCCGCGCGTTGAGTCACAGCCCGCATCGCAGCCCGCAATGGTTGCGGAAAACGCCGCACGCTCCGTGCGTGCAGGCGAGAAAACACAAAGTGCGCCGCCGGTCGTCGCAGTAGAAACTCCGTCCGCAGTCGTCGCCGCGCCGCGCGCGGCAGACAAGAAGGCGGGCGAAACTTTCGACTACGCGCCGCGCCCGTTCACGCCTTACATCGAAGGCGTCGCGGGCGATCCGCTCTCGCAGGGGCGCGCGCTACTTGAGAACGGCTACACGAACGAAGCCATCGCGGAGTTGTCCATCGCCGCCGTCGCCGGCCCCGATCTGGTTGAAGCGAACAATCTGCTCGGCCTCGCCTACGACCGTCGCGGGCAGCATAAGCAGGCTCGTGAGTTTTACGAACGCGCACTCTCCGTCGCGCCGCAGAACGCGCGCGTGATTAACAACCTCGGCCACTCGCTCTACCTCGACGACCGTTACGCGGACGCGCTCGCGCAACTCAAAACCGCCGCGCGCCTCGCTCCCTCGGACACGCAGGTCGCCAACAACCTCGCGCTCGTCTATGGTCGGATGGGCAAGTACGACAACGTCTTCAAAGAGTTCAAGCGCGCTGGCGGAGAGTTTTACGCGCGCACGCGCACCGCTGCGCTACTCGCCGCCTCGGGGCGCGACCGCGACGCGATCAAGCACTACGAAGCCGCGCGCAAACTCGACCCCGCATCTTCCGACGTGCTGCGCCAACTCATCACGCTCTACGTCCGCACAGGCCAACGCGAAAAGGCAGAAGCCGCCGAGCGCGCACTCGAAAAAACTCCGCTCAGCACGGGCGCAGCATCCAGCAGTTAAAATCAATCACAGTTGCACACGAAAAGAAGCCGCGAATAGTCGCGGCTTCTTTGCTTAAGATCGCTTTTGTTGGAGATCGCCTTTCGAGGTTAACTGCGACGCGTCAAGTTGTAATCGCGCAGGCGGCGGTAAAGTGTGGAGGGTGAGATGCCGAGTATCTCGGCGGTCTTGCCGCGATGCCAGTTGGTCTGTTCGAGCGCGGCGACGATCTGTTGACGCTCGACTTCCCTGAGCGGCGGCTGCACGACTGTGTTTCCACCTTCGACCGCCGCGCCTCCTGCGATCTGCGCGCCCGCGTAGGCGGGCACGAACGTTCCGGCGGTCGCCGCTGCCGAGGGGTTGGCGATTTCGGGCGGCAGTTCTGCGCGCGTGATGCGCCCGTCGTTGGCGAGCAGCACGGCGCGCTCCAAGCAGTTGCGCAACTGCCGCACGTTGCCCGGCCAGGGATATTCGCTCAAGGACGCGAGCGCTTCCGCAGTGATCTCCGGCGGGTTCAGGCCGCCGAGTTGGCGTATGAGATGCTGCGCGAGCGGTTCGATGTCTTCGGGGCGTTCGCGCAAGGGTGACAAATTGATCTGGAAGCCGTTGATGCGATAGAGGAGGTCGGCGCGAAAGCTGCCGTCGGCAACGGCCTGCGTCATGTCGCGGTTCGTCGCCGCGATGATGCGTACGTTGACTTGAACCTTGCGCACCGCGCCGACTCGATAGAACGTCTGCGTCTCAATCGCGCGTAAAAGTTTCGACTGCAAAGGCGCGGGCAGTTCCGTCACTTCGTCGAGAAAGAGCGTGCCGTTGTCTGCGAGTTCAAAGAGTCCGAGCTTGCGCCCCTTCGCGCCGGAGAACGCGCCCGCCTCGTAACCGAAGAGTTCGGATTCGAGAAGCGACTCTTGAAACGCGGCGCAGTTAAGATCGATGAACGAACCATCCTTGCGCTGCGACAGGCGGTGTATGGCGTGCGCGATCAACTCCTTGCCCGTGCCCGACTCGCCCGTTATAAGTACGGACGCGTCCGACGGCGCGACGCGCTCTACGAGACGCAGAGCCTCGCGCATCGCTGCGGAGACGTGTACGATCTCAGGCATCTCCGATTGACGCGCGATCTGCGCGCGCAGGCGTTGATTGTCAACGCGCAGGCGTCGCTTTTCAGCCGCGCGCGTGACGAGCGTGTCGAGTTCGTTGATGTGGTAAGGCTTCGAGAGATAATCGTAAGCGCCGAGTTTCATCGCTTCGATTGCAGTCTCGACCGTTGCATGCCCCGTCAGCATGATCACTTCGGGCGGGTTCGGTCGTTGATGGACGCGGCGCAAAAGTTCCAGCCCGTCCATGCGCGGCATGTTGATGTCGCACAGGAGCACGTCAACGTTGCTCTCTTCCAAAAGGCGCAAGGCTGCCTCGCCGTCGGGCGCAACCCTCACCTCATGTCCCTGCCTCTGTAGTTCCTTTTGCAACACGAGACGAAGATTCGCTTCGTCTTCGGCCACTAAGATTCTGCTCGGCAACGTGGTGCTCAACTCGTTCGGCCTCCGTCCAGACGTTCTTCACTAAGCGAGGGCAGCGTCAGCGTGAATGTCGTCCCGCGCCCGACTACCGAATCCACTTCGACGCGCCCTCCGTGTTCCGCCACAATACCATAACAGACCGCCAGCCCAAGACCCGTTCCCCGCCCGACTTCCTTCGTCGTAAAAAACGGATCGAATATGCGCGCCAGATTCTCTTGCGGGATGCCTACGCCCGTGTCGCAAACCTCTATGCGCACGCCCGCGCCTTCCGTCTGCGCGCGCAACAGGAGCGTCCCGCCCTGCGGCATCGCATCAATCGCGTTCTCGGCGAGGATGATCACGGCCTGCTGCAACTGCCCCGCGTCGCCCGAAACCGCTGCCATATCAGGCTGCGCTTCAACCGTGATCTCGACGTTGCGGCTGCGCTTCTGGTGTCGAAGCAAGCGCGCCGCCGCCTCCAACACTTCACCTAACTCGACCGGCGCATGTTGCCCCGCGCGGTTGCGACTGAAATCCAGCAGGCCGTTCGTGATCGTCTTACAACGAAAAGCCTCGCTGCGAATCAGCGACAAATATTCGCGCAAGTCTTCGACTTCCGCAGACTGTCCGAACGCGCCTTCCACAACGCGCGTCTCTAGTGCCTCAGCGCAGGCGGCGATTGTTGCGAGCGGATTGTTGATCTCGTGTACGACTCCGGCGGCGAGACGCCCGACCGCCGCCAACTTTTCCGTGCGCGCGACGGCGCGGTTCGCCTCAACGCGCGTCGTGATGTCTTCGCCAACCGTGATGACGTGCGACACTTCATCGCCCCCGACGCGCATAGGGACTTTGCTGACGAGCCAGTGTTTCGCAGTGCCGTCGGCTGCTGCTGATTCCTGCTCGATACGCTCGATGCGTCCGGTCTCGAAGGCGCGTCGGAATTCGCGTTCCAGCGATTCGCGCGGCTGGCGCGTGAGCACGTCGAAAATGTTGCGACCGAGTGCTTGCCCGCGCGGGATGCCCTGCCCGCCGAGTTCGCGGTTGCGATTCCAAGCGACAATGCGATAGTCGCGATTGACTGCGTAGAGCGAGACGGGCAGCGTGTCGATGATGGCTTCGGTGAAACGCCTCTGCGCTTCGGCTTCGGCGGTGCGGCGTTCGACTTCTTTCGCGAGGCTCGCGGAGGAAGCGCGCGCCGCTTCGTAGAGCGAAGAGATGTGTGCGGCGAGCGCGGCCTGCTGCGCCGCCGCGTCAATGAGACGACTCTCCGTTTCGCCGCAATCATTCGCGCGATCATAAGCAGCGATGAGCGCGCCGAGCGCACGACCGCCGAACCTGAGCGGCGCAGCGTACTCAACGCGGTGCTGCGCATCTTTCAGGAAAAACGACGCTCTCTCTTCCAGCCGCACAGCCCCTTGCGGATTCGAGGCGAGCCACGCGTTCAACTTCGCCGTGTCAATTAACGCGTCGCCTTCCGCGCTGCCTTCGCGATCAAAGACGCAGACCGCCGCCTGTGTGCGCGTCGCCTGCGCGTCTTGCTCGTGCGTGTTACCGTCGTCGAATTTTTGCGTCTCCAAGAAGGCCGCGCAGAGCGAAGCGTTGGCGGCTTCGTAGGTTGCGCCCGCCACGCGCCTGACGACTTGCAAGGGTTCGAGCGCGACGAGCAGGCCGCGCCCAAGGTCGGCCAGAAATCCTAACTCGCGATTGCTGCCGACGAGCGCGCTCTCGCGCTCCGCCGCTTCGATCTGCGTGCTGACGCGCGACAACAGTTCGCGGCGCGTCGCGGGCTTGACGATGAAGTCGTCCGCACCGGCGGCAAACGCGCCGACCTTTCGTTCCTCGTCGTCGTGCGCAGAGATGATGATGATCGGGAGTCGCCGCGTCGCCTCTTGCGCGCGCAACAGGCGGCACAGGGCGAGTCCGTCCACGCCCGGCAGTTCGATGTCGAGCAGGATCAGATCGCACGGCTCGCGATGCAACATGCGCAGCGCGGTCGGCGCGTCGGCGGCTACCTTGACGTGATGGTGCGCGCTCTCAAAGACGCCTTGCAGTGAGGCGAGCGCCCGTTCGTCGTCGTCGACGATGAGCAGGGTGAAAATTTTCGCGGCTTGTGTGGAAGAAACCGGCATGCTTTCGTTATGAACGCGCAGCGACAGACGGCATCTGGCGCAAACAGTCGGACAGTTAAGAGAAGCAAACACGACTGCGGGTGCGCGCGGGCGTGAAGACGCTCTATCGAAGCGCATCGCGGCTGGCGACGCTTGCCGCAGCCCTGTGCCTCTCTAACGATTGAAAGCGATGGCGGGTGGGAATGTCAAGAAGGTTGTCCGTAGTCAGTCGTCAGTTGTCAGTTGTTTCGAGGCAACGACGCAAGTTGCCGTGACTGTATTGAACAACTGACAACTGACGACTGACTACGGACAATTTTTAGTTAATCGCTGTAGAAGCGAGTTCGCTGGTGGGAGTTTCGACGATGGTGAGCGGTGTGACCTTTTGGCGGCGGCGTTGTTTGTGGTCGGACTTGACGGAGTACATGGCCTGATCGGCGGCGATGAGCAGTTGGTTGAGCGTTTCGCCGTCCACGCCGAAGCGCGCCGAGCCGACGCTGATGCCGACGCGCGCGCGTTTGTCGGGCGGGACGCGCAACGACAGCCCGCCGATGGCCTTCTCGATGCGTTCGCGCAGATCATCAACCTGCGCGTGGGAGAGGTCTTGCACGAGCGCGACGAACTCGTCGCCCGCGTAGCGCGCGAGAAAATCATACTCGCGCAGTTGTGCGTTGAGGACGCGCGCCACTTCGCGCAGCATTTGGTCGCCCGTGCTGTGGCCGTAAGTGTCGTTGACGGATTTGAACTCGTCGAGGTCGAGCATGACGACCTGGAATGAAGTGTTGTTGCGGCGCGCGCGCGCTTCTTCTTCACCGAAACGCAGGTGGAGCGCGCGTGCATTCGGCAAATTCGTGAGCGGGTCTGTGAGCGCGTTCGACTCGGCTTCGGCGTGCTGCATGGCGTTCGAGAAAGCGTCGGACGCGAGACGCGCGACGGTGTCGAGCAAGTGCAGGTGGTCGTCCGTGTACTGCGCGGCCTTGAGCGAATAGACTGCGAGCACGCCGAGCAATCGTTCGTCTTTGACGAGCGGCAGCGCGATCATCGAGCGATAGCTTTCGGCCTCCGGCAAATTGAACGCGGCGAAATCGAGCATCGGGTCGAAGCCTGTGGCGGGTCGCTGGTTGGCAAGGACGAAACCGATCACGCCTTCGCCGGGCGCAACACAATGACCGCGCAAGATGTCTGCGTTCAGCCCCGAGACGTGCGCGACCGAGGCGTAGTTCTTCTCTTCGTCGAAGAGGTAGACGGCGCACGTGTCGAACGGAACCATGTGGCCGACCTTGTTGACGAGAATCTGGCTGCGGTCTTCGATTTCCAGAGACGAGCCGAAGGTGCTCGCGATCTCGTAGAGCGCATAAACTTCGCGGTGCGCGCTCTTGATCTGTTCGAGATAGGCGGGCACGGTGTAACAGTTTTGATTGATTGAATGCGGCTGTGCTACTGCGCCGCTCGCTTCGACGAGGGCGCGCGGTTCGGCCTCGCGGTTCGTGAAGCCGTGATGATCCAGGCCGCGCTCTGCGATCTCCGCCTCGAACTCCGGCAGGTGCTTGAGAAACAGCTCGACGACTTTCGGGTCGAAGTGCGTGCCCGCGCCGCGCAGGAGCATCGCGCTCGCCTCGTCGCGCGTCATGCCGCGACGATACGGGCGATCTTCGCGCACAGAGTCGAAGCAATCGACGACGGCGAAGATGCGCGCCGTCCAGGGTATCTCTTCGCCGCGCAGTCCGTCGGGGTACCCGAGCCCGTCCCAGCGTTCGTGGTGCGAGCGCACGATGGGGATGATCGGGTAAGGATAATCGATGCGTTCGAGTATCTGCGCGCCGACGATGGTGTGGACTTTCATGCGCTCGAACTCGGCGGTCGTGAGTTTGCCGGGTTTGTTCAGAATGTGATCGGGCACTGCGAGTTTGCCTATGTCGTGCAGCATCGCACCCGCTCGCAAGGCTTCGATCTCGCTGTGCGACAGATTGAGAATCTCGCCCATGCGCGCCGCGTAAAGTTGCACGCGGCGGACGTGGCAGTGCGTCGTCTGGTCTTTGGCGTCAATCGCGGTGGCGAGCGCTTCGACGGTGGCGAGGTGCAGGCGCGCGAGTTCCTGCGTCTCGCGCGACTTTTCGTTCATGCGCTCGAAATAGATTTTGTACGTTGCGAGCGTCGCGCCGATGACGGGGACGCTCAGGAGCACGTAGGCCAAACCGAAGTTCTGGATCGAGAGATAAAGAAGCGCGGAGACGATGGCTGCGGCGAAGAACGCGCACGATGTCCAGAGATAGCCGTCGCGCCAGAACTTCCACATCGTGCTGCGTTCAACTAGCGCATGCAGCGTCGCGGTGAGCACGCCGTTGAAGCAGTATTGCAAAAGCGCCATCGCGACGAGCGGCACGAGGAGTTGTTCAAAAGTCAGCGGCGTCATGCCGACGGGCTGGCGCGCGACGCCCGCGTAAGAGTTGAGCAGGTAATAGAACGCGCTGGCCGAGACGAGCACGGTCAAAGCCATCGTTGCGGGCGCGGCGAACCAACTCGTCGCGCGGCGCGATGTGCCGAGCGCACGGATGAGCGCGTCGGTCGCGCCGAGCAGAAGTGCGGCGGGCACGCCGAGCAGGATCGTGCCGAGAAAGACGAAGGTGTCGCCCGCAGTGATGCTGGCCGAGGTGTTGGGGATGCGTATGGGGAGAGAACTTGAGAGGACGACGAAACTCGTGAGCGCGAGAAACTGCAAGCCCTGCACGGGCGTAAACGAGAGACATTGCGAGAGCGCCCACGCGGCGATGAGCGTGCCCGCCGAGACGAGCGCGATCCAATAGACTTTGGCCGCGCGGCTGTAGTCCGACATGTCAATCATTCGTCCGTTCATCCTTCGCCCGAAAGTTCTGCCCGTCGCTTCGTAACATCAGACTTCAAGATTCGACACCGCAGACGTTTATCGCTGTCGCTTAAAAATCCGTCGCTGAAGACGACTGACGGGAGCAAATCGTCTATCGTCTTCAGCGACGGCGGGGGCAAGCGGCGAGTGTGTGGCACTCACTCGCCGCGTCAGGGGTGAGAATCTCATCTATCGTGCGTCGCGCTTCGGTCGAACTTTCAAGACAGAAGCGTTCGTCTGCGCCGTACACAGGTTGTCAAAAATGGTGCGGCTTTTCGGACTCCGTGCGGTGAGTCCGTGAAAGCGCGTGTTGCGCCTCCAAGCCGCGACCGTATCTTAAACAAGCCGCGTGCCGCACGCCGCGCGCAACCGGCACAACGCAAAATCAGCCAAAGCGAGCCGCTTATCGTTCGCTCTAAAAACTGGAAGCCAATTGCAACTGCGTTGTCGCGTCAACCTGACGCGTCAGGTTGACGCGATACTCAAGTCCTGACCGGAATCTGAACGTCGTTCAAAACACACAAGCGATCACTTCCAGTTTTTCTATCCGCCCGAACAACTCTCTGCGCGTTGACAACCCGCATCCTGCTGTCGCACTCTCCAAAAACAGTTACAAGTGACAAGTGACGAGTGACGAGCCGGAAGAAAGTAAATCGTGAATCGTGAATCGTTAATAGAGAAGAACTGCTTTGAGTCTATTCACGATTTACGATTCACGCTTCACGGCTTTTTAACTTGTTACTCGTCACCTGTCACTCGTCACTCTTCTTATGTCTGTCGGCTACATAGAATTACTTCGTAAGAATCGCGGCTTTCGCCAACTGTGGCTGGGGCAGGTGGTGAGCCAACTCGGCGATTGGTTCGACACTATCGCCGTGATGACGCTCGTGTTGAATCTGACGGGGTCGGGTCGAGATGTCGGGTTGATCATGGTGGCGCGTTTTCTGCCGAGCGTCGTCGTCGGGCCGCTTTCGGGCGTTGTCGCGGACAGGTTCAGCCGCCGCCACATCATGATCGTCTCCGATATACTGCGCGCCGTCGTCGTGCTCGGTTTCCTGTTCGTGCGCCGCGCGGATCAAATCTGGATCATCTACGCGCTGACCGTTCTGCAACTCACCTTCTCAACATTCTTCGAGCCTGCGAAGTCGGCGGCGATTCCCTCAATCGTCGCGGAGCGCGAACTCGTCACGGCCAACGCCATCACCTCCGTCACGTGGTCGGCCATGCTCACGCTTGGCGCAGTCGCGGGCGGGATGGTCACAGGTTGGTTCGGCACGGATGCAGCGTTCGTCGTTGACTCGGCGACGTATGTACTGTCCGCCGCGCTCGTCTGGAGCGTGCGCCTTCCGCCTCGCCCGCCACGTGAGAAGACGCGGCTCACCATCAGCAAGGCGCTCGGCATCACAGACACGCTTGAAGGCATACGCTACGTGCGCACACGACCGCGCGTGCTCGCGCTGCTCGCCGTGAAGCCCGCGTGGGGCTTGGGCGGCGGCATCCTCGCGCTGCTCGCGGTCTTCGGCGAAAAAGTTTTCCCCGTCGGGCGGAGCGCGGCCACAGGCATCGGCGTGCTCTACGCCGCGCGCGGCATCGGCACGGCAATCGGCCCCGTCTTCGCGCGTCGCCTCGCGGGCGAATCGCGCGCACGCATGCAGACCATCATCGGCCTTTCGTTTCTCGTCGGCGGCGTCTTCTACGCGGCCTTCGGCGTCGCGACCAACTACGTCGTCGCGCTGCTCATGGTGGCTCTCGCGCACATGGGCGGCAGCATCCTCTGGGTCTTCTCAACAGTGCTGTTGCAAACCGCCGTCGAAGACAACTTTCGCGGGCGCGTCTTTGCCGCCGAACTCGCCCTGCTCACGCTTACGATGGCAGCTTCAAACTATGCGACGGGCGAACTGCTCGACCGCTTCAACTATTCGCCGCGCGTTGTCACCGTCGGCATCGGCGTCATCTTCATCTTGCCCGGCCTACTCTGGTTTGCGACCGCGCGCTGGTGGAACAGAGACGACAGGCGCTCGCCGCACGTTGAACCGTCAACGGCAGCGGACGACGCTTCCCTGCCAAGCGACGCCGTGCTGCGCGAAGCCGCGACGAAGATTCATCTCTCCAGCGATTAACAACGCCTACGTGCGTCAATTATCATCGCAGCATACGCAAGGCTTGAGCATGAGTTTCGGAAAACGCGGGATGAAGAGATGGAAATTGGAAACGACATCGTTGAAGCGCGCCGTGCGAGTGCGAGTTTGAACGTCTCCGAACTTGACCATGAGGAGTGGACGCGTGCGCGCCCTGTGCGGCTCGCGCGTTACTGGTCGGGCGAGAGTGCGCCGTTGGAGCGGCAGGCGGAAGCGCGCCTGCTCTGGAATGAACAAGGGTTGCACGCGCGCTTCGTGTGCGAGCAGCGCGAGCCTCTGGTCGTGAGCGCGAATCCGCAACGCGAGTGGAAGACGTTGGGGCTTTGGGACAGAGACGTGTGTGAGATGTTCGTCGCGCCGCGTGCGGACGACGTGAGGCGTTATTTTGAATTTGAAGTCGCGCCGACGGGCGAATGGCTCGACCTCGCCGTCAGGAAGACTGCGGAGGGACGCGATAACGATTGGGGCTTTTATTCCGGGATGACGGCGGCGACGCGTATAGATGCCGATTCAATCACGGTGGCGATGCGCGTGCCTTGGGACGCTTTCGGCATCGCCGCTGCGCCGCGCGCGGGCGAGCGTTGGCGCGTTAATCTCTATCGCTGCGTCGGCGCAGACCCTACGCGTGGCTACGTCACATGGCAGCCGACGCTCGCGCCCGAACCGAACTTCCACGTGCCTGAAAAGTTCGGCTGGCTACATTTCACAGACTGATGCGTCTCACCCCGCAGCTTAAGGTTGATCGCCGCGCCCTTCGATGTAGCGTTCGACCAGAGCTTCCAAACGATCAAGCCTCACATCCGTATGAGTAATACGCGCATCCGTATGAGTAATACGCGTATCCATACGGTTAATAGCTGCCCGAAGCGATGCATTGATCTCGCCCTGCGCTTCGATGTGCCGCGTCACGACCTGTATAAACGAGGTTTGAGTGTCCGCATTAAGCTGAAATATCCGGTTCATGTCCGCTACTTGTTGAGTTAATTGGTTAAGGTTCCCGGTCAACTCATCAAGCCGCATTTGGTGGTTGGCCTGACCCTGTAAGAGAAACTCAATCGCGCGTTCCATTTCTTCGCCCGTCATAACTTCTTCCCCTAACTGTCTCCGATGTGTAATGCCTTATGGGTGCTGTTGATTAACCTCGCCAGTGTCAGGGTCAGCGGGTAAATCTGCTAAAAACCATCCGTTTCAGTAATAGCTATTATGCCACCATTTCGCGTCTTTGTTATGCGCGTAGTTCAAGTCTTCGTTTCTAGTTCTTTAAGATACTCGTCGAAGCGCGCGCGGTCGGTGTCGCTCATTTCGGCAATGCGTACGCCGATGAGGTAGCCGCTGCTCGTCGCCGCGTCGCCCGCGCGTTCGAGTTGTTCGTAGCGGACGGGCGCGACGCGCATCTCGACGAGGTCGTTAGGAAAGTCGAGCAGGAGGCGCAAGAGTTGATCGGGCGCGGTGAGATAGCGATCGTTGATGCGTATGGCGGGGACGATGAGTGCGAGGCCGCTGGCGCTGATGTCCGAGGTTGTGCCTTCGAGGAAGGGCGCGCGTTCGAGTTGCTCGCGGCTCAATTTGGGATCGAAGAGCGAGACGCGGAAGGCCGCGCGGACGCGATAACGCCGCGCACGGCGACGATTGCCGACATACTCGCGCACACGCGCGACGATGGAACGCACCAGTTCCGGCATAAAACTTAAGAAGGGGAAAGGGAAAGGGGGAAAGGGGAAAGGTTAAAAACAGAAGCGCAGCAGTTTGTTCTTTTCCTTTACCCTTTACCCCTTCCCCCTTTCCCTCATTTCTTCACCGGCGGATTGTAAGGCTTGCCGCCCGTGTCTTTCTTCTGCATACCCGTTTGATCCATGTAGTAGGAGAGCAGTCCGGTGCGCCCGTAGCGCGCGGGTTCGGCAAAGACCTTGTAACTTTTGCCGTCCTTGCCGACAGTGATCTGGAAATTATAGCCGAGCGTCTTTGCGCTCTCGACATCTTCGCGCAGCGCGGGTTTGCCTGCGAGGAGCGCCGCCATGTCGCCGTACTGCCCGCCGTTCTGTGCGCTGTAGCCCGCCTCTGCGTTTGCAATCTTCAAGAGCAACGCTTCGACCTCTTTGTGGTGCGTCTCGATGCGCGCCTTGAGGAAAAACTCCTTGCCGTCGCGTTCGACGATGGCCTGATTCTCTGCGTCGCCGAAAATCCACGCGCCGCCCTCGCCGCGCATCAGCGTGATGACTTCCATCTGCGCGCTCTCGCCGCCGACGCGCGCAAAAACGGTCGCCGTGTCGCCGCTGATCTGCTCGCCGACGAACTCTATCTTTTCCGGGACAGCCGCCGCCAGCTTTTCAAACTCCGGCTGCAACTCTGCGAACTCCTCCGCGCTCAAGCCCTCAATCGCGGGCTTGTAAATAGAGAGCGCGAAGGCGTCGCGGAAACGACGCTCGCGCAGAGCCTTGTAAAAGTCGCTCACGGTTTGCAAGGGCGTGCGCGCCTGAGAGGTCGTCTGCGTCTGCGGGGGGGTTGATTGAGTTTGCGGAGGAGTCGCTTGAGTTTGCGCGTGCGTGGTCGCGGTCAGGCTCGCGCCGGATGCCATGATAATCAGCAGCAACGCCGACGTGAGCACCGGCAGTGTAGCCGCGCGCGTGCGGCGAGGTGTGGACTGTTGCATGTTGGGTATTTCCTTCGGACAGATGTGTTGTGTCGCTACAGCGGCGCGACTGCGGTGCAGCGGAACTTCGCGGGGAGCGCGCCGCACTCATAGAGGATAGAACAGCGGGAAACGTTGCCGCAACCGAATGAAGGGATGAGGGCGGAGGGATGAGGGATGAACAAGAGAAGCACTCACTTGCTTGAATGCTTTTTCTTATTCATCCCTCAGCCCTCATCCTTCATCCCTTACTGCGTCTTCCGGCGAGCAGACGCTCGCGCCCGACGAGGTAGAGCAGCACGGTCAGGACGAGGAACGGGAGCATGCCGAGCACGTTCGAGTATGCGCCCTCGAAGAACGGGTTGTTCAGTTTCGCCCAAGCTTCAAATTGGTCGAGCCGCTCCTTGAGCGGGATGTTCATGAAGGCGAAGAGCACGCCCGCGAGCGTGCCGCCCGCGATGTAGCCGGAAGAGAGCAGCACGCCGGGACTCTTATCGCCCTCGGCGACGAGTTGTTCTTCCGTCATGTTCGAGTTCGCGTGCTTGCGCCGCAAGTACTTGTCAACGAGCCAACGCACCATGCCGCCGACGAAGATCGGGGCGGACGTGGAGATCGGCAGGTAGACGCCGACGGCAAACGCGAGCGACGGGATGCCTGCGAGTTCCAGCACGACGGCGATAAAGACGCCGAGCAGGACGAGTCCCCAGGGAAGCTGGCCGCTCAAGATGCCCTTGATGATGTAGGACATCAGCGTCGCTTTCGGCGCAGTGAACTTCTGCACGCTCGAACCGTCAGGCCGCTTTTCGTAAATGCCGTTGATGCCGGGGTCGGCCAAGTAAACGGGCACGCCCTGATCGTTGACGAGGTAGCGACCGGCGGGGCCGTTCTCCGGCGTGGTCTTGTGATAGACGTAATACTCTGCGGTGTCGCCGCCCGCCTGCGCGCCTTGCAGGCGCTCACGCTTCGGTTGTCCGCCGCTCAACTCGTACTCGGCCTGATTCGCGCGAAACTCCGCCGGAAACGTAAAGTCCTTGTTGTTCGCAACAGGCACGTAGACCGTGCCCGATTGGTTCAACTGCAAAAGGATCGGGCCGAGTACGAGCGCCGATGCGAGCGCGCCGATGAGTATGGCGATCTGCTGGTACTTCGGCGTCGCGCCGACGAGGAAACCCGTCTTCAAGTCCTGCGAAGTCGTGCCGCCGTTCGACGATGCGATGCAGACGATTGCGCCGACCGAGAGAGCCGTCACGAAGTAGGGCGGCGCAGTCCAGCCGAGTATGAGGAACGCAAGACACGTCAACAGCAACGTGGCGACCGTCATTCCCGAAATCGGGTTCGACGACGAGCCGACTTCGCCCGTCAGACGCGACGAGACCGTGACGAACAAAAAGCCGAACGCGATGATGAGAAGCGCGCCGAGCAAATTCATGTTGAGCGCGCGGAAGAACATGATCGTCGCGACGAGCACGACGATGCCGCCGATGACCCACTTCATCGACAAGTCCTGATCCGTGCGCGGCGCGTTGTCGCGCGCGGCTTGGCTGCCGCGCAGGTCTGCGAGTCCGCCCTTCAAGCCCTGCCAGATGAGCGGGAGCGAGCGCACGAGCGAGATGATGCCGCCCGCCGCCACCGCGCCCGCGCCGATGTAGAGAATGTATGCCTTCTGTATTTGCGTCACCGACATGTCTTTGATGAGGTGCGCGGTTTCGGGCGCGAGCGGCGCGGCGAGTCCCGCGCCGAAATATTTGATCGCGGGGATCAAGACGAGATAAGCCAAGACGCCACCGCCGAACATGATCGAGGCGATGCGCGGCCCGATGATGTAGCCGACGCCGAGCAAGGCCGGATTGTTTTCCAGAGAGACCGAGCCGCCCTCGAAGGGCGCTGCGAACTCTTTCGTCGGGTATTCCTTCCACGTCTTGAAAATCTGTTCCAGCCCGTAGTAGAGGAAGCCTAGACCGAAGCCTGCGATGATGGTCTTGCCGCCGGTCGCCGCTTCGTCCGTGGTCAAAGCCTCTGTGCGTTCGCGTTCGGTCTCGACTGCGGCGGCGCGCGACTCTGCCGACGCGCCCGCCTTCAACACTTCCGCGCATGCCGTTCCTTCCGGGTATTTCAGGATGCCGTGCTGCTGCACGATGAGCGCGCGGCGCAGAGGGATCATCATCAGGATGCCCAAGAGGCCGCCGAGCACGGCGACGAGCATGACGCGCGTGAATTCGAGATCGAACCCGAGGATCATGATCGCGGGCATCGTCACGCCGATGCCGAAGGCGATGGATTCGCCTGCGGAGCCTGCGGTCTGCACGATGTTGTTTTCGAGAATGGTCGCGTCGCGCATCCCGAATTTCGAGAGCAGGCGAAAGAGCGTGATCGAGATGACGGCGACCGGAATCGAAGCACTCACGGTCAGACCGACCTTTAAGACGAGGTAGAGCGACGACGCGCCGAAGACGATGCCGAGCAGCGTGCCGACGACGAGCGGGAGGATGGTCAGTTCGCGCAAATTGGCGCGCGCCGGAATGTATGGTCGAAACACCGCGAGGTAAGGGTTGCTGGGCTTCGCGCCGACAATGTCCGGATACTCGTTAGTCGCCGCTATGTTCTGTCGCGGAGCAACATCTTCAGTCGCCATCTTGGATGACCTCCGAATTGATTTGACTGTAATTACAGGGGAGTGCGTAGGGGTTCTTTCGCCCGCTACTTTACTCCGCACCGCCTGTCAGAGCAAGCCGCTGAATCAGGGATGAACGAATGGCCGTCGCCGTTGTCCGCCTGCCTTTCCCCTTTATGTTAAACTCGCGACGCACGCACATCCACAGGCTTAACCGACACTTCAAACGCCGGAGTTGCTTTCAAAGCTATGCGTTCACGTCTCTCCACCCTTGCGCTCGCGTCTGCGCTGCTCGCCGTCACGCTGTTTCCGTCGTCAATCGCCGCACAAACGCGCGCGCGCCGCAATCAAACCGAAGCGCACGCTGCGCGCGCAGTCAAAAGCATAGACGTTGACGCGCGCCTGTCTGCGCCGGACGTGCCCGCGCCCGAAGAGGTGCTCGGCTTTCGCGTCGGCGACGACCGCAAGCTGGCGAGTTGGGCTGGGATAGTTGACTACTTCAAGCGACTCGACGCGGCGAGCGACCGCGTGAAGTTTGAAGAACTGGGACGGACGACGTTGGGCGCGCCGTTCGTTTTAGCGACGATCAGCGCGCCGGAAAATCTCGCGCGGCTCTCGGAGTTCAAAGAGATTCAGCGTCAACTCGCAGACCCACGCACAATCAACAAAGGCCGCGCGGGCACAGACGCAAAAGCGCGCGACCTTATCGCACGCGGCAAAACCATCGTCCTCATCACCTGCGGCATACACTCTACGGAAGTCGGCTCGACGCTTTCGAGCATGCTCATCGCGCACCGCCTCGCGTCGTCCGACGACCCGCTCATACGCAAAATTTTGCAGGACACAATCGTCTTGCTCGTCCCGTCTTTGAACCCCGACGGCGTTGACATCGTCAAAAATTGGTACGACCGCACGCTCGGCACGCCTTACGAGGGCACGAGTCCGCCGGAGCTTTATCACAAGTACGTCGGCCACGATAACAACCGCGACTGGTATGCCTTCACGCAAATCGAGACGCAACTCACGGTTGACAAGATTCACAACGCGTGGCATCCGCAGATCGTCCACGACATACACCAGCAGGGCGAATACGGCTCGCGCATTTTCCTGCCGCCCTACATGCAGCCCGTTGAACCGAACGTGCCCGCCAGAATCGTAGAGGGCTACACCGAACTCGGCAACGCGATGGCCGCCGAACTGCGCGCCGCAGGTTTCTCAGGCATCACGACCGATTCGACTTACGACGCGTGGACGCCCGCGCGCGCCTACTCGCACTATCACGGCGGCGTACGCATACTTTCAGAAACCGCCTCGGCCAGGATCGCCACGCCCCTCACCGTTCAGTTCAAAGACCTGCGCTCGCGCGAAGGCTACGACCCGCAAAAAGCGTCCGCCAACTTCGGCCCCGTCTGGCGCGGCGGCGAGTGGCACTTGCGCGACATCACAAATTACATGACGGCGGGCGCGTTCGCGCTTCTGCGTCACGCCGCCGACAACCGCCAGCGTTGGCTCACGCGCTTTTACGAGATCGGACGTGAGGCCGTACGCGAACGACGTAGCGGCGAGCTATTCGCCTACGTCATTCCGAATACGCAGTCCGTCGCACAGATGCAAAACGATGGGCGTCTGATACGCATCTTGCAGCGTGGCGGCGTCGAGGTTGATTACGCGGGAGCGTTCACGGCTGGCGGCACGAGATACGCGAGCGGCACGGCTGTCATCCGAATGGATCAGCCTTACGGTAGTTTTGCGAAAGCCCTGCTCGAAGCGCAACACTATCCAGACTTGCGCGACAAGGACGGGACTCCCATCTCGCCCTACGACGTGACGGCGCACACGCTCTCCCTGTTGATGGGCGTCGAGGCGCGCCCCGTCACAGTTCATTTCAAATACCCGACGCTCAGCGCGCGCATCTTCAAAGACCCGCCTCCCCGGCCGCGTGTGCGCACCGGACTCGCGCTCTATCGTTCGCACATCCCTTCGATGGACGAGGGCTGGACGCGCTGGATGCTGGAACAAAACAACATCTCTTATTCTCCGCTCGAAGACAAAGAAGCACGCGCGGGAAACTTACGCGCGAAGTTCGACTCGATCCTGATCCCGGATCATTCGCCGCGCGCGATCATGGAAGGCTACCGTAAGGGCACGATGCCCGAAGAGTTGACGGGCGGACTGGGCGCGGAAGGCGTGCGCGCGCTCAACGAATTTGTCGAAGCGGGCGGCACGCTCATCTTTTTGAATCGTGCCTCCGACTTCGCCATCAACCAACTCAAACTCCCCGTGCGCGACGTGACCGAAGGACTCAAACAGACGGAGTTCTACGTGCCCGGCTCGATCCTGCGCACCGAACTCGACACGACGCATCTCGTCGCTGCGGGTCTGCCGCACCAGTCAATCGCGTGGGCGGAAGACTCGCCCGTCTTCGAGTTGAGCGACGCGAAAGAGTCTGCGCGCGTGCGCGTCATCGCTCGCTATCCCGCGCAGGCCGACCCGCTGCTCTCCGGCTGGCTGCTCGGCGCGGAACGCATCAAAGGCAAGGCCGCGCTCGTCGAAATCACACAGGGCAAGGGACGCATCTACCTCTTCGGCTTTCGCCCCCAATACCGCGCGCAGTCGCTTGCGACATATCCGCTACTCTTTAACGCGATTCGCGGAGCGCAGAGAGAGGTGTTCGAGTAAAACTAAAAGCGCCGCCGCAAACTGCGATTGTTTGCGGCGGCGCTTTTAGTTTTTATCTATCGCGGTCTGCTATTTTTCGAGATACGACTTCGCGGCCATCTTGGCGAGTTTCCACATCTTGCCCCATTCGATGCGCCCGTCCTCGCTCTCACGCCCCATGAATTTGTCGAGGATGAGTTTGCGAAACTGTTTGCCTTCGCGACGGAGCATGAACTCTTTAGCGTAGGGCTTTGCCGTCTCGAAGAAACTGAAACCCGGGTCGGTGACGAGGCCGATGCCTTCCAAAGTCATCAGCGCGCGCATGATGTAGGTGAAGTTCGACGGCAGGCGGAACGGGTATTCATACATCACTTCCGCCAACTCGTAAGTCAACTCTTTGAAGTTCACTTCGCCGAGTTTCAGATTCAGGTAGTGCTCGAAAAGTCCTTCGACGACAGGGCGCACGAGTTCGGGATCAACGCCCGGCTTCAGGAAATCGAGGTTGATTAAATCCTGCGCGAGCCCTGACACGTCGCGCGCGACGACGTGGAAGAAGGCGTCAATCATTTGCGATTGCAGGCGCGGCGTGATCCGCCCCGTCATGCCGAAGTCGAAGAAGGCGAGCCGCCCGTCGTCCATCACGAGCAGGTTGCCCGGGTGCGGGTCGGCGTGGAAGAAGCCGTCTTCGAGCAACTGCTTCAGGTAGGTGCGAATCAAGAGGCGATTGACTTTGACGGGCGAGATGCGCCGCGCGCGCAGGGCTTCGAGTTCGACAACCTTCGTCCCGCGTATGAACTCCATCGTGAGAACGCGCGCGGTCGAATGTGTGAAGTGTATGCGCGGGACGTGGACGGCGCGCCACGTCTTGAAATTCTCGCGGAAGCGTTCGGCGTTACGCGCCTCGTGCGCGTAGTCCATCTCCTCGAAGATAGTCTCGCCAAACTCGTCTAACATTCCAGCCCAGTCGGCGTTGGCGTTAAACGAAGGGTAGCGCGACAGGCGCGCGACGAGGCGGCGCATGATGGCGATGTCGAAACTGACCGTCTCCCTCAAATCGGGGCGCTGCACTTTGACCGCAACCTCTTCGCCCGTGTGCAGGCGCGCGCGGTAAACCTGTCCGAGCGAAGCGGCGGCCACAGGTGCTGCGTCAATCTCGGCGTAAGCCTCCTGTAGCGTGCGCCCGAGTTCGGCTTCGATGCGCGCGTAGGCTTCGGTCGTCGGAAACGGCGGCACTTGATCTTGTAAGAGCGAAAGTTCTTTGACGTAAGCGAGCGGCAGCAAATCGCCGCGCGTGCCGAGCGATTGCCCGATCTTGATGAACGTCGGGCCGAGTTTGATGAGTCGCGTCTTTAGCCACACGGCCTGCTTGCGCAGACGCGCTTCCTTCGCATTCGACTCGTCCGCGCCGCGAAAAACGACGTGGCGCACAAGGCGTATAAAGGCGTCAATCGTGCGACCGAAAAACGCGCGCACCTGCTCGCCGAACAATGCGAAGCGACCGAGCGAGCGCGCTTCTTCGAGCCGACGCGCAGACATGCGCCGGTTAAACTTTGAGCGCGCCTCGTAGTTTTCCAGAAACAGGTAGAAGCCGAGCGTGCCGAGCACGCGCGCGATCTGAAATGTTCGACGCCAGACGCGCCAACTACCGCTCTGCCGCTCCGCCTCCTCTATCGCCGCACGCGCTTCGACGGCGTGCGGGACAGTGGACGCGCCCGCGTGGCCGCTTGCGGGCGCGCCCCCGTGCGTGTACGCGGTCGTGACGACGAGGCTCAAGTTGGGAGTTTTGCGCGCGCCGTTGCCGTTTTTGGGCGCGTTGCCATTATCGCCTCGCCCGTTGCGGCGGCTCGGCACAAGTGAAGTATTCGGTTTTGGTTCGGTCGTTGCCATTTTCACACGGATGATAAATCACACTTGTCGCAATCTTGTGACAGTCGCGTTCATTCCTTGTACGCTGCGGAACGAAATTTAGATGCGACTTAAGTTTATTTCGCCCGCCGCGCGCCAACTTTCGCGCGGGCAATATTCGCCGGGTTTTGTGCGAACTTGGGCGGGAAAGACTGCGACGGACGGGCGGCGATAATGTTGTCTGTCGGGATACGCGTTTCTGCGCCAGATTGATCGGTCAAATAATCGTCAGCGAACGGCGCACGCCGCGTCTTGAGAAATAGCGTGCGGCGCGTGCGACATCTTTGTCTATCTGTGCCTTCAACTCGGCGACGGAAGCGAACTTTCGCTCGGCGCGCAGGCGATGCAGGAAGCGCACGCGCACCACGTCGCCGTAGAGATCGCCCGTCCAGTCCATCACGAAAGTCTCTACGGAAGGTTCTGCTGCGTTCGTCAACTTAAAAGTCGGGCGCGTGCCGACGTTCGTTACGCTGCGCCGCCAAGCGCCTTCGATCAAAGTCGCCGTCACGTAAACGCCCGCCTGCGGGATGACGCGATTCTGCGGTTGCAAATTGGCCGTGGGGAAACCGAGCGTGCGCCCGCGCTCGTCGCCGCGCACGACGCGCCCCTCTACGCCGTAAGGACGCCCCAACATGCGCCGCGCCAGATTCACGCGCCCCGCCGCCAGCATCTCTCGAATCCGGCTCGAACTGATCCTTGCGCCCCGCAGGCGCACTTCCGCCACCTCGTCCGCATGAAAACCGAGACGCCCGCTCGCCGCACGCAACAACTCTATGTTCCCCTCGCGCCCGCGCCCGAACGCGAAGCCGCGACCGAGATAGACTTCCCTCGCCTGCAAACGCTCACGCACCACGTCGCGCAAAAAATCTTCCGCGCTGATTTGCGCGAACTCCGCGTCGAAGCGTATGACGATTGCCTGTTCGATGCCGAGCACGCCGAAGGCTTCGATCTTCTGGTCGAAGGTCTGCAAGAGGGGCGGCGCGGATTCAGGGTGAAGTACGGCGCGCGGGTGCGGGTCGAACGTGATTGCCGTCGGCACGGCATCGAGTACACGCGCACGCTCGACCACCGTACGCATGATCAACTGGTGGCCGAGATGCAACCCGTCGAACACGCCGAGCGTCAGCACGGTCGGCCTCACGATCTCCGCGTTGTCAGTTCCATGAAAGAGTCTCATAAATCAGTGACAAGTGACGAGTGACAAGTGACGAGACAAGACAAGAACACGTTTTCGATTTTTAACTTGTCACTCGTCACTTGTCACTCGTCACTGATTTCCAATCCGTCGTAGCCGAACTCGACGCCTTCGGGCAAGAGGGCGGAGTCGCGTGCGTGTTTGATGTCGTGCGCGATATGGGTCAGGTAGGCACGGCGCGGCTTGAGTTCTTCGATGTAGGCGAGCGAACGTTCGAGCGAGAGGTGCGTCGGGTGCGCGGTCAGGCGCAGGCAGTCGAGCACGAGCACGTCCAGGTCGCGCAAGCGATCGAGCGTCGCGGGCGGAATCTCGCTGAGGTCTGTGGCGTAGGCGAAGTCGTTGCAGCGATAGGCGACGACGGGCAGACGACCATGTATGACTTCGAGCGGCGTCACCTGAAAGTCACGACTGAGGCAAAACGGCGCGCCGTCTATGACCGTATGCGCGACGACTTGCGGGAGGCCGCCGCCGAAGTGCGACGGCTCGAAGACGTATTGAAAGATGCGGCGTATGTCGCGCCACGCGCGCTCATTGGCATAGACGCCGAGCGCGCCGTGTCGAAAGTTGAGCGGGCGTATGTCGTCGAGTCCGAAGATGTGGTCGGCGTGGCAGTGCGTGATGAGCACGGCGTCGAGCCGTCGGAGTTTCTGTCGGAGCGCCTGCTGGCGGAAGTCCGAAGAGGTATCAATCAGGACGCTCTGCCCGTCGTGCTCGGCCAACACGGAGACGCGCAAACGCTTGTCGCGCGCGTCGTCCGACGTACACGTCTCGCACTCGCAGCCGATTGAAGGCACGCCCGTCGAAGTGCCTGTGCCGAGCAAAGTAAACTTCATACAAGTCCCAAGTCTCAAGTCTCAAGTCCCAAGTCAAATACAATATTCTTAGACCTGAGACTTGGGACTTGGGACTATCTTCCGCCCGTGATGTCGCTGCCGGAGAAGCCGCGCGGGGGCGCGGACGTGCGCTGTGTCGGGGTGAGCGAAATGTACTGCATGCGCAGTTCGGAGAGCAGCCCTTCGAGAATTTGTTGCTCCTGCGTGCCGAGGTTGCCGCGCGTCTTTTGTTGAATCGTGCCGAGCAGGTCTATGCAATGCTTGGCGAGCGGCAGGTCGAGCTCGCCGGGCGCGAGGCCGGGATGCTCCGTCATGCCCATCGCTGCTGCTGCGGGCGAGGCGATGAACATCACGAGGTTGGCGAAGGGCGTCGGATCGCCCGCAGCATCTTCCGCCGCACCGGATGCGTCAGCAGCAGCCGAAGACGCACGCGACCCGCGCGGCGTTTCGACGGGAGGCGGTTGTGACGGCGGCGAAGGCTCGCGCCGCTGCTCGGCTTCCGACGAAGGCGCGGCAGTTTGAGTCGTCGCCGTCGCGGCTTCGGCATGTGGCGCGGTGGTGGCGGTCGCGTTTTCGTTGGCGGGTTCTTCCAACTCGCGCTCGATGTCGCGGGGCGTGCCGTCGGGATTGAACAGACGCCGGTCTGTAACTTTGAAATGTGGTTTTTCTTCGCTCATCTCGTCGCTCAAATTCTCGTGCGTCGGCCTGAACATCTGGCCGACGCAGCCGTCAAATGAATTTCGTGATCTGTTTGTTGCTCAAGGATGGTAGCACCGACCTTGACGCAGCCGCAAGAAAGGCTTCAAGACCGGACTGAAAGCGGGCGCGAACGAGCGAAGTTTGCGCGCAGGCGAAACCATATAGAGCCGTTCGTGTGTGGAGGCTAAAAGTGAGTCGAGCGCGATCAGAGGGATCGCGCCCGTGCGTTGAAGAAGTGTTTAGCCCGTCGGCTCAAGCGGCGTGTTCGATGTCGCGGCGTTCGTTGTTGTCGTCGCTCGCTTGTTTGAGCAACGCCCGACGCGCCTCTTCCAACTCGCGCCTGTCCGCCTCTATCTGCGCCTGCAAGTCTGCTTGAGACTTTAACTGCTGTCGCTGCTGCCGCGCCAGAAGATCGCGATTCACACGCAGGTATTTTTCGTTCTGGATGTAGCGCAGCAGAAAGAGCAGCGAGAAAGCAAAGAGGGCGATGCTGAAGATAAAAGCTGCGATAATCATAAGACAAGCCCCGGTTCGGATGAATTTCTTGAGGAGAGAAGGTGCTCATTAAACATCTTCGGACTCGCTTTTGTCCACCCGCTAACGCGCGTCGAGGACTGTCTTGTTGTTAAGGACGCCGGGCGAATTTAACACGCCGGCTTGGACGAGAGACCTTTACGTTTTAGACTTGCGCGATCAAGTTCAGCACGACACATTTTGAATTTTCGACTTTGAATTCAGGACACATACATGCCCGTCACATTTAACGATCTCGTCGCGTTGATGGCTACCTTGCGCTCGCCCGAAGGCTGCCCCTGGGATCGCGAGCAGACTTACGCCACGCTCGCGCCGATGCTTTTGGAGGAAGCCTACGAGGCTTTCGAGGCCGTCGAAGATGCGCGCGAGGGCCGCCCAGAAGAGTTGCGCGGCGAACTCGGCGACCTACTGTTTCAGATCGTCTTCTACGCGCAGGTCGCTTCAGAGCGCGGCGAGTTTACGATTGAAGACGTGGTCGAGGCGATTCACGCGAAGATGGTGCGCCGCCACCCGCACGTCTTCGGCGGCGAGAGCGCAGAGGATTCGGCGGAGGTCTTGCGCAACTGGGAGGCGATCAAGGCCGAAGAGAAACGCGCTGCGGGCAAAGATAAGCCAGCGAAAGATTCGTCGCTACTGGACGGCGTCTCCGCGAAAGCGCCCGCGCTCATGGAAGCGCACCAACTGACGACGAAGGCCGCGCGCGTAGGCTTCGACTGGCAGAACGTCGAACAGATTTTCGAGAAGCTGCAAGAAGAAGTTGACGAACTCAAAGCCGCCATCGAAGAGAGCAACGCGGACGACAGCAGCGACGGCGACGCCGCGACGAGTGAGGCGTTGCAAGCGCGCGTGCGAGAAGAGTTGGGCGACCTGCTTTTCGTCGTGACCAACATCGCGCGCCACCTCAAAGTCGAACCCGAAGCCGCTCTGAAGTTGACCAACCGCAAATTCCGTCGCCGCTTCCGCCACATCGAACGCGGCCTCGAAGCGCAAGGCCGCAACATAGACGCCGCCACGCTCGACGAAATGGAAACGCTCTGGCTCGAAGCGAAAAGCAGTGACAAGTAAAGTGCGTGCGGATAAAATGTGTGGCAAGGCGCGAGCGTGCGCGCGGCTCTCATCAAAGAGTTACTGAATTTGCTCAAAGAGTACGGGAGGTTTTCGGTATGGCGTTGGTGCAATTCGTGAGCAACTATGACGACCTATCGACGGACAGGGGCTATCAATTCAAGTTTTATTGCGACAAGTGCGGCAACGGTTACATGACGCGGTTTCAGCCGTCGGCCATCGGCACGGCGGGGTCGCTCTTGCGCGCGGCGGGAGATTTGTTCGGCGGCTGGGCGAGCACCGCCGGAAATTCCGCTTACGACATACAGCGTTCGGTCGGCGGCAAGGCGCACGACGACGCACTCGCCAAAGCGGTCGAAGAGGGCAAGGGGCATTTTCATCAATGCTCGCGTTGCGGCAAGTGGGTTTGTCCCGAAGTCTGTTGGAACGCGAACGCAGGTCAGTGCGAATCGTGCGCGCCAGACTTTCAAGAGGAACTCGCCTCCTCGCACGCCAACGCCAAGGCCGACGCCGCGCGCGAACAACTACACGAACGCGCGCGACAAACCGACTACGCTTCAAAAATCGACATGGGCGCGGACGCGCACGTGAAAGCTCCCGCGCAAACTTCTACAACCGACGCCGACGCGCAAACGCTTCTCTGCTCGTCGTGCGGCGTAAATGTCGGCAAGGCCAAGTTCTGTCCCGAATGCGGCACGCCGACCGTACCGCTGCGCCCGACCTGTCAGGGTTGCGGTCATCAGCCGGAGACCGTCACCAAGTTCTGTCCCGAATGCGGCGCGAAGATGCCGCTCGTCGGCTAGACGCGTCTGACAGGAGAACAAAAGCGTAAGGCCGGTTCGATAATCGAACCGGCCTTACGCTTTTAACTTACTCGTACAAACCGAAGCGAACGCGTTAGTCGTTCAAACGGATGCTGCGCAGTATTTGATTGAACGCGGTCTGGTAGTTGCGCTGGTCATACTGCGGCGTGACATAGTTCATGTAGAAGAGGCTGCCGTCGCGCAGCATCGTTGTCACGACCGTGACGATCTCGGTCTGCCCCGTGACGGGCGAACGACCTGAGAGCGTGGTTGCCAGCCCCACGCGACCGGAGACGTTCGTGCGTGTAGAACCGCTCTGTGCGCGCAGGTACGGATTGCCCTGCAACACCTCGTTGAGATACGCGTTCGTCGCCTGCTGTAGATTTCTACTCTGCGCTTGATCAACGCCAAGGATGACGCCGTGCGTCACGCCGTTTTGATCAGCCGCGCCTTCGGGCGCAAGCGTCACGGAGTTTTGTCCCGCATAGTCGCGCCAGTTGTCGGGCACGCTCAAGCTGAACAGGTTACTTTGGACGGTGCGATAGCGCGTCGAAGGATAGGCGACCCGACCGCGATTGCTGGTCGTCGGGTAATTCTGCCCGCCCTGAGTCTGACCCTGCGCGATCTCGCCCATCGAAGGCGCGCGTCCCTGACCGCGCAAACGCGCCTGTATGACCTGGAAGTCGCGCGTGTTGCCGATTGGGTTGCGAACAGGGCCGATGAGTTGCGCCTCTTGATTGATGCGCGCGTAGCGGTTCGCGGGGTTCGGGTGGCTGCTCAAAAATTCGGGGCCGCCTGCGCCGCCCTGTTGCTGTATGGTCTGAAACATACGCGCCAGATCGCGCGGATCGTAACCGGCGCGCGCCATGATCTGCGCGCCGAGCACGTCGGCCTGCGTCTCATACTCGCGCCCGAACTTCAGGAAGTAGACGCCGACCGCAGTTTGCGAGCCTTGCCCGATGACGCTCCCCAAACCGCCGCCGATGACCGCACCCGCAATCGCGCCGATGCCGCCGAGTATGGAATACTTCTGCGCCTTCGTGGCCTGCGCCGTGCCGTGACGCAGCGCGACGTGGCTGATCTCGTGCGCCATCACGCCCGCCATCTCGCCTTCCGATTTGGCCGCTTCGATCATGCCGCGATTAACGTACATCGGGCCGCCCGGCAAAGCGAACGCGTTGATGTCGCGCGCGTTGACGGCTTTGAACGAGTAACGAAACTCCGGATGATTGAACTCGGACGGAATCGCGCTCACCAGACGTTGGCCGACGCGTTCGAGATAAGCGTTGACTTCATAGTCGTTCAGGATTGGCAACTGCTGTTCGGCCTCGCGCGCGGCCTGTTGTCCGGCCTGCACGTCGTCCTGAATTTTATATCCGTTCTTCGGCGCGACGATCCGCGTGCCTTGCGCGAGCGCCGCGAGCGGCATCACTGCCAGCATCAAGACCATGAGCCACGCGAGGAAACCACGCGCGCCGTTTTGATTACGATAGTTAAAATTTTTCATGCTCTCTCCTCCGATGACTGCGCGGACAGGAACGTTCGGGCGTCCGCGTTCTAACTTGACAGATGCAAACGAAAAGAGCGGCGCTTCTCCCACCCGAACCATGCGAGGGGTTCACGCCGCTCTGCTCTGCAAAGCATCTCCCCCCAAAACTTGAAAAGTCCTCGACGCCGGTTCAAATACAAGCGCCGATTTCTGCAACGGGAGAGCGTTGATTCTCAAGTGCCGGAACAGTTTCGTGCGTGCGTGTCGTTGCGCGCGCCGTGTATTATTCCGGCTCTGCTTTGATGAATGCGTCCACTCGCGGGTTGGCCTTTTTCAACCCTCGCTAACCTCTGCGTTTCGCGCCGCGCCGCACGCGCGGTCTTGCTTTAATCTTGCGATTTTGTTGCGTTTCCGGCTCTGCCGCGTCCTTCGCCTCGTCCGTCAATCTGACGCTCGCGCCCTGCGGCGGACGCGGAATCGAGACGACGACGAACGGCGACGTGATGACCTGCGTTGTAATGTCTCCGAACGCCGGACGCCGCTCGTTGACCTTTAAGGCAAGCACAGTGCCATCGCGCCTGATCTCCGAGAGTTCGATGCTGTAACCGCCCGTCGGCTTCTGCCCCTGATAGACGACGACGACGGCGCGCGAACCAAAATTTATATCCGGTATGGGACGCCCGCCGCCGACCACAGCCCACGCGCGCCGCCACTCGCTTTCGTTCGACACCAACTCGACCGCTCGCCCGCCCTCGTGCCCGCTCTGCGTGCCCGTCGCCAGCACGGAAAACTCCACGACGTTCGTGCGGTCGTCCGTCGCATCAACGGGCGGCGCAGCATCCATCGGCGCGCTTGCGTCGCCGAGCAGAGCCATACGCAGAATTTTGACGGGCGGGCTGCCATGACTCAACAGCTGATCATGAAACTCGCCAAGACGAAACGACGCGCCCGCGCGCCGACGATACTCTTCGCGCAGTTTCAGAATCTCCATCTTGCCGAGCGTGTAGACGAGATAAGTCGGGTCGAGCGTGCCGCGCCTCGCCTCGCGTTCGGCGTTGGCGCGTTCCATGTAGCCCTCGCGCATGAAGAACTCCGTGCCGCCTTCGTAACTCATCCCCTGCGTGTGCATCTTGAGGCCGACGAGATAACGACACAGGCGCGACAGCGCGGCCTGCAACTGCGCGAGTTTCAACTTCGGGTTGTTGCCGCCGAAGCCTTCATCGAGCATCATCTGCTCGCAATAGTGCGCCCATCCTTCTATGAAACTCCCCGAGCCGAGCGCCGAGCGTACGCGCGAAGGCGTCTGTCGCGCGGCGAGCAGTTGATAATAATGGCCGGGATAAACTTCGTGGATCGAGACGATGGGGAGCGAATAGCGGTTGTAAAAACTGAGATGCTCCTCTCTGCGCCGCGCGTCCCAAGCGGGGTCGGGCGGTGTGACGTAGTAATAGGCTTCGGTCGCAACGCGCTCGAACGCGCCCGGCGTGTCCATCGAAGCGAAACTCGTCGAACGCGCGTATTCGGGCGTCTCCGCGACGCGCAAATTTTCGCTCGCGGGCGGCGTTAAAATCCCCTGCGTGCGAACGAAGGCGCGTATGCGATCCAACTCGGCGCGCGTCTCGCCGACGAGTCCGTCGCCCGAAGGGTGCTCGCGTCCGAGCGAGCGTATGACGCTCATCACGTCTCGCCCGGGCGCGATCTCTTCCGTTACCGCACGCATCTCGTTCTGCGTGCGCCGCAACTCGCGCTCGCCCTCGCGTATAAGTTGCGCGAGCGGCGTCTCGACCATCTCCTCGTAGAGAAGTTTACGGCGATAGTTCTCCGCGCCGATTGCATACTCGCCGTTCGAGCGCGGCAACAGTTCCGCCTGCAACCAATCTTTGAACGAAGCGAGCGCGCGCACCGTCGCCTCGTTAGTCGTCTCAAACTCCGCGCGACGCGCCGCAGGCAAACGTCCGCCGCCCGCGCGCTCGAACATCTGCGGCACGACTGACGTGAAGTAATCAATGCTCCCGCCGACCTGCGCGATGGCCGTCTCCGTATAGATACGCGGCGGGTTCTGCAAATTCGCGCGCGCGTCCGCAAGCAGACGCGGGATTTGCCGCTCGCGCGCAACGAGCGCATCAAGCCGCGCAGCGATGGGCGCATAGTTGCGCTTCAAAATATTGTCCACGCCCGACGCCGCGAGTCGGTTATACACGTTCGGATTACGCTGCCACATCCGCACGTCTTCGAGTTCCAACAACTCCGCACGCGCGTGCGATTGCAACACCAGATAATCGTAACGCGCCTCCGCCGACAGCCTTGTCTCCGCCACACGCCCGAGCGCCGCGAGTGCCGCCCTCAGACGCCTCCCCTCACGCGCCAACGCATCCGCATCGCGCGCTTCCAGCGCCCCATCAAACTCATGCACGCCAAGCGCCGTCGCCTCCGACGGATAAAACTCAAAATACCCGCGCAAATACTCCGCCGCGATCTGCCCCACCCGCGCATCCTGCTGCGCCGCCGATGCACCCACACGCGCAGCAACCGGCGGCTGATACACACGTCGCGGGCGGCGACCCCGCTGCGCCAAACTTTCTACAGGCAACGCCAGTTGAAACGCGACGAGCGCGACGGCAACCATCAGCGCCAATCGCGCACAAAATTTGAGAAGCAAAGCCAAGAGACTGCACCTCGGAGAATTTAATTTGAAACGCTCGAAGTTCCCGTATGCGTGGAGAGCCACGCGCGAGATTATCACAAAACGCGCGCGCGCAAAGGCAAAAGAAATGCGAAGTTGAAAGCGTGATTATACGCCGCCGCATCGTATAACATCCTAAACGTGAATGTTATACTTTGGCTCGCGCTATCACCTGTAGTTAGGTGTCTTCACACGCCGGAACACGAATCTAAAGAATAATTATATGGCTATACAAATCCAGAATGACGAACCAACCACCATCGACACGTTGGATCGTGGCCGGTTCGCTCAATCGTTGGCGCGGGTGATTGAGACGTGCGACACACCTCTGGTTGTCGGTCTCTATGGCACATGGGGAATTGGTAAGACCTCTCTGATGCGACAGATCGAATACGAACTCGGTGCCAATACTAAGATTCGTACTATTTGGTTCGATCCATGGCAACATCAGTTTGATGAAGACCCCGCCATCGCTCTTCTGCATACGATGGTCGAGCAGCTTAAACTTGGGGACACTGCCAAGAAGTTGCTGACAGTGATTGCGGCTGCCCTCGGCTCTATTCTTCTTAAGGCGACGACTACGTTAAGCACTACAGAAATACAAGAACTTGGGGAACGCTACGAGCAGGAGCGATTTCAAATTCGCGAGAAACAGATTCGATTACGGGAGTACTTCACCAAGTTGATTGGCCGGGCGTCCGAGTCAGGCTACTATCGTTTGGTTTTCTTCATTGACGATCTCGACAGGTGTGTTCCCGAACAGGTTTTGAAGGTCCTCGAAGCTCTCAAGCTGTACCTGAATCTACCGAACTGTGTCTATGTCATCGGGGTTGATCGTTCCGCGCTTGAATGTAGCATTCGCCACAAATATAAGGAACAAGAGGTGCGAGAGGCAGACTATCTCGACAAGATAGTTCAGTTGCCATTCACCATTCCACCCATCGCCCGGGAGTCAATGTCCCGCTTCATTGCGCCTTTACTACCTGACGGGCTGGCCGATAGCCATGAACTTTTAGTGTTAGGACTAGGTGATAATCCGCGCCAAGTGAAGCGCTTTGTTAATACCTTGCTTCTTAATCACGAACTAGCATCAGCGATGATGGGAGAACATTATGATCCGAAGTTGTTAGCGGGGGTTCTGCTCGTGCAATATCGGCAACAAGATATGTATAGAGCTGCTGTACTCGATCCTGCGGTTCTTACCGCCGCCGCCTCCGATGGGGATGCTGTGAAGCCGTTTGAAGAACAACTCAAGAAAGACCCGAGATTAGCCGAGGTAATTAATAAGGCAGGATTCAAGGACCCACAAAGCATAGCGCCATATATCTATTTGTCAGAGGTCGCCAGTGTCAGACAAATTAATTTCAACGTATTTCTCTCGCACATAGGTACTAATAAAATCAACGTCATTAAAACCGTCCGCGAACTCACCGCACTTGGACTGAAGGACGCAAAAGACCTCGTAGAATCCGCACCAGTAGTAGTGATGAGTGGTTTAGAGCGACCACTGGCAGAAGAATATGTTCGCCGCTTACGCGAAGCAGGGGCGACCGCGGATGTACGGTAAAGTCGTAATAACATTTTCAGCGAGCGACACCTAATAAGTCATTCGAACGGGAGGCTCAATAGTATCCCTCTCAAGATGTCTCCTTCCATGTAGGTAGAATATTACTCGCTCGTCGCCTGTCAATTCCAGAGTTAGCTGCTGCTAATTCAGTGATGATTAGCGGGTTAATGCTGGCGTTGGCCCTTTTTATTTGTGGCCTCTATTTGCGTGGCGGGATGCGTTCGTAGAGCCAGGAGGTGGCTTCGTCGAGGGGGGTGAGGTAGTGGGTTTCGCCTTTCCAGACGCGGATGATGGAGACGATGAGGAAGATGTTGGCGGCGAGGGAGAAGAGTGTGCCGCCGAAGCTGCTGTTGGCGATGCTGCCGACGAATGCGAGCACGAGCGAGATGGCGAAGATGGCGAGTTGGAGGGCTAGACCTTGCGCGGCGTGGAAGCGCACGCGCGTCTCTGTGCGCGGGACGAGCAGGAGTTCGATGATCGCACAGGCGATGCCGATGTGGAAGGGCACGTAGGGCAGTATGAGCGCTAGCTTTTCGGGGAGGCCAAGCCCTGCGACCGTGCGCGAAGAGGGCTGCGCGGGACGCGGCACGGGAGGCGTGCCGCCCACATGTGTCTGTGGTTGCCCGAAAGTCGTCAGAGGCGGCTGCTGGTAAGTCGGTGGTTGATATGTTGGCTGTTGATACGGTGGCTGTTGGTAAGTCGGCGGCGGCGGTGTCGGTGGCACGAAGATTGACGGGTAGGGTTGCGATAGATCGTCAATGCGACGCGTAGGGGCTTCGGCGTCCGGGTTCAGGCGCGACTGCTCGTTCGAGGTGCGCGCCGTGTCGCGCGCGCCACTGCCGCCGCCCATCTCCTCTGTCTGGCGGACGAAATCAGGATCGAGCGGGTCTGTGTCGTACTTGCTTCTCTTCTCCGACATGGCAATTATTACGAAGCGGGCGCACCGCAGGTTCGCTTCAATTCAACTCTCGACTACTGCGTATTCTACCCTTTCCCAACGCTTTTCGCTCCTAAAAATCCGAAACGCGTGCAAGCTCGTCTTGAAGTTCTCGCCATCGCTATCCTGTTCAAAACCGATGATGAAGTAGATCGCCGACGGGTGATAGGCCAAACGCACGTCGGATTCGGAAGGCACGGGCGCTGCCTCGCGCGGGTGTGAATGATAAATCCCTAAAAGCACTTCGCCGCGCGCGCGCATCGTGCGTTGCGCCTCGCACAATCCTTGCGGGTCGCCGTCGTAGGCCACACGCGGGTCGGGCGCGATGTTGCGCAGGCGATAGACGGATGCGCCAACGCCGTCGCGTTCGCCGACTAAACCGCAACACTCTTCGGGGCGCGACTCGCGTGCGTGCGCGAGCATCTCTTCGACTTGCGCGCGCAGGACGCGCACGAGCAGCCGCTCGCCCGTCTCCGCACGCCCCGATGTGTGCCCCTCTGCCAACACTTTATTTAGACGTTGCTCCCGCCGCCGCTGTGCCCCTCTGCGTCAATTCGTTCTTGACGACCGCGCCGCCCTTCATCACGAAACGCACGTTCTCAAGTTCCGTAATGTCTTTCAAAGGGTCACCCGCGACGGCGATCAAGTCTGCGAATTTGCCGTTCTCGATTGTGCCGAAAGGTGCGCGCTCGCCGAGGAACAGTTCGGCGTTGTTGATTGTTGCGGCGCGTATGATCTCAAGCGGCGTCATGCCGGACTCCAAGTAGGCGCGAAACATGAGTTTGCTCGTCTGGCCGCGCGTCCGGTTCGGCTCGGCGTAGTAGGAATCCGAACCGGCGGAGATGCGCACGCCCATCTTGATCGCGCGCGCCAGACGCTCACGACTGCCGCTCGTGAAGCCTTTGATATTTCTGAGCGCCGCCTCGCGCTGCTCCGGCGTCAAGTTCGGCGGCAGGTAAAACTCCGCCGGAAAGTCTGTGGGGACGAGAAAGATTTTCTTCGCGGCCATCAACTTGAGCACGTCGTCCGGGACAGTGTAAGCGTGTTCGATCGAGTCAACGCCCGCTTCGGCTGCGATGCGCGTGGCCGTGTCGCCGATGGCGTGCGCGGACACTTTGCGGTTCACGCGATGCGCCTCTTCGACGATGACTTTCAACTCTTCGAGCGACACGACGCGCGGCCCCGTGTTGACGATCACCTTGATCAAATCCGCGCCATCGTAGAACGCCTGACGCACGGCGCGGCGCGCTTCTTCGACACCGCTGATGACGACGTATTCCTGCTCGACGATCTTCTGCGTCTCCGCCGAAACATTGCCGAACTGCCCGCCCGACGCAGACAGTGCGCGCGTCGAAGCGAAGAGGCGCGGCCCTGCGACCCAGTTCGCACGTATCGCGTCGCGCAGCGCAACGTCGCCGTTCCAGCCGGAGTTGCCGAGATCGCGCACCGCCGTAAAGCCCGCCTCCAACATCTCGCGCGCCTGCATCGCGCCGAGCAGCGCACGCTTCGTTGTGCCGAGTTGCGTCACGGTCAGGATCATGTTCGGGTCGTCGCCGCCCACGTTCTTGTCGTAGTTCTGCAAGAGATGTGTGTGGCTGTCGGAAAGGCCGGGCAAGAGCATCGCGCCGCCGAGATCGATCACTTCCGCGCCCGCAGGAATCGCGAGCGCGCTGCCCGCCGCCTGTATGCGCCCGTTTTCGATTATGACGACCGCGTTCGTGACGACGTTGCCGCTCCGCACGTCGAGCATGCGCGCGGCGCGCACGGCGATGCGCTTCGGCGTAGTTGTCGGCGGCGGAGTCTGCGCCGAAGCGACGGCACATAGCGACAAGGCGACCAGCAACGCGAGCGATTGCGTGATGAGACGTTTGATTTTCATAGCGATCTTGTTTCTACTTGCGGCGCGTTATCGTTCGTCAACCTTGATGTGCAAATCTTCGAGCATGTGCGGGTCAACCGCGCCGGGCGCGTCAATCATCAGGTCAGCCGCCGAAGCCGTCTTCGGGAAGGCCATCACGTCGCGTATGTTCTCCGTGTTCGCCAAGACCATCATCGTGCGCTCGATGCCCGAAGCGATGCCGCCGTGCGGCGGCGTGCCGAACTCAAGCGCATCGAGGAAGAATCCGAAACGCTCACGCGCAGTTTCCTCCGACATCCCCAGCGCCTTGAAGATGAGACGCTGCACGTCGCGCCTGTGAATACGAATCGAACCGCCCGCAACTTCGACGCCGTTGATCACCGCGTCGTAAGCCTTCGCGCGAAGCTGCCCGAGCAACTCCGTCTCGCCGCCTTCAACCGCACGCTCCAACAAAGGCAAGTCCTCGTCAAGCGCCGACGTGAACGGGTGGTGCATCGCGTAGTAACGATCTCCTTCCTCGTCATACTCGAACATCGGAAACTCAGTTACCCAGAGCGGCGTGTAGACGCCTTCGGGGATCAACTTCTCGCGCTTCGCAATTTCGACGCGCAACGCGCCGAGGCTCGCCGCGACCACTTTAGCGCGTCCTGCGATGATCAAAACCGCGTCGCCGCTCTCTGCGCCCGCTGCCGAAGCCATGCCCTTGATCGTCTCTTCGCCAAGAGCCTTCAACAGGGACGACGAAACTTCTTCGCCCAACTTGATCCACGCGAGCGCGCCCGCGCCGTAACGCTTCGCGTGTTCCTGCAACTCGTCGAGCACTTTGCGCGATAGTCCCGCGCCGCCACGCACGACGATGCCCTTCACCTCGCCGTTCGACGCGAGCGCGGAAGCGAATGGCGCGAATGTCGTCTCTGCGAGCGCGGGTGCGAGGTCTTGGAGTTCCATCCCGAAACGCAAGTCGGGCTTGTCGCTGCCGTAGCGACGCATCGCCTCCGCGTAAGTCAGGCGCGGGAACGGTGTGGGCAACTCGACATTGATGGCGGCGCGGAAGGCGCGCGCGAAGTAGCCTTCCGTGATCGCGTAAATGCGTTCGAGCGTCGGGAAACTCATCTCTACGTCGAGTTGGGAAAACTCCGGCTGGCGGTCTGCGCGCAAGTCTTCGTCGCGGAAGCAGCGCGCGATCTGGTAATACTTGTCCAGCCCCGCGATCATGCAGAGTTGTTTGAACAACTGCGGCGACTGCGGCAGCGCGTAGAACTTTCCCGGAAACGTGCGCGACGGCACGATGTAATCGCGCGCGCCTTCCGGCGTAGACTTGATCATGATCGGCGTCTCGATCTCCGTGAACCCCTGCTCGTCCATGTAGCGATGAATCTCGGAGATCATGCGATGACGTATGCGCAAGTTCGCTTGCAACTGCGGGCGGCGCAAATCCAGATAGCGATACTTCAAACGCAGGTCTTCCGCCGCGAGCGCTTCGGGCGTGGCGACTTCGAGTTGGAACGGCGGCGTGCGCGCGTCGTTCAAGATCAAAATCTCACGCGCCTGTACTTCGACCTCGCCCGTCGCGATCTTCGGATTGCGCTGCCCTTCTTCGCGCAAGACGACCTCGCCCGTGATCGCTATGACATACTCGCCGCGCGGCTGCTTCGCCTTCGCGTGCGCAGTGCCTTCCGTCTCCGCGTTGAAGACCACCTGCGTGATGCCGTCGCGGTCGCGCAAATCGAAGAACGTCAAAGGCCCGAAGTCGCGCCTACGCGCCACCCATCCCATCAACACGACCGTCTGCCCGACATGCTCCGCGCGCAAAGCCCCGCACGAATGCGTGCGCTCCAAGTTTCCTAAATTATCCAGCATGAAATATTTCCTAACGTCCGATTTAACTTTTGAGTCCCAGCTTCTCTCTCAACACCTGCGCCGCCGCGCCGCTCTTAACGGTCGTTTGCTCGCCCGAATGCATGTCCTTCAAAGAGACTTCACCGCGAGCGCGCTCGTCCGGCCCCGCGACGACGACGAACGGCACGCCGCGCGCCGAAGCATACTTGAACTGCTTGCCCACCTTGTCGCCGCCGTCAGGATAAACATCCACACGCAATCCGCCAGCGCGCAACTCACGCGCCAGCGCGAGCGCATCCGTCGCGCCCGATTCATCCCAGAGCGTCACCAATACGTCCGCCGATGCGCTCAACAAGTCCGCCGGAAACATCTCGCGCTCCGTCATCACGACGATGATGCGCTCAAGGCCGAGCGAGAAGCCGCACGCCGGAACCTGTTGCTTCGAGAACATTCCGACGAGATTATCGTAACGACCGCCGCCGCCGAGACTGCCCGCCAGATCAGGCACGCCCATCTCCATGATCGCGCCCGTGTAATAAGACAGCCCGCGCGCGAGACTCGGATCGATCTTGATCGCCGCGCCCGCGCCTGTCGCTTCTGCGTACTGCAAAATCTGTCGCAACTCGTCTGCGCTGCGTGCGCCCGCTTCGTTGTCGCCTAAAAATTCTACGAGGCGACCGAGCACGGCGGCGTTGAACGCCTCGCGCCCCTGTTCCGCATTGTCGTCGGCGACGATCTCAGCCGCCTTTTCAAGCGACGCCAGACCCGCGACGAAATCCAACAGCTTCCCGCCCGCCTCTTCCGAGATGCTGCGCGACGCAAACTCTCTGGCGACGCCTTCCGCGCCGATCTTGTCCAACTTGTCGAGCGCGACGAGCGCGTCGCCGTGAAGTTCCGCTGCGATGCCCGATTGTTCGAGCACGCCTGCGAGCACTTGCCTGTGGTTCAGACGAATCGTGAAGTTCGTGAATCCGAGTCGCGTTAGAACATCACTCGCCGCCGCGCAGAGTTCGGCTTCGACGATCATCGAACGCGAGCCGATGGCGTCAACGTCGCATTGATAAAATTCGCGGAAGCGACCGCGTGCAGGGCGGTCTGCACGCCAGACGGGTTGAATCTGGTAGCGTTTGAAAAACTTCGGCAACTGCGCGCCGTATTCCGCGACGACGCGCGCGAGCGGCACGGTCAGATCGTAGCGCAAGGCGAGATCAGCCTCGCCACTCTTCTCGTGCTCGCCGCGCTTGAGGATTTTGAAGATGAGTTGATTGCCCTCTTCGCCGTACTTGCCGAGCAGCGTCTCGATGTTCTCGACCGCAGGAGTCTCCAACGGCTCGAACCCGTAACGCTCATAAACCGCGCGGATGATGCCGATCACGTACTCGCGCCTTCTCACGTCCGCAGGCAAAAAATCGCGCATCCCGCGCGCCGGTTGTGTCTTACTCATAACTCAAGTGACGAGTGACGAGTGACAAGTGACGAGCAAGAACAAGTTGTTGGTTTTCAACTTGTCACTCGTCACCTGTCACTCGTCACTCTTGTATTGCTTCGTGTATTCGATGTAGTTCTTCCAGTATTGCGCGAGGCCGGTGACTTCTTCGTCCGTGAGAGGACGTTTGACCTTCGCGGGTGTGCCCATGACGAGCGAGCGCGGCGGAATGATTGTACCGGGCGAGACGAGCGCGCCCGCTGCGACGAGCGACTGAGCGCCTACACGCACGTCGTCCATGATGATCGAACCCATCCCTATGAGACAGCCGCGTTCGATGTGGCAGCCGTGCAGCGTGACGTTGTGGCCGACGGTCACTTCGTCTTCGAGGATGGTGGCGTGCGTGCCGTTGGTGACGTGGATGACCGTGCCGTCCTGTATGTTCGTACGGTCGCCGATGCGTATGTAGAACACGTCGCCGCGCACGACGGCATTGAACCAGACGGACGATTGTTCGCCGACGAAAACGTCGCCGATCACCTGCGCGCTCGCTTCGATGAAGGC
Source organism: Pyrinomonadaceae bacterium (assembly GCA_035249365.1). Lineage (GTDB taxonomy): Bacteria > Acidobacteriota > Blastocatellia > Pyrinomonadales > Pyrinomonadaceae > JAIVJZ01. The sequence continues at coordinate 57,138 of DATFGP010000016.1, read as the reverse complement.
GCTCGGATGTATCTGCGGGTGCTTGCCGCGAAAAGGTCTAATCATGATGCTCTCCATCCGGCCTTCGCTTGACGGGTAGTGCCCTTCCGACTTCACTTAATGGACAGTTCGGAGACTTGCTGACGCCCGTCGCTGTGTACGACGAAGACGCGCATGGTCTTGCCCGTTACGGTATCAACGGCGACGATTGTTGTCTCGCCATCCTTCGACTGTTCGCGCCAGTTCGTCAGATCATTGACGCTCGCTCCCGACGCTTTGAACGACTGCGAGAATTTTTCGATGAAGCCCTTTTGAAACTCCACGCGATTTTCGTCGTCCGGCAAATCCTTGTACGCGTCGCCTGCGTCCGCGCCCGGCACTTTCAAGTTCTCCCAATCGAAAGCGTCGGCCACGGATGTGTCGCCGTCGAGCAACCCTTCGACCGCGTCTTTGGCAAAAGCGACATCATCTTTCGAGGGCTTCGTCGCTGTAGCGGCGGCGTTGTTGCCGTTTGCGCCCGCATTCGCGCCTGACGTGTTGCTGCTGCCGTCGCCACGATTTCGCGCCGCGCATCCCGCGCTCAGGCAACAGACGGCGACCAGCAAAAATAGAAGCGGCCAACTTTTCAACTCAGGTCTCCTTCAAAGTAGGACGACAAACTCTCGACCGCGTGAACCGAACAAAGCAAAGCCCGTTTCCGCGACACGAACGAGCGACTAAGGCGACGACCGCCGCCTACGGACGAAAGCAAAAACGTTAGCACGAAACATGCGAAAAGGAAAAAGGCGAAGTGTTCGCGTCGGTCGCACACTGCCCGCAAATCTATAGCGGTTGCAATCTCATCTTTCCTCTGGAGGAAAGATAAGAGATTCGTGCGCTTGTTGATCGCTGTTCAGCGCTCGGCGGATTCTTTGGGGATTTTAATGCCGATCTGTTCCAGAAACCCTTTGGGCGGGTCGCTGCCGATGAGCGCGAAGACGTAATCGTTCTTCAAGCTGCCGGTCACTTTTTTGGTGTCGGTATCCATCAACACCACCTTGTCGGCGAGAATCTCTTTGACGCTCGTGTCGTAATAAACCTTGATTAGTTTATCGTCAATGCAGTCGAAGAGTTGTTGCTTGTTGCCGAACTTGATGTCGCTCTTGAGTTGGGAACGGATGATCAAGCACACTTCGTTCATTTCCTCGGGCGGGCGCGGCTCGATCTGATCGCCATTGCGCCGCGTGACTAAAGAGACGGCGGCTTCGACGGCTGAGTTGCCGCCCCCGACCACTGCGATCCGCTTACCGCGAAACGCGTAAGGCTTTTTCAACCCGTACATCACTTTGTCGCGCGGCTCTGTGCCTTCCAACACCTTTAACTCTTCACCGTCCACGCCCAACTTCTTCGGCGAGCCGCGTTCGCCGATGGATAAAATGACGCGGCGGACTTTGTAGATCGTCGTCTGTCCGGTGACGTGCTTGTGCGTCCAGACGGTGAAATAATCCTCGTCTTCCGCTCTCTTAATATTCATACAACGTTCGTTTTCGTTGATGACGTGCGTTGCTTCTGCGCCGGTGTCGCTGCTGCCGCTGCTGTCGCTGCCGTCGTTCTTGTTGACCGTGACACCGCAGTTCAGGATCGCGTCCTTCCAACGTTCGAGGAGGCACTCGCGCTCCGCGCCCTCGCCCGTCACGTCAATGCCGCCGCAAGGCTCAAGCGTGTCGGGCTTGAAGTGTACGTATTTACGCTCCGGATAAGCGGCGATGGTGGCGAGCAGTTCGCCCTGCTCGATCCCGACGAAGCTCAGGCCGCGCCGACGCGCGAGCACAGCCGCCGACGCGCCCGCCGGGCCGATCCCTATGATCGCCAGATCGAAATCAATCTCGACGGCGGGCGGCGGAGTCGTTTCGAGTTCGCGCGCGAGGAAGTTGATGACGTTTGCGCCTTCGTTGGCCGCGTTCTTGATCAAGGGATTGCCCGACACGTCGCCGACGAGATAGCAGGCGGGCACTTCGGACATGAACTGCTCGTTGCGCGATGGCGCGGGGCGTTTCGGGATGCGCTTGATCGTGTTGATGACGATGCAGACGGGCGGGTTGATCGGGCACGCCACCTGACAACTCGTGTCTTCAAGACACAGTTCACGATCTTTGACGGTGGCGATAGTCTTCCCGGCGCTTTCGCTCATCGCCAACACGTCGTGCGGGCACGCTTCGACGCACGCTTGGCAGGCGATGCACCGTTCCGTCTGTATGATCGGGTGCGGGTATTCCGGCCCCGACGGATCGAGCTCCTTCCTGAGTTTGACCATGCGCTCGATTGCCTGTTGTTGCGGGTCGGGATCGTCGGGCACTGGTTTTTCGAGCAGCCGGCGCGTGCGCCGCGCGTCCCAGAGCGCGAAGCCGCTCCCCGTCAGGATGAGCAAACCGCCGAGCACGCCCCAGCTATACAAAGGGACGCCGCCGATGTAACTCGCGCCGCCGAGCGTGTACGCGCCGATAGTCCAGCAGATGCCTAACGCCAGAAGTGCAGCGACGTATTGTGAGAGTTTCACAGTCTTCGCAAGGAGCGACGCGATGTGTTGTGAGAATTTCATGGTCTTTAACTTAGCTGGCGACGCCGCACTGTCACGGCGCATCGCGCGCGCATCAAGTTTCAGGGCATGAGCAACGACGGATTCCAGTGCTTCTGATCCTTGACGTGCTGCACATGACAGGACGTGCAGTTCGGCGTGTCGGCGCTCAAGAGAACGCGCCCGGTCGTCTCGTCGAGTTTGCCGTTGTGACACTGGCCGCAGGTGTTGCGCGGCGTGTCCCGATCAATAGGATTTTCCGAACGATGGCAACTGCTGCATGAAATCTGCCCTTCGCTGTTTGCCGAGAGACCGTTCGTGGCGCGCACGCGGTAAACGTGCAAGGCGTGGAACTGCGCTCTCAAGCGACTCCGCTCGTCGGTCACCACCCATTGCTTCATCTCGTCTTTGATCTTCGCGGGCTTGCTCGCCCACTCTTCCGCATCCAGCCCGCGCCACACCCATTCGCCGTGCGCCACCGGATAGCCGAAGCCTGTCTGCGGGTGCGGCGTCTTCATACGCTGGCCTTCGTAAGTACGCCCATCACGGTGACACTCTGCGCACATCTCAAGCGCGGCGAGGCGTGGACGAAACCCCGCGCCACGATGTTCCGCGTGGCAAGTGACGCAACCGACCGCGTGGCCTCTGTGCGGCGGCGTGACGGTCGCGGCGAACGCTTCCGTCTGATGACACGCAGTGCAGCGCGCCTCCATCTGCGCGGTCAGGCTATGACACGTACGGCAAGACTCTCCGCTCGGCTCGCGCGCGAGCGACGCCTCTGTGAGAGCGAAAGACGTTGACGCGTGCGGGGCGGACAGAGGACGCGGCGAGTAGATGGCCGGTCGCCAGTAAGTTGCTGCGACGAGCAGCGGGCAGCCTACGAGGAGCGTCAGGATGAAGATCGAGACAGGCCAGGGTCGCCTGAGATCGCGTGTCGGTCGCCAGTTGAAGCGCGCCTTGCCGGGCGGCGGCGGGCGTCGCGGGTGAAGCGGCGAAGGGCGCGCGGCCTTCTCGCGGCTGCGCGCTTCCCAGAACAGCCTGAGCGCATTGACCACTTCCTCCTGCGGCGCTTCTACAGCGACTGCGGTGGCGGCGGTCTCTTCGTCGGGCGCGACCGCTTGTTCGTCTGCCGCCGTCGTCGCCTTCGGTGCGCGTGCTTGCACTTCGACCGCGTTCGCAGCCGCGCGCAACGTGACTTTGATGTCCAAGCCATCGTCTCGCTCGGCGATGTAGAGTGTGAAAGTGCCGACGAGCAGCACGTCGCCGTCTGCGAGCGCCTCCGGCTCGTTGAATATGAGCAGGCGGTTGTTGAGTATGGTCGAGTTTGAGGGGCTGAGGTCTGTGACGTAGAAACGGTCGCCCTCGCGGCGTATGCCTGCGTGCAGGCGCGAGACGGTCGGATGTCTGAGCACGAGTTCGCACTCGCTGATGCGACCGATGCGCAGGCCGTCGGTCGTGACCGGCAGAGGCGCGAGCGCCAGATCGGTGCGCGTGATGATGTAGGTGCTCTGCGCGTTCGACATAAAGACAGCCCCCTTGGGCGCGCGCCGCCGACGTATCAACGCACGGCGAAGAAGACGACCTGAATGATGTGTACGACCAACAGGAGCAGCATCAGCGAGGTGAAGATGACGTGCGGCACGAGCCAGAGACTCAGCAGTTTGTGCAGGTAGATCAGAGATTGAACGCGGCGCAGTACGACCGTAGCTTCAACCGCGTCGAGCAGAGTGGAGCGCGCATCGTCGCTCAAGTTGCGGCGTTTCGCTTCCCTATTAAACTCCTCGCGTGCTCCGGCCTGCAACGCGGTCAGCTTTTCGCGCCGCACGTACTGGCGCAGCAGGAAGGAGAACGTGAAGAAGCGGCGGCGCACTTTGCCCGTGATCAACTCACGCACTTCGGGGTCTTTCGTGTCAATCATCGCGAGTTGCGCGCAGAGTTCCTTGTGCCGCTGTTCGAGGTCTTCGAGCAGCAACGGATCGCCCTCGATGCTCGTCATAATGCGCGGCACGATTATGTAACAACCCAGACCGAACAGGCCGGACAAGACGACGAGATCGAAGGAAGTCATCAAGGCGAGCGTGAGCGCGCCACCCGCATGACTGCCGCCGTGCCAGAGCAGTACGAGTCCCGCGCACGCTCCGATGTAAGTATGCGCCCACATCCAGTAGCGCAAAGCTCCGCATCGCTTCGTGTAGACTTTTTTGCGAAAATGGTAAGCCATCGTCGCGCCGACGCCCAACAAACCAATGATGCCTGTGAGCCAGCGCATCGTTAGCCAGCCCATGCCCCACAAGCCTGTGCCCAAACGCGCGTCCAATTCGTAACGGCGCGCGGATGCCGCTATCAAGAAAGCGAGCGCGAATAATAAACACCACCCGCCGATGTGCAGTAGACGCGCGGGCGTGTCGCGCTTGTGTATGTTGCGCCCGATGGCGTGCGTCAAATCTTTGTAGACGATGCCGATTGTGTTTTCGGCTTCGGAGAAATATTCACGCGGGTTGACGCGTACGAGCGCGCCCGTCGGGCAGTTCTCCTCGCAGGAATACGCCGTGCCTTTAGCGCCTTCGGGGTTGAGTCCGGTGCCCGCGCAGAGGTTGCATTTGATCGCCTTCAAATCCTTCGCGTCGTTGGGGACGCTGGCGGGCAAGGGCGGCGGCAAAGGACTGAGCCAACGCCTGAGACGCGCGGGAAGTGTGGGCGCGGGCTTGTCGTCGCGCCGATTCTTCTCGCGCGGGATCATCGAGATGGCGTTGTAGGGACACTGCGTGGCGCAGTCGCCGCAGCCGATGCAGAGTGTGGGGCTGATGTCTATCAGCGCCGCGGCGGTGCGGCTGATCGCGCCGGTCGGGCAGCCCGTCAAGCACTCAGGGTCTTCGCAGTGCATACAGACCGAAGGCGAGAGCACGTGCTTCGTCAACCTGCTGCCGACGCGCACCGGACGTTCGATGTGTATGCCGCGACGGAGCAGGCGCGATTGGCCGTGAACCTTGTGGCAGGCGAGCGAGCAGTTGCCGCAGCGCACGCACAAGTCCATGTCCATCACCAGCAGATTCGTGCCGTCCAACACTCCGGTCGTGATCTCTTTTTGCAGAGCCGTGAAGGAGCGCAGGTCGGCGACGGGCGTGAGCAGTGCTGTCTCGTCAACGTCGGAGACAGTCGAGAGACTTTTGCGCAGAGCGCGCCAGAGTTCCGGGTCTGCGCGCAGTTCGTCGAGCGGAATCTCCAACACTTCTGTGCGCGCCTGCGCGGTCGCGCTGTAAGGCCACGCCGCCGCGCCCGTGTCGGGGTCGGCTTCCAATCCCAGACAATTTCCCGCACCGAGAAAGTGTACGCCCGCGCTCTCGTCCGCTCCCTTCACCAACCCGATGACCGCCGGGCCGTCTGCAAGACCGCGCACGATCTCCACCCAGCCTTTGTTGATGAACAGCACGTCCTTGATCTGTTCACCCTCCGCGACGAGCGGGTGGCGACTGCCGTAGACTTTGAACTGCGCGATACAAGCGAGCTTTTCGATCATCGCCGGAGCGAGCGAACCGTAGACGCGCTTACGCAAGAATCGCAGCGTGTTGTTCAGCCCGTGCTCCCGATAAATTCCGTCGAACACGCTCTCGAACTTCGGCAGTTTGCGCAGCAGGCGCAACGCCGGTCGTTGCAGTTCGATGATGGTGACTTCCTTCAGGTCTTCCGGCACACGGACGGTCTTGCTCCGCTGGTCGCCTTCGATGATCGCCATCTCGCCGAAGATTTGCCCCGCCGTGATGCTCTCGACATCCTCGGTCGAAGAGCCGTCCGACACTTCCAACTCGCCCTCCACCAGAATATAAAAGCTGTTCCCCGCCCAATCGCCTTTATGCGTCACCGTTTCTCCGGCGTCGTAACGCCACAGGCGCGCGTAAGGGCCGACCGGCCCGCCCGTGTAGCCGCGCCCATAGACGATCACTTCCAGATCGAGTTCGTGCTTGTAATGATTCTTATGCCGTTCGAGCAACTCCGACAGGCATTCCACACGCTCGATGGCTCGCATCAAGGCGCGATGCTCGGTGATTTCGTGAGGCATACAGGAACACTTCCTTTAACGGAGCATTCAATCGCCGCGCGCGTGGCATGTGCAGGGTTGGCTGGCCGCGCACGCTCTATTCGTCGAGGTCTCTTATCACAGATTCTACTCTCCCATCGTCCGACACGGAAGCCCTTCAAGACCCCAACCCGTCTCGGCCTCGCCGGGGCGCGTCGCTTCCAACATTATGAAAATGACGTTTCGGCTCGTGCTATTATTTCGACGGGTTGAAGGCGTCGTTTCCCTGTACACGTTCACGCTTTGCGACGCGCGTTATGAGCGCAATAGTTGAAAGAGTTGAGATAACCGGACATCTGATTTATGGCGCTACTAAATATCACGGACGCGAGTGGGCGGCGATGGCAATATACGCTGTCGGAGAAGGCCGTATGCACGATTGGGCGTGCGCCGGATAATTCGGTTGTGTTGGACGACCCGCGCGCTTCGCGTTATCACGCTTATGTAGAGTGTGTTGACGGGGCGTATCTCATCGTTGACGGGCGCAGGGCGGGGGCGACCATTCAGCGCAGTGCCAACAAGGTCTTGATTGACGGGCAGCCGTTTCAGGAGCACGTGCTGAAGGACGGCGAGCGCATCACCATCGGGACGAGCGTGCTCAGTTTCGAGGCGGCGCACGAAGAGGCGGCGACGACGCCGGATTTAGGTTACGACGATCAGCGGCTCGGCCATACGCAGTTACGTATCGAGGCGAGCGAGTTGATGGGGACGCGGCTCAAAGCGTCGGCGGCTTCTACGCGCGAGGAAGTTGAAGCGCTGCGTCGTAAGGCCGACATTCTCGCGCTGCTTTATGAGATGAGCCGGACGCTCGGCTCGGTCTTCGATCTAGACCTCATCTTCGAGAAAGCCACGGACATTATTTTTCGCGTCACGCCTGCGGATCGAGTGGTGGCGCTGCTCGCGGACGAGGGGGCGGGCGCAGAAGGAGATGGTGCGGACGACGGCTTGCGCCCTGTGGCGATGCGAATGCGCGACGAAAAACTCGCCGCACGCGCCCGCAGCTTGACCATCGGGCGCACGATCACGCGCAAGGTGATGCGCGAGCGCGTCGCCATGTTGTCGCAGGATGCCGCCGCAGATGAACAGTTCGCGGGCGTCAATTCGATCATCGCGCAGGGCGTGCGTTCGACGATGTGCGCGCCGCTCGTCGCAGAGTCGGGCGTTCACGGCGCGCTCTACGCAGACCGCCTAGACGAGTTCACGTCCTTCACGCGCGACGATCTCGAACTGCTCTGCGCGATCACGGCGCAGACGGCGGTGGCCGTCGAAAACGTACGAGCGCACAGACGACTCGCGCGCGAGGAAGTGGCGCGCGCCAACTACAGTCGCTTCATGCCCGAATACGTCGTACACCAGATGCTCGAACATCCGGAGTCTTTCAAACTAGGCGGCGTCAATCAAGTCATCACAGTGCTCTTCGCGGACGTGCGCGGCTTCACGAGTTTCGCAGAGCACGCGCCGCCCGAACAGGTCGTGCAACTCCTCAATCGCTACTTCTCTGCGATGAGCGACATCATCTTCGCGCACAACGGCACGCTCGATAAGTACATCGGCGATGGGCTGATGGCGCTTTTCGGCGCGCCGACCGCGACGCCGCAAGACGCCGCGAACGCTGTGGCGGTGGCCGTCGAGATGCAGCGCCGCATGAAGAAACTCAACGAGGAGTTTCGCGCCGAAGGCTTGCAAGAGATCAGCATCGGGGCGGGGCTGCACACGGGCGAGGCGACGGTCGGCTACATCGGCTCGGAGCGGCGCACGGAATACACGGCCATCGGCGACACTGTGAACACGGGGTCGCGTCTGGAATCCAACGCGCGCGGCGGGCAGATTTTGTTGAGCGAAGCGACGCTCAAGGCGATTCCCGAAGGACGCTTCCCCGTCAAGCAGCACGAACCGTTAACGGTCAAAAACCGCGCGCAGCCCGTACAGATTTACGAAGTCTTATGGCAACAGGCGGGCGGGAACGACAGCGAGAACGATAGTCTGGTTTGAGCGCACGCCTCACATAAAGACATTCACCGCAGAGACGCAGAGAGCGCAGAGTGGACGCAGAGAGAAGAACAATGTCTTTCTCTGCGCCCCCTCTGCGTCCTTTGCGTCTCTGCGGTGAATGTTTTCAATTACACTCAATCGCAATCGACGATAAATCTCTCGCTCGCCGTCCATCAAGGGAACGGCGGCGGGCGGTGTGGGGGCGGGCGGCGACCGTCGGGTGGTGGTGGCGGCGGGCCGTAATGCCCTTCGTCGGGCGGCGGCTGGCGTTGCTGTTGCTGTTGTTGCTGTTGTTGCTGCCTTCTTTTTAATTCTTCGGCGCGTTGCGCGTCGTATTCGGCGGCGGCTGTGTTTCTCACGCCGGACTGCGGATTCGGCCCCTGTATGATGAGTCCAGACCTGTCGGCGCGTCCGCCGACGGATGGCGTGGCGCTTCTCGACTCGTCGCCCGCCGCGTTGCTCCCGCCGTCCTTCACGTCGGAGACAGTTGTAGCTTCTGTGTCGCCTGTTGTGGTTTGGTTGGTCGTCGCAGGAGTTTCGCGTGCGGAGCGCGACTGAGTTTGCGTCGAAGTCGTATCCGAAGCGGAAGAGGTGTTCGGATTATTGCGCGCGGCATCGGACTGCTGCGTCGCGTTCGGAGCGGCGGACTGTGTGGCGTCGGTGTTGGCGTCGCGCGGCGTCTCGATCTTCAACACGGAATCGGCGGCGGGCGCATCGTCGCGGCGCATGAGCGGGAAGGCGATGAGCGCGCAGGCGGCGACGACTGCGAGCGCGACGCAGACCAACACTGTCGTTGACTTGCGCGACGCTGGCGGCGGCTCGTGCGAAGGCTGCGCGTATGAATTTATTGCTGGCGGGCGACGACGCTGCCGCGCGCCTTGTGCGTCCGTGATGGTGGTTTCTCCGAGTGGCGCTCCGGCGACGGCGTGCGGGCGCAGTTGCGTCGTGCCGCGCGTGTCCGACGGCGACGCTTGGCCGTATGCGGCTTGCGTCGTCGGTTCTAACAACGTCTCAACATCGGTTGTAGGCTTTTTTGTGTATGCGGCTACGGCTGGTCGCGCGGTGTTGGGTAGAACTGCCGCCGCACGTCGCAGCGCGGCGCGCATCTCGGACGCAGTAGCTTGACGGTGCGCGGCGTTCTGCGACATCGCGCGTTTGAGGATTTCGCCGACGGACGCGGGGACTTGCGCGTGTACGAGGTGCGCGGGCCGGAGCGGGTCGGGCTGGCCGTTGACGATGGCGCTGGCGCGCGTCAGCGCATCAACCGGAGATTTCCCCGTCAACAAGTGATAGAGCGTTGCGCTCAGGCTGTAGAGGTCGCTGCGCGTGTCCGTGCCCGTGCCCTGAATTTGTTCGAGCGGCGCGTAGTTGCGCGAGTAGCCGAAGACGCTGGCGGTCGCCTGTGCGCGCGTCTGCGCGGGCGTGCCCTTCGCCAAACCAAAGTCGAGCAAAGCGATGTGGCCGCGCGTCGTCAGTTTCATGTTCTGCGGCTTGATGTCGCGGTGTACGACGGGCGGCTGTTGCGTGTGCAAATATTCGAGCGCGTCTAAAAGTTCGTCAGCCCAGGCGAGCACGTCTGCGAGCGGAAACGCGCTGCCGCGCTCGTGCAGCAACTCGGAGAGGTCGGAGCCTTCTATGAACTCCATGACGAGGAACTGCCCCGCGTCCTCCGTGAAGTGATCGCTGACTTTGGGGAGCGCTGTGTGGCGCAGGTGATTCAGGAGGTGCGCCTCGCGCTCGAAAGCCTTGCGGAGCGCGGGGTCGTCGAAGAAGGTCTGCTTGACGGCGACGGTGCTGCCGAAGCGTTCGTCTGTGGCGACGTAAACCGCGCCCATCCCGCCCTGCCCGATCTGGCGCACGACGCGGTAACGGTTTTGGAGTAGCGTATTGGGTTCAATCATGGTTGGTTAAATTCACCGGCCTGAAGAGTGGCGGGTACACTAGTTGGAACTGTTGAGTCGTGAGGCGGGCGCGAAGCAGGAACGAAACTTCCAGAAGTTTCGTCCTGAATCCAGATTAACCGATTGAGATTACTTTAATCAACACTTATGTTGCTGCTGTAGACATCCCTGATCTCTCAGGCGCGTGGCGGGCGGACGACGTTCGTGATGATGCCGAGACGCGCGAGCAAGCGTATGACGTAGCCGGAGAAGTCCACTTCATACCAGCGCCAGCCGTGCAAGACGGAGCGCGGGTAGGCGTGATGATTGTTGTGCCAGCCTTCGCCGAGCGTGAGCAGGCCGAGCCACCAGACGTTCCGGCTGTCGTCGCGCGTCGCGTTCGGGCGCGTGCCCCAGACGTGGCAGACGCTGTTGATGCACCACGTCGTATGCCACAAGCAAAGCGTTCGCAACACCGTGCCCCACAACACGCCGCGCCAACCGGCGACCGCGTAACAGAAAATCCCCGTCAGAAACCAGGGCATCGTGAACAGCACACCCTTATCGAGCACGCGAATCCACTTGTCCTCGCCCGCGATGTCCGGCACCAGCTCGCGGTAGTCGCTGCCTTCCTCCGCGTCCAGACACATGATCCAGCCGACGTGCGCGTAAAAGAATCCATCGCGCGGCGTGTGCGGGTCGCCCGCGCGGTCGGTCGTCTGGTGATGGCGACGGTGTATGCGTCCCCAGCGCGCAGGCCCGCCCTGCAAAGCCGCCGCGCCCATCCACGCCAGCACGCGGCGCAGCAGGCGCGGCGCGACGAAGCCTCTATGCGTGAGCAGGCGATGATAGCCGATGCCTATGGCGAAGGTCGTGGCGAGATAGAGGCCGACGAACAGCGCGAGGTCAACGGCGCGCGGAGCAAACCACAGACAGAGCAGTCCGCAGGCGTGCAGGCCGACGACGAGAAAGCTATGAATCCAGTTGACGCGAGACAGCACACGCGTTAGCGGCTGTTCGAGCGTGAGGTCGGGCGAGTGTTCTTTGAGCAAAAAATTTACCTTTAACTGACTAATTCGCTGCCGCCATTAATATACACACACTCGATTCAAAGAGGCCAACCGCGCACGCACGTTTTCGCGTTGTCGCGTTTGACATTCGACCAAGACAAGACGGCGCGGAAGACTTCTCAACATGAATAAATTATCATGGACGACATTCGATCTTAAAGGAGCGTTATCATGGAACAGAGAGAGGAACTTGCCACGCTGGCCGGAGGATGTTTCTGGTGTCTTGAGGCAGTGTTCGCGGATTTGCGCGGCGTCGCGCGCGTCGTTTCAGGCTACGCGGGCGGCGACGTGCCGAACCCGACCTACAAGGCGGTCTGCACGGGCACGACCGGCCACGCAGAGGTTGTGCAGGTTGCATTCGACCCGAACGTCGTCTCGTTCAAAGAATTGCTCGAAGTGTTCTTCACCATTCACGACCCAACGACACTGAACCGTCAAGGCGGCGACATCGGCACGCAGTATCGCTCGGCCATCTTCTATCACTCGCCCGAACAGAAAGAGACGGCCACGCAGATGATCGAGCAGATCAACTCCGCGCACATCTGGGACGCGCCCGTCGTCACACAAATCGAGCCACTGACCGTCTTCTATCCGGCGGAAGACTATCATCAAGACTATTACCAGAACAACGCGAGCCAACCCTACTGCCGCGCCGTCATCGCGCCGAAAGTCTCGAAGTTTCGCAAACAGTATCTTGAGAAGTTGAAGCGGTAAGAACGCGCGACACAGGTGTGTGTCTGAGGAAAAAATAAAAGAGCCGCGCGGTTGAAATTCCGCGCGGCTCTTTTTCAATGTTGTTGACGCGTTTCGGACGCGAACGGTTTACCGGCGTGCGCGTTCCGCGCTCTCGTCAATCAAGTTGTTGGTGACGGAGAAGACGCCGGGCAGGCCGCGCGCGGCGAACTCTGCGAGTTGCTTGTCCATGCGGTTCCCGACGACGCCTTCGAGCGTCAGGTGGCCACGATTGACGACGATGTGTATGGATGGATTCGATCCCATCGCGTAGCGGTAGAGGCTGCTCGTGCCGAAGATGCTGCGATAGGCTTGCGCGCGTATGCGGTCGTCGAACGTGGAGAGCGGCAACACTTCGATGTTGTTGACGACGCGCTCGACGCCCTTGATCTTCGCCACGCGACGCGCTGCGTCCGAACGCGTCGAAGGACGTACAACCTGACCGTAGAGCGTCACCGTCGTGCCTTCGATCTTGTAGGCGAGGTTGTCGAACACGCCGTAGTAAGGCAGCGTGACGAGTTCCTTGCGGACACGCTTCGAGACCTGTTGCTGGTCGAACCCCTGTTCGGCGGGCGACGCGAGCGTTGTCGCATTTACAGTCGCAGCCGAAGTCGCTATTAACGCGAAGAAGATTGCGAACGCGGCGAGTCTGCTTTTGAACGTTTTCATAACTCTTATTTCACCCCTCGATAATTGTCTGTCGCTATGTTTTCTTGCGGAAATTAGATGCTCGCGGGTGTTTGCGAGTGGCCTCGCGGCGCGTGCGTGCGGCGGCCGCGAAAGCCTCGCGGCGGGCTGAGATTCCAGACCGTTTTTTGTTATTGTTATGCGCGTTACGGTTGATTGACGGGCGGCGAGAGAGAGAACCGGAGGGCGCGCGAAGATGGCATCGGTTTGGGAACTGGGCGGGTTGACGTGGCGCGAGTTGGGGCGGCGCGTCTGGTGCGAAATCTACGATGGTGATTTGCTGACGCGCGCAGCGGCATTGTCTTACTACTTCCTGCTCGCGCTCTTTCCGCTGCTCCTCTTCCTCATCGCCATGCTCGGATATTTCGCAGACGTGGGCACGGAACTGCGCGCAGACCTCCTGCGCTATCTCGCACACATCATGCCGCGTTCGGCCTCGACTCTAATACGCACCACAGTTGACGAGATCGCGCAGAACACGGGCGGCGGCAAACTCACTTTCGGATTGTTGACCGCCGTGTGGGCTGCGTCTTACGGGATGGGCGCGATCAGCGACACTTTGAACTCCGCCTACGGCGTCAAAGAATCGCGCTCGTGGTGGAAGGTGCGCCTGACTTCAATCGGCCTCACCGTCGTCATCGCTATCCTCACCATCGCGGCGCTCTCGCTCGTGCTCTACGGCGGCGAGATCGGCGACGCGCTGGCGAATCGTTTCGGATTCAGCGAAGCATTCACGCTTGCGTGGAAGATCGCGCAGTGGCCGATTGTGCTGGCGTTCGTCTTGTTTGCCTTCGCTCTGATCTACTATTTCGCGCCAGACCTCTACGACCAGCGTTGGTACTGGATCACTCCGGGGTCGCTCGCGGGCGTCGCGCTCTGGCTGCTCGTCTCCTTCCTCTTCCGCATCTACCTGCGCTACTTCGACAACTACAGCGTCACCTACGGCTCGCTCGGCGCGGTTATCGTACTCATGCTCTGGTTTTATTTGACGGGTTGCGCGATCCTCATAGGCGGCGGCGTCAACGCAGAGATCGAAAACGCGGCGGCTGACGCGGGCACGCCCGGCGCGAAACGTCACGGGCGCAAGAGTCCACGCAAGAAACCGAAATCATAGACTTCCCGCGCGCTGCACTTTCACATCAACTCGCGGCGCGCGTCCACACAAAATCGCGCATGAGCGTGATCAGGCAGCGCGAGTCGCATCTATAATGTTCCCCTATGAGCGTGACGCCGACCAAAACACAAATCTCTGCGGGCGGTGTCGTGTTTCGCCGCCACGACGACTCAAGCGTCGAAGTGGCGCTGATTTCGGTCGGCGAAGGAAGTCGCTGGCAGTTGCCCAAAGGTCTGATTGACGCGGGCGAGGCGATTGAGGCGGCGGCCATGCGCGAGGCGCGCGAAGAGACGGGGCTTGAGACCGAACTCGTCGCGCCCGTGGACAAGATCGAATACTGGTACTACTCAACGAATAGAGGCCAGCGCGTGCGCTTTCACAAGTTCGTCTATTTCTACCTGCTGCGCTACGTGTCGGGCGACGTGCGCGATCACGATGCGGAAGTCAGCGAGGCGCGCTGGGTGGAGATAGACGAGGCGCACGCGATGCTGGCATTTGCAAGCGAACGCAAAGTGCTCGCTCGTGCGCGCGAGATGCTCGCGGGCGAGTGATGCGTTTGAAAATTTAGCGGCGCGTGCTTCGCGTCGAAGGGAAACTTTTTAAGGCGAACTTTTAACGCCCGGCCTTCGGTCGCTTCGGGTTACGCGTGTCGGACTTAGGCACAGCCGCCGCCTCGTCCGCGTCCGTCCCCAGATTCAAGTCCGGCCTGTCATGCTGCGCCTGCACAACTTCGGAACGCTTGCCGAGTTTGTTCTCCGCGCCGCGCTCCGTGCTCTGCTTTTTGCCCTCGCCCGTCGGCGGTTGATTCGCTTTGCCACGACTCTTGTTAGCCATTTTTTCCGATCCTCCCTTTATCGTTTCTTACTATTTCTTACTATCACGTTCGAGCAGTTTCCGCGCTTCCGCGATCTCTTCCTCAGTCGCCTCGCTCGTGCGCGGGTAGCGAAGCCTGAGCGACCTGAGTTTTGCGACGACAAGATCGGCGACGGCCAGCGCGCTGAACCAGCGTTCGTCTGCGGGGATGACGTACCAGGGCGCGTGGCTAGTGCTCGTCTGGCTGAGCGCGTCTTCAAAGGCGCGCGCGTACTCGTCCCAGTGGCCGCGCTCCTCCACGTCGTCGAGCGAGAACTTCCATTTCTTCTGCGGCTCGTCCAGACGTTCAAGCAGACGCTCGCGCTGCTTCTCGCGCGAGAGGTGCAGGAAGAACTTCATCACATGAATGCCGTTCTCCGTCAGGTATTGCTCGAAGTTATTGATCTGCGCGAAGCGTTGTCGCCAGATGTTCTTCGCGCTACGAATTGACGCGGGCAAATTCTGCTCCGCGAGTCGTTCGGGATGGACGCGCGTGGAGAGCACTTCCTCGTAGTAAGAACGATTGAAGATGCCGAGTTGGCCGCGTTCGGGGAGTTGGCGAACGAAACGCCACAGGTAATCGTGCTTGAGTTCCTTCGCCGCAGGTTTCTCGAACAGCGTCACCTTGCATCCTTGCGGATCAATGCCCGACATGACGTGTTTGATCGTGCCGTCTTTGCCCGCGCCGTCCATCGCCTGAAAGACTAGCAGGAGCGATCGCGTCCCCTCTGCCATGAGCATGTCCTGATACTTCGCCAGACTCTCACAGTCCCGTTTGACCTTCGCCTCCGCCGCCGCGCGGCTCTTGAAACCGCCCGTGCCCGACGCGTCGTAATTCTTCAGACGCACCCTCTCGCCCGCGCGCACGAGAAACTTTTCATGGTTCATTTGGCAACTCCTGCCGTCTCGCCCGCGACGAGTAGTTTGCGCGCTTCGCGCCTGAGCGCGGGCAGGCGCAACGTGAAGACGAGCGCGCTCAGGATGCAGCCCAAGCCGCCGAGTGCGACCGTGTTGTCCGCGCCCACGCGCTCCGCGAGCCAGCCCGCCGCGAGCGCGCCGATGGGAGCCATGCCCATAAACATCATCGAATAGACGGCCATCACGCGCCCGCGCAATTCGTTCGGAACCATCGCCTGCACCAGCGTGTTCGACGAAGAGATTTGCATGATCATCGAAAAGCCTACGAAGACCAGCACACCGACGGCCAGCCAGAAGACGTGCATCTGTGAAAACAGAATCAACCCGATGCCGAACCCCGTGGATGAAAACGCCACCCAGCGTCCCATCCCGCGCACCCCGCGCCGCGCCACCAGCAACAGCGCCGCTAGAAGCGCGCCCACGCCCGCCGCGCCCAACAACATGCCGAGTCCGCCCGCGCCGACGCCGAAGATGCGGTCTGCAAACACAGGCATCAACACCGTGTAAGGCATCCCCATCAAACTCACGAGGCCAAGCAAAATGATCAGCGCGCGAATCGGCCCCGTCCGCCCGACGAAGCTGAAGCCCTCGACCACACGCCTCGAAGGCGAACGCCGCTGCTGTTGCTCCAATGCGCTCCGCTCACGCTTCTCCACGCGCATCAGCAAGAGTCCAGTGATGACTGCGACGTAACTCAAGGCGTTGACGAAGAAGCACCAGCCCTCGCCGATAGTTGCCACGAGTGCTCCGGCCAACGCAGGCCCGACGAGCCGCGCGCCGTTGATCATCGAAGAGTTGAGCGCGATGGCGTTGACGAGGTCGTCGCGGCCTACGAGGTCTGCGACGAACGCCTGCCGCGTAGGGATGTCGAAGGCGTTGACGACGCCGAGCAGCGCGCCGAGCACGTAGACGTGCCAGACGGCGACCGTGCCCGTCAGCGTCAGCACGGCCAGCGCGAAGGCGAGCAGCATGGCACAGGTCTGCGTCGTAATGAGTATGCGATGGCGGCTGAAACTGTCGGCCAGCGCGCCGCCGAAGGGCGCGAGCACGAAGCCGGGTATCTGTCCCGCGAAGGCGACGAAGCCGAGCGTCGCCGCCGAACCCGTCAGGCGATAGACGAGCCACGACTGCGCCACGATCTGCATCCATGTGCCTGTGAGCGAAATGAGTTGACCGCCGTAGAAAAGCCTGTAGTTTTTGTGGCCGAGCGCGCGCAAGGCCGACGGAACGCGAAATCTCTGCGGGGCGATTTCCGCCCCAACGTCTCTCTTAATTTCTGCCTGAATAACTTCCACCCCTTATCCCTGTCAAAACCGCAATAATTAGATGAGCCGCACACATTATAAGATTGACGCAAGACAGAATGATGACCTTCATTTCATGAAACTGTGACAAGAGACGCGGAATCCGGCGGCACGAGTTGATTGTCCGCGTCGTTAGATGGGCAGGAGAGGATGGAAGAAGTACGTTGAAGACGGTAGCACTTAACGGTCGGGCTTAGTTCAACCGTGCGGGGAGACAAACCAATCAAACCCTTCACGCGCGATTTGCGGCGGGACGTTGTGTGCGCCGTCGAACTCTCGATAACTCAACTCGTAGCCCGCGCTCTCAACCTGTTGCACGATCCTGCGGCTGCAACGCTCGATGGGAAGCACTCGATCCCGCGTGCCGTGCGAGATGAAGATGCGCGGGTTGCCCTCCCGGCTCAGAGGCGTCATGAAACCGGGCGAAAACGCTATGACGTGCGTGAACAGATCGCCGTTCATCACGCCGAGCGAGAGCGCGTAGGAAGCCCCGTCGGAGAAGCCGCCGATTGCGATCCTGTGCGGATTGACGGCGCAAAGCGAGAAGGTCTGTTCGAGCGCGCGATCAATGAACGAGACATCAGCACCGTAGCGACCGCCTATCACATCCCACGTCGCCCGCCGCGAATAGGGCGCGAGCACTACGAAGCCAAACTCGTCCGCGTACTGCTGCGTGAGACCGAGCGACTGCTCTGCGTCGCCGCCCGCGCCGTGCAGCATCAAGACGAGCGGCGCAGGTCGTTCGTGCCGGTATCCGGCGGGCACGTAGAGCAGGCCGCCGCGCGTCTCGTCGAGCCGGAGCGTTTGCCGTCCCGCGCTCGCCGCCTGATCCACGCGCGACGGACGCGCCAGCAGCCGTCCGTTTGCGGCGGCTTCCCCGTCTTCCGCGCTCACAATGCCGCTACCCTTGTTCGTCTTCTTATTCGTGAACATTAAAAATCCCCGACGCGATTTTATTGCGCCTGTCAGAGAGCCGCTTCGATGCGTCGCCATCCGTCTGTGTCGAGCGCGGCGCGAAGCCAGTAGGTGTAAGCGGCGGGTCGCTCGCGCAGGTCGCGGCGCAGTTCGTCCAGCCCAGTCCATTTCCAGCCTTCCACCTCCGACGCGTCCGGCGCGGGCACGCCGTCGAACTCGCCTACGAAAACGTGATCGTATTCGTGCTCGATCAACTCGTTCTCAAACTCAGCGCGATAGAGAAACTCGAAGGCGGCGCGCAGTTCGCAATCGAAGTTCATCTCTTCGCGCAGACGACGACGCGCTGCATCCTCGGTTGCCTCTGCGGGGCGCGGGTGGCCGCAACAGGTGTTCGACCACAGGCCGCCGGAGTGATATTTCGAGACGGCTCTGCGTTGCAGGAGCAGTTGCTTCTCCGAGTTGAAGACGAAGACGGAGAACGCGCGGTGCAGCTTTCCCGACGCGTGCGCCTCGACCTTATCCGCCGCGCCTATTTCCCGATTCTGCTCGTCAACCAGAACGACCCGTTCCATTCCAATCCCCTGTTTCGATAAACGCGAACTCTTGCTCGTCAACTCCGCGTGTTGTGCCTCACTCGCCCGCCTGTTCTTCGAGCGACTTGAGCGCGCGTTCGAGCATGGCGCGGTGCGCAGGATTGGTCGCGCGGCCGAGTTGATCTTGGATGCGCGCTTTGGAGAGCCGGAGCGATTCCAGTTCCGCGTCGCGCGCACGCTCTGCGGGTGAAGAATTATTCCGGCGCTGGCGCGCTTCCGCCGCCGCCTGTTGCCGCTCCAAAGCGTCTTCCATCTGCCCTGCCAGAGCATCCCCGTCCCATCCCATATCGCGACTCCTTTCTACAACTATTGCGACGCGCCAACATTCAAGCGCTCGCACCAAACGCAAGAACTCTCTTATTCGTCGTCCGCGCGCTTTGAACGCGCACGCTTGAGACGCGAGCGATGCGCCTTCGCTTCCAGCGTCCGCTCCTTCGCGGCGCGCGACGCACGCGTCGGCACGCGCTTGGGCGGGCGATGATTCAATTTCTCCACGCGTTCGCGCAGTTTTCGCAAACAGCTCGTTTTATTGCGTATCTGGCTGCGCTCCTCGCGGCAGGTAACGACCACGCCCGACGGCAAATGCGTGAGACGTACGGCGCTCTCCGTCTTGTTGACGTGCTGCCCGCCGGGGCCGCTCGCGCGAAACGTGTCAACCTCACACTCGCGCAACAAGTCTTCGTCGGATTCTGGCAGTATGATCTTCACAAACGCTCGAAACGAACTAAACAAACTTCGCGCTTTCTTCATTCGACGCGACGCGCGCCGACCGCCAGCAAAGTTCAAGAGAGCTTGATGACGTTTTTGATCCCGCCGACCTTGCCGAGCAGTAGGTCGCTGTGTTGCTCGATGGGGACGCGCATGGTGATAAGCGAGTTGACGGCGTCAGGCCAGCGCGTGTGGAAGATTTCAAGATCGCGTATGGCGGCCTCGAAGGCGTCGCGTCCGGCGTTGACCGTGCCGAGGGCCACCTGATTGCGCAGCACCAGATTGCGCATCAGCAAGTCCGTATCAACCGCGACGGGGGCTTTGTGCCCGGGCACGCCAGTGAAGACGAACACGCCGTTCGTGTCTAGAAACTTCAACACCTCGAACGCGAGGCTCGAAGCGCCCACCGCTTCGTAGACGAGATCAATGCCGCCGATCTCTTCCGCCAACTGTTCGACGTTGTGCGTCTCCGCAGAGAAGTACTTCGCGCCGACCGACGCGACGAGTTGCCCCTTCTCGCTCGTCGCCGCCTCGCGAGAATAGACGTATGTGTCGAAGCCCGCGACGACGAGCGCCATCGCGCCGAGCAACCCGACCGGCCCCGCGCCGAGCACGAGCGCGCGGTGACATTCGACAGAATGCGCGCCCTTGCTTTCTTGAGTCTTCCCTGCCGCGTTCGCCTGCGCCTTCGTCAACTCTGCGGGCACGCATTCCCACGGCAAGCGTTGTTGCACTTGCCACACCTGCTTCAAAGCCTTCTCCGCAATCGTCAGCGGTTCGACGAGCACGCCCACGTCGCGCAAGCGCGCTGGCACGACGTTCATATATTGTTCGTCGTCAACGACGAACTCGGTCAGGTAGCCGTGCTGCTCCTTGATGCCGCGCTCCGTGAAATCGCCCGTGAAGCAAAAATCCTGTCGCCCCATGCGACAGGCGACGCAAGTGTCGTGCGGGCACGGGCGGCGCACGGAGGCGACGACCAGATCACCTTGCTTGAGACGGCTGACGCCCGCGCCCGTCTCTACGACTTCGGACAGAGATTCGTGGCCGAGCAGAAGATAAGGCGAACCTTTTGGCGGCGTGCCGTACTCGAAGGCGCAAATCTCCTTGTCCGTGCCACAGATGCCGACTTCCAGCACGCGCAGCTTAACGCCGGTTGGCGAAGAGATGTCTGTTTCCTGATGCTCGACGAGTTTTACTTCCTTCGATTCGGGGAAGACGGCGACTGCTTTCATAGTTTTTCTCGCTCACGTTTAAATTAGAAGGAACTTAAAACCTTCACCGCAGAGGCGCAGAGCCGAGCCGCAGAGAGACGCAGAGAAAACTATTCAACTCTCTGCGCCCCCTCTGCGCTCTCTGCGTCTCTGCGGTGAAGGTTTTACCACTTCGCTTAATCATCAATCACATCTCACGCTGCTCATTCGCCGAGCGCAGCGTATTTGAAGATGCGGAAGCGGTATTGTTGCTGTTCGCGTATGTTCTGCGCGACCGCGCCGTGCAGGTTATCGTCCCAAGTCGTGTACTGTTCGATGAAGCGATCTGCGGCAGCCTTATCGCCCTCCGACTGCACTTCGAGCACGCGTTTTAAGAGCGCGCCGACCGCGTCGTGATACTTGTCGTAGTTGATCAAGAGCCGCTTGCTTTGCGGGTCGAAGCGCAGGACACCTTTCTCAAGGAAGAAGTTCCATTGCATGAGTTGCATCGTGTTGTAGGGCTGCGTGCGGCGCGGGCGGTTGTTTTGCAGCACGCGTTGTATGCCGCTCGCGTAGAGCGAACGCAACTGCTCGTCTGTGTAATAACCTTGCTTGCGTAGCGCCTCCGCGACGTAGAGCGAGACGAGGTCGGCCTTCATCTCTTCGAGCAGGCTTGAGTTCGCCTCCAAGGCCGTGTCCAGATCGCGCCCGTCCTTCGTCTGGTCAACGCCGAGATAGTGTCCGACTTCGTGCCAGAGCGTGCGGTAGAAACTGCCGTCGAACGTGAGTTCGTTCGCGTGCGCGGGCGCGACCGCAGCCGCCCAGGCGTTGCCGGAACTTTTGAAGATGTCTGGATGACGCATGATGTTCGCGCGCAGAAGGATGGTGCGCCCGTAACGACGCGCGAGATAACTCTCGTTCGGCAGAATCGTCGCGGTGTTTCCGCCGCGCGCCTGCCCGAAGTCCGCGACGACATCGTAGACGCCGACGGGAATGTCTTCGCGCACCTTCTTGTGGCGCGAGTAGGGCAACGAATCTTCGAGCGCCTGCAAGCCCTTCATCGCGCGGCGCAACTCTTCGGTCTCCTTCTGCCGCGTGGCGAGCAGGCTGAACGCGTAGAAGGCTTTGACGCCGTAGAGTTCGTCGTCGTAAACCTCGTAAGAGCCTATTTGCGCGTTCAGATTTTTGAAGCGACCCGTGACCCACGCCGCGTCGCCCGATTCATAATCATCTGACAGCAGATCGCGGCTGCGGTTGCGCAGGTAACGCGCAAACTCTTCGTCGTCCTTCTGCACGGCATCGGCGGCTTCGTTCAAGAGCGCGTGCGATTTGATCATCTCGTCTGCGAAGGCGACGGAATAAGGCACGGCGTACAAAAATTTGGCGTCGGGTCGCGCAGCGAGTTTCGTTAAATCATTTTGCAAGTTCGGGTGCAGCGCGGAGAGCACCGGGTACTGTCTGAGCGTGTTCAAGTCGCTTCTTAAACTTTGGGCGGTGGCGCGACGGACGACCGTTCGCAAGTCGAGTATTGAATCTTTTCTTTCAGGGTGTGCGGCGAGAAACGCTTCGACTTCATCTTTCGTGATGCCCCAAGGGTAGACGTTGTGGCCGGGCGGCGTCATCTCAACAGGCAGGAAAGGCTCGCGCTTGTTGTCGAGCGTCGTGGCAATCGGCCCTTGATTCAGACGATAGAGCGCGAGCAGGTTATGCGTCGCAGGCGAGTTCGCGCGACGGTCGAGCAACGTGAGCGAGCGGCGCGAAGTGAGTGCGTCCGCGTGTCGCTGCCGTTCGTAAACGTCCTGAAAAATCTGGCCGACTTCGAGCAGTTTGCTGACGGCTTTGCGCTCGCCTTCGCTCAGGTGCGAGAGGTCGGGCGCGAGGCGCACCGTCTGTGTCTTGGCGATGATCGCGCCGCTTTTTTCGGGCGACCAGTAACCGGCGGGCAACTGCGCGTGCGCCGCTCTGTTCGATGCAACCTGCGCCGGAGCGACGCAGACACACGCCGCCAAGACGAAAGTTAAACCCAGCAACTTTTTCATGTTTCACCTCTGCCGCCGATTTTACCGGAAGCGTCCGCCTTACAGAAGCGAGCCGCGCCAGGTTCGCCTTCGTCGCCGCATGCTCTCGCGGTGTGCCGCCGCCATCGGCGCATGTATAATCGCGCCCCGACGAACGGGTTAAATCATGCGCGGCGCGCAACGGGAAACTAGCATATGACCAACACTTACTCCGTCAATTCGGAAACCAGAGAAGGCGTCGAGGTCTTCACGCTGCGCGAAGCTGATCGCGCCGTCGCCGAAATCGCGCCCGCGCTCGGCAACAACTGCTTCTCGTTTCGCACACGCGAACACGTCCTTGAGCCAATCGCGTTTTCCGATTTTCGCGCACGGCCTACGAGCTATGGCATCCCGCTTCTCTTCCCCTTCCCGAATCGCATACGCGACGGTAGATTCGCTTTTCAGGGCGCGGAGTACGTCGTCAACCCGCCGCGTCACGGCTTCGTCAGAGACAAGGCTTGGCGCGTCGAAGCTCAAGGCGCGTCCGACGCAGACGGCGCGTGGCTCTCTTCGAGTTTCGACGCCGCCGATTATCCCGAACAAATCCTCAAGCAGTTTCCTTTCCCCTTCCGGCTCGAAATCACTTACCGCATCAAGGACGCGCGTTTGGAGATCGAGACGCTAGCGCGCAACACGGGCGAACGCGCGATGCCCGCAGGCTTCGGCATACACCCGTATTTTCGTCGCCCCGCGCGCGGAACTCTCAACGTGCCCGCGCGACAGAGGTTGGAACTTGCGGAGAGTCTGCCGACCGGCAAACTGCTCGACATGAGCGATGCTTACGATCTGCGCCAGCCCGCAGACGTAAACACATTGAACCTCGACGACATCTACACGGGGGTTGAAGCAGACGCGGGCGGCCTCGCGCGTTGTGTGTTGGAAGACGGGGAGAAAAATGTGCGAACAGTTGTGGAGTTTTCGCGCGAGCAGTTTCCTTACGTCGTCGTCTACACGCCGCCCGCACCACGCCAGGCGATCTGCGTCGAACCCAACACCTGCCCGACCGACGCTTTCAATCTCCAAACACGCGGCGTCGAAAGCAACGTGCTCACCATCGGCGCGGGCGAGACTGTCAAATTCAACATCTCGATCTACACACAAAATTCATAACGCTTAACTCAACCGCAAGGCCATGATGTTTCTGCGGTCGCGCAGGTAGAGCGTCGTGCCGACGAGCGTGGGCACAGTCCATGATGTGCCGCTCAGTAAATCAACGCGCGCGTGTACGTTTAGCCCTGTGGGCGTCGGTGTCGCAAGGCCGAGCGTGCCGTCTTCGTCGAGGATGATGAACTTGCCGTCGGCGTAGAGGAAGCTGGCGTGCGAGAAGCCGCGCTCTTGCCAGTGTACGCGTCCGGTCTTGACATCAATCGCCGTGAAGAAGGCGGGGCCGAGATGCCCCGTCGAAGCGTAGACCACATCGCCCAAGCGTATCGCGTTCTCCTTGTGTACGCGCGTGCGCTCGCTTTGCCAGAGTTCGCGCACAGTTGTCTTTCCGCCCGCCGCGCGCGCGAGTTGCAGCACGCGCCCGCCCATGCCGTAAGCCGCCGAGACGAAAAGCAAGTTGTCTTCCGCGCTCCAGACCGGCGTGCTGATGTTGAAATGAAAATTCCACTCCGCGCTGACGGGATGACGCCACAAGAGCGCGCCCGTTTCGGGATCGAGGCCGACCACTTCGTTGTGCATGAAGGCGACGAGTTGCGTCTGGCCGCCGACGTTGATGATGATCGGCGACGATGATGAGTTGCGAAAGTCCTGCGCCTGCCAGACGGTGTGCCCGTCGCGCCGGTCGAAGGCCATCAGGCTGTGCCCCGCGCCGCCGACCTGCACGATGATCGTCTCTTTGTAAGCGATGGGGCTGCTCGAATAACCGACGTTGATGCGCGAACCGTTGAAGTCGTTCCAGAGATCGTGTCCCCAGACAGGTTTTCCGGTCGTCTTGTTCAAACAGAGTAACTTTGCGGTCATCCCTATGGAGCAGACGAGTTCGCCCGTGAGGAGCGGCGTCGAGTGCGGGCCGAAGCCGTAGGTCGTGTCCATCTTCGGGAGGATGGGCGCGTCGTAGGCGTGTTCCCAGACGGTGCGACCACTTGCGGCGTCGAGCGCGACGACGAACTCGCGTTCGCCTTTGCGATACATCGTGTAGAGGCGCGCGCCGTCCGAGACGATTGAGGAATGGCCGTCGCCGAGCGGGCGCTCCCAGAGCTTTCGCGGCCCGCCCGCAGGCCAACGCGCGGCGAGTCCTTTTGCGTCCGCCTTGAAATCCCTGCGCACGCCGCCCCACTGCGGCCACGCCGTATCGGGCGACGGGGCGACGACGTGCGCGCTGCCCGCGCGTTGCATACGGACGCGAACAGGCGCGCGTCGTGCGTACGCCGCGACGCAGCACGCGAAACATAGCATGGCGAGTATCAGCGAAATGCGTTTTGCGTTCGTCGCGCGCCGGACGTTGAAGTTAAGTTTCATCATTAGACTTCAAACGCCCCGCGCGCGTCTGAGTTTCCATTTCATCCCAGATCAAAACGTGTTTCGTCTCTTTGAGGAGGAGCGAGCCGACGATGAAGGTTAGCCCCGCGACGATGATCGGGTAGTAGAGTCCGGCGTAGATGTTGCCGGTCTGCGCGATGACGGAGAGACCTATGAGCGGCAGCAGTCCGCCGAAGACGCCGTTGCCGATGTGGTAAGGCAGAGACAGCGACGTGTACCTGATGCGCGCCGGAAACGCCTCGACGAGATAAGCGGCGATAGGGCCGTAAACCATCGTCACCCAGAAGACCTGAACGAAGACGAACGAGATCAACTTCCACGCCGTCGCGTTCGTGAGCAGGCTACTGAGATCGTTGTAAGGCAGAACTTCGGGTGCGGGGACGAGTGCGCCACCGTTGAGCGTCTGCGGCGTGAGGCTGATCGCGCCGGTCACGGGGTTGCGTTGCGATGTGGCGGTGACGATGTTCGTTCCTGTTGATGCTCCCATCGCTTTGTAAATCGGAATGTAAGAGACGGCGGCCAGCAAACATCCCGCCATGATGATCCACTTGCGCCCGACGCGGTCGGAGAGCGCGCCGAAGACGACGAAGAAAGGCATGCCTAGAAGGAGCGCGATGGCGACGACGTAGTTGGCCGACGTGGCGTTAACCTTGAGGATCGTTTGCAGGTAAAACAGCGCGTAGAACTGCCCTGTGTACCAGACAACGCCCTGCCCTGCGGTCGCGCCGAACAGCGAGACGAGCACGCGCTTCAAGTTCTCCCATTTTGCGAAGGCGTCTTTGAGCGGTCGCGCTGAAGTCATCCCTGCGCCTTTGATGTGCTGGAAGATCGGCGACTCCTTCATGCGAAGGCGTATGTAGAGCGACACGCCGACGAGGAAGATCGAGATGATGAACGGCAGACGCCAGCCCCACGCAGAGAACGACTCGCGCGACATCATGTTCTGTACGACGAGGATGACGGCGAGCGAAACGAAGAGGCCGAGCGTCGCAGTGATCTGTATGAAACCCGTGTAGAAACCGCGCCGCTCGTCCGGCACATGTTCGGCGACGTAGACCGCCGCGCCGCCGTATTCGCCGCCGAGCGCGAGTCCTTGCAGGATGCGTATGACGAGCAGTATGACGGGCGCGGCGATGCCGATGGTTGCGTAAGTCGGCAGGAAGCCGATGAGCGCCGTCGCGCCGCCCATGATGAGCAGCGTGACGAGGAAGGCGTACTTGCGCCCGACGAGGTCGCCGATGCGCCCGAAGAAGAGCGCGCCGAACGGGCGCACGATGAAGCCTACGGCGAATGTGGAGAGGTAAGCGATGAGCGCGAAGGTGTCGTTGCCCTTCGGGTAGAAGAGCGGCGAGATGACCGCCGCGAGGCTGCCGAAGATGTAGAAGTCGTACCACTCGATCATCGTCCCGACGGCGGAAGCGGCGATGACCTGCCAGATTTTATAATCGTGCTTCGCGTGCGCGGCGGCGAAGTTGGAAGTTACAGGCAAACGTTTAGACTCCGATCATCTCGACAGGGCGCGCGCATTCTAACCGACGCAACAGCGAGCGCGCCAGAGTTTCCGCAAAAGAGATTTTCCTCTGTGCCCCCTCTGTGTCCTCTGTGACTCTGTGGTGAGTGCTTATGAGCAAGACTCACCACAGAGTCACAGAGGACACAGAGGGGGCACAGAGGAAAACCAAGCGTCGCGTGCATTGCTGTAGCGCGCATGGTCGAAGTCGGCTAAAATGTTCGAGCAATCAACGGCAGCCGTTCGCGATCTCTCAAGCCACTTTCGGAGGCGACCAAAACGTGCGTCTTTTCTACTCGCTCGTGCTCATCTTTACAGTGACATGCCCGCCCGCGCTCATACAGCAAACGACCGCGCAACAACAACAGCGCGCCGCCGCCGCTGAACAAAAACCGTCGCCGCCACCGCCGCCGCGCGTACGCATTGACGACTACCGCGAGCGCGCCGCGCGCATCATCGGCGCAGCCTTGACGAGCGACCGCGCCTATCGTCGCCTAGCGCATTTGACCGACCACATCGGCCATCGCCTGAGCGGGTCGCAAAATTTAGAACGCGCGATTGAATGGGCGCTCTCGGAGATGCGTGCGGACGGGCTGGATAACGTGCGCGCGGAGAAGGTCATGGTTCCGCACTGGGTGCGCGGCGCGGAGAGCCTTGAGTTGACGAGTCCCGTCACGCGCTCGCTGTCAATGCTCGGACTCGGCAACAGCGTGGGCACGCCGCCCGAAGGCATCACGGCGGAGGCCGTCGTGGTGCGCAATTTCGACGAACTCGACGCGCTCGGCGAACGTGTGCGAGGCAAGATCGTCGTCTACAACGTGCCGTTTACGAACTACGGCCAGACGGTGCAGTATCGCGGCGCGGGCGCATCGCGCGCTGCACGCTACGGCGCGGTCGCCGCCATCGTGCGTTCGGTCACGCCCGTCAGTCTTCAGACGCCGCACACGGGCGCGATGAACTATGCCGCAGACCAACCGAAGATTCCCGCCGCCGCCGTCACCATCGAAGGCGCGGAACTTTTGCAACGCATGTACGAACGCGGCGAGCACCCCGTTTTGCGACTCAAGATGGAGGCGAAGTTTCTGCCCGAAGCCGAATCGGCCAACGTCATCGCGGAGATCAAGGGGCGCGAGAAGCCTGACGAAGTCGTGCTCGTCAGCGGGCATTTCGATTCGTGGGACGTGGGACAGGGCGCGCACGATGACGGCGGCAGTTGCATCGTCGTGTGGGAAGCAGTGCGCTTGCTCAAGGAACTGAACTTAAGGCCGCGCCGCACGATCCGCGTCGTCCTCTACACAAACGAGGAGAACGGGCTGCGCGGCGGCAACGGCTATCGCGATGCTCACCGCGCCGAACTCTCGAAGCACGTCCTCGCCATCGAGTCCGACGAGGGAACTTATCGTCCATTAGGGTTCGGCCTTGCCAATACAGCCACGCCGCAAGCGCGCGCAGACCTCGAAGAGATCGGCAAACTTTTGCGCGGCATACGCGCCGACTCGATCTCGCCGAACGGAGGCGGCGCGGACATCGGCCCGATCATGCGCGAGGGCGTCCTCGGCGGTAGCCTCGACGTGGACAACTCGCACTACTTCGACATACACCACACGCAGGCCGACACGCTCGACAAGATCGACCCGCAAGATGTCGCGCTCTGCGTCGCCGCAGTGGCCGTCATGGCTTACACGGTTGCGGACATGCCGCAGGCTTTGCACGTGCCCGTCGCGCCTCCGGCTGCTGCTCCGGCTCAAAGATAAAAACGTGGTACTTGAATGATGAAAACGATAATTCTCGCGCTCGCCGGTTTTCTGTTGATGCAGGCTGGAGGCGCAGCGCCTCGCTGGGAGTCGCAGACGAGCGGCACGAAAATACGTTTTCGCGGCGTGAGCGCGGTCAACTCTCAGGTCGCATGGGCGAGCGGCGAGCGCGGCACGTATGCGCGCACAATTGACGGCGGGCGGACGTGGCAAGTTGGAACTGTGCCCGATGCGTCGGAACTCGACTTCCGCGACGTTGATGCGTTCGACGCCAGCACAGCCTACTTGCTCTCAATCGGCGAGGGCGAGAAGTCGAGAATTTATAAGACGACCGACGGCGGCCGGACGTGGAAGTTGCAATTCAAGAACAGCCGCCCGACGGCGTTCTTCGACGCGATGGCCTTCTGGGATCGCGACAACGGCATCGCCATGAGCGATCCCGTCGCCGGACGTTTCCTCATCATCACAACTTCCGACGGCGGCCAGACGTGGCGCGAGACTCCGCCGGAAGGGATGCCTCCGGCCTTGAGCGGTGAAGGAGGATTTGCCGCGAGCGGCACTTGCATCACGGTCTACGGCAAGCAGAACGTCTGGTTCGGCACGGGCGGCACGCCGGGCGCGCGCGTGTTTCGTTCGAGTGATAGAGGCCGGACGTGGCAGGTGGCGACAACGTCGCTTGCGGGCGGCAAAGCAAGCGCGGGCGTCTTCTCCGTCGCCTTCCGCGATGCGCGGCGCGGCGTCGCTGTCGGAGGCGATTACACCAAAGAGAGCGAGCCTGCGAACAACGCGGCCATCACAACGGACGGCGGCGCGACTTGGACGGCAGTTACAAGCGCACGCCCCGGTGGTTACAGATCGTGCGTCGCATACGTCTACGGCGCGGGAGGCTCGCCCGTGCTGCTCGTGGCGACGGGGCCTTCGGGTTCGGACTATTCGACGGACGAAGGCGCAAGCTGGCAGAGTTTCGGCGCGGAAGGTTTCCACACGTTGAGCTTCGCGCGTGCCGCGCCGGGCGCGGGCTGGGCTGCCGGTGAACAGGGACGCATCGCAAAATACTCGGGCGCGAGCGCGCCGCCGCCACCGCGCACCAACAAAAAACCTATCAAGGCCACACCGTTCAATTCGTATCCCGATTAACTTCGCGCGCCGCCGCCCGTACAGCCGCGCGATGCACGTTGACAAACGGCGGGGCAAGGAATATAAACCGCCTGCCGCTTCGTTCACAGGGAAGTTTCCTTACAGTCGCCTCTTTAATTTTCGCCCTGCTCACAAAATTAAAGACGACACGCCGCGATAATTTTCGAGCCGTTTTTCTCACACCTCGCCGCTTGGAAAGCTACTCCGATGCTCACGCTATCTCTACATACTTGCCTGCGTTTCGACTGACGCTCGTTTCCTCGCGGTGGTACACATGCGACCCGCAGGTGACATAAAAGTCTGGTGCCGTTTTCTCACGCGCGGCAGAGGTGCGCCCTCCGAACGCGACACGGTTGCGGCCATCTCCGGCGCAGGTCTAACTGTCTGCGCGCACGACGCAAACGCGCGAAGCAACAACAATAATGGCGGCGGCTGTAACGGTTCTTCCGGCATACTCTTCTTCGACGGCGCGTGCGAAGAGGTTTACGACTTTTTGCGCGAGTCGAGTCGTGGCGGGTTGGAGCGCGTGCTCGCCATCGCGTGCGGCGGCAAAGGGGCGCTCGCGAACGGCGACGCGTGGGAGTTGCTGTGCGCGGGCGCGTCGGATGTGCTCGCCTGGTCGCATCCTTCGGAGACGGCGGCGGCGGCGGCGGCGAGGTTCGCGCGCTGGGCGGAAGTTGATCGCATTGTCGAGTCGCCGCTCGTAAAAGAGAACTTGGTCGGCGAGAGTCCGGCTTGGAAGTCTGTGCTGCGGCGCGCGGTGGAGGTGGCGCGCTTCACGGATTCTTCCGTCCTCATACTCGGCGAATCCGGCACGGGCAAGGAACTGCTCGCGCGCCTCATACACACGCTCGACGCGCGACCCAACAAAGGTGAACTGATCATACTCGACTGCACGACGGTCGTTGCTGAACTTTCGGGCAGCGAGTTTTTCGGCCACGAGCGCGGGTCGTACACGAGCGCGACTTACGCGCGCGAAGGGGCTTTCGCGTTGGCGGATCGCGGCACGCTTTTTCTCGACGAGGTGGGCGAGTTGACGCCGCGCCTTCAATCGGAACTGTTGCGCGTCGTGCAGGACGGCACTTACAAACGCGTCGGTAGCAACGCGTGGAAGCAGACGAGTTTTCGTCTCGTCTGCGCGACGAACCGCAACTTGCTGTGCGAAGAAGAGAGCCAGTTTCGACGCGACTTCTTTCACCGCATCGCAGGCTGGACGTGCGTGCTGCCGTCTCTCGCCGAGCGCACGGCTGATATCCCGCACCTCGTCAGACACTTCCTGCGCCGTCTGTGTACTAACGGCGACGAGCCGCCCGAACTCGACGAGCCGGTGCGCGAGTATCTGCTGGGGCGTGAATATCGCGGCAACGTGCGCGAGTTGAAAGCTGTGGTCGAACGCATGGCACGGCGACACGTAGGGGGCGGGGCGATCACGGTCGGCGACGTTGACGAGATGATGCGCCCGTCGTCGCACGCGGGCAATAGTGCGTCGCGCGAATGGCGCGACGATGGGTTCGAGTCGGCGATACGCCGCGCCGTCGCGCTCGGCGTCGGCCTCAAAGAGATCGGCAACGCCGCGACCGAGACCGCGATCCGCGTCGCAGTCGGCGACGAAGACGGCAACCTGCAACGCGCCGCGCGCCGCCTCGGCGTGACCGACCGCGCCCTACAGATGCGCCGCGCCTCGCAACGCGAAGAACAGAAACAACCCGCTGCGACATCACCTATTAACAGCAACGGCAACCATCAAAAGTAAATCTCAAGTACCAAGTCCAACGCGGCTGTGGGACTTCTAATTGTGGAACACGGTCGTCAACTGGTTCTCGAAATCCGTCTGGCTCATGCTCGACTCCGCAGGGTTTTCGCCGTTGCCGGAGACGCTAACGCTGGCCGTGCCGAACATCGTCGCTTTCTCCTCCTCGTTAGCCCAGGGGTTGTAGAAGTAGACGCGCCCACCCTTGACTCTCGTCAGGACGACGGAGTGGTTTCCGCACGAGGTCGCGGGATTGCCCGTGCAGAGGTTGACGATCTCCCACGTGCGCGTGTTGCCGCCTTTCTCGATGAACGCTTTTCTGAAAGCCTTGGTCTTGCTCGCCTGCGACATCCATGTGGCGTAGCGCGGCGGGCGCTTGGCTCCGAAAAGCTGCCGGTGCAGTTTCAACTCGTCGCCGGGTTGATAATTTCCGCCCGTCTGCGCGGTCGTGTTGAAGTAGGTGTCGAAGGCCGTCTGGAGCAGGACGCTCTCAAGGCTGCGGTAGAGATTGGTGGAGACGAAGGTGAGCGGGCCGATGCTATCGCCGCCCGCGAAAGTGGCCTTGTTCGTCGTCGCCAGTTGGCCGACCAGACGTACGTAGGTGGCGGGGAAACGCCGCGCCAGCAGGATTTGCGTCGAGGCCGAAAAACAGGTCGGGTCTGCTTGACCGCCGAGCCTGTCCGTTCCGCCCTGATTGATAGTTTCGGGAAAGGCGAGATTATAGAGGACGTTGCCGATGAGCAGCGGCAGGGCGACAGAGAGCGACCAACCCGAAGGCAGTGTGCTGATGGCGGTGAGCTTGTTGAGTTCCGGCAGGAGTTGCGCAGACTCACTGAATTTACCCTGACGCAGCAGGGCGCGACTGCCGCGATCAGCCTCTTTCCGCGCCGTGCTCGTATAAGACTCTATGGTCTTGCGCAACTGTCTGAACTGCTCCTGCGCCGTCGCTGTCAGCTTAGCCAGCTCGGCCTTCTCCGCCGACGTGAGAGCGGCGAGGGGCGGCGGCGCGCTCGCGCCCGTCTTGCCCCCACTGCCACCCTCGAAATCATAATCGAACTCTCCGAACGCTTCGGGGTCGAGCAACTCCCATTCGTCAAACTCCGTCTGATCTTCTGCGGGAGGCTCGGAGACCGCGCCGTCCGCGCCTGCGGCGGACGCATCGAACGGCATCTGGGATGCTCCGTCGTAGGGTTCGTACAGATCATCCGGGTAGGGCATGTCCGCGCCGAGCGGCTCATTTGCGGGCATGTTGTAGGGCATGGCGGGCAGGCGTCGCCACAGATAGAAAGGTCTGGGGAATCGCCTCCCCCACGTCGGGTATCTTCTCCCCCACGCCGGATATCTCCCTACAGTCGGATACCTTCCTACAATCGGATACCTTCCAGCAGTCGGATAGCTTCGAGCCACGTTCGGATATCTTCTGGCGACGGGCGGATAGCCTCTGCTCACGTTCGGATATCTTCTCCCCACAGAAGGAAACCTGCGGCGCGGCAATATACGGTGATCACGCACGAGCGGTCTCATACGGTGATCACGCACGACGGGTCTTGAGGGGCTTGCGGCGGCTCTACGTAAAAATCTCTTGCGCCACGGCAATTCGTCCGACGACTCGAAGGAATCTTCCGCCTCGTATGAGCCTTCCGGCTCGAAGCCTTCCGATTTAAATTCTTCCGCCTCGTCAAACTCCGTGTAGCCCTGAAACGGCTCGGCCTCAAACCCTAATCTGTATCTCATATTTTGCCTCCTGATTATTGTGCGCAAAGCGCGACGCGCTTCTACGCGTGGCTGTCTCATCTCATCAACCTCAGTCCCCGGCGCGAGCGGACAAGGGCAAGCTTTGACAGAGACTCAAAGCATGCGCCCGTCAACAATGTTCGTGGTCTTGTTTGGCCGCCGCCTGTGCTCTACGGATGGCGTCGAGAAGTCTGCTGCGCAACGCCTGTGCGTCGGGGTCGGAAGGCCACGCGAGCGCTGCGACATCCGCCTCCAAAACCTGTAGCGACGGCTCGCAGCACCCTGCGGCGATGTACGCGCCGAGACTGACGATGATCGCTTCGGCATCCAGCCGCACAAGCTCTTTGAGAAGTTTCAGACGCGTCTGGCTCGACGGCGTTTTACTCAATTCGTTGTTCAGAAACTTCAGACTGTTTGCCAGATGCTCGAGGTCGGAAGCAGCAGCCTCGCAAGTCGGCGCGCTGACGACCTTGCCCCTGACGGTGCGCGTGCCGCCCTCGGTGGCGAAGAGCGCCTGCTCCGTTTTAGCGTCAACCACGCCGGTCGCCTTTAGCCCGCGCCGCTTTTGAAAGCTGCGAATGGCGCTGCGAGTTTGCGTCCCGTTCACACCGTTTGCTGCGAGCCTGAGCCCCAAGAGACGGTTCAAGGCTTGCTGCACTTGCCTGACGTATTCGGGACTCTGACGATTGGCTTCGCCTTCCCATTCACCGCGCGTCGCTCCCGCATCGCTCCATTCCGTCTCGTCAAATTCCGTGTAGCCCTGAAACGGCTCGGCCTCGAAAATCAATTCAAATGCTGCGGCGTCGCCTTGTGCGCCCTCGCTCTCCGTGAAAAGTTCGGGAGTCGCCGCCGCCGCGCCGCGTGTCCTGCGCGGCGACGGTTGGTTTGCGCGTTCGATGTCTTCAAAACTGCCGAACGGTTCGGCCTCGAATGCCAGTTCATAGTTCATGGCAAGTTACCTTTCCGTGCGTAGGGAAGTCTTCAACTACGCTGCGCGGGCGCGCGAGTTTTTGCGTCGCGGGGAATACACGCGCGCAGAGACGAAAGACTTCGCCCGTCGCGCGTGTACTGCCCTTCCAGTCGAGCGACTAACGGCGTTGCTGTTGCTGCAAGCGATTGCGCAGCAGCAGCGACGGCTGCATGTAGCTCTCTGCGGCGAGGCGCACGGCGTTCGTAGAGACCGAGAGGTCAACGCCTGTGACGGCGCGGTAGGCATGGATGTAGCCGTAGACTGCATCGCGCCAACTGTTCGCCCAGTTCTCCGCCGTGAGCGAGCTATCTACGTTGCTCCAGTTGCCCCAGCGTATCGAGAGCAGGAGTCGTTCGCCGTAGACGGCGAGGTCGCGGAAGTAGCGCACGGACACGTCCGTCCAGCCTTGCAGCGTCTTCATCTGGTCAACGACGCCCATCCATGTTTCCGGATACGGAACCATGAAGCGACCGCCGAAGAAGCGTTGCATCTCAGGGCGCGAGAGGATGAACTTCTGGATCAACATCTCTGCGCGCGCCGTCCAAGGCAGATCGCCGAACTGGTTGTGCGCGCCCTCTGCTAGCAGAAGGTGAACTTCCTTGAGCGCGTTCAAGAGCGGGAAGGAATCGGGCACGACGAACTTGTTCGACTGGTCGCGGTAGAAGAGCGACGCCGCGTGCAGCAGATTGTGGAACGCCTCTATGAACTTCGAGCGCACGTCCGCAGGATTCAGGGCGGGCACGGCCTTGCCGTAGAGCGTCAGGCCGTACTCGTACTGGTACTCGTAGGCGCGGCGCGCGACGGTCAGACGGTTCATCTCGTCCTGTATGTAGCCCCAGAGTATGTTGTTGAGCGGGCGTAGCAGTTCGAGTTCGAGATGAGCGAGCGGGTCGTGCTCGCCGTTCAAGCGTGAGCGCTTGTTCTGGAAGCGCAGGCTGATGGCGTTGATGGTCTGCACGAGCATCCCCTCCTCGTGCCAGTAAGACCAGAGGAGTTCGATCCAGCAGGGATTGAAACGCGCAAACGGGCTGACATCGCCGAGCGGCGACGTGGTCGCCTTCGCCACTCTGACGAGCGGCCCGGCGATGGCGTCAATGTAAGGAAGCGTGCGGTTCGGGCCGAGATAGGCGACGAGCGCGCGCCTGATCTCCTCTTCGGTGTTGCCGCTGCGAGCGAGATAAGTTTCCTGATAGTCGGGCAGGCCGGGGGGATCAGTTATCTCGAAGACCGGCTCGCGGTGCCTGTCCCTGCCCCTCCTGTCGTCCTTCACAACGCGGATGATGTCCGTGCATTGCAGCGCGAGGAAGGCTTCGGTGGCGACCTTGAGCAACTCGTAGGAGTAGAGATTCGAGAAGGAGTTGACGCCGACGCGCGCGCCTTCAAATTGGTTCGACAACTCCGACCCGCCGCCAAGCCGCAGCCTCGACTCGCCGCTTCTCACTTCGTCGTCGTCTCGCGGGCAGAAGACCTCCGTGATGAACTTCTCGTACTCCGTGAATCGCATGGCGGACGTGCGCGCCATGACGATAGCGTTCAGCGCCGCCGCCGGATCGTTCGTGACATCGGTAGGCACAGCCCCTTCGATGAAGACGCGCGAAGCGCCCTGAAGTTCGACAGGCACGTTCGGCGCACCCGGCAAGCCCCCGACTAAAACGTGTGCGCGACGACCATCGGCAAGCTGCGACTCCTCTACGTCCGGCGGTTGGCCTGAGCCTCCTCTAGCGCCGCTCGCGCTGCTTGCTTCGGCGTCGCCGGTCGGCGTTGCTGCGCTCGGCGGCTGGTTCGCGCCGCCCGCTGCGGCGTTGGCGGCATCGGATTGCTTCTGGCTCTTATCTTTTTTCGGATTGTCTGGCATCTCTTCCTCCTTAACTCAACATGACGTTGTTAACGGGAACTCATAGACTTGCAGGCGCACGACGACGATGACGACGCGCTTCGTGTTGCACAGCCGCAGGCGCTTCTCGCTTTGCCGGACGGGCTTCGCAGGCTGTTCTGTAGCGCCCAGTAGGTGAGCAGGTACGCGACGGCGCGGCTCTCTTCCTCCGGACTCAAATTTCCGTCCATGCGCGCCTGCCCGAAGACCGCGAAGACGAGCGACGGCGGCGCGCGACGCATACGCCCCGGCGAATGCCGCCACTGGCGAAAGTATGCGGAGAGCCGCGCGGGTTGACGCTCGCGCGTTGCGAGCGCTTCGCCGAGCGTCGCGCCGCCGAGCGCTTTCGGGCGATGGTGCGTGAGCAAAGTGACGAAGGCGGGGATCGTCTCCACGAGGCCGACAAGCACTCGCTCCGTCTCCGGCTTCAAATTCTCCGGCGGGTAGAACGCCTCCCAAGTTTGTTCGAGCACGTCCCACTGCGCGTGCGGGTAGAGAGAGCGCCCGATGGCGCAACTGAGCTTGACGCGTATCCAGGGGACGGGGTGCGGGTCTTCTGTGCTCAGGCGAAAGACGAAGGCGCGCGGCAGACTGACGACCGCCATCAGCCCTTGCGTCGAGCCGATGCCGACGCGCGCCACAGACCAGAAATCCGCCACCACCTCCGACACCCAACGCTCCCAGAAGTGCCAGGGCGACTCTGCGCCGCCGCGCTGCATCCCTTTCAACACGGGGCGCAACGATTCGACCAGTTCGAGCAGCGCCGCCCCCTGATGCCCGACCTCGTGTACGAGCGACGAAGCGATGCCGCTCCCGACCATGCGCTCACGCGGGACGCGTATGATGGCGACGGGACTCTCTGCCCCGCCCGGCAGGCGCGTACGCGCACGCCTGATGGCTGCGCCGGGGCCACGGTCGAGATAGCAGAGCACGGGCGGCGGCTCGTAGTAGCCGGACAGAGCGAGCGCATCGTTTGCCACCGCTTCGAGTCCGGCCAGCCACACGCCCGAATCATGCTCGCTGCGCTGCGTGATCACGTCTGCGAAAAGATCGAACTGTGAGAGCAGCGTGTTGAACCTGAGCCGCAGCATCGTGAAGCGACGCTGCGCATCGGCGGGCGTCGCATAGCCTTCGGCGGCGGCTTCGCCGAGCCAAATGCGAAAGTCGCGTATGCGACGGCGCAACTCGCGTCGCCCTCTGGCGAGGTAACGCTCGATTGACAGTTGCGCCGCCGTCGAGATGGCGGCAGCCGGTAGCATCGGTTCGAGCAGCGCGAAGGGCTTGACCCGCGCGAGACGTGTCAAGAGCGCGCGCGCCTCGCCGTCGAGCGAGCGAAAACTGTGTAGGCGGACATCCACTGATCTAGACTCCGTACAGGATGATCCGCTGGCCGCGCGAGCCGCGCACTTTGATCCAGCGCCCTCTCTGCACGACTTGATACCCGTACCCGCCCTGCTGCGCGCCCTGCCCGTACTGCTGCGGGTAGTTGTAGTTTTGCGGATAGTTGTATCGCTGCGGGTAGTTGTAGCGTTGCGGATAATTGTATCGCTGTTGATAGTTGTAGTTTGTGGCTGGACGAAGCAGTCCCGGCGCGAACCTCTGCGCGGCCTGTATGACGGCGCGCTCCGCCGCCTGTTTCGGCGGCGTGTTGGGCGGCGCGCTGGCGGCGTTCGTCGCCGCTTCGTTGGCGAATCGCACGAAGCTGCGCGCCTCCTCAAACTCCTGATCCTGCGGGCTGAGACCTTCGAGTTCGAGGCCGAACACGCTGCTGCCCAGTTTCGCGCCGACCGCGCCGCCCACGCCCGGCGCAATCAGGTTGCCGACGGCGGGCAGCGCCAGTTTCGCCGCCGACTTCAACAAGCCGCCCACTTGTTGACCGACTGCCGAGTTGAAGAAAGCGCCCGCGCCTTCCTTGACCTTCCTCAACAGGCTGCCGAGAAACTGGTCGAGTTCCTGCTCATCCGTCACTTCGAGCAGTATGGCGGCCAACTCCATCTCCTCCACCTCGTCGGACGCGGCCTCGTAACTTTCGCCCTCGAAGTCGCCCTCGTAGTCCGACTCGCCCTCGTACTCATATGCCGTCTCCTCATAATCCGACTCGAACTGGTTCTGCGTGCGATCAAGGTCGTGCATGTTCTTCTCCTTTGCAGCGCATATTTGGACGAAAGCCCGTGCTCCGTCTCGCGCGTCTCCGAAGGGCACGCCGCGTGCCGCCCTAAGTTGTTGATTTACTGTACGCGGCGACGAAGAGGGCTTCGCCCGTGAGTGATCGCGTTCGTGTCTGGCGAAACGCGCTTCGCCGCTTGAGTCCGGTTGGGTGCTGCCTGAAAGACGAAGACCCGACCGATTTGGCCGGGTCTTCGTTTCTATTCCGGTGAGCCGGAGGTTAAGTGAATTAACGTTTGACAGTCGGCGACTAACTAACCAGTCCCTTCTTACTGGTTAACAGTCGGCGACTAACTAACTAATCCCTTCTTCAGGTTGCGCTGCCACGCCTCGTAATTTCTGATGCGTCGCTTAGCCTGCTTTCGCGTCAGATTCATCTTCTCGGCAACGTAGCTGATACGTTCGGTGCGATCCTGTTTCTTATCATAAGGAGCGCCGGGCGCTCTCAAGTACAACTCATAGGCGCGTTCCCACTCTGCCTTAATTTCAGGCGTAGCGTCCGCCCCACGCAGTTCGGGCATCTCTTCATTCTCCCTTCAAGAATGAGCGGTAGGTTAAGACCCTTGCAGTTTTCCCAGCCTGTAAAAAGCGACGGCCACATGCCGTTCTAAATGGCCAGCATTATTCTAACATTACACGCGCGTCGCGTCTTGAGTAGGAGAACCATGCCGCTGTTTTATGTCGCTTCCGCCGTTGAAATTTTTAGCCGAAACCGTCGTCGTATCTCGAACCGGCGTCTTGTTTAGTCACATCAATCCTTCAGCTACACGCCGAACGAAGCGGGAGAAAACTACACGAACACGATCACGAACGGCGCGGGACAGGTTTACCTGTACGTGGCGAACAACGCTAACAGCGTCGGAAGTTATCTGGCGACGCGGACGAAGTATGACGCGCTGGGGCGCGCGGTGGAGGTGTCGAACCCGACGGAGATTTACGGCGACGGCACGCCTACGGGCGATGACGCCGCCGGTTATCGTTGGACGAAGCAGGCGTATGACTGGAAGGGGCGTCCGACGCTGACAACGTTTCCGGCGGTGGCAGGGCAGGCGCTCGGCAACACGACGGAACTCAGCTATGGCGGCTGTGGCTGTGCAGGCGGAGAGGTGGCCAACTACAGGGATGAGCGCGGGCGGCGGCGCAAACTTTACAAAGACGTGCCGGGGAGGCTCGTCAAGGTTGAGGAGATGAACTGGCTGGAGAGTCAGGGTATCTATTCGACCACGACTTATACTTATAATGCGCGCGACCAGATCACACAGATCAACCAGCAAGGGCAATTACGCACGATGAAGTATGACGGGCACGGGCGTTTGTGGAAGCGCACGACGCCTGAGCAGGGGCTGACTACCTACAGCTACAACGCGGACGACACCGTGCAATCTATGACGGACGCGCGCGGCGTGACGACCTCGTATGTTTACAACAGCCGTCATCTCGTGACGAACATCAACTACACTATTCCGGCTAACTCCACAGTGACGCCGACCTCGAACGTGACGTTCGAGTATGACGCGGCGGGCAATCGCACCGCGCGTTACAACGGCGTCGAGTTGCGACAGTATCACTATGATCAGTTGTCGCGCCTCGACCACGAAGACATCTACTTCCCCTCCCTCAACGACACTTGGCGGCGCATCAGTTATGAATATAACGGGGCTGGACAGCTTCAACGCTTGACGAACCCTTGGGGCGTGCAAGTGTCTTATGCCTACGATGCCAACGGGCGTGCATCGAGCGTGACGGGGGCGAACTACGCGGGCATCGGCACGTATGCGTCGAACCTGCGCTATCGTGCCTTCGGTGGTATGAAGGGACTGACCTACGGCAACGGCAAGACGCTGGCGCTTAACTACGACGCGCGTGTGCGGCTCAAGACGTGGGATGTAGCGGGCGTGCTGAGGTGGAACTATCGTTACGACAGGTTCGACGAAAACTCGCACCGCGTCACCTATGCGCAGAACATCGGCAGCGCCAGCAGTACAGCGGGGATGCCGAACCCCGACCCGTCGCTCGACCGCTCGTATGATTACGACCAAGTAGGCCGGCTGCGCTACGCGCACACGGGCGTCGAGGCGCGTATGCACGCCTTCAACCAGGCGAATGACGGCGGGGCTTACGGCCCATATTCGCAGCACGCTTACTACGACGTGTGGGGCAACCGCACGCAGCGCTTAGGCTGGGGCGGCGCGAATCCTTCGGAGACGGCCACCTACGACGCGCACAACCAGCGCACGGGGCTAAGTTACGACCTTTCAGGAAACTTTATAAGCGACGGGCAGGCGTACTCCTAAGATGCAAACGATAGTAGGAAGTTCTTTGAAAAGTTTTGGCGACGCTGCGGTCACGAGCGAATCGCTCCCGCAACGCCGCCAGTGTTCGAGCTTGATCCCCATCAGGGCGGGGACAGCAGGCCGACGCGCAAGAGCGCGAGCCGGTCTGGTCAGTAGCTCGGTGTCTGCGGCAGACTTATCAGGGTTCACCGCAGTCGCTGAGCATAGCACCCTGATTTCGGTGGTACAAGAAATTTTCTTGTACCACCGCATATAGCAAAGGAGGCCTTATGCTCGGTGTACACAGGGCGACGGAGTTGGCAACTACGGCGCTGCATGTCATCGGCGGTCTCCACGGCGCGTGGACGCACGTAATGGTTGGCGATCTGGGCGGGTCAATCCTTGTATCCCTGACCGTCGCCGCTAGCGTCCTGATCTTGGCTGGGGCGGTAGCCCTAGCTGAGGTCATTCTGGTCAAAGTTCAGCTGTACGTGCGTAGGCATAAACAGCCGAGCCTGCCCGAGCCGCGTGACAAGGGGAGACTAAACGCCTAGCAGCGTGCCGCGATGACAGGCGCGGCTTTCAACCCAACCTGTCAAAGAACCGCCGTTCAAGTTTATTCTTAGCGGCGGTTTCTTTTTGACCATTGAATAACCCGCCGTTAGCAGGTTGGAAACTAAGAGGAGGGGCGAGCCACCATCTGATATTTAAGATGGCGGCTCGCCCTTTTCTGCGTCAAGTATATGTTTGAACCAGCACCTTGACGTTGTAGTTTGCCGAAGGCTAGCGGCCGGGCTTGATGGGCTCCGCATCAAACCAGTTGCCGTCCTCGTAGTGGCCCGGGTCATACGTCGGGTCGTTGCTGGTGCGGAAATTCCCCTGCCCGTCCGTTTTGACGTACAGCGGGTTGCCCTCCACATAAAAGGGGTTGCCCGTCGTGCTGTTCGGGTCGTGATAGGGGGTGCGGTTCATCAGCGCGTCGCCGAAGGCTTCCTGTGGGGTGTAGTGATACTGCGACCGCTCGTAATTCTCCCGCCGCGTCTGCTCTATAAGCGCGTTGACCTGTGCGTTGCGCCATGCGTTGATCTGCGCGTTGTTGGCGATGTTCTGCGCGACGGCTGCCTGTTCACCCTTCAATTGAACGTTGTAGTAGTCGTCAATGCCTGCCATGAACGTCCCGTTCAAACGCTGCAAGGTTTCATCGTGAAGCTGATTCCACTGCGGGTTGCGTTTGAGCGAGGCTGCGATCTGCCAGAACGTCTCGCGCAATGCGTCGAGTTGACCGCGCTCGGCGCGGAAGCAGAAGAGCCGCCCGAAGCCCCAGTTCAACTGGCTTGTCTGATTCCACGCATACACGCCGTAGAACTCCTCCTCTATGGCGCGCCCGCGCTCTAAGTATTCGATGCGCGCCATGATGCTCTCGCCCTGTTGCGGCGGAGGTTCGTCGAAGATTTGAGAGAGGTTTTGCACCGGCTGCACGTTCGTCACGCGTAAGTTCTGACGGTCGCCGCGATAATCCCGAATCACAAGATTAACCAACGCATCACCCGCGGGCTGCGGCGGCATGCGCACCAGCCCGTGCCTGTTTTGCCCTATGGGGACGGTTCCATAATCGCCTTCGAGCCAGAAGAAGAGTTGTCTGGGGAGGAACTCGAAAGCCTCCATACCGTGCGGGTTGAATGCGCCGCCGTAAATTTGCGCGGGCGCACCCGTGTGTTCCATATTCCACATGACCTGACCGCTCGCCTGCCATTCGCTCGGGTACGCGAAGGTGTCTACGACCATCCCGCCGTGCTGCTGGTCAACGATGCTGTAACGTGTCATCTGCCGCGCGCGTGGTTGATTCCGGTCGGTTGAGTTCTGATTCATGGTTTTTCTCCTTCCGCTCGTATACGCGCGAAGCGGCGGCCAAACATGACACGATGATGCGAAATATTTTCGGGTGAGAAGCTATTCGCGTTAAACTCCGCGACGAATGCCGGAGGGCGAAACTTGATGAGCGGCGAGATTCAACACGAAGTCACGCGGATTCTGCACGATTGGAGCGGCGGCGACCCCGCAGCGCCGGAGCGCCTGATGCCGTTCGTCTACGACGAACTGCGGCGGCTCGCTCG
Source organism: Pyrinomonadaceae bacterium (assembly GCA_035249365.1). Lineage (GTDB taxonomy): Bacteria > Acidobacteriota > Blastocatellia > Pyrinomonadales > Pyrinomonadaceae > JAIVJZ01. The sequence continues at coordinate 14,750 of DATFGP010000016.1, read as the reverse complement.
CGCGTTCCTCTCCAGAGAGCGCGGCGGCCACACCTTGCAGCCAACCGCGCTCGTCAACGAGGCATACCTGCGTCTCGTCGATCAACGCTCGGTCAGTTGGCAGAACCGCGCGCACTTCTACGGCATCGCGGCGAGCATGATGCGGCGCGTCTTGATTGACCACGCGCGCGCACACGCCACCGAAAAGCGCGGCGGCGCGGCTGTGCATCTCTCGCTCGAAGACGTACAGGTGTCGCTCGAACAGCGCGCGGCGAGCCTCGTCTCGCTCGACGAAGCGTTGGAGCGTTTGGAGCGGATAGACGAACGCAAAAGCAAGATCGTCGAGATGCGTTTTTTCGGCGGCTTGAGCGACGAGGAGATCGCCGAAGTCTTAGGCGTCTCGACCCGCACCGTGCTGCGCGACTGGAAGACCGCGCGGCTCTGGCTCTACCGCGAACTCTCGCAAAGCCCTGCCTGAAAAATTCGCCTGTCAGTTTTCGTCAACAGAAGACGCGTTTGTGTGCAGCGATGCGAAATGAGGAATGGCTAAAAGTCGAAGAACTGCTCAACGCCGCGCTTGAGGTTGAGCCTTCAAAGCGTCGAGAGTTTCTCGACGAGAGGTGCGCCGCCGCGCCCGAACTGCGTCGCGAGGTTGAATCGCTGCTCGCGTGCGAGGATGGGGCTGACGCCTTTCTCGCCGCGCCCGCGCTCGCCTTCTCTGCGGATTTCTTTGCGGACGGCGCGGACGAGCGCGCAGGGCAACAGGTCGGCCACTACCGTCTCATACGAGAGATCGGGCGCGGCGGCATGGGCGCGGTCTTTTTAGCCGAACGCTCCGACGGCGAGTTTCAGCAGGAGGTTGCGCTCAAGGTCGTTCGCCGCAGTTTCGCCGACTCAGAACTCGCGCGCCGATTCCGCCGCGAGCGGCAGATACTCGCTTCGCTCAATCACCCGAACATCGCGCGCCTTTTGGACGGCGGCGTCTCGACGGAGGGCGAGCCGTTCTTCGCGATGGAATACGTCGAGGGCGTGCGCATAGACGATTACTGCGAGGCCGGAAATCTCCCAACCGTCGAGCGTCTGAAACTTTTCCTCGCCGTCTGTCGCGGCATCGCTTACGCTCATCAACACCTCATCATACACCGCGACATCAAGCCGTCGAACATCCTCGTCACGAAAGACGGCACGCCGAAACTTTTAGACTTCGGCATCGCCAAGCTGCTCGACACAGAACACGCAGACGAACACACGCAGACCAACTTCCACGCCTTCACGCCCGACTACGCATCGCCCGAACAGGTGCGCGGCGAACGCGTGACGACAGCCTCCGATGTGTACAGTCTCGGCGTGCTCTTGCAAGACATACTCGGCGGCGCGCGCTCCTTTTCGTCGAACATGCAACACGCGCCCGGCGGGTGGCGTTCGGAAACGCCGGGACAGAAAACGCGCGCGACCAATCTGCCGACGAATGAAGAGAACGGGGATAAGCGTGCGAGCAACAACGCGCGGCGATTCGTCAGTGCCGAGTTGTCAAACATTTCCGCGATGGCGCGACGCGAAGAACCCGCGCGCCGTTATGCTTCGGTCGCGCAGTTCGCCGAGGACGTGCAGAGATATCTGGACGGCCTGCCCATACGCGCGCAAAAAGATTCCTTCACTTATCGCGCCACGAAATTCGTACGGCGCAACAAGCTCTCGGTCGGCGCTGGCGTGCTCGTCGCGCTCTCGCTCGTCGCCGGGTTGGCGCTCGCGTTGTGGCAGGCGAACGCCGCGCGCCGTGAGCGCGACCGCGCCGAGCGTCGCTTCACGGATGTGCGCCAACTCTCAAACGCCCTGTTGTTCGAGATCGCGCCGAAGATCGAGCGCCTCGAAGGCTCTACAGAAGCGCGCGCATCGCTCGTCCAACGCGCGCTCGAATATCTCGACTCGCTGGCGCAAGAATCCGGCGACGATGCGCAACTACAGAGCGAACTAGCGGCGGCCTACGAGAAGGTCGCAGACTTGCAAGGCTCGCCGCGCCGACCGAACCTGAGCGACTTCTCCGGCGCGATTGCGAGCTACGAGAAAGCGCAAAAGATTCATTACCGGCTGCTCGCCAAGAAACCGAATGATTTCGAGCGTCGCAGGCGTCTGGCCGCAAACTTGAGCGCGCTCAGTTACACGCGCTGGTGGTTGAGCGACGTAAGCGCCGCGCTCGCCGATTCCGCGAAGGCTCTCGAACTTTACGACGCGCTCGTCGCCGAACGCCCCGACTCGCTCGAACTGCGTGTGGCCGCCGCCGAAGCCGAGATCGATCTTGCCAACATCTATTACTTCAATGATCAAAGTGCAGAAACCTATCCGCCCGTCAACAAAGCACTCGCCACGCTCGAAACGCTCCGTCAGTCGAATCCCGAAAACGTCGAAGTCCAACGTCTGCTCGGCAGGGGCTACACGCTTCTCGGCACGAATCTGCGCTGGGACAACAAGTTGAAGGAAGGCGAAGCCGAGATGGCGAAAGCGTTTGCGATAGGCGAATCGCTCGCGCAAAAGTATCCGCACGACGCCCTCGTCAAACAGGGGCTTCTGAACACTTACCTGCAAGCCTCGCAGCTATATCAAGAGTTCGACGACGCGCGCTCGTTTGAAATTTTACTGAAAGCCCTGCGAGTCGCAGAAGATTCCGTCAAGAGCGACGCCGCCAACACGCAGGCGCGTCAGAATCTGGCGAAGACTTATTCGATGCTCGGCCTCATCGCCGTCCGTCTGAAAAAACTCGATGATGCCGTCCTCTATCTGGAAAGATCGTCTGCCACGTTCGCGGAACTGGAAAAAATCGAGCCGAAGAATCGCACTTACAAACACGACATCGGCAGGGTTCTGATGTTTCTCGGTCTGGCGAAGCACGAGCGGCGCGACTTCACGGGCGCGCTCGCAAGTTACGACAAGGCCGTCGCACTCTTCGACGACGACGTGCGCGCCGACCCGAAAAACATCTTCCCTTTGCGAAAACTGGCGAGCGTCTATACCTACATCGGCGACACTCATCAAGCCCTCGCACGAACCATGAGCGGACAAAACCGCCGGATGCACCTACAGACGGCAAAGGAAAATCACGAGCGCGCATTGAACATTTTCCTACAACTCCAAACGCAAAACGCCCTCGCCGAAGAAGACCGCAAGTACCTCGACGAACTGCGCGCCGCCCTGCGAAAGGACGCGCAAGATTAAACAGGCTATATCCTATTCGTTACCGTGAAAAGAATAAGAAATATTCTCTTCGACCTTGACGGCACGTTAACCGATCCGGCGGAAGGGATTGTGCGCTGTATTCAATATTCATTAAAGACGCTAAATCTTCGTTGCCCGTCTGCGACAGAATTAACCTCTTATATCGGCCCACCTCTACGGCAGAGTTTTAATGCGATTTGTAATTCCTCGGATGAAGTTTTAATTGAACGAGCGGTAGCGCTCTATCGTGAGCGGTTCTCTACCGTCGGCTTGTTCGAGAATACTGTTTACGCGGATGTGCCGCAGATGTTGGCGGAGCTTCAAGCTATGTCTTACAGGTTGTTCGTCGCCACGTCGAAGCCGCAGGTGTATGCGGAAAAAATATTGGAGCATTTCTCATTGGAGAGATATTTTGTCGAGATACATGGTAACGAACTTGATGGCCGTTTGGATGACAAGGCCGAACTGATCAGAGAATTGCTTGAGCAGCACAGGTTATCGCCGGATGAAACAGTTATGGTGGGCGATCGGAAGCACGATGTCCTTGCGGCGCAGCGTAACGCCGTTGCGTCGTTGGGCGTCACTTATGGCTACGGCTCAAAGGAAGAACTCGTCGAGGCCGGAGTCGGGCGTCTCTGCCATAAACCTCTGGAGATAGTCGCGCAGATAAAGGAGATTAGCCGGAGCGGGAAATTGTTGTAACAAAATTCTAAGTCAGAGCGTTTATCTTTTGGCAGTTCTATCCCGCGTCGCAGGTGTCTGGTGAGGAACAGGTGTTGAAACACGAGCCGGAAGTTTGGAAGAAAGATTACGGGGACGACGGTTTCGTGGTCGTCGCAGACTTGCTCGACGCGGAGACTTTATCCGTCCTGCGCGCCGGATTAGAAAAGATTATCGGTGATCTCGACGCCCTTCCGCCGGAGCTAAGAGCAAAAATATTCCTTGAGCGCGAACACGTTAAAAATAATCCGCAGTGGTACGCGAACAAGCTGACGCCGGAAGAGTGCGGGCAGAGCGTGCGGCAGATTCAGGATTTAGTTCTGTTCGATCCGGCGTTTGCGGAAATGATCTGCTACCCGCCGCTACTCGATGTGCTGGAAGCTCTGTTTGCGAGCACGGAATTCAGTTTCAACTATCTCATCGGACGCCCCAAGGCAGCGCGCGTTGGTAACGGCATCAGCAACGGCAATTTCCACCGCGATACTCCATTCGAGGATTTCACTTCTTCGAATACGATTGTCGTCATACTGTGTCTCGACGAGATGACGCGCGAGAACGGTGCGACGACGTTTATACGCGCGAGTCATAAGGTTTCGGACGAGGAGGCGAAGAGACCGTACTGGCGAGATGTAGCGGCGGACGAAATAAATCTTGAGGATAAGGTGACGGTGCGATGTCCCGCCGGCGCAGGTATCTTTTTCAATTCAAAAACTCTCCACGCCGCAGGGCACAACCGATCCGGTTATTCGCGCCACACGATTCTTTGCGAGTGGATCGGGGCGGGCGTCCTGCCCACCTCGCCCGTTCGTTACGCCTATCAAGGCTTGAAGCCGAGAAGCCAAGACCCCGCCTTTGAGAGACAGATAAGAATGGCCTTCCCCGAACTATTCGCCCGTTCTGCATAGCTCTCTGCGCGTTACGGCCTGTTGGAGTTTTCTCGCACGCGAATGTTTCCTATGATTGTTCTCATCAATGGTTCGTTCGGGGTTGGCAAAACTACTGTAGCGAAACTACTACGCGACGGCCTCAAGGGGAGCGCGATCTATGATCCTGAGTGGGCTGGAATTGCCCTGATGCGTTTGCCACAGTGGGTCGGATTGAAAGGGTCTGGGACGGGAGACTTTCAAAACATAGACCTGTGGCGGAGGTCTGCGGTCGCGGGCGTCAGGCTGCTTCGTCTCTTCGCTTCCGGCACAGTCATAGTGCCGATGACTTTCAGCCACCGCGCCTATTTTGACGAGATCGTCTCGGGTCTCAGTCGGCTCGACCCTGAGTTGAGAGTATTCTGCTTGAAGGCAAGTCTGCCGACAGTTAAAGCGCGCCTCTTGATGCGCGGGGATAGAAACGAAGGGGCGGGAGCGGAGTGGATTGCGCGCCGGATAGTCGAGTGCGCAGAGGCTCACCGCGACCCGCATTTTGGCGAGCCTGTTGACACGGAAGACCGCACAGCCCGTGAGGTAGCCCAAGACATCGCTACGAGATTACAGCAATCACATGCAACAACCGCCTGACAACGGCGTGCGCCTGACCGCGAAGCAGCTTGAACGTTATTGTGGATGTGATGGAGACGACTCTGAATCAATAGCGACGCCGCGCCTCACAATGAAGGGGCAGCGCCGCTGATGCCAAGTGTCAGACGTTATACGGCGATGATGAACATGAAATCCTTAATTACCGTCTTTGTCTTGTTCTGGTTGACTGCGGGCGCGGCCCTCGCTCAGAGTCAAGCGAAAGCCGACTTCAAACTTCGCGGTAAAGGTCGGCAGTTTATTCTCACTTACCGGGGCAGAGATCACAAACTTGATGTCGGCGAGCAAATAGATGCCGCCAGACTGACGGATGTCGCTCTATTATTCAGCAGCCGTAGAGAGCCTTACACCTATCTCGTAGTTGCTGCCTGTGGTTCTTCTAAATTGAAATCGGATGACAGACAGTGTGGGGCAGGTACGGAGTGTAATCTGCTCTGGATCAAAGTTGACACGGAGTGGCGAGTTGGCGATTCGAAGTTTGTCCGGTATGAGTCCTGTTGGCTGCCAATCACATCATCCGAAGGTTACAAGATCAGCGGGAGTAACTTGGAGATAGTGTATGAAGATTTGCGTCAGAAAACCAGCTACCGCGTCACGTATAACGCCGGGCAACCGGAGAGAGGGTTTCAGATAGAGGAGCGTGCGTTAGAGGGCGTGCCTTGATGAGAGGGCGAATGTGCGATTGATGATCGCATGTAATTTTCCCTGATGCCAGATTGAGAAAGGAGATCATCGTGAGTGCTTCAAATGTGCGGCAACGATTGGTTGGTGTGATGATCGGCGTCGTCTTGCTTGGCGTTGCTGTATCTGCGAAAGCTCATAATGATTCAAGCGCGAAGAGAGATACGGATGATGGATCGAGGCTGGTCGGTAATTGGACGGGAGAGTCAATCTGTGTGGGCAATAACCCTGCCTGTCATGATGAAAAAGTTGTGTACCGCATCTCTAAGTCTCCTACTGAAACCGGAAAACTGATCATCATTATGGATAAAATCATAGATGGTAAGCCGGAGACGATGGCTACGCTGGATTTCAAGTACGATGGCGAGAAGGGCACGCTTGTAGGTGAGTTCAAGAACGCCCGTTATCACGGGTTATGGGAGTTCACAGTTAAGGGAAACGTGATGGAAGGCACTTTAAGTCTCCTTCCCGCTAGAACAATCGGCAGGCGTGTAAAGGTAAAGAAAGATGAATGAACGTTAAGATGCGTTCATTCGAGTGCTTGCGCGTCTGCCAGTGAGCGCTTTAATCGTGCGGCCAGAGATTGCACGTGTGGTTCTGTGATCATGCTGATGTGATCGCCGGAAACTTCGTGAACATCCACCGGATGCGTTGAGAGCGCAGCCCATCCCAATGTCGGATCGATGCCGGAATGTCGTCCGTTGTTGGAACTGTCCATCGCCGATTCTATAGCACGGAAAAGAGTGATTCGTTGGGCAGAGGGTTGGGGTTGATAGTTACTTAAAGCGCGCACGTTGGTCTGGTAGACGTGCAGCAGACGCCGTGCTTGCGCGAGGTCGTAATCGAGCGGGACAAGGCGTTGCTCGCGCGCCTGTTCAAGCAGATGAAGCAGCCGCTCGTCGGGTTCGAGTCGGCGCAAATCTTCCTCCGAAATTGGCAGGGCTAAATCGGAAGCCAATCCGGCGAGCAACTTCACGTCGTCCAATTCCTCCAACGCTTGCACGGGCGCGGGGCTGTCGAGCAACGCAAGCAGAGCGATCTCCTGACCGAGTTCTCGCAACTGCCGCGCCATCTCGTAGGCGACGACGCCTCCCAGAGACCAACCGCCCAAAAGATACGGCCCCTCCGTTTGAACGCTACGCACGGCGTTGACGTAATAAGCCGCCATGTCTTCGAGGCGTGCGAAGGGTTCGTCGCGCCCGTCGAGTCCTCGCGCCTGTAGCCCGTAGAAAGGCTGTTCAATTCCGAGATGACGCGCGAGCGCGACGTAACAGATGATGTTCCCACCTGCGGGATGAACGAAGAAGACGGGCGGCTTCGTCGAGACTGCGGGCTGAATCGCGACCAGAGGCGACCAATGGTGCGCAGCTTCTTGCCGTATGATCGCGGCGAGGCTTTCGATTGTCGCTCCTTTGAACAGAGTATCGAGCGGCAGGTCACGTCCGAACTGCTTGCGCACCTCTGCCATCAAGCGTACGGCCAGCAGCGAGTGGCCGCCGAGCGTGAAGAAGTTATCGTTGACGCCGACGGGGCGGACGTTGAGCAGTGCTTCCCAAATTTGCGCGAGTTGAAGTTCCGTCGTGTTGCGCGGGGCGACGAAGTCCGCGCCGGGCGTCGTGCCAAATTCTTCGGGCGCAGGCAACGCGCGGCGATCAACTTTACCGTTAGGCGTCAGCGGCAGCGCATCCAGCAACACGTAAGTTGCAGGAATCATATACTCGGGAAGTTTCTGCCGCAGGTATGCGCGTAGAATATCGGCAGACGCTTCTCCGTCCGACGCCACGAGATAAGCGACGAGTCGTTTATCGTCGAGCGAGGCTTCATGCAGCATGACGACCGCCTCGCGTACAGAAGGATGTTCGCCGAGCGCCGTTTCGATCTCTTCGAGTTCGATGCGGAAGCCTCTGAGTTTCACCTGACGATCGGCGCGTCCGAGAAATTCTATATTTCCATCCGGCAGAAAGCGCGCACGGTCGCCTGTACGGTAGAGCCGCGCGCCCGCCTCCGCGCTAAAAATGTTGGGGACGAATTTCTCGGCGGTCAATTCGGGATGATTGAGATAACCATGCGCCAGCCCTTCGCCTCCGATGCAGAGTTCACCCGCGACGCCTACAGGCACGGGGCGCAAATTTTTGTCCAGTATATATATTTGAGTGTTCGATAGGGGGCGGCCAATCGGAATCGTCCATGCCCCTGCGGCTACACTTTGAACTAAAAACCAAGACGCAAAGGTCGTGCTCTCCGTCGGGCCGTAAACGTGCAGCAGACGCTCTGGCGGGGCGCGCTCGATGATCTCCCTGACATGAACTGCGTCAACTGCTTCGCCGCCGAACAGCAGATGTTTGAGCGAGCCGAAACTATCGGGAGCTTCGCGCGCCAGCAGGTTGAATAAGGCCGTCGTTAAAAAGAGGACGGTAATTCCCTGTCGCCTGATCTCCGCGCCGAACTCTGCGGGCGAGAGCACCACGTCGCGGTTTATGATGACGAGCCGCGCACCGTGAATCAATGCACCCCAAATCTCGAAAGTGGCTGCGTCGAAAGACGCGTTGGACGCCTGCGCGACACGGTCAGAAGTTTCCAGCCTGACGTAGTTTGTGTTGCAAACGAGACGCACGACGGCGCGATGTGGGATGAGTATTCCCTTCGGTCGTCCGGTCGAGCCGGAAGTGTAGATGACATAAGCGAGGCTTTCCCCGTTCGCCTCGCACTCAGGATTCAACGCGCTCTCCCGCGCGATAACGCTCCAATCCCTGTCCACACACACGACGCTTGATTCACGTCCGGCGACTGCCGCGAGGAAACGCTCCTCTGTCAACACGGTCTTGACACCGGCATCCTCCAACATCATCTCCAAACGCTCGGACGGGTACGACGCGTCGAGCGGCAGGTAGCCTGCGCCCGCCTTCAACACGCCGAGCCAGCCGCACACCATCTCCGCCGAGCGCTCCATCAACACCGCTACCACTTCACCATTTTCGACTCCGGCACGTCGCAAATAGTGCGCTAACTGGTTCGCCCTCCGGTTCAACTCGTCGTACGTCCATTCACAATTTTCAGACGCCAACGCTACCGCATCAGGCCAACGCTTCGCCGACGCCTCTACCAACTCATGCACGCACATCTCACGCGCGTACTCACTCCGCGTCGCGTTCCATTCTTCAACCAACTGCCGCCGCTCGCCCTCCCTCAACAGTTCCAACTCCGACACACGCCGCTCCGGCTTCGCAACCATCTCTTCCAACAGACGCTCGAAGTGCCCCGTCATGCGCCGCGCCGTCTCTTCGTCGAAGAGGTCTGTGTTGTACTCCAACGACCCCCACAACCCCGACGCAGATTCGCTCAGGCTCAACGTCAGATCAAACTTCGCCACGCCGCTCTCGACTTCCAACGGCCTCATCTCCAATCCCGGCAGCCCCGCCTGCTCCGCCGACCCGTTCTGCAAGGTGAACATCACCTGAAACAGCGGCGCATGGCTCAACTCGCGCGCGGGTTGCAACTCTTCAACCAATCGCTCGAACGGCACATCCTGATGCGCGTATGCTCCCAGACAAACTTCACGCACTCGCCTGAGAAGTTCGAGCACGGTCGGGTCGCCGCTGAGACTGGTGCGCATGACGAGCGTGTTGACGAAAAATCCGATGAGTCCCTCCAACTCCGCACGCTCCCGCCCCGCTATCGGCGTCCCCACCGCTATGTCGTTCGTACCGGCGTAGCGTGCCAGTAACGCTTGGAAGGCCGCCAGCAGAGTCATGAACAGCGTTACACCCTCCTGCCGGCTCAGCCGTTGTAAACTTTCCGTCAAGTTCCGGCTCAGCCTGAACGTCTCGCTCGCCCCGCGATGGCTCTGCACTGGCGGACGTGGACGGTCTGTTGGCAGTTCCAACAGTGCCGGACTGTCACGCAACTGCTCGCGCCAATATGAGAGTTGCGCTTCGAGCCGCTCGCCCTCAAACCAGTCTCTCTGCCAATGTGCGAAGTCCGCATACTGGATCGGCAGTTCCTGAAGCGGCGACCGTTCGCCCCGCGTATACGCTTCGTAGAGCGCGGCCACTTCTCGTATGAGGATGCCCATTGACCACGCGTCCAAAACGATGTGGTGCATCGTCAAGAGCAGCACGTGGCGGGCGGCAGCTATCCGCAACAGACTGACTCGCAGGAGCGGCCCGCATCTGAGATCAAACGGCGCTTGTGCTTCGGCGGCGGCAAGGCGGCGGACTTCCGCTTCGCGCTTGTGCTCGTCCATCACTGTCAGGTCAATCACAGGTATGTTGATCTTGTGAGCGGGAGAGATGATTTGAACGGGCTGACCCTCAATGGACAGAAAACTCGTGCGCAGCGCTTCGTGGCGTCGCGTGATCTCCGATAGCGTTTGCTCAAGCGCGTTGTGGTCGAGGTGTCCTTCGACTTGAACCACCAGCGGCAGATTGTAGAAAGGGATGTCCGGCACGAGTTGGTCGAGAAACCAGAGCCGTTGTTGCGCAAAGGAGAGCGGCAACGTTTCCTCGCGCGACACTGGCTTGATTTCGGGAGCGATTCGCCCGTCGTGCGACTCTCCGGCGCGCTCAACTCGTCGCGCTAACTCTGCGACCGTGGGCGACTCGAAGAGTGTGCGCAAAGGCAGTTCGAGTTGAAAACTTTCGCGCAACCTGCTCATCACCTGTGTCGCTAGAAGCGAGTGCCCGCCCAGTTCAAAGAAGTTGTCGTGAAGGCCGACTGCTTCGACGCCGAGCACTTGCGCCCAGATGGACGCGACGATCAACTCGTGCGGCGTGCGCGGCGCAACGTAAGTGTCGGACGCATCACGTCGCGCGCCAACGTCGGGCGCGGGCAAGGCGCGCCGGTCAATTTTGATGTTGTGCGTCAGAGGCAGTTTATCGAGCGCGACGAAGGCGGAGGGCAGCATGAAGTCTGGCAGCGTCTCTTTCAAAAACAGGCGCAGTTCGGACGCGGGTACAGCAGCGGCTCCCGTTTTGAAAACCGGATAGGCCACCAGACGTTTATCGCCGGGCACGTCTTCGCGCACGATGACGACCGCATCATGCACCGCAGGGTGTTTGCCGAGCGCGGCCTCGATCTCGCCCAACTCGATGCGCAAGCCTCTGAGTTTCACTTGATGGTCGGCGCGACCTAGAAACTCTATCTGTCCGTCCGGCAGATAGCGCGCGCGGTCGCCCGTACGGTAAAGCCGCGCGCCAGCGTCCGCGCCGAACGGATCGGGGATGAACTTCTCTGCGGTTAAGGCGGGACGCCCGACGTAACCTCTGGCTAAGCCGACGCCGCCCGTGTACAACTCGCCCGCGACGCCGATGGGGACGGGCTGTAGATTCGCGTCGAGCAGGTAACACTGTGTGTTGGCGATTGGCCGACCGATGGGGACGATCCAACGGTCAACGTCTTTTTCGGAACAGATGTAATCAATCGTGCCGATGGAGGTTTCCGTCGGGCCGTAGAAGTTGTGCAACTCCCCTGTGAGCCGCTCGTAGAATCGCCCGACGCTCGCGACCGGAAGCGACTCGCCGCCGCAGACGACGTGCCGCAGCGACGCGCACGCTTCCAGATTCTTCTCTTCGAGGAAGACCTGAAACATGCTCGGCACGAAATGAACTGTCGTCACGCGTCGCCGCGCCATCAACTCTGCGAGATACGCGCTGTCGCGTTGTTCGCCCGCGCGAGCCACGACCACGCTCGCCCCGACCATCAACGGCCAGAACAATTCCCAGACGGAAGAGTCGAAGCTGAGCGGCGCTTTGAGCAGCACGCGATCATCTGCTGTCAGCTTGTGTCGCTGCTGCATCCAGAGCAGGCAGTTCGACACGCCGCGATGAGCGAGCATCGCGCCCTTCGGCTCGCCCGTCGAACCGGAAGTGTAGATGACGTAGATAAGGTTTGAGGCCGCAACGACGCTCGCCGGATTGCGCGTGCTCTCGCGCGCTATCCGGTCGCCGTCCGTCTCCACGCAGACGACTCGCGCGGTATGCTCCGGTAGACTCTGCGCAAACTTCCGTTGTGTGAGGATGACGGGGACGTGCGCGTCGCGCAGCATGTAAGCGAGGCGCTCTTTCGGATACTCCGGCTCCAGAGGCAGGTACGCGCCGCCCGCCTTCATGATCCCTAATAGCCCGATCACCATGTCGAGCGAGCGTTCCAAACAGATGCCGACGACCGTTTCGGGCGCGACCGACGCATGCGACCTGAGATAATGCGCGAGTTGGTTGGCTCTCGCGTTCAACTCTCGATAAGTCAGCGACTCATCTTCAAAAAAGAGCGCAACTGCGTCGGGCGTGCGCTCCGCCTGCGCTTCGATCAACTCGTGCAGCGGCTTGTCAAACGGGTAATCTTCGCGCGTCTCGTTCCAAGCAGACAGCAGCAAGCGGCGTTCGTCTTCGCCGAGCAACGGCACATCCGACGCGCGGCGGCGCGGCGCGGCGACGACACCCGCCAAAAGATTTTGCAAATGTCCCGCCAGCCGCTTGATCGTGGGCGCGTCGAACAAATCGGTGTTGTATTCAAACACGCCGAACAAACCGCGCGGCGTCTCCTCGACCGACAAGGACAGGTCGAACATCGCCGTCCCCGTGTCCAACTCTACCTGTGCCAGCGTGAGGCCGGGAAGTTCGAGCGACGGTCTGGGCGCATTCTGTAAAGTGAACATGACTTGAAACAGCGGCGCATGGCTCAACTCTCGCGCAGGCTGCAACTCTTCGACTAACTTTTCGAACGGCACATCCTGATGCGCGTATGCGCCGAGCGTCACCTCGCGCACGCGCCCCAGCAATTCGAGGAACGTCGGCTGGCCAGACAAGTCCGTGCGCAAGACGAGCGTGTTGACGAAGAACCCGATGAGTCCTTCCAACTCCGCTCGACTTCGCCCTGCTATCGGCGTCCCCACTGCGACATCGTTCGTCTCGGCGTAGCGTGCCAGTAACGTTTGGAACGCGGCTAGCAAAGTCATGAACAGCGTTACGCCTTCCTGTCGGCTCAAGCGCTGCAACTCGTCCGTCAACTCGCGGCTCAACGTGAACATCTCGCTTGCCCCGTGATACCTCTGCACAGCGGGGCGCGGACGGTCTGTTGGCAACTCCAAAAGTTTAGGACTATCGCGCAACTGCTCGCGCCAATATGAGAGTTGCGCTTCGAGCGCTTCGCCCGCCAACCATTCCCGTTGCCAGTGTGCGAAGTCTGCGTACTGGATCGGTAGTTCCGCGAGCGGCGACGCAGCACCGCGCGTGTACGCTTCATAAAGCGTTGCCACTTCGCGGATCAAGATGCCCATTGACCACGCATCTGAGACGATGTGGTGCATCGTCAGCAACAAGACATGCTCATCATCTGCGACGCGCAGCAGCGTCGCTCGCCAGAGCGGGGCGCGCGTGAGGTCGAAGGGCAGTTGCGCTTCGGCAGAGGCGCGGCGGCGAACTTCCGCTTCGCGCTCGTCTTCGCTCATCCCTGAGATGTCGAGCACGGGCAACGCCATGTTGAGCGAGTCCGCAATCTCCTGCGCGGGCTGTCCGTCCACTAAAGCGAATCCGGTACGTAGAATTTCGTGACGCCGCACCACTTCGTTGAAACTGCGTTCGAGCGCCGCCACGTCGAGCGCGCCGGAGAGACGCACGGCGGCGGGGATGTTATAGACGGCGCTCTCCGGCTCGAACTGATCCAGAAACCACAAACGCTGCTGCGCGAACGAGAGCGGCGCGCTTCCCTGTCCCGGCGCGGGCTGGATACTCCCGGACGCCCGACGCGGCTGTGCGTCCGCCTGTTTCGCGGCCTTCTCGCGCAGCATGAGCATGAGAAGCGATTGCTGTTCGGGCGTGAGTTCGTCGAGACCGTTGGCGGATTTAACCGGATGCTCTCCCGCGCCGTTCGGCAAACTTTGTTCGTCTCCGACTTCATACGGCGCGGCTGTGCGGCGTTCGTCGCTCGCTCGCCGTCGTGCAGTCATTTCTGTCAGGAGATTTTCCAGCGGGTCGAGGCTGAGCGAGGAGACGAACTTCAAGGCTGCGGCACGCGCGGCGGCAGACTGTCGCTCGTAGAATTTTCGATCAGAGAGCAGTTGCCGTAGCGCGTCGCTCCAGGGGCGTATGTCCTGTTCGGGCACGACGGGCAGCGGCAGCATGTTTTCGTTGAGGCGTTCGCCGAAACGCTCGATGGGGCGCACGGGCAACAGAAAATCCATGCCGAGCATCGCCTCGCGCAGACCGCCGATGTCGCTGGCGAGCACCGGAATCCCGCGCAGCATCGCCTCGACCGCCGTCAGGCCGAACGACTCTTCCCACAAAGAAGGCATGACGAGCACGTTCGTGTGCGCGAGGACGCGCTCCATGTCCTGACTCGGCTCCAACAGCCGCACGTTGGGCAAGCGTTCCAGCGCGAGCCGGTCTTCTTCGACCGCGCCCCATGTCAACACCCCTGCGAACTCGACTTCGGGCAGAGCACGCGCAAGCGCCGTGAAGATCGAAATGCCTTTGATCGCGCACGGGTTCGCCATCGTCACGAAGCCGCCGTCGAATTGGCTCAAGTCTGGAAACGGCGGGGAGCCGTAAGCCGGCCAGTAGATGACCGTCGAATCGAGGTTGCCCCACCGCTTGATGTAGCGCGCGACGTAGTTGCTGATGGAGACGAAGACGGAGA
>DATFGP010000015.1:0-64426 GCA_035249365.1 Pyrinomonadaceae bacterium | reverse complement strand
CGGCGTGTAGACGGTCTGCGGGTTCGCGCTCTCGCCGGGCGTGCCGGTGGCGCGCTGGCCGGAGCGCGAACGCGGTCGGCGCGCATCTGCGGGCGGCGTGTAGACGGTCTGCGGGTTCGCGCTCTCGCCGGGCGTGCCGGTGGCGCGCTGTGCGCCGCCGCGCGCGCGTTCGGCTTCACGACCGCGACGGTCGCGTTCGCGTGGAGTCGGTTGTGCGGAAGGGGGAGGCGCGGGCGCATTCACGCGTTCGCCGGGTTTGATTCCTTCGTTGAGCGCGGAAGCGTTCAGGCGCAGAACTTTAACTTGCTTTGAAGGCGACGCGGGCGGCGGCGCGGGTGCGGTTGCGCCCGATGCGACGGGCGAGAGCGGCGCTTCGCCAAGTTGTTCGACGGGCGCGGAGACTTGCGCCGTTTCGTTCGCGCCGAGTTGCACGGGGCCGGGCGCGTCCTCGTGCGCCGTCGTCGTGTCGGAGACGGGCGCGCCGGTGATGGATTGTTCTGTCGGCGCGGGAACTTCAAGCCCTGTCGCCGCTGCGCCCTGCTGCTGCTGTTGCTGCGTAGGTTGCTCTACGCGCGCCGCAGGCGTGAGCGGTTTTTTGACGAGCCGCGCGACGGCGGGTTTCGCCGCAGCCGATGTGGATTGGTCAACGGCGGGCGCTGCCGCGCTCGCGTCCGCGCCGTTCTGGTTCAAGGCGACGGGCGGCGTCTGTTCGGTCTGTGCGGTGGGGGGCGCGACGGAGACGTGTATGTCTTCCGGCGTTTCGTCCGGCGCGGTTTCGACGGCGGGGGCGTGCGCTTTTTTGACGACGCGTATGGCGCGCGGCGCGACCGCCTCTTTCTTCGGGAAATACTTGTTGCGAATCTTCTCCGCCAGCTCTTTCGAGACGGTGTTTGAGGGCACACTCACATCAACGCCCTCGCGGCGCACTTCTTCTATGAGCCGCTTCGATTCGAGCTTGAGTTCTTTGGCGAGATCGTAAATACGAACTTTGGACTGAACGGTCATGCACTTCCTTCTCGACGCTTTGGTAAAACGGCGTCGCGCGCTTAAAGGTTGAAGGACGTTCGCCCTTCTATCACCTCTCAGACGGCGCGCGACGCTTTCCAAGCATCGGGACACGTGCCGCGAGAGGCCGTCTAAGGCGAGTTGCTACAGGCCGCGTCAAGAGCGACGCGCCCGCAGCGTCTATTCTGCGCTGCCCGAAGCATCTTTCTGCTCGTCGTCGGCAACGTCTTTTTCGTCGTTCGTCTCGACCCGATATTCGGGTTCGGGCGCGGACGAAACTTGCACTTCCGGCGCGGAGGCTTCCGACGCCGAAACCAGAGGCGCGATTGGTGAATCGTCCTCGACAGGCGGCTCGCCTTCGTCGGCGGCTTCTTCATCGGCAATCAAGGCCGCGTCGGTCGAAGTCATGTCGGCGGCGGGCGTGATGGTGTCTGCGCGCAAATCGCGACCCGCCTCCTGCAACACCAAATTGTCCACGGACATCTCTTCAACTTCCGTAGAGGCGACCGGATCGGCAGACTCGGCGGCTAAAATTTCCGGCTCGGCCTGAAACGGCGTGCCGCCACGAACTGCTTCGTCGTAGCCTTCCGCGATCATCGCCTCGGAAGGTTCGACTTCGCCCGCATCAATTGACGGATCGAACTCGGCGGAAACTGCATGCTGTTCTTCGATCACAACACTCTCTCCGGCTCGTTCATCGTCGTGCTCCGACGCCGGATCGCTCGCCAGGTTCTCGTCTTTCGCTTGTCCTTCCGCGTCGTCGCCGCTCTCGGCAGCCGTCGCAGTCGCTTCTCCATCTTCGCCGTCGCCGCCGTCATCACCGCCAGCGCCAGCCGCCGCTACGGGCGCGGCTGCATCCGTTTCCTCTTCGCCCGCTTCCTCGCTCTGCTTGCTGCGCTCGCGCGCTGCGACGACGCGTTGCGCCGAATCGAGTATGGCCTGCGCTTCGTCGAGCGAGATGTCGAGATACTCGGTTAAGTCGTCGAGCGAAGTTCCGGCGAGCGTGTCTATATCTTCGATGCCGTGCTCTGCGAGCGCGGCGGTCGTGGCCGCCGTCACGCCTTCGAGCGCGGTCAAGGGAACTGCGCCGCCCGAAGCGATGAGCGCGCCCATCTGCTCTGCGACTTCCTTCTTGAGTTCCTCTTCGCTGCGTATGTCTATGTTCCAGCCGACGAGTTTCGTCGCCAGCCTCACGTTCTGCCCGCGCTTGCCGATGGCAAGTGAGAGTTGATCTTCGTTGACGATCACTTCCATCTGCCTGCGCTCGATGTCCGTGATGCGCACCTGATTCACTTTGGCGGGCGACAGAGCGTTTGCCGCAAACACCGAAGGCTCGTCCGACCACTCGATGATGTCAATTTTCTCGCCGCGAAGCTCGCGTATGATCGCCTGCACGCGCGAACCCTTCATGCCGACGCACGCGCCCACAGGATCAACGTCGCGTTCATTAGATGCGACGGCAATCTTTGCGCGTTCGCCCGGCTCGCGCACAGCCGACTTGATCACGACCGTCTCGTCGTAAATCTCCGGCACTTCCATCTCGAACAGGCGACGCAGCAGTTCCGGGCTGGTGCGCGAAACTTCCACCTGCGGCCCTTTCGCTTCTTTCGCCACGTCGTTAATCACGACACGTATGCGTTCGCCCTGTCCCCACTGCTCGCCGCGCGACTGTTCTTTGCGGTAGAGAATCGCTTCGACCGTGCCGAGGTCAACGATAATGTCGCCGCGCTCGAAGCGTTTGACGTAGCCGTTGACAAGATCGCCGACCTTGTCTATGTATTGCTCATAGACGTTGGCGCGCACGGCGTCGCGCACCTTCTGAAAGAGAATCTGCTTGGCGGTCTGCGCCGCGATGCGTCCCATCTCCTCCATCGGCAGAGGCAGTTGCAGTTCGTCGCCTACGTCAACTTCGTCGCCAGCCATCTCGCGCGCTTCTTCGAGCGACAACTCGCGCGCCTCGTTGGTCACTTCTTCGACGACTACTTTCGAGGCGAAAAGTTCGATGCCTGCCTCCGAACTCCACTCGACGTAGATTTCCTCGCCCGACTTAAATTGCTTGCGTGCCGCCGCGCGCACGGCCTCCTTCATCGCCTCGATGACGAGTTCGCGGTCAATGCCGTGCTCTTTGCACAACGCGTCAATGCTCTGCCCGATGGATGCACTCATAATGTTGGTGGCCGGATGTTAGATGTTAGATGTTAGTTAAGAAGCAAGCTGCTTTTACTAACATCTGTTATCTGTCATCTAGCATCTCTTTCTATTCAGTTGTTATTCAGTTGTACTAACTGCCGCCGTTTTGTTTGGCGGCACGCTCGCGTTCAGCCGCGAGGCGAAACTCTTCTTCCACGTCAATCTCAAGGTTCGCTTTGACGATGCTCGCGACAGGCACTTTGACGCGCCCGTTCGTGTTGTCGTCAAAAACTACTCGCTCGTCTTCGACGCCGACGATGCGGCCTTTGAAGTTGCGCTGGCCGTTGATGGCTTCGCGCGATTTCATCTTGGCGAGATGCCCTGCGAAGCGTTCGTAGTCTTCGCGTTTGTAGAGTCCGCGCTCAAGGCCGGGCGAGGACACTTCAAGCGTATAGGCCGAATTGATCCAATCTTCTACGTCCAAGACCGTCCCGACGTGATGGCTCACGGTCGAGCAATCTTCGTGCGTCACGCCTTCCGGTTTGTCAATGAAGATGCGCACCGCCGCGTTTCGTCCGAGCACACCGACTTCCGTGTGAACGTGTTCCAGCCCGTGTTCCGTCGCCACGCGTTCGGCGATCTCCCGAATCCGCCCTTCCATCTCCGCCGCTTCCATCGCCCTCTAGCGTCCCCCTTCGCTCAAAAATGCCCGGCTCGAAATTCCTTCTGCCCAAAATAAAAAGTGGGCGCGAACCCACTGGACAACGCCACCGCGCTCCGAGCAAGAGACGGATTATAAAGGGAAACGGGCAAAAGGGCAAAAGCGCAGAGAAGCAAAAGAAGGGGAAGGGGGAAGGGGTAAAGGGGAAAGGAAAAAACGGGCAACTTTCGCTGGAAAATGCGACTTAAAGTTTTACCTTTCCCCCTTTATCCCTTCCCCCTTCCCCACAAGTTTTATCCCAATTTGGCTTTGACGATCTCGCTCACAATGCGCCCATCCGCCGAGCGCCCTGCTAGTCGCGCCTGCACCGATTTCATCACCGCGCCCATCTCCTTCATCGAAGTCGCGCCCGTCTCGGAAATCGCGGCGGCCACAGCCTGTTCAATCTCCTCACGCGTCGCGGCCTGCGGCAGATATGCTTCGATGACAGTGATCTCCGCGCTCTCCTTCGCAGCCAACTCCGCGCGCCCGCCACGCTCATACTGTTCGACCGAATCGCGCCTCTGTTTCAAGAGTGACTGGAGCATCTTCGTCATCTCCTCGTCGGTCAACTCGCCGCCCTTCTCGATCTGCCGGTTCATCATCGCGGCCTTAACCATGCGCAAAGTCGAAAGCCGCGCCGCATCCTTCGCGCGCATCGCGTCTGTCATGTCGTCAATGATTCGTTGTTTCAAACTCATAAATTCGGCTGCTCCCCATCTCGGTTGATAATCGTCGGTTGTGGGCACGCATACTCAAGCCTTTTACCATGAGTGCGTCCGGCAACCTTGCAAGATAACTCCAAATTCACCGGATGAACAACACTCTAGCGTGGTGGGCCGGGCTACTGTAAGATAGCCGCGCAGACCTTAACTAGCTCTCGACTCTCACGTCTGGGCGCGACAAACGTAACCGTCACCGCCCGGCTTGAAGAACTCGCCACACTCATCACCAAACGGGGAGCTGTCTAAACATATGTCGCAACCTGCCACCGGGCAATTTTCGGGCATATTCATCAGTTACCGCCGCGACGATAGCTCCGGCCACGCCGGTCGCTTATTTGACGGGTTGAGCGCCCGTTTCGGCGAGGAACAGGTATTCATGGATATAGATCAGATTGAGCCGGGCGAAGACTTCGTGCAGGTCATCGAGTCGGCGGTCGGCTCGTGCGAGATTCTGGTCGCGCTCATCGGTCGAAATTGGTTGACGAGCAGAGACGAAAGTGGGCGGCGGTTGGACAATCCTAATGACTTTGTTCGCTTGGAGATCACCGCTGCGCTCGTTCGAGGCATCCCCGTGATTCCGGTACTGGTGCAAGGCGCACGCATGCCGCGTCCTCAGGACTTGCCCGAAGACTTATTGGCGCTCTCCCGCCGTCATGCCCTCGAACTCAGCGATTTGCGCTGGAAGCACGACATTGATCAACTAACCGGCGCGTTGGAAAAGATTCTCACACGCCGTCGCGAGGCGCGACGCATCGCGGAGCAGCAGGAAGAAGAGCGTAAGCGTCTGGAAGCAGAAGCGCAAAGCCGCAAGCAAGCTGAAGAGAGCGAACGGCTCGCGCGAGAAGCGGAAGAAAAAGCCAAATTAAAGCGGGAAGCAAAGGAGGCGGAGGCAATTCGCAAGCTGGAAGCTGAAGAGATCGAACAACGCCGCCGCGCCGCCGAACCCGAGCCACCATCAGTTGAAGAGACCTTTGTAACTGCTCGGCTTGAAACGTCATCTTCGAATATAGAAACGATAAACAGCCCTGCCACGACGACATTGAATGAGCAGACGGGAAATCTAAAGCGGGTCGAGCGGGAGGATAAAATAATTGCTCTTGCTATTCTGGCACTTTTCGTAATTGCAGCCGTAGTTAAGATTAATGATTGGTTACGAACACCGATCAGCGAGAATTCATCGCCTGTCAGCAATCAATCTACGTCCAATCAGCAACCGACTAATAGTCCAAAAGAAACAAACCTCAAGAAAAGCATCACTAACCGCATCGGCATGGAGTTGGTATGGATTCCACCGGGCAGCTTCATGATGGGTTCTGAGAATGGTGATATTAATGAGAAACCCGTGCATCAGGTGACGATCCGTGAAGGCTTTTACATGGGCAAGTACGAGGTCACGCAAGCGCAATGGCGGCAAGTGATGGGGAAGAATCCGTCGGCGTTCAAGGGCGACAGCCTGCCGGTTGAACATGTTTCGTGGAACGACGCGCAGAAGTTCATCGGAAAGTTGAACGAGTTGAACGACGGCTTCCTGTACCGATTGCCGAGCGAGGCGCAGTGGGAGTATGCATGCCGTGCGGGGACGGCGGAGGATTATGCGGGCAACCTGGATTCGATAGCGTGGTATAAAGACAACTCCGGCGAACAACCGCATCCGGTGGGGCAAAAGCAGGCAAATGCTTTTGGGCTTTATGACATGTATGGCAACGTGTGGGAGTGGTGCGCTGACATTTGGCGTAACAACTATGACGGAGCGCCAACGGACGGTTCAGTCTGGTCAGGCGGCGGCGACGCAAGTCTTCGGGCACTGCGCGGCGGTTCGTGGATCTACGAGGCGTATTCCTGCCGCTGTGCCAATCGCGCCGAGTACGGCCCAGGCAAGCGCGACCCCGATAACGGCTTTCGTGTCGTGGCGTCTGCGCGGAGGTAGCCTCTGCGATTTTGACTTCGCGTAAATGCGGGCAACCCAATCCCAGCATGACGCTCGACTTGAAGCGTCGTGCGAGAGCAAACGAATCTAACATGCGCTGATCACTCGTCAAGCGTGGCCGTTTGAGCGCGCGAGGTGGGCTTTGAGGAAACGTCCGGTGTGCGAAAGTTTAACTTTCATGATCTCTTCGGGCGTGCCGCAGGCTACGACTTGGCCGCCCGCGTCGCCGCCTTCGGGGCCGAGGTCTATGATGTGATCGGCGGTCTTGATCACGTCGAGGTTGTGTTCGATGACGAGGAGCGAGCCGCCCGCTTCGACGAGCGTGCGAAAGGCCGCGAGCAGTTTGTTGATGTCGTCGAAATGCAGTCCGGTCGTTGGCTCGTCGAAGATGTAGAGCGTGCGCGCGCCAGTGCGCTTCGAGAGGAACGAGGCGAGCTTGATGCGCTGCGCCTCGCCGCCCGAAAGCGTCGTCGCCGACTGGCCGAGCCGCAAGTAACCGAGACCGACTTCGTCCAAAACGCGCAACTTGTTCGCGATCTTGTTCACGTCGCGGAAGAAGGTGAGAGCTTCGCGCACCGTCATGTTGAGCACGTCATTGATGTTCTTGCCGCGATAGCGCACTTCGAGGACGTTCGACTTGAAGCGCGTGCCTTTGCACTCTTCGCAGACCAACTCGACATCCGCGAGAAATTGCATCTCGACCGTCACCGTGCCGTCGCCCTCGCACACGTCGCAGCGCCCGCCCGGCACGTTGAAGGAAAAATACGAGGCGTCGAAACCTTTCGATTGCGCGTCGCGCGTCGCGGCGAAGACCTCGCGTATGCCGTCATAGACTTTGATGTAGGTGACGGGGTTCGAGCGCGGCGTGCGACCGATGGGCGATTGGTCAACGAGCACCACGTCGTCAATCGCCCCTCCGCCCTCTAGTTTTTGAAACGCGCCGACGTGTCCCTGCCATTCGCCGCGCTGCTTTTTAAGTCCGGCGAAGAGTACGTCGTGGACGAGCGTTGACTTGCCAGAACCCGACACGCCCGTGATGCAGACGAACATCTCAAGCGGAATGTCCACGTCAACGCCCTTCAAATTATGCTCGCTCGCGCCGCGCACGGAGAGACGCTTTTTCTTCGCCGCGCGCCGCTGCTTCGGCTCTTTGATCTCGGCTTCGCCGCGCAGGTATTTGCCCGTCAGCGTCGCGGAATCTTTCAAGAGTCCGGCGAAGTCGCCCTCGAAGACGATGCGCCCGCCGAGTTCGCCCGCCGCAGGGCCAACGTCCAAGATGTGATCTGCGGCGCGCATCATGTCCGGATCGTGTTCGACGACGAGGACTGTGTTGCCTATGTCGCGCAAATTGTGCAGCAACTTGATGAGCCGCTCGCTGTCGCGCGGGTGCAGACCGATTGAGGGTTCGTCCAAAACGTAGAGCGCGCCGACGAGCGCCGAGCCGAGGTTTGTTGCGAGTTGGATGCGTTGCGCTTCGCCGCCGGATAGCGTGGAAGCGAGACGGTCAAGTGTTAAATAATCCAGACCGACATCAACGAGGAAACGCAGGCGTCGGCGCACTTCAAAAAGCACTTTGTCGGCGATGGCCGCCTGCTCGTCGGAGAGCACGAGCGTCTCGAAGAACACGGCGGTCTCTTTGATAGGCAGCGTGCAAATGTCCGGCAGCGTGCGCCCGCCGACGCGCACGTCGCGCGCCTCTTGTCGAAGTCTGCCGCCGTTGCATTCGGGGCAGCGCGTGTAGCCGCGATACTTTGCGAGGAAGACGCGCACGTGCAGTTTATATTTTTTCGTCTCAAGCCACGCGAAGAAACCGCGCACGCCCGCCCAGTGTCCTTTGCCTTCCACGATGGCGTTTTTGTGCGCGCGCGAGAGTTCGGCGTAAGGCACATCGGTCGGGATGCCTTCGGAGCGCGCGAAGCGTCTGAGTTCGGTGCGCGCCCATTCGTGTTGCGGTTTCGTCCAGGGCTCAATCGCGCCCTCGTCAATCGAGAGCAGGGGATTCGGGATGACGAGATCGAGATCGAGGCCGATGGTGTTGCCGAAGCCCTGACAGGTGGGGCACGCGCCGAACGGGTTGTTGAAACTAAAGAGGCGCGGTTCGGGCTGCGCGTAGACCGTGCCGTCGTAGCGACACTCGAAGCGTTCGGAGAATTTCAGAGCGCGCGGCGCGTCTTCCGCCGTCTGCACAATGGCCGTCCCGTGCCCTTCGATGAAACATGTTTGGAGCGAATCCGTGAGTCGGCTGCGCACATCTTCGCGCGCGACGAGACGATCGACGAGCACGTACACTTCCGCAAAATCCGCGCGCGTGTAGTCGTCGGGCGAACGCAGTTCAATCGTCTCGCCGTTCGTGTAGAGACGCGTGAAGCCGCGCTGCATCAAACTCATCACATGCGCCGTCACCATCTGGCGACTGAGCGCGCCGACTGATTCGTCGCCCGCCTTAGCTTTCTTCGTGCGCCCCTTGCTGCTTTTCTTGCCCGCGCCGTTCGCGTTCGTCTCAAGGCGCAGTCCGGCTTCGGCGGGGAAGAGAACGTAGAAGCGCGTGCCTTCTGTGAGCGCGGCGAGAGTTTCTGTGGCGGCGGAATCGGGCGAGTCTTTGTGTACCTCGCGCCCGCAGACGCGGCAGATGGTCGTTCCGACGCGCGCGTACAAGAGCCGTAGATAATCGTAAACTTCCGTCTGCGTGCCGACGGTCGAGCGCGGGTTGCGCGTGGAGTTCTTCTGCCGGATGGCGATTGCCGGAGGGATGCCGCGCACCTCGTCCACGTCCGGCTTGTCCATGCGTTCGAGAAACTGCCGCGCATAGGACGACAGCGATTCGACGTAGCGGCGTTGGCCTTCGGCGTAAATAGTGTCGAAGGCGAGCGACGACTTGCCCGAACCCGACACGCCCGTCACGACCGTCAGGCGTTCGATGGGGATGGTGAAATCTACGTTCTTTAAGTTGTTGACGCGCGCGCCGCGCACTGTGATCGCTTCTTCAGTCATGCTTCACTTCAAACGCCGACACCTACAGCGGCCAATTTTGCGTACCGGCGAAACACACATGATAACCCGTTTCGGCGCGCGAACGAAATGGCGACGGGGCAAAAGCAACGGAACTCACGCAAAGGCGCAAAGACGCAAAGGAAGACAGCACGGAGCGGTTAAAAACTCAATCCCTTCGTGCCTTATTCTTTGCGCCTTTGCGCGAAACAATTCTTTATCTATATGCCTCTCACCAGCGCACGTCGTAGTGTGCCAATCCCACGCGCCAGCAGGAGGGCTTGCCCGCGTCGAGCAGCGGGATGTGGCCGTCGAAGGTGAGCGGGGCGTCGGGCGGGCGTCGCATGCGGTAGGTGCGACCCGTCGGGGAGGAGACGGAGAGCGTGACACGATCGAGTTCGACGGCGACGATTGTGGCCGTGCGCCAGTCTTTGCGACAGCGCAGGACGAGATGAGCGCCGAGCGGCAGCGAGCCGAGCGTCGCCGTGTCGGCTGCGACTTCAATCGCCGTAGATGAGTCGAGGCCGCCGGAAGTTATCAGCGTCGCGGCTGAGTCGTTCGGCGGCCTCTCGAATGTGGTGCTCACTGGCTTGTTAGTTAAACTTCGAGCGGGTCTTCAAACGGGAGATCGGGTTGTGACGGGCGCGAGCGACCGACAGCGTAGGCGCGCATCGCCGCCGTTAGAAGCAGGCAGGCAATAACGATCCAGATGAGCGACCAGAAGATCGCCGGAACGCCCGTCGCCTGCGCCATGTTCATCGCGTCGGTCGGCGCGTCGGACGCGACAGACATCCACAAGACGTTCTTCAAGTCGAACACAGCGTTCAAGACGCACTGCACGGCGAGGAAGCCTACGAGGAAGTTGGCCGCGCGAAGGCCAAAGTATTTCGCCGCCGCAAGGAGCAACGCCGCGATGGCGACGCCTGAGATGACTGTGAACGGTTGCAGCGACAAATTCGTGAGCGGCGCGATGAAGCCGAAGACGACCGTGAGGCCGAGTATGATGGCGGCAGAGCCTATGAGCACGACGCGCGCTTTGACTTTGCGGCGCACGAGCCAGAGCAAGAGCGCGCCGAAGGCGATTGTGCCGAGGTAGCCCGCGCTTGAGATGAAGAAGCGCGAGAAGAAACCGCCCTGCGGCGTCAGCGTTTCCGTCAGCCCGCTAGTGTCAATCGCGACGCTCAGGCTGCGCACGGAGCTTCCGGTCAGGACGGCGGCCAGCGCGTGCCCGCCCTCGTGGATGAAGGTCACGAAGAGGCGGAACGGGTAGGTTAGAAAACTCGTGTAGGGCAGAAACCAGAGCGCCAGCGTGACGAGCGTGGCGACAAGCAGCGTGCGCGCCTGCGGGCGCGCGTCGTGTGCGATCTTCATTCTCATAATGTTCTTCATCTCAAAATCTCCGCTCAACTCCCGGCTGAACTTTCCCGCCAACGGTAGAACTCATTCTACGACGAAGCGCGAGAAAAGGTAAAAGTAAAAAGGCGACAGGCGACGGCGAAACCCGGACTTCCGAACTCCCAAAGACAAAATTATAAACGCCGTACCAACTCCCGATGTTCCCGCCCAGTTTGCCTGACGTTACCATCGCGTGCGCCTCCGGCTCATTTCCGCCCCTTTCGCCCTTCGCCCTTCGCCTTTCCCCTTTCATAGTCGCCCGATTTGCCGCCCGTCTTTCGCTCCAACCTTATGTCCGTGATCGTCATCGCTTTGTCGAGCGCCTTGCACATGTCGTAGACGGTCAGGGCCGCGACCGAGGCGGCGGTCAGTGCTTCCATCTCTACGCCCGTTCCGGCGTTCGTCGCGGCTTCGGCTTCGAGATAGACGCCGCTGTCCTGCAACTCTGCGCGCACCTCTATGTGCGTGAGCGCGAGCGGGTGGCACAGGGGGATGAGTTCGGCGGTGCGTTTGGCGGCCATGATGCCTGCGAGCCGAGCGGTCTCCAAAGGGTCGCCCTTGGGTGTGCGTTGCGCGCGAACGGCCTCGACGGTTTCAGCCGACATCAACACGCGCGCCGAAGCGACTGCGCGCCTCGCGGTCGTCTCCTTCGCGCTCGTGTCCACCATCGCCACGCGTCCCTGTGTGTCCATGTGAGAAAGTTTGTTCATGTGTTTGACTGTTTGACGGCGTGGACGATCAGAGTGTTCCCGCCGAGCAGGATTTCGTCGGATTGCAACTCCTCAGACCAACGCTCGCGCCGCTTTGCGGCGGGCGTCAGGCGCGCGACGAGGCGTATGAGCGCGACGAGCGGCCAGTAAGCCCACAGGTGTACTTTGGGTTTGTCGCGGTAGAGTTTTTGAATTTCAAATCCGTACTTTTCGAGCGTGTAGCGAAGCTCTGCGTAAGAGATCGGGTTGATGTGCAGCGCCACCTCTTCCATCTCGCCCATCTCCGCCGCACGCACGCGCGCGAGTGCTTCGCGCGAGATGGGTTTGAAGTGCGAAGTGTAACCATGAAGCAGCCACTTGACGCGCTCCTCTATGTTGAGGATGTTGGGGACGGTGACGACAATCTCTCCGCCCGCGCGCAAGAGTCGCGCAAACTCGCGTATCGCTTGTTGTGGGTTTTCGATATGTTCGAGTCCCTCGACGCAGGTGATGAAATCAAAACTCGCGTCCGCGTAAGGGAGCGTGCCGGAAAGATCGCCGCCTTTGATCTCGACGCGCGGCAGGCGAAAAATTTGCGGGTAGAGATCGCAGCAGCGCACGTCGAAGCCCGCGCCGAGGAGTCGCGCGGCGAGCGCACCTTCGCCCGCAGGAACGTCGAGCAGCAGGCCGCGCCGCGTCTGCGCGCCGAGAATTTGTGCCACCGTCTCGTGGATCGCTTCGTGCGCGAGCGGCACGGCTTCGCGCGCGCTTCTGTCTGCGCCCGTCGTCGCCGCAGCGTCGCGCGTCTCAAACGGATCGGGCGCGATTGTCTCGCTCGTATCAGTCATCGCGTACAAACTAAACATCAAATCGTGTTGAATACGCAAGAGACTGCGCGCGCATTCGCCTGCCGAGCATAAAACCGCCGCGCCGCCCGCCTCCGTAAATCCCACAGACGCGCAAACATTAATAACCGATTTGCGCGACGACTTTTTTCGTTCGATGAATCGTCGCCTGCGACGAACGAATGCGCACGCGCGTGCGCTCGCGGTTCGGCTTGCGTCAAGGCGAGCGCGTCGAATAGCAATTCCAACAGTTTGAAGATCGAAAGGGACAAATGATGAAGAAGATTTTTCTGGCGTTGATGCTCTGCATGTTCTCTGCCGCCGCGACTTCGGCGCAGATGATGTCTGACAACAAGAAGATGGACGGCAATCCGACCGTCGGCGGCGCGGCGATGTACAAGACCAAGAACATCGTCGAGAACGCGATGGAGTCGCCGGTTCACACCACGCTCGTCAAGGCCGTAGTTGCCGCAGGGCTGGTTGACACGCTCAAAGGCAAAGGGCCTTTCACGGTGTTTGCGCCGACCGACGAGGCTTTCAACAAAGTCGGCGCGGGCACGCTCACCTTCGTGATGCAGCCTGAGAACAAGGCGATGCTCACGAAGATTCTCACCTATCACGTCGTCGCCGGACGGCTCGACTCGAAAGCCATCGCGAAGGCCATCAAGAAGGGCGGAGGCAAGGCCACCTTCAAGACCGTCAGCGGCGGCACGCTGACCGCAATGATGCACGGCAACGGTATCATGCTGACCGACGAAAAAGGCGGCACGGCGATGGTCACAACCGCCGACGTGTACCAATCAAACGGCGTGATCCACGTCATTGACACCGTCGTGATGCCCAACTAACAGCCCCGTCAGTTCTTACTTAGCAAAGCGGCAAAGGCGTCTTCGCTTCAACGGCGGGGACGCCTTTTGTCGTGTAACTAAAAGCCTTCACCGCAGAGACGCAGAGTGTACGCAGAGAACCGCAGAGAAAACTATTGATCAACTCTCTGCGGTTCTCTGCGGTTTGGCTCTGCGTCTCTGCGGTGAAGGCTTTTAGTTTCAACTCACGCAGGCAGGCGTACGACACGCACGATTGTCTCTGCTTCCAGAGTCTTTGCGCCCGCTTCGACGATGATGAGCGCGTCGGCGCGTGTGAAGGCGACGAAGTCGGACGAGCCGCCCCAGCGTAGAGGTTCTGCGATGAGTCGCCCCGCCGCGTCCGTGTGCAATTGTGCGGGGAGATAACTCGCGCGCTCCAACGCGCCACGCACGGCGCGTGCGAGCACGGCTTGTTCTTCCAAGAGCGCCGACACGTTCGCGCCCTGCATCGCGCGTATGGCCGTGCGCGCGAACAAGTTGAAGGTGACAGAGACGGAGACGGGATTGCCCGGCAGCCCGAAGACGAGCGTGCGCCCCGTGCGCGCGAAGACCGTCGGCTTGCCCGGGCGCAAACTGACGCGCTCGAAAAATATTTCCGCGCCGAGCGCACGCAGGGCCGTCTTCGTGAAATCATAGACGCCCATCGAGACGCCGCCTGAGAGAACGAGCACGTCTGCGCGCTCCGCGCTCTCGCCGATCACGCGCTCCAAGAGTCGCGCATCGTCTCCGGCAAAGGGCAAATGTTCGACAGTCGCGCCTGCGGCTTCCGCGTAGGCGAGCAGCGAGTAAGTGTTAGAGTCTCGAATTTGATCCGCGCCGGGCTGCTCGTCAACGGCAACCAACTCAGTGCCCGTCGCCAGCACCGCGACGCGCGGGCGCGCGCCGACACGCACCTCCGCATAACCGAAGGAGGCGAGCGCGGCCATCATCGCCGCGTTTATGTCCGCGCCCGCGCGCAAGATCGTTTCGCCGCGCGTGATCTCCGTCGCGCGTTTGGTGATGAACTGCGCGGGCACAGTCGCGCGTTCGATTTCGACCGACGCGCCGCCTTCGAGTTCGCGCGTCACTTCGACCTGTTGGACGCTGTCCGCGCCAGCAGGCACGGGTGCGCCGGTCATAATCCGCACGGCCTCGCCCGCGCCGAGCACGCCCCCGCGCCAACCCGCGCCCGCCGCCGCCTCGCCAATTATCGCCAAGCGCACGGGCGCATCTACGCTCGCGCCAACGGTGTCCGCCGCGCGCACCGCGTAGCCGTCCATGAGCGCACGATCAAACGGCGGCAAGTCCGTGTCGGCGACAACGTCCTCGGCCAGCACGCGCCCGCGCGCAGACGCGAGCGCGACCGCTTCAGAGGGCAGGCGCGGCGTCTGCTCCTCTACGATGCGAATGGCTTCGGGGACTGGAATCATTTCAGGGAGACGCTAACAAAAATCTTCACGCGTTGCTATCGTCGAACGGCTTGCGCTTGTCGTCCGCCGCGTCGAGTTTGTAACCGTCGAAGATGCGCGTTTCATTCACGGCCTGCGAGTCTTCTCCTTCAAGCGACGGCGGATGATAACAACTTATTTCCTAATGTATAATCTTGGTCATGAATAAACGCGCTAAGAAACGAGCCAGGGAAGCTATCCAGAAAGAGATTGCAGAACGGTCGGATAAAAGTAAGGAGCAAGCGTTTACTCCTCCCGCTAAGAAATTGCCGACGAGCCGTGGTTTCACTCCGCGACCGGATAAAAAGCGAGGCTAGCTTTCACACTGCTGAAAACACGAACAGCCATCCCGAAGGATGGCTGTTTGTGCCTGCTGCACCAGTGATTTAGTGGCGGAGCCGACGGGACTCGAACCCGCGACCTCCGACGTGACAGGCCGGCGTTCTAACCAACTGAACTACGACTCCGCAAAAACTTCAAAACTTAAACTGCGGCGGGCGTTAGCGCATCAGAGGCGGCGCGCCGCTAATGGTAGGCACGGTGGGACTCGAACCCACAACCCCCGCCTTGTAAGGGCGGTCGTCTACCATTGACAGTACGTGCCTATAATGAAGATGTGGTGAAGACGCGCAATTAACAACTTGCGTTCGCCATCTCACACTGATTTTGTTCGCGCGACTTGCAACTGTAAGGCAAGCACTATCGTGAACCTCTCGAACTCTTCTCACGCCCGCTTCAAAGATCGCTCGCTCCGGTTAAAAACAGTTTGGATGTTCGTTGTTCCGAAGCGAGACTCATCCTAAAAGATGCCCTGCACGGTGTCAAGCAGAGCGGCCTTGCGCGTATCGCGTGGCGGCAACTCACAGCAACCAGACGGGAAGCGCATCGTCGCTGTCGCGCGACTCAGACGTTGATTCTGCATCGCGTTCTTCGTTTGCGGGAGCGGGCGTCGTCGGCGTCGGCTGTCGCTCTCGCCCTTCTTGGTCGGGCGACCGCTCGCGCCTACGCGGGTTGATGAGCACGGCTTCGACCTGATCGTCGAGTCTTCCGATGACGGACATCCTTGTCGCTCCTTTCAGTCATCAAGGGTTTGCGGCTATATTTAACCACGCCGAATTTTACGTGCGAAGTCGTAAGTCTATGTCGAAGCATCCCTCAAAGCAAAAACGCTCGCGGCGATTCGCAGCCGTCTTTGTCGCCCTTATAGCTCTCAACGCATTCACAGCGCGACTCGCGGCGCACGGTTTCGGTCAATCAACACAGCAGCCGTCGCAGCAGCAGAGCGCGCCGCAACAACGACCACGCCGCGTCGGGACGCCTTCGCCGCAGCCGTCGCCGACGCCGCCCGCGCGTGAGTTGCTGCGCGCGACGCCGACGCCCGCGCCCGCTGCCGCTACAGCCGGAGAAGAAGTTGGCGAGGACGACGTGGTGCGCGTGGAGACGCAACTCATCACCGTGCCCGTGACTGTGACGGATCGCACGGGGCGCACGCTCACGAATTTGCGCGCCGAGAATTTCGCACTCTACGAAGACGGGCGACCGCAGCGCGTCGCCAATTTCATCACGACCGACGCGCCTTTCGAGGTCGCGCTTTTGCTCGACACGTCAGGCTCTACGCGCGCCGAAGTCGGCTTGATACGTCGCGCCGCCAACGCCTTCATAGACGCGCTGCGACCGGGCGACCGCATCAGTATTCTCTCCTTCAACTCGCAGGAGGACGGCGCGACGAAACTCGCCACCGTCGAACTGATGACGCACCTGACGGACGACCGCGACGCGCTCCAACAGGCCATCGAGAACATCGGTTCGAGCAACGGCACGCCCTTCTACGATGCGCTCGAACGCGTCGCGCGCGAAGTCTTCCGCGACCCGCCGCGTGCAGAGTTGCGCGGGCGTCGCGCGCTCGTCGCGTTGACCGACGGAGTTGATTCCACGAGCGAGGCGGACTTCGCCGAAGTGCGCGCGCGCCTGCAACAGACGGGCACGCTCGCCTATTTCATACAGGTCAACACGGAAGAGTTTGTCGAAGAACGCCTGATGCGGGATTGTCAGGACGACGGGCGTTTGAGTCTGTCGCGCGTGCAACTGCAACGCTATCGCAAAATCTTCGACCCGCGCGCCGAAGTTGCAGACTACACGAACTTCTGCCAGATGGGGCCGTTCGAGCGCATGCAAATAAGCCGCGCTCTCTACCAACTCGCGCGCCGCGAGATGCAGGAACTCGCGCGCGACTCCGGCGGCAAGACCTTCAATGCCGCCGACCTGCGCGACGCACGCGCCGCCTTCGCACAGGTCGCCGCCGACATCGGCAAGCAGTACAGCCTCGGCTACTATTCGACCAACAAGGCGCGCGACGGTCGCTTCCGCGCGATCAAAGTCGAAGTGCGCGGCCTGCAAGGCGCGCAAGTCACCGCGCGCGAAGGCTACCAAGCCCCGAAGAGTTAGACGCGGCGCGGAACATCCTTTATGCTTCGAGTGTCTAATGTTGAGGAACGACCAACTCGATACATTCTTTCCCATGAGGATTGGCCGACGTGTGTAAATCAACCACACCTTTGCTGCTAAGGTTGACTGTCGCCGCGCTGACCTTCGCCTTCGCCCTGACCGCCACCTTCGTCTGGCGCATAATTCCGGTTTTTCCGTCGCGGCCTGATTCTTCTCAAAGGCTGGTTGGCGTGATGACACCGGCGGTCGTCGAAGCGCGGACGTGGCGCGACGAACTCGTCAAGACGGAGAGCATCTACTGGAATTTCCGGCGCGATGAACCGGCGGCTCGATTTTTTGATGTCAACCAGCCGGTCGCCCTCGCAACTCCTGATGCTGACGCAATCATCACCGGATGCATGACGTTAACCGTCACAGTGGACGCGGAGCGAACGTTGAGGCTAAACACCGATGCCGCCGGATCATTGGACGACCCATCAAAGTTGACGGTCAGGCTGGCGGAAATTTTTCGTGATCGCGAGGTGAATCGCGCTTACAAGCCGGGCATGGAATACCGAACGGAACTTCCGTCGCACGAGCGCATTGAAAAAACTATCATCGTCGTCCCGTCGCCTTCTTTAAGTTATGGTGAAGTGCTCGAAGTCTTGCGCCTCGTCGAACAGACCGGAGCCAGCCCCATCATTCTACAAGCCGGAAACCCCGCATCGGCTTTCAATCTCCCCGCGGTAGAATACGTCTTATGAATCAAATTGCTTTTGATCGCATTGTCTTGATAGTGCTCGACAGTCTCGGCATGGGCGAGATGCCGGACGCCGCCGACTGGGGCGATGCCGGGTCGGACACGCTCGGCCACATCTGCGCGTCGCGCGAGGTGCGCTTGCCAAACTTGCAGACGCTCGGACTCGGCAACGTGCGCCCGCTCGCACACGTCCCGCCCGCTGCGAGTCCGCGCGGCTCATACGGTCGCTGCGCCTTGCAGTCGAACGGCAAGGACACGACGACGGGGCACTGGGAGATGGCCGGAATAATTTTAGACGAGGCTTTCCCGACCTACCCCGAAGGCTTTCCCGCAGACGTGCTCGCGCGCTTCGTCGCGGAGACGGGCGTGCCCGGCGTGCTCGGCAACTATCCCGCTTCGGGCACGGAGATCATCAAAGAACTCGGCGCGGAACACGTACGCACTGGCAAGCCCATCGTCTACACGTCCGCCGATTCCGTCTTCCAGATCGCCGCGCACGAAGAGGTGATTCCGGTCGAACGCCTCTACGAAATTTGCGAGACGGCGCGACGGATACTGAGAGGCGAGCACGAAGTCGGGCGCGTCATCGCGCGCCCCTTCGTCGGCACGACGGGCGCATTCACACGCACCGAAAACCGCCACGACTACGCCGTCCCGCCGCCGCGCGAAAACTTGCTCGTTGCCCTCAGCGACGCCGGACTCGACGTGGTCTGCATCGGCAAGATCGCTTCAATTTACGATTCGCTCGGCGCGACGCAAGACTTGAAAGCCAAGAACAACGATCAATCAATTGATCAAACCGTGCGCGCACTCGGCGACCAGACGCGCGGCCTCATCTTCACCAACCTCGTCGACTTCGACATGCTCTACGGCCACCGCCGTGACGTGGAAGGCTACGCGCGCGCCCTCGAACATTTCGACGCGCGCCTCCCCGAAATCGAAGCCGCCATGCGCGAGCGCGACCTCTACATCATCACCGCCGATCACGGCAACGACCCGACCTATCGCGGCACGGATCACACGCGCGAATACGTCCCGCTCCTCGCCTACGGCAAACGCGCCCGCGCCGCCGTCAACCTCGGCACACGCCGCTCCCTCGCCGACATGGGACAAACCATCGCCGAAAACTTCGGCCTACGTTTAGCGGCAGGTCAAAGTTTTCTGTCAGAAATTATTTAAGTGACAAGTGATGAGTGACAAGTGACAAGTTAAAACATAAAGAACTTCTCTTTGTTTTAACTTGTCACTTGTCACTCGTCACCTGTCACTGTATTGAAGGGTCTTTGATGACGGCGATGTAGGGCAGGTTGCGGTAGCGTTCGGCGAAGTCGAGGCCGTAGCCGACGACGAAGGCGTCGGGGATGGTGAAGCCGAGATAGTCTATCTTCACTTCACGCAGACGCCGCTCCTGTTTGTTAAGGAGCGCGACGAGTTTGACGCTTCGTGCGCCGCGCGAATGCAGATTCGCCATGAGGTAGGAGAGTGTCAGCCCCGTGTCCACGATGTCTTCGACGATGAGGATGTCGCGCCCTTCAATCGGCACGTCCAAATCCTTCACGATCTTGACCTCGCCCGACGAGCGCGTGGACTCGCCGTAGCTTGAGATCGCCATGAACTCCACGCCGACGCGCATGTCAATCGCGCGCATCAAATCGCTCAGGAAGATGAACGCGCCTTTGAGGACGCCGAGAAGTAGTGGGTTGCTCCCCGCGTAGTCGCGCGCGATCTCCGCGCCGAGTTCGCTGATGCGCGTCTGAATCTGTTCGGCGCTGAACATCGGTTCGAGGTTGTCGTTGGTAAACTCGCTGGGGACGGGAGCGGCTGTAGCTGACACGTGGCGGCCTCCTCTTAGCTGCGTGATGGGAAAATGTCGGAGCTTAAAAGTGCGACTTCGGAGACGACGCCATTTGCGCACGCGCCGCTTGGTGCGACATACTAAAGTAGCCGCTCGCCGGAGGTCAATGGAGTTAGAAGCTATAAGCGATTAGCCCTTAGCTACCAGCAAGACGAAAGCTAACAGCTAACGGCTCACGGCTAACAGATTCTTATGCCTGACGAACAATCTACACGCGACCGCGTCCGCGCACTCGTGCGCGAGGTGCTCAACAACGCGCTGCCCGAAGAGGAAAGCGGCGGCGCATCTCAGACAGCGACGCCTTCACCTTCCGACGCGCCCGCCAACGCCGCGCCTTCCGCTACGGCCACGGCCGCGCCGCCGCGCCCCGTCACTAAAGCTACTGCGAGCGCAGCGACGGATGAGAAGCCCATCGCGCGCGACGAATCCTCTAAGACGGTCATCACGGAGGCGGACGTGCGCGGCCTCGAACGCGGCGCACGTTTGCGTGTCAGTGAAGGCGCGCGTTTGACGCCGCTCGCCGCAGATATCGTGCGTGAACAGGGCATCGAACTCGTGCGCCGCGCGTCGCGTCGCGGTTCGCGCGAAAGCAGAGCAATCGCCGTCGGCGCGGATCACGGCGGCTACCCTCTGAAGGAAGAACTCAAAACTTACCTCGCCGAACTCGGCCACCGCGTACGCGACTTCGGCACAAACTCGACCGACGCGGTTGACTATCCAGACTTCGCGCACGCCGTCGCACGCGCCGTCGCCGATGGCGAATGCGATCTCGGCATCGTCATAGACGGCGCGGGCGTCGGCTCTGCGATGACGGCCAACAAAGTGCCGGGCGTGCGCGCCGCCGCCTGCTACTCAGTCAAAGTCGCCGTCAACTCCCGCGAACACAACGATGCTAACGTCCTCACGCTCGGCAGCGCGACGATCACGCCCGCAGAGATGCGCGAGATCGTCGCCGCGTGGCTCTCAACCGAGATCAAAGAGGAGCGACACCGTAAGCGCGTGGCGAAGATCGATGCGGTCGAGCGTCAGTATCGCGTGTGAGATTCGATGCCTGATTCGCCGCCGCAAGTTTTCATCATCGCCGGGCCGAACGGGGCGGGGAAATCCACGCTCGCACCATATCTTTTGCGCGACACGTTCGGCCTCACGGAGTTCGTCAACGCAGACACCATCGCGGCGGGACTCTCTGCCTTCAGTCCCGAAAGCGTGACGTTCGAGGCCGGACGCATCATGCTCACGCGCCTGCGCGACCTCGCGCGCACGCGCCAGAGCTTCGCCTTCGAGACAACTCTCGCCACGCGTTCCTACGCCGCATTCGTCGCGGCCTTGCGGCGCGAGGGTTACGAGTTTCAACTGCTCTACCTCTGGCTGCGCAGCGCCGAACTCGCCGTCGAGCGCGTACGCTCGCGCGTGCGACTCGGCGGCCACAACGTCCCTGCCGCTGTCGTCCGCCGTCGTTACGAAAGCGGCGCGCGCAACTTCTTAACGCTCTACCGGCCACTAGCCGATACGTGGGGAATGTACGATAATTCCACCCTCGACGCGCCGCGCCCCGTCGCCGTAGGCCGCCGCGACGAGTTCACGAAAGTACACCAACCGGATTTATGGCAAGAGTTCCAGAGGCGTTCAACATGAGAGACAAACACACTGGCCCCTTGAAAGTGTCCGAACAAACCAAATCAATCGAACACGCCATGCGCCGCGCCGTCGAGCAAGCCCTGCTCACACACAAACGCGCCGGAAACACCGTCGCCGCTTGGAAGGATGGACGTGTGGTATTAGTTCATGCCGAAAACATTCAGGTTGAAGGATCAGCAAAGGGCAAACAGAAATAATTTCAGGAGCGTTCGACTTAATGACATATTCAAGTAACGGCGATTTGGAGCACCTCGTTGAGCAGATCACGGATGTGATTGTGGCGCGGCTGAACGGGGATGCGGAGGAGCAGGCGGCGCTGTGCGGGTGCGGGTCGGCGTGTTTCAATCGTTGCCCTGAGCGTATGCAGCGTGTGGTGGATGCGGGTGCGTCGAGGATCGGTCTGGTTTTAGGTGAGACGGCGTCGGCGCGTGATTGGGCGAGTCTGGTGGATCATACGCTGTTGAAGCCGGAGGCGAGCGAGGCGGACATAGAGCGTCTGTGCGGCGAGGCGGCGCAGTTTCATTTTGCGAGCGTGTGCGTGAACCCGACGTGGGTGCGCGCGGCGTCGTGCCATTTGCGCGGGACGGGCGTGGTCGTGTGTACGGTCGTGGGGTTTCCGCTCGGCGCGACGCTGGCGGACGTAAAGGCGTATGAGACGAGGCGTGCGATCTTCGACGGGGCGCGCGAGGTGGACATGGTCATAAACGTCGGTGCGCTCAAGAGCGGTGACGATTGCGCGGTCGAGTATGACATTAAGCAAGTTGTGGAGGCGGCGCACGAGCAGGGCGTGCTGGTGAAGGTGATCATAGAGGCAGCGCTGTTGACGGACGAGGAGAAGGTGAGGGCGTGTCTGGCGGCGAAGAGGGCGGGCGCGGATTTCGTCAAGACTTCGACGGGCTTTGCCAAAGGCGGCGCGACGGTGGCGGACGTGGCGTTGATGCGCCGGACGGTCGGGCAGGAGATGGGCGTGAAGGCTGCGGGCGGCGTCAAAGGATTGGACGACGCGCGTGCGATGGTCGAAGCGGGCGCGACGAGGCTCGGCGCAAGCGTCGGCGTGAAGATCGCGCAGGAGGCTTCGGGCGTGCGGACGGCGACAGCGGGCGGCAACGGCGGGTATTGAAAGTTGTCCGTCGAAGCGGAAACGTTAATAAAAAATCGAAGCTTTCACCGCAGAGACGCAGAGGACACAGAGGGGGCATAGAGAAGAATAACTTCTTTCTCTGTGCCCCCTCTGTGTCCTCTGCGTCTCTGCGGTGAGTTCGATTTCCTCACACTTAATTTTAGAAGCGGAAGCCGATGCCTGCGCTGAATTGAAAGTTGTGACGTGTCTCGGCGGGGATGGGTAAAGTTTGCGCGCCCGACGCGGTGAAGAACCTGCCTGTCGTGTCGCCGTAGCGGATGATGGTGTCGCCTGCGTCGAAGCGCGTGACGATGCGGCGCGTAGGATAAAATTCTAGCACCGCGCCGATGTCTGTGGCGAAGTGCGTCTCGCGGTGCGTTTCGATGCGGAGCGCGGGGCCGAAGATCGGGTCGGGCGGGGGCACGGTCAGCGCGATCACTTCTTGCTTGCCCGCGCTGAAACTCGTGAAGCCCGGGCGCACCTTGCCGAAGAGTCCCCACTTCTCGAAACGCTTTCCAGCCTTGACGCCGAACAGACCTTGCGCGATGCGCCCGCCGGTGCGAAAGCCACGAAAGCGGTCGCCATCTGGAAAGAAATCAAACTGCGCTTCGAGCGCGACGTTGTCCGTCAAGTTGTAGGTGACTCGCCCGCCGAAGCCCGGCTCCGTCCGGTTGAAACTGTCTTCGAGCGTGAGCGACGAAAACTGGACGCCTACTTCGACCTTCGGCGCGTCCTTCGCTTGCGCGCGCGCCTCAATGTTGGCGAAAAATAGACACAGAAGGACTAGGGCTGCCGCGCAGCCGTGTTGTTTGTTCATCGAATTGTCTCCTTTAGCGAGTGTTTGGTTCGGCGTTCACGCTGTCAACGAGCCGCGCAAGCCTTGCGTTCAAAGCGGACTTTGTATGCGACTTATCCTTTGCCGAAGAGCGAGAGCGCGCGGCTGGCGAGCGATCTCTTTTTGGGTTTGAACTTGGTGTAACCGGCGGGCGGCTCGAAGAGCGACGCGTCCAGTTCCTCGTTTGTGATCTCGACGACTTCGCTCGTACGCGTCAGCGCGCGCCCGTCGTCGGCGTAAGACTTGACCTGCAACTGGAGCGGGAAGCCGAAGCGCGCCGTGCCCACTTGCTTGCGCTCCCAAAGGTACTCGTGCTTGCCGTCCATCCCCAGATAGTAATCAATACACTTGCTCTGCTCGACCGCCGTGAGTTCGCTTTCGTCAAAGCCGGAGATGTCGTAGGAGCAGAACGTGCCGTAGAGGAGGTCTACGTACCAACCGTCGGTCTCCTTGCGCAGCGGGGTCAGAGGGCAGACGCGCGGGGTGACTTCCCACGTCAGCGTCGTCTTGATGCGCCGCGCCGTGTAGCCGAACATCTCTTTGCGCTCGCCCGTGTCCGTGACCGTGAATGTTTCAACGATGTGCCCGTCGTACTTCATCTCGCGCTTGCGCTTCGGCGGCTGTTGCACGCTCTGCGCTTCGGCGCGCGCCATAAATTCCTGTATGCCGAAGTGCGGGTGCTCGTAGAAGATGCGCTTCATGTCGTCGAGTAGGAGTTGGCGATTGAGGTCACACTGGAAGATGACTGCGTAGTTTGCCGCCGTTCCGTCCGGATGTCTAACGACGAACTCGTTGCGCTGTCGCCGACCTTTGATGTAGATGCGGCTCTCGCCCGTGCGCTCGTTCTGCGTGTTTTTGAGCTTCAACTTGATGTCGGCCAACGATGGCGACGCCGCAACGCACAGCATCGACAGGGCGACGAAGATTGTCCTCAATGCTTTGCTCATCATCCTTCCCTCACACATTTCGACGGTCAACGGACGAGCACATGTCGAACGCGACGGCGACGTCGCCGTCGCGCTCGAACTTCAACGCTTCGGCAAAAGGTTCTCGATGCGATCCGCGCCGCCGACGAGCACGCGCGGGCGGCGCGCGTTGCGTTTCGTTCTGTCGCTTGCGCGCGTTTCAAACTCCGCGCGCCGATCGCGACGCAAGCGCGCCAGAGGGTCTTCGAGCCACGAGGGCGAAGTCCGGTTCTCAGCCGCGCCGCCAGCGATCTGTTCCTGCGAATCGAAGTCGGAGACGAAAGACGGGTCGTGCAGCACCCACAGATTCCAGTTGCCGCCGCTCGTGCCGACGACGGGCGCGCTCGAAGTCCATTCGTACAAGTCGCCGCCCGACTTGAACGAAATCTTGTTGTTCTCGATGACGCCGATCTTCTGGAAGTCGTAGCCCTCGTGCGGGATGAGCGAGAAGATGAAGCGCCCGCGCGTCGGCACGTAGAACCAGACGAGCGCGCCCGCGCACCCGCGCGCAGGACGCGTGCCGCCGCCGACGAGTTCGCCGTTCACGGTCAACTTGTAATCGCGCACGGCCAGCTCTACGTTGCCGAGCGTGAAGTCGCGCAAGGGCATGCTACGGCGCGGCGGCGCGCTCCACAGCTTCGCGCGGTCGAAAGAGACTTTGACGACATCCACGATCTTCACGCCCGTCTCGGCGTTGACGAGCAGGTCGAGCGCGAAGGCGTCGCCGTCGTCAACGAGTTGCGCTTCGGTCGGGCGCGCGAGTGTGGAGACGGTCTGCGTCGCGCGCTGCGCTCCGTTCGTCGAGGTTGTCGTCGCCGCAGGCTGGCGCGCGCGCAGTTGCTCCTCAAACTCCGCGCTCAAGGGTTTGAGCGAAACTTTGAACTGCTTCGTCGCGGCGACGGGTTCGACAACGAGGTCGTAGCCGAAGACGAAATTCCCCTGCGCGTCCACGAGCACGCGATGGACGACGTTGTTGTCTGCGAGCAGCACTTGCGGCATGAGCGCCGCTTGAATCTCGCCTAGATTGACCGGAACATCCGGCGCATTCACGCGCGCAGCTTCGACGCGGAAGGCTATGAAGCCCTCGCCGTGCAGCGGCATGACGAACTGCCCGCTGCCGCGCTCCGCCGTCGCGCTTGTCTTCTGCGCGCGTGAGGCTATGCCGCACGGCAACAGCAACGCCAGCAACGCGAGGCACGTGAAGATTAGGAGTTTCGCTTTACTGCTCACGCGCGGCGCTCCCTTTGATGATGCGTAAATTCACTTCACCCGCAGGCTTGAAGCCCGAAAGGTTCGCGCGCGCGGGCGTCGCGACAGGCGCGTCCGGTGCTGTAGCGTCGTTTTGCCGTCTGACTCCGGCGAGGTTTTCGCGCGTGGCGACGCGTCGCGTATCGCCATTGCTGTTGCGACCACGACGCGGCACATAGATCGTCTGCGTGATGATCTTTTCTTCGACGACAGGCACTTCGATAAACTTTATTTGCGGCGCGGACTCTTGCGGCGAGTTCGGGGCTGCGAGCATGACGGGTTCGGGCGCGTTGTCGGCGCGCGCGAGCAGCGTAAGCGCGAGAACAGAGGAAGCGACGAGCAGTAGGATGACGGCAGCAGCGAGCGGCGCGGGCACGCGCACGGAGGTTGTGAACAGTCGCGACCAGAACGTCGCGCTTCCGGTCGTCGTTGCCGGAACGTCGCGCGCCGCGTCGCGGAGGCGTCGGCTGAGTGCTTGGTGATACTGAGGCCAGTAGCTCTCGCGCGGCATGGCGGCGGCTGTGGCCTCGTCGCAAACGGCGAGCGTCTCCTTGAGCGAGCGATACTGCGCGCGGCATGCGGCGCAAGCCTCGACTTCCGAGAGAAGGCGCGGCGTGAGTGCGTCGTCCGCTTCGTCGAAGATGAGATCGATCAAGTTATCCTGTGTCCGGCGACAATCGTGCATCGTTAATACTCCCGCTTAACAACTCTTTCTGACAGGGCGCGTCGCGTCGTAAGTTTCCACCCGTTCGACTTCGACGCCGAGACGCTCGCGCAATTTGAGGACGGCGCGAAACAGCGACTTCTTCGTCGTGCCCGTCGAGCAGCCGACGGCCGACGC
The DNA here is from genome assembly GCA_035249365.1 of Pyrinomonadaceae bacterium. Classification (GTDB taxonomy): domain Bacteria; phylum Acidobacteriota; class Blastocatellia; order Pyrinomonadales; family Pyrinomonadaceae; genus JAIVJZ01. The sequence goes on along the minus strand of DATFGP010000015.1, from coordinate 38,043 downwards.
GATCTCTTCGTAAGTCATCCCTTCCTGATGCTTGAGCAAAAAGATCAGGCGTTGCTGCGCGGTTAAATCTCCGAGCGCGTCCATCACACGCGAGATGAGGAACTGTTGCTCAAGCGTCTCTTCCAGACCGCGCGGTCGCATAAGAAGTTGCGACGTGGAACCAGCCTGCGCTGCGGCGTCGCGCCTTGACGCTTCCCACGCGTCGAGTTCGACGACTTGTGCGCCATGCGCGGGCGTGCGTTGATGGTTGAGGAACGTGTTGATCGTGATCTGCCTGAGCCAAGTGTAAAAACTCGACTCGCCGCGAAAGCTCTTGATCGCGCGAAACGCCTTGAGCCAGACTTCCTGCGAGAGGTCTTCGGCGTCGTGGCGGTCGCGCGTGTGGTGGAGCGCGAGCAGAAAGATGCGCCGCTCGTAGGCGCGCGCGAGCATGGAGAACGCCTCCGCGTCGCCCGCCTTTGCGTACACGATCAATTCGCTTTCGCTCGGCTCGCTCAAATTCCTTCCTCGCCCCTTATTCCGCTCAAAGTGCGTCGGTGCTATAGACACTGCGCGCGCGATTTGGTTGGCTTCGCGCACGCCCGCGCACGAAAATTTACGCGCGGTCGGCGACGTGTTTCCCGCGCCCGCTCATGTATCTTACGCTTTCTTGTGCGCGTTGCGGTCTTGAAACGCGCGCCGCTTTGCGTCTATGCTGGACGAAACATAGCTCTTCCAGTTCAAACGAACGGTGAAAAGTGATGCCTTCTGGACAAAAGGTGCTGGCCGTCGTTCTCGGCGGCGGCGCGGGTTCGCGGCTCTTTCCTTTGACGCACCAGCGTTCAAAACCTGCCGTGCCGCTCGGCGGCAAGTACCGCCTCGTAGACATTCCCATCTCGAACTGCATCAACTCCGACGTGATGCAAATCTTCGTGCTCACGCAGTACAACTCTGCGTCGCTCAATCGCCACATCGCCCGCACCTATCGCTTCTCAGGTTTCTCCGACGGCTTCGTAGAGATACTCGCCGCCGAGCAGACGCCCGAAAGCCCGCAGTGGTTTCAAGGCACGGCGGACGCAGTCCGGCAGGTCTTGCCGCACATACACGACTGGGGCATCGACACGCTTCTTATACTCTCCGGCGATCATCTCTACCGTATGGACTATCGCAAGTTTCTCGCGCGCCACTTGGAGACGAAGGCCGACGTGACCGTTTCGGTCGTGCCCTTCGTGCGCGAGGCGGCGGAAGAGTTCGGTCTGCTCAAGGCCGACCCGACGGGGCGAATACTTGAATTTCGCGAAAAGCCCAAAGGCGATGCGCTCGAAGAGATGCGCGTTGACACGACCGCCTTCGGCCTCTCTGCGGCGGAGGCCGCGCGCCGCCCCTTCCTCGCCTCGATGGGCATCTACGTCTTCAACTACGAACGCCTGCGCGAACTGCTCGCGCAAGATAAAACCTGGGTGGACTTCGGGCGCGAGGTGATTCCGGCGGCGATCAAGGACTACAACGTGCAGGCGTATTTGTTCGACGACTACTGGGAAGACATCGGGACGATCTCGGCCTTTCACACCGCCAACCTCGACATGACATCGCTTCTGCCGAAGTTCAACTTCTTCGACACGGAAGCGCCCATCTACACGCGCCCGCGTTATCTTCCGCCGTCGAAAGTACACCACTGCGAGATCGTGGATTCGATCATCGGCGACGGCTCGATCATCAACCGCGCGCGGCTCGCGCGCTCCGTCGTCGGCCTGCGCGCGCGCATCGAACCGGGCGCGCACATCGAAGACACATACCTGATGGGCGCGGACTACTACCAGTCAATCGAAGAACTACGCGACGACGCGGCAGCCGGTCTCCCGCTCATAGGCATCGGACGCGACACAGTCATCCACCACGCGATCATAGACAAGAACGCGCGCATCGGCGCGAACGTACGCCTCGTCAACGACAGCGGCGTCAAACATTTCGACAACGAAGCGGCGGGCTACTACATACGCGACGGCATCATCATCGTCCCGAAGAACGCGACGGTGAAAGACGGCACGGTCGTGTGAGTCGCGCGACGCGCGTGCGCTCGCGTGCATTACGCCAGCGAGAATTTCAGCGAACCCCGCAGACGCTTCCGGCGTAGTAGGAAGCGTTCTACGATTTCGAGCGAGTCGAGAAAAGCGGGGCTATGAAAAACCTGAGTTTGAAATTCTTCCTTGCGTCGGGCGTCTTGTCTTTAGCGCTTGTCCTGCCGACGTTGCACGGCGTCAACGCCGCTTCAACGTCTGCGTCCGGCATCGCGGACGACGAGCCGGAGATCATGACGTACAAAGAGTACGGCAAGATCAAGCACGGGCGTCCTTATATCATCCAACTCAAATCCGGTCAGGGCGAACTCTTCTACTTCGGCGCGGGACACGTCTATCGTCTGGACGACCCGCAGATCGCGGAGATTGAACGACGCTTCGCGGAGTTTCGTCCGACCCTCGTGCTCAACGAAAGCCAGACGCCGCCCGTCGAGACGACACGCGAACGCGCCGTCGAACGCTACGGCGAACCCGGCCTCGTCAGTTTCCTCGCAGCCAAACATGGCGTCCCAATCAAAAGTCTCGACCCGCCGCGCATGCAGGAAATCGGCTACCTTCTCTCGACGAAACGCTGGACGACCGAGCAGGTGATGTTGTTCTACATACTGCGCCGCGTGGCGGAGAACAACAAAAAAACCAACCCGCGCCCCGTAGATGAATTTGTGCAGCAAGCGCTCGACGCGACGGCGAAAGCGCCGGGCTTTGAAGGTCTGCCGAAGACTGTGGCGGAGTTTGAGGCGAGCGCAAAGCGGCTGTTGCCGTCCGTCGCCGACTGGCGAAAGGTTGACATCCGTGTCTTCGACCCGAATCCCGATCTCGGCCTCTACACAAACGATCTGGCTTACGCGTCGAGCCAGTATCGAGATAAATACATGGTGAAGTTGCTGGCGGATGAAGTGAAGAGAGGCGGGAGAGTTTTCGCAGTCGTCGGCGCGAGCCACGTCGTCATGCAGGAGCGCGCGTTGAAGAATGCTCTACAACAGCCGACGCCCGCTTCAAACACTGCTCCGATCAATACGACCTACGGGCGCGGCGCGCAGCGGATGCCGTAATAAGTTTTACACACGGTCTGCGTCCTACGCGTTGCACATCGCGCGCAGCAAAAGCATTCACCGCCGCAGACGCAGAGAGTCGCAGAGGGGGCGCAGAGAGTTGAATCTTCTCTCTGCGCCCCCTCTGCGACTCTCTGCATCTCTGCGGTGAGTTTCTTATCTTTCTGCGAGCGGCGAGCGGCGCAGGACGGGTTGCGAGCGCGGCTGGCTGTCGTTCTGTGCGGAGGTAGTCGTTGAGTTGCTTGCGCCGGACGGATTGTAGATGTAGCTGTCGCGCGCTTGGACGGCGAGGTCTGGACGCAAGACGCGGACTTTGATGCGGCGACGCTGGCCAGGCTGTCCCTGCTGTTTCGGGTAGTAGCCGAGACTGTACTGGCGGCGCAGTTCTTCTGCGACGAGCGAGAACGCGCCCGCGATGTCGCGTGTGGTCTCAGCGCGATACAGGCGCGCACCCGACAGACGCGCCATGTCGTTCAGGTAAGCGTTGCCGCGTTCATATTCTTCGCGCGTGCAGCCGGTGCAATTTGCTCCGCCGCCACCTCTTCGCCCACCGCCGCCGCCACGACCGATGCTGACCGTCCCGCCGGAGAGAATGTCTCCGAGAATATCCGCGATGCCGCCCGACCTGCGACGCGAGCCGCCGCCGCCCCAGACGCCTCCGTAAACGCCGCCGTTTTGCGAAGCGGCGCGTGAATCGTAAGTGTCGTACTGTACGGGGTAGATGAGCGCGTCGAGTTCTTCAACGTCGCGCGCGTTCGACTCGTAGCTGGCGCGGCGGCTTGAAGTGTCAACGCCGTCGGTGAAGAGGAGCAGCGCCTTGCGCCCGTCAATGCGGTTGAAGCGTTGGTTGATGACGAAGTCAACGGCGTCGTAGAGCTTTGTGCCTTCGCCGGGCCGTACGCGGCGTATGGCGTCGCGCAGGCGCGCGCGGTCGCTCGTCGCCTCAGAGAGCACGCGCACTTCGTCGTCGAAGGAGACGACGAGCACGCGGTCTTCGGGTCGCAGTTGGTTGACGAAGGAGATGGCGGCGTCTTGAATCTCCGTGAGGCGGTAGCGCGTCGAGCCGGAGGTGTCTAAGACGAGCGCGACGGTGAAAGGCTTTTCGACCGTGGCGAAATAAGCGATCTCCTGTTCGACGCCTTCCTCCCAGATGCGAAACTCCTGCTGGCGTATGCTCGGCACGTACTTGCCCGCCCTGTCCATCACGCTCACCGGAATCGTCACGAGCGACGTGTTGACGCGCACCACTTCGTTCTCGTCAACTTCAATAGAGTCGTTCTTGGAAGTGTTGGCGGTCTGCGTGGGCTGTCCGGCGTTCGGGTCAACCGCGCCGCCGAGCGTCGGCGGACGCCGCGCGCCGCGATCCGTGTCCGGCTGTTGTTGTCGAGGCGTGTAGACGGGTGCGGGCGCGCTCCCGCCCGATGAGCCGACACGGCGCGGGCGCGTCTGCGCGTTGATTGAAAATACGGAAATTGCGAGCAGGGAGAGGAGTGAAAGCAAGGCTGCGAACTTTCTCATGGCCTTTGAACTCCTTTAGACGAAACCATTATACAACGACCACGAGGCGCGGACTAACCTTTGATGCGCACGACGCCCGATAGATGCCCGCAAAATGCAAGGGATGAGGGCGGAGGGATGAGGGATGAATAAGAAAAGCACTCAAGCCGGTCAGCTTGCTTTGTTTTATTCATCCCTCATCCCTCCGCCCTCATCCCTTAGTTCAATTGCGTTCCAGATGAAGGGAAACGTGCCCCACGTCTGGGCGCGGTGCTGCGGGCGGAAGGCGAAGAGGACGACGCGCCCTTTGCCCAGAGCCACTTCCGCGAGCGCGATTTTGCCCGCGATAAACTTCTCGCCGAGCAGCCAGCCGGAACGCAAGACATCCTTGTCGGCGTAGCGCGCGACGACGCGGACGCGCTTATCGTCGCCCCCCGTCAACTCGTAGGCGGAACTGCCTATGAAATAGGCGTCCGTCTCTTTGCCGAAGCCGCGCGCGAGCGGGTGCGCGGTGTCAACTTCGAGCCGCAGGATCGAGCCGGGGCCGTAGAACTCGGAAGACCGCACGCCTTCGAGTACGTTTCGGAGCGGCAGGTTGAAACGCTTGACGGCGAGTTCCGATGCGGCGTCGAAACAGATGAGCGTGCCGCCTTCTTCGACGAAGCGGCGCAAGTTTTCCACGCCCGCCTCCGTGATGCCGCCCGTGTATTCCGGCGGCGCGGTGTCCTTGCTTCGACCTTCCACGATCTCGCGCATACGCATCGAAGGCAACACGATCACGTCAAAGCGCACGCGCAAGTTTCCGGCGCGCACGTCTTTATCAAGTAGTGTTTGAAACGGCACGTTGAACGTGTCGAAGACGTAGCGCGTCCAGCCCTCGTCCATCGAAGCCGTCCAACTTTTGTAAAGCGCGAGGCGCACCGGGCGCGAGAGGGGATTGGCGATTGGAGATTTAGGCGCGTGCTGGCGTACGGGCAAGCCAAGTTGATAACGCGCTTCGTCTTCGTCGCGCAGGCGCGCCAGATCGCGATGGTCTTCTTCGATGTTGTAGACGGGCGTGACGCGCACGCCCATTTGCATCGGGAGCGTCCAGCCCGCTACGTCGTAGGGACGCTCGGCCTCGCCCGTCGCCGTGCGCCGGTCGGGGTAAGTCTGCCGCTCGAAGAGTGCGAGCACGTTTGCGCGGTAGGGCTGTTGGAGGAAGACGAGAAAGCCGCCCGCTGCTGTTGGCTCAAATTTCTCGCGCGCGCCTTCGTTGTAGGCGACGTGCAGATCATTTGTCATTCGATAAACCTCGACGCCCTGCTCGGCGAGCGCGCCGAGCATCTTCGCGAGCGCGTCCTTGCTCTGCTGTCCGGCGGCGGGGATAAGGTAAGCCTCCGGCTCACCGGGTTCGGGCGGCAGCCAATCGCGTATGGCGTTGTGGCTCAACTCGTAGAAGTTTCGCAGGTAACGCTCGCGGTATTTCGCAGCCATCGAGAGCACTGCGCGCGAGGCCGTGAGTTCCATGCGCATGATGTCGCGCGCACGCCAGGTGCCGCCCGGCCAGGGGTCTGGAAAGTTGGTCGCCGATTGCAGCGCGGAGGTCATGCCGCGCGTAGAGCTTCTGGCGAGTTGATCGCGATTCACGTCTACGGGCGTCATCAGGCGCGCGCTCGCGGCTTCTGTGAGGATGCCGACGGAGTTGTGATAGTAGGGCGCGGTGCGAAAGCCGCCATGCCACCAGGTGTCGTAGAGCGCGTTCGTGATGACGCCCTGTTGACCTTCGGCCTGCAAGTCTGCGGCGATCTTGTGGCCGATGAGTCCGACTTCGCGTAGTAGTAGCGGCGCGATGTGCGGGTTCGGCGGATCGTAGAATGGCGGGACGAAGAAACGCGAGCCATTCGTGCCCTGTTGATGCACGTCGTAGACGATCTGCGGAAACCACTCGCGCCAGAAGAGACGCGTGAGCAGCTTGGTCTCTTCGAGGTTGAGCATGAACCAATCGCGGTTGTTGTCGTGGCCTGCGTAATGGTGATATAGCTCGGGCGGTTCGGTGCCCTCGTAGGGCGTGCCGAGAGTTTTGCGATACCAGTTGGCGACGATGTCGACGCCGTCTGGGTTGGCCGAAGGGACGAGCAGGAGGATCGTGTTCTGCAAAATCTCGCGCGTCTCGGCGTCTGTGGCCGAAGCCAGATCGTAGGCGAGTTGCATTGACATCTGCGAGGCGACGATCTCGGTCGAGTGGATCGAGCAGGAGATGACGACGACCGTCTTGCCTTCGCGCGCGAGTCGCTCGCCCCAGTTCGCGTTTACATTAACGGGGTTGAGGCGCGGGTCTGCGAGGCGGCGTTGGATGTCTTGGTACTTGGCGAGATTGCGTATATTCTCAGGCGCGCTGATGAAGGCCACGACGAGCGGGCGACCGAGTGTTGTCTGGCCGAGCGTGCGAAGTTGGATGCGTTCGCTCGCCGCGTCGAGGCGCGTGAAGTAGTTCGTGATCTGTCGCCAGTCGGCTAGGCGACGGTCATCGCCGGGTTTGAAGCCGAGGACGGATGCGGGCGTCGGCGGCGCGCCCGTTGTGCGTGTCGCCGGGGCGGCGGCGCGGCGGCGTGGCGGCTGTTGTGCTTGAACAGTAGACGCGAGGCCGCACGCGAAGACGGAGATGATGACGGCGGCTGACGAGAGCGCGGCGAGATAAGTCGAGAGTGCGAACCGGAGAACGGAGCGAGACATGCCTGATTCTCTTTCAGAAAAATTGTTTGATACGGAGAGCGTGCCGAGCGGCGGCGAGTCTAACACAGCCGCGAACGCGCCGCGCACCTCGACGGACAGGGCGGCCACGCTACAGCAGCGGCGCGCGCAATCCAACATAAAGGCGAACGCCGACGCGTCGCTCCGGGGGCGTCTGCACAACTGGTGGATTCTGTTCGTCGCCGCGATGTTGCTGCTCATCTTCGGGCCGCCCGTGCTGTTCGTTGCGCGGCTTGCGGGCAGGCGCGAATGGGTTTACCCGACTGCGCTGTGGGGCGGGCGGCAATGGCTGCGTCTGAGCGGGATGCGCGTGTGCGTGCGCGGGCTGGAACTGCTCGACCCGAAAGAGACTTACATCTTCACAGCCAACCACCGCTCCTATCTAGACACGGCGACGCTCTTTTGCCATCTCGGTCGACGCATCGGGCTGTTTGCGAAAAAGGAGTTGTTGAAAGTGCCCATCCTCGGCTTCGGCATGGGCTTCGTCAACATCATGGCGATTGATCGCTCCAACCGCGAACGCGCGTTGGAGACCGTGCGCGCCGCAACCGAGCGCATACGCTCCGGCATCTCCTTCGGAGTCTTTGCCGAAGGCACACGCGCGCGTCCGGGCGAACTGCTGCCGTTCAAAAAAGGCGCGTTCTACATGGCGGTCGAGACGGGCGTGAGCGTCGTCCCCGTCGCGATCAAAAACACGGACGTGCTGATGGGCAAAGGCACGGGCACGGCGCGCGCAGGCACGATTGAAATGGTCATCCTCCCGCCCGTCGAAACCAAAGGACTCTCGGCGGACGAAGATGTCAAACGCCTGACCGCAGAGGTGCGCGCGCGCGTGGAAGAAGAATTGAATAACAGAAGTTAGAGGCTAGAGGCTAGAAAAAGATGAAGGCCAAGTGAAAGCAACTTGCGCGCGCTTTCACCTGGCCTCGATTTGTCTTAACTGAACTCTAACTTCCAGCCTCTAACCTCTGCTCTTAAGGTTTCTTCTTCTCAGGCGTGGGCGAAGGCGTGGGGATGATGTCCTGGCCTTCGTCGAGAACTTTCACCTTGGCGCTGGGTCGCACGAATTCGTTGAAGGTGATGCGCATGCGCATGTGTACGACATCGCCGCTATCGAAGACGAGTTCCTCGTCGGCGTAAGTGTAAGTCGGAAACCAGAACTTGCCGTCAATCTGTTCGCGGTAGGTTTCAAAAGTCGGGAAGCGCTCCTTCTTCTTTTCGGGCACGCCCTTGCCGCGCACCTTCACCACCTGCACGTCCACGTCGTCAACCCAGATGCGCCCTTTGAAGAAGCGCTCCTTCGTCTTTTTCGGATCGGGCATCACCTTCGGCTCAACGTCGAAGACGTAACAGGTCAACTCGTCAATCTTCTCTTTGCCGACGTAGGTCAAGTTGTAGAGATTGATCTTTGAGGGTTCGAGCGCGAAAGTCTGCACGCCACCGAGGTCTTCCAAATCTTCCGCAGACAAAGAAATCTGGGTCAGCGTCGGCAATGGAAACAACAATATCTTCTCGTAACGCTTGCCGCTATCGTCAAAGACGAAGCGTGAGACGCGGCGATACTCGCCCGTAATCTCCCCGCCCATGCCGATGGTCTGCACGATGGCCTCGCGCTTGAAACTGTACTGGTTGAGCGCCTGCCGGAAGGTCGCCTCTTTGGTCGTAAATTCGCGTATGACGCGTTCGACATCGACGCCCGCCGTCGAAGCGTTCGGCGCGTTCGTCGAAGCCGTCGAAACCTGCTGCGCCTGTGCATCAGCGAACGAAGCGAACGCCAGCACGATTGCTGCCATTACTACAGCGGGGAAGAACGAACGAGAGCTTTTCATAATTTTCTCTGAGGAAGTTTTACTTGATTATTGCTGCCGCCCACTGACCGGAACCGAGGCCGAGCGACCCTCTTGGAAACTTTAAGATGCGCCCCGCACGACGAATGTTGCCAGCCAGAAAATTGTCAGTAGTCCGTTGTCAGTTGTTCAATCTAAATCTTTAGCCGCTCGCTCGCCCGATCACATGCGACTGACAACGGACTACTGACAACGGACTATTTTACAAATTCGACTTTGACGCGGTGCGGGATGATGCCGCGCTCTGCGCCTTCGTCGAGGAGGCGTTGGACGGCTGTGCGCCCGCGCTCCGTGTAGTCGAGCGTCAGTTCGTTGACCCACATGCCGACAAAGCGGTCGGCCAGCTCCGGCTCCATGTCGCGCGCAAACTGCATCGCGTACTCGAGCGCGTCGGCGCGATTGTCGAGCGAGTAGCGGATGCTGTCGTGCAGGCATTTCGAGACCTGCGAGATGACTTCCGCGCCGAGGTCGCGGCGGATGACGTTGCCGCCCATCGGAAGCGGCAGCCCCGTGCGTTCGTGCCACCACTCGCCGAGGTCTAAGACTTTGTGCAAGCCAAGATTTTGATAAAAAAGCTGCCCCTCGTGGATGAGCAGCCCCGCATCGCAGCGCCCTTCGCGAACCGCCTCGATGATCTTATCGAAAGGCACGATCTCATAGTCGAACTGCGGGCAGAAGATGCTCAGAGCTAAAAAGGCGCTCGTCAGTTTGCCGGGCACGGCGATTTTCAACTTCGAGATTTCTTCCGCTTTGAACTTCTCGCGCGAGACGACGATGGGGCCGTAGTTGTCGCCGATGCTCGCGCCGTGCGGCAGGAGCGCGTACTTGTCAGAGATGTATGCGTAGGCGTGAAAGCTGATGGCCGTCACGTCGTAGACGCCGCGCATCGCCTTCTCGTTGAGAGTCTGTATGTCTTCGAGGACGTGCGTGAAACGAAGCCCGCCTGTGTCGAGTTTGTTGGTGGCGAGTCCGTAGAACATAAAGGCGTCGTCGGAATCGGGCGAGTGCGCGACGGTGATGGTTTGTGTCTGGGTGTCGGTTGTCATAAATCGTCGTTGGTTTTCAGTCGTCAGTCGTTTGTAAACAGGATGTGAGTTTCGTGTCGTAACGTCAAGTGAGTTGGCCGTAGTAAAGTTTGGTGTCGTATTCGACAGTGACCGTGCTGCCTTCGTTGTGCGCGTCGAAGGCGCGGCGGAGTGCGGCGAGCAGAGGCTCGTAGTTCGGCTCGCCTTCGAGCGGAACGTAAGAGGCCGAGAGGAGTCTGCCGCGCAAGCCTTCGTAGTCGAACACCTGATGATTCTTGAAACTCTTGGATGCGAAGTCGTCATCGAAAAACTTTTTGAGCGTCGGCTCGTGCGTGTACTGCTCGGCGACGCGCGTGTAGTCCGTGCCGTAGGTGCGCAGTATGCGTTCGAGTTCGCGCAGGAACGGCGTCGTGTCAACCTTGCGCATGTTCCAGACGAGCGCGACCCACCCGCGCGGCTTCAAGATGCGCGCGAACTCTCGCCGCGCCAACTCCGCATCGAACCAGTGAAAAGCCTGCGCGACGGTGATGAGATCAACGCTCGATGGTCGAAGCGTCGTCGCTTCGGCTGTGCCGTCAACGCTCCTGAAATTAGGAAACCTGCCGAGTCGTTCCTCCGCTGCGACGCGCATCGCCTCGTTCGGCTCGACGGCGAAAACGGTGCAGCCTTCGCCGAGCAGCATCTCCGTCAGGATGCCCGTCCCCGCGCCAACGTCTGCGACCGCCGCCGCCGCGCTCAATCCCAACTCCGCGCGCATAAACTCCACAACCGCCGCCGGATACTTCGGGCGATACGCGACGTAGTTCGCCACGCGATTCGTGAACCTTTTCGTCGGTGCTGTTTCGATTGTTGTCACTTCCGTTTTATGCTGCGGTCATCTCCGCGATTGGATTGTAGAGCGTGTCGCGTTCGATGGCTTCAAAGCCCGCGTCTTCGATGAGCGTGGCGATCTCACCCTTGTTCATCTTCACTTCATTGTTCGACTCGACCGAATAGCTTTCGGTGAGTTCGCCGCCTTCTGTGATCGTGCCGTCAAGATCGTTCGCGCCGTAGTGCAGCGCGACTTGCGCGAGCCGCTTGCCGAGCATCACCCAGTAGGCTTTGATGTGCGCGAAGTTGTCGAGCATGAGACGCGAGACGGCAATCGTCTTCAAAGAATCAACGCCCGATGGCCCCGGACACTGTGCGAGTTTCGTGCCTTCGGGATAGAAGGCGAGCGGGATGAAACACTGGAAGCCGCCCGACGCGTCCTGCTGCTCGCGCAGTCGCATGAAGTGATCCACGCGGTCTTCGATGGATTCGATGTGGCCGTAGAGCATCGTCGCGTTGGTCTTGAGTCCTGCCGCGTGGACTTTTCCGGCGAGCGTGAGCCAGCGTTCGGCGTCCGTCTTGTGCGCGCAAATGCGTGCGCGCGTCGGCTCACGGAAAATCTCCGCGCCGCCGCCCGGGCAAGAGTCCATCCCCGCCGCTTTCAACTGCTCGATCACGTCCTCGTCGCGCATCTTGTAGAAGTCTGCCATGTGGTCGAGTTCAACCATCGTGAAGGCTTTCAGATGCAAACGCGGATAGACGCGCTTCAAACTCGCGAGCAAATCGGTGTAGTACTTGAACGGCAGCTTCGTGTTCAACCCGCCGACGATGTGCAACTCGGTCGCGCCCTCCGCAACCGCTTTGCCAGCGATCTGGATTGCCTCTTCGACGTTGTGCGTGTAGGCGTCGGGCATGCGCGGCGTGCGATAGAAGCCGCAGAACTTGCAGTCTGCATAGCAGACGTTCGTGTAGTTGAAATGCCGGTTAACATTGTAATAAGTGCGCCGCCCGTGCAGGCGACGCCGGACGGTGTCGGCCAACTTCGCCAGCGCCGACAGATCATCCGTCGCATACAAAATCATCCCGTCGTCGAAAGACAGGCGCTCGCCCGCTTCAATCTTCCCTGCAATGTCGTTCAGTTTCGGGTCGTGTGAAAAATTCATAACTGTCATTCAACATATCGTGCCACGCACGGCGACGATGATGTTAGTCCCAAATCTCCTGTAAGTTCAGCGTCAGCCCTCTCAAAAACGGCCCGCCTGAGATCGTCTGCGGGTCATTTAACTGCTCGACGCTCGCGCCGAGGCGATAGACGTATACATGTCGCTCCTGCGGATCAATGAGCCAGCCGAGTTGCGCGCCGTTAGACATATACTCGTCCATCTTCTGACGAAGATTCTTGAGCGTATCAGTACGCGAACGCAGTTCAACGACGAAGTCCGGGCAGAGCGGCGGGAATCGTTCCTGCTCATCTTCTGTCAGAGCCTCCCATCGCTCATTCTTGACCCACGAGAAATCGGGCGAACGCTTCGCGCCGCTTGGCAACGTGAAGAGGGTGGAGGAGTCAAACGCCTGCCCGCTCTTATTTTCTAAAGACCAAGTTGTCAAACGTGCGCCAAGTGTGGCGTTACGCAATCCGCCCTTTCCGCCGGTTGGCGGCATGATGATGAGGTCTCCTTCGCTGGTGAGTTCGAGACTCAGATCAGGATTGAGACGGCAGAACTCGTAGAATTCCTCCTCGCTCATTTTCTCCAGTAGTGGGCTGAAGTGCAGCACGACGGGTTCGCGTTCGGCAGTGGTTGAAGTCGTTGTACTCATGTTTTTCTACCTTAAGCTCGACGGCAAAACTGACTCTGTAAACTCACAGCTTTGTGAAGAAGACCGCGCCGCCAAAGCTGATCAAAAGTATGACGCTGACAAACGCGTTCGTCGTGAAGAACGCGGCGTTGAGGCGGCTGAGATCGTCTGCGCGCACGAGCGAGTGTTGATAGACGAGGAGCGCGCCCGTTGCGGCGACGCCGAAGAGTGCGAGCGCGCCGGGCGTCGCAGTCAAGTATAGCGCGACGAGCGCGGCGAATGCTCCGGCGTGGAGCAGGCGCGCGATCCAGAGAGCGCGTCGGATGCCGACGCGAGCCGGAATCGAGCGCAAGCCCGCTGCACGGTCGAAGTCGAAATCCTGACAGGCGTAGAGCACGTCGAATCCGGCTGTCCAGAGCAGCACGACGAGCGAGAGCAAAAGCGGCACGGGGCTTGTGAGCGAGCCGCTGACGGCGATCCAAGCGCCCGTCGGCGCAATTGACAGACACCAGCCGAGTACGAGGTGCGAGAGCGACGTGAAACGCTTCGTGTACGAATAGAAAAGCACGCTTGCGAGCGCGACGGGCGCGAGCAGGAGCGTCAGGCGATTGAGCATCGCCGCCGCGACGAAAAAGAGCGCCGCCGAGAAGAGCGTGAACGCCCAGGCGAATCTGAGCGAGAGCAGTCCGGCGGGAATGGCGCGTGTGCGCGTGCGCGGGTTGGCCGCGTCGAACTCGTGATCGGCGATGCGATTGAAGGCCATCGCGGCGGAGCGCGCGCCAACCATCGCCAGAGTTATCCATAACAACTGCCACGCAGAGGGCAGCCCGCGCGCTGCGAGCACAGCGCCGAGCAGCGCGAAGGGCAACGCAAAGAGCGTGTGCTCGATCTTGATCATTTCGAGCGTCGTGCGGATGCTCTGCGCGGTCGTGTTTGTTACTTCGGAACTCATCAACAATTTGTCAGTTGTCAGTTGTCCGTTGTGCTTCGCCCGTCGGGCGATCTCGCACGCTCTCGTGAGAACGTGCCGCTCAACTACTTTCCATGAAGTTTATTGCAAGCGTAAGGCCACATCTCAGGAGCGCGAAAACGGCTGGCGCGTTCAAAGTGATTTTTGCAATTCGCAACTCAAGTGTTCGCTGTCTCGCATAGTGCCAAGTTCAATCGCCCTCCAACGCAGCGATGGGCGCGTTAGTCGTCGTCGCCTGTTCGCCCTGCCACTCTGTGCGCCGCGTGTGGGGCACGCCGAATTGATCGAGTATGCGGAAGACCAGATGGTCGACCAATTCTTCGATGCTCTGCGGGCGATGATAGAAGCCGGGGCTGGCGGGCAGGATGCGCGCTCCGGCGTGCGCGAGCCGGAGCATGTTCTCAAGGTGGATCGCGTTATAGGGCGACTCGCGCGGCACGATGACGAGCTTGCGCCCTTCCTTCAAAGTCACGTCCGCCGCGCGGTGGATCAAATTCGTGCCCGCGCCCGAAGCGATTGCGCCGAGCGTGCCCATCGAACAGGGGACGATCATCATTCCGGCCTGCGGGTGCGAGCCAGATGCGGGCGTCGCCGCCACGTTGTCCAGACGATGCACGCGTACGAGTTTCGAGTCGGGCGCAAGCCCGATCCATTCGTTGACGGTGCGCGCGTCGCCGCCTCGCAAGTCCGCGCCGAGCTCGACGCGCGCGACCGTGTGCGCTGCCGCCGACATGATCAAGTTGATGCGCTCGACAACGCCGCTCGACGCCAGATGTATGAGCGTGCGGTGCGCGTAAAGCGCGCCCGATGCTCCCGTGATGGCGACAGTCAGTTCCATAAGTTGTGCCGCGCATGTGTGAATTTCACGCCGCGCGGAAAAATGAATGGTAAAGCAAAAGCGCGCCGATGGCTAACGCCACGAAGCCTCCCGCGAAGTACTTGCGGTGTGCATCCTCGCCCGACGGAATCATGCGCTCGGCCTGTCCGCGAAAGAGCGCGTAGCTCGCGCTCTTGATGGTCATGCCCCAGCCGCAGACGGTGACGATGACGGGCAGGTCGAACACCCAGATGTTGTGTCCGAGCACGATGAGGAGACCGAGCGGGAACGTGAACATGGCGATGATGATTCCGGCCACGCCCGTGCGTTTCAACAACAGGAAGAAGTCGCGCCACTCGCGCGCCAACGCGATGTGCGAAAGGCCGACCGCCAGCATGCTGATCGCAAAATACCGTTCGATGAAAAGTTCCATAAACGCCTCCGTCGCCGAAGAGTCGCAACGCCGCCGCGCATACTTTAACCAAACGCTAAAGTTTACGCCGCACGGTCGTCGCATGTTTCGTGTGTTGAGGAACGGGAAAAGTTCGTGAGCGTTGCGGCGTCGCGCGCTCAAATTGCGGGCGCGCGCGCGTTCGATGCTAGAATGGCATGTACTTTAGAAATTGCAGTCTAATCATCAAATGGATTTACGCGAAATAGAACAACTGCTGCGCTCGCACCGCACGGGCGAGTTGGAGACGGCGGAGGCGGCGCGACGCCTCGCCAACCTTCATTACGAAGACATAGAGCACACGCGCGTCGATCATGCGCGCGCCGCGCGACAGGGTTTTCCAGAAGTCGTCTTCGGGGCGGGGAAGTCGCGCACGCAAATCTGCGAGATCGTCGAACGCCTCGTCGCACGCGCCCCGAACGTGCTCGTCACGCGCACGGACGCGGAGACTTACGGCGAGGTTCGCAACGTTGCGACCGACGCGGAATGGCACGAGTCTGCGCGCTTGATTCGCATTCGACGCGACCGCACAGAACTCGGCGTGGGCGAGATCGGCATCGTCACGGCAGGCACGAGCGACATCCCCGTTGCGGAAGAGGCTGCGCTCACGGCAGAGGCGATGGGCAATCGCGTGGCGCGCATCTGGGACGCGGGCGTCGCGGGGATTCATCGCCTGCTCGCAGAGCGCGAACGCCTGCGCGGTTTCCGCGTCGTCGTCGTCGCGGCGGGGATGGAGGGCGCGCTGCCTTCGGTTGTCGGCGGACTCGTCGGCGTGCCTGTCGTCGCCGTGCCGACGAGCATCGGCTACGGCGCGTCGTTCGGCGGAGCGGCCGCGCTCCTCGGTATGCTCAATTCGTGCGCCTCGAACGTCACGGTCGTCAACATAGACAACGGCTTCGGCGCGGGCTTCGTCGCCAGCCTGATCAACCGGCGATGGAGCGATGAACGCGGAACGATGAACGCGGAATGAGAAATCATAAGACAGTTAAAGGCAATTCTTACTTCATCGTTCATCGTTCCGCGTTCATCGTTTTGATCATCGCGCAAGCGATAATCCTTCCAGGTTGCGGCGCGCGGCGCATGCCCGACCTCGAACGCATCTTCGCCCCCGCGCGTGCGCGCAAAGACAAAGCACCCGTCATCGTCATCCCCGGCATACTCGGCTCGCAACTGATGAACCGACGCACGCGCGAAGTCGTCTGGCCTTCGGCGTTTCGTTCTTCGACCGACGGCCTGAGTCTGCCGACCACGCCCGATCTCGTTTCCAATCGCGACGAACTCGTCGCTGAGCGCATCGTCGAGACGGCGAAACTCGCGCGCCTCGCGCCCGACATCTACGTCTATTACGAACTCCTGAACGCGCTACGCCGCTTCGGCAACTACCGCGACGGCGACTGGGACAACCCTACGCCGGACGGCGACCGCGACACCTTCTACGTCTTCCCATACGATTGGCGGCGCGATAACGTAGAGTCAGCGCGCCTGCTCATACGCCGCGTCGAAGAGTTGAAGCGCAAACTCGGTCGCCCCGATCTGCGTTTCAACATCGTCGCGCATTCGATGGGCGGCCTCGTCTCGCGCTACGCGGCGATGTACGGCGACGAAGACTTGCCCGCAGACGACGCAGTCGAACCGCAGCCGACCTGGGCGGGCGCGCGCCACATCAACAAAATCTTCATGTTCGGCACGCCCAACGAAGGCACGATGGAAGCCTTCGCCACGCTGCTCGAAGGCTACTCGATCAACGAAGGCTTGCGCCGCCGCATACGCCTCTTCAACAAACTCTCGCGCGAAGACGCCGTCACCATTCCCTCGATCTTCCAACTGCTGCCGCATCCTGAAGCCGTCCGCTTCCTCGATCAAAATCTTCAACCTCTCGAAGTTGATTTTTACAACCCCGAAACTTGGCGCAGGTACGGCTGGTCGCCCGTCAACGACGCGAAGTTTCGCGAACGCTATGAGCGCGGGCTTGTGCGCGACGAGGAAAGCGCGCCGCATCGCGCCACGCTCGCCGAACTCGACGCCTACTTCGCAGTCGTCCTCCGCCGCGCACGCCGCTTCCACGCCGCGCTCGACGCATACGCGCCAGCCGGTACGTCGCCGTCGGCGGAGACGCCTGCTGTCATGCTCTACGCCTTCGGCGGCGATTGCGAAGAGACTCTGAACGCGCCCGTCATCCTGCGCGACGAGAAGCGCGGCCTGTGGCGTACGCTCACCGCGCCGCGTGAGTTGCGCGATGCGGCGGGGCATAAGATCAAACGTAAGGTGGTCACACGCGCGATGTATGAACCGGGCGACGGGCGCGTCACGCGCCGCTCGCTTCTCGGCGAACGACTCGATGCGCCGCGCCGCAGCCAGTTCTTCAACACGCCGCTCCCCATCGCCTACGGCGTCTTCGCCTGCGACCTCCACAGCGAACTCCAAAACAACAAGACGCTCCAAGACAACGCGCTCACTTTGTTGATTAACGAAGTGATGAATTGAGTGTTAGAGCAAAAGCATTCACCGCAGAGACGCAGAGATCACGCAGAGGGGCGCAGAGAAAATAAAAATCTCTGCGCCCCTCTGCGGCTTTGCTCCGCGCCTCTACGGTGAATGCTTTCTTTAACTCCCCGCGAGCGCGAGTTGCTGCACGCGTGCGACTACTTCATCGAGTTTTACGTCGGTTGACTCTTTCGTCGCGCGGTCGAAGAGTTCGACCGTCGAGTCCGCGATCTTCTTGCCGATGGTGATGCGGTAGGGGATACCTATGAGGTCTGCGTCTTTGAACTTCACGCCCGCGCGCTCGTCGCGGTCGTCGAGCAAGACTTCGAGACCGGCGGCGCGCAAGTCTGCGTAGAGACGTTCGCCCGCGTCGGTCAACTCCTGCTGCTTGATGTTGGTGACGGTGACGACCACGTCGAAGGGCGCGATGGCGCGCGGCCAGATGATGCCGTCCGCATCGTGATGGAGTTCGATAGCGGCGGCCATGATGCGCTCCACGCCGATGCCGTAGCTGCCCATCACGACGGGCACTTCCTTGCCGTCCTGCGTCAAGACAGTCGCGCCCATCGAAACCGAATACTTCGTGCCGAGCTTGAAGATGTGCCCGATTTCGAGCGCCTTCGAGACTTCGAGCACGCCCGCCTCGCAGTTCGGACACGCCTCGCCCGACGCGACCGTGCGCAGGTCAGCCCATTCATCAACTTCAATATCACGCGCAATATTCACGCCCCGAAAATGATGATCGTCTTTGTTCGCGCCTGTCGTCATGTTGCTGCGACCTTTGAGCGAGTGATCGGCGATAATTCGCAACTCTGGCAATGGTCGCTCTGCCACGACTTCACCTTTCAAGTTATGAACCTTGTACGTTTTACCCTTTGCTCTCTGCTTAGCACCGACAGCGCCGAGACTTCCAGGGTTAGCACCAAGTAAATCCCGAATTTCTTCAGGATGAGCGGCGCGTAGGTTGGTAGAACCAAGTACATCGCTCAGCTTTGTTTCCTGTAATTGGTGATCGCCGCGTAGCAACGCAAGAACAGGACGCGGCTCTGATTCAACATTGCCGCCTTTAGCTAGTAGAAACGGGTCAATGAAGACTAATGTTTTAATCTGTCTATTAGCCGCCGCGCCGCCGGGGAAGTTAATCAAATCTTCAATCGTGCGCACGCCCGGCGTCGGAAATTCTTCCGGCGGGCTCAAGCTTGAAGGCTCGTCCGTGATTTCTGGCAGCTTCGATGTAGCCTTCTCCAAGTTGGCTGCGTAACCACATGATTCGCAGGTCGCGATTAAGTCTTCGCCCGCGTCGGTCTTGACCATGAACTCGGTCGAGGCAGAGCCGCCCATCGCGCCTGAAGATGCTTCGACGCTGACGAACTTGAGGCCGCAGCGCGTGAAGATTTTGATGTATGCCTCACGTTGATCTTCAAACGACTTGTCGAGTCCCGCCGTGTCCACGTCGAACGAGTAAGCGTCCTTCATGATGAACTGGCGGACGCGCAGGACGCCGGATTTCGGGCGCGCTTCGTCGCGAAACTTCGTCTGTATCTGATACCAGACTTGCGGCAGTTGCTTGTAGGAGCGCAGTTCGTGGCGCGATATGCTGGTGAAGATTTCTTCGTGCGTCATGCCGAGGCAGAGGTCTGCGCCCTTGCGATCCTTGAGGCGAAACATGTTGTCGCCCATCACCGTCCAGCGCCCGCTCTCTTCCCAGATTTCGCGCGGGTTCAGCGCGGGCAGAAAAAACTCTTGCCCGCCGATGGCGTCCATCTCCTCTCTGATGACACGCATGATCTTGCGCATGACGAGCCATGAGAGCGGGAGATAGGAATAAATTCCTGCGGCGAGTTGGCGCACGAGCCCGGCGCGAAGCAGTAGGCGATGCGAGACGACTTCGGCGTCGGCAGGCACTTCGCGCAAAGTAGGAATGAAATATTTTGACCAGCGCATAAAAGGTTTTAGAGTCTCCCTGTCGAAAAATCTGCAACACAAACGGAACGGGCATTGTCGCGCAAGCCGCGCTCGCAACGCAAACGTGCGAACCCTCATAGCCCCTGACGGGGCTGGATAAATTGCATCACTCGGAAAGCGTGATGTAACATCTCGACGCCAGCAAGCAAACCTACAGCCGAACAGACAGGCCACCGCAGAGGAGAGAGCCACGATGACCGACCGCCGCCAGCAGAACGCGCCGCTCGCCGAAGTTGATCCTATTATCAACGATGCCATCAACAATGAAGTCGCACGTCAGGCCGAGGGGCTTGAGTTGATCGCGTCGGAGAATTTCGTGAGCGAAGCCGTGCTCGAAGCGATGGGGTCTGTCTTCACGAACAAGTACGCCGAAGGTTATCCGAAGAAACGCTACTACGGCGGCTGCGAGTTTGCAGACGTGGTCGAGCAGACGGCGATTGACCGCGCCAAAGAGTTGTTCGGCGCGGAACACGCGAACGTCCAACCGCATTCGGGCGCGCAGGCGAACATGTCCGTCTATCTCGCGGCGATCGGGTACGGCGACACAATACTCGGCATGAACCTCTCGCACGGCGGGCATCTCACGCACGGCCACCCGATGAATTTTTCCGGCATCAGCTACACCGTACACGACTACGGCGTCTCGCCCGACACGGAGCAGATTGACTACGACGATCTCGCGCGACGCGCCGAAGAACATCGCCCGAAGATGATCGTCTGCGGCGCGTCGGCCTACCCGCGCACGATTGATTTCGCGCGCATCGGCGAGATCGCACGCTCGGTCGGCGCGCGCGTGATGGCAGACATCGCGCACATCGCGGGGCCTGTCGCCGCAGGGCTTCATCCTTCGCCCGTGCCGCACGCCGACTACGTGACGACTACGACGCACAAGACCCTGCGCGGCCCGCGCGGCGGACTCATCATGTGCAAGGAAGAACACGCGGCGGAGGTGAATAAGAAACTCTTCCCCGGCGTGCAGGGCGGGCCGCTCGTACACATCATCGCGGCGAAGGCCGTCGCGTTCGGCGAGGCTCTGCGAGATGATTTCAAAGAGTACCAGCGTCAAGTTTTGCTGAACGCACGCGCGCTCGCCGAAGAACTCAAAGCCCAAGGCTTCCGCCTCGTCTCCGGCGGGACGGACAATCATCTCGTGCTCGTTGACGTTTTTATGGGCGGCAAAGGCATCACGGGCAAGGTGGCGGAGAAGGCTCTGGAAGCGGCGAACATCACGGTCAACAAGAACACGATTCCGTTCGACACGAACAAGCCTTTCGTCACCTCCGGCGTACGGCTCGGCACGCCAGCGCTCACGACGCGCGGCATGGGCGAAGCCGAGATGAAAACTGTCGCGCGTCTCATCGCGGAAATCCTACACGACCCCGAATCGGAGGACGTGCGCGCGAAGGTCAAACGCGAAGTGTCGGAACTCGCCGCGCGCTTCCCGCTCTACCCGAATCGCCTGCGGCACAAGTTGCCTCCCGAAGCCGAAGCGATGGGCGCGGACTAAAAGGGCGTGCGGCGGTCGCGCATCACGTACACGACCGCACGAACGCCGCGCAAAAGTTGTCCGAGAGCGTAAACGAAACATCAAAGCTCAACTGCGACAGTTCAAAGAGAACGAACGACTGCGTGCGGCGCTGCGTCTCTGCTGCTATGCGGTCGGCGCGCTTGTGCCATTCTACCTGCTCGTTCGCGCAAGTCTCGCGTGGACGCCGCACCCTCGATACTTTCCCGACGATGCCTTCTACGCGCGCATGTGCCTGCCCGACGGGCTGTTGCTCTACTGGCACGACTACCGGCTCTATCGCCTGCTCCCCGTCGCGCCCTACGCGCTGCTGAGTCGCACGGTGATGCGCGCGCACCTGTCGCCCGCGCCGCTCGCGTTGTGCGCGCTCGTCCTCGCTACGTTCGTTTTCGTCTGGGCTTCTGTCAGCGCGGGACTCTCCAAAAGGCGCGCCGCGCTGTTCGCGGGCGTGCTGCTCTCGTCGCCGCTTTTGCTTGAGACAATCAACTTCTGGTCGGGCACGCTGAACTACGCGCTCGTGCTCGTGCTCTGCGCCGCGCAACTGCGCGCGAGCTTGTGGGCGCGTCGTTTCACTGATGAGCCGTCGAAGGGATACAGCGTGACGGCGGGTGGTGCGCTGCTGGCTTTGGTCACTTACGAGATCGCGCTGCCATTCGTGCTCGCGACGAGCGCGCTCTACGCGCGTGGTTGGGCGCGGCGCATTGTGGCAGTTGTCGTCGCGTGCATTGCGCTCGTGGCGCTGGTTGCCGCGCTCGCCGCCGTCGGGTTGTACTGGCCTGCTCGTTTCAAGTTCGTGGCCGACCAACTGACCACCGCCGCCGCGCCGGAGACCGTCAATGCGACGGTCAACGCGACGGCCAACACGGTAGCGACGACGGGTGGCTTCGGCGACGCGACGCGTGTACCCGCAAGCGCCCTCGAACGCGCGTGGATGTATGTTTCTCTGTTGCTGAGTTTCGTCAGCACGGGCTTACGTTCGGCTTGGTTCTGGATTTTAGGCGGCGCGCTGGCGGCTTTGAGTTTTCTTTCGCGCGGGGCGACGGTGGAAGAGTCCGGCAGGCGTCGGCGTCTGCCGGAGAATTTGTTACCGGAGAATTTAATTGCGTTGAGTTTCGCCTTCGCGCTCGCGGCCTGCGTCGCATATCTACTCTTGACGAAATCAATGAATGCGCGTTACGCCGCGTTTTTGTTAATCTACGGGGCGGCGGCGCTTGCGTGGACGAAAGGGCGCGCGGCCACGTTCGCGCTCGCCGCGCTTCTGCTCTTGCAGGCGGCGGTCGTCGCCGCTCTGCCCGTACACATGCGTGATACGGAAGCGGTGGCGAAAGGGCAGGCGACACCATCCTTCACGGGGCGGGGCGACTTGATCTCTACGGGCGGGCGGCTCGCACGCGCGTCTTGGGGAAAGCGTTTTTTGGAGACGGACACGGTTGATTGGTTGAAGCAGCCGCTCAACGCGCGCGCTTGCCGTTACAGCGTGCCGTGTGAACAATGCAAATGAGCGCCAAATGAGCAGTGTGGCGCGAGGAAATTATCGCGCCGCTTGCAGCATCTAAATTCTTTCGCCGGAAGCGTCGGCAAGTGAAAACCGACAGACGAAACTTTTATGAACACAACTTCAAATTCACGCAAACTCGCGCTCGTACTTCTCTTTGCAGCAATGCTTGGTGCGTCGTCGTCGCTGCGTGCGCAGAACACGCAAGGCAAACCCGCCGCGCCCGCTGCCGCCGCCACAGCGCAGCCGTCGCCGCTCGCGGTCAAAGCGGTCGCGGATAAACTCGCCCCTGCGGGTTGGATGCGTTATGAGATCGGCGCGCCGTCGCGCTTCAGTCTCATCTTGCCTACGACGCCGACGGAGGTTATGAATCAACTCGACGTGATGCCCGGTGTGACTTTGACTGTGCGCAACTACATGGTCGCCTCCGAGACGGGAGTTTACGGCGCGACTTACATCGTAGGGTTTTCCGCCTCTGCCGCAAACTGGACGGACGCGAATAAGAAGACGTTCTTCGAGGGCTTCACCAACGGCTTCGTCAAAGGCTTTCAGGAAGGGATGAGCAAGCAGGGCGCGAACGAGGAGTTGAAAGTGCTGGGGCAAAGAACTGCTACGGCGAGCGGCTTCGCCGGACACGAACAGGACTTCGCCTTCGGTGCGATACTCGGTCGCGTGCGGATGGTCTTCGTGGGGCAAAGCGCCTATGCTATGGCAGCCTTCTGGAACGAGCGCGCTTCCGAGAGCGAACGCCAGGCATTCTTCGAGTCGTTGCGCGTCAACGCGCAACGCTAAACTGCGAGACTCCTCCCGATCACTCGCACATAGTTTATTAGGTCACGGTTACAAGTATGGAAGAGATTTTCGGGCGCGGCGGACTGATTGCGCGCGCCCATCCCGATTACGAATTTCGCCCCGGCCAGATACAGATGGCCGAGGCTGTGCTGCGCGCGTTTGAGGAACGCCGTCACCTGCTCGTCGAAGCAGGCACGGGCACTGGGAAGACTCTGGCTTATCTCGTCCCCGCGATTGCGGCTGCGGTCGCGCGCGGCGAGCGCGTCATCATCTCGACGGGCACGAAGAATTTGCAAGAGCAGTTGATGGAGAAAGACATCCCTTTCTTGCAGCGCGTGCTGCCAAAAAAATTCACCGCCGCATACATGAAGGGGCGCAACAACTACGCCTGCCTCCAACGCATCAAGCGCGCCGAGAACGCTCCCATACTCGACGGACTCGACGACGTAGATCACTTTGAAGAGGTACGCCACTGGGCGCGTGAGTCGGCGACGGGCGACCGCGCAGAGCTAGTTCAACTGCCGGAAAACCTCTCCTTCTGGCGACACATAGACGCGCGCTCCGAAATCTGCATGGGGCAAAAATGTCCCGACTATGACCCCTGCTTCATCACGCGCATGCGACAACGCGCGCAGGACGCGGACATCGTCATCGTCAACCATCATCTCTTCTTCGCAGACCTCGCGCTTCGCGGCGGCGAGTACGGACAGGTCTTGCCCGATTACGGCGCGGTCATCTTCGACGAAGCGCACGCGATTGAAGACGTGGCGGCGGAGTATTTCGGTTTTCAGGTGTCGAGCTATCAGGTCGAAGATTTGCTGCGCGACATGCAGATGTTGCCCATCACGGACGCGGACGCGAACAAGGAATTGACGCGCGCAGGCGGGCGCGTGTCGCGTTTCGCCGAACGCTTCTGGCAGGGCTTTCAAGAGGCGCGCGGCGAAGAAGGGCGCGCACCAATTCTGCCCGGCACGTTTGCGCGCAAGAACGCGCGCGGCGAAATCGAAGCGACCGCGCTCGGCGATTCTTACCTGAGCCTCGACGGCGCGCTCAACCGCATGGAGGCGACGCTCGACGCGCTCAGAGAGCAGCCGCCCGAAGTGGAAAATCTCGTACGGCGCATACGCGAACTGCGCTTCGCTCTGGAGTTCATCGTCGCGGGCGACGACAAGCGTTACGTCTACTGGATGGAGCGGCGCGGGCGCGGCCTATTCCTCCGCGCGTCTCCGATTGACGTTTCGGCCTTGTTGCAAGACAAGTTGTTCGAGCGCGTCGAAACAGTCGTGATGACTTCTGCAACGCTCGCGAGCGCGGGCACGTTCACGTTTGCGCGCGAGCGGCTCGGTCTTTTAGACGAGAAGACGGACGAACTCATCGCGCCTTCGAGTTACGATTATCAAAATCAATCCGTCCTCTATCTCCCGCCGCGCATGCCCGACCCGCGTTCGCCGCAGTGGGCGGAAGCGGCGGCGGCTGAAGTCCTGCGCATACTCGAAGTGACCGACGGGCGAGCCTTCGTTCTCTCGACGAGTTTGAGCGGGATGCGCGCGCTCTACGAACGCGTCGCGCCGCAGGTTGATTTCCCCTGTCTCATGCAGGGCACGGCCTCAAAGACGGGACTGTTAGATAAATTTCGCACGACGCCGAACGCAGTGCTTTTCGCCACTTCGAGTTTCTGGCAGGGCGTCGACGTGCGCGGGCAGGCGCTCTCGTGCGTCATCATTGATAAACTGCCGTTCGCAGTGCCGAGCGATCCGATTGTAGCCGCGCGCCAGCGTTTCATCGAAGATGCGGGCGGTTCGAGTTTCTACGAGTACAGCGTGCCGCAGGCGATCATCAGTTTGAAGCAGGGCTTGGGGCGTTTGATACGCAGCGCGACGGACAGGGGCGTGCTCTCCGTGCTCGACCCTCGACTGAGGACGCAAGCCTACGGGCGGCAGTTCATCAAGAGTTTGCCGCCGTGCCGCGTCACTTCCGACCTCGAAGACGTGGCGCGCGTGTTTGATGAAAGCGCGGCGGCTGTTAGATGATAGTGTTTGCGCGCACAGAAGAAAGTTCGACACACAACTTTCGGCCTTTGGAGGAGACATGAGCAGAGACGAACGTGAAGACAACACGATCTATAAAGTAGTGGTCAATCACGAAGAGCAATATTCCATCTGGCCTGCGGATCGGGAGAACGCGCTCGGTTGGAACGATGCGGGCAAGACGGGCACGAAAGCAGAATGCCTCGCCTACATCAAAGAGGTCTGGACGGACATGCGCCCTTTGAGTTTGCGTAAGGAGATGGAAGAGAAAGAGCGGCAAGCGCGCGAAGGAAATAAGTCGTAGACGCGCGCAAGAGTTAAAGACAGAGGGAACTGAAGCGACGATGAGCGGAATGTTTGAAGTGATGATCGAGCGCAACTTTTCGAGCGCGCACCAGTTGCGCGGCTACAAGGGAAAGTGCGAGAACCTGCACGGGCACAACTACAAAATCGAAATCTTCGCGCGCGGGCGCGAACTCGACCACATCGGCCTGCTCGTAGACTTCGGCGACTTGAAAGCGGCCGCCGACGAGATCGTCCAATATCTCGACCACCGCAACATCAACGAACTGCCGCCCTTCGACGAGGAGTTGAATCCATCGGCCGAGAACCTCGCGCGCTACATCCTTGAGCGCGTCGCCGCACGCGTCGGCGACGAACGCGTAGAGGTCTATAAAGTCCGCTGCTACGAGACGCCGACGAGCGTGGCGACGTACCAGATAGATTAAAGCGACAGGGAAGAGGGTAAGGGATAAGGTGATAGGGAAAAGGGTAAGGGGGAAAGGGTAAAGGTAAAGACAAAAGCGGGGCGCAAGCGTTGATTGCTGCGCCCCGCTTTTCTTATGGCTTTCTACCTTACCCTTTTCCCTTGCTTTTATGGCGTGACGAGCGCCGTGATGTCTATGTTGTATTTCCTGATCTTGGAGTAGAGGCGCGGGCGGTAGATGCCGAGGAGGTTGGCCGCCGCCTGTTTGTTGCCGCCGGTGCGCTGCAAGGTCTTTTCGATGACGAGCTTTTCTATCTCTTCGAGCGTGAGGTTGGGCGGCACGTCCCACGCCGCGCCCTGCGCCGCGCGTTCGGGCACGCTGCCGTTTTCAAACGGCAAGTCAACCGGCTCGATCTTGTTTGTCTTCGCTAGAAGCACGGCGCGCTCAAGGACGTTCTGCAACTCGCGCACGTTGCCCGGCCAGCCGTGCGAGAAGAGGCGTTGATAGGCGGCCTGCGAGATGCCCGTGATCGGGCGTTGATACTTGCGCGCGTACATTTTGAAGAAGTGCTCGGCGAGCAGTTGGATGTCTTCGGTGCGTTCGCGCAAAGGCGGCACGTGAATCGTGATGGTCGAGATGCGATAGAAGAGATCGTCGCGCAAGACGCCGTCGCGTATGGCGTCGGCGGGCGGACGGTTGGTTGAAGTGATGAGCCGGAAGTCAACGGCGTAGGTGCGTTCCGAACCGATCTTGCGATAGCTGCGCTCTTGTAGGACGCGAAGGAGTTTGGGTTGCAACTCGACGGGCATCTCGGCGATTTCGTCTAGAAGAAGCGAGCCGCCCGCCGCGTGCTGGATGAGTCCGTCTTTGTCTGCGTGCGCGCCTGTGAATGCGCCTTTGGTGTGGCCGAAGAGTTCGCTTTCGATCAGTTCTTTAGGGAGCGCGGCGCAGTTCACTTTGATGAAAGGTTTTTTCGCGCGCAGTGAATTGTAGTGAATTGCGTTGGCGATGAGTTCCTTGCCCGTGCCGGATTCGCCGACGATGAGGACGTTGGCGTCGGACTTGGCGACCGACTCAATCGTCTCGTAGATCATCTGCATCTGGCGCGACGCGCCGATGATGTTGAAATACTCTGTGCGCGTCGAAAGATTACGGCGCATCGTCTCTGTTTCGACGATCAACTCGCGGTGCTGTACGGCGCGTTCGATGAGCGGCAAGAGGACTTCGAACTCGAAAGGCTTTTCGAGAAACCAGAACGCGCCCGCCTTCGTCGCTTCGATGGCGCGCTGAACGGTGCCGAAGCCGGTCATCACGATCACTTCCGTCGCGGGCTGCGCGTCCTTGATGTGGCGCAGCACTTCGAGTCCGTCCATGTCGGGCAGTTGCACGTCACAGATCGCCACGTGATGCGCGCCGCGATCAAACAGTTCGATGGCGTCTGCGCCCGTCAGCGCCGTGTCCACCGTGTAGCCTTCCTCGACCAGATTTTGCTTGAGCGAGTCGGCCATCATCGCCTCGTCGTCAACCACCAGAATACGAACGTCTTTACGATCCACCTTTTGCTCTCCTCCTGAAAACTGTGACGAGTGACAAGTGACGAGTGACGAGTTAAAACAAAAGAGCTTGTCTTGATTCTTGCCCGTCACTCGTCACTTGTCACTCGTCACTTCTAAGCGGCAGCCGGACACGCAGAGCGTCCGACGCCTGTTCGACCGCGCCGTCGTGGGCGTGAATGATTTTGGCGGCGAGCGCGAGGCGCAAGCCCGTGCCGCCCTGAAAATTGTTGAACGCGTCTCCGTCGTCGCCATCGCCAGAGGCTTTGACGCCGCGCCATTCGATGAGTGCGGAGGGCGTCTTTGTCGTCGGCGACGATGCATCGCCATCTTCGCGGCGCAAGTTGATCTGCACGGAGGCGTCGCGTCCGGCGAGCGCGTGCGCGCCCGCGTGGATGTTTTTGAGCGCGTCGGCAAGCAATGCCGGGTCGAAGTCGCCTTTGTACGCGCCGTTCTCGTGCGCTGCGGCGGCGGGGAAGTCGCCTTCGGTGGCGCTTGTGAGCAACTGCGCGAGGTCTAGGTGCGGCTGGCGATGTAGTTCGAGCGGGCGACCGAGCCGCACGAGCGTCTGCATGTCTGCGGCGGCGCGCTCTAATCCGGCCATGATCTTGTTGATGGTTTCGAGTTCGTCCGAGGGGCGTTCGGCCTTCTCCATGCGCTTGCGTAAAAACGTGGCATAGAGTTTGAGACCGTTTATCTGATTTTTCAGGTCGTGGACGACCTGCACGGAGGCTCGCCCCAACTCTATGAGGGCATCCGTGTCGTGTGTGGTCGCTTTTATCGGCTTCATTTTGATCACAATGCTCGCGCGTCGGGTGTGTCTGCCGGTTTCCGCAGAGGCGTCAGGCCATGTCCTCTATGCGAATTGAACCCGAACGATGCGACGTTTTGTGTTGCGTTTCGATGCGGCATCTTAGCAAAAAATCTGAGTGTTTGCTAGTGATACGTTCGGCGGCGGGTTGGGGACGTTGAATTTTTTACGTCCGGTTTGAGGAAGGCTGGGAATGGCAGAGCAGGAAAACTCGAAGATGACTGTCTTAGTAGTGGAAGATTTTGCCGATAACCGCTTTATGATGAGGAAGTTGCTGGAGATGAGCGGTTACGAAGTGGTGGAAGCCGTTGACGGCAAAGAGGCCGTCGAGGTGGCCGAGAGCGCACGCCCCGACCTGATCCTGATGGATTTGAGCCTGCCGCGCCTCGACGGCCTTGACGCCACGCGCCGCATACGCGAACTCGACGGCCTACGGCGCGTGCCCATCGTCGCCGTCTCCGCCCACGACACAAACGATTTCCACGCCGACGCCCTCGCCGCAGGCTGCAACGAATACGTCACCAAGCCCATAGATTTCGACGAGTTGGACGCACTTGTGAAGAAACTCCTAGCGAAATGAGAGGTCAGAGGTCAGGGGTTAGAGGTCAGTTAAAACAAAAAGCTGACTTCCGGCCTCTAACCTCCGACCTCTAACCTCTGCTCATGGCCGAACGTTACGCCTCCCTGCTCAGACAGCATGAGCCTGCGCTCGTGCGCTCCTTCGTCGATGTCGTCTACACGGATCGCCGCACAGACCTGCCCGCGCTGCTCTCTTACCATCAACTCGTAGACTACCTGCCGGACATTTTCGACGAACTGGCCGGGGTGTTGGATAGCGCTGCGCTCGACAGCGAAATCGCAGAGGCTGTGCGTCCCCTTCGCATGCACTCGCAGGCGCGTTTCCAACAGGGCTGTCTGATTGACGAAGTGGCACGCGAGTTGATGATTTTACGCGATGTATTGCACGATTTTCTGTGGCGCGAAGGCAGCAGAGACGCCACCGCAGAGGGAGACATTCGGGAACTGCGCGGTTCTCTCAGACGAACGCACCTGTTCGTTGACGAAATGATCGCGCAGGCGGTTTTGATCTACGCGACAAGTTTGCGCCCGCAGGTGCGTACGCGCACATCCCATTGGCCGCCGCCAAGACGACGCCGCACGGATTTCCCGGAACGCTAATAGAGCCGTGACGAAACATGGCAAAAACTCTCGCAACCCGCTCGACGTACGCACCAAGCTCTTAGTGATGCTCGTCGTGCTGTCTCTGCCCCTGCTCGTCACAAGTCTTTTCCAACTCGATAGCTACCAGAAAAATTTAACCGAACAGGCCGCCACAATCGCGCGCATCAAGGCCGTCGCCGCCGAAGGCGCGCTCGACGCGTGGCTCGAAAATCGTCCCGCCGCAGTCTCGGAGGGCGCGTCGCTCGCGCCCAAGGCCGCCTCGGAACTCTACGCGCGCCTGCGCCAGCACGCCTCGCCCAACGCAGACGCCGCCATTCTCGTCTTCGACGCGCGTGGCCGCATCGTGCCCGAACCTTCCGCGCCTTCCATCTCGCACGCCCCGCCGCCTGCGGGCGCGGACGTGCATCAGGAGAAGTGGAGCGACAGCGTCGAACGACTGACGAGCGAACGCAAGAGCGCGCATTACGGTTGGAGCGTGGCGGTCGGCGTGCCGCTCGCGCAGAACACTCCTGCGGGGCGTGCTTATCTCGCGCTCACGGCGGCGTGGGCGCTCGGCCTGCTGGCTTCGAGTTTCCTTTCGATCTGGGCGGTCGGGCGTTTCACCAAACCACTGCGTCGTCTCGCCGCTTCCGCTTCGACGCTCGGACAGGGTCAACTGCACGAACGCTTCGAGGTTGAGACGGACGACGAAGTCGGCACGCTCGCCGCAGGCTTCAACGTGATGGCTTCGAGTTTAGAAGCGAAGTTCAACGAACTGCGCACGCAGGGCGCGTTCATCGAAGAGGTGCTCGACAGCCTCCCGCTCGGCGTCGCAGTGCTCGACTCTGGACTCATCGTGCGCAAGGCCAACAACGCTTTCGCAGGAATCGTCGGGCGCGACGGCGCGACGCTCTCAGGTCGCGGCTTGTACGAAGCGGCGGCGGGGCTGGCCGTTCTCAGTGAAGTGGTCGAAGACGTGCGCCGCACGCGCCGCGCCTTCGTCAACTACGGTCTCCCGCTCGAACTCGTCTCGCGCACGACCACGGGCGACGCGCGCAACGAACGCGACGACGGCGCAAAGTACTGGGACGTGATCCTCTGGCCGATGAGCGAGCAGAGCGAGGAGCGCGGCGATCTGCTCTTGATACTTTCGGAAGTCTCGAAGCGCGTGCGCGCGGAGAAACTGGCGACCGCCGCGTTTGCAGCGGAGAAGTCGCGCGCCGCAGAACTTGAGAGCGTCATCAACCAGATGGACGAGGGCGTCATCATCGTCGATGCGCGCGGGCGTTACCGCGTCAACCCTGCGGCGGCGCGCATCATCGGACGCAAGCCCGGCGAATTTCGCGACGGCGTCGAAGCGCTCATCGCAGACATGGCCTTGCGCGATCTGCACGGCAATCTTCTGCCCGCCACAGAGACACCGCTCGGTCGTGCATTGAAGAACGGCGAACACGTCTCCGGCGAGCACGTACAGATCATTCGCGGCGAGGACGAGGAAGGCGTGTTGGCTTTGAGCGCGACGCCGCTCATAGGCGAAGGCGGCACGCAAGAGGGCATCGTCGCCGTCTTCCGCGACATCACGCCGGAGGTCAGACAGTACAAAGAGTTGATGGGCGCATACGGTCGGCTGCGCGAACACGACCGTCTGAAGTCGGCCTTCGTCGCAAACGTCTCGCACGAACTGCGCACGCCTCTGAACGTCATCATCGGTTTGTGCCAGTTACTAGAGCGCGACCGACGACAGCCGCTCGCGCCGCTGCAATCGGAAGCCGTCGAGCGCATGGGACGCAACGCGCGCTCGCTCCTCGAACTCGTCAACGACCTGCTCGACTATTCGCGTCTCGAAGCGGGGCGCTCCGCCTTGCATCTGGAAGACGTTGACGTGGCCGCCGTGACGGAAGATATCGTACGCAATTTCGCCGCCGAGGCGGAAGAGAAGCGCGTCAAACTGCAAGTTGATATTTCGCCCGCGCTCGGCTACGTCACAACCGACCGGCACAAGCTCTCGCAGGTGCTTGCGAATCTCGTGAGCAACGCGGTGAAGTTCACCGCGACGGGCACGATCCGCGTCGCCGCCGCGCCGCTCGACGACACGCACTGGTTCCTGGAAGTAAGCGACACAGGTATAGGCATCTCGCGCGAATCGCTCAGTTTCATCTTTGACGAGTTCCGGCAAGTTGACGACCGTTTGACGCGCCCTTACAGCGGCGTCGGTCTGGGCCTGGCGATCACGCGCAAGATCGTTGAACTGCTCGAAGGCGAGATCGCGGTCGAGAGTCGTCCGAACGAAGGCAGCCACTTCCGCATCGTCTGGCCGCTCAACGCGCGACCGCGCACCGGAACCGGCTCGCTCATCAACGACGCCGCCACCGCAGCGACCTCCGCCGCTCTCGACAAAGAACAGACGGGCGCGCACAACTCCGGCCGGTCAAATTTGCGCGCGCGCACCGGATGAAGAGAACAGTGGCGAGTGACAAGTGACAAGTGACGAGATAAAATCCACGCGCTCTGAGTTCTGACTTGTTACTCGTCACTTGTCACTTTACGAAGCTATGTCTGCCAAACCGAACAACGACGCCGACGACGCCTCGCGGCGAAAAATCTTCATCATCGCGGCGATTGTGAGCGCGCTCTTGATCGCCGCGCTCGTCTTCTGGGCGACGCGTTCACGCCCGACGAACGGCACGAACCAGCAGCCGCGACTCGCGGACGCCATACGTGCCGACTCACCGGAGTTCGCGCAACTGCGCGACAAAATCGTGGTCGAATCGCTGCCGGATGAGGCGACCGAATCGCCGCGCCCCGCAGGCGACATCGTGATGACGCTGCACCCGAAAGTTCGCAACTTCACGGGGCGCACCATAACCGGCCTCGAACTTCTGGCGACCGTGGTTGACCTCGACAACAAGCCTGTCCGGCAGCGCACCAAGATCGCCGTGCCGAATGCGGAGACAGGACTTTCCGAACTGGAACATAACAAAGTCATCATGGTTCCGATTCTGATGGAAGGTTTCAAGAAGGATGACGTGCGCGCCAACATCCGCGTCGAAGTGACGGGCGTGAAGTTCAAGCAGTAGCGAGACCGACTAAAAGAAAAGCACTCACCGCAGAGACGCAGAGAGCGCAGAGGGGGCGCAGAGAAAAGATTCTATTCTTTCTCTGCGCCCCCTCTGCGCTCTCTGCGGTGAATGTTTTTTAGGTACACTCAACCGCAACCAGCTATAGAACTCGTCTATCGCCAGTCGGGCGGCTCAAGGCTCGCGGGTTGATATTCGCGCTCCGTCTCTTCCACGTCGCCGCCGACCTGTAGCACCGGAAGCGTCTTGGTGAATTGCGCGCCGATGAGTTCGCGAAAAGCCATGTGCTGTTTCTTGCTGCGAAACGCGCGCTTCGGAATCATTGACGCCATCCGTATGTCCTTCCCGTAGATCAGCGCGTAACAAGTTTCACCTTCCAGCACGTCCGTGTACAACTCCCAACTCTGTTTCGACTCGATGTGCTTCGACTGCACCGTGATGTGTTCGTCGCTGAATGTGACTGTCAAAGCGTCGCGGAATTTGCGGTCGCCTTTGTAGCAGCGGCGCGCGATGACTGCGAAGTGGAAGCAGAAGAGATAGACGAGGAGCGGCATGAGCGCGAGGGCGATGACGAGCGCGGGCAATAGCTCGAAGCCCGCGCCGAGTGCCAACCCGAAGATTCCCACAGGGAACAAAACGCAGGCCGACGCCGCGCGCACCTTCAACTCCGTAGGCTTTGGAAAGAAGATGAGGCGCGCGGCGTCCAGGTATTCTTTCTCGGAGAGTTTGTAATGAACCGTGATTGCTTCCATATCGTTTAGCGTCTGAATGAATCGGCGGCAGGTTACAGAGTTGGACGCGGGGAATTTTTGTCGCCGCTTCGGATGACGTTCTTGTGAACATAACCGCCGACGCTCGTGTAGTCGTATTCCTCCCAAGAGCCGTCGGGGAAAATCGTCAACCTGATCTTGATATAGCGCAGACTATTATCCCGCTCCTCGTAATAAGCGTGCGTCGTGGTCAGCCGCGCGCCGTCTGCGTCTTCGATCAACTTGACGAGTTCATCGCCCCAGGCGAAGCGTCTGTAAACCTTCACGGTCTTGCTTGTGATGCGGTCGTGCTTGCGGTAGATAAACGTGTCCGTGCGTTCCTTCGGGTCGTGCGCGCTCTGCTCGGTACGCTTCGTTACGAGCGTCGCCCCGTTGTCGGAAGAGAGTTCGCAGGTGTTACCGCTCGCGTCGTAGACATACTCGCTCACATCACGGACGCCGTCCTTGACTTTGATAATTTGCAGGCGGTTGACGTTCGGCGGATCGGGATTCCTGATGATGTAATAAGCGAAGGGCGCGCCGGAGACGGCATATATACCGTTCGCCTTCGCGCCCACCTGCGACGGGCGATAAAAGCGAATCTCGTATTCCCATTCGTTAATGACGATGATGTCGGTCAGCCCCGGCGGCATGTGTACCTGCCGCAGACTTTGATCCGGGTTGCGCGCCACTTCAACGTCGGCGCGATAGCCCTCCTTGTACCCCAAGCCCGGCGGTGAATAGATGAGCGCGGCGGGCGTGTAAGTCTCGCGCGTGATCGAGTCTTCATTGAGTTGAAGCACCTCGGCGCAATCGCAATCGGGCAGTGTGCCCATGCTCACGCTCCAGATCACTTTGCAATTATTTTCAGTTGGCGCGGGCTGCCTGTCATATATCGACGGCGCGCCGATGTGATGGATCGCGGGCGGCTTGCCCGTCGCATGCGGCGTGGTTGGCGCGGTTTGTTGCTCGGTAGGACGGACTAGATCGAGCGAGTCGAGTTGCGCCTTGCGCCTGACGACGGTTTGCGCCTGCTGCGCGTAGATTGATGCGACGCACGCGACGAGCGCGAGCAGGAGCGAGGGGAATTTCAAGACGAGGTTTTTCATGGTTGATGATTGATCGCGGGCGGTAGCTGCGCTCGGGTTGAATGCGGAATAACTTACTTAATCCGATTCTTAAGCCGGTTCTTCGGCGGTGAAAAGTTCTTCGAGCGGGTTGCCGACCGATTGGACGGAGACGAGGCTCGCGCCCGCAGCGCGCACGGCGTGAAGCGCGGCGTCAACGTCGCGTTCGCTCTGAACTTCGAGACGCGCGCCGCCCGGAGTCGGCGTCAGCCGCGCGCCTTTCAGGTTTTCCAACTCCGTTTTCAAACGCGCGAGATTCGCGTTCGCGCAGACGATCTCCATCGCGCGCGTGTCGCCCGCAGCCTGTCGCAAATCCGCTAGCCGCCCGACGTGCGCGAGGCGACCTTTTTGGAGGATGGCGGCGCGGTCGCAGAGCACTTCGATGTCTGCGAGGATGTGCGAGCAGAAGAAGACGGTTGTGCCCTGCGTGCGAAGCTGTGCGATGAGATCGCGCACCTCGCGCCGCCCGATGGGGTCGAGTCCGCTCATCGGTTCGTCCAGAAAGACTACGGAAGGATCGTTGACGAGAGCTTGCGCGAGGCCGACACGCTGTAGCATTCCTTTCGAGAACTTGCGCAGTTGCTTGTCCCAACTCTTCTCTTCGAGGCGCGCGAGCGCGAGCATCGAAGCGGCGCGTGCGCGACAGTCGCGGCGCGTGTAACCAAAAAGTTCTGCGCAGTATTCGAGAAACTCGCGCGCGGTGAGGTAGTCGTAAAAGTACGGATGTTCGGGGAGGTAGCCGATGCGCGCGTGCGTGGAGATGTCTTCGGTGTCGCGACCGAGTATGCGTGCGCGCCCGCCGGTGGGGAAGATGAGGCGCATGAGGAGTTTCATCGTAGTGGATTTGCCCGCGCCGTTGCCGCCGAGGAAGCCGAAGATTTCGCCCTCTTCGACCGCGAGCGAGAGACCGTCGAGCGCGCGCACCTTGCGCTTGCGCCAGAAGCCCACTTCGTAGTCCTTCGTCAGATTATCGATCTCGATTGCGGCTGTCATCTTTTCTATCCTTCACTCAACTGAACGTTCCTGTCATGCAGACAATATTCGTTTTCATTCACGCTCAATACTTGCGAATGATCTCCGACCGCTCTCCGAGTTCAATTTCGCAACTGTCTTGCTTGATAACGTAAGGCACGCCCGAAGGGTCGAGCGGCGCGGCGAACGCATCAACTTGAAAACGCGCGGCGCGCAAGGCAGGTACGACTTCGCGCCACGCTTGCGGGCAACGGCCGGTTCGCTCGCGGTGCGTGGCGACGATAGCGCGCAGCGCGTCCATCTCGTCGAGCGATTGAAGTTGGATTAGACGCGAGAGGGCGAGTCGCTTCATTTGCTCGTCGTCGGTTTGTTGATACATGCTCTGGTAGATGGCGCGTGCGGTGTCGCGGCTGCCGCCTTTGGTCGCCATCTGCGCGGACATCGCCGCGAGCCACTTGGGCGCGCCCTCTACGCGCGCGGCGGCGGCATACTCGGCGCTCGCTTCCTCAAAGCGGTTCTGTTGCCAGTAGATGTAACCGAGATAACTGTGCAGACGCCACGCGCGCGGGTTGGCGTCGATGCCTTTCCTGACCAACTTGACGGCGGCTTCAACGTCAACCGCCGGAAGCACGACCGCGCCGTATTCGTAGGCGGCGAGGAATTGCGGGTCGAGCGTCGTCGCGTTCTCAAGGAGCGGTGCGAGGATTTTCAAGTTGAGCGCACTCAAGTCGTCAATCTGGATCGCGCCCTTGTGCGCCGTAACTTTTCGCCCGACGTATTGAAGCGAACGCATCCAGTACCAATCGGCAGCCATCGCGTTGAAGCCGAGCGAGAGACGGCGAGCCTGTGCGGGCTTCAAGTACAACTCATCCAAGTCGCGTTGCGCGAGTTGTTCGGCAGGCGCGCGACGCAGTTCAAGCCAGCGCGCCAACGCAGCCGACGCGCCGAGCCCGCAGATGATGATGAGGACGAGCGCGAACTCGCGCGGCTTCAAACTTCGGCCTCGCGGTCGCACGTCGCGCTGCGTGTCTCCATCCGTTCTTGTTTCCGTTGTGCCTGTCATTTGAAATTGCGACGGTTGAAGATGAGGATCGAGGCCGCGAGCAGGACGGCGATATAGACGAAGGCGTAGAGCACGGCGACGGCGATGGCGGCGGGCGAGGGCGCGATGCCGTGTCCGGCGTCTGTGATGACTGTGTAGTGCGAGAGGTTGGGGAGCAGGTAGTAGAGCGCGCCGAAAAAGATTTTTGCGCCGGTCGTGCCGGTCGAAGCGGCGAGCAGTTTCATGTCGGCGCTGAAGTGGCCGATGACGAAGACGGCGAAGGTGAGCAAGGCCGAGAGCGCGGGCGACGAGAAGGATGAGAACAGGAGCGCGACCGCGACTATGATCATCAACTCGACGAAGATGAGCATGACTGAAGGCCAGATGCTCAGGACTAGAGGGTCGTAGCCGCCGCGAACATAAACAAGCGCGAGCGAGACGCCCGCGCCCATCACAGCGACGTTGACGGCGAGCGTCAGACACAGGCCGAGATATTTGCCGACGAGAAACTCGCCGCGCCCGACGGGCTTCGCGAAGATGGCGTAGACCGTGCGCCGCTCAAGTTCTTTGTAGACCAGCCCGACGCCGACGAAGATCGCTATGAAGACGCCGAACAGAAGCATCGCGCTCAGCGACATGTCAACGATGATCTTGGCTTCTTGCGCCGCCGAGAGGTCGCCGATGAAGATCGCGCCGCCCGTGAGCAGGAGTACGAAGAAGACGAGGTTGTAGAGCACGCGGTCGCGGACGGCTTCGCGGAAGGCGTTACGCGCGATTGTCGCGACGCGCCGGAGCGAAGAGCCGCGCTGCTGTGGGGTCGGCGTGGCGGACTCTGCTGCTGCGCTCGCGTTGTGCGTCGTCGTCTCGGGTGTCAAGCGTTCGTTTGCGGTGATGGCTTCAGGGAACATGACGAACGAGGTTGAAGATGTTGTGAAACCGCGCCCGTCATATGATCAAACGCGGTGGAGAATATCACACGGGCCGGTGCGCCCGCGATTGGACTAGCGCAAAAGAGACTGCGGAAGCGGAAACTCAATCCCGCCTCCGCAGCCGTCTTGCCAGGGTGACACTTGATGTTGCTAACTCGGCTTACTGGATCGGCGTGCCGGGGACGGCGCGCGTACCGGCAGTCGCGCCGGTCAAGCCGTAGATCACGGCGGATTCATCCGAGTAGAAAGCGCGCGTGCCCGTGCCGGTGATGGCATTGGCGGAAACAGGAGTCGCCGTCACTTCGTACTGAGCCGCAACACCAGCCGCGGGAGCGACGATGTTGTTGACCGCGAAGACATAGCCGCTCTTAATGCCGGTCGCACTGCCGAGGACGGAGTCAATGAGGTTGGCGGTGCGGAGTTCGGCGAGCGTGCCGTAGCTGAGGTTCTGACCGGCGGTGGTGAAGTAGGTAGCCTCGGCGGTGTTGATGGAGCGCACCGAACCGATGGCGGAGCCTTCGTTGGCGGAGCGCTTGGAGGCGAGGAGATTGGGGATGGCGATGGCGGCGAT